>NZ_LOCN01000018.1 GCF_001574435.1 Moritella sp. JT01
GGAATGCAGGCCTAGAAGCCTGATGATATCAGGCTTGACCGCTTAACCAACCGCTTACGATGATAGTAGGGATATTTTATCTCATCACTATGCCGATTTTGTTGAGAGAGGTTTATTTTGGGGTTTAGAACTAGCGCTTACTGAGCGTACGGTTTGGGCTTAGATTCTGATTTTTTGGCTAGGTGTAAACAGACTAATTAAGTTGCTTTGATTAGTCTATTCTATCCTGTTTTAGGCACAAACACGTCCGAGCCTAAGCTTTATTTTCTCCGGTTAGCTTCAGCACTAAGTAAAATCAGCTCAGTATTAGACCCATGGTAATTCAGCCAATTATCAGTAAGAACAGAATCTCGTAATATTCCACGCTGATCTGAATCATTAACATCAGGATCTTGCAGTTCTACAGTTTCATAACACAAATTATTATGTTCAAGAAAGTTACTCAGTACTTCATCGAAGGAAACATTACTATACGAAGCGTGACTGTTATCATAGCTTAGTGACGTATTTAAAATAGGACATAAAGCTCCTCTGGAAACAACTTTAGTTTTAAACTGTATAACACTATTTTTTACTGCCCTTCGAAATGAACCAGACACGACCATCTTCTTGGTATAAGGCTTAATGCAGTGTCGCCAGCTAATTATTTCTTTAAAATCATTATTTTGGATTATCGATAAGCATTTATTTCTATGAACATCTAGACAGACTTCAATATCACGGATACCACAGCCAACTTTTTCATCGTATTCACTATGCAACGTAAACAATGCTTCAAAGAACTTTTTATCTTCAAGAGACAGTAGAGCTCCAGCAGGATATAGCTTGATGCGACTTCGCACTTCGTCTTCACAAGCTTTACGAGTCCGAAAGTTAAATTTTCCAAATGAAATAGGTTTAGCCAAAATTTACTCCTATAGAACTAACGCCTCTCATTAACCGTATTAGTTGTTATTGATCTTCAGCGTTTTATCAAAATAGTAACAGCTATAAGCAATCCAATACTTCCCATTGTTCAGGCTTATAATACGCTGTAGAATATAATTTTTTATATGGTTCAATAGCATTCTTATAAGGCCATGAATCAAAGATTAGATTCATGCAATCTAATACAGACTGATAAACCCATAAAGCAAAAGCCTTCGTGTTTACGACACTTTCCCAATCATAAGTAAGCTTTTTATCAACTTTAAAACCATTAGAATTAAGCTTTGCAATTAATTTTTGTTCACTCTTAGGTGCATGTATACCCGACGAGCTAATGTCTAGTACTGATGCTTTAGGGTGTGCTAATTGATTACGAATATCAATGGCCAAAAGAAATTTTTGATATGGCCTACAGCTACCTTTATCAAACTGACTACCGACTAGCCCTTCATAAGCACAAATGAATTTTTTAGGTATTGATAATCTTTTTTCTTCGGCTAGCGCTATACAAATAGACATATTAACGATTGAGTTAAATTGCCCATGAGCTCTCAAACCATCCCCTATTTGTACTAATTCATTTAAGAAAGCTTCCATTGCTGATATAGAAGCTGTTATCGAATACATAGAATTTCGATTGTTATTAAATGAGGTAGAAATATGAGTTCTAGCATCATTTAAAAAAGCTGGGGCTTTTATTAAATAAGCATGCGCTTTATCTTCCAAATTAAACTCCAAGTTTGTTTAATGTAATATAGTAAGTCAAACCAAATGGAAATCTGTTTACCTCTAAATCAGCACCTAACATAAAGCATCTGAATTATCTTATTGGAAACCTTGTCTCAATATTTCCCTTATATATTACAATTGGCCTAAAAACATTGGTTGCTCAAACCCCTCGAAAGTAGCTAACCAATTTTTATCATTCTCACCAATTTCATATTTGTAAGTAGTTGTTGAGAAAATGATTTGTATTTTTTTCTCTGCTGCTAACACTTTAAGAGCTTTAATATAATAATTCAAATCTTCATTACCAATATCATGTTGTTTCGGTGTATCTAATATTAAAAATCTAATTCCTCTAGGGTTTAACTTAATAATCTCCTCAAAGAGTGCCGCATGGTAAGATAATACGATTCGAACCTTAGTACTACCTGTAAAAACTGACAGTTTTTCATCTCCAAAGATAGCTTTAAAACCTTGCTCAAAACTGATAATTTTAGAGATATTTTTTGTCTTAATTAATTCGATCCATTTTTCTATAGTCGTTTTAAAATTACTCTTAAATCTAGTCATCTCTATAGATGTAGTGCTTGGAGCTGATGAAAGAGCATCTTGTTTATTTAATGCATCTTCTCTATTATTTTCAGCACTGATGTATCGCTCTTCAAGGTCAACTAAATTTTCGAGCTCTTTTTTCTGAACTTCCAGCTCGACTATTTCAGATAAAATTGCATGCATTGAATCGACAAGTGTTGTTAAACTATCATTTTTAAACACATTGTCTCTATCTGCATTCAACATTTCAATATCCTTTAATCTATCAGTTAATTTTTCATTTAGAATATCTATACTGACTCTGGAATGATGAACACTAATCTCTAAATCTTTAATTTGATCTCTTAAATATAATAAATTTTTCCCATAAGATTCTGAACTGCCTAAAAATAACCCACAACCAGGAGTAGAACAAATTTCAGAAAACGATGAAAAAATTCTTTTAGATTCTTCATTCAATGAGAGCGTATTTATTTCTGCTTCGATCTCTGTTTTTATTGAAGTAATACTTAAACTTTTTCTTTCCAAAAGAGATAATTCATTCTTAATTTCTCTTGCTTCTTTCATTTTTAATGAAATTATCTTATCAATATTATCCGTTGCATCTACTTTTAGATTTTTACTCGATTTAGAGTTTTCTATTTGAGTTTTATATATTTCAATTTGTTCGTCTATTTCTTCAATTGAAGAGTAACTTACTTGTGACGATTTCAGCGCTCTTTCATAAACGGATTTAATTCGATACACTTTTTCATGAGCACTCTGAACATCATTTTTTGCATTTAAACGAGACCTCTTTTTATCAAATGAATTCTTTACTGGAAAGTTAGCACTCAAACGAACAATTTCTTCAAATTGATCTTTAATAAAATGATTGCCTAATGATTTATAGAAGTCACTGTATCCGTTACTCTGATCTAAATAAAAAAGAGGTAGCACACAAGATATGAATGGGGCAGTTGGCTGATCTCTCACTGTAACGAGTTGTGGATAATCGTAGCCTAATAACTCAAATAAATATTGACTAAAATCACCTTCACTATAAAACCGCTGCGTTGTGCCTAGAGGTTCTGTAACGATAATTTCGAAGTTGTCCTCTTCTATATATGGTCGCTCTAACTTAAAAGTATCCCCTTGAATAGAAACAGTCAGAACAGCTTTTAAGCAGTGTCCATATATATCTTTCCTAAACTTACATGGGTTACCTAAGCAGAATGCTATAGATTGAACAATCGGTGTTTTTCCTGAACCATTAGGACCATATATCTGTGTTATAGAATCTGCAAATTTCAGTTCACCAGAACCCCATCCAGAAGGTCCTCTTGCAAATATCCGTAAGCTTTCTAGTTTCATAAGCCATCAAGCTCCATTTGTTTTTCCTTACATCTGTTTTTATAACTTCTTTGAATAAGCAATAAATTAAAAGATAAATCAGATTCTACTTTTGGATCTAGTGCTTTTGATATAACATCTTTACCTAAACTTGTTGCTTTAACTTTCCCTTTTCGATTATCAACTTCAACTAAGCTCGATGCTTCCAAAAAATTAAGTGCCGTTACTGTTCTAATTCGCAAATGAGCAGACCAACCTAGATGCTGTGATGAACCTTTGAATGCCTTTATGGAACGCTCTATACATTCTCCAACTATCTGTCCTAGTTCTGATACATTTGGTTTTCTGATATCTTTTGACATTAATAGAATAATCATAGAGATAAACGGCAGTTGAAATAACGCGTCATTATTCAATTGATAAGGTTTTAAAGTCGTGTCTTCGTCCAACGTAATTGAGAGTCTGAGCTTCTTCCCTAACTCAAAAAACTCATCTATATTCGAAATTTTCATTTTACTGTGACCTTACTATTACAGAAAATAAACCGCCTAATATTATATTTCGACTCAAACCAATAAAAATATCGACTCCTTTAAATTTAAGAGCAACGTCATTAACAGACTCTTGCAGCTCATCGAAAGTAATTATATGGTGATTTTTAATTGATTTTACTAACGCTGAATTTAATGTCATCAAATCAAAATCAGGGAGAATATGCCTATTATCACGATACCAACAGTCCCACTCAGCTTTACATTTCGCAGCATATTCAATTGCTCCAATCGGTACTTCAGAACGTTCTAATAACCTCTGTATTATTGAAACATTTTTCAATGCATTTATATCACCGCCATCTTTAAGACTTTGGAAGGCAGTTTTAGATAAGCTCAATATTCCTAATAAGTCTTCAATCCCAACGCCAGCTAACCGATCTAATTGTTCTTCATTGATAGCATTAGAAAGTATGCCCATAGATTTACTTTCTATTAGCAATAATAGACTGTTTATTATTTCTTTCGCTTCAACATTTTTCAGGTCAATTTCACTATATTGATGTATTGTCTCTCTAGCTAACGAATCAAAACCTCGCCCTTCTACATTTAAATAATCTACACCAGATTCGATAACTAATTTCGAAATTAAGGATTTAATTTCATCTGTAGAATAAACCTGTTCATCATCACAGAAACACTGGGGAAAATGCTCAAGTAACTTATCTAATGTTTTATTTGAAAAATCACTTTCATCTAAAGCTTCCAATAGAGTATATACTTCATCTTTCAAATGGATATTAGTTAAAAAAACTACTTTTTCACATGAATCTTTAAAATTAACAGTATGTATTAAAAGTTTCCCAGAAAAACTATCTGTGATTTTATTGACAACAACATCTATTTCTTCTTTTTTATTTCTATTATTTACTCCAAACAACTCAATTAGAGACCACTGTGCATTCCGCTTATCTTTCGTTTTGACTTGTATGAAATGGTAGTATGTTTTTCCATTAATTACTTTTCTAATAACAAAATCATCATGCCAATCACAAAAGACACGATCTACCTCTTTATTATTAAGAATTTCTAAACTTGCTAACCCAGCAGCCCTGGTTTGTACTTTATATCTTGATAAAGTATCTCTACCATTTTGCTCTCTTGGAGCTACGTCATGAAGTTTAACCAAAGCTGTTCGACCCACCTTTTATAATAGAAATACTTTATTAATCTGAATATAAAAAAATATAACCATATAACCATATAACCATATAACCATATGATTAAATTGCTTATAGTGTCATTTATCACAGACAAAACCAATACTGTATTTTTATACATACTATCTCTATTGAGATATGGTGATTAGTCTTTTCAACTAAATACTATTTCAAAGTATATTCAATGGAATAACAAACATTGAACTCAACTACATTTACCCTATGATACATCATTAAACTGTATATAAAACCAGTAACCCTTAAGAAGGGCTGATTCATGTCTATTAAATCCATTACCAACGGCTATGAAGTCGATTGTCGCCCACAGGGTCGAAACGGTAAGCGCTACAGAAAAAAGTTTACGACGAAAGGCGAAGCACAAAAGTACGAACGCTGGCTGTTGTCGACTCAGAATCAAAAAGACTGGGTTGAAAACTCTGCCGATAAACGCCCCCTGCTTGAGCTGATAAACCTTTGGTATCACTACCATGGCCAGCAGCTTAAGATTGGTGTAGCAAAACATAAAAACCAATTGATAACCAATTCCTATCAATGTGTACAATTCAATCGATTTCATAAACCTTAATACATGCGTTAAATTTAACCCTTACCTTCTTTAGGAGTTGAATATGAACCGCATAACCCAAAATACCTTAACTAATATTGCCAGTTGCAACGCGAGTATGCCGATTAAGGATGCGGCACTGGTGGTTGAAGGCGGTGGTCAGCGCGGTATTTTCACAGCTGGTGTATTAGACAGTTGGTTAGCACAAGATTTTAACCCGTTTGCATTATTGATTGGTACGTCTGCAGGCGCGCAAAATTTATCAAGCTACATGACCAGACAATCTGGCCATGCAAAACGCTCTATCATGCAGCTATCCAAGCATCCTGAATTCTTTAATATGAAGCGAACACTGATGGGACGTAATACGGTTAACCTAGATTGGTATTTTGACAAAGTTAATGATGCGGAGCACCAACTCAATATGGATTGCGCACAAGCACAACTAAAAAACCGTCAACTGCTCTTTTCTGCAACCAACATCAGTGGGTTAAGCCCTACTTTTTTTGAGCCCACCGCTGATAATTGGCTTACCATGTTAAAAGCATCGAGTGCATTACCTTATTTATATAAAAAAGGTGTCGCAATTGGCGATGAACATTATGTCGATGGCGGGGTATCACTGCCAATTCCTATTCAAGAAGCGTATCACCGCGGCGCTAAAAAAATCATTGTGATCCGCACCGTACCAGCACACCATAATACCCGTTCACCGTGGGCCCACAAGCTGAAATCTTGGGTATGCAGTTCGCAACGCTGCCCGAAAGTACTGGATATTATTACTGGCCATGAGAATTCATATAGTGACGCAATCGATTTTATACATAGCCCACCAGATGATGCCAAAATCATCGAAATTGCCCCACCCGAAGCTTTGGAGAGTCGGATTTTAGGGAGCAGTGACGAAGCATTAGCAGCCGATTATCAAATGGGCTATGAAATGGGCACTCAATTTTTAGCAAGTCACCATGTCGCCTTGTTTAAGTAACATTAATGACCATAACGGTAAACATCCAAATCACGGCTATCAATATCAGGAATAACACCACTAACCACATCGGCAAGATAGCGAGCCGAACCACATGCCATCGTCCAGCCCAATGTGCCATGGCCACAATTAGTAAATAAATTAGCCACTGGCGTCTTGCCAATAATAGGCGTGCCATCGGGTGTCATTGGCCGTAATCCCGTCCAGAACTCAGCTTTGCTCATGTCGCCAGCATTGGGAAATAAATCGTTTATCACCATCGCGATGGTGTCTTTTCGAGAAGCCGTCAAATCTAAATTATAACCCGCTAGCTCTGCGGTACCGGCAACACGAATTCGTTGGTCAAAGCGCGTCATCGCCACTTTATAGGTTTCATCCATGACGGTTGATACTGGCGCTTGCGCACTATCAACAACAGGCACAGTCAACGAATAACCTTTTACCGGATAAATAGGCAGGGCTAACCCGAAAGGTGACAAAATTGATGATAATAATGCCGATGAATAACAACCCATTGCCACGACATAAGCATCTGCAGTTAATTCCCCAACGCTGGTATCCACCGAACTGATTTTGCCGTCATTGTGATTGAGCTTATTGACGGTTACCCCAAATTTAAATTTAACACCCGCCGCTTGTGCTAATGCCGTAAGCTGCTGGCAGAACTGATAACAGTCACCAGTTTCATCATCGGGTAAACGTAATCCCCCCACAATTTTATCTTTAACGCCAGCTAATCCAGGTTCGACCGCGATACAGCCCGCAACATCTAACGCTTCATATGACGTGCCACTATCCGCCAATATTTTAATGTCTTTCGCTATTCCAGATAACTGGGATTCATGACGAAATACCTGCAAGGTACCCTTTTGCCGACCTTCATAGTGAATATCTTGCTGCTGACGTAACTCAATCAAACAGTCCCGACTGTAATTAGCAATCCGTAACATCCGCGCTTTATTTATTTCATAGCTCTGTTGATTACAGTTAGCTAACATTTTTGCAGCCCATAAATATAAATCAGGTGATAGTCCTGGTTTTATTTTTAATGGCGCATGTTTTTGCGCCAACCATTTGATGGCTTTCACCGGAATACCAGGTGCAGCCCAAGGCGAAGAATAACCGTAAGAAATCTGCCCTGCATTGGCAAAACTTGTTTCCTCTGCCCCCCTTGCCTGACGATCAATGACAGTCACCTCATGGCCAGCTTGTGCCAGATACCATGCCGACGTTAATCCAATAACTCCACAACCTAATACCATTACTTTCATTTTATACCGACTATCACCAATAAATAATACGGCAAGCATAAGGATGTTACATTTACTTAACAATCCATAAGTATTAACATCAGCCTTTAGATAAACTAAACGCAAGATCGAGATTGGAGCCATTGATGATAAAAATTAACGATAATCTATTATCCGGTTTAGCGACATTTACGGCGACGGCCAGTTGCACTAGCTTTACGCAAGCAGCCGAAAAATTACATATAACTACAGGTGCTATTAGCCAACAAATAAAACAGTTGGAACAAAACCTTAAATTGACCCTATTTGAACGCCATTCTCGTGGTATTCGTTTAACTTCAGCGGGATATCAATTACATCAAGTCGTCGAACAAAGTTTAACGGATATTGGCGATGTCATTAGCCAGTTACAACAAGTTAACCGCCATGCTGGTGAGGTGCATCTTAAACTCACCCCCTCTTTTGCATATAAATGGTTAGTCCCCCGCTTACAAGATTTCTATCTGCAATTCCCCGATATCAAGATCCATACCTTTGCCGAAGGTGCGTTGGTGGATCATACAGATACTAATTTCGATCTAGCAATCGATTATGGCCAAAGCCCCTATCAGTCGAGTGATAAAAAGATTAACGCTGAATTGTTATTAGCAGAGCAGTTGTTACCTGTGATGAGCCCGCAATATATGGCTAAGTTTGACTGGGATATGACGAATAATAATAACCCAATTAACAATAGTGACAGCTGTAATGTCTGGCAGACAATTACGCTTTTACATGATGCGATGCCTTGGCTGCATGCCGATAAAGACGCTGAATGGCAATTTTGGTTACAGCAAATGTCTCTCGAAACGCCAAAAACAACACAAGCAAACACAGGAAAGAATGCGCTCAGTAAACACGGGCATTATTTTAATCGTACGGATATGGCAATTGCAGCCGCAGCCGCAGGATTAGGAGTTGCATTAGCCCGCTGCGCACTGCTTGATAATGATTTAACCACAACGGGTCTAGCCAAAGCTGGTTTAGCCTCGCCTTTCAGTCCTATCGATGCACAAGCTGGATATTACTTGATCCAACATCATCACTCGCCCGCGATTGAATGTTTTAAAGTCTGGTTAAAACAACAAGCCGCTTTACAAAATACCAAAAAGGACGAGAGAATAACTACCAATAATTCTCGGAGCTAAAATGGCCCGTACTGCGACGTGAGTGTTTTTGATAGTCGAGCTGCTTTAGCACCTCACTGGTGTCTTTAACCATACTCGGATTACCACATAAATAGAAAAAACTACGTTCTGGTGTTAATGGTACACCCGCTACTTTGGCCAATTCACCGGCCTCGAGTAAGGCAGGGATCCGACCGCGTAATGTTTCTTTTCTCTGTTCTCGGGACACCACTGGTACATAATGAAACTTACCCTGATATCGCGCTTCAAGTTGCTTAATTTTATCCTGATAAACTAACTCGGCAGACGTTCTCACTGCATGTACTAATACCACATTATCAAAACGCTGCTGAGTATCCATTTCATCAAGTAACGATAGAAAAGGGCCAATCGCAGTGCCTGTAGACAACAACCATAGATCTTTTGTATAACGCGGGATCTCATCCAGCGTCATAAATCCGGCAGGACTTTTCCCCACATATAGGTCATCGCCGACCTGTAATTTATCTAAGCGTGGTGATAATTTCCCATCAGGCACAGTGATAATCAAAAATTCCATCACCTGTTGACCCTGCGCCTGATTAGGTGAGTTAACAAATGAGTAAGCCCGACGAGTCCATTCATCAGCGTCATCGTACAGTGCTAACTTAGTGAACTGACCTGCGGTATAATGAGATATTTCGGCGGTGACCTGTAAACTGAATTCGCTATCAGTCCAATTGATACGCCCAGTAACTTCGCCCTTAATTAGACCATGTGGTATTTCCTTCATTACGACCTCACAAATATAGATTGAGCATAATAGAAATAGTGCAAGAAGTATGAAAACAACGTGTTGAATACACGAAGAATTATAATTAGTTATGAGTTATAAATTTATGGTATTTCCCATTTTGCTCTTATTATTCCAATAATACAAACACAAGTCATCGCAAGGAGCCAATATGCTTATTAACAAACTCATTATGCTACTGGTATGTTTATTTATACTATTGTCCGTCTTCACAAGTGGATTAATATCATCAGCATTAGATCTCGCCGCATTTTCATTATTAATCACTTATCTATTAAGGAAAAAGAAAGCAGAAAAAAAAGTAAACTCATAAAAAAAGAGAGGTGATAGAACCTCTCTTTTAAACGCTTTATCTATCTATCTATCTATCTATAACAATACGACTACATAAAAAACAAAATATAAACCAGTGAACTGACACTAATCGCAATCCAAAGTAACACACCTAGCAGTAATGGTTTTATACCTGCATCTCTGATTTTTTGTACCGTGATACCCGCACCGATCAAGAACAAACACATGACTAATACTTGCTTAGATACACTGAAAATACCTTGATAAAACACCTGATAGTCCGGCAGTACATACGCAATGAAGATAGCGAAACAATAAAATAAGATGAAAAACGGTATCGTTAATTTTTTACTGTCACCTTTAAATAATAAGGCACTAATAAACGCCACAGGTACGATCCACAAGGCGCGGGCCAATTTTAAAGTGGTCGCCGTTAATAATGCTTCATCACCATAAGCAGAAGCAGCACCTACAACAGATGACGTGTCGTGAATAGCAATCGCACTCCATACCCCAAATGCATGCTGACTCATCTCCAGTAAATGACCTATAACAGGAAATAGAAATAATGCCACAGAGTTAAGAATAAATACTACCGCTAATGCCAACGAGGTCTGATCATTTTTAGCATTGATGGCTGGTGCAACAGCAGCAATCGCACTTCCCCCACAGATTGCTGTACCTGCAGAAATTAAATACCCGGTTTTTTTTTCAATTTTAAGCACTTTAGTCAGGATCCAACCTAATATTAACGTAAAGAAGATAGACGTAACGATAATACCAATCCCATCTTTAGTCGCTATTATCGCGTCTTCTAAGTTAATACCAAAGCCTAAACCGACAATCGAATACGCCAATGTTTTTTTGGTGATTGCACTTAAATCGATACTTTGAGGGACAAGACCTAATGTGGCCAGTGTAAAGCCTAATACTAAAGCCACTGGTGATGAGATAAGCGGCGTTAGACACAGCAAGCCGATAGTAATAAACAATAGGTCGGTTTTTTTCAATGAATAATTGGTGAATAATTTAAACATGGTGGACTCTCTCTTTCTAAGAGCCAATAGTATAGCCTGCCCTATAAGTTAAAAACATTAGAATGAAATTAACCTATTGTTCATAAAAACTGAACATTTAATATTTAACATTTAACAAGTAAATGAAATCACAGTTAACTTGATCACACTTTTAAGTTTACATGTAAAAAAACCGAACTTTTAACGATAATGACTGACTTATTATAGAGTAATCGTGTATTACATTAAGGTAATCCCAGTTAAACGACGATCGTGACCGCGTTTATCCCGTAACAATAATTATCTCTTGTGAGGTTGTGTGATGAAAAAGCCAATTGATAAACCTAGGTTAGATACCGACAATCAAGTCTTAACCGAAATTGAACTAAGTGCGTTACGAGAAGAATTCGGCATGAATAAAACACATTATGATATTCATGACTTAATACTGGCAGACATTCCACCTGAGATGCTTAAAGCGTTACTACAAGCCGATTCAATTTCTATTATAGCGAGACGTGATCAACAGGAATTACGCTTTCCATTACATTTAACGAACGATGGCTACCAGAATAGTTTACAAGGGCCTGCAATAGCAGATATTAGCCCTCAATTTAATCAGCATAAGCTTCATAAATTTCAATAAATTCAGGTAGATTAGAGATTAAAGAATTGATGCAATCAGGGTCAAACATAATGCCTGAGTTATCTTTCATATAGGTAACAACATCATCAATATTCCAAGCCTGTTTATATAAACGTTTACTTAACAACGCATCAAACACATCTGCGACCATTACTATCCGAGCTTCTAACGGAATAGCATCCCCTTTTAATCCCATCGGATAACCATTACCATTAAAATGTTCATGATGGTGAAGAATAATATTTTTTAAAAAACGATATTCTTCAACATGCCGTAGATTCTCAGGAAAGTATCCAAGTACACCATTAATAATATCAACCCCATGCCTACAATGCTGATTCATAATTTCACGTTCTTCAGGGCTAAAGATCGTACAACTAAATAAAATCTCATCAGGGATCTTATATTTACCAATATCATGAAAAGCCGCATACGATTCGATACAACGAATAAACTCGTGGGAAATACCTTTCTCTTTACTTAAGAGATAAGCAAGTTTTGAGCTATAACATTTCATTCTATGTAGATGCCCTTTTGTTTCAGGATCTTTGGCATGACCCATATCTAATGCGATCGCGAGTGAAGTACTAATATACTGCTTTTTTTCAAATTGACGAACCATGAGTGAACGGATAATCGCGGCTAGAAATAACATATCTTGCTGTATCGAGTACTCAGCAAAAAAATTTAGCTCAGAGGCATTAAAAAACACCATCGCAATCGCATTCCCTTTAAACATCAAAGGATAAGAAAAGCTACTACGGTGGCCATTATTCAATAAGAAAAGGGTTCTTGAATTTAATGTTAAATTTGATAAATCATTCACCACACGTTCTGATTTTGACTTTACCATTTTGGGGATACCGCCCTTCTTATTTACTTTTTTTGTAAAAAGCTCATCATTGTTATCGACGACAAGCCTATCACGGACAAAATAATTAGACGCTTGATTATCTTTAATCAAAATAACAGAAAATCGAGATAGCCCTTGATAACTATTAATCGCAATGTTGTAGAGCATATCAAGGTGGATCTCGGTATCCTCATCGTGGTTAAAAATCTGACTTATTTTACTATAATTAAGCATACATCAATCCTATCAGGCATGAATCAAGGTAATTGCTGGTCCTCTTCCAAAGCCAAAACACTTTACTTTGGGCACACAAAACACCGCCATTTAAATACCTATTAATGTATAGGCATTCCTATGATTAATATATACGATTGTAAAAATATGACTGCTATTTAATTTATTTTTGTTAATTACATCAAACTATTATCGCCATAAATTCCTAGTAAATGGCAAATCAGTCAACTTTCTATTAGTAAAAAATCACATAATGATTATCTGTGATAGCGAATACGACGAACATAACCTACACCGTGTTCAGGTATCTACGGCAGAACATAAGCGCAAGTACCATACTTTAGCTATCCATAAACACAAAAATCAATAATGAAACGAGTAGATCAGCAAGTTATATTATTGAGGGTTCTGTAGTGGACGTTCACCTGTAATCACGATTACATCAACTTTTACAACACATTGGAATGCTATAGTAATGATCGACGTTTACTTTCATTCTTGAGGAAACCTTATGCTAAATGAGAATCATGCACTTATCTTTGACTTTCCAGAATTAAAACAAGATATCGTTTATTTGAATTATAAAAATGAAATGTTCAGAGAGAAATCAAAGCAATACCACATATTAGATTATGATATTCGCCAGTTGGAAATGGATGGCAGCCCTACTGATGATGCGCATATGACACAGTTAAAATTACGACGAGCCAAGTTAAAAGATGTGTTGTATCAGCAATTAAAGCAACATCATGACGAAGTGCTATCAGCATCTTAAAACGATGAAGCGGATCGAAGGGTTCGCTTTTTTACTGCTAAAAATTAACTGAGTTAAAGTGATACTGTATATTTAGACATCCATCGAGAATACGTTACTATCGATTTCTAATAATAATTTCGTCATTAGATATCAATATACGGTAACGAGAACGAAGGGAATGTCAATGTCACTGCCAATTTTATACTCACTACAAAACTGTCCTTATGCGATGCGCGCACGACTGGGCTTATTACTCGCCCAGCAGCCGGTCATGTTACGCGCCGTGGTCATGAAAAATAAACCCACAGAAATGTTAGCGGTTTCACCGAAGGCAACAGTACCGGTATTAGTACTCGATGACGGTACTGTGATTGACGAAAGCTTAGATATTATGATTTGGGCGCTGCATCAAAGTGATCCATTAAACTTACTACACAGTGAAGATCCAGAAGCTTATTCAGCAATGTTAGCGCTGATTAACATTCACGATACCGTATTTACTTCAGCCTTAAGTAAGTACAAATATGCAGTACGTTATCATGAAGATAATGAAGCTGAATTACGAAACCAATGTGCTGACTATGTAACAATGCTCGAATTACGCCTCAGTCAGCATGCTTATTTAATGGGAGAGAACGCCAGTTTAGCCGATTACGCTATTTTACCGCTGATCCGTCAATTTGCTCGTGTAGACCGCCAGTGGTACCTGCAAGCGCCCTTACCACATTTACGAAATTGGCTTAATCAACATTTACAAGATCAACGGTTTGCCAAAGCAATGGCAAAATACCCACAGTGGTTAGAAAACAAAGAAGCGTTTTTATTTGGTCATGCCGATTAAAGACAAAAAAGGGCAAACATAATATCGATTATGCTTGCCCTTATCGTCAGTATTAACGTCAATTAGATCTACAACGAATAGTTAAGCAACATCTTTCACTATATGCACATCCTTTACTTGTCTAGCTGATTGTTCTGATAGTAATGTTGCTGATTGCTCAGCTAATTCCGCCTCTAACATCGCTTCAACATGACCCGGTGAATGCGTTGCACCCGAAATCAAACGGTACATCGCTGGAATAACCAATAAAGTAACTAACGTCGCAAACGCCATACCAAAGAACACGACAGTACCCACAGCAACACGACTTTCTGCACCCGCACCAGTGGATAATATCAATGGCATTGAGCCCGCTAACGTTGTGAATGCAGTCATTAGAATTGGACGTAAACGACGTGCAGACGCATCAATAATGGCTTGCTCTAGAGCGACACCGCGATCACGTAGCTGGTTGGCAAATTCAACGATTAGAATACCGTTCTTCGTGACCATACCAATCAACATGATCATACCAATCTGACTGTAAATATTCAGGCCAACGCCCATGAAATACAGGCCTAAGAAACCACCCAGTACCCCCATTGGCACAGTGAACATCACCACCATCGGATTAATAAAGCTTTCAAACTGCGCCGCTAATACTAAATAAGCCACCAGCAGAGCTAAACCAAATACAATTAAGATACTGCTTTGGTTTTCTTTAAAATCTTTTGATTCACCAGAGTAAGCAATGGAAATATCACTCGGTAATGATTCTATCGCTTGTGCATCTAAGAAATCCAATACTTCACCTAAGGTATAACCGTCACCCAAACTGCCGCTTAAGGTAATCGATTTTTGCTTATTGCTATGTGATAAACGACTTGCTGAAGCCACTTCTTCGATTGTGGTAATGGTATCCAACGTAATCAGATCACCATTGGCACTACGAATATAAATTTGGCTTAGATCGTTGACGTTGTTAAAGCTGTTTTCATCACCACGCAGGTAAACATCATACTCTTCACCACGTTCGATATAGCTGGTTTCACTGCGACCACCAAGCATGATCTCTAACGTTGTTGATACTTCATCAACGCTGATACCAAGCTCTCCAGCCCGCTCTTTATCAATACTCACCACCAGCTCAGGGGTTTTTTCGGAATAATCGAGATCACCACCAACCAATACACCTGCATCTTCGGCTTTTTGTTTTAGTAATTCCGCCCACTTTTCTAATTCCGAATAATCAGAACCACCGAGTACGTATTGCACTGGGTCACTCGAACCGCCACGGAAACCAGGCATTATTGGACGAACCATCACATCGGGAATATCTTTTAACGCTTTTGCCACCATGCCTAATGCTTCACCAGCACTGACACTACGATCAGCCCAATCTTCAAGAATAATGATCACAAAACCGGTTTGGTCCCCGGCACGACCACCAAATGCAGGCGCCTCCGTGCTAAAGGATTTGATAACACCTTGCCCAACTAAAGGTAATAAACGCGCTTCAACAATATCCATGTTTGCAGTCATACGGTTAAAGCTCGTGCCTTCCGCGCCTTTGACAAACGCAAATAATACCCCGCGATCTTCTTGCGGTGATAGCTGTGACGGTACTTGCTTCATCAAGAAAAAGCTGCCAGCAACACAAGCAATAATAACCACAGGCGCTGCCAAACGATATTTAATGGCCTTAACAACAATGCCACGATAACCGTTTTCTAACCGTTGAAATAATCCTTCCATCCACAAGCTAAAACGACTGGTTTTTTGTTCTGTTTTTAACATTTTGCTGGCAAGTACCGGCGTTAGTGTCAGTGCAATCAATGAGGAGAAAATCACTGACATTGCTAACAATACCGAAAACTCAGTAAATAACAGACCCACCATACCATCCATAAAGGAGATAGGCAGGAACACCATCACCAATACCATAGTGGTCGCGACTACCGCAAAACCAACTTCTCGCGTACCTTTATAAGCAGCAAGCAGTGGCTTCTCACCTTGCTCAATGTGATGAAAAATATTCTCGATCACGACAATGGCATCATCCACAACCAGACCAATCGATAGAATAAGTGCCATTAAGGTAATTAAGTTAATTGAAAAACCAAAATAGTACGCGGCAATAAATGACGAGATTAACGATACCGGTACGGTAACCGCGGGAATCAAGGTTGCACGCGCCTGACCAATAAAGATATATAAGACGAGTACAACTAAACCACCCGTGATGAATAGCGTGCTGTACACTTCCGAAATAGATTGGTCAATAAACACCGTTGAATCGTAATCAACCGCTAAGCTCATGCCTTCCGGTAAGAAGCTTTGCATCTTATCAACTTCCGCATGCACTGCATTCGCAACATCGAGTGGATTCGCATCCGATTGCGCGACAATGCCTAAACTAAGATTAACGATACCATTGCTTTTAAATGACGAGCTTTCATTCTTAGCCCCGACATAGACTTGTGCCACATCGCGTAAATAAACAGGTGAACCGTCACTTGCAGTACGTACTACAAGGTATTCAAAGTCTTGTGGTTGGGCATATAATCGCGCCGTACGCACTGACATTACCGTGGTATCATTACGTACTTCACCACCTGGGTTTTCAACATTTTCAGTTTTCAATGCATTGATGATATCACTGGTTGTTACTGCTCGGCCGGCCATTAAATCAGGGAACAATTTAACGTACATAACCTGATATAAACCACCCGATAAACCGACCGAACTCACACCCGAGATCAAGCTAAAGCGATCTTCTAATACCCGCTGAGCGTAATCAGTCAGCTGAGTTCTATCCATTTCCGTTGAGTTTAAATTGATATAAACCGAGGGTTCACCATTGCCATTATCTTTTGATACGATGGGGTCGTCAGCTTCATCTGGCAGGCTGCGCTGCGCTTTTGCAACCGCATCACGAATATCACTAACGCCTTCTGTTAAGTTCCAGCCCAAATCAAAGGTAACAGTAATACGCGACATACCATTACGGGTTACAGACCTCACTTCATCGATACCACTAATACCGGTAATTTGGTCTTCGATGACCGACGTGATCTGACTTTCCATAATGGATGCAGCCGCACCTTCATAACGCGTCATTACGCTCACAACAGGGCTTTCAACATCCGGCATTTCACGTACAGCAAGTTTACTAAACGACACGGCACCAAAAACACAAAGCAATAAACTTAATACAATGGCGACGACCGGTCGTTTAACTGACGTATCAGACAACCACATTAGTTAGTCTCCTGTTGACCAGTCAAATCATTTACTTTAAGCCCATTACGCATATTAACTAAGCCTTGAACAACGATACGGTCACCAATCTCTAAACCGCTTTCAATCAGTACTTGATCAACAATACGCGCACCTAACGATACTTGAGTACGCGTCACACGCGCATCTTCACCAACCACATACACAAAACGTTTGGTACCCGAATACTCCAGCGCTTGTACTGGAATGATAGGTTCGTTAATCGCAGGAAAAACCACACTTGATGACATCATCATCCCCGGTTTAAGGCGATTATCTTTGTTATCAAAGTGCACACGAACACGTAGATTTAATGTTTCTGCATTAATGCGAGAATCAATAGCAACCACTTCACCTTTAAAGCGGTTATCAGGCCATGCTCGGCTCGTCGCAGTAACAACCATACCTGTTGATAATTGCGACAAATAACGCTCAGGCACTGCAAGATCCAATTGCATCATCGATAAGTCATCCAGAGTTAATAGTTCGGTGCCCACCGACACCATTTTTCCTCGGCTAAAATCTAACAAACCAACCGTACCGGCGAAAGGTGCAGTTAAATAATGATCATCCACATTCGCTTGTGCTGCCGCTAAACGTGCCTTTGCAATCGCCACTAATGCCGTTTGTGCATACACTTCGGTTTGCGTGATCGCATTACTTTTTACCAATGTTGCATATTCATTGAGCTTACGTTGTTCATCAGTAAAATAAGCGTTTGCCTCCATCAATGCAGCTTGTGCTTTACTGTCATCAAGTTGCACTAATAGCTGCCCTGCTTTCACGGTTTGGTTGGCTCGAATCTTAATACTGTCGACTTTACCTGCCACTTCTGGTGCCACGCTAACAAATTGATCTGACTGTAATTTACCAATCAATGAAATAGATTGTGAAACTTCGTGGTATTGCACGGTATCCGTATATACAGAAACCACACGTTCAGCACCTTTTCCAGTATTGCCGCCTTTGGCATGAACGGGAACCGTATAGCTAGCGAAGCTAAAAATAAGAGCGCTAATTATCGTGAGGGAAGTACGTTTATACATTATATCTCTTCTATAAAAATGAGCGTGGCAGCTTTCATCCATGAATAGCGCGTCTAAAATTTTGATATCGTATAATACCGTAAAATAGGCAGGGAAATATGGAGGAAATGAGGAGATTGGGGTCAACGAGTGTAAAGTTTGTCAGGATTGAAAAGAACGCTAGTCGATATCGATTAATTAATCGTTTTACCCAACACGAAACAATAAATATAATACTGAGTTAAAAGACGTGTAATAAAATGATTACACGTTGAGTATATATAACTACAAGGTAATACTAATCAAAGTGAATGAATACGCTACACTACAAACTGCTGCGCAATACGTAAGTAATGCGTTAAATCAGGATGTTCTAATTCGACATGTTTACCAAGATCATCAAACAAACGGACTTGTAATGCATCTTTATAAAACGGTTCTTGTTCGAAAGCTGTAATTTCTTTCGTATTCATAGGCCCGCCTTGTACGGTAAGTGTATCTTGCGATGCTTGACTCAGTTGACCATGATATTTTGGTTTTACAGCGCACATATAACGCTTTGCTTGCACATGCAGCGCTATACCATCAATGATTTGTTTCGGAAAATACGGCGCTAAAAATTTAGCCCCTACATCTTCATGATAACCATCAATGCCGTTCTCGGTAATGTCTTCAGGTAATTCTAAGATCAAATGGCCAAAATCATGCAATAAGGCGGCGGTAATGATCGCGTCACAGCTATTTTTTTGCTCGGCATAATAGGCCGATTGCAGCATATGTTCACCCATTGAAATGTGTTCGCCATAAGCCACATGACCATTTTCTTCGAACTGCTGTTTAATAAACGCCATAATATCCATTATTTAATCTCCACGTTACCCTGTAATTTCGTCTCTAACTTAGTCTCAATTACCGCTAAGGTACTTTTTAAAGAATCAATATCGGCATAACAACCTTGTAGGTGACGCGCCCCTTCTGCTGCTACTTCTCGGCCATGTAAAATACGCTCATTATTAAAGATCATCAGTTCGCCCGGTTGCAAGGTACACAAGAATTTACATTCTTCACTGTGCAAAAGTCGGCTGAAATTTTGATACGCTTCATAAAATGCAGCCATCTCTGTAAACGGTAATTTAATCGCTTGGATAGCGCGGTTATTTAAGCGGATTCGCTCTAGCTCACCGCTATTGTTTAACTCAATGATATAACCGGCATGTTCAAGATGCGTCTCATCATTCTTAAAGCGATAAGTCACTGGCGTCGAGGTTAATAACTCATACTGCTTTGGAAAACGTTGTTGTAATAATTGCGCGGCATAAAATCCATCCGTTAACGCGGTTATTCCGCCCTGTTCAGCACTCACTAAGCAATGTAATAACTGTAATGTCGGTACTGGATGGCGATAAGCATTATCGGTATGCAGGCTTAACGGTTTTGGGGTATAGGCTAAATTAACCGGATTTTCTTCAGAGATAACGTCGAAATGACAGCCATAATTGGTGTCGCGAACAAAACCAAACTGCGCCACAACATCTAATAACTGTTTATCTACATTAGGTACATCTTGTAGAAATGCGACACCAAATTGATTCACAGCACGTAACCAGTCACGTTTAATCGTATTACTATTCAGCACATCTGGATAGCTAAAGGTGATGCCTGATGCGGCTAACTGCCCATCCCACAATACTCGATCCGCCTTGTCCTCACAACGCTGCATACTGTCTAGGAAGTCTTGACTGTAATGACTGCAATGTCCATCTTGCCAAGTGATCACTAAACTATCATCTTCAATAGTCACCACTTCGGGTTTTATCGCTAAATCTAAATCAAGGATCTCTTGCAAGCGTTGCCCAGACGAATGTAAACAGTCGTTGCAACGACAATTATCTTTTAACCAAAAATAATGAAAAGGCTGATTATTATAAATAAGGTGAGAAGCGTGTAGTGTAAACATAGACAAGTCCTGTTATCCAAAAAACACCAATGCAATAAGATCATCATAATCCCTTACTGCACTGATTTATTGATAAATTAATCGATACCTATCTACACAATAGATAAGTATTTATGACGCATATTCTAGACTGGGTATGTGACAGTTTTATGCGGTTATTATTTCGATAATATGAAACCTTGTCATTGTCATTAAAATTAAATAATTCGATGCTAGTTTAATGGTGTATTCAACTAAAATAGAGCACTAACATGACACCTATTGTTTCAAAAACGGTTACAAATACTGTTCCAAATTATCTCACCCCTGATATCGCGTCAGACCTGACTTTATTGGATATTCCTATTATTGAAGCCACTGCAGAAAGCCTAAAAGGTTATGGTTTTTTTGTCGATAACCCTGAGTCTTTTGACATCGAAATTACACGCTGGCCAGCCCAAGGCTGGCGAAAAGTCGATGAAGATACAGGTGATGAAGGTGGGGTGACTGAAGGGACCTTTATTAGTACTTGGAAAGGTGATTACTTATTTGGTCGAAATAAAGCCGTCGATGGTCATTATATTATCGGTTATAACCAACGCCCAGAAATCGCTGTAGATACCCATAATGACAAACCAAGCCAGCTGATCTTATGGCACGCCAACTATCATCCCGATGGTGGTCAGATGTTTTATCCTAAATCTAACCAGCCATTCTTAGTGCCACTGGCACTGCCTGGCGATGACGTGAAACCACAAGATTTTGTGTGCTTTTATTTCAGTGGTGAACGCGGCGCCTATATACATGCCGATATTTGGCACGAAGGCGTATTTGCCATTGAAGGAGAACAAGAATTCTCCGATAAACAAGGGGCCGTACATGCCCGTGTATCGGTTGATTTTGGCAAAGAGTTTAACTGCTTATTACGTGTTGATTTAACTCAGTTACCAACATAATACACCGTGATTTTTAAACATGATATTTAACGGTACAGCGCATCCACGTCGCCATTTTTAATACGCATATTCACACGTAATAGAGCATGTTGGGCAATCTTTAGTACGTCTTTCATGCTCTCATAACAATCCTGTTCATTATTGCCGTAAGCAAAAAAGTTTAGCGTCACTTGATGACCCATGCCACCAGTATCTGGTTTATCTCCGAGTGCTAAATAACATGTTGGTGATTGCGATAAACCAATCGCGCCAGCGTTGAAGCTAGGTTTCATCGACGATGCCATTGATTGAATATTATTCATTAACCAATTAATGCTTTTGGCCTGACAATTTTCGGGAATATCTCGAAACAAGATCATTAACCGTGCGCTGCATTTTTTCGCATATGGATATTGTTGATCTCGGTTATCTTCTACCGCATTAAATACACAATCGTTACTTTCCAATAGCGAGCTTGAACCATTTACCCACTCAATTAAGCTATAAAACTGTTCAACAAAGTCCCATGTATTAAATGGCAGCAGATCTTCTAATGCACTACGGATCAACTTAGGCTGTCGTTTAAAGTCCATGTATACACTCGACTCATCCGATACCATATTCGTCCACGGATGCGATCTTAACGCTGAGTTATCAATTTTTTTGGAAATAAAAACGTCCACAATTGCTGCCTTTGTTGGTTATACATAATAATGATGGTTGGATTTTAGCAGTGTTCGAGGGATATATTAAAAGTTTTATCGGCTAAGATTTTATTATCGAGTTCAATAGTCATCCGCCAGTCACCACATTTATCTGTAATCGGCTGCCACACCGTATCACCTAAGTAAAATTGCCAATCGTTATTCGTCACATGGACTTCCCCAGTAAATGGCATACGCACATTGCCTTCAGCATCTAAAATACCTGGGTGTGCAATACAAAAACGGATCTTGGCACCACGGGCTTTTTTAATATTAACTATAAAGCCAAACTCAATATCAATTTCGGCAGGAATATTTGTCGTGAACTGCTGAATACTCGGTAAGTCTTTTGATTTACTCTGCCATTGAGAATGAATGCCATATGTTTGCATTTTAGTGACGGGTTTGTATTTAGCCATTGCTTCACCTAGGGATAATCAGAAATTAATGCGATCAATAACACCGTATAATACCGATGACGAACGCTTGTGGGAAGATGTAAATACCACCCCACAATGACGAATTAATTATTTTTTTCCCAAGCAACTTAAAAATATCGCGGTATTAAACGGCTTTTGCATAAAGTAAATATCGGGATGACATGCACTATCAACTATCTCATTTTTATTATTAGCCGATAAAATAAAATATTGGGTTTGCGCATTCGCTTGAATACATTTCATTTTGGCAATTAATTCCAAGCCATTCATCTCATCTAACTGATAATCAACAATCACAACATCGGGTTCTGCATTCACAAATTGGGTTAACGCCATTTTAGAGTTATTCACGCAGACAGTATTAAACTGTTTTTCTGCCAGCATCGCATTACATACTTCCAGATTAAAGCTATTATCGTCGACAATTAAAATATGCATCTCACGGTAATGTATCGGATTTAATCGTTGTGATAATCTTGATGGATCAAACTGACATGGAAAGTGAAGCATGATTTTAGTACCTTCATTTTTAACACTGTGCAGCCTTAGCTTGCCACCGATCTGAGCTAATAATTGGTTACAGGTATAAAGTCCTAACCCAATACTCGAGACATGTTTGAGCTTCGATTTAGCATCCACAGTGAAAGGATTAATAAGTAATTCTTTGGTTAATGTTGACATGCCAAGTCCAGAGTCTTGGATCAAAATACGTATATAATAACCACGAATTATTGACTCCTCGTTAAAACCTGCGCGCTGACAAATATCAATATGGCAACGTACAGCTTTACCCGTACTGTATTTCAATGCGTTATTAATCATGTTGGTGATAACTTGAAATAATTTAGCGCTATCTACACTGATTACTGCTGGTAACGTCTCACTGACATGAAAATCTAATGTTTTACCAGCAGGTATGCTCAACTTGTTATAATAATCTTGGATGTTACCTATGCATTGCAAGGTATTGACCGGAGTGCTGTCTAATACTAAAGCCCCTGCAGTTGACTTGCTGTAATTCAAGGTGTTTTCTGCTACTGAATACAGTAAATTAGCCGACCACTGCATCTTATCAATAAGTACACTATGTTCATCACTGATTTGAGGCATATCCCTTAACATTTGACTATAACCTAATAACGCATTAATCGGCGTTCGAATTTCATGATTAATACTTGAAACCATCGCGACATTTAGTTTGTTTTCCCTCGTAATACGTTGAAATAAACGCTTATTCTCTAATTTAAAATACAGCAACACAAAAATAAGCGAACAGATAAATATCAAGGATAATATGACGCAAAAAAACTCAATGATCATTGACGGTGACGCCCGCGAGCCGATACTTAGCGTATAATCAAAGTTATACTCTGGGAGGCTAATTTTAAGTTTGGTATTATAACTAAACAACCCAGATATCATACTTGTTGATTGCATCATACAGTTTTGATTCTTAACAGAGAGTTGTGATGAAGAATATTGCAAACAAGTATCGTTCAATTTATTGATGTTAAATAACAGGCGCTTTATTGGTGTACCATAAAATAAATACGGCATATGGGGAGCACTGATATTCACACCGATCAATTCATAGTTATCAAGTGTCCCTCTAAGCTTGCCATGTTCATCTAAAATAGTTTTTAATTGTTCCAATTTAGGTGCAAACTTTTCATCCGAAATATAACCTAGCGTCATCTCAGGTGTTAAGGTAAAAATTAGCGCTTCTCTTGCGCCCAACAATTCTCGGGTAAAAATAGAAAACTCGTTTTTTTTTACCCTTACTGATGATTTAAAAAAAGATTTAACCGCATTAATAATAAGTTTATGTTGTAAATGCTTTTCTTGACTAAACGCCATTAGAGTAACCACTTTTTTATCATGATTACGTTTAAATTCTTCTAAACTATGACTGACAAATAAAGTAACAAGCACCGTAGTAAATAAAACACAAACACAAATATAACTGTGAATATTAAATTTATAATTCATCTTCAATCGCTGCAACTTGCCCGTGAATGTTATCAGCAAGACAATGTAACTGCCGAAGCGTAGCCATCATATTTATCTGTTCATCAAGAGAAAGAGATAGATAGCGGCATATTCCTTTAAGCTGATGCTTTAGCGCATTGAGCTTATCATCATTGTCAACTAAGGCCGTTTGCTGGTGAATATTAACTAACTCTTCGACCAATGCTCGGTATAAAGGCAAGCGTCTTTCTTCGCTATACCCCCAAAAAAAGTGGCGTAGACTGTCACGAATATCAATGTTCATTAATAGCAGTATCCTTATGCACGTAACGATGAACCCAAGCTTTTAAATAGCGGCCTTCAATTGGCGGACTATATAAGTATCCTTGCGCTATATCACAGCCAAGTTCGGCTAAAATATTAAGCACACTTTCAGTCTCAATACCTTCAGCAACGACACTCACAGACATTTTTTTAGCTAAGGCGATCGTAGACTCAACAATGAGGTGGTGTTGTTCATTGGTATCAATATCACACACAAAAGAGCGATCAATTTTGATTTCATTAAAAGGGATGGTATCTAAGCGTTCATAGGTCGAATAACTTTTACCAAAATCATCCAGTGAAATACTGATATCATTAATAATCAGTCGTGCAATAGCGTTTAATACGCTGGCTTGATTAATAATCTCTTGTGACTCGGTCAGTTCTAAAATTAACTTGATGTCCGCATGCGCTTGTTTATGCCGGATGATATAATCAATTAAATTATCACTGATCAAGTCTTCCGCCGTGACATTAATCGACAGTGTATAAGCCGACAACATCTTTTCATGTGCCCAGAATTTAAATGCTTTAGTGATAATGATCTTAGTAAAATCAACATTCAATCCTGCTTTATCAATCAAAGGTAAAAACGTATCGGGATAAATATAACCATTTTCATCGTACATTCTGGCTAACACTTCAAAGCCTATGATACATTTACTTTTTATATCCACTTGAGGTTGAAAACAAAGTAATATTTGTTCATCTTCAAGCAGCTTATCTATATCATAACCAGGTACACTTTCGGGTGGTTTCACTCGTATTTCATTGCCATACTGATTTTGTAAGCGTGTCACTTGCGCTAAAATAAAGCCCACATTAATCGGTTTTTCAAAGACCCCAACTAAATTCAGTTTCAAGCTACTAACAATACTACCGACTAACCCAAGAGTCCGTTTATCCGAAGAGCTAATAACGGCAAGTGGGATATTGGAATAACATGCGTGTACAGATAAAAAGTTAATCACCTCCATTCCATCGCTGTTATTCATTTTCAAATCCAATATCAGTAAATCAATATTACCTTCGGTAGCAACAATGGTTTCAATACCTTGATTTGCATCTTCAGCTTCAAACATCTGAAAATCATATTCAAAGGTACTCTCGACAAGATCGGCTTTAATCGCTTCTCGGACAAATTTTTGGTCATCGACAATCAAAATATTCATAATTACTCCGCTATATACCGACATTCGTAGGCTGTATTTCTCGTGTTGGTATAACTGAAAGCATCAGCATATTTCGGTTTGCCATGACTTCAGAACGACTCATAATAAACGAATAATTCTGAATGATTTTAGATTGGTGTTCGATTGGTTTGACTTTAAACATGGGGATTTTCATCTGCATCAATTTTTGTTTCAATTTGCTATCACAAATACTAAAACTTAAATATTCAATCGCTTTATCTGTCGCTAGCTGATTAAGGTAGACAGACATCATATGATTATCAATTTGTGGGGAGACACCAAAAGAAGAGAGTACGACCAATACATTCGCTCGGTCTTTTTTCGAAATATTCAGTAATTCCAGAATACCTATGCTGCTATTCATAAATTCAAATAATGCTTTCGTGGTTACCTTGCAAAATAAGCAATGTCCCACTAATTGGTTCAAACTACAAAAAGCAGATACTAAAGTGAGTGGTTTTAGCGACTCTGTAGTCGTAATTTTTTGACGTGTTGGAAATAAGCGGGGATTACCCTCATACATCAAACAAAGCTCTAACATCGACTCAAAGTCTGCATGCTCAGGTAGCATTGATTGAGTATAGTATTGCTCATTCTTATAATAAGGGTGAGTAACTTTATCATTCTTGACGCAAGACGAAAGTTGAATAAAAGATGAACTTTCTTTTACAAAATCTGCATTTGAACTGTAGATATTAAACAAATCATCATCAAATATCTCTGCTATTTCTGACTGTTTCGTTAAAGAAGGTGTGTTGATACCACGTTCCCAACGACTGATTGAGATAGTATCTAAGCTATCAAAGGAATGGCTTCTCTCATTTAATAAAGCACGTAAGCCCTCTTGGGAAAGGTCATGTTCTGTGCGTACTTTCCTTAAAAAACTTGAGAATACCCTCATTATTACAGCTTTTTGATAAGAGTATATTTTATATACCATCTTCACTTCCAATTATATCGAATGCCGTTATAACAAACCTAATTACTTTCATTATTCAACGTCACCAAGTTAAAAATAAAAATGCCACCAAACAATAGATTTATAAATATATGCTCATGCAGGCACTAATTCCACAGTAATAATTTTAATTTTATTTTAATAAATGCCTACATGCGAAGCATGCATAAATATTGACATCTCAACTAGGCATATGTTTATACATATGTATAAAATATTACTCTGGTGGTAGATATAACGGCTCGTTATGCTACATCACGCAACAATCGGGCATCAAATATGCTCTATACCTGCACATTTTTAATTGATGAACATGGAGTTTCAATATGAGAAAAATAATATTAACGTCACTCAGTGCCTTAGCTATATCCGCAGCTTTAGCACCAACATTCGCTATTGCACACGGGTATGTAGCAGGTGCATTTCCTTCTCGCGTTAATTTATGTCATGCAGACAATGGAGCTAAAAATGATTGTGCAAATGCTTCATACGATAGACAAAGCTTAGAAGCGCCAAAAGGCTTTCCAGCTACAGGTCCTGTAGACGGTAAGATCGCATCTGCACAAAAAGGCGGGTCATTTGATGTGCTTGATCTGCAATCATCAAACAAATGGTATAAAACTAAAATCCAAGCGGGTTTTAATGATTTTCACTGGTTTAGCACAGCTAACCATAAAACCACCGATTATGTTTATTACATCACCAAGCCTGATTGGGACCAAAACGCACCACTAACCCGCGCATCTTTTGATTTAGCCAATCCTTTCTGTGTCATTGATATGGGCGGCCAACAACCACTGAAAAATTTAGGCAAGGCACACAGCTGTAACGTACCAGCGCGCAGTGGTTATCAGGTTATTCTTTCCGTTTGGACGATCGACGATACCGCGAATGCGTTCTATAATGTTATCGATGTAGAATTTGAAGACGGTGTAACCCCACCACCACCCGATGTTTGGGAGCAAAGCACCACGATTGCACCACAAGAAGACTTAGCCGTCGGTGATAAAGTAAAAGCCCGCTTCTTTGATTCATCGGTAGGTTCATTCACCACTGAAACCATCATTGAAATTAACTCAGCTGCCAATGGTAAAAAAAATACGTGGTCTTACAACCTAGCCACTGCAATTAATGCGAATCAAACCGATGCGCAAGCGGGTGCAAAAAGTGACAACGATATGTTTACCCCTCTTTATGGTAATAACCCTATCTACTTAAAAGCGGACTCTAAGCTTAGCTCTGTCGAAGTTGATATCATTAAAGGTGACGTTCCTGTTGATGACAGCATTACCGTTTTAGGTCTAGAAGATGAATATATAATTGACAACAATACTGTTAATGTCTCGTTTAGCATTGAAGCTGTCGGTAACTTAAATGTCACCAATACTATCTTTGATGCAAATAATAAAGCCATCGCATCAAAATCTAAAAATGTTAATGACACTGTTGAGCACTTTACAATATCACTCAACAATGCAACCGCAGGCACGTTTAAACTGGTCTCAATTGCCAACTCGAACGATAACAGCAACCTATCATTACAAGAATCAAATAGCTTCAAAATCCTTGATGCTGACATCCCTGGTGACTGCCAAGATATTCAAGCAATTGATATCAGCAAGCAATACAAACCAGGTAATGAAGTTTCTTACCAAGGTAATGTTTACCGTGCAGAACGTTGGACAGATGTCGGCAGAACACCTGATACACAGTATTCAGGTTGGGTATTAGTCGGGCCGTGTGCATAGCACTAGGTTAACCCTTGTGAATAAGTCCTTATACACAAGTCATTAAAACATTATCCTTTTAAAAAGAGGTCAACTTGAAAAACAGCGTAAATCATATTTTCGCTGTTTTTTTTCGTGTCAAAAGAAGGAAAGCAGATGAGTAAACTCACCCAAAAATTTGATATAACCGCGAAATATCTTCATTGGATTTCAGCTTTCGTTATCTTGTGGGCAAGTATATCAGGGTTATACATTGCCTTTTTCGAGCTAGAAATGCATATTAAATCCGAAATATTAAGTTTCAACGTATCGATAACAACGGTATTTATTCCACTATTTTGTTGGCGTATTTACCACCGAATAAAACAAGGTACACCCCAAGCACATCCCGCGATGTCTACATTAGAAGTCAAACTCGCCCACGTCGGACATACCTTACTCTATGTACTGGTTTCATTGGTTCTAGTCAGTGGCGTATTGATGATGGATCATGATGTGACTGTGTTTCAATTATTTACCATCCCACAACTGCTTCAACAGCAAAGTAGTATTCAGTTTTTTGAAACGGTACATTTGTATACCTGCCGATTATTAGCTGCATTAGTCGTGTGTCACTTAGCCGCGTTAATAAAGCATGAAATGATGGGCAGACGTATTTTGAAAAGAATGATTTAAGTCATGGAGGATGGTCCTACGCGAAATAGCGTTTTACCCGTAGTCGTAGACAAACTCAAGTCGATGAACTACGTGGTGAATGTAGTTGATGACGGAAGCAAATAAACTGTACTATTTAATATCGTTCCGTATTCATATTAAGTTACGGAACGAATATCAGTAATAAATAATTACTGTTCAGATTCTGCAGCATTGCTCTTCACTTCATCAATACAGCACTCATCTTGTAAAAAACCAATCACAGATTGTAATTTTTCATACTCTGCCACGCAGTACAAAGTACGTCCTTCACGGCGCTGAGAGATTAATCCAGCAGATGCTAGACTAGAAATATGATGCGATAATGTCGAACCTGGAATTGATAACCGTTCTTGTAAACCACCAACCGCAACCCCCTGATAACCCGCACGGATAACACATTTAAAAATAGTTAATCGTGTGGGATGCCCAAGTTCTTTCAGTGCTTTCGCAATAATATCAATATCCATGTTTATATCTCCACCTAACCCTCTAATAACATATATTTCGATATTAGCAGAAACATATTCACAGCGCCAATAGATAACGTATAACAACAGACAAGTTAATCAGGGCGATTAGTGGTACTTGTATTGTCGGTTACTTTAAGAGCCAGCTTTACACTGATCTCTTGCTTTAATTCATCAAGCCACTCATAGCGTTTACGATACATTGCACGTTTACTACGTTTAATATCTTCCGGTGATTTTCTCACTTCAAGCAGATCAAGTTGATACAGATTTTTATTGTATTTAGTCGCACCTAGCGACTCCCAGTGCTTGTTATAATTTGTTTTAATTTTATCATTATTACTATTATAACGTTTTGAACTGTACATATGCGCTTCGTTAGTCACAAGTTGAAGCAACTTTACATCCCAAACATTAGCTATAATAGTCAGTATTTTAACCATAAGATCTTTAGGTCTCTGACCAAAATGCTGCTTAGTAAAATATTTGATTTTATCGTTAATTTCAGGGGTACTTTTCGGACCTTGAATACCACCAACCGTAATAGTTCGGCCAACAATAGGATCATCAAAAACGCTGAAAGTGATAGAATAAAAAAGATTACCATTCGGCTCCCACAGCTTCATGCACAAATCACCTTCTTTATGATTTGGTGCATAATAGCTAAGCGTCACACGATATTCATCTTCTCCAACCGTAAATTTGGTTACTTCAATACCCTGACTTTGTTCATAGATAGCGAATCCAGTGTGTGCCGGTAAGCATTGGCTAATAAATCGATAATGTCCAATAACTAATTTAGTTCGGCGCGCAATACCATTACCAAGGTGAAGATAAGGGCGAAATATTTTACCCAAAAAACGTACATCTTGCTTTAATAATAACTCGAGATAACGGCTATCAATACCCTGTTGAAACTGACGGAAATACGGATAATAAATCCTTGCCCGCAATACAAACTTAGAACGATAGCTTTTCGGTTTCTTTTTCACATTAGAAAACTGATTTTCGCTCAAGTCTGGGTAGGCTAGCCAACTTAACTCTCGGATACTTTTGCTGTGCATTCTTGATACCTTAATTATGGACACTACTCATAAATAATTGTCATATATACACCCAAAATACCTAATCGGAAATAAAAATACTGTAAGCGTATGTCAATACACTTACAGTCTCAAAGGTATTTACAGTGAAAATACTAAGGTAATATCCTGAATTGATTAACTCAAATCCATTGCATAGCGTTTAAGTAACGCCATAGGCACGATCTCTAATGCGTGAATATGGGTTCTTTTCAAATAAACTCTGGGCGCCATATTATCTTCTAACGCCTGTAACCAACGCGCTGCACACAAACACCAACGGTCACCCGCCCGTAAGCCTTTAAAATCCGAGTCAGGTACAGGGGTTGATAAATCATTGCCTTTAAAACGAGAATATTCTAAAAATTCGGCCGAGGCTTCAATGCATACCGTATGCGAGCCGACATCTTGACTGCAAGTATTGCAGGCTCCATCACGATAAAAACCGGCGACAGGATCTTCACCACACAATTCCAATTGCTCACCAAATACATTGACTGAATCATACATTTCCATTACGAACGCCTTTTATGATTAGAATTAAAGTTAAGCCCAAGCTAATAACACTAGCACTTATTATTTTAGCCGTCTATTAGGCTAATCTGATGATCTAATAACGATTCCATAAGCAATCGCGTATAATGGACTTTTAATGCGTTATCACGCATAGATACTACTCACGGCATAGGAAGATCATGGAACTCATTTATAACGGCCCTGTTGATGGCCCACTATTTGTATTCGCTCACGGTGCTGGCGCGCCTGCCACTGCTGACTTTATGGAAGCAATCGCCAAAGGATTAGCCTTACACGGTATTCGTGTTGCTCGTTTCAACTTTCCTTATATGCAACAACGTGTTGATAACGGTACTCGCCGACCACCAGAGCGTGCACCTAAATTAATCGCCCAGTACCAACAGCTTATTGCCAGCATTGACCAACCTATGGTTATTGGGGGGAAATCAATGGGTGGGCGCATGGCAAGTTTAGTCGCATCCGATCCGACGACAGATACGTTGACCGTAAATTCTAAAATAAAAGGCATCGCCTGTTTAGGTTTTCCTTTCCATCCAGCGAATAAACCTGAATCACTACGTACCGAACATTTCCCGTTAATTAGACAAGCGGTTTTCATTGCTCAGGGTGAACGCGACAAGTTAGGTACTAAAGAAGAAGTCGATAGCTATGGATTACCAGATAACATTGAATGGCTATGGTTAGAAGACGGTGATCATGATTTAAAACCCAGAGTAAAAAGTGGTTTTACTCATCAAGCACACATGAAGAAAACCATCGATAATATGGCGGCGTTTATTAAGCAGGTATTAGCATAAGCGTCTTAATCACTTTAGCCAGCTAATCAGGGATCACAGCGCAAGTATCATATTTAACTCTGTTCATTGATATTTGCGTTTTAAAGTTTTTCACATTCGGGTCACTGTACAAGTGGCGTTGGCAAAAACCGTCATAATCCTGCATATTTTCAACCGTCACCAATAATACAAAATCAATTTCACCAGTAACTTGATAACACTCTCTGACTTCAGGAGCGGTGCGAATATGTTTGATAAAGCCATCATTCAAGTCTAACCTATCTCGTTCCATCTCCACATTCACAATCATGTGTAAACATGCACCGAGTTTATCTTGGTCTAGTAATACAACTTGGCTGGCTATAATGCCTTCACTTTTTAACTTCTTGACGCGCTTAAAACAAGCCGGTGGCGATAGGCCAATCATAGAGGCTAATTGTAAATTACTCACTGAAGCATCTTGCTGTAACTGGCGTAAAATTGTTTTATCAATGCTATCGAGAAACATAATTAACTAAACCTCAGTAAATAAGAAATATATACCCATATTTGTACCCGATTATTGAAATGATTTCTAGCGACTTGAATATAATAGACTGCATAAAAACACTTATTCATTTCGCAACCATGGAAACGGTCACATGCTAACAACCTTAAAATCTTTATTCCTCGATGTCTGGCGCGTTTATCTCACATTGCTTAAAGTCATGGTTCCTGCGCTTATTATCGTCAAGATACTAGATATGATTGGCGGTACTCAATGGTTAGGTAAACTACTCGCGCCGTTGATGAGTTTAGTTGGCTTGCCAAAAGAAATGGGGCTGGTATGGGCAACCGCCATGCTCACCAATATTTATACGGGCATGGCGGTGTTTTTTGATTTAGCAGGCGACAATCCACTCACCGTCGCCCAAGTGTCAGTCCTTGGCATCATGATGCTACTGGCGCATGCATTACCTATTGAAGGTGCGGTCGCTAAGTTATCGGGGATATCTTGGCGCGTGACCTTACCCCTGCGGATTGGCTGTGGTTTTATACTGGGTATGATCACCAATCAAGTCTATTTATTGGGAAACTGGCAGCAACAACCTGCCGTTATCGTTTGGCAACCTACGCCCGCATCCTCAAGCCTATTTGATTGGGGTATAGCCCAATTAACCATGCTGGCTTCTATCTTCTTTATCATTGCTGCCCTGATGATATTACTGCGCTTATTAAAATGGTGTGGTATTGAAAAACTGATTCAGACCTTGTTATCACCGTTTTTGAAAGCGCTAACCATAGGTAAAGGAACCACTAATGTCTGTGTGATTGGCTTAGTATTAGGCTTGAGTTTTGGTGCCGGATTATTAATTGATGAGGCGCGTACAGGCAAGATCAGTAAGCGTGATATTTTTCTGGCCGTCTGCTTTTTAGGCTTAACGCACAGCATTATTGAAGATACCATCTTGATCTTATTATTGGGTGCCGATCTGATGTCTATTTTATGGGGACGCTTGCTGTTTGGTTTTATTGTCATTGCGATTTTAGCGCGTTTCATCGAGCAGGAATCACCGTCCTGCTCGATCACTAAAACCAGTTAAAAAGACTTCTTAACGCATTTATTCAATACACGTTAACTTATCATTACGCTTAGATAAGCCTTTAAATGACGCCATCATATTCGCTTCTTTCACGAATTGTTTGGGTGGCGTAATAACCTGCAGGCGATAGTCACTTGTCGCTTTCTCTGCGATGGTGAGCTCAGCATTTACATCAACAGGGGTGACAATAACCACTTTTAATTCAGGTGCGCGTGCAAGGATACTCGCAGCCGTTCCCAGACCATTTTCGGTATGAAATTTACCCGCGATGTGCATCACTTGTTTATTCGGATTACGCGCTAAATAGTTAACAATACTCTCCGCCATGGTTTCATCCCACGTCACTTGTGAAGCAAATTTATTGTCGTTTTGACTTTCATCTCCATGATGCATCGACGCCATAAAGTGGGTTTTGTACGGCGAGTCTTGGATATTAATATTCGCAGCTAACCAAGTGCGTTCATCCGCTGGTAATTTATCAACATAGCTGATGCCTTCTTTGGCGATACAGCGGATAATATTTTTAGGTGCATTAGCCGCGATAATATCAATTTTATTGGCTTTGGCTAACTCCACTAACGGGCGATAATCACTGGTATAATTTGGCCATGCATTACCCTGTTTTATTAACGTTCCCTCCCCTATTTCACCCGCCAAGTAAGCATTAACAATCGCTTGTTTATCACGGGTAAATTGCTCCATCGACAACGTTACATTGTCATTATCTGCAATCATGCTTTGTAATAATTCAGTTTGAAAACGATGAATACCAGTATGAGTATGCCATTCACCCACCAGCACAACATCGGCATCTTGGATGTCAGCAACAAAGCGTTTTAAGTTAATATCCTGACCAGAGGGAGACTGTAAGTTATATTCAAAGTAAGTAGTCACTTCCGATGAAATGTTATCTTTAACAACCTCTTTAAATGATGGAGAGGTTGCACAACCCGCAAGTACGGAAACAAGCATGACACTCATTACACTGCGTTTATAATTTTTGAATACATTTGCTGATGGAGAACATAGTTGAGAAAAAATAAACATATAACACCCTAATAATAACGACCACCAATAGTAATACATCTCATTTGCAATAACAAACCGCGTATTATATCGCTCTTTAAATAAGCAACGTTCATGCAAGCGCTCGCGACGTACTAAACCTTACCAGACTAGGCTGGAAGATTATTTCGTGATGAACGAGGAAGACTGGTTGGCTGTGACCCCGGCAACTTGATCGTGAGTGTAATAATAAGCGAGATGACTAATAGCCCTAACATAAGATAGAAGGTTGCCGCAAACCCACCGAACACTGATGCAACGATAGAACCAATGATACTGCCAATACCAAAACCAAGGTAAATTAAGCCATAGTTTTTTGTCAGGTTGTTTAAGCCGAAGAAATCACTGATCAATGATGGGAACACGGTGATAGTGCCACCAAAACTAAAAGCGATACATACCAAGGCAAAGTAGAAACTGAACATACTTTGCTCAGCAAAAAGTAATGCAGATACGCCAGCTAAGCAGATAAACAGTGCAATTGCGATCACTTTAATACGACTAACACTATCTGAAAGCACCCCTAGTACTAAACGACCACTTAGATTAGCAATGGCAATAATCGCAACCGAACTTGCAGCAACCGCCATAGGTAAATGCTCATAACCCTCGCCGATATCTTTAGCGACACCAATAACATACAAACCGCTCATGCAAACTGTTAAAAACACCAATGCCAGCATCCAAAACTGTGAGCTTTTCACAGCCTCTGCGAGGGTGTAATCACGAACAGGCGTTGCATCTGCCATTTGTGGTTCTTGCTTGGGTGCGTCTTTCATCATTAGACCACCAATAATAACCATGACCATGGCAATTAACCCCCAAGTATTAAAGGTACTTTCTAATCCACTATTGGTTAGGAAATACATATTAATATATTTAAAACCAAGACTGCCTAAACCGTATGCACCAATGGCACACGCAGAGACCAAACCTTTACGCTCGGGAAAGAGTTTCACACAATTAGATAGAGTCATCAGGTAACCAGTACCATCGGCAAAGCCCACTAACAAACCCGCGAATACATACAGTAAGATCAGGTTCGAAGCATAGGCGGTTAGCGATAAGCTCGCACCCAGTAATAAACCCGCGCAAATGGTCACTTTACGCACACCGAAACGTTCTTGCAGTTTGCCAGATAATGATGATGCAATGGCTAACGATAAACTTAAAATACCAAAAGAAAAAGCCACACGGCTAACCGGCACAGATAACTTATCTGCCAGTTGTGAATTAAATAGACTCCACGTATACACCGACCCTAATGCAAATTGGGTGATGATAGTGCCAAGCAACGTAAATAGTCGATCTCGGTTTGATATTTGAGTCGTCATAGGTAAATCTCCAACGAATTGAAAAGCATGAAGGCGACGGTATTGATCACCTTGTTAAGCCACTAAAATACGGGGTCCGCAGGAGATAACAATAGGCGGAAAACAATAAAAAATGAGATGCAATGAGTACGGTATGAAGTGCAATATAACGGTATGAATTACAATTTCATTAATTCACGAAATGCTTTTATATTGCTGCGACTGACGGGTATTTCACTGCCGATGTCACGCACTTTGAGTTGATAGGTACAGTTCAGCCAAGGGATGATCTCCTGAATTTTATCTATGTTTACACAGTAAGAACGATGACTGCGAAAAAAGCGCGGTTCAGGTAAGCGATTGATTAATTCACTCATGGTAAAAGGGACAATAAAAGCATCTTCTTTAGTAAACACATTAGTCACCTTCTCATTAGCTACCGCATAATAAATATCATCGATGGCGGTAACGAAAATACGGTTATCCTTAATCAAATTAATGGTTTTAGCTCTGACTTCTTCAGGCTGGATGGCTTGGCATTGGTGAGTCGCTTCTAACTTGGCTAATAGCCCAATAATACGCTTTTCATTCAGTGGTTTTAATAAATAATCAAAGGCCTCTAGTTCAAATGCATCCACTGCAAATTCTTTATAAGCGGTGGTAAACACAATATGTGGTTTTTCAGAAAATTGATGGATATTACGTGCGAGTAACATACCATCAATTGACGGTACATTAATGTCTAAAAAAGCGATATCGACCTTATTAGTTTGCAGATACTTAAAGGCTTCTAAACCATCATCAAAGGTAGCGATAATCTCGATATTACTATAGCGTTCAATTAAATATGTCAGTTCTTCCCTTGCTAAATATTCATCTTCGACGATCAGGGCTTTCAACATGCTGTTACCTTTCCTTTCTATTCTATTCAATTCAATTCATTGACGTAAAATACTATTTCAGTGCCTTGCTCAAGACGTTTAATATACAAACCCTCACCATATAATAATAAGATCCGCTGATGCACATTCATTAAACCAATATGATGGCTTTCCATCGTGCCGTTATAGAGCTTATCAATGACGTGTTGGCTAATTCCTATCCCAGTATTTTGAATAGTGATTTTGAAGCGTTGCGCATCGCGCTTTACCGAAATATTGACTTTACCGGGCTGGCAAGAAGGTTGAATACCATGCTGAATTGCATTCTCTACCAAGGGTTGAATCAATAAACAAGGAATAGTTGGATGCACATCATCAACATCAAATATAACTTCGAGCTTATCACCAAATCGAGCTTGCTCAATAGCGACATAATCTCTTACTTGTTGTAATTCTTCTTGGATATCGATCAAGTCATTATTACGTTCTAGGTTATAACGTAAAAAGTCGGCTAAATTGGCTATCAATTGACGGGCTTTATCGGGATTAATACGTACTAGTGTGGAAATGGCATTCAAAGTATTGAACAAAAAGTGTGGGTTAATTTTACTTTGTAATGCAGAAAGCTCTGCTTTACTCGCCATGGTTTTCAACTGCTCAAGACGTGAAACTTCCATTTGAGTGGAAATCAGTTGCGATAAGCCGATGGTCATTTCACGTAATGACGGTCGAATACGGTGTGGTTGGCGATAAAATATTTTAAACGTACCGCTAACTACGCCGCTTTCCCACAATGGGATAATTAACAGCGAATGAAAGCCGTGTACATTAAGATTATTACTAATTATTTGTTCGCCCGTATTAACCGCCTGCTGGGTCATTTCACTGATCTTGTGGTAAGTATCCAAGTAGTTTTTTTGACCAATACCAACATAAGCCAATACGTCTTTTACATCGGTAATAGCGACGGCGTCTGCATTCGTTTCTTTACGAATAATACTGCATACTTTGGTCAGCGAGTCGCGGTGATTATTGCGAAAGTAAGGTAAGGTTTTATTGGCGATATCGAGGGCAAGTTTTGCTTGTTTGGCGGCGATTAAATCTTTTTCGTCATCTAAATCTTGAACCAATTTGATAATAAGCCCAATGCATACAGCACCACCAATCATCGGCACGCTAATGTGTTCAACAATCGTGTACGCGAGTTCCTTATCTTCAGATAGGATCACAATTAAAATCATGGTTAAAATCTCGCAGAGCATACCGACAATAATGCCCCATTTTGCGTAAGATTTTTTGTGGCATCGAAAATGGATCCAAGTTGCTAATAATCCCGCAATCGTACTGGAAATTAAACAAGCTAATGATGTTGGTCCGTCCATGTCGATAATATAGCGGTGTAAACCTGAAATAATGCCCGCAGGAATAGCCACCCAAGGACCAAAAATGATCCCACCAGATAAGACGGCAATAATGCGAACATTGATGAGAGACCCTTCAACATTGACACCCGTGTAGTTACTAAAAACAGCAAATAGAATGAAAAGTACCGAGATGAGGGCTGTTTCAACGGGGTTTCGTCGGGTTTTGATAACAATATGTTGGAATAAATTGGTGCGTGTTAAGAAAAATAATGCCATGAGCATCAGTGCTGCGCGCTCAAATACCGCCAGCAACATCATAAATTGTTCGGTGTACACAGAGAAAAGCCTTAATTTCATCACATAAAAGATATTTACGCTGTGATTGTACCCTCGATATCAACTTCACTCTATTAATTGTTTGATTTTAAACATAATACTCTACATTATATTCAGAGTGATCAATGACATAGCCAAAATGGCGTTCGTCATCATCCCTGCTGCAACGCTTTAGGCTTATTTATCTAGACGTTAGGACATCAACTGGCAAATGAATTCACTTCATCATCGGTTAAATAACGCCACAGCCCGACTTCAACATCCAACTGTATCGCGCCAATTTTTTCGCGATGTAAGCTCACCACCCGATTCCCTACAGCTGCAAACATACGCTTCACTTGATGAAATTTACCTTCGGTAATTGTCAGTAATACTTCTTTCGGTGATACAACCTCTAAGATTGCCGGACGTGTTAATTGCTGCTCACCTTGTAATAGTACGCCATGGGCAAATTTAGCGGCAACATCATCGCTAATTGAGCGAGATAAGCCAACACGATAGATCTTTTGGCAATGCTTGGTTGGGGTAATAATATTAAATGACCAACGCCCATCATCTGTTACCAATACGAGCCCAGTCGTATCTGCATCTAAGCGCCCTGCAACATGTAATTCGGATGCATTAGCGACATCGATATAATTAAATAATGACGGGTAAGCTTCATCGATATTAGAGCAAATAGTATCAGCAGGTTTATGCATGAGGATATAACGAGACGCTCTTGCTGTCAGCGTCTTGCCATTTAAACAGATATGATTGTTTTCATGCACCTGCGTTGCCACATCACAAACGACTGCGTTATTAACCGCGACACAACCACCACTTATCATAGCGGTTGCTTCGGTTCGGCTTAACTCAGTACTTTTACAAACAAATTTATCAAGGCGCATTAAACTAAATTCTTTATCAGATAAAGAGCGCTATTATCCTTGTTCAGCAGTAATAATCAAATTAGTGTAAAAACTCACAATCCGTACGAGGTAACATTACGCGACAATGATTCTGGTACTACTCGATATAATTGAATGATCCTAGCTTTATTATTCTGTTCTTCATTGTGAAAATATTCGTTGAGACATACGCTTAAAATACCTCTAAAGGGGTTGTTAAATGATTAATGAAATACTCAATTTATATTTAAATCAACGTGAAAACTAATCATTAAAAGGAATTTAATATGTCGGCATATCAAGTACAAAACCAATGGGGTGGTACTTCAGCACCTTGGCAGCAAGGTTCAACATGGGTTCTAGGTGGTCGTGACAATCAGCTTGTAGTTAACATAGACATCGAATCGAATGATAACGGTGAAACGTTTACCGGTGTTATCAATTACAAGAACGAAGGACCTATTGATTTTAGAGCCACTGCTGAATACGGTAATGCTTATCGCGCTCAAGTACGATGGGGTGGCGCTTCGGGTGACTGGCATGAAGATGGCATCTGGACCATTGGCGGCCGAGATAACCAAAAATGCATCAAGCTTAACGTAGAAACGAATAACAATACCGAAAACCTTGTTGGTATTATGGTTTATAACGGGGAAGGTCCTATTGGCTTTAAAGGCAATTTAACCTCTGCGTATACGGTTAAAAACCAATGGGGTGGTACTTCAGCGCCTTGGCACGAAGGTGGCACTTGGGTATTAAGCGGTCGTGATAATCAAAATGTTGTCTCTATGGATATCACCTCTCCCGATAATGGAAAAACATTCGAAGGTACGATGGTGTACGAAGGTGAAGGTGCTATTGGTTTTAAAGCTACACACATAATTGGCAATACATTTGAAGTATACAATCAATGGGGTGGCACTTCAGCCCCTTGGCATCGTGGTGGCGATATGATCATCGGAGGCAGAAATAATCAACTCGTAATTCAATTAAAATTCACATCAGACAATGAAGGAAAACAATTAGTTGGTGAAATGACTTATCGTGGTGAAGGTGCAATTGGTTTTAAAGCCGAAATAGAGTTTAGTCGTGCGCTTGTAACTGAGTAAACATAATTAGTCTGCTTGCCCTTTAGCATGTGCAGAGAGGGCAAGTTATATTAATTACATCTAGCTTACTACGCTAAATACACGGTTTTAAACAATAAACACCCACTCATTTATAATAGCGACTCCAATCTTGGATTTAAGTGTACCTGCAACACTTCTAACACCTTTTTCCTTAACCACTGTAACGCTGGATCACGATCATTACGTAGGTGCCAAGACATGGATATCGGACCGGGTTCTAAATCAAAAGGTAACTTACGTACAACTAACTGGCCAGACTTAACGCTGTCTAAGATCACAGGCAGCGGAATAGTCGTGATCAAATTGGTATTTTCAAGTAGCTTCGGCAAGTTATAGCAGTGATTCACAGTCATCGCGATACGCCGCTCCAGACCTTGCTTGCTCAATATCGTATCAACACCTCCTGACGCATCACCTGACAATGACATCAATAAATGCTCCGCTTGCGCAAATGTTGTTAAGTCTAATGTTTGATTTACCAACGGATGTTCTGCCCGCATCGCACAGACAAAATGATTATCAAACAACCATTGCGTTTTCACTCGCTCATTACTGCCTTCGTAATAATCGAGCACCATATCAACATCGGCATCCAGCAATAGCCGTTCTCCGTTTACAGCATAGGGTACTGCGTGAATATTAATGTCAGGCGCTTGCTCCTCAATCAATTGCCGTAATGGCAGCCAAAATATATCAACCATCCAATCTGTAAGCGCAATACGAAAAGTGCGTTTAATACCACGAATATCAAATGCCTGCTGCTGAGAAGCACTTCTAATTGAATGTAACGGCGCTTCAATCTCTCGCCACATCGATTCCGCAAAAGGTGTCGGTCTTATCCCTCGCCCTTTTTTAACAAATAATGGGTCCTGCCAAACATGGCGCATTCGAGAAACTGCATTCGACACAGATGGCTGTGTCATTGATAACCGTTGTGCTGCAAGCGTAATGGATTGCTCTTGCATGATGGCATCAAAAATAACCATCAAATTTAAATCTAGGTTGGCCATATCTCTGTATTGATTAAGTAAGGAATACAACCAGTGTAATTTAACATATTGACAACATCAATATGTATCATCCAAACAATCAATTAGACGATATTAATTATTTTTGGCAAATTAACTACATCAACGAAACAAGACAAGGAAGGCATCATGAAAGCTATTTATATCGAACAATACGGAAATGCAGACCAACTTACTTTAGGTGAATTAACCAAACCTGAAATTGCAGATAACCAAGTGCTAATTAAAGTACATGGCGCGGCGGTTAATCCTGTCGATTGGATGGTACGAGAAGGATTTTTACAAAGCAGTGGTGAGCACCAATTACCTTTAATATTGGGGTGAGATGCGGCTGGTGAAATAGCGGAAATGGGCAAAGATGTTAACAATTTCAGCATCGGTGATGCCGTTTTTACTTATGCCCCAATTGCAAAACAAGGTGCTTACGCAGAGTATATTGCCGTTGATAGTAACCTTGTTGCAACAAAACCAAAATCGATAGATACCCTAACAGCTGCCGCAGTACCACTGGCAGCAACAACAGCTTGGCAGTCTCTTGTATATGGCTGTAAATTAAAGGCTGGCGACAGGGTTCTTATTCATAACGCATCAGGAGGTGTCGGCAGCTTTGCAGTTCAAATTGCCAAATCACTTGGTGCTTATGTCATCGGCACCGCGTCTGCATCGAAAGCAGATTTTGTAAAAAATTTAGGCGTCGACGAATTCATTGATTACCGTACTCAACGCTTTGAAGATGTGATTGATGAAGTAGATAGCGTACTTGCCGCCGTCGGTGGTGATGATATTTTACAACGTTCATTACAAGTCATTAAAAACGATGGTGAGTTAGTGTCTTTATTGGATGACGTCAATATCGCCCAGGCGGCAGAAAAAAACGTCAATGCACAGCGTTGGTGGGTGACACCTAACGCGGCCGATCTTCAAAGCATTGCGACACTCATTGATAATGGCCAAATGAGCGTACACATAGATAAGATATTTCCATTAGAAGATGTTAAGCAAGCACATGCGTTAAGTGAGTCACAACGCGCGCGTGGTAAGATCGTGCTACAAATTATCGATTAATCCGCACCAACGAGCTTATAAGACACGACATATAGCTGCTCAATCCCGGGATAAATATCTTGGATCACACCTTTAAGCACTGCTAATGTCATGTTTTCTTGCTCAGCATGGTAATCAGCCAACTCAGTAAATAAAATGGGATCTACGGAGAGGATGGATAGTTGGCAAAATTCACGTCCACCTTCTAACGTAGAAACGGTCACCGTCGAACCTGGGACATAAAATTTTTCTGTTTCATCACGAATAGTAATGGTCTTTTTTCCAGAAAGAATATCGGTTTCAAAACGTTCGAAAAAGGTCATTGTGGTTGGTTGTGTCATGCGGAGTTCAACAATAAAAAAGAAGAGCTGACTATTATATCAAGAGAAAAGCGAATTAGACTAATATTAATAGCTAAAGGCAAGTGAAGAAAAACACGGTGACTCTATTCAGTCACCGTCTTTTGAAGAGATCTATTGGGCTGCCATCTCAGGCACTGGAAATAGCTTATCGTATGCCAAGTTATAGATATAAGCGTAAAACAAATAGAAAACAACCATGCCGATATCAAGCACAAACGCATCCCATAAGCTTAAGTCTAAAAACCACGCCATAAACGGGATAGTTAAAAACAGTAAGCCGCCTTCAAAACCGATGCTATGCACAATACGGATCAGGGTTGTTTTCGTCACGGTTCCCATTTTTTTCAACATGTATTTATCAAAACCAATGTTGTATACATAGTTCCAACCCGTCGCCACAACCGAAAACAATACGCCCATAGCACCGACATGACCAAGCTCAAAACCTAACTGGCTTAATATACCCATAATCGCCACTAGGCCAATTATCTCAAATAAAATCGCGTGTCTAATACGGTCTAATCTTGTTCTCATCTTTAGTCCTCCACATCATCAATCTGTATGTCACAATCATTATCGTAATCATACTTTTATAAATATTTATTATGACGGCTATTCTATAGCGAAAAAACATAACTAAAAGTCAGTTTCCATCTGTTTTTCGGATACATTAAGCGGCAGTTCCCCCCTAACCTTACAAACACATACAAAAGATAATTAGTTAAAAGCACTATTTTTAGTATAATAACCCTGCATAACGGTAAGGTTAAATGAAATTAATGTGGCGCTAGATTCCATATAAATTCGACATTAAAGGTGTTAATATCGTAAGATACAAATATTGAACAATGTAATAAACCTCACTTTAAAATCTAAATAATAGCCCAACTAGGAATAACAAACTGATGTCTACAACTAACATCTTTGACTTCGCCGATCTTATTTACCCTAATGCTAAAGGTATGAGAAAAATACAAAAAAAAGGGCGATTCTATTTTTGGGCCGTAACAAACAGCAAAGCTGTCAATGCGATGGTGACTCTTTTTTCCCGTGAAAATTTAAAACTCATATTAAAGAACACCCCCGAGGTCATAGAAAAGCCGCTAAAACCTTATCTTTGTGTTAACTGGTCAAGTACGGAACGTGTTAAGTACTTAACACAACATTACCAGTTTATTGATGAGACTTTTGGGAAACACGCGAGTGCGGTTGTTTCTGATGAAGGTATTACCATCTTAGAGTTCAAAAGCTTAAGCGAACAAACATATCGAATTCAGCTACACCGAGGCACAAGACGAGAAGGTGGTATTGGCATTCGTTTAGTTAACGAACAGGACCAAAGTGTCTATGCTTTAGCCTGTAATATCTCTGGCACACATACTAAAACAATGCATATTGGTATGTTGCAAGGTCCTCGTGATGCAGTAGAAAATCGCCATGCGCTGATTAAAGAGCTAACCAAATCAGTACATGGTTTACGCACTAAATCATTATTGGTTGAAATGGCGTTAATGCTGTCCCGTATTTTAGGGGTCAGTGAAGTAAAAGCGATTTCCAATAAAGGTCATATCTATCAAGCAATACGCTATATAGGCTCTAAACGAAACTCAGTAACCTTTGATTACGATGGTTTGTGGGACGAGTTTGAAGCGACAAAAATCGACCCATACATGTTTGGATTGTCAGTGTTTACCCCACGAAAAGATCCACTGACATTGAAAAAAACCAAACGTAAAATGTACACTAAGCGATACCAATGGCTAGATGACGCTGAAATAGAGATGACGGCAAATTTAGCGCCTTGGCTGGTGAATCCAATAATAAAAAACGATCAAGCTGCCTAAGAACATAACCAACAGCTAGATACAAGTTCACAACATTAAGCTTGTGAACTTGTATTGAGTTTATAAATCCGATCTGCATATAAAACACCACCTATGCTATATGCTTGTGCTATTACTTCATTAAGCTTAAAACCGCACTTCGCCAATACCTTTTCTGAAGCACTATTACCTTCTGTGACAATACCTTGAAATACAGAAATAAGGTGCACGCGCATTGCCCAAGCGATAACACCCAGTAATGACTCAGTGGCATAGCCCAGACCAAAGTATTCTGGTAATAACAGGTAACCTACTTCTGCAGATCGGCCATCATAATCAAATCCCGTGATTCCAACCGCTGTATTTGTGTCAACATCCGTGATCACCAAACACAGCCAAGCACCAGAAGTGACAGACCATCGAGGTAAACGCGATTCAAACTTAACGCGAATATCATCGTCACTTGGTTGATCAAAACATTTTTCAATCACACGTGATTCTGTATGTAAACGCAAAAACAACGGCCAATCTTGCGTAGTCATCTGCCGCATAGTTAAACGTGAGGTCGTGATCTGCATATTACTCCTTACCACATCATGTGATTTAACTGACTAACTAGGCCGATATCATATATTTCAAATGACATTTTTACAAAGTAAACCTAAGTACCTAGTTTATAGAGTAAACCGGAGTACCAAAAAAACACACATACCAATAAAAACCACAGCTAAGGTGTTCTTTATCTTTAAACTTAATAACACGGTCAATAGACCCGCATATAAAAAGGGACTATTAAAAAATGCCATCTCACTGCTTTGATGACCTAGAAATACAATCGGCACCCACATTGCGGTTAATACAGCGGGGGCTGTAAAGCTTAGTGCACGCTTTATTCTTGGGCTTAATTCAAATGAAACACTGCGAGATAAAAACAAATACCGACATGAAAATGTAATACATGTCATCCCACCTAATACTAGCCAGAAATGCTCCATCATGTTACTCCTTAATTGAGGTGAAATAGCCCGCTAACATGCCACAAATAGTTGCAATAAAAAGTGCTGAATCAGGTATGTAAATGGATAATACTAAGGCACTAAAACCACTCACAATGGCAGCAATGAGTATTGGTAAATCTTTAATTGACGGGATAACGATGGCAATAAAGGTCGCGGCTATCGCAAACTCTAACCCTAAACTTTCTAGGTTCGGAATGTATTGTCCCGCAACAATGCCTGCAAACGTTGAGACATTCCAAACGATATAAAACGTAATACCAGCGCTTATCGCATATATCGCAGAGAAGGTCTTATGTTTTTCGATATAAGCACAAGTCACTGCAAACATTTCATCCGTGAGAAAAAAGGCAATACAACTTCGTGATAAAAAAGAACGCTGCCGAACATGCTCTCTAAACACGGCTGAATACAAAAGATGACGAGAACTGATCACAAAAGTAGATGAGAAAATAGATGAGATGGCTCCCCCAGCCCCCATAATAGTAATACTAGCCAGTTGTGCAGCGCCAGCAAAAACCAATAAAGACATTAACTGAGCCTGGATAGCAGTCAATCCTATGTTAATTGCTAACGAACCGCATAAGATCCCCCAGGGTACTGTCGCCAGAGCCAACGGCATAATATCTATCACCGCACTATTAATTATTTTTACATCACCAGTTATAGGGCGGTAAGCAAGACCAGTTTCATTTAGCATAAGTAAACTCCTTCAATATTTAGAAGTAGCTTAAAGTTAAAGTGCTAAGGCATCTTGTACAAAACTGCTTGTTTTTGAAATTTTCTCGGGGATGTACCTATCGCTTTTTTAAAATGTCGATTGAAATGACTCTGGTCGTGAAAACCACAATCAGCCGCCACTTGCACAGGTTTAACACCAAGCATTAACAATGTTTTAGCCTTCTTTAATCGCATCTGTATCTGATAACCATGAGGGGCAATATGAAACGACTTTTTGAATTGGCTAATGAAATGAAACTGACTTAGCCCAGCCATAGTAGCCAGCGTTATAAGTGACACATCCTCTTCAGGATACGCATCAAGATATTCTCTCACTAGCAATAATCTCTGTTTACTGCCCGATATATCACTAGGTGTATTTCTCATCGATGAATGCCGAAGGGTCATGTTCATCATGATGCTGTATAAAATTGTTTCAATGAGTAACTTTGAGGCATTACTATCGATCTGAGTAAAGAGTAATCTTAATTGCGCTGATAACTGTGGGTCTTTAACCACAGCATGACTAAAATAAGGCGCATGAAACTGACCATCATAAAGATCATTCGTCATATTCTCAAAATGTAACGGATGAGGATACATAGCCCGATACCGCCAACCGTCTTGTGTCGCAGACTCCCCCGTATGGACATCATCGGCATTCACAAAAATAATCGAGTTCTCATCCGCAATATGGGTACTGCCAGTGCGGTCAAACCGTTGTGCACCTTTATCTATAACACCTATCGTATAACCTTCATGTACGTGTTTAGAAAATGTCTGTTCTTGATAATCAGCATCGACAATTTCCAACCCGTTAAAGGCATCTACAATTTTAAATTCAGCTTTTTCCTTGCTGACTTGAGACATCTTATTACTCATCCTATTATTGCATTACTTTATAGTACAATATTGCTCATATTTTTAAAGCTATCGTTAATTTTCTATTCACTCACCTGCGCAAGGGTAAATTCAACAAAGCGTCGATTAGCCAAAGACAAATACCCATCTTTACGCCACGCAAGTGCCAGATCCAAATAAATAGGTGGATCAAACGGTATGCCTTTAACGTCCGCTTCTTGATCTGTGACTAACTCCAATAACGCAGTAATGGCAAATTCATTTTTAACAATATTAAGGATCATGGTGATCAAGTTTGTTTCAAAAGAATAATTTGCGGTCATATTATTGTCTTTACACAGGCCATCAATCACTTCACGATGAAAATAGCCCGCCTTAAACATCACTAACTCATGGGTAAAAAAGTCTGCATAGGTCACCGATTTAGCATCTGCCAAGGCATGATTTTTACCGACTGCAGCCACCATTTGTGGACGAATAAAACGCTGAACTTGCAAACTATCAGGCACATGATCATCGACGATCACGCCTAAATCTAATTCACCTGAAAGTAATTTCTCTTTAATCGTTTGCGTGCCCCCCTCCATAATGCTCAAGTTTAAATTGGGGTACTTAAACTTAAAGGCCATTAATATCTCGGGAAAGAAATACGAGCCCATCATCCCCGGAATACCGATACTCACCTCTCCTTGCTCTAAACCTCGCAAATCACTTAACGCAGTTTCAGCATCGCTAATACGGGCAAGAATACCTTTACTGTGTTCAAGCAGTACTTCCCCTTCTTTGGTCACGACCACGCCTTTGCTGCTGCGGATCAATAATGGCATACCTATTTGATCTTCAAATTTACGCATGGCAATACTCAGCGCAGATTGGGCAATACCAAGATGCTCGGCCGCCTTGGTATAACTGCCCTGTGCAACAATCGTGGCAAAATAATGCAGTATTTTAGAATTAAGCATAACTAAAATAGATACCTTCTATGATATTTATATATTTTTCATATTAGCATTAGATCGCTAGTCTATAAGCATTGTTAGTACTGCATGACTCTAATAAAGCAGAACATGCCATTACCTTAGCTATTACTAGGACAGATCAATGATTGCACTGCATTCTCAAGATTATAAAAAAGTAACCTTAGGGCTTGGACTGGGCTCATTTCTGGTGTTTTGTAACTTATATTATTTTCAGCCTTTGCTGCCGTATTTCATGGTTAAATTCAACGCCACCGAATTACAGGTTAACTGGTTATTTTCCAGCACCACCTTAGCTATCGCCTTATCACTGCTGCCTTGGGCAATCTTATCTGAAATAATTGGCCGCAGACCGATCATGCGTTGCAGTTTAATACTGATCCCCTGTATTAACTTTTTAATGTTTATTAGCGTAGATCTACACACTTTAATATTACTGCGTGCTGTGCTTGGCATTGCACTGGCAGGATTTATTGCCGTGGCAGTGGCGTATATGGCAGAAGAATTAGAGCCACCAGCAATGTTGATCGCAATGGGCGGTTACATCAGTGCCAATACTTTAGGCGGTATTATTGGTCGTATATATGGCGGCGTCATGACCGATGCAATCGGCTTACAGTGGACGACGCTTGCGATGTCGATAATCAGTGGCATAGCACTGCTTATTATATTTCCGCTAATATTAAAACAACACCACTTTATCGACCGACAAGGCAGGTTACAGCATCATGTAGTACAAATAGTCAGGCATATTAAAAACCCGAATCTGATTTTTGCTATGTTGATTGGAGGGCTCAATTTTTCGGTATTCATTAATATTTTTTCAGTGATGGGATTTAAATTATCTGCCGCGCCCATATCCTTACCCGCTAGCTTATTATCACTGATGTTCTTGTGTTATCTCAGCGGTACCTTATCAGCAAAGTTCAGTGGCCGCTGGTTGCATAACCACTCCTTATTCAGCGGGCTATTACTCGGGATCGGCATTAGCCTGGTCGGGCTCATCATCCTATCGCTACAAACGATGCTGACAATCATTATCGGTTTATTAGTATTAAGCGCTGGCGCATTCTTTATTCATGCTCTCGCTTACAGCCATATTGGCCGCAGTGCGACACAAGGTAAATCAACCGCAACCGCACTATACCTTGTCATGTACTATTCAGGCGGTAGTGTCGGTGGCTTTATTCTTATTTACTGCTGGCAAATCGGGGGATGGTGGGCGGTACTTGCTGCGACAAGTATTATTTATACCCTGATGGTGAGCTTGGTCTTTGCACTTAAATTTGTGTCTCGCCGTTCACTCTATGTCACGAGTAACGAAATTGACTCTTGTCAGGCGTGACTAACTATTTCTTTATTATTGCCTAAAAAGCAAAAGTAGTTTGCTTAAAGGGTTATTGTTGGTTCATTAAACAAAACATAGAATAGCCCCATCTTAACGAATGAGGCACAAACCATGAAAGCAATGATCATCAAAGAAATCGGTTCAAGCGACGTTTTTCAATTAGTAGAAAAAGCAAAACCAACATTAAAATCAGGCCACATGGTTGTTGAAGTAAAAGCAACAAGCGTAAACCCGCTTGATACTATGTTACGTTCAATTGAACTGCCTTGGTCTGCAAACTTACCAGAAATACTACACGGTGATGTTGCTGGTATCGTTGTTGAAGTCAGTGAAGACGTATCAAACTTCAACCTTGGTGACGAAGTTTACGGTATGGCTGGCGGCATTAATGGTGTTGACGGTGCACTCGCAGAATTCATGTTAGTTGATGCGCGTTTAATGGCGCAAAAACCTAAAACATTGACGATGAAACAAGCCGCTGCATTACCACTAGTTGCTATCACATCATATGAAGCGCTAGTAAACAAAATGAATGTACAAGCTGGCGATAACGTACTGATTCATGGTGCAACGGGTGGCGTAGGTCACATCGCAGTACAACTTGCTAAAGTACTTGGCGCAACGGTTACATCGACTCACTCACCTGCAAACGCTGAGCTCGCAAAAACAGTGGGTGCAGACAACTTAGTGGATTTCACGACAGAAACAGTGGCTGACTATGTACAAGCACATACCGGCGGTACTGGCTTTGATAAAATCTTTGATACTGTGGCAGGCGAAAACATCCAGAAATCATTTGAAGCAGCGAAATTCAATGGTCACGTAGCCACAATTTTACCCATTGAAAACGTACTACAAGTGGCACTAAAAAGCTTGTCATTCCACAGTGTGTTAATGCTAATCCCATTATGTCACGGCATTAACCACGAGTCACATGGCCGCATCTTAACTGAAATTTCAGCACTGGTAGATGCAGGTAAGATCATGCCAATTATTGATGACAGCAACTATTCAATTTGGGAAGTTGCACAAGCACACGATCACTTAGGATCAGGAAAATCGGTTGGTAAAGTAACCCTAACAGCGTAATTATACTGACTGTTTTAATACCCGCAATAGCGCAAAAGCACCACAGCAACTGTTATCGACAGGAAAAGTTGTGGTGCTTTTTTGTTTCTATATGCCTATAAAAACCTAGATTGCGACTCGTGCAGCGACAGCCAGTAAGACCACGCCAGTGACCTTATCAATCTTGTGCACATTATTTTTTAATTTAGCAAGCAATGACGACTGCGATAATACAATCGCAATGATGCAATACCACAAGGTATCAATACTAAATACAGTCCCCACCATGATCAGATTGTGTAACCAACTCGCATCCGCTTCGACAAATTGACCGAACAAAGCTAAAAAGAAAATCGCTAATTTAGGATTCAGAAACGCGATCATAAAACCTTGTACGATACTCTCTTTTAAGGTTACCGTATCCTCTTGCTGGTCCACATCATCCAATGCAGGTTTTGAGGTTAACGCCTTGTAAGCCAAGCGCAGTAACATAGCAACGCCCGCATATTTAATCACACTAAATAACCACGGTGTTTGTTGGATCACAATCGCCAAACCGACCACTGTTAACGAGGCATACACACCGACACCCACACCATGAGCAATACTGGCTGCAACACCATTAACACGGCCACCAGAGATAGTATGCTTTAACACAACCGCCAAACTCGGACCCGGCGTCATCGCCCCCATCACACAAATCAGCGCTAAAGACATCCACGCAGTTAATTCCATTCCAACTCCTCGTTTATTATATTGTTATATAAGGTTAATCAGTTGCCCTTATCTACCCTCATATTAATACAGCCAAAGCATGAGTTAAAATTGCATTTACGACTTATTGGCATGTATTAATTTCATACCTAGGATTTTAGTACGCTCAAGGTGCTTGTTTAGGAAGGGAAAACATAACTCTCTGAACCAAGTATGCTCTGGGTCTTGATGGTGTTTCGCATGCCATAACAAGTAATATTGCTGCGGTTTAAGCGTAATAGGAAGTCGCATGACCCGAAGATCGTATGTTTGTGCAAAATCAGCCGCAATGTGTAGTGGCGTCGTCAATAAGGTATCCGTTTTTAATAACAGTTCAATCGCCGATTGAAAGAAGGGTACCGATGCAAAAACCTGGCGCTGCTCACCCAATGCCGATAAGGCTAAATCAACGGAGCTGTCTTTATCGCCACCCCCACTGATCAATACATGCTTCGCATTAATATACTCGGTCACCGATAATTCATCACTCAAACACAAAGGGTGCTGACGGCGACATACAACCACCAGCTGATCTTCACCGATACTTTTTCCATGTAAGTTCTCAGGCACAAGATCCGTAATCGTGCTCACTAGATCCAGCGGCATGTCAGCCAACTCAGTTAGCTTGTCTTTATGCCACAATTGATATTCAACACTGGCACTAGCAGCATTGGCAGCAAGCTCACAACATATTGACGGTAAGATCGCTTGCGCGACATAATCACTCGAGGCTAAAGTAAATTTACGTTGGCATTGGCTGGGATCCATCTTACTCGGTAAATACAAATTATCTAACGTCTGCATCAATACGGGTAATTGCGCTTTTAACGCTTCGCCCTTACGCGTCAATACAAACTGATTGCCCTCTCTGATCACGATCTTGTCATGAAACGCCGCGCGAATTTGCATTAAGGTTTTACTCATTGCCGATTGAGTGACATTGAGCTGTCGTGCAGATTCGGTTAAATTACGCGTTTGTAATATCGCAATTAACGCCGGTAATAATTTGTAGTTATTCAAAAGAGCACTCGCCATATAAGATCATCAACTAACTATCATAACGTAGATTTTCTTTTTCAGACAACGTCCTCAAAGCCTATGATCCGTTTCATGTCACCTCATTTCGAGGCAGAGCAATCAGATTTATAAAAAATAATTGAGTAAAACCTCATTCCGTCACATTCAAATGGTCCATAATTAAATGGGTTTAAACCTTACTTCGCATTCAGTTAACCGTGGGGTTTGTCATATAGATAAGATTTAACAAGGAAGGATGATGGATAATACAATTAAAACAATCGGTCTCAGCGGCACATGTTATTGGTGTACAGAGGCTATCTTTTTATCTTTGCACGGAGTGACAAAAGTAGAACAAGGTTGGCTGTCTTCCGTTGGTGAACACGACTGGTTTTCAGAAGGGATTATTGTTACTTATATGCCCGAAGTCATCAGCTTAAAAAATCTAATTTCCATTCACTTACATACCCACAGCAGTACCAACATCCATTCGATGCGAGATAAATACCGGAGTGCGGTATATGCAATGGAACCCTACCAAATGACCGAAATAAAACACAACCTCGCATTACTCCAAGATGAATTTGACACGCCCTTGATCACTCGCGCTTATACATTTAACCAATTCAAACTGTCTGACGAATCCATTCAAAACTATTACTACAGCGATCCAAAACGGCCATATTGCAAGAATATCATTACCCCAAAATTAAAAAACTTGCTCGATAGCCATGCCCATTTAATGAATAAAAATAAATTATCAATAGAGCATAACAAAACTATATTGCTTTCATGAATATAATTGACAGCGTTCACAATATAAAGATAACCATGTGATATTACTCAAAAATATCGACTGACGCTATGGTAAGACTTTAAGGATATACTAATCTCGAAAAGTCGAAGCTAATAAATATTGTTCCAGTTTTGGTCGTGGATGAAATGGCTAAAAGACCATCAACAATAGAGACCAAGCTACCCATTATTGTGTGGTCGACGACTTTACTATACCTTTCATTGTACGCTCAGGGTTTTAATAACGTTAATTAAGGAACATAAACATGAAAACTAAAATCTTCTTAACCTTCATATTGCTTTCATTTCAGTCATTTGCCGCAGACAAATTTAATATAGTGAGTGACTTATCATCGGTAAGTTTTGCCACGATTAAAAAACAATTTGTGGTTGAACCAGCAACCATCAGTGGACTAACGGGCAGCTTGGATGAACGCGGTAAATTTGAAGTTAAAGTGCCAGTAATAAATGTAGATACAGGTGTTTCAATCCGTAATGATCGCCTTAATTCACTATTTTTTAACTCTGCAATAAATCCAACCATTTCGATTAGCGGACAATTTGAATTAGCCGCCTTTAAGCAAGATATCGGAAAAGCGATTGTACCTGCCGCTGTGTCTTTCTACGGTAAGACAAAGACATTTAACTTTCCTGTCATCATTACTAAAACTAAGAATGCCATCACTGTCAGTTCGTATGCCCCCGTTATCGTGAGAGCCAGTGATTTTAGTATCCCAACAGAAAACTTAACCAGACTTTCTGCTACGGTTGGTGGTCTTGCCCTTTCTGATATTATCCCATTAAATATTAATCTTGTATTTAAAAAATAATTATCTATAACAAATGCTTGAACAAGATTAAGGCTTGTTGAAATAAGCCTTAATCATTAAAGCTAAACAGTGACTACGGTAGTCGTTTACCCTTTCCAGTCCTTTATATTTAAACTGACTGTCTCATATATTGTTTCGGTGGTCTGCCTAACGTCTTCTTAAAAAAGGTAATAAAGGCACTGACCGACTCATAGCCTAAATCTTCTGATATCCGTTGTACCGATTCATTTGATGATAATTTTTGCAATGCCATTACTAGGTGAAGTTGCCCACGCCAACGCCCAAATGTCATCCCGACCTCTTGCTTCACCAATCGAGAAAATGTTCTTTCACTCATCGCAAATAACGACGCCCACTCCCCGACTGTTTTACGATCCCCAGGATTAGCCAATAACAGATGAGCAATCTTATTGAGTCTCGTTTCTGCCGGGATAGGAAAATCAAAGTGCTCTTTCGGCATACAGATCAGTTCATCAATCAATACTTGCGTGAGTCTCACGGTCGCGTCATCAGATGCATAGTCCTGCTTCTTACTTGCCAAGCTAATAATAAGTTCGCGTAATAACGGAGAGATCGATAGTGTGCAACTTTTATCGGGTATGCCGGGAATATCAGGATCAACAAATAAAATACAAACATCTGAACTTAACGAAATATGATTACTGTGTAATACTTGGCTTGGGATCCATACCGCACAATTGGCAGGTACCATCCAGATAGCACCAGCGATCCTACAACGAACAAAACCGGTTAGTGGCATCACCAGCTGGCACTTCATGTGTTGATGAAAAGGCATTTCTATATGCCCAAAACTCGAAGTACGTAATGCATTGACGGTTTCAGTGTACCTGTCTGAATCAAAATTGACAGAATTAGGAGATAAGGTCATACCTTGTCCGAATTTAGCAATAAAATGTCAATATACACAAATTCAGCATGCTTGAATAGAGATAATATAGTGGCATAGCTTCAAGAGGACAGAAATATGTCACATAATAATGCACGAAAAATTGTTCATCCCGCACTGGTTATTATCGGTATTTTACTTATTGCCAGTAATCTACGAGGACCCATAACGGGCATTGGACCAATTTTAGAATTCATCTCTACCGATCTTGCTTTATCCGCAACACAAGCAGGTATGCTAACCACATTACCATTGCTCGCCTTTGCTATTTTTTCACCGATATCATCGGGGTTAGCACGCAAGATAGGACTTGAACCATCATTAATGCTAGCACTACTCGCCATCACCAGCGGTATTATCATTCGCTCTGCAGGCTCAACGCTCACCCTGTACTTAGGCACTTGTGTTATCGGCATCGGCATCGCGATAGGCAATGTACTCTTACCTAGCCTGTTAAAACGCGACTTTCCCAATAAAGTACCCACATTAACCGCTATTTACGTATTGGTGATGGGCGTTGGCGCAAGTATCAGTTCTAGTACAACAATCCCGATGCTTAACCTGGCTGATACACTTAATGTTACCGTCGTTCCAAATTGGGCATTCGCATTAGCTGGTACAATTATACTTCCGGTGGTAACCATGTTGATTTGGTTACCACAAATGAGCAGCCATACTAGACCCGCTATTGATACACCAGAAATTGACAGTCATAGCTACCTGTGGCGATCTGCGGCCGCATGGCAAGTCTCTGGATTCTTGGCACTTAACTCATTTATTATGTACGCCTTTATCGCTTGGCTACCCAGTATTTTGGTTGATAGTGGCTACTCTGAGCATCAAGCAGGTTATATCCACGGTCTCCTGCAGCTCTCAACCGCTGCACCCGCTATCGTATTAATCCCGTTAATGGCAAAACTAAAAGACAAACGTTTACTTAGCTTAATAATGACGGTTTTAGCATTCATTGGGATTATTGGATTACTCATGATGCCCCAACACGCTATTATCTGGGTAATGATGTTTGGTTTTAGCTGTGGAGGTGGATTTATTCTAGGCTTGTCATTTGTAGGCCTACGGACCCATGATGCGCATCAAGCCGCTGCATTATCGGGGATGGCGCAATGCATTGGTTACCTATTTGCAGCAACTGGTCCAATTATTTTTGGTTCACTGCATGAAATGACAGGTAGCTGGGAAATGCCATTAATGATCACTGCAGGCATTAGTATTATATGGGCAAGTTTAGCCATTCAAGCAGGTAAATCAGAGATCATTACGCAACCGATTAATCCAATGATCAATCAATCTTAGCTAATGCTTTAACTTCGTGATGACGGAAGCAATCGGTGGTGAGATTCTTAACCATCCCGATTGCTTGCATAATGCATAACAGATCATTGGACCAAAAAAATCAGCAACCGTCCGTTTTAACGGTAAATACTTGAGTCGAGCTAGTGTGTAGGTACTCTGCATAGCACGAATTATTTATTAAATTACCCGTGCCATAACCAATACGCGAATGACCATTGTCTTCATATACGCTAACGTCAGCATAAGTCGCTGCTCTTGTCGTATTATTTTTAGTTACATGATCAGGAGTACCTAACGCAAGAAAGGTTTCAATAAAGTAGAGGTTTGGCGTTGTTGCTTCACTTTTAGTTTCTGGGTATCCACGATAAAACTGATAATCACCATAGTCTGTTTCTATTGTGATATCCGAGCCCAACTTATTCTTAATTTGAGCTTTCATATGCAGTAGATTTACTGTTTCCTGAAGGCTACCGTAAAAATTTTCAACCGCTGCTTTTTTCGCATCGCCACGTAAATTAATAAAACGAGGGATTGCAGTGGCTGCAAGTACGCCAAGAACAATAATAGTAATAACTAATTCTATGAGTGTAAAACCGCTATTTCTTTGTGAATGAATAAAATCCATTTTTTGTCCCTGCTGAATTTTTAAACGGTTAGCACTATAACATAACTAGTGCCGCCCACTTTATTAAAATACAGGTTAAAAAATAAACTGGTAAAGGGAACCAGCCCCAACAGCCATGCCTAAAACCACAAATAAAAACGCGGCGATCATCTGGTTTTTAAAGATAGATTTAAGTAAAATCACTTCCGTTAAACTCGCACCAGCACTACCAATGATTAACGCCATTACCGCACCTAGACCCATGCCTTTGGCTGCTAATGCCGCACTTAATGGAATAACCGCTTCTGCTCGAATATACAGTGGAATGCCAATCACAGCCGCAATGGGGATCGCAAACGGGTTATCTTCACTGGCCAGACTCGCCACAAGTTCTGTTGGCATGAAGCCATAAATCATGGATCCCAGCGCAATACCACCGATTAAATAAGGCAACACTTTGTGAAAGTCAGCCCAGGTGCTGAGCCAGATTTTCATCCACTTGCTTACCGGTGCTTGTTTACCGCCACAGGTAGATGCACAGCCTTGCGACTTTGCTACAAGTACAGGCTCAATATACGCTTGTGGTTTGACGTATTTTTCAAAGCCCAATTTCTCCAAAGTATAACCAGCAATAACCGATACACCCATTGCGATAGTAAAGTAAAACACAGTCACTTTAATACCAAAGGTGACTGCAAACAGGCCGATAATAACGGGGTTTAATAGCGGACTGGCGAATAAGAACACCAACATAGTACCGAACCCTGCTTTAGCGCGTAACAAACCTTTCAAAAAAGGAATTGTTGAACATGAGCAGAACGGCGTGATCGCCCCTAACAAACCAGCAACGATATAACCCTTACCGTGCTTACCACTCAAGATACTTTGGATCTTGGCTGGCGGAATATACTCTTGCAACACACCGACTAGATAACTAATCAATAAAAAAAGTACCGTTAACTCTACGGCTAAGAAACCAAACATACCTAAGGTATCCATCACCATTGCTTGTGTAATGTTAAACATAATTTAAATCTCTATATTTCTAGAATATTGGAAATATAAGCTTCAAAATAAATTATGTCAAGGATGTTTCTATAAATATGGAAATATAAAATGTGTGAGCATCAACTTATTGCAGAATGATACAGTCTTAGTTGACGCTTTATTCTTTCGCTTAAAGCATTAATTCGAATCGGTTTAGTAATGTAATCATCAGCCCCTAAAGCAAATGAATTTATTTCAGAAAAAAATAATACAACATTTCTCGTAACTGCGAGTCATCATCTACGATAACAATGTCTAACATATACTTCCGATTTCTTTTATTATGCATAAATAACGAATTAAAAAACGGCCTCAATCAAGACCGTTTATGTTAAAAACATTAATAACTGACGATTAATACTCTATATTATTCATTTTTATAGGCTCTAGATTCCACGCATGCCCACACCAGTTAGAACGACTATTGTTATTATCGATCTTCGCTTCAAATAATTTCGTCCCAGTATTATTGATAACTTGAATGATATTTTCAGTATTACCTGTTGCCGTTGCATAATTAATTACATAATTAGTACCTGACTGTATAACGCTAGAACAAATGCTCGAGTAAACCCCATCATCGTAGCTCGAGATTACCTCAGTTTCCATCATATCTTCTTTAGCAAGACTGTATGTCTGAACTAGACTAGTACCATTCACTGCCGCTCTTGTATCCGGATTTGTAGAGTTATTAAAGAGCAAAAGATCACCATTTGAATCAAGTGACAAACTATGCTGTCCGATTGGGTACTCACCATTTTTAGAAGATAAATTGTAGCTATCCAATTTATACTGACTATTTGCCCAAGTTCGAGTTGCGTCGCCCAAGACCCAAATGATGTCACCTGTTTGATAATCAAACTTCATCACAAAGCTATTTCGAAGTGAGACAATCACAGAGTCATCAGAAGCACTATATATAGCGGAATTCATATGTGACCAGTCAGAATTAGCAAAAAATCCGGTATCATCTCCTCCCTCTTTTTCAATATGCGTTTTAATAATATCGCGCATATTCCAAGAGTTTAAAACCGTCGCATCATCTTTAACATCAGCAAGCAATGTACCTTTCTCTTGTCCAAGACTAGTGTCTTTTATACCATGAAGTTCAACAAGGTAGCTGTCCGTTTTACCTGCATTGATATTATGATGGAAAACTAAATCAGAGTAGCCAGGAAGCGTTAATTTATCTTCTTTTCGAGTACCATCTAGTTGAATAGTTTGAAGGTTATTACATTGTTTCCCACTTTCACAGCTGTAAAAACTACGGTTTTCAACATCAACGCCATCACCCAGCAATATCTTTCCTTTAGTAAAGGTACTTGCAGTGGCATTATTTTTGTTACTTAAATCTGAATAATCAAGCATCCACCTTACTTCACCATCCAGATCCATGATAACTGGCGAACTTAAAGATTTTAGGTAAAAATAATCATCTGCATAAGTCGTATTAGAGTCAGCTTTTTGTGTCACACGAATACTTTCAAAGGTTGAATTGAAATCATCAATTGTCGTTGTTGTGTCATTAGGCGCTATAAATCTTGGCGTTGATATACTGATTGATTTAGGTATAGACTTGGGTACACCGGCATCATCATAATGAATAGTTATGTCCACTTGATTGGTATAATCTGCGTATAAGGCAAAAATAGGCAGTCTCAAAACACCATTATCTATCGTTAACGACGTTATATCGTACGAAGCCTTAACTGCACTACTTATTGCATTTACTTTCGGGGTGATCTCAAATTCGACTTTACTTATGTTATCAATAATATCATCTAATCCATTACCACTTATATCTACTGAAGAAATAAATGTAGAGTCATTATTATCATTTTCAACAATTGTAAAGCTGTTTGAATTTGCGTAAGAATTAGCGCTTAATGCACCGATTGCAAGAGAGATTGAAGTTACGAGAAATTTACGTAAGTTTTTTTTTGCTTCCATTTTAAATAAACACCTATAGTTATATTCGTACACAAATATGAATGAACACATATATTATATACTTATAAAAACACCCATTTATATATGCGTTTATTATACTTTTATTATTTATTTATTTATTTATTTATTTATTTACTTGGATAACATTCATAAATATATACGTATTCCGAACATTAAATAATTAAAGTTAATTTAAATGGATAACAATAACTGACTAATTCTGCTTTGATGTTTTATTATTATACATCTTATTATCTATATCACGTAATAGGTCCTGAAGTGATGTCGTTTTCGAACGCTTTAATGAAATGCCAGCAGACACTGATATATCAAGTTTCTCCCCCGTTTCTTTAATATTAAAACTGAATCGCTGTAAATGCTTGAATGACTCTGATACTTCAGGCTCGATTTTATTAAGGGTAAGTACAAACTCGTCCCCGCCAATACGATATGCTTTTCCAGGCCAATTACGTTGAATATGTTGAGCAAGCGCTACGAGCACCAGATCACCTACATGATGACCGTAATTATCATTAATACTTTTGAAATTATTAATATCCATATAGACAAAAACACACTCACTTTTAACCCCAGATTTGAATCTACGAGTCAGTGCTCGTCGGTTGCCTAGTTTAGACAACAAATCTGTAGTCGCTTGAATATATAGATAATAGGTGAATAAAAGTAATAATATAACAACGCAAGCAAAAGATAATTGAGTCAATCGTATGTATTTTTTCTCAGCTAACAAAGCAGACTTCCAATCAGGTTGCAGCCCATGAAAGTTGACTACGTTCTTCACATTGACGAGAGGAAGCGCTTCGGAAAACAGCATCGCATAATCTTTCCCCAACGCTGTACGTTGGAAGGCCATAGACACACCCGTGTAGATTTCGGTAGATATAGATTTAGCCTGAGATACAGGCAGTATTCTACGCTCTGTTGTCATTAATTTATTGAAATTACCTTCACCTATTGGGATGTAATCTACATCTCCATTAAGTAAAGCTTCAATCATCTTATCTTGGCTTGAAAATCTATATAAAGGTTTTTTAGGTAATAGCTGTGTAATAACATCTTCGAAGTAATCAGCCTCTACAACACCTATCCGCTCACCAACTAATTCAGATACTTTATGATATTGATTTTTTTTGTAACCTGCACGACTGATCAATAGTAAATGAGGCTTGTAATAGGGTTCACTAAAATAGAATTTATCTTTACGAGAATCAGTGATGACCATCGCCCCTAGCATATCAATTGATTTTTTATCTAAGTCGTTATAAATATCTAGCCAAGATTCATCAACGCCATTCACTAATTGGCACTTAAACCCGAGTATAAAACAAACTCTCTTAACAAGAGAAAAACTCAATCCATTGATTGGGGCGCTGCCATCTTGTTGTAAATCTTCAACTTTAAATTGGATGACATGATTGATATTCACACTACTACTCGCGAGCTTTTGTCGCAGCGACTTTAGTCTAACATCGTACTCATTTTTATTAATAATATTCGCGACCTGATGCTGTAACTCATTTTCACTGAGCAGACGGTTAATCTCATCAAGTAGAACGGCATTTTTTCCATGTTTAGTCGCAATCGAAACGGGGGTGATATCAAACACACTTGACACTCTCTCTGCTTTAAAACCTTTATTAAGTGCAACCTCAAGCCTCCCAGAATTGCCAATAACGGCGTCTACATCGTCATGTTGAAGGTAATCAAATGCAGTATCAATATCATGATAAGTATCAAAAGACTTGTTATAAAACTGTAATTTTAGAAAATCATGATATGTAGACCCACTAGGTGTTAAAAATTTATTGACCGTTGATTTATTAAATTTATTTTTTGTGAAAATGTACGATAAATCGGTATGCACAGGGGCTGTAAAATCCAGAAAAGATGATCTTTCAGATGTATATGTGATATCAGCAGTAAAATCCAAATACTCTGTATTCAACAAATACAATATATCATCGTAGTTTTCATAATAATGAAAATTAAAGTTGATCAATAATTCATCTGCTATTTTTTTAAAAGTAAACTCACTGATCTTGTCACTTCTAATTATACCGACATTATAGGTTTCATTTTTAGCAAAGGCATAATCAATATTGAGTAACAAAATTAAATATAAAATAGCAAAAAGATTCATAGTATACGCCATCACAATTGCGCATTATTAATAAAGGTTATGTTTTCAATTGGCTTTGGCTTAGAAAAAAAGAACCCTTGAACAAAATGAATATTCTCTTTTTCCATCAATTCAACTTCACTTTGTTTTTCAACACCTTCGACGACTATCTTAGCCCCTAGCACTCTTACAATCTGACATGTTAACGAGAACAGTTCCGCACCTATTTTATTATAAGTATTCATTGTTAGCGTGCGATCAATCTTAACGATATCAAATTTGTATGTAGACAAATAACCTAATGAGGAATAACCAGAACCAAAATCGTCTAACGCAATTTGAACCCCTAAAGCTCTAAATTTTTCAATTGTTTTAGCTGTATTAAACTCATCTTTAATCAATACATCTTCGGTTATTTCTAATATTATACTAGAGAAAGGGATAGCTACTTTTTCAATTTCTTCTTTTACGGCATGAAAAAAATCTGTTCGAATAAATGTCACAGGAGATACATTAATTGAAACTGTAATACCAAATTCTTTAATGATCGCGGCGGTTTCAGTCAATGCCCGATGCAATACCCAAAAGTCTAGTACTGAAGCCAATCCTACTTTATTAAAATCATCTATAAATATTGGTGGTGTTATTTTACCCTGACGATCTCTATGCCGAATCAAGGCTTCGATAGACACAATATTTTTAGTGATCAAATCATATTGTGGTTGATAAAATAATACAAAGTCCCCACTACGCTGTAGTTTATTGATGCGATTCTGAGCAAGAATATTCTGATTCATTGCTGGTAGCATGCCACCTATCGATTTACTTTCGTCCAATTTGTCATAATTAAAATAGTTATCCGAAATAGACTTGGAAAACACAACATTTACCATTTTGATACCATCCATTCGACGAAAAAATGGGTAGTAGATAAAGATACCGAAAATGACAATTACCGCTTGTAATACAACGGCGTTCACATCTCCATCTGTCGATAAATAGCCACTGTATAATGTCGGTGTCATCCAACTAATTGGAATAGTAACAGGAGCGACTAAGCCTAATGTCGTCACTAAATAGGCAAGGGACAGAGACAATATGGGAACCATAATAAAGGGAATGATTAAAATTGGGTTAAACATGACAGGCAAGCCATATATCACTAATTCATTAATATTAAAAAAACTAAATATTAATGACACTGCACCAAGTCGACGATAGCCTTTATTTTTTGTTAATAACATACAGATAACTAAACTCAACGAATTCCCAGCACCACCTATCGATGCATACGTTGTTAAAAAAAGGCTATTCATAATATGCTCAGAATGGCATTTAATATCAGCAATCGCTATCGAATGGCTGCAATCAAGGCCTGCAGCAGAACCAGAAAGTACAGCATGGCCATTCATTCCGATGAACCAAAGCAGATTCCGACTTGTTTCCAATATCAGGGCATTAAATAGAGGGTCAATATCATAATGGATAAACCCAGTCACTGTTTCAGTCATCACTAAACAAGACAAGTAGAATGCAGGAAGCCCTATAGCGACAATAACTAATAAGGTGATGCCGACAAGGTTTATCGACTGATCTATCACTGAGGGCAGTTCAGAGCGCATAAGCCATTGTTTAGTCTGAATATAGAAGATAAACTTAGACACTAATATTGGAATTAATACGGCGATAAAAAACGGGATATTCATATTAAGCAGTGCAGTGCTGTCTATCACTTTACACGTATTACATATAATTAAAACGATCACTAAAGATGAAGTAATAACCAAAACTCGCGATACGCCTTCTTTTTTAGACAGAAATAAAGAAAAATAAGTTAATAACAATATCGGATATAACGAGCGTGTACTTTCTGAAACAAGTTCCATAAACAAGCTTAACCGAAGAAATTCAAACACCGCAAAAAAAGATGATAAAACGTCACATAACGCTGAAATAACGGGAATGGGTAACAACATAATAAAGGTATTACAAAGACCACGTAAATAAAGATTATCAGATAAACGGTCTAACAATTTCATCATTATATTATTCAAAAATACACACATCTGTTTAATTTTTTATCAGGCTGATAAATTCATCAGGCGTGATAGGTTTTGAATACTTCCAGCCTTGCACTTTATGAACTCCAAGTTCAATAACAAGCGACTCATCCTCCTCATTCTCTATCCCTTCAAACACAATCTCATCACAGAAATTTTTCACTTCTTTAATTAGATTTTTAACCGCCCCCTTGAACTTGTCATTGTTATGCATTGCATTGAACAAACTTCGATCTAATTTAATACAGTCAAACCTGAACTCACTAAGGAGTATCATCGATGAGTTACCAGTAGTGAAATCATCTAATGAAATTTTCACACCAAAATCATGTCTTATTTCTGTAATAAAACGAATCACCGCATTTTTATGCTCTGATGCTATTGATTCAATAATTTCTAACTCTAAATTTTTGATCATGTCATTTTCAGTCAATATCGCTCTGACTTTTTTCTTAAACATTTCACAAGCTATACTTTCAGAGCTCACATTAACCGAAAAAACAACATCAAACATATTATTTATCTTAATGAAATCTACCGTTTTTTCTAAGATCAAATAATCTAACTCTGGTATTCTCCCGCATTTTTCTAAATAATTTACAAATACCGCGGGAGAGTAATGCTGTCCATTTACATAGAGGCGAGCGAGGGCTTCAGCACCGTATATAGCACCTAATTTCAAATCGAATTTAGGCTGAAAGTTGACACTAAAACTTTTGTATTTTAACGCTTGAGTAATAACCTCTTTAATTACATTTTTATTGATGTAATCTTGTACTTCTTTTGAATCTTCGTAAGAGTAAAATAAAGCGCTATCATTAAGAGAGTTAGCATACATAGCTTCAGTACTTGCTATCAGGTCTAATTTAAGATCACTAGACCTATTTTTCACACCACAATTAAATACAACTCTTTTATCGTCTGAACGCTGCTTTAGCTGTATCAACTTGTCTTCTATTTTTTTTATGCACCCATATTTTGAAAAAATAACAAAATGGTCACCATAGAGCCTAAATATCTTAGCTTTCGATGGGAAACTAGCTTTTAGCATATGTGAAAAAACTCTAATGATGTTATTCGCATTTTCGACACCATCAGATTTTTTTATATTCTCTAAATTTGATATATTGATGTAAATGATGTTTTTATATTTTTTATTTCGATGATATTTTTTCATTACATTTGAATTTAATAATTTTGTTAACGGGTCAACCGTCACTTTTTTATAAAAATAGTAAATATAAATAACAAATAGTATCGATAACACCATATAAGAGTAAAAATCTCTTAATCTCAGTTCCTTTTTGCCATCAATAACAGATTGTAAAATAAGGTTTCTAGCATGTTTATTTATCGCAACATATCCAGTGGTATTAGATATCTCTATCAATGAATTGAGGATTGACAATAAAGCATTACTTTCAGGGTGATTTTTAGGGACTAAAAAGACAACAGACTTCAAACTCAGCGGTTCTTCAGTGAAATTTAAGTTGGGGTTTTGTGCCAATAATAGCTTTCCATCTAAACTTGTCGAAATAAATGCATCAATACCACCTTGCATAAAGTATTCGACCATTTCTTCTTGATGTAAAAACTCTATATATTTTTTTGACGAAGAGCGTAGATCTCTTGGCATCTCTTTCATTATACCGATTCGTTTTACGTCATTAATCTTAGTGTTTTTGAACAGTACAATCCGAACTAAACCTAAACTTTTAGTTGGTAGATTACCGTCCAATTTTTCTTTGTCATATAAAGCCATTGTTACGTCATCGCTATATAATTCAAAGCAACTATTATCATGACAATCTCGGTCGATAAGATTAATCCCATAGATTTCGGCGGCAAGATTCTTATACTTATTAAATATCAATAGATTGTTATATTTATCGGCATAGAAGGGAAATAAGTGAAAATCCATTAATACATTAATATAGTTACCATTCTGTAATTTTTTATTCGACAATGACAGATACTGATTATTCAAACCCGTAATCTCTTTCTCCAATTGAGTTTTATCTATGTTTTCAATGATGCCATTTATCACGGGTAATAATATTTTGCTTTTACTTTTAATCACGGCAACATGGCTGCCTTTCATTTCCGATATGGGCATTTTAAAACCATGGTAGTTTGTAATATGGGAGCTACCCGACACAAATAATGGTTCTTTGTTTAAATCCGAAACAGATTCTACTAATTTTATATTATTGTTAAATCCAATTGATTCTAAGAAGCGCTTAGTAAGATCAACCCAAGCAGAACCCTTAAGTGTCGCTATTGATTGGCCCGATTCTAGGTTATTCATTAGCGGATTACTGCTCACGATGTAAGGAATTTCATCACTGATCTTTATTGAATAGTCTAGATATTGATTTCGATCTTTCGTCTTAGCAAGATCAAAAATCAAATCTACTTTCCCACTCTTAGCCAATGCAAGCAATTCAGCTAGGGGCTTTTGAATAATAAGGGTCTCAACGCCTAAGCAATTTTTGAGTGGTTTTTCTATAATTTCATAAGCAAAATCGCCATTCGCAATTTTTCTTGTGTATAGGCTATCGCTGACAACACCGATTTTGATTACTTCATTCTGATAAGGAAGCATACCTGTTACAGTATTATTGATACTACAAGCGGCATAAGAGGGGGTTATAAAGATAAGAAATAATAGTGGGCACAAGTAATGTAGCTTGAATATAAAATAAATCGACTTCATCATAAGGGGTTCACACTCTATTACTCTTAACTTACTAGACCAAGTTTATAAGTATATCGAGATTAACCCTTTTTGACTTTAAGCAACTTTAAACCAATGTAAACAAATGTAAACACCGTCGAGGCAGTCGAAACGAGCGGCACCTAATAAACACCATATTCTGAATGCTCACAGCCCTTATTAAGCGTCTTATAACCGTAATTAGAACGCTGTTAATTCAATATCTACACGCCTATTTCTCTCTCGCCCGCCTGGAGTATCATTATTAAATTCAGGATTATTTTCACCTTTTGAATCTAGCAATATCCCCTGAGAATTAACGCTATTTTCTATCAGGTATGTCTTCACACTTTCAGAACGCTTTATACCGAGCTCGTAGTTATAGATTTCCCTCCCGATAGAATCGGTATGGCCGATCAATTGTAAACCGCTATTTGAGTCTTTCAGACTACTCGCCAGTAGCTGTAAAATGTGTCGACTCTCGCCTGTTAATTTATCGTCATCAAAAGAAAAGTTAACGCGAGCAAAAATATCACTACTATCGCCATCTAATTTCAAGCTACTGTTTTTATATAAATATTCAGCACACTCTTCTTTTAAACCTGTCTCACTAAAATTAGCTTTCATTAAATTCAGCACATAGTCAGTCTTGCTACTGGCTTTAACCAACATCATTTGACCTTGTTTTTCGTAAACACGCTTTGCCTCACCCATGTGAGTATCTAATTGATACTCTAGCTGTTCATGAGAACAGTAAGAGATAAATTCGCTTTGTTTCATTGCCTTTGCATAGGCACTTGTACAAGCAGATAATATTAATAACGACAACACTATTTTAGATTTCATATATTCCCATTCATTTACAGTTACTTTAGATGACCGATTTCTTCAGATATTAGCTCTAAGATCCTATCTAATATTTCTTGTTCATTTTCGGCCTTATAAACATTATCAACGCCGACACACCTAGCTAGCTCTACATTATTTTCTAGATCATAACCAAAACCAATAACAGCCAACTTAGCCGCATAGTTTTCGCCATTCTCATTTTGATCTTCTGAAAGCCTCTGCTTGATTATTTGGCAATAATGCCTATCATTTAATTCCCTATGTTGAACGTCCTTAATTTGACCTTGATCTGCACCACTATCTTGTCCATCTGAAAGCACAATGAGTAATCGTCTTGGGTTTTTACCCGTTTTTAACATCTGAGCGCCACGAATAACCCCTTCATAAGAAGCAGTGCCATGATTGGCTCTGAACCGATTGAACTGGCTAATAAATTGTTTATAATTATTGGTTAATGGGATATCAAAAAAATATGATTTATCACCGGGAGGCTTCTCCGTATATTTCCCTTTACGCCAAAGGTTCCTTATAGTCCAATCCGCATAATAATTAAAATTAGCCACTCTATTTCTTGATTTCTCCGCGGTGTACCAGTTAAACGGGACAACCCCCACTGTATTATTCCCGTCCGTTATCGCATCAAACTTTTCAATTTCCTTTACAATATTTCCCATGACGTTTTTAAGCGCATCAATCTTTATTCTGCCGTTCCAATGCCTGTTCATAGACTCTGAAAAATCGGCAACGAACACAACATCAACGGTTTTATTCACATACTTTCGCGCTTTTGCTGCATGCCCAACAGTAAACGTATCACCAAAACCGACAATAGATTCATTACCAGGAAACCATGTATTGAGTCTCGTTTTAGCCTCGATACGGTATTCGTTAAAACGGTTCTCTCCTCTTGTTAACCCTTCACGGCATTCGGGTATATCATTACATGCTAATTTACTAATTTTTAGGTCTTGGAGTAATATTGAGTCCTGATTATAGAAGTAGTTTGAAATAACGCTTTTCGCGATATCCCTATTTACTTGTGAGCCGCTACCTGCAATATCAGGATTTACATCACTGTTGTCAGCATTTCTTGCTGCGATTGTTAAAATAGCAACTTCCGCCGCATCCCCTAATCTGGCTTTACTCTGTAAAGCACGTACCCCATCGGTCGCCAAGGCGAAAATGCCAAACAAAACAGGGACTATCATGGTAAATAGCAGTGCTGCGTGCCCTTGTTGACGCTTATAACTTGTTTGCATGGTTATCTGCCTATGATTATTGCGCTAGATGATACGGTATTAAACTCTTCACCAATTAACGCCCCAAACCAGTTTTCTGTTTTATAAATCAGGGTAACGCGGTATATGGTTGCTCTGCGTCCCCAACTGGTTTTCACAGCCAAGTTTTCCAGAGTCTTCATGTCGCTACTCGGAGTGATTTTTTGAGTTCCTCTTGGGAATGGAAAAACAATCGGCTCATCCTTACTGTCAAATTGCAACGCTTCTATATGCATCCCCCATCGCAGATCATCAAAATTTTGAGACGTTCTACGCATGCTTTGTGTTGCAATCGTGTTTAGAGTAGTGGTTTCAGCCTCTGATAGTCTGTAATTGTCGTTGTTGAACTGGGTACGCTCTTTAAGAATATTAGCCACAGAATAACTTAATCGATCAAGCTTTCCTTTCAACGATAATTTAACAATGACATCGGCACTAAATACAATAAGAAGAGAAAATATCACGCCAACAACGGCAAATTCGACGGTGAAATTACCTTGTTGTTTATCGTTTAAATTCACTTCGCTCATACTCCTGTATCACAATTGACTCTCGCACTAAGAGTTGATCATCACTTAAAAAATAGTTGAACATTGGGTTATACTTATATTCCACTCTGTATATCGCAATGGCACTATTATCCTCGTTACCACATTCTTTAAATTCATCCTCACCTGGCTGGCAAACTGACGTGATATCCTCAAGATCTGCCAAGCGGGCTATGTAATGAACAGACACTTTAAAGTTACTCGGATCTAGAAATTGCGACCAGAGGGTGTTATTACTTCTTATGCTTTGCTTAAACTGATTCATATAGCTGCCTTCATCTTTCTTCACCGCCCGTGAAGATTCCGCCAAAGCTAAGTCGGTTAATCCAGATACATAAGACACGTAGCTCATTTCAACCCAGACACAAACCAATAGCCAAAATGGAAACAGCCCGAGAACAAATTCGATGGTCGCGACCCCATGCTGCTTTCTTAATATTTTATTCATATACTGGTCCCACTATATCGGCTTCAATTCAATTAATTCTTTTACTATTTCGTCTATTTCACGTTGCGAATAACTTGCAGCTAATATACTTCTAACAGCATTTACATCATCAATCTGAGAGAAAGCGATTATCAAGTTAGCCTTTATTTTAATGTCACTTGGATATTTAGTATAAAGTGGCATTAAACGTGTGATTGAAGCCTGTGGATGTCCTTCCAGCAAATCTAAAACAGCTAAGTTGTTTTGAATAATAATATCGTCGTGAAAATGTGTTCTCGCACGATTAAAATAGTGTCTTGATTGCTCGTAGTTATTATTTTCGGCGTAAATCAGCCCCATTAAATTTTCAATATCTGAATTCACATCATTTTTCGCTATTATTTTTTCACATGTGATTAGCGCATTATCAAACTCTTCATTTTTATATAATGCTTTCGCCTTTATTTCTAATATAGCAATAGAGACCTTGTCTCGTTGCAACAATGGCGCTAACGTGAACAGACTTGATTCATAGTCATTAATCGATAAATAAGCATTCGCCAACTTGGTTCTAATATTATCGTTTTCTTTCGTCTTTAATTCGGCCTTATATAGCGCAATCATTTTGTGATAATTTTGAGTTTGTTCATAAAAATCAAGTGAATTAGAAATCGAATCATTGTTATTAGCAGCACAACCCGAAACGAGCAATATCAATATAAAATATCTATACACTTTGCATTAACCTCATAATACCCGGGGCCGCGATTAAGATAATAATCGGAACCATAATAAATATAATCAATGGGATTGACATTTTTGCAGCCAACTTACCAATTTTCTCTTCCATGCCTAACATTTGTAGTTCACGTATATCTTTCGCCAGCGTTGTTAAAATACTGTAGATAGATGAGCCGTATCTAAGACTCTGCTTAAGGGTGACCACAAAGCTGCGCATTTCATTACTTGGTACTAATTCATATAACTCATCCAATGCTTTTTCCAAGCTAACAATCTTTGAACGTTCATTAGTCTTATTTAAGAAATAGCTTATATCAACATCGAACGCAGCCATCTCTTTAGATAAATAACTCATAGAAGACTCAATCGTCATACCGGTTTGTATACAAACAGCCATTAAGTCTAATAAATAAGGCAATTTATTTGCGATTTTACTGCGTAGCTGTTTCGTCCTTGCATCGAGATATACATCGGGAATGACTACACATATCAGTACCCATACAGCAATAAATACCACATGTTGAGTGGCCTCTATCGATTGGGTTGGTAATAAAAAATAATACGTGCACAATCCGATAATAAGTAACGCATACTTGATCTTAAGATAATGTTCAGCCCAAGACACATGATAAAAACCTGCAGCCTCAAATGCATTTTTAGTCGTTTTTTTACGATCATTAAGTGCCTTCTTAATCTGAGCTTCAGCCTTCCTAATATAAGGCACCTCGGTGTCATTTGACTGAGTAATATTAAGCTTCGACAGCTTGAGCTTGCGCTTCCACAGCACCAGCGTGTAAAAACCAAGTAACCCCACACCAGAAGTAATTAGCATCAATAATAAAAACAACTCATTTTGACTACTGAGCATTACTTCACCCCTTTCATTAATGACCAAATGATGGTCATACCGATGAGTTCGCTCACCAATACGTAATAAAGAATCGGTTTACCTGAGTCGCTAAACATCACAAATTCAAAGTTTTCAGGGCTTAAATATTGCAGGATAAACAGGAATATAAATGGTATAGCACCCACAATTTTAGCTGAGGCTCTTGCTTCTGAGGTCATCGCATATTTCTTTTTTTCGATCGCATTCGAATCAAAGATCAAACGATTAAGTCGCGTTATAATTTCTTTAAGTTGACCACCACGCTGCATATTTGCGCGCAACGTGATAACAAAAAATTGAAAGGTTGGATATGGGTAACGTATGCATGATTTTTTAAAGACCTTATCAGGCATTTCACCCAATTGAAGTCGCTCTCCCATTAATTTAAACTCTCGACCGACATCATTGTCTAGCGACTGCCCAACAAAAATAATCGCGTGCATGATACTTTCACCTGCGCTCACGGCACTCGCAAGCATATTAAGTGCATCGGGGAAATCGGCCTCAAAATTTTTCTTAGCCCTATTTGCAAGCCACAAATAACCAACCAAAGCAGAGACAATTAACACCGGAAGTGAAACAAAAAACCAATGAGTCCGGAAAAATGTAATGTTTACAACGTGTGATAACACAATGATGCTAATCATAAATAGAGAAACTTTAAAGCTCGCCCTTTGCCCAAGATAGCGTTGTAGGTTTTTCCATATTCTTACCGACTTTTCTTTCCAAGTCAGTGCCGTAAGCGAGCTAAAATTCAGCGCTTGCTGATTTTCGTCCATCGAACCGACAAGCACCGAACGATTTAAATGCTCAAGATACTTTTTTTTATATGTTCGATTTGGCTTCAATGCGACAAGCAATAACACCCCACCCAAGCAAAGGCATAAACTTGTTATCATGCCGGTTCTCCGACCCGGAATGCGGCTAATAATTTATCTTCTAAACCAAAAAAACGCGCCTTTTCCATCAACACAGATCGCTGCATCAAACCTGCTGTAATGAAGTTGCCCTTGATCTTCCCATTCTGTCCCTGAGAAATTTGAGGTTGAAAACGAAATATTTCTTCGAGCACAACATTACTGCCTTCTAAACCGACAACTTCAGTAATACTCATGACTTTTCGACTGCCATCATGTAAACGGCTAATTTGAATGACTAAATCTACCGCGCTGACAATCGTTCTTCTAATGGCTTCCAGCGGTAAATTGTTGGTCGCCATCATGACCATCGCTTCTACACGAGCAAGCGCGTCTCTTGGTGTATTTGCGTGCAATGTCGACATTGAACCGTCATGTCCCGTGTTCATCGCTTGCAACATCTCAAATGCCTCTGCGCCACGGCACTCACCAACAATGATCCGATCGGGTCTCATACGTAATGAATTGATCACAAGATCCCGCTGTGTAATCGCCCCATTTCCTTCAATACCCGCAGTCCTCGTTTCAAGTCGTACCACATGAGGCTGCTGAAGCTTAAGCTCTGCGGCATCTTCAATCGTCACAATGCGCTCATTTTCAGAAATAAATTGAGAAAGCGCATTCAACATAGTCGTTTTACCTGAACCTGTACCACCAGAGATCAAGATATTCAAACGACAGTGTGCTGCGATCATCAGTAATTGCGCCATTTCTGGAGACATAGCACCAAATTCAGCAAGTTTTTCTAAACCGATATTACTTTTTTTAAACTTACGTATCGATATACATGTACCATCTAAAGCCACGGGTGGGATCACGATATTCACACGACTGCCATCGGCTAAACGCGCGTCGCAAGTCGGCTGTGATGCATCAACACGCCTTCCAACCCTGTTCGCAATACGTTTTGCGATTTGAAGTAGTTGTTCCTCGTCTATAAATGATGCAGCAGAACGCTCGACTAAACCGTTACGCTCAATAAATACATGACTCGGACCATTAATCATAATGTCGCTGATACTTTCGTCATCCATGAGAGATTGCAAAGGACCTAAGCCATGAATTTCATCAATTAAACTTTTGACAAATTCAGCTCTTACCACCGTTGTAAGCGGTAATCCTTGGCGATCAGCCAATAAATCAATAGCACCAGACAACTGTCTTGCGAGTTGTTCCTGAGTAAGACTATTCACCGCTTCCGCTTCAAGCGCTTCAAAAATTTGTAGCCTCAAATTAGCATAAACAGACATTTCCATTAGGCTCTACCTTTAAGTAATCGTTTAATTGAAAAGCGTTTGGTCGGGATCATCTGCTGGCCAAGAATCAACCCCGTCAGTTTATGTAGATTGCTAGACAATGCCGTCTTAAGTTGATAAATATGCTTACCTTCAATAATGTCCTTACCTGCACTTTTGTCAAAATCACACACAATATCAATCTTTTGTCCTAAACACTTTTCAACTTCAGATCTCGTGATAGTGGCCGACATTTCAGGCCTGGTGTAATTCATCACTAAGATACATCTAAGCGGTGAGCCAATTTTGTCCAGTTCAGCGATAAGGCGACAAGCCTCTCTTACACTCGACACACTTGGTTCAATAATTAGCACGAAAATGTCACACTCCTGAGAGACGTACAGTAGATCCTGCTTACTATTCACCGAGCGAGAAAGATCTTCTAAGATAAAATTGTTTTGTCTCGCTAATTCAGTTGCAAAAATACGCACATATTCTTTAAGCTCTAGCTCATTGAGTTCTGAGGATTTAATTGATAGAACCGACAGCATATCGTTCACTTTCTTCGTCATGCTCGTGGCATAGCTAAAATCCATGCTCGTTGTTAACCCACCTTTCTGAACAGAACGCTTTTCAAAGTCAGGGATCCCCAAAAAAATATCAATATCGCCACCCGTAAAATTATGATCAACAATCACACACGAGCTATTTTTTAAGTCACTTAAAATTAAGCCAACTTCACTCGTTAACAGTGTCGTCCCTAAGCCGCCTTTTGAGCCCCAAAATGCCACTTTTTTAGCAATTCTGTTTTTCCCAAGTCCAGCTTGTTTTTTACGATTTTCATAAACATGTTTTACAAAATCGACGAGTTCCTCTTTCGTAATCGGCCAAAATAAATAATAAAAGCCCATCTGCTTTAAATTTCGGATTGTCGATATAGCATCCTCACTGCCAATCACAATAACAGAGGCATGATTGGGGAGTAGGTGTGAAATTCTTTCCATATCTTTAGCGACATTTTGGCTTCGATTAAGATCAACAAGCACAACTTCTATTGAAGATTCTCTGACATGACGACGAATATTTTCATCGGTATTCTCGATACTCGCTGGCGTAGTGATGCCTTCAAAACGAAATGCTTCTTCTACTAACTCTTTACATTCGAGTGTTTGGTTAAATAATACGGCAGAAAAAGTGTCTTCACGTCTTACTGTTTCAGCATTTTTTGATTTGAGTAAATCTACAATATCAAGCATCATAAAGCCTTTAATGGACGAGTATCCATTCCAGATTGATTCAACACATTTTCGGGACGGTTCATTGATTTCCAACGAATGGCGTCGACGGAACAACCCAAACTATGATGAAAGAAATCACCCGATTGAGCGGGTCGACAAATGGGTACAGTCACTTGATGCCGCGTTACCCTAATGACATAATCAAAACGCTGCTGAAGAGGATGCTTAACACGTTCTATGCTTATCATAGAAGCTTCAACACCTTGTTCATGCAATTTAGATTCAACATTTTTTGCAAATTTGTACGCTGCATTATTAGCAACGTACATTTCGATCGTGCCAAATAAGATGTTATCTTTCTGGTCAGTAAGAAACGCATTAAGTCTATTTTTTGCTTCGACACGTTTGCTTTTATTCAAGTTTAAGGACAATGCGTAGTGTATTGGGACGATATCGACATTAATACCACTCGTGACGTCGGCGCGGTCAGCACAGGCCGTCAGAAACAACATGCTGGTAATCATCATTGCTTTAAGATGCTTCATAGCTTAAACCCTCCATTTGACAGCAACTGTTTAGTCCATTTAGCGCTCTCTACTGAAAACGCCTGTTCAACAGCAAAAAAGCGGCTTAGGGTTGTTGTTCTATGCATCGTGGGAAGTTGAATTTGATCAGCGCTAATCGGTTTTACAAGATTAACGGTCGCAACAATAACAAGCTCCGTTTTATTACGTTCAGTCTCTGTCTTTCTAAACAACGCACCTAACAGTGGAATTTCTGATATAAAAGGGACTTTTTTTAATACTTCTTTATCTTCTGTGCTGAGTAGGCCACCGAGTAGAAAACTCTGGCCATCGCCCAATTCAACAGTGGTTTTGGCTCTGCGGGTTTTAAGTGCAGGTAAACCGTATATATTATCTGCAAATTGGGTATCTAGATTACTCACTTCAGGTTCAAGAGAGAGTCTGATCTTATTGTCTTGTAATACTTCCGCAGTGACGGTGAGCTTGATGCCATATTCTTTATACGTCACTCTCGTGCCACCATCTTCGTGGAAGATCACTGGCAACTCACCGCCGACCAGAAACTCTGCCGACTCGCCTGAAATCACAGACAAATTAGGTTCTGCCAATATTTGCCCCAATGAGTCATTCCCTGTCGCCGAAAGCCATGAAAAAATATCGGAACTAGACCCGGCCGTTAAATTTTTCACAAACTGGCCAGCCGTGAAATTTTGATTTAATATTGAGCCATATTCGACACCGATATGTTCAAGAAAAGTATGTGATACTTCTGCTATCGATAATTTAACGTTTACTTGTTTGGTTATCGCTAATTCAAGTTCATTCAATACACCCGCATAAATTTCATTCTTATTTTTATTCTGTATATCGTATACCGGTATATTTTGACTATTCGGATAGACTGATTTTGATATAAGATTCAAAATCTTATCGATCACGTCCTGAGAAGATACAATACCTCGTACCAAGACTTGCGTGTCTATATTCGTCAATGTCACTTTTTGCGTAGGGAATAAAAGTCTAATTTTATTTCGAATACTGGCAAGATTACGGGCAACCACTATTTTGTAATTAAGGATGGTTTTTCCATCTTCATCAAAAATAACAAGATGTGTTTGGCTACGTTTTTTGGCATAAATAATGGCTTTGTGCTTATCGATAACTTGATAATCGGCCACACTTGGGTCGCTAATAAATATGGTGCCGATTTCACGCTTGGTTGTTACTGTATGTGCATCGCCATTATCGATATAAATCCATTTCGCCGCATAAGTAACATGAGAAAGCGTACTTAAACATAATGCGATGATAATTCTCAATAGAACGTTCATATTTAGTCTTATATTCCTCATTTATTTTATTACCACATCATTAGCACGCATTTCAGTCACCGATTTAAAATCCGGTAATACATCGCCAGCATCCGCCTTTAAATCACCAGCGGTATAATCACCAATTGATTTGTGTACTTCTATTTCAGCAATGCGCTTGGCAACGGTTAACTTAGCAACTTGCTTTCTTGTCAATTCCAATACGATGTCAACATTGACAGGCATCGTTTCTAACGCGCGAGTACCGGTAAGCACTTGTTCTACAACTTTAAGGATTTTTATGTGCAAAAGTACCGGGTTAACCCCGATCATTCGCGCCGTTCTTGCAGCGGCGGCCCCGACTTCGATAGTCATCCGAGACTGCGGTAATGTTAGCGCGACTACATCGACATACATGCCATTGCTAATAGCACCACCAACGACTGCTTCTGCTGGCACACGTAATACATAAGGGACACGATCTGGGGCTAATACTAGGTCGATATACCCTTGGTCCTGTGGAGACACCAACATGTCAGAAAATAGCAAGGTGCTTTGGGGGAGTTTCTGACCATAAACAGCGCCAGATGTGAAGTTGATTGTCATCTCGGTATCAACCCCATTTTGATTCGCTTCAGCTTCCGGTAAATATCGGATTTCAATATCGCTACGCTTTACTATTCCACCGCTATCTACATCGTTTTTTAACCACCAAGTCTTTAGCTTTTTGACATATGTCTCTTGTGCCTGTGCTTCGATAATAGGAACAATGGTTTCGGAGCGACTTAAGCTACCTGCAATACCATACAAGCCGATGATAATTAGCCCAACAGCAAGGCTTAAAATGAGTTTAGACTTCACACAAAATTCCTAGATTGATGCAGCGATACCAAATAATGATCCTATACAAATAGCGAAACCATAGGGCACACCGCGTGTATAGGGTTCTCTCTTGAACCAAGAGAAAAGAATGAGTATTGCGGCTTGTAAACCACCAACAAAAATAATAAGCATAATGGTCAAGAGTAAATAATTCGGGGCGATTGCAATTGAAAAAGCAAACAGTAGTTTTGCATCTCCGCCACCAATCATACTGAATCGATTGAGCATGAACCCACAGATTAAAACCAGACATGAATTAATGATGCTAAGGTAATCGCAATTATTAATAAAAATAAGCAAGCACAATACAAATATGCACACGCAATTAAAATTAGATATATGCCTGTTTTTAACATCTGAGATGCAGATAAAAACGGACAATGTGGCTAAAAATAGCCACAAATAAGATGCCATTAACTCTTACGATACATCATTTGCTTTACCGATATTCGCTGTAATAGTAGTCATCGCGCCTTTCAATGCGTCTTTAAGACTGCCATTGAAAACAGCTAATACGATAGCAGATACAGCAACACCAATAATTGCGTATTCGATAGCGGTAACACCACGTTGATCTTTTTTAAATTCGTGAAGAGCAATAGCTGATTTTACATATAATTTAGTGATCATGGTTTTCGACCTTATTGTGAATGAAATTGATACAGAGAATCTAAAATTGATCTCTTCGATTAAGTTGATTCTATTTAACCAAATATCAAAAAAAATACACACTAAGGAAAACCAAGGGAGTTTAAACTGTTAACAAGCAACGCAGCTTACACTTCCTTAAAGACTGGCGGTTACCGGTTACTTACACTTTAGAAGGTATCCACGATTAAAACGCTAGGAGAAATAATGAAACGAGTTTGTTCAATACTAAAATCGATGTTCATCGCATTACTGCTGTCTCAGAATACGATTGCTTATGCAGAAGCGATTGAGGGTAAGCATTACGATAAAATTAAAGATGATTTTTATGAAGAAAGCCTTGGCGTTGAAAAATTCTTCTCCTTAACTTGCGGGCCTTGCTGGAAGGTAAGTACGATGTTGCCAAGTATCAGTAAGCAAAGCCAACAAACAATACATAAAACACACGTCGTATTTGATAAGGTAACTCGGGCAGCTGCAACACTTTATTACTCGGCAGAAATTCAGTTCGAAAAATTAAATCCTAAAGCGAAGTCTAAGTTTACCAATGAACTTTTTATGCTTGTTCAAAAATCGAGAAAAATTGAAGACGTCAGTGTGACCGGTCTGTTTCGTCGCTATCAACTCACACCAATTAGTCAACTCACAAAAGAACAGCAAGCTCAAGTTAATACACAGCTGGCTCGTTCAGAAAAACTGACTGCACAAGCTGAAATCATGCAAATTCCAAGCATCATTATAAACGGTAAGTATCAAGTAAATATGCGCCCACATAAGTCTATTGCTGAGTTATCAGAAACAATTAAATATCTGGCTGAATTGAAGTATTCGATGAGTTAAAAATAGAGTATTACGCGAATATCCCTCCCCCTCATTGATGATAAAAAGGGAGGGATATATTCTTTAGAGAGATAACCGTTTAGTGGTTCATTACCAGTGTAACCTGACCACCATTGCTATTATTGTGAAGAAAGACCTTTCCATTCAACAGCTTAGTTAGTTCAAATATTAAAACCAAGCCAATACCAAATCCATCTTTACTTAAGATATTAGCAATATCGCCCTTATTAACGGCTGATATTATTTTTTCTGAAAATCCCTTACCATCGTCCTTAATTCTCACCACATCTACATTAGGGTAGGATGTAAATGAAATTCGAATAGTGTCATTTGCATAACGTTCGGCATTAGATAAAATATTTAAAAATAGAATTTTAAGCAGCTTTGGATCACTTTGGATTGTTTTAGAACAGTTAACTAACTCGAAGTTTTTATGTCCTCCCAGCGTTGAAATTGTTGACTCCAAAACGTCAACCAAATTAATTTCCTCTTGGCACAATACGACTTCTTTGTTCAACAGTTTAAAAAGATGGAGACTACTTTCACACAGCGTATTTAAGCTACAGACTTGCGTACCCAAACGCTCTAAAAGAAATTCATTATTACCTTTATTCGACACCAGTATATCGCTGGTTAGCTGAATGGCAGCCAAGGGGGTTCTGATATCATGTGGTAGTGTTGCATAAAGCATTTTTTGTTTAATAATAAGCTCATCAATCGCACTCGCCATCTTGTGTTGATTTCGGATCAAACTGCGTATCGAATCAGGCCCAGTTTCTTCCACTCGGGTCTTAAATTTCCCGTTAGAATAGCTCTCTGATAAGAAGTGAAGAGACATGATCCCATTACTCCACGCTCGAAGCGATATCAACAAAATCATCAAGGTGCATAAAATCTGAATTGCATCATCTATTAATTCAATTGTCTTTAGCTCCTTCACCACCGGATCATTCGCGTAGGCTTTGCTATCAAAAGTCGCTCGAATAAACTTAATATCATCATAACTGCGTGTAATCGAATGCAGGTTGTCCTGGGGTAAATTGGTAGCGTAATTAGAGTCGGCATTACATTGAAACTGCCAGACCGCCGCATCGGTATGAGTATGGTTGTCATGGTTTACAAAACCCTTTATCACCATTTCGACACGGTTAAGGTTAAGCTGGTCTTCAAGCGCTTTCTTTTGAGGGCTTATGAAAATATTAGAAATAATTGAACTGACAATATAACCCAATATCACGGAAGTAAAAATTTGGGTGATAAATGTTTTCATCGTTTTATCATCGGGTAAGAAAGAAAAAAACCTTTTGAACGTCGATTTTTTATCAATTCAACACCCGGTAACTGCACGGCGATTTTTTTTCTCAACGAAGAGATACGCATATATATAGATCGGTCTTCTTCGTGATAACTAAAACCATGAATTTTTTCGAATAATACGGCAACAGATATAGGTTTCTCCGCATCTGACAATATTTCTAATAATTCATATTCTGAGGGAATGAGTTTAATCTGAATTTGATTGTAAAACACACTCGAATGCAGGGCACTTAAGTAAAACTGATCACGACTTAAACTTTCTTCTTGTTGTTCGTCAACTTGCTTTTCAAGCAAATATAGATCGAGTTGGCGCTTGATTCTTTCACTTAACACTTTCGTTCTGATCGGCTTAGTAACGTAATCATTTGCCCCTAGAAGCAGAGAGTTTGTTTCTGTTAACTCTGTATCATTGGCGGTCATCATTACTATTGGCGCTTCAAATTTCAGATCTTTTAACGCTTTGAGTACGCTTAATCCTGAAGTATGTGGAAGCTGTATATCTAGGAGTACAAGTTTAGGTTGTTTTTCAATTATGAATTCTACAGCACCATCACCAGTATCAAGACAGTCGATATCATAACCTTCTATTTCAGAAAGAAAATAACACAACATCTCTCGTAACTGAAGATCATCCTCAATGATTACAATGTCTAGCATATAATACCTATATTCTTTGATTCAGCGAAAATGGCAGAATTTTTATAGTTATAACTCAAGTGGTTAAAATGAGATAAACATAATCGATATAGAACCAATTAAACGACATTAAATCAACAATTAACCTTCCCCAGATTATCTCTCTAATAAAGCAAACAACGCAATGTTTAAATTGCATTTATATGATATTTACTTAGTACATAATGATAACGGTATATTTATAAAACAATTAATACCACAAATTGAATAGCTGCGACAATCGTATATACCATTAAAAATAAGAGGCCATGATTTCCCCCAACTAGATAACCGGATTGAATTGCCATCCCTGCAAAACAGACATAAGCTTGCATTTATTTTAATCAGATTTAGAATACCCATAATATCAATCAATTAAGAGGCTTAAATGCTAAAAGGATTTACACTAATAGCGGTCACGCTACTTTCATTCAGCGCATTCGCAACACCAACACCATCAGAGCTGTTCTCAACCCTAAATCAACGATTGAGCTACATGGAAGATGTTGCCTTATATAAAGCAAATAACAATAAACCTATTGAAGACATTGAACGCGAGAAAGTGGTCATCGATAAAGCAAGTAAATCAGCAGCAAAAGTAGGCTTAGATAAACAAAGTGTGGTTGGTTTTTTCCAAACTCAAATCTCGGCGGCAAAGGCTATTCAATATAGATACCGCGCTGATTTATTAAGCCAAACCACCAGCAAAACACCTCGCGATTTAAAAACCGTCATTCGACCAGCACTGATCAAACTAGGGAAAGAAATCAATACAAAACTGGCTTTATATTTAAATGAAGGTGGTAAGTTTACAGCACAAGACTGGGAAACATTTAAAGTCACGCTGGATTCTCGTTATTTAACCGATACAGACAAACAAGCGTTATTTAACGCTTTATCTAAAATACGACTTAAGTAAATAAATCATATCAGGGCACGACTTAGTGCCCTGATTATCAGAACAGTGGTAATTTGGTCGAGTTCTTAATTTCTTTTACCGCAATATTAGATTGAATTGAATCAACCACTTTGATACGGCGTATTTCAGAAATCTTGTCATAGTATTCGTCGAGATCTCTCGCTACAATTTGAAGAATAAAATCCGCACTGCCCGCAATACAAAAACACATGAGCACCCAATCAAAATCTCGAATAATCTGCTCAAATTTATCAGTCTCTTCTGGAGCATGATTATTTAAAGAAACCAGACTAAAGCCTATCACATTAAAACCAAGCTTTTTACGGTCTAAAACCGCCGTATAATGAGTCACAATCCCTTCTTTCTCAAGTCGCTTCCAGCGTCTCCAACAGGGAGTTTCGCTTAAATTAACCCGCGCTCCTAACTCATTAATCTTAATTCTACAATCGCGTTGCAAATGATCAAGGATAGTTAAATCGGTACCATCCAGCATTGTATTAGTGTTTTTTTTCACATTTACTCCATTAAACGAAAAAAATCTCTATTTTGAATCGTTATTGTAAAGTACATAGCAGTTTAATTTCAACGTACTTATGTAAACATATGTTTCTACTTTGTGAATAATCACAAATTAGAAGTCATGTTAAAATAATAAGGAACGTTGATGTTTAGTCATGAATTTTATGCCTTAGTGATTATTACGTTAGTCACTGTCATAACCCCAGGTCCAGACTTTGTGGTGGTTGTTAAAAACACGGTTGGTGTATCGAGACGGGCGGGTTTTTTAACTGCGTTTGGTATTGCCACTGCAATTTGGGTACATATATTTTATTCTATTGTCGCGGTCCAATTTGTGGCAACGCAATCTGAATTTATATTTGAGGTAATTCGACTACTCGGGGCAAGCTATCTATTCTGGCTCGGATGGAAATCATTAACGTCGACAGGACAGTCTTTGAAACCAAAAATAGAAACGGATAAAATTAAACGTTCTGCATTTTGGAAACAAGGTTTTATTAATAACCTACTAAATCCTAAAGCCACGCTTTTCTTTATCAGTATTTTTAGTCAAGTGATCGATCCCAATACCCCGATCTTCCTTCAGGTCGGATATGGTGTAGTAATAACGATTATCTGCTTTTCTTGGCTTTGCTTCATCTCAATTATGTTAACCATTGATAATATGAAGCCCTATGTCAATAAAATCGTGCAACCGGTTGAAAAAATAGCTGGCGTTATTTTTGTATCCTACGCATCAATAGAGATTTATAACAGTTATCAACTTCACTTTTTATAATTATTAAGCAACGTTGTGAAAGCTCGAGCCTGCATCGTTCGAGCGTAGCTGTAAAATATCTACTTAGCACACTACCTATCCTGGCAATCAAAAATTACGATAAGCCTGCACTAATTCATCCAGAAAACCTCCCAATAATTGATTCATGCGTGCTGTCGAATGTTTGAGGATCGAACTCGGATCTTGAATATACTTACCTCTTGATTCAGTATTAAACGCTTGCTGGTCATGTTCAATCAAAGGGACTAGCTGCTCACTTATAAACTCAAGGTGGCACTGAAAACCATAGACTAACCTTGAATATCGCACGATTTGCCGTGGACACCCTTTACTCACCGCCAATACCACACTGTCACTTGTCAATCCTGGCATGTCATTATGCCAATGACCCACAACCTCTGCTAAATCAAACTCTGCTAATTTGGAATCCATGTGCCCATGCTCTGTCATCGCAATAGGAAAGTAACCAATCTCTTGCTCAGGGCTTGTTTGGTACGCAGCACCTAAGGCTTCACCAATTAACTGCGCCCCCAAGCAAACTCCAATAACGGCTTTATTATTCGTGATTGCCCGTTTAATAAATGCTTGCTCGCCAAGACTATCAAAGTGCGGACACTCCTCTTGGCGAGTGCGAGGGCTCTGCGGTCCACCCAATATAACAAGTACATCAAATGCTTCATGTTCATAAACTAAGGGGTCATTTAAGTAAACGCGAGTGAAGCTGACTTGATAGTTATTTAGATGCGCCCACTCAGTGAAATACCCCGGCCCTTCGTAAGACTCATGCACAATAAAATGAATTCTCATATTTCCTCTATAACGATTCTGACTATTGGCTTTATGTTACACTCTCCCCATAATGACTGAATAAGGCCATTGAGACACATAACCATGCCAATCCGCCAATCACTATCTGCGAACACATTAATAGAGCAAAATCAGCATGCTCTCGCGCTGGTCAAAACAATCGAGATGCATAAGGGTTTTGTAGACAAGCAGCATCATCACAGCTGGCATCAGCTGATATTCCCAATCCAAGGGCTAATACAAACGGAAGCGGATGAATATCAGTTCCTTGTTCCTCATACCACTGCGATCTTTATTCCAGCTGGCGTTAGCCATGAGTCAATAGCGATAACCGACACCACGTTTATTGGTCTGTATATCAATCCCCAATATGGGCGATGTCATGAGATAGATGATGGGCAGCGACTTAAGCAAGTTTCGATGACGCCTTTTCTCAAAGAACTAATCTTGATGATTAAACAGCAATGCCAAGCAGATCTAGCGACATCACATAGCAAAACGTTACGTTTAATTGAGGTGTTGTATGACCAAATCCATGCGAGTGAATCTTTCAAATTTAAATTATTAATTCCAAAGGACCGAAGAATAAAGATGATCTTTGAGCGGCTGACTGAAAAACCAGATCTCGGTTTAACATTGTCAAAATGGGGGGGGATAGTTGGGGCATCTGAACGAACGCTTTCTCGCATATTTGCTAAAGAGTTCAATACCTCGTTTGCTTTGTGGCGACAACATTTACGCCTGATCCAGTCACTGCCTCTGCTAGAGTCTGGACTTTCAATACAAAACATAGCGCATCAGGTGGGCTATCAAAATGATTCCTCTTATATAAAAGCATTTAAAGACCGCTTTGGCCTAACACCACAGCAGTTTCGCTTAAGAGATCATCGAATTTATGAGGCGTTGTAAATTTATGAGGCGTTGTAGAAGCCACACCTGTTAGTCGATAACAGGTGTGGCAAGGCTGAAATATTCAGTAAGGTTAATTAAAATATATTTCGCATTTGATTAACGATTACCACCGAAATCAGAGTCAGGCTACCACCATCATTAAAATAATTAAGGCCTTCTTCAGTTAAACGAGCCTACCCCATTTTATATAGTATCGGTTGCATTTACTCCTTGCATTGTAATATAGTGATAACAATTCGTTAACATTAATGTAACACCAGTCACCCCCGACTTTAACTACAATTTGGATTAATAAATGCCTCTACCTATAGTAAATCAAGTTCACCTTACAGAGTTAAAATGTATCCACACCGATAATTATGTGGGTTACGACAATTACAGACTCGAATCTAGACTCGATAACGGTCCGTGGACTAAATTTCATGAAGGCAGTTTAAATACTGGATTACACACCACATTAGATTACGAAATGATATTTGTAGATCAAGCTGAGATTCGTCTTATTAATGAAGATATGATCACTTCTGATGATGACCTTGGTACTGTGACTATCAACCCTGAACATGCTTGGAGTATGGCGATATTTGAAACATTTTCAGCTGAATATGAATTAAAATTTAGCGTTGCTCCCCATCTAGAGAAAGCGCTCACAATGGCAAAAGACATTTCTCGTGATCAGCGCAAATTAACTCATGAGGAGGTAATGGCTCGGAGAGAACCATCGGATGCTGAATTGGACGAACTTGCCATGTCAAAGTTGCCCGAATTAATGGCAAATGGGGCTGATGCGGTACTTACTGATGTCTTAACTACGAAGGCAAGAATGATGGCCGGCGAGGAAGGGCTTGAACCCCTACTTGGTGGTGACCTTGCTAGGCTTATCGAGTTACTGAACCCGCTGAAAGGTGTTATTGACGTGTACAGAAAAAGACAATACGCCACATTCCTGTTGGGAGGTGAGATCGATGTATCACAGGTTGTTGGCGAAGTTATAGGGGTCAGCTATGGATTAGCGTTGGCAATGGATTTCACTGAATGCCGATGGATTATTGAAGTTGGCGCTGGTATAGGTTTGCATGCTGGTGTCAGTGGTGGCATGTGGTTCGGGTTTAACCGTAATCCCCCTGAGGATGTTGGTGGAACTACGGTAGATTACGTTTACGGTTTTGATCTTAGTCCATTAAGCGGAGTTATATCCGCCTCGTTTGATCTCAATATCGATTTCAATATACCAACGTTTAACCTTCAAGAGGTGTGTTATGGTATAAAAACTGGTGGGCTGCTTGAGCGTAGTGTAGGGGTAGCCTATTGCTATGTTATGAGTAAGAATAACATCACTAATGGATTTCAAATGATAGATGTTGGATAAGCAATAAGTTACGACCATTGGGCATAATCGTTTTTATGCCCTCTCTCATTTAACCGTTTATTATCTCACTTGGAATTTATTTAACCAACTGGCTAAATCATCCGTTAGTTTCACTAATGTTTGCGTACTTTGCTCACCACTAGCAACGGTACTTGATAGCTGACAACTGCTTTCTTCAATCGTATTCACTTGCAGCGCAATATCTTCGCCCACCACTTTTTGCTCTGCCGCTGCGGTCGCGATTTCATGGCTCATTGATGAAATCGTTTCTAGCGCAGTCACAATTTGAGCCAAGGCTTCGGATGCATGTTGTGATTCTGTCACTGTACTAGCACTGGTTTCAGCACAAATATCCATGGTTGAAATCGCATTACGAGAACCCGTTTGCAGGTTCGTCACCATTTGTTGAATTTGTTTAGTACAGTCTTGCGTTCGCCCAGCAAGGTTTCTCACTTCATCAGCAACCACCGCAAAGCCGCGACCTTGTTCACCCGCACGCGCAGCTTCAATTGCAGCATTTAGCGCAAGTAAATTAGTTTGTCCGGCAATATCACCTATCACATCTAAGATCTTAGTAATGTTATTTACATCATCATCTAATGCCGAAACCGCAGAACTGGCTGTATTAAGCTGCTCTGCAAGGCCTTGGATATTATTTACTGTGCTATTAATTAAGTTATGCGTATCGACACTTTGCTTATCAGCATCGAGGGTATTCTGCGCTGTTGCTTGTGCGGAATCTGCGACAGCATTTGCTGACGACGCCATTTCAGTCATCGCCGTCGCAATCATCGCGGTAGACTCCTGTTGTGTGTCCGTCAATTGACTAATCAATTTAGAACGAGAATCAACATCGTTTAATTCTGTGCTTAACGCATTCAGTGCTTTACTCAAATGTTGAACCAGTTCGCCCAGCGACATACTCATGGTTTGTACCGCACCGTAAATACTGTCTTTTGGTGCATAGTCGTTAAATGATGTTGTAATTTTACCATCCGCAACGGACTGGATCGCAAACAGCACATCTTGTGGCTCACCACCGATAATCGCTATCATGCGTTTTATCGCCATAATTAACAGCGCTAAAATCAAACTCGCAACAATAAAGCATAAAGTAAACTGCCATTTAGCACTCGACCAAAAACGCGCATTCACTTCATTTTCGCCAATACCCGTACCAACAACCCAACCCCAGCGTGCTGTTTTTTTCGCAATAGAATGCTTTTCCTCAATCGAACCATCAGCCAATCGCTGCGTCCAAGTATATTCCGCTATTTTAGACGTTTGGCGGTTCACCGCATTCATTAAGATCTGGCCGACACTCTGGCCTTTACTGTCTCTAAAATCATTAAAGCTAGTGCCATGCAATTGTGGATCAAGTGGCGCAGCTAGGAAGATAAGGTTTTCATCTGCGACGTACACGTATTCATTGTCTTTATAAATATTATTTCTCAGTACCTGAATCGCGATCAGTTTAGCTTGGGCTTCTTCTATGTCGCCACTCGCTACCATTTTTTCCATATCATTAATAAAATTATACGTGGTTTGAAAAATTTCAGTCACACGGGATTTATTATCTGCCGAGCTTGATGCTTTTAGCGTCCAAAGTCCCACAGCAGTAATGGCGACAAGTGCTGACAGTATGATACCAGCAAGTAAATAAGATTGTGTTTTCAGATTCATAGTACGTACTTCTATCAGCAAATGAGTGGACATAGTTCTTATCGGCTAAATTGATTAAAACTTTACGATGTGTCCTAATTAAACCACATCGCAGGTTAAAATTTCGAACTGGGATCAATTTTAGATACATTTAACTAATCATTATTAGGTATTCTGTCGGCTATATTAAGATTGATACCCCATTCACCATTCCGCCAGCTAAAAACACAATAAAAACAACCTTTCACGCTAAATACACCTTAAAGCAGCTATAACTAAAATAGTTAATCTAGCTTGGTGAATAGAGATATTTTACTAATTATTATCGTTAGAATACCGATTAAAAATAGTATGAAATAAAATAGAAATTCATTTCACCATCACGACCGATAGGAGTTTAATACCATGATGAATCTCGCCCTCGTTCACCGAATCTCTAAAATCATCCTCAGTATATCTATCAGTCTTTTTTTTCTGCTTGTCGGTATCGACAACCTGCTTAACTTCAATGCAAACTATCAATTTGTGCAGCATGTGTTGGCGATGAATTCAGTGCAACCTTGGTTTGATGCCAGCACCCTTGAATATCGCACAGTAACAAACCCCACCATTCAACTCATCAGCTATACGTGCATTATTTTTGCTGAGTTATTGGCGGGTATATTTGGTTTAATCGGTAGCATTGTCATGACAAAAAACATTAACAAAACAGACTTTTCGCAGGGCCAAGCATGCTTCTTATTTGGTGGTTCAGTGGCGATTGCACTGTGGTATTTGGGCTTTGCGGTTATCGAAGGTGAGTGGTTTTCGATGTGGGCAAATCAATGGAATGGACAAATGAAAGCGTATACCTTTGCAACATCTATCCTTGTCTCGATGATTTATGTGTTAATTCCAACACCAGAAGAAAAATAATGTGCTTAGTGTAGGTCGTATAGCGAGTATTACCCCATGGATTTATACAGGAAAGGCCACGAACAGACTAAACCGACAGATACGCTACAGTAATAAATAGATTTACTGTAGACTGTTTAGGTCTTTCTTATACGAGCGCTTTCAATGTCTAATACCTGTCAAGATAATCAGTCAACTACTAATATTTCACTCGCACAATTAACGCAACAACTCGATGCGATGCACATTGCCCAATTAACCTCATTTGCTTATGGCCTACCGCCACTGTATTTTTGCCGTGAATATTTAGAGCAAGACGAGCAAACTGCCATTAGTCATTGCTTACAACGTTTAGAAAATGGCATAAGTAATCAGGATTTCACTTTAGACAGGTTAGCTGTTTTATTAGCAGAGAACGATTATTATGACGACTACGAAGCGCGTCTACGTTTAGGGCCTGAGTTAGCATAACTCAACGTCCTCATTAATGTCTTAGCGAAGGCCTTAAGATGTGTATCGATTTGCATACACGCTTCACCGCCTTCAATAATTTTGCAATCAGGGTCCGATTACAATCATTTGATATTCTATCAATAGTAAAACAGAATGAATTCAAACCCTAAGCCGTTAAACAAACGACATAAGACAATTTTAAACCAAACAATTCAACTCAAATATCTTTAATTATATTGAATACCCCTACAACCCTCAGCGTCATCATGGTATTAATAACAAACTGTCTCCGATCAAACTTGACAAGAAACACAACTTAAACTGACAATATGTCGTGTAAAAAGGGAAGGAAAAGGAGCATGATTTCCTGTAACCATAGAGCAAGGACTGGCGTAGCGCGCCTTAAATAATAAAATGTGGAAAGAAATAAAAAAATCACTAATCATACAACTTATCTTTGCTGTCTCAATCGCGCTATCTGTTATTACGATTTACGCCATTCATAGTTATAAACATCAGCAACAGCGCTTATCCGCTCAAAACTTATCGAGCAGTTATGCCAGTATCATTGAGAGTCATATCAATCAGGCATTATCTGCCACATTCCCACTTGCAGCCTTGGTCCAAAATAAACATGTTGATGAGGCTGAGTTTACTCGGTTCGCAACTGAAATGCTGCCTTTCTATCCTGGCATCGCGGCATTGCAACTTGCTCCTGATGGTATTATCCAATATATCGTGCCGTTAACAGGAAATGAACAAGCGATTGGGTATAACTTACTCTCCTCCCCGAGTCGGAATAAAGAGGCCTTTGCTGCCAGAGATAGCGGTAAATTGACCCTAGCTGGACCTTTTAATTTAATCCAAGGTGGGTATGGTGCCGTTGGACGATTACCTATCTATTTGGACCGCCCAAACGGTGAAACGTATTTTTGGGGTTTCGTGACGGTGTTAATGCGCTTTCCACACGTACTCGAAACTGCAAATCTACCGGCACTGGTAGAGGCTGGGTTCGCATATCAGTTATCGCATATGCATCCAGACACCGAAAAAATTCAAATTTTATCACACTCACCAGAACAACTATTAGCGAACCCTGTCGCAAATAGTATCAAAATCGCCAACGTGACTTGGATGTTAAAAGTGTCCCCCATCAATGGCTGGACTCACTTCACTTCGATTGTCGTAATGTCTCTGTTCGGCGTGATATTTACGATTTCAACCACCTTTTTCGCCATATTAGTCATGCGTATAAAGCATAGCCAAGCGTCGCTTAAAAATATTGTCGCGGCACGTACTAAAGAATTGGGCGATAATTTACAACGCTTAAACTTGGCGCTAACGTCAGCGGGTCAAGTGTGGTTTGAGCTAAACGTACAGAGCGGTGAAATTTTATTTGGCGGCCAATACGAACAACTGTCAGAGTACACGCCAGCCGATATTCAAACGACCTTGGCGCAATGGCTAGAAAACATTCATCCTGATGATCTTCAATCTGCGTCCAATCAATATCAAAAATCCTTGGTAACCGGCATTCCATTTGAACTTGAATACCGAAGAAAAGACAAAGATGGAAACTGGTTATGGATCCACACCTTCGGTGAATTTACAGAGTGGGATGCACATCAAAAACTGATCAGGTGCACAGGCGTTCATACGAATATATCGCAGCGAAAACACATAGAGCTACGAGATAATGCACGCAGTGCCGTGTTAGAGAAATTATTAAAAGGCGAACCCTTAAAAATAATTTTGGAACATATCGTTAACTTTATCGAACAAGAACAAACAGGGGTACTTTGTTCTGTGTTACTGGCAAATGCACAGGGCACGCATCTGAATGCTGGATTTTCATCTTCACGTATTCCAGATTATTACAATGAAGCCGTTGATGGCATTGAAATTGGGGATGGCGTCGGCAGTTGTGGCACCGCAGCGTTCACCAAAAGAAGAGTCATTGTAGAGGATATTCAAACTCATCCCTATTGGGCTAATTTTAAAGCGTTAGCAGCCAGAGCTCAACTGGCCGCTTGTTGGTCTGAGCCGATTATCGGGTCAAACAACCAACTGCTTGGTACCTTTGCAATTTACCAACGTGAGCCAAGTACGCCAACAGAACACGACTTCAAATTGCTCGAATTCGCAGTTCAACTCAGTGTGATAGCGATTGAACGAAATCTGTCGGATAAAAAAATCAGGCTTTCTTCCCGTGTATTTAGCGATACCAATGAAGGGCTGATGATTACGGATGCGACGGGTAAAATTATTGATATCAACCCTGCTTTCACTCGAACCACGGGTTACAGTCGTCACGAAGTATTAGGTAAAACCCCGAGTATCCTGTCTTCTGACGAGCAAAGTCCTGCTTTCTTTATTGAAATGTGGCATAACCTCATAGAACAAGGCCACTGGTATGGTGAAGTCTGGAATAAAAAGAAAAACGGCGAACTCTTTGCGGCGCGACTCTCAATTTCTTCCCTCACGAATGACGATGATGATACGTTGCACTATGTGGGTTTATTTTCTGATATAACCGAAATTAAGCAGCAACAACAAAAGCTGGAATTGATGGCGCATTATGACATGCTCACCAAGTTACCCAACCGCTCACTGCTTGCTGATCGTTTTAGATCGAGCATTGCCCACAGTAAACGAACTGACACTATGTTTGGTGTTTGTTTTCTCGATTTGGACAATTTCAAACCCGTTAATGATAGCTATGGCCATGACATAGGCGATCAATTACTCATCGCCGTCGCCCAACGTCTCAAAACCAATATCAGAGATGAAGATACCGCGTCACGCCAGGGGGGAGATGAATTTGTCCTGTTGCTTGGTGATATAGAATCATTTGATCACTGTAACGACATACTGCAACGAATTAATTATTTTCTGGCCCAGCCTTATATCATCGCAGGGCATACTTTTAGTATCAGTGTCTCGATTGGAGTCACGCTATATCCAGGTGATGATGCCGATTTGGATACTTTATTACGTCACGCTGACTATTCGATGTATCAAGCAAAATTAGCCGGGAAAAATCGTTTCCATCTGTTTAATCCCGAACAAGATCAACTGACAATTAAAAAACACCTGCAACTTGATGAGATACAGCAAGCCTTATCAAATAACGAACTTGTTTTGTATTACCAACCCAAAATCAATATGAAGACCGGAGTAGTATTTGGTGCTGAAGCGTTAATTCGGTGGTTGCATCCTGAGAAAGGATTGATCCCACCGCTTGAATTTTTACCGATCATTGAGGGATCTGAATTAGAGATCCGGATCGGAGATTGGGTTATTAATGAAGCATTGAAACAAATTGTGATATGGCAAAAACAACGTATTTTTATTGAAGTGAGTGTCAATATCGCGTCCTATCACCTGCTCTCATCCGCATTCTTGACTCAACTTGAAAATGCGTTAGCAAGCCACCCCAATTTAAACGCCAAATATTTACAATTAGAAATATTGGAAAGCAGCGCATTGGGGGACCTCAATACAATCCGTAACATTCTCAATACCTGTCAGGATATATTAGGCGTTAATATCGCTCTGGATGATTTCGGTACGGGTTACTCCTCACTGACTCACCTAAAAAACTTGCCTGCTAATACGATCAAAATCGACCAGAATTTTGTCAAAAACATGCTCGACGATCCTGATGATTATGCCATTATTAATGGCGTTCTGGCGCTAGCAGATTCCTTTAATCGCGAAGTCATTGCTGAAGGAGTTGAAACAACAGAACACGGTTTGATGTTGCTCGACATGGGATGCTATGCGGCGCAGGGTTATGGCATTGCTCGGCCTATGCCAGCCACTGAGTTCCCAAATTGGTTACACAGTTATACCCCAAACCAGCAATGGCTCGATAGCAACAGCATAATACATACGACCAACGATACGTGAACTTGTGGCTCGTTTGACTTAGCCACAACACGTTGCCTACAATAGTGAAAAGATAGAGTAGGCAACGATTTTAATAAAGACTAATCGACAGCGGCCAAGCATGTAAAAGCATATTTTCTATTCATGTCCGCGGGGATGTACTTATTCGAATCAACAACATATTTTCCATCAGACTCTTTTGTAACATACCCTTGAGTCGTCAGATCAATAGGCCATTGATGTTTATTACCAGGTATAACACCGTCACTAAAATTAATCTCGGAGCTAATCAGCCCTGGAGCACCATAAGTAAGTAAACAAAAATCGTTAGCTTGTATCGGCGTCATTTTAACGCCTTCTACCGTACCGGGTCCTTTTCGGAGAATACTTGGTTCAGCAGAATCGAATCTAGGTTCGCTGCCTAAATTCAATTCCTTAAACTCAGTCCATGTATACGGACGGCGAATGCGATATTCTTTACCGGCTACCGTGGCATAAACTTCACGCTTGTAATTCATGCCTACACGACGAGCATCTTTCAAATCAAAAATCATCCCACCCTTTAGCTTATCATTCACCGTCATTTCTCGACAAATATCATCTTTATTTTCAATTTCCTCATCAACAGAAACGCACAGCGATATTGGATAGAAATTATTAAAACTAGGACTAGCAGCATCAACAGCCAAGGGTTTCACCTTATTATCTGTAAAATCTAATTCCATAATCATCGACGTCATTGTTGATGCTGATTTCCAATAAGAGAGTGTAAAATCAGGATAACCAACTAATTCAGGCGTAATAATACCCCCTTCTTTAAATTCACCATGCCCTTCAAACCAGGCTATATCTTGAGTAACACACTCAGTGTCCCCCTGCTCTTTTGCATTTACAGGAGTAACACAGAAGCGAATTTTATTATCTTTACCTTCATCGCTCATTGCCAGAGTGTAATTTTCATCTCGGCTAACAAGGGTATCAATGCTATTTTTAATAATGCTCCATTCATACTGACTACTGGTTTGAGGATCATTATTTAAATCAAAGTATTTGTATTGACCAGATAGGGTATGACCACCAAAACGCTCCCCCTCCATAGCCACATCCATTGCACGTGGCTTTGAGTCTTTCACTGCCCAAACAGTTTCCTCAGGTGTACACGTTTGAGCGCTGTTTTTAGGCCACCCAGTTTGAGCATACGCTGTCACACAACCCTTGACCTTAGTTCCGACCATGCTTTCTTTAAGCGCTAACGAGCGAGTAGCGGCAATGCGAGTTCCGTTTTGATACCAGCTAAACGATACTTTACTGGTATCTTCTTTATCACCATCACGGTCTGAAAAATCATAATTTAAATATAAGTTTTGTCCTACTTCAATATCACGAGGTAGCGGCGTCAAATCAACGTCTGGTTGCTCACCAGACCGAGGTTGGATAGCATTCGTTTTACTTGAGCAAGCTAACTTAATTTTTGTTTTTTTATCGAACACGCAAACTGAAATTACCTGACCTTCATCATCCTTCGTTAATAGGTATTCCTTTTGCGTTATGCCTAAAATAGGTTTGTCATTGCGGTACCACTGAATCGACGTTGAATAATCACTGCTATCAAACACCCACACATTAAGCGGCGCTCCAACTGTATTATTGGTTGCAGCATTAGGAATTGAGACTCTAGGCGTCATTGGTACATATTTACTATCGATAAGTAATGGTGTCGAACAGGTCTTATTGCCTTTTAAACGATCCCCTTGGTTGATCGGGTTAACGCAAAACCGTATTTCAAGGCCGACATAATTGTTATCCATTGGAATACGGTAGCGCTCACCTCGATGAACTAAGTTACCGTCTATCTCCCAAAATATATCCGATGCGTCTTTATCAACAGGCGTACTTGCAGAAAAAAATGTGTATGCTCCCTTCAATTCATCACCAAGCTCAATCACATTCCCGTTTAAATTTTGGAATGACACATTTATTGCTTCTGGATTTTCCGATTTCTTGGATTTAGTCGTCGTACCTCCACCATCGCCGCCACAAGCAACAAGGGATACAGCACATAAGGTAACGAGTATTCTCTTCAACATAATTAACTCTTTTGGTATTTTCTAACACGGGCAGCGATGCACCCATACTTTTGAGGTAGGCTATTTTAATGATTAAATGATGGCAATTCCATCATTCGTTTGTAAGAATTTGTATGAACAATGAATTGCAATAAAACAGCGTTTTGATACGTCTAAACCCAATCGTTCAAGTTATGTCCTTGGTAAATCTATACCAACTTAGCGTCTGGTTTGCGCCATGAATAATCTAAACAAATAATAATTTTTTTACTCATATTTCCGCCTATAAGATGAACGCTATTTATTATTCGGCGTTTATTTTTTTGCTATGGAATTATATTTATAAAGTGCGTATAAATATAAGGATACAAACCAGAGGTACTCACAAGTGAATACAGACTTTAATCACACTAAAAAGTCCAAAATACAGAAAAAACAATCTAGAACTGCATAGTTGAAACAAAGTCTTTGACAGTGATAATTGTTATCAATACGATTCTCGTTGAACTCAAAAGTAGTTTAAATGAGTAACAATTAATAAGGACATTGTATGAAAAAAATGACTTTAGCGATGCTGATCATAGTAGCGCCTTTCACTTTAATTAATTCCTCCTTTGTATCTGCAGCGAAATTTGCAGATACAAAGCAAATAGTTCAGAAGCGACCAGACTACAGTATCAGTGTTGCGAGTGCTAAACGTGAAATAGCATTGGAACTGAGCCGACAATACACTCAAGTCTTGCCGACTCTACAATCTGGTATCAATCGATATAATTTAACAGTCAATGCCGATCAAGTATTGCAATCTAGTGGGGTTGCAACTCAGGCATTGCATAAAAGTGAGCGAGCAATTCGTTCGGCAAAAGGTTTATCGAATAAAGCGCTGAATAAATCTGCTTTTAAGGGGACTGATAATCCTAGCTTGGTTCAATTTCGTCTCGCTGACGCAAGTATGCTGAGCGACTGGCAGCAAGGTACATCACCATTATTTGCCTTCGAGCCAGAGGGAAATGATAAAGACTGGGCTAATATTGAAGCCTATGATGTAAATGGTAATATTCATCTGCTAGATGTGTACCAGCTACCAGACAGACCGGTTTTCGTGGTTGAATTAGATAAACAACAAACAATACGTGAAGGACTCGCGGTAATGCGCAAAATCTTAGCGCAACGCACAAATTCAGGAAAACAACTCAAGTCAGCACATCCTCAGCGAAGCATTGCTAAAACGGGAGATGAATCGATATCAACGACCTTACTTCAACAGATAAGTTTACAAGATGATCAAGAACCTTGGATATCAGGTGCAGCAGAAGTATACGCGATAGTGAATGGCGTTAACCCAACCCGTGATGAGCCAGTACTTGATATTATTGAGATGCCTTATCTTGATTATGCAGAGAAAGAATATTATCCGAATCAAGTCATCATTCACTGGGAGCGCTATCGTTGGGCTGCAGCAGATATTATATTGATGGAACATGATGACAATACTAATTACAAAGAGCTTGCGCTAGTACTCGTATCTGCGGCCGAGAAGATTATAAAGTCGATCCCAGATCCTGAAGTTCAAGGCTTTGCTTTCCTTGCAACTATCACTCACGGGATTATCAAAGCTCTACCTGATTATTGGTTTAGTAATGACGATGATTTTGTAGATGCGTTTTACACTTTACAAGAAGGTAAGACATACACAGATCACTATGGAGCAGGTGGTAATGCAAAGGCGACATTTATACCTCTAGTTATTGATCCAAGATAAATCACCTATTACTGAATATTGTGTAATGGTATGAATTAACGCCGTCGTCTTTTAGATTACGGCGTTTAACAAAATATGATGAAAGCTTATATACAACTCCACGTTTTCTGTATATGTTATAACATTAATTCGATAGCATATTAGAAGTTGTTAGGTTATGTACTCAGACTTGTTTGAACATACAATTAAAAAAAACTTAGCATCGACCCAAGTAACACATTACTGGGCCGACTCGTCGACTATGGCTATAAAACAACTAAAACGAATTATTACCGCTATTATCCTAGTGATTATTTACTAGGCTGGCGGGCAAACTTCCGTCAGCCTAGCTGACGGGGGATACGATCAAATTACATATCATCTTTTCAGCAAATCTGCGGAACCAAACTCAATCATAGACGTATAGCCCATTGTGCAAACACTGCCGATGGTTATCTATAACGTCCAAGTTTTGCAGGTACAACGTTTGAAAACTCAAGACATTTTCGTCATCGGTCTTATGACCTTCGCACTCTTTCTCGGTGCGGGTAACTTGATCTTTCCACCAGCAATGGGACTTAATGCTGGCACATCATTATCTTCTGCAATGGGGGGGTTTTTACTCACCGCCGTTGGATTACCCACATTTACTATCATTGTTTTAGGGCGTATTGGCCATATTCGCAACCTAACCAAAGCGCTACCTAACTGGTTAGGGGCAACATTTTGGATTTTACTGTTCACTGCAATCGGTCCCGCTTTTGGCATGCCAAGAGCGGTCACAGTTGCCTATGAAATGGGCATAAAACCATTCTTAGAAAGCGATCACCTTCTCCTATTTTCTATCCTTTTTTCTGCTATTACCCTATTGCTGGCCTTCAAGCCAGGTAATATTGTTACCTATATCGGAAAAATAATAACACCAGCCTTGATCCTACTTCTGTGTGGATTAGGTTTCAGCGCATTTATTCATCCTTTAGGTCTGCCTACTGCCCCGTATGGCGATTACCAACATAGCGCTGTAACTAACGGTCTAATTCAAGGCTATATGACTATGGATGCAATTGCTGCTGTGGGTTTTGGTTGGGTTATAATCCAGGCAATCAAAGCAAAAGGGATCACTAGCCAGCAAGGTATTGCATCTAGCTCAATGAAGATTGCAGGTATATATGCTGTTTTAATGAGTGCTTGTTATATCGTGATGGGCTATGTTGGGGCAACATCAGCCACGATTGCAGAACACGGCATGAATGGTAGCGTTATTCTAACGCGCTATGTAGCAGAGGCATTTGGTCCATATGGTCAGTACTTACTTGCAGCAATTATTATCATGGCCTGTTTAACAACGACGGTAGGCTTAACCAATGCCTGCGCTGAATATTACCAAGAAACCTTTAAAGCCCCTTTTAGTTTTACAGCAGCAATCATTGTCGTGCTTACTGGTGTTATTGCGAACTTTGGTTTAGACGAAATCCTAAAAGTGAGTCTACCTGCAATTTTAGTATTATGTCCGATTGCTCTCGCGCTAACATTGGCCTCTTTTACTGCATCGATACTCACAGTATCACGCCTTACCCACAGCGGTATGTTAATCACAGCAACCCTGTTTGGGGTCCTTGATGCGGTCAATATTTTGGGTGAAATGCCACTCGAATTGAATGCACTATTTGTTCGTTCTCTGCCGCTTTATAATGCCCATGCAAGTTGGTTGTTACCCTCTTTATTAATACTAATTACAACCGTGATAATTGGTCGTACATCCACTGCAGAGAAGATATTTGGTTGTGTTGATTATCGTCTAAATACTCAATCCAATTCTGCCAATTACGAATATGATCGTTGATAAAAACGAATAATTAAAAACAAATAATTAAAAATTTACCAAACTAAGGTTTAAGGGATTTCATCTTTCGGAGTAGAACCACAATGAAAAAGATTTTGATAGCATCTGCTATTTTAATGGCGGCACCTTTTTCAGCTCAAGCCAATACAGGTCTCGTCGGGGAAAACAAGGCCTTTGGTGGAGATGCAGAGCTAGGAGCAACGTTAACCACAGGTAATACAGAAACGACCTCAATAAAAGGCCGTTTAGATATGAAGCACGAGCTGTATAATTGGGAAAATCAGTATTTGATTGAAGCTTTATACAAGGAGGATACAGGTGAAGTCACAGGCAAACGTTATTTCGGCCGGATCCAGGGCAACTATAAGTTATCCGATATAAGCTATATATTTGTGACCGCAAATCATGAGATCGATCCTTTCACTGGTTTTAGCTCTACCTCAACGATTTCTTCTGGTTACGGTCATAAGTTTATTGATAATGGCAAGACTCAGCTTAATATTGAAGTCGGTCCTGGTTATAAATATAAACGTTTAGACAGTGAGAGTGCGGCTGAAGCCGGCTATGATACAGAAGACAGCTGGATTACGCATGGAGTAATGAACTTTGAAACTAAGATATCTAAAAGCTCTAAGTTTAAGCAGATGTTTGTTGTCGAGTATGGCGAAGGCTTCGAAGGGCGCTCTGAAACATCAATTACAGCAAATATTATTGGCGCGTTAGCAATGAAATTTGCCGTTATTGTGCGTTATAACGATTCCCCTCTCGACGATAAAGAAAGCACAGATACTGAAACGAATATGACTCTGTTATATGCTTTCTAACCTCTTAGGGGTTTCAAGCTCCATATTCCAAACAAAGATTACTTACGATGAGAGTAGGATCGATGCCCTATTACTGAATATTGTGTAATGGTATAGATTAACGCCGTAGTTTAGGATTACGGCGTTAATTATTTCCATCTATATCACACAATGGACACTTTAATTACTGACTTAACGACACAACAGAATCAACTAGATTCTTAATCCCTTCTCTTGCTTCTAAAAGACTATTCGCAAGCATATAAGCTGGCGTTGTTACAACTCGATTCTCAATATCAATAGAAACACTCGTCACATCTTTCACTTCGTGTTTAGCGCCAAGTCCTTCAAGTGTTTTTGCTGTATCAGCATCATTACCTATCGTTAGGGTAATATCATCATATACTGCAGTCAGTAGCATTGGCGCTATACACATATAGCCAACAACTTTTTGTGCGTTTTTAAAGTCAGTGGCAACTTTAATGAACTCATTAATTGCTGAAAATTCTGCGCCTTTAATTGCAAAATCACTTAAATTTTTAGCTGCACCAAAACCACCTACAACGATTAACCCGTCAAAATCAACCGCATTTAATTCTGTAATGGGTTTTACATCACCCCTTGTAATTCTTGCCGACTCAACTAATACATTACGACTTTCATTAACCATCACTTCGCCAGTTAAGTGATTAACGACATGCATTTGTTCCATATCTGGTGCAAAGCACTGGTAAGTCGAACCAGACTCTTCAATAGATAATAAAGTTAAAACGGCTTCATTTATTTCTGAGCCATCATAAACACCTGAGCCAGATAAAATCACTGCTAATTTAGTCATTATTTACTTCCTATGTATTTTAAAAAGGTGATACCTTCACGACAGATAAACCATACTTCGTTGATACTATTGATTTTTAAATAAACCACAAGAAAAATAGCAATTTACCTTAACGAACCGTGCACCCTAACCCAAATTAATTAAAAATGGCGGGAAAATAACGACACATGCTAGAACCACAGCTCATAAGCCGTAATGCCTCAAACGGAAAAGCATGCTTGAATTAATTCATTAACGCTTAACATTATTACACACACTATTAAATTTATAATTCTCGTAGTGAATAATAAAGTCCTGCATTCATTGCAGGACTTTTTTATTATAAGGATTTACCTGCCAGACCGATCATTCTCCATTTATCAAATATTTCATCTGATAACCAAATATCTACTGCCCCCAAATTCTGAGTGAACTATTTTAGTTTGCATAGTCAGATTAATGATACCAACCAAGAGGTTGGAGGAGTTATAAACCATTAAACGCGACAAAAAGTGATCACAAATACTTGGAACTCAGCTCAATCCAGTTTAATAAACCAATTTTAATGTAAATTTAAAATAAATATATCATTCAAATAGTTAGTGGGTGTAGTGTTATTAACACCACGAAAAATAGAGTTTTTATATCGCACAACGATAATCAACGGTTAAGTTTCCAATGGCCTCAGGAAACTCTAGCCATTCACTATACGAGGCTACTAGAGGAATTTGATATGTCTAATCTCAATGTCGTAACAAGCAATCCAAGTGTCAAAAAAAGCAATCCAAGTGTCGCAGCAAGTCATATAGACAAAGCGAACAAAGGGCAATCAGCCCAGTCCCTCATCATCCAAACTTATGCGAATAGCGTTAACGAGCAACCAAGCGTCGATTTTTCAGGTAATCAAAATTTAGCGCTCTACGAAAAACAAATTAATGATGGACTGGCAACAGCCCAGAGCCATGCAGCCAATTATTTAAACAATATACAACCAAATATTATTAAGAACATAGCCAATATTGATAATTACTACACGCTACACAATGCAGTTCCAACAATATTGCCTGAAGGGTCAACAGAAGAGCAATGGGTAGAGCTCCTCACTGTACTCAAAGTGAAAGCGACAGAATACCAGAAAGATGCAAATGGGGTGAAAACATCACTGGAAGGATTAACCAAGGATCTGAGTCATGATTCCCAATCTTTTTCAAAAACTGTCGGTAATCTTAATACCGCTGTTAACGGAGATAATGGTGTCTTAGCGTCAGATCAAAAACAATTGGATAATATCCAAGGCAAAATAGATGGCGCAATTGCAGGTATCGCCGTGAGTGGTCTTACTATTGCTGGCGGTGTTTTTATGATCGTCGTTGGCGGTGTTGCTGACTTTGTTACGGCAGGAACAACCACCCCACTAGTGATTGGTGGTATCGGTATGGTAGCAGGAGGTATAGGTGGTGAGGTAGCGGCTGCTATCACATTGAAAAACCTGAATGATGAAAAAGCCCGATTATTAAGAGAAGAATCAATGCTTGAAGCAGAGGTTAAATTAGCCTCGGGAATTAGTAGTAGTTATCAAAGCCTAGTAAACCAAGTGAACAATGCGGTTACTGCCGCAACTCAAATGAAAAATGCTTGGGAATCCCTAGCGAGTGATCTAGGCAGTATGATTAGTGATTTACAATTAGGGATTATAAGTACTGGTATAGTGCGCGAAATGATGCTGACCGCAACTAACGGCATAATACAAATAGTACTTAAGGATATTGATACCATAAAAGGACAGATGGCTGGCGTAACCATTATAGTAGCCAAACCAGGGCAAACAGTCGGTGAAGCCATCGTTGAGGCTGCAGAAGCTCTCGCGGCATAAATAATTTAGCATGTTCCTACAAATGTAGGTGCATGCTAACTTCATCCGAATAATAAAAGTACATTCCCCCATACTTCATAAAATAATTCAAATTCCTATCGATCACGTGTTTTGTGGTGACCATAAAACACAGGAGGTTCACAAATGAATGGTTATTTATCACAAGCAGTAACAAACTTGCAGGCTACTGAAAAACAGATCTCACACCTTTCTGGTTTGCCATCCGCTGCCCAGAAAATACAGGCAGAATCAATAACCCTTATTTCATCTATACTATCGACAGTTCAGACCACCCAACATACCATTCTTAGCTTTGTCAAAAAGTCCGTTCCCGAGCTAAATGAAATAGATGCCATGCTAGCGAACAATCAATCGTTATCAAGCATACAGACTGCAATAGAGAATGTTAAAAACGAAACGATAACATTACAGTCCGACGTAAACGAAACGACTAACCAAATACAAACAGCGTCATTGCAAATACTTGGCTATTTTAATCGACTAGCAATCATCGAGTCTGACTTAACAACACAGATGTTTAAATTACAGGGCCAACGAGATTATGCTAAAGATAAAGAAGAGGCCATAAAGAAGAAGTATTATTATCTTCTCGCTTTAGGTCCTTTTGGTCTAATCGGTTTAGCAACTGCACTCGGATTATATTTAAAATGGAAATCTGATGTTAACGATTACGAAAGCCAAATCAATGCATTGAACAATCAAATTCGCGCACTAAATACAATGCAATCAGCCAGTCAATTACTGGGCACAGACTTCCGTGGAGTAATGGGAAAAATATCAGGGGTAAAAAACGCCGTTGACTTTCTAAGCAGTGATATTCTAATAATTGAATCAAATTTGAATGACGATAGCATTTTTCTGATTATTGAACTCAAGATAAAAGCCGCCATTACAGAAGTACAGATGCTCGCAGTGGATGCCTCGTAAGGTATTTATCGTCAGCTTACCTAGTTTAGACGCTTGGTTCGAATCTAGGCTGCTAACTCCGAACATTAAAGCTACTCATAGAGTAGCTTTAATGTATCCACCAGCTTATCTTTATTCAGTTTTACCCACAGAATAGGTTCAAACAAATCTCGCTTTAAATGCCGACGGACTTAACCCAATCATGGTCATAAACACTTTACGGAAACTATTTACATCATCGTATCCTATATTTAGAGCAATCTGCTCAAAGCTTTGAGTTGTAGACTCTAGTAGTTCACATGCTTTTTGGACTCTCACTTTTTGAATATATTTAATCGGCTTTAAGCTTGTGGCATTGGTAAATTGACGTAGAAATGTTCGCTCAGTCATACAGGCTAAACCGGCTAGCAAAGAAATATTTAATGATTGGTTATAGTTTGCTTGAATATAGTGCTGAACTTGTAGTATTCGTTGATTTCCATGATTAAATTTTGGCGTAAAGCTACCATAATAACGCTGTTCTCTCTTCCCTGTATCTACAATAAGATATTTCCCAAGTGTTCGCATTATGTGTGGCCGAGTAAATTGTGCCACTATCTCTAATCCTAAATCAATCCATGACATAAGACCGCCCGCCGTTATTATGTCTCCATCATTAATAAGCAAGCTCTCGACGTTAAGAGATATTTTAGGGTACAGAGAATTAAATTCTTCGGCTAACTGCCAGTGTGTCGTCGCAGGTCTGTTATCTAGCAAGCCAGTTTTGGCCAGTATAAATGCCCCAGCACAAGCACTGCATAATATCGCGCCCTTATTGTGGGCATCATGCAGAAATTGCAATACTTCTGGTTTAGGCGCACGGTAATAATGACCATCCAAATTAGGAGGCAGGATCACAATATCACTTTGGCTATTACGACTTAACTCGCTATCAGACTGAACAACACTCACAGTAAATTGCATATCAAACTGACTATCTATGATTATCTTATTCGCGATTAAAAACAGTTCTTTAAAACCCTGAACTGCACTCTGCAATGCATTTGGGTAGTCGATAATTACAATATGGATACTACTTGTCACTTTTGCCCTGCTTTATGGCAATAACGCCATAGGTGTCGTTGATTTATATTTTGCATAATAGCCTTAACAAAACGTCGAAACAACACAAGAGAGCTTATTATGTCTAACACAGCATTATTATTAATTGATTTTCAAAATGACTATTACTCAACATATGCAGATGCAAAATGGGCGCTATCAGGTACTGAAACTGCAGCATCTAATGCCGCGACATTATTAGCAGCATTCCGTAAACAAAGCTTGCCTGTCATTCATGTCCGTCATGAGTTTCCTTCAAATGATGCACCCTTTTTTCTACCAGAATCTGAAGGTGCAAAAATTCATACGAGTGTCGCGCCAATAAAAGGTGAACCCGTAATTTTGAAGCATCAAATAAACAGTTTTCGTGACACTGAATTAAATAATATCTTGAAAGAACTTAACGTTGAAAAGCTGATTATTGTAGGTGCAATGAGTCATATGTGTATCGATGCTGTGACCCGTGCGGCTGTTGATTTCGGATATGAATGTCATGTCGCTCATGATGCTTGTGCAACACTGGATCTTGAATTTAATGGTGTCACCGTCCCTGCTATTCATGTTCATAGTGCATTTATGGCGGCGTTGAATTTTGGTTACTGTAACGTGGACAGTACAGATAAATTACTCGACTTAGTTCGTTAATATATAGAGGGAAGATAATTGCGAGCAAGACTGCTGGAGGCTTTCAAGATTCCAAGGTAAGATATTTTAGCAATTAAGATATCTTACCTTCTGGTATTTAAAAAAAAGAGTTCTTTCGAAAATAATCTCGTGATATTTATTTTAAGTAAGAGATAATCAAGATGACCAATTTTTATGGATAGGAAGTCTTATAGTGGTGATAAAAATCGAACCGAATGATTTAAATAAACAGTGTGGTAAAGGAAACGTGTTATACCAATCTAAAGGTATCACCTACTGTGAAAAAGAAAGTGTCTTTCTCAATAAATTTAATGTTGATGGTATTGCTAGAGTACCATTCGATGAATTTATCACTATCCCTCAATACAAATTAGCGCATACAGCAGCAACTATTCCAGCGAATAAAAAAGAATTCTTACGCTTTAATATGGGAGTAAACAATTCTATCGTCGGTGGAAAATATTTAGTCATGCCTATCATGAAATCTGGCAGTGATAGTACTAAAACAGGGTATATTGCACCTTTATTATCAATTGATGAAGCCATGGTTTACAAGGTTAATAATATCACAAACCATATCAGCTATAACGACTTGCCCAAGATGGTATCAAGCGGAAAATTAAACTTTCAATCTTGTGTATCAGGAATCTTTGATATAGCGAGCTTACAACACTCAATTGTAGATCAACGTTATGCCATCAGTCGGCCAGATCTGACACGCGCACAAAGGGTATCAGCAGGTGTTGCTATTACTTCTCTTAGTCTGATTAATTTTATCGCCATCTAGTCAAATGATAGGCATTAGGTTCTATCATATCTTGTCATTATTAACAAAGAATGAACGTAATCCGATCTCTTACGTCCATTCTTGGCTTTTGTTAACGACGACCGATTGCTATGGCTGCTTATTAAAGGTTTTTACACCCTCAGGTATTTCAAACCACTCTTGTTTCTCACTAACCCAAACATGAATAGTTGGCTTTATAATTCTTGTATCAGATAAATTGCTTGGCTTAAGTTTTAACTTATCAGGTTCATTAGGGTTAAAGTGATAAATTCTATTTCCACATGAAGGACAAAATTTTGCACCATTCACTTCACCACTATCTGCAACACGGTTCCAATCCTTCATTGCACCTTTAAATTTCACACTATCTGTATTAACGATTGCTGTGATACTGAATGCACTAGTAGACAGTTTTTGGCATTCTTTACAATGACAAGCAGCAACCATCAAAGGTGCCTCAAGAAGCTCGTAGGTTACTTGCCCGCATTGGCAAGATCCTTTGATAGGGTATTTTATATTGCTCATAATCCACTCTGATATGTAGGAAAGCGAATACCCCAATAAGGGGCTGATTATAGTTGGCTAACATTTATAGCGCAGCGAGACGCACCAACGGTTATGCGACACAGACTCTTATTTTAATATGCAACGTTTGATATTTTCAAAACCTTCACCAACCATCGTAGGAATAAATTCAGTCACTTCATAGTTGGCCAAACCTGCAATGTGAAATGGATCTTCACTTAACATTGCATCCAACGTTTCTCGGTTCGAAACATTCGCTAAGATAATGCCACCTGTTCGGGGTACTTTCCTACCTGATGCAATGAATTTACCAAGTGAATAGTACTTTTCAAGATAAGCCACATGTTGCTCAATATATTGATCAACTTTTTCCAGTTCGACCTTATAGGTCAAAGATACAATAAACACCAAACACTCCTTTACATGTAACATTTGTATAGTAGGACATTTCGATTTCCAAAACCGATTCAGAGAATAATATGCGATCCTATTATTTACTTTTAAGTCCTGTTTATTATCGACAAAGACAAATATACAATTGATTCTATTATCATTTTAGTTTTTGGCAAGGAGAATAAAGACTTTTCTGATAAACCGTGATTAAGCTTATGCATTAGGGATCTTTGATATAGCGCGTGAACGAGGAACATCCACCCACTCTTAATCAATTAAAATACCCAAATAAGATCTTAACTCAATTAATAACACTCAAAATAAGATAAAACTCATTCAATCTCGATCTCTCTCTGTCAATAACTAGTACTAATCGGTATAAAAACCCATAAGTTGATAATGATAACTATTTAGATTTAAGCGTGCGCTATTATGAATATGTTCTGGGAGAAGAACTTAAATTTATCATTCAACAAAGGATTAACAATGATTAAAAAATTATCGCTATTGTGTATTTCGGGTTTTATCGCAACATCTGCACAGGCAGGTGTAGACATTCAGTGTAACAATACAGTGGAAAACCAACCAGTTTCATTCAATATCAGCAGTTCTCCGTATGGGTATAAATTAACGTCAACCAATGCATTCGCGACCCCTACAAATACATATTACACGGACATCTCTAACGTCGCGGGTATTCACCAAGCAACAATAAGGTTATTTACGGGTACAGAGAGAGGCGATACTGAATTTTCTATTTACTACCCATCTGTAACTGAAAAAATAAAACCTTCTCATGAGGATCGTAAGAGTCATGAAAGACCGTCAGAATATAAAGTTCCTTCGCTATTTAATAACTTTATAGTGACACCTGAGGATCCTGAAAAAATTCACGAAGTACCAGTAAATGAAGTTATAAAGTATAAAGTCAAAGGCTATAATTTAGCATCAGTGCGGTATTGGGATGGTAGTCAAGGTCATTCTTATTACGGCTGCCACATTGTAAATAATCCAGTGACGAATCAACATTAAAAAAGCTTGTTACGCCCTAACCGCGACTAACACACCTGTTGAAACCATTATCGTCCCCGCGGTCTTATTAATGACGTTCGATGCACTTGACGATTTAAATACCCCTTTCGCTTTGACAGCCAGAAAAGCATAACCAAGATTCACACTGCCAAATGCGACTGTTGCCGTTAGCATGATTAAAACCGTATCATAGACAGACACATCACCAATATTGACAAACGCAGGGAAGAATCCCACATAAAACAAAATAGCCTTAGGGTTACCTAACGTGATTAACAGACCCGTCACCAAGTTAGACAATAGCGATGATTCTTTTGTCTCCTCAATATCAATGGCCGTCGCTTTAGTCTTCAACAGCTTATAACCAAGCCACATTAAATAAGCAGCACTAATATATTTGATCACGTAAAATGCGGTGCCCATTATTTCAGATAGCGCAGACAGTCCAAATAAAGCCAGTACGATAAAGACATAGTCCGCGAGTATCATCCCGATGACCATATAAGCGCCACGTAAAATGCCTGATGAAAACGAACGGGCAATAATAGCGAATACGCCGGGACCAGGTACGATAGCAAGTAGTAACATTGTTCCGAATAAAGTGAGTAGACTGACGGTTGACATCCATTGTCCTCCTTAAGGTTTAAAAACTAAATAAAGCAGCAGTGGTGACAGTTGTATTAACCTATCGTACTGATCACCGCCGTTACGCCGCCAATCAGCATTTGCACACCGATAACAGCCAAGATAAGTCCCATAAGGCGGGTAACAATGCTAAGCCCGCTCTCACCGATTGCCGATATAATCTTTGACGAAAAAATAAAACAAACAAAGGTGATAAGACATAAAACAGCAAACGCCGATATTGTAATAATAATTTCACCCCATCCACCTGCTGATGAATAATTCATTGCCGTTGCTATCGTGCCGGGTCCAGCAAGCAGTGGTACCGCTAGCGGTGATACAGCTACATCTGAATCGTTACTTTCTTCTGCAGTATGTAACTTCGAACTTTTGCCTTGCAGCATATGATAACCAACAAGGAATACCAAAATGCCTCCGGTTATGCGTAATGCTGGTAGCGTGATCCCAAATAGGTGGAAGATTGATTTACCTAAAATCGAAAATAAAACAATAATAACAAAGGTGATAGTAAGTGATTTAATCGCGATTTTAAGTTGCTTCGACCTCCCCATCGTTCCTGTTAATCCAGCAAAAACGGTCGTATTTGCAATCGGGTTCATAATGGCAAAAAAGGCCATGAAAACGGTCAACGCGTGTTCAAATAATGGGCTCATATTATTTTATTCCTTAATAAAAAAGCGACTTAATCGTACTAATGCATATATCAACTATACCAGAAGCAGACGACTAAGTTATAAAATATACAGTTGTTAACAGTAAGGGGATATTGGGGTATTGCGATAACGAATAGAAAGCGAGAGAGATAGAGTAAGTTGACTTTAAAGCGGTGGTGCCATGCCATACAAAAAAAGCCACTCAATGAGTAGCTTTAATGTTTGGAGCGGTCAGCTAGGATTCGAACCCGGCGTCTTCAACTTGGAAAGCTGACGTATTACCATTATACGATGTCCGCATGGGTTGAGATATTACTTCAGTTTTATCATAATGCAAACAGAAGAAATGTAAGCGTATGTCAGTGGAATTTTGCGATAACGAATGGAAAACGAAAGAGAGAATAAGTTTGATCTAGTTGACTTTAAAGCGGTGTCCCATGCCATACAAAAAAAGCCACTCAATGAGTAGCTTTAATGTTTGGAGCGGTCAGCTAGGATTCGAACCCGGCGTCTTCAACTTGGAAAGCTGACGTATTACCATTATACGATGTCCGCATGGGTTGAGATATTACTCCAGTTTTATCGTAATGCAAACAAAATGAATGTAAGCGTATGTCAGTGGCAGTTGTCGTATTGTGGACAGAGAACAGTACATTAATATGTTTCAGTATAGGTCACAATGTTATAATTGTCATAAGTGAGGAGTTCCATAAATTGGGCATTAGAATCTGATTTTATTTCGTTCGCTATCAGGGCTTTAAGAATGCTAACTGAAGCCAATATGACTCTTTTATACCTGCTATAGCGTTATTCAGTACTGTCTCGCCTTTATTATTTTTCGCTTTCACGTTCACACCGCTAGCAATAGAAATTCGAAATGCGTAGGATGCACCTCATATTACTTTAAGCAATGAGCTATGAGCACCAACATGTCGATCACAACAACAGAACAATCTGTTACCCGCGCCTTATTAATTGCAATTCGCACCCCTTGTATTTCGCAACAGGACGTGGACGAATCATTATCTGAATTAAGCCGTTTAGTTAATACCCTTGGCTTTTCTGTGGTTGGAACTAAAACCCAACGCCAAAAATCGACCAAACAGCTGACTGTATTAGGCTCAGGTAAATTAGAAGAATTAGCCTCGTTAACAGGTGAAAGCACATTTTATGAAGATGACGTGCAGATTGAATTAGACCAAGACGAGTTAAGCCAATTATTAGCAACAACAGATGTTAAATGCCAAGCCAACATTGTGGTATTCGATTGCGAACTAAGCCCGAATCAATTAAGTAATGTTGAAGCGGCACTCGGCGTAGAAGTTTACGATCGTACCCGCGTTATTATCGAAATTTTTAGTAAACACGCACGTACTCGTACTGCGAAGCTGCAAGTAGAGATCGCGCGACTTAATTACTTAACACCGCGATTACGTGATGAAAGCAGTGGCGATCGCGAACGCCAAAAAGGCCGTTCAATCAGTGAAACTGTGTTTGAGATTAATCGTCGCCGTGTTCGCACTAAAATAGCCGAGCTACGACGCGAACTGACCAAGGTACAACGCGAGATGCAAGGTCGAAGCAGTGGTCGTATCGAGCAGTTAACCGTGGCGTTAGTGGGTTATACCAATGCCGGTAAATCATCTTTAATGCGTGCTCTAACAGGCTCTGAAGTATTAGTTGAAGATAAACTGTTTGCTACTTTAGATACCACGGTACGTACACTACAGCCGCCGACACAACCGCGTATTTTAATCTCCGACACCGTTGGTTTTATCCAAAAGTTACCTCATGATTTGGTGGCATCGTTTCATTCTACCCTCGAAGAAGCAAAAAACGCCGACTTATTGCTTTACGTGGTTGATGCATCGGACGAAAATTTCATTTCGCAATTAGCCATTGTTGATCATGTATTAGGGCAATTAGATATCGATTTGAATAACAAAGTATTATTGCTGAATAAAGTCGATTGTTTAAGCGAAGAGAAACAGTTAGACCTGCTGGAACGCTACCCTGATGCGCTACAAATCAGTGCCCACGACAAAGCGGATGTCGCGTTTGTACATCAAGAAATTCAAAAAATACTGGAAAAGAAAATGTGTCCAGCTTGCTTTGATATTCCCTACACAGCCAGTGGTGTGATGGGTGAAATTCACAGTAAAATGCAGGTTCTTGAAGAGGAATATCATGAAAAAGGTATTCGTATCACATTAAAAGCAAGCCCGATTGCCTTAGAGCGACTACATAAAATGCTGCAACTCACTACTTTTTAATACGCTGCTACAAATAAAACTAATGTCGCACTCCGGTTCGGACCTCTGTGTCCGAGCCGGGTAATATTTCCGCTATTTAGTTCTAGACCCTAAGTCACGATCTTCACTACTACCTTTAACAAGAGTATACAACTCGTCAATCTTAGCTAACTTCCCCTCTTTAAAATAGTAGAAGGCCAAAAATCTTAATTCTGCGTCTCCTCCTTCTTTTTTTGTTAATGTAATTGTGTGGGTTTCTGAGATAACACCACTACTATCAACATTTACGTCCTCAAAATGTATTTTTGCGCCTGATATAGATTCAGATAGCACTTTTGCGTGCGCTAAAAAATCAGCTCTCCCATTTGTTCCGGCGCCAAATACTTGCACAAAATCATCAGAAAGAGTCTCATCTAACTTACTCGGGTTATTTAAAAAGTTATCAAAAGTTTGCTCTAAAAATTGGTTAGCTTGTGGATGGCTTAAATCACTAAACGTTATCTCTGTTGATGCAGCCTGACTAAAAGCGCTAAAGCTAAGTAATGACACGGCGAGTAGTTTTGTCTTTAAGAATTTGTTCATTTTTATTCCTCTTTTAAAATGTCTACTCAATATATAAGTTAAGCAGTCACTGTGCTTTCGAGATAACGTCAAGAGGTTCAGTTTTTGCGCCAAATACGGTAATTTGTTATACGTAAGCTTTGACACACTTTGTCATCGTTATTTCTGACACCGATTCACCTTCGATTCGATAATAGTCAGATATTTCACCAATAACTTTAAAAGCACATTTTAAATAGAGACTTTTAGCAGGCATATTTACCGAGAGCACATTAAGATCAAGCCAATCAATACTACGATTTTCACAACAAAAGCTGACTACTTTTTCCATCATTTTTTCACCGACACCTTGTTTACGGCATTTTCTGCTCACCCCCATACCCAGTAACACTCGGTGAAAACAATACTCTTCGCTATGATGCCGTAGATCTATATGGCCACAAATATGCCCAGAGGAATCTTTAGCTAACCAGAGCTTCCTCCAGTTAGGCGATCCTAGATCTGCATCAAAACCATTTTCAAATTTTTCACGCGTTTGCTTTGATACATTATTTTGAGTTCTTGATATCGGCTGAAATAGAGCTTCACCTTCAGCACCATTTTCAGTTAATTGGTCTCCCAAATAATCAAAGAAACACGCTAAATCTGATATTTCTGCTTCTACTATTCTCATACTCTCACCTTGTTGCCATCAGTGGCACAGAAAACCCTGCATTATGAATGGATCATGTTCTGCCATAGAGACTCTCCTCGTGATAAAGCGGAACAACGCTGTCAACACAGTAAATAAAGAACAATTAACGTACATATAGAAGTATTTCAATATGTTACTTTACATCAATGCGGCAATACCATATTATCAACTCTGATGCGGGCATCGTATAATGGCAATACGTTAGCTTACCCAGTTAAAGACGCTCGGTTCGAATCCAGGCTGCCTGCTCCAAACATTAAAGCTACTCATAGAGTGGCTTTTTTTGTATCTAAAAAATACTCATCAGTAATCAACATACCTTCAAACCTGTATTTCAAAGACGCCTCCGTAACTCGACAACCTCTTGCTTTCAATAGATTTTGTAGTATGTTGAATCAATGCCGCAGTATAGTCCAAAAGAAGTAGTTGGAACATAAGTATTAATTTCGTGGCTATAGAAGCTCAATTACTATGTCGTTAAATAGGTAGAGTAAGTAGCTTATTCGGCTTCGAGTCCCGCTTTCGCAGAACTCGCTCTTATCACTTAATGTTTAACGCTGTTACACATTAGATAAATCTTTCAGTTTAACGTGAATTTCCATTTCAAGATAACCATCAACTCTTGCGTCATTCAAATAACGTTCAAGCACCGGGAACTCATCTGGTTCAAATCCACTATCAGGCAGCCAATCTGAATAAATACTTAATATAGCCTTAATTGTCTCCTCTGGATGCCCTTTATAATAGAGTACAGCATACTTACCCTTTGGTATTTCAGATAGAATAAATGGTGAGTTAACCTGAATATCATCACCAATGACGATAGACGAAACATAACGACATTTATCTATAGGTGTCACCGTTGGATTATTAAAAGCAAAGGAAAATCGTTTTTGATCTTCTGGTTTAATACCGTTACCTACCGCCCAATCAATCAGTTTATCCCATGCTGTATATATTGCTTCAGATTCATACCCTCCTTCAGAGACTAATGTGCATACACGCTGGCGTTCAAGTTCTCTTACTTCAATTTTCATATTTATTCCCTTTAAATTAGTATTATTCATCACTTCATTTGTGATGCGATTAGGATACAAATCTGAGGGATTAAAATCTTTTCCATACTTGCTAGATATTTTTCCAATCTTGCTATCTTTGACTTTGTCTGGATTTCTAATTTCTGACGGACTGAAACCAAAATGAAGCCTCACGGCTTTTGAAAAATTGGCGCTCGACGAAAAACCGCTATCTAAAGCAATTTGAGTAATGGATAGCTCGGTTTTAAAAATCAACAAATTGACCGCTTTCTCTAACCTGCGCCTAGCGATGTAGTCATTAACGGTTTCACCAACAACACCAGTAAAAATACGGTGAAAGTGGAATACCGAAAAATGACTTATTTCAGCCACTTCGGCAAGAGAGATTTTCTTAGACAAATGCGCTTCAATATACTGAATTACTTTATCAATACGAGCCTTGTATACTTTATTCATAATTACCTAGTTCTGATTGTTGATCAGATTAAAAATGATCATGGAGGCCTCTTAGCTAGTACCGATGACACCGACTAACGATTGTATTATTTCATCATTTAAAAATATATTATGACCACCTTCAAGCTCCCTTGATTGAACTTGTTTACCTTGAGACTTTAGCGCTTTTTCATAATTGAGGCTCAAATATGGCTTAGCCGTTTCGTCTTTATTCCCAAAATAAATATTAATTTTAGTATCATCTGAAATTTGGCTTACTAAATCTATTGGTGAACTAATGCCTAAGTCCCCTTTAAAACCCTCATATTTAGATATTTTATACATGTCAGCTCTCCAAGCCGGTATATTACAAGGGCAAGAAACAATAAATGCATGATCAACAAGCTTGGGATATAAAGATATTAATTTAGCGCTAATCGCCGCGCCGCCAGAGTGCCCAGCAAGAATAACCTGACGAGAATTGTAATATGATTTTAAACTTTTAATTGCTTTAGCAATTTGTTCAATTCTTATATCATCGTAGTTATCTCCGATAGCGTCACCTCTTATACCGTCTGAAACCCGAGATAAATGATCCATATAACCAGGACGAAGCATTCCAATGCTGACCACATTTTCTGATCGTTTTGAAACCGTTTCTGCAAACCGATACTGATATGAAGGATTGTTAAAAGGTGCGTCACCATGTAGCGCAATAACTAATATAGGGTTGTTTGTCATATTTTTACTTTTGTAAGTCATAATTTTAGTCGAAACATCATCAACAATAACCTCGTCATAAATAACACTATTTTGTGCCATCGCGCTATTTACACATAAGATCAGTAACAGTAATAACTTCATATTCAAAAAACTCCATTTATTTAAAATAAAATAGCAAAGATCAAAGTGCTAAGCACATCGACGATTTTAACCCTAGATCAAAAAAACCTCCGGTAAAGAGGTCTAATTGACTGTACAGCTACAACAAAACCTAATCGCGTTTAAAGTTTAAAAACCTCTACTGATTTGTTTAAAGAGGTTGCAATATTTGATAGTTCCTGTGAGCTGAGCGTGTTTTTTTCAGAGCTATCAAATGTCACTTTAGCGATATCATTGATGCCTACAATATTCTGATTAATCTCTCCGGAAACTAATTTTTGTTCTTCGGCTGAAGTGGTAATTTGATTGTTCATATCCTGAATGATTGAGATTGAATGACGAATTTATTCTAAGTTTACATATTTTTCAAGTCCAAACATTGCTTGATATGCATTGGGTTATAACTCATTAATTCGAATTCAACAAAGCCATCATTTCTTTCTTCTCTGTTTAATCTTAACCACTCTTTTCTGGCATTCATATGAACAAAGAAGGTGTATTTTCTTGACATAAAACGCGCCAAACCTACTACTTAAGATATACATCACTCTATATGTGTAAGCCCACATAGTCAAAAAATAATATAGCGACTATCATAAGCAGTTAAATAAACAAATAAAACTGTATGGTATCATCGTTTCTGATTAAAAATGCAGGCAGAATGGCGTCGTTAAATAGATAGAATAAGTAGCTTATTGGACTTCAAGTCCTACTAGATCACATTAAGGTTGATAAGATCGCAGAGTTCTTCAGTGTAGAAAAACGCATAACGTGGTTTCCCTAAATCGAGATGATGTGATCTCGATTGTAAGGATAAATATATTTATGAATGTAAAGATTTGTATTGGTTTAGCCACGACAAACGCTTACATTTCAAACATTGAATAGGACTTAAAAAAACCTATAATCACCCTATTATTATTTAAGGAGTTTAAAATGAAAAATTTATTAGTACTGTCTTTTCTTGTTCTCGGTTTGTCTGGTTGTTCAGGTATTCGTCAAACTGACGCAACGTTTGATGCCCATGCAGAAAATGTAAATGTATTATTTATGCAGTTCCCTGGTGGTGACACCCAAGAACGAGCAATGGAATTAGCGCCAGAAAATTCTGAAATCGTAACAATCAAGTCAACAGTTTCAGATACCTCATCATTCCTTGGTGTACTAAACCGCATCATTGGTGTTGATCAAACTAAAATCGCGGGCGTAATAAAATAACAAATCAATTTCTTACATAGAAAGTGAAATAATTATGTTATGTAAGATCAAGATTATGGTTCGCTACGTAATAAAATATAGCGAACCAATTCCCACCAATCATTATCCCAAGCGTAGCTGATACGACCCAAGACAAAAGCAAACAACCTGTCGTATGACTCGCGATTATATTAGCTAAAAATACAATTTGTAGTGTAAAACATCAATTTACATCTGGAACGAAGAAAAGGCATTGCATGGTTTATTTTAAAATAACATTTATCATTACTTTTATGATTAGCATCTTCATATTGTATAACTGGGTATTGGATACTGACGCCAATTAAAGTGAGATGATAATGTACATAACGACTCTAGGTAAAATATAAGTTCTTCAGCATTCTATTTTTGTATTATGGAGTCATCGTGATTGTTCGGTCTTACTCAACATTTTCAAAAGATAATCCGTTTTATCATAAACTACATATCATTTCTTTATTGATCATAACCTTGTTTTCGGCCTATCAATTATTGGAATTCAACCGCATCATTTTTACTTTAGGTTTTTTTTTCATTATGCCTTCGCTAGTACTGCTATCTAAATCATCAACGTATAAAAGAAAATATTTAAACTAAATTCAATTTCTAGACTCTTTGCACGTCCAGTGTAAGCCACGTGTTTTTGTGGCTATAACAGTATATGCATCAGTACGCCCACCAGAATAATAAAAATCCGCTCTTAAAACGATGGGCTCGCTTGTCTTCTGGAAAGCCCAAAACTGACTGCATACAACCATGTCTCACGTCGGATAGTTTTGCTTTTATCGGATTGAGTTCTAGCTGAAGACAAACTACTTGCTCAGTACTAACCTTATTTATTTTTCAGTTGATGACTAAAATAGTGCAGAATTATCTAATTGGTTATGAATAGAGCCTGTAATAATTCGCTACGTGAGATTTAGCGAACTAACACATCATGTCAAGTAAATTAAACTACCAAAATTAAAAGTATTGATAGTTGTTTACTGCTGTTTACTGCCGTTTACCAACTCTTGGGTTATATTTGTACTGAGTTTTACTTTTATTATAAGGAAATTTTATGAAAAATGTTTTAAAACTAGCTGTCATCGCCCTTACTTTCACGGCTCTTTCTGGTTGTACTGGTAGTACCTATAACAAAGAAAAAGATTGTTCAGCTGATTACCTTCTTGTTCCAGCGCTTTCTATACCGACAATGATTGGCGCTTGTGACCCTTAATGCTGTAGAGGCTATAAAGTCATAACGCATACTATGTAATATGTTAGTTTGCTATGTGAATGCTAGCGAACTAACTCCCACCAGTCATTATTCCTGGCACGTAGCTAATGTGCCATCCAATATCCCTATAAGATATTATGTCGTGATGACATGATAGTTATGACTAGGTAATATATATCGGTCTTTAGTCTCGTCTATATCAAGGTTGATATATTTGCCGCTTCTTGCGACGGCGAACAGTACGACCGTAATGAACGGCTCTTCATCATTGGGAGTTTATTTATTTGCCCTGGAATTATATTTCTAAATAAAAACAATATGATTAACTTCGTTGGAACAAACCTTAATCTAAATTATTTAACCAGGAGTGATAATCATGAGTAACTTACTTAACCAAGCAAAAACTATCTACACTGTCGCAAAAGACACTGCAAAAACATCTGTCACTGCTGGTTTTGGTGTTTATGGCACTATCCTTGATCAAGCATCAAAATCATCAGATAAAGCAACGCAACTTTTTGAATCTCTTGTTGAACGCGGTGCGCAAGTAGAGCCTAAACTAAAAGAGCAAACGTCTGCAATCTTTGCTAAAAAAATCACGTTAGAATCAGTTGAAAATAAAGTGCAAAGTATCACTAGCCGTTTGACTGGTGTTCAAGGTTCAAAATTGAGTGAAGTAGAAAGCAAAATTGACCAACTGACTACGCTGGTTAGCGAACTAAAAACGACACCTGTAAAAGTAATTAAAGCACCAGCAACTGCTGAAGCATAATAATACTTTAACTGTCGTGGTTAATTGAAATGAGCCTCCTGACTGGAGGCTTTTTTGATCTAAAGATTAACCCCCTAAGCGAAGGTTTTAATTTAAATATTTTCTCTTGTATGTTGATGATTTAGATAGCAGTACTCTCAATTACCCAAATCTGTTCACCCTAGTCAATCGCAACTAATCAAATGAAAAAGAAGATACCAATCTGACATGAAAGCCGATTCTGAGAAAGTGTGCAGTCCTGTTATTTCTTTTAAAGTCCTGTCAATCATTCACAAGGACAAGTATACCGCTGATTTTATTTAAAGTCCGCACCCCGTAACTTCAGCTGTGCTACCTCTTATTCTTTCGCTATTGTTGTAACGATGCTTAAAGTTGGCAAATTTAGTTTTTGTCATACGGTTTGACGTGAAAGCAGCTTGTAATCCTTCTTCAGCTTCCGTCGTAGCCAGTCCATCGTTAGCCACTAAATGTTGATACCAAGCATTAGCATTAAGTTCTTCTTCGGTCATCGTTTTTCCAAAATAGCTTCTATTTTGGGGTAAATAAGCAATTTCAGCACTTTCTATTTCAGACCATGATGCGAGTTGTTCACTAAACAAAGGAGAGCATGATTCACAAGGGATCTGGTTTACATAGACGGTTAATTCTCCACCTCGAACAATTTTACCACTGAGCATGTCTTGTTCAATACGCCTCATGGCTTTGATCTCGGCGTCGTTTGCTCTGGCAAAAGAAGCAGCTCGGAAATAGCGCCCTGTTGCTTCATATTCCTCTTCTGTTATTTTACCGGTCACCAAGGTTTCATTGTCTCTCATTTGCTGCTCAATAAGGTCGTTAAAAGACGCTTTATCGACTTCAGAGATGGTACTCCCGGCTAACGGTGTTTCACCACTGAAAGAATGATATACCTGAGTGACTGATTTATAATTTCGGGTATATCGATATTCAAACCGAGCAATAGATTTTTTGGTAATCTGGCGAAGGGCTGGGTCTGCTTCTGCTTTAACAAGTACTTTATTACTCTGTGCTAGTTTTTGCTGAAGAGCCTGACTAAAAGAGTCGACAACGCGATCTAAAGTACTGTTTAGGTAGCCGGGTACGAAGCTGTCTGCACTCGTTACTTTACTTATGTTGACCTGAGCTGCCAGCGTTGATAGCGACAGACTCGATAATATTAACCCTAATAATACTTTTTTATAATTCATCATATACTCCACGTTATTAAATCTCGGCTTCACAAAATTCAGTTAAAAAAGACTCTTGGCTGAGTGCCATTTCTTCTTCAGTCCATACTTCATCAGCAACAAATTCAGCAGCACTCGAGCTCGTAAAAAACTCAACCGTCGCAAGTCCATCCATCAGTAATGCAATAGGCATTAGTATTTCAAATAAATTATTTAGAAAGCTTGTTTGACGATAATCATGAGCTGGTTTTGGCACTATAGCCTTAGCATACTCAGCGCTATACCATGACCATAAACTTCGGTCTGTCATATCAACAAAACATTTATTGTTGGTATTTTCTGGGCCTCTATAATGATTATCAGATGAACACGGATAATCAATATAGCCGTATCGGTCAACCATCGCCGATGACAGGCGAGCTAGACGGTAATGAGTACGAAGGTAATCATGATTTGATTCGTACGGCATAATCTCAACTTGCAACGTACTTGTAATGACCTGAATTAAGTACTCGCGGTCACTTGGCCATATACTCTGAAGACTATAGAAATCGTTCATAAAACGGTTAACAACCTCCATTCTTATGCCATTCTGTTTCCATTGATCTTGTGGAATTCGCTGACTTTTATTCCGCACAATTTGCACAGCTAAGGCTAGCTTCGAAATAATAGTGTGAATGTTGTAGCTGTAACGCTGACTTTCATAACTAAACATCTGATATGCATGATGAAAAATATCGGGGTCGACTTGTGCTTTTACCACACTTGCCCTGACGGCCTCGGGGTCATTGTTGTAAAACGATGAGCCGTTACCATCCGGGCTAGGATTAAGCTGTTGCGGTGAAAAAGTTTGCGGTAATGCTTTGGTGAAACCGGCTTCTCGAGTGAGAAGTTTGTACGAGATTGAAGGCCTTAAAGACAGACTATAATAAGTTTGAAAATCCTCCCAAGCATTATGCCAAGCTATATTATTTAAAACCCAGCTATTGTCTGTCCGTAATTCAGAATAATCTGATTCAGGACTTTCAAGAAAGATCTGCTTAAGTTGATTATCGGAAAAACTCATACCTTTATCATTAAAATGAAGTGCTTTAGTAAAAGTATCAGCCCGCATTTCCGATGCCTGAACCGTGTAGCTTACTAGCCCCGAGAACAGTAATGTGAAAAAAATTTTGTTCATAATTATCCTATATTTATGGTTTATATTACCTAGGTTGTTAGGCGTAAATTAACTTATCCGATATATCACCATCTGGTCATGCTTGCGCTAGCGATCCTTGCAGCCGCTTTACACTAAACAACATTAACTGACACTGATTTACATTTAAAATAAACTAAACATGATCAAGTAAAAACAGTGGAATAAGAAAACAGTGTTTACATAAACAGAACGATTCGAAAATGCAGAGGTGATAGTCCGAATGCGCTGCGTGCTGTGGGCACGAGACGGGATAACTGCATTCAAAGCCTGATATTTGAGGGTCCCATTAAACCGCTAGGATTCTTTGGTGGGAATTTTTTATTTGCTTAACCAAGCAAAAACTATCTACACTGTCGCAAAAGACACTGCAAAAACATCTGTCACTGCTGGTTTTGGTTTTTATGGCACTATCCTTGATCAAGCATCAAAATCATCAGATAAAGCACCCGCAACTGCTGAAGCATAATAATACTTTAACTGTCGTGGTTAATTGAAATGAGCCTCCTGACTGGAGGTTTTTTTGATCTTGGGATAGAGCGCGAACAGCTTGTTAGAATTGCAGATTACCACTCTGAATTGACCCTAAATTGGGAAGGTGATTACTTGGATATTCTGGTGCTATAACGAATACAGAGTCATGTATCTATTGTTGATACCATAACGTATTCTCATCTTTCACCAGGGCATTTAGGTTTAACTCACTAGCGTATACTTATACTTCACCAGCACTATTTAATATGGGCTTAATCAGTTTCGTTTCATCGCGAAATTCAGGCGTAAATAAAAGTATATCTCCTTAAAAACAAACGATTCTAGTTTATCACTCGATAACAAATGATATTAATACTTCTTTCCACTCCAATATAAATGCTTACAAAAAAATTATCGACATCACAAAATAGATCAACTAATTTGTTCAAAGCTAGCTCCTTGTTATTGTACGTTTTTGAGCGACAGATCTAGCTTTTAGCTCCATTTATTAACCCGAATTGCGGTTATCTACTTTGTAATAATATTTTAAGGTAAGTTCAAATGAAAAAGGCGAGCAAAGCGGAAGTGACCAAAACTTATATTCACCCCGATCACTACACTCCAATTACAGCAGCATCAGAGAGTTGCCGTTTTACTGTCACATTCCGTGAGACAGGAGAGCATTCTATAAAACGCATTGGTGAAGGAGCGCCGATGAAGGGACATGATATTCTTGCAAAAACAATTAAAGAAGGGGCGATTTCAAGTGCAGCGGCATATAAAGGGAGTGGTAATGCAGCCGTACGAGAAGCTCTAATAAAAAAACTCAAAGATGCTAAGTTGTTAGGTTATGCTGCGCGGTGGGATAATACTGATGGTATAACGGGTATTTATACCTCTTTAACTGGTGCAGAACGAGCAGCTGAGCTTGCGAAAAAAAAAACCGTACTATATAAGGTTGCCTCTATTGATCTCAACAATTTAGATCTTGATGATCTAAAGAAAAAACTGTTCCGCAATGGTGAGAGCATTGCCTTTACTGGTGATTACGATATTCATGATATGCTCACACACTGCGGCGGTCGTCCTCGGACAGTATTACAAGGAGACCGTAGTATTCATTGCTTATCAGAAGAAAAGAAGATTATACAAGCGATAAATAATAAGATTCTTAGCCTTGATATACCACGAGTAAAAGTATTTTTAGACAATGATCCAGAGGGATATAAAAAATATACAAGCGCTATAAAGAGGAAAGGAATCTCTAGAACGAAAATGCCAGGTAATCATTTTTTTAATGATTACCTTCCCATTCGTCATGGTGCACAGGTTAATTATATGGATCATATGATCGCTAACGAACGAGATAAAATTGGACAGGAGTGTTTGTTCATCCAACCAGTTGCTGAACCATCTTTCCCTCTTGCAGCAGTTACCTGCGGAAACTGGTACATCATTGAAAATATTAATCAGCTAAATACCTTCTATACGTTTATTGGTGCTGTAATAAAAGAGAGTTGGCGTGAAGATGGCAGCCGTGAGTTCACAGAAATAAAGGGAAAAGACAAAAAAGTTAAAGTTATGCGACGTTCAGCTAACCTTAGGGTGGACTTAAGAGGAAATGCATATGGTATAACACGACGTGTACCACCAGGTACTTAATCTACGTATTCTGGTGCTACAGCGAATACAGAGTCATGTATCTATTGTTGATACCATAAAGTATTCACATTTTGCACCAGAGCATTTAGGTTTAACTCACTAGCGTATACTTATACTTCACCAGCACTATTTAATATGGGATTAATCAGTGTCGCCTCATCGCGAATTTCATGCGTAAATAAAAGTATATTTCCTTCAAAACCAAATGATTCTAGTTTCTCACTCTGATAACGAGTGATATTAATGCCACCTATAGGGTTACCAATCATTGGAAGTATAATTTTATTGTAAATATCAGCGATAGTTTTCTTAGAATCTACATCTAATTCTTCATCTGAGTAACAGCCGATCTGAGCAAGCTTAACCTTATCCAAAGGTTCATTATATTCTGTATTCTTATATGTAAACGTTAACCGATATGAAGCCATTTTACGTTCCTTATATATTTATGGTTCAAATAAAATATGCGGGTTAACACTGTAAATTTCAAGCCCTTGATATGAGAATACCAAGCATAGGGAATAACGCTTAAATTCTTTATTATATTTCTAGCTTTTTCCCCAAACTTCACGTATCCCCAAGCTAGAAAACCCCACAGATTTACAGTTTCTACTACTTACACTGTCAGGCATTACATCCGTTAAAAACACCTCAACGCCCATTTCTGTAGCATCCTGTATTCGAGTACTCAATAGTGCCTTTTGGCAACCCTTACCACGATAGTCCTCTTGCGTATATGCGTTAGCCAATATGGCATAGTCATTATCAATGAAACTCGTTGCCCAGGAGCAAACATCACCATCCACTTTTGCAACATAGCAACGAAACGTGTCAGTACAATATAGAGAGCGTTTTTGAGCCCAAATTTCATTTGAGCACTCCAAACCGGACGTTTTGAGCAATGTTAAAAAATCATCCACTCTATCTTCCTCCCATCGCTCAACGACAACTGAAGTTGGATTACGTTGAGTCGATACAAAGTCTGACGAAAGCAAATGGAGGAACTCGTGATCAAAGATTGTCTCAAAACCTTGGTTTGATAACCATGCTTGTAGCTCACGAGTGTTAACAGCAGGCTCTATACAGATTTCGGGTGAGAATTCAGAGCTATATAGCTTCAAATAACCTTCTATCTTTTCAAAGTTACAAGTGGTCCGAATGATAATTTGATTATCATACCGACGAGTTTTATCTACAAATATAGCGTTCTCTTCAGATTCCGACATGTACAATTCGCTAGGTAAGCCGGTCGATAGCGTCCGCTTATTATTAAAACGAAAATATGAATTATATGCGTTTTGCATTCTCTTATTCTGCATTGTTCCCTCAATATAGAATTAAATATGATACCTCACGAAGAGGAAAAAAGTAGTTGGCTATAATAGTGAATCGGAACAGAGCCAACTGTTCCATTTTGCAGTTATTGTTATGTGAAAAAACATGACCCAGCTTGACTAATAAGCTGAAATTTCATTTCTAAAAAGATGAATACTGCAATAACTAATACAGCAATAATCGTCCCAAACACCAGCTTTTTTATCAAAGCTCCCATGAGTAAGAGCAGTGTTCTAGAAATCCTACGAAATAGCAAAAAAATTATTCACAAGGCTTCGTATACAACTGATTATATTAGATTTTAAATTTATAGAAAAGGAAAATAAGACTTTGAACTGACAAACTGAGACTTAACACTAAAAAATAATATTATGATTTATGATTTATGATTTCGAAAGACGGCGTATTCGATACATATGGAAGGGCTACCATAAAGATAGCTGGTTACGATTCATCGACGATATTATGCCTGCTGGTTCAAGCAGAGAATATGCGTTTACTTGAAGGCGCTCGTGTACCGTCATTATGGTTGCCAAGGTTTGATGTTTATATCAGTGAAAATCAAATGCAACACTGTGGATTAGAGTCTGTCTATTCAATCCTTAACGAGCAAGCTGTAAGACCATTATTACATGGCGACGACTCGCAAGGCTTATTCAAAAAATGACCAAAGACGAATACTTCGGGAATACTACAACGATGTTAGATGAATCAAATGGCATCGCTAATTTTGTCATTGAATGGGTGCGTCGTGATTTACTCAATATAGCGTTTGGTAACTCTGATAATCATGGACGTAATACCTCATTCATCAAATCAAATAATACAGTCACACTCGCCCCGATTTATGACTTTGCACCGATGAAAGCCGACCCAGAGGTTATCAGTCGTAGATTTACATGGGGGCATAATATGGAACGAGGCGGTAATTATAATTTCCCTCTCATAGCTGAACACCTTGAACAATGGGTTAAACCAGACGAATTACTTAACGCGTTACAAGTAACAGCAAAACAACTCATTAATTTAAAAGCACGCTTAGAAAAACGTGGCGTACCAGAATCAATCATCAATTATAGCTCTATTGGTTTTGCTAATTTAGACACTAAATTTAAAAAATGGGGGTTACGAGCATGATCGAAGCAGAAGTTAAAAAAGCGAATTCAGCCGGTAGAAATGCAATTGTAAGCAAGCGCGTTAACCTATCAAGAGAAGAGCGTGAAGCCTTAGTTATTGACGTAACGGTTCACATGTTAAAAGGGACGATGACGAAAGGTGAAGCATTAAAGCACCTAAGGTTAAAGTTGTTCTCAGTAAATCAAGCAGACTATGCAAAAATGGTTGGTATCAGTCGCAAGGCGCTCTCTGAAATAGAAAATGGTAAAGGTAATAACTAATTAGAACAGTACGACAGTGATGAACCGCTATTGAGCATTATTTATTTGCTCTGGTATTATTTTTCTAAATAAAATCAATATGATTAACTTCGTTGAAACAAACCTACATCTAAATTATTTAACGAGGAGTGATTATCATGAGTAACTTACTTAACCAAGCACAAACTATCTTAAGTGTCGCAAAAAACACTGCAAAAAAATCTGTCACTGCTGGTTTTGGTGTTTATGGCACTATCCTTGATCAAGCATCAAAATCATCAGATAAAGCAACGCAACTTTTTGAATCTCTTGTTGA
>NZ_LOCN01000019.1:0-11312 GCF_001574435.1 Moritella sp. JT01
GCTGGTGAAATTAATCAAAGTGTTGTTGAAGTGAATGACAAAGCGAAAGAAACTCATGCTCTCTCCTCATCGAACCAAGAAAAAGCAGCAGAGCTCATTGGTCTATCGAACAAACTCACCAATGCAGTGAGTATCTTTAAGCTAAACAGCTAACTTTACTTGAGAGTAGTAACAACCGCCTTCTTCACAGCCCTGTCCCGTTAAGGGCCCGAACGACACTAGTCTCGCTTGGGTCCTTAATTTTAAAAAATACCACATCAACATATAATACGCATATCGTCCAATTGATGATTTGTATACTACTCATTGTTTATAAGAATGTAATTTGATAATGTGCCGTATCCAACATAAAAATAACATTAAAGGCATTTTGGAGAAACAATTGATCACTAGTGAATATGCAGTAAAGCAACCCGACGGTAGCTCATTAACCTTGAAGGTTTATGTTGGTACCCCAGAACCTGATGGCACTGATTACCGCTGTAAGCTTGAAATTCCAGAGCTGTCATTTTGTGAATACGCTTATGGAGTAGATGCTCTACAATCGCTCTGTATGGTGGTTCAATGCTTAAAGTACGTATTTGAGCCATTAGTCCTAAAGGGGTGGAAGTTTTATTACCCTCAAGACTTAGAGCGTGAATTAGACATATTATCAGCCTACTTTCCACCACAATTAACAGCGAGTTAACCTCAACTTAGCTATTCTTTCTATATATGTAAAAAACCATGCAAACCCAAAGACTTGTATATATCATCATTATTTGTACGAATCTATATAGATAATAGTGTTCTATACATGCAGATATGTAACGTCATAATATAAACTTACACTAAAAGCGACTTACGATACCTTATAAATAATCAGACACGCTTTGTTTTGAAATGAAGCTGGGGCAGTAAAAACGTCATGGTTCCAATAAACACCATGATATTACAGAGCTTGAATCAAAATTAAAGGGTATTTTACCTGACTCATATAAATCTTTAATCTCTACATATGGCTTGGTTCACACGCCAAATGTGTTAACTAAAATTTGCGATTTGAATTCCGATATTTCTGAAGTTCAAAATTTCTTAAGCTTAGAAGATATCGCTTCACTATCACAGCTATATGAAATGAGCGGCATGCCAAAGGGGCATATTTTGTTTGCATCAGATTGTAAGGGTAACATGCTCTGTTTCAAACTTAGTGATTGTGCAAGTCAACAAACAGATGCACCGGTATGGTTTTTTAACTATGGTGCTTGTACCGTTACGCAAGTATCAAGCTCTTTCATTAAATGGCTAGACCAGTTCAACGAACTTTAAGAAAGCCTACAAGGCAGTGACTCATTTTACGTAGTTAATGAGTCACTGCCGCCCCATCATACGAGCCGACCTTAAACTAGGTTAGGTAATTAACCAAGAACTTGGATTTACAATTTTTCAATCGCATTATTAAACTTCAAATTTTCTATTTTATGAAGCGTTACCTTTCCATCACCACTGTCTCTATGATCTTCAACTAAATATGAGTGACCACTTAATTTAGTTATCGTATAGTTGTCTACATCACCAGAAAATATAACGGTATTACTACCAGAGTTCCCTGTAATGTCATTGTCGAGTTCGTTCACAACAACATTCGTATTTTTATTACCCGTTAAACTGACGTCTTTTAGATATCGAGAATGGTTTGTGTACGGCTTTAACTCATTATACTTAAGACTGAATGTTCCATCGAAACTTTCATCTATTCGAGCATTATAGGTTAAATAAGGATGGAAAAAACCCCCTATTAATACAGCACCTAAAGGATCTTTTGTTTTAATATCAGCTCTTGTTTTTGCTATATATATCCCCCACATTCCTCCGCTGTTCAAGTCTTTCTGCTTCCAAGCGCCCCATAGACCATAATAAGAGTCGATTACAGCTGCAAGATATTCCTGAGATAAACTATTTTCTGTTGTAAGTTCTATAATCCAATCTTTATTGTCATTACCTAAACCCCATATGTCATCAGTCATAGCCCTTACTTGCGCGCTTCGGATCTCGTTTTGATATGCAGGGAGTGAGCCTATAAATTCTTGATTTTGGTCAACGCCAATACCAGTGTCATGAACCATATGCAAAATTTCTTCAAATGTTGCATCTCGGTGTTTATAATCTTGTTTGATATACCACTCATCTCCTTCCACTTGAATTTCATTTTGATAGAGCGGTTGACCATCTAATTCAGATGCCGGATTCTTCCCATCATCACTTCCATTTAGTAGTAGTAACGTCGCACCATTCCCCGCCATTTTATTAGCAACCGAAGACTTATCTCTCCCATATTTAGATGAAGTATAATTCGTTAAGTAATGAGCTAAAACCGAACGAGCTCTGGCAATTTGGTTATTACTTAACTGATCTTGAGCAATAATATGTATTGGCTGTCCATTTGGTGCAATTACAGCAGTATATCGGTCAAACCTAAGCGCTTTCGTATATTTGTCTGAAAGCGCTTTAGGTACTGATGAAATACCAACGACGGTCACTGTTGATGATGAAGTAGAACTAGAACTAGAACTAGAACTAGAACTAGAACTAGAACTAGAACTAGAGTTACAGCCAACTAATAAAGAAGTAATAAAGAAGTAATAATCATTGCGGCTATATTCGATTTTTTTATTGCCATAAGAGTGTTCTCGTTCATGTAAATATTAGAAATTAGAGTATCAAAAACCAAATAAGCATTCTGTATTAGATCTCTTACTTTTACACACCCTTACATACCTCATACACTCTATTACACACTATTACACACTATGATTGAGAAAATAATGATTTTAATCCGTTAATTCAAAGCTATACAGAGCGCCTTGGTCAGGATTGACCTCGCTTTCTTGGCCATTAATAATAATGGCCAATTTATGTATACCTAAATGAAATACGCGGGTACTGATCACTTTAAAGCTTTGGTGGCGACCTATCTGTTCTTGCACATTCATGGCTATCATTCGCTCACTGATTTTAAACACTTTACGGGCTAAGTTGCCATTCTTCTTGAGATAATATAGTCCGTATTCCAAGCGTAATTTTTGAGGTTGTTGGCTGATATTTTCAATCGAGAAGTTAAATGTAAGCTTACCTCCCACTTTTACAACTGGCGTGGTGATAGCCATTGCGGTGAGTTTTATCTGGTCTTGTTGAAAGCCAAACAGCGCCATGACCTCTGGCTGTGCTTGCTTAAGTAAAGTGCGGCACGCATGTTTGACAAGTTTGTCAGTCAATTCGTTGTAACCTAACCACTGCGTTGCTATCTGTACTACCACATCACTGTTATCTTTAGCAATGTCATTGAGGTTATTCGCCACACTCCGCCTTACAACTTCACAGTCATCTTGTTTCAATGCAGTTAAAATAGCTAACAAAGGCGTCGGATCTGTTTTAAATGCAGGCAATGCCATCGCCCAAGGTAATCTAGGTCGCGAACCTTCGCTGGCTAAGCGGCGGACATGGCGACTCTCATGTGTAGTCCATGCCAACATCTGCACTAACATCTGGGTTGGATAACGTATGATGAAAGGTCTAACTGCAAATTCACAGCTGGTGTATTGCGTTACAAATTCAAAGCCATCAACAGCAGTGTCATAATCATCAAGCCCATACATTTCGATATAAGCAGGCAGGCACATATACTCAAGGCTTTGCTCTTTAATCCCCTCAGTTCTCAATTCGAGAATAATGCGTTTAAGAACTACAACTGCGTCACTAAAATCAACGGGCATAAAATAATGAAGGACTTCCGCCGTATGATGCATACGCTGCTTTAGTTCATACCCCACAAAGCTATCATTAAAAATCATTTGGTGAAACTTAACTGAATCAAAGTCAGGTAACACCTTCGTTAATACACCCGAGAATTGCTCATAAAATGCAGTGCAATAAACGTCCTTAAATAACTCAGCCATAAGTAAATTTTCATCCTATTGGTAATCAATGCGGCGATTGATAAAACTGTATGGATAAAACTATATAGTAAGAGTGGAATAATTAAAATGATTTGGGCTAGTGTGATAACTAAAATCCCCAACTAGCATTACCTTGCTAACATCATTTCGTATTCAACCATCATATCGGCCATCCCTAAACGTTGAACATAACGTAATGTACCAGTGGCAGGTTTAACCTCTACATCAATCAGAAATTCTTCCCATACTGCCGCGATTTCACCAAATTGATCTCCACTGACTTCATTAACGAATGTCCAATCAGTACGCACGATATCGTTAACGCTGAATCCGGCCTCCTCTAGAAAGTCCTTCATTTGTGCAAGAATAAGGCGTGTCTGCGCAACTGGATCCCCAGGATGTAGGGTGATAAATTGCGGGTTACAGTCGGCATGACCTGTGACAAAAAATATTTCATTGAAATCACTCAATTTCAATCCCCAACTGAAAGCGCTGCGCATGTCAGGTAAGTTTTTATTATGAAATCCTTGTTTATTAGCCATGGTGTGTTCCCTTATCTGTTATTCGTTTAGTCCTTGCAGACCCGATAACGCTACTTTGCCAAAACCCATACATATCGTCCAATTGATGATTTATATAGTATTCATTGATGATATAAATGTAATTTAGAAATGCGCCTATCATCAATACGAAATTATCGATGGCTGGCCTGCCGTTCGAGTCAATGCCGCAACGGCGTTTACTGCAAAAATGATGTCATTCTGTATACGCGAAATGCAATAAGTATAAATATGGCATTTTAAATACCATATAAATTTGTAAAAAAGTGTTTCTTCTTCAGTGCATTACAGAACACGCCAGATATAGGACCAGATTCGCTAAGGGCTATCCAAGCTAATTTAGGACCGGTTGATTCATGATATAAATACCCTGAAAGCAAAGGCAAACAAGGTGTTGGTCTTGGAATTGTTGAATTAATATCCCTCGACGCTAAAGATATTCAAGTTTTTAGCGAAGACAGATCAGATCCAAATTGCTGGTTTATTAAGGTAGGGTATGATGAATCCGTTTGTTATGTTCAATATAAAGAAGCATGCTGTAGCAGTATTTCCCCAGAAAAATTTGTAGATTCAACAGGTTTCTAATGGGTAGATAACATTCTAACCCCAGACTAATTACTTTTTAATACCTTGTTATTAAAGAGTAATTCCATACCTCACTTCCCTTTAACACTCCAAGTTTTATCGGTACTATATGCCTATCTATGAGACTTTCTTATCGGCCAAACCTGTAAAGATCTTCGTACATCCGCTTACGACGAACACAAGGAAGAATGCCTTTAATGAATGTCATTCAATTGACAGGAGTAAGAATCTAAAATGGACGTTATTTGCACCCAATGTAAAAGAAAAATTGAAACCGAAGACATCAATGTAGCTAAAGATACCGCCTACTGTTCGAGCTGCCAAAACCTCTTAATCCTATCGTCTATACTAGAAAAACAGCCCAACAACAATTTTGATATTAACCAGCCAGTAAGTGGCATCAAAGTGGAAGATAACGGCTATAACTGGTCAATTGAGGCCTCAAATAGAAGTATAACTGCTATTTTCCTCGTCCCCTTCACACTCGTTTGGGCTGGAGGATCTCTTTCTGGGATATACGGTTCTCAGCTAATCAATGGTGAATTCGACCCAAGTCTATCTTTGTTTGGCTTGCCTTTCCTACTAGGAAGTATTGTCTTAATGACTTTTACATTAATGAATATATTTGGTCGAACATGTGTCCGTAATGAAAATGGCAAGGCGCTTATCTTTATAGGTATAGGTTCATTTGGCTGGTACCGAAGATTTGGCTGGAAAAATATAGACCAAGTGAAAGAAGTCAATTTACATAAAAATAGACATTTATCATTAGAAGGGAATAAAAGACTTAACTTAGGCTGGGGGTTAAGCAGCGAAAAACGCTATTTCATGTCTAATTTTCTTAGATCAAAATTAAAAAAGTAATAATTAATTGAATCATCTGGTTATCATCTGTATCTTGCTTTAATTATTAAATTAAGACAATTTTCATCGTGAATCACGGTAATGTACCGTTAACGGTCTTGGAGTATTTAAAATGAACAGCATTGATACATTTGTAAAAAACTGGGGCAGTAAAAACGCCATGGTGCCAATAAATACTCAGGATATTGCAGAGCTTGAATCAAAATTACAGGGTATCTTACCTGATTCATACAAATATTTAATATCTACATATGGCTTGGTTCACACGCCAAATGTGTTAACTAAAATTTGCGATTTAAATTCCGATATTTCTGAAGTTCAAGATTTCTTAAGCTTAGAAGACGTCGCGTCACTATCACAGCTATATGAAATGAGCGGCATGCCAAAGGGGCATATTTTGTTTGCATCGGATTGTAAGGGTAACATGTTCTGTTTCAAACTTAGTGATTGTGCCAGTACACAAACAGATGCACCGGTATGGTTTTTTAACTATGGTGCTTGTACCGTTACGCAAGTATCAAGCTCTTTCATTAAATGGCTAGACCAGTTCAACGAACTTTAAGAGCCTACAAGACAGTGACTCATTTTACGTAGTTAATGAGTCACTGAGCCCCATATGCCATTAGTCATAGTCCCTTCGGATCTCGCTTTGATATGCAGGGAGTGACCCTATAAACGCTTCATTTTGGTCAACACCAATACCAGTGTCATGAACCATATGAAAAATTTCTTCAAATGTTGCATCTCGGTGTTTATAATCTTGCTTGATATACCATTCATCTCCTTCAACTTGAATTTCATTTTGATAGAGCGGTTGACCATCTAATTCAGATGCCGAATAGATAATAAAGGCGTCGGATCTTTTTTAAAGCAGGCATAAAATGATGTAAGACTTCCGCGGTATGATGCATGCGCTGCTTTAATTCATAATCCACAAAGCTACCATTAATGATGCGTTCGGATTGTGAAAGGTAAGATACCGCATATGCCATTCACGTATGTGAATGGCATATATATGGGATATGCCGTTGTGGATCAATTACCCATAGGAATCTTAAACTGGATATCTATATTGCTTCATTGCAAATTAATACGATATTTTGCAAATCCAATGTTATCTTTACCAACCAACGTCATTGGATATACGGCTTTAGCTTTAATGAACTCAGCTGCTTTTTCACTTGGCGATGTTTCAAAAGTTATATTCAATTCTTTATTTGACTTAATTGATGAAAATGACCAGTTCTTGTCAAAAGATGGGTTAACGCCACCCTGCTCTTTCGTAATACGGCTAATGTAATCAGCGACAACAGTACGATTCTCGTCTGGTGAAGTAAATGCTATGTAGTCACCACCAGTGCCTGGAAATTTACCTAAAGAACCACGGTAGCTGTTCGTTGCAATCAAAAATGGTTGCGTAGGAACAACTAATTTTTCGTTAAAAGTTAGGTTGATAATGCGCTCTGCATCCGGATTTTGGAGCTTACAGTCCCCGTCATAACGGGCTGGTTGAGTAACATCAATCTGGTAACTTACACCGTCGATAATATCAAAGTTGTAGTTACGAAAACCATCCCATTTGATCAGTGATTGCTCCGCTGTAGTCGTTGTGCTTATCTGATTAAACTGACCCGCAGCGCACTCAAGCCATTCTTTCAATTCTGTACCGCTGACTTTCAAGGCAATGAGGTCACTAGGATATAAAAGATCAGCTATATTTCGGAGGCTCAACTGCCCTTTTTCTATTTCAGTAAAATTGGTTGGATCATTTTTACGCCCCCCAACTTTAAATGGTGCGGCAGCTGCAAGGACAGGTATATCAGCTAAATCTGGATCGCCCTGAATAAAGCGTTCAACATAATCTTTCTGCGCTAAATTGACAATTTGCACTGTCGGATCATCTTGAACCAGCGCTAGGTAGCTGTACATGACATCATTTACTTGACCAGTCGGCTGGTTCACAAACGCTCTGGTTGCTTTGTGATCTTTTAATAGAGCTTTGCGCATATCCATATCGGCAAGGGCGAGTGATTTACCATCATAAATTGGGCGGGCCTCAGTTTGAATAGGCGTAACGATCCACTTATCCCCTTTTTTATTTAGTACAAAATCCATAACACCGAGATGGCTACCCCAACGTCCCGGCATAACCGCTGCAACACCATTAATAGTTCCTTTTTCGTTGTTGATACCAGGAATGTTATCAAAGCCTTTACCCGGAAATACTGAATGAGAGTGACCAAAAGCAATAGCATCAATACCTTTCACTTGAGATAGGTAGTACACTGAGTTTTCAGCCATCGTTTTGTAAGCTTCTCTCGATATACCAGAATGTGGAATAGCAACAATTACATCTGCGCCTTTGCTTTTCATTTCAGGGATAAACTTTTTTGCTGTTTCAGTAATGTCTTTAGTTATGACCTTCCCTTCTAAGTGTTTTTTGTCCCATTCCATAATTTGCGGTGGAACAAATCCGATGTAACCGACCTTAATCTGATGATAGTTACCATCAGTATCTTCCATTTTGTACTCTTTGATTATATAAGGTGTGAAATAATTCTCGCCAGTGTTGGCATCAAAAATATTAGCATTTACGTATGGGAATTTTGCTCCCGCTATACTGATTTCTAGAAAATCTAACCCATAGTTAAACTCATGATTACCTAAATTACCGACTTCGTAATCAAGCAAGTTCATCGCTTTATAAACAGGATGAACGTCACCTTTTTTAATACCTTTATGAGCCATATAATCGCCCATAAGGCTACCTTGGATGATGTCACCATTATCAACTAATAGGCTGTTTGTCACTTCATCACGAGCCAATTTGACTAAAGTCGCGGTACGAACAAGACCAATTTTCTCGTTTGGTTTGTCTTTGTAATAATCATAATCCATCAAATTAGTGTGAATGTCAGAGGTTTCCATAATGCGTAGTTCGATAGTGTCGGCCATTGCTACACCTGATATAGCAAGCATACCAGTCAAAACCGCTGCCGAAATCGGGCGTGTAAGAAATATCATGTCAGTTCCCAATATTAAAGAGGTGAAGAAAAGGAATATTCGTAATGAATAACCCGCTTCGAACAACCTTATTTTTACCCGTAAATATGATTGCCATTCACATTTACATTTACATTTCTAAATAGTAACCAGCTCAAGTATAGGCTGATTTTTTAATCATCCTGCAAACACTTTACACCACAACCATTGCACGCGCAACAGTTGTTCTTAATGTATTACTTGTAATTATTCCTAGCAGCATTTATTTTTAACGTTTGTAATGGGCTTACCTAAACGTTGAAAATAACGCAATGTACCAGTGGCCTATTTAACGTCGACATCAACCAAAAAATATTCCCATACGCCAGATATAGGACCAGATTACTCAACAAGCCCAATGTAATCTCAAAACCATATTAATTAAACTTTAAATTTATCAAAAAGTTCTCAAGCGCATGATTTTTAGGGTTTATGCTTTCAATTTAGCGCTCTCTGTAATAGTCTATGCCCACTCTATATCTACACCTTAATTCACATAAAAAATTAAGTTATACTTTTATGACAAATAACATATCGACGTGTCTATGTATAAAGTAAATTGGTCAGAGCTCAGCACAGAACACCCCGAATGGGATGAGGATCAACTGAAGTAGGAAAGTTTGTCACTGTTCCAGATAATCCTGAACGCGTTCCACCTCATGCGACTGGAGGCTCTGTTGATCTGACATTAGTTGACTTAGATGGAAGAGATAATCGCCGGCTGTTGCGCCAAGCTATGGAAAGTGCAGGCTTTCGAACTGACAAAGATGAATGGTGGTATTTCGATTACGGAACTCAGCTCTGGGCAGCTGAGTTTGGTTATAGCGTTGCTATTTATGGTGAAAAGTAAGCGTTAATTCCCCCATACTAATCCACATGGGGTGTTCAACTAAGGTATATCATAAACGCATCAACAAATGGAATAGAGACTTACCAATTCTCCTTTAACCCTTTGTACTCTCGTGTCCAATGTTTTTAATGAATATAGTTTAGACACAGAATTAGGGAAAATCGTAATATTAGATACGTATTAAGCATTAAATACCTTACCTATTCTGGTAAAACTATTTTTAAATAATAAACAAATCGATATTGGAATTAATTATGACTGCGAAACTAAAAATTATCCTTTCTATAATGATGCTGACTGTCATTTTAATCATGACAACAACCTTATTAAGTTGGAAGAATTTCGAAAATTCATCAACAGAGGGTTACAAAAAGCAGTTAGGCTATAAGTCTCAACTGATTGCCGACACGATTGAACAAAAAATTAGCCGTTACTTTGATGTCCTAAGCTTAGCTAGTGATGAGTTAAAGTTTAACCCTAATGGAGCTGTTGAACTTTCTGCAGCCGTAAAAATACTAAATAGTGCAAGAAATACCACCAATTCGGTCAATGTATATTTTGCTTTGCTCGACGGAACCTCTTACTCATCAAAAACAAATGGTCTCATCGAAAATTTTAATGCTAAGACGCTGCAACGCGAGTGGTTTCTAAAAGGAATGAAAGGTGAAGAGCGAATAATAACTCGCCCTTACACCGCCAAAACGGGCGACAACGTAATGGCCCTAGCAAGACCAATTTATAAAAAAGGTAAAATCGTTGGTGTTATTGCTCTGAACCTAATTTTGAACGACTTAAGCCAATTCACAAAACAACTTACAGCCAACAACAAGGTTTTTGTCACAAGGGAAGACGGTTTTATATTAGCCGCAAAAAATCCAAGCCTAATTGGTAAAAATATTTACAATGAGATCCCTTATCTCAAAACTCGCGATACATCTAAAGAAGAAAGCTTCGAGTACGTTCATCATGGGATTGAGTACCTAGGGTCTGCCGCAAAATTGCGCCAACTGAATTGGAGTGTTTGGGCTTGGAATGAAGAAGTAAACGTAAAGCGAGATTCACAAGACAACCTGGTGCAATCACTTTTTACATCATTAATTCTCCTTCTAATCAGTGCCGGATGTGTCTATTTTATTGTTGAACAACTAGTCTATCGCCCTATCGGCGGAGAGCCTTCAGAAATAGAAGAAACTGTATCAAAAATCGCGCGTGGTGATTTCACCGCCATAAAACAAGATCACGGGAATGCAATTGGAATAAACGCTGCAGTAATTTCAATGGTAAGTGAATTGAGCAGCACAATTCAAATTATTAGGGGTTCTTCCGACGAGTTGCTTAAATTTGCAGAAGGTATAACCCAAACAGCAAATAATATGAATTTAAGCTCGGCAACCCAAATGGAACAATTAGAGCAAACCTCAACAGCAATGAATGAGATGTCAGTTGCCGTCGATGAAGTAGCTCAAAATGCCCACA
>NZ_LOCN01000019.1:11471-417931 GCF_001574435.1 Moritella sp. JT01
CTTGATGTCATCCGTGATATTGCCGATCAAACTAACCTACTTGCTCTTAATGCTGCAATCGAAGCTGCACGCGCAGGAGAGCAAGGTCGTGGTTTTGCGGTAGTCGCTGATGAGGTTCGCAACTTAGCAAACCGAACACAACAAAGTACAAGCGAAATTCAAGATGTCATCACCTCACTACAGCAAGAAGCAAACAGTTCGATGGAAATGATGCTTACTAACCGCGCAGCCTCAGATATCACAATGCAGAACGCTCAAAAAGCGCAAGCATCTTTAACCGAAATATCAAACTCGATTACAGAGATAGAGGACATGAATACTCTGATTGCCACTGCTACTGAGGAGCAAACGCTTGTTGCTGGTGAAATTAATCAAAGTGTTGTTGAAGTGAATGACAAAGCGAAAGAAACTCATGCACTCTCCTCATCGAACCAAGAAAAGGCAGCAGAGCTCATTGCTCTATCGAAAAAACTCACCAATGCAGTGTGTATTTTTAAGCTAAACAGCTAACTTTACTTGAGAGTAGTAACAACCGCCTTCTTCACAGCCCGGTCCCGTTAATGACCCAAACGACACTAGTATCGCTTGGGTCATTAAATTTTTAAAATACTACATCAACATATAATTGACCTATCCATTAACCGTTAATTCAAAGCTATACAGTGCCCCTTGTTCCTGATTAACCTCGCTTTATAGGCCATTAATAATAATGCTAATCTATGTATACCTAAGTGAAATACGCGGGTACTAATCACCTTATAGCTTTGATTACGTTCTATCTGTTCTAGGCATTCGCTCACTAATTTAAAAAACTTTACGCGCTAGACTGCCATTTTTCTTGAGATAATACAGACCGTATTCCAAACGTGATTTCTGGGTTAGCTTGCTTAAGTAAAGTACGGCGCGCATGTTTGACTAATTTATCAGTCAGTTCGTTGTTACCTAACCACTGTGTTGCGCTTTACAACCCGCTCTAACTCGCATATACCCTAAATTATATGGGCGAGTCTCAATACAGATGACTCAACAAGGCCCAATGTAATCTCAAAACCATATTAATTAAACTTTAAATTTATCAAAAAGTTCTCAAACTCATGATTTTTAGGGTTTATGCTTTCAATTTAGCGCTCTCTGTAATAATCTATGCCCACTCTATATCTACACCTTAATTCACATGAAAAATTAAATCCTATTTTTATGAATTCTATTTTTTTATGATAAATAACATATCGGCGTGTCTATGTATAAAGTAAAGCAATGGATTCTTATTTCAGATTACTCCATGTTGAAAAACACAATCACAGATGAAGAAAAACGCATAGGGAGTCACGACTTTTTAGTCTTGCTTCTATTATGTGAAAATTCGGGAAATATTGTACATAAACAAAAATTATTAGAATATGCTTGGGCTGGAAAACATGTATCAGAAGGTTCAGTCGCACAAGCTATTAGTAATATACGCAATGTGATTGACGATAATGGTAAAGATCAAAAACATCTAAAAACTATCCCCAAAATAGGTTATAAGCTAGACAGCTGTGTCGTTGAGATCATAGATGAACCTACTTTTGATAGTACTCCAATCGAGGAAAAGGCTGAGGGTAAAATATTATCGCCAGATACAAGTGAACAAGAAAAGAATACTCACGATACCTCGAACGCAGCTCAACGAGATGTGGCTAACCATTCAATAGGCAATAAATATAGTTGGCTACACTCATGGCAATTTATTAGTGGTGTTATTTGTCTGCTTATTGCTTTCATTTATCCATCGATAAGAAAGCATGACATCAATGCTCCTGATACCACATCGATAATAGTTCCAGAAACGATAACTGATAGTGCCAGCCTCACCATGTTTTGGGATAACAAAGAACGAGGGGAAATAGTTTCACTACGCTTACTTCCCTATATAGAGGAATTACAGAAAACGCATCCCCCCATGAGATTGGTTATTATGCGCGTAGGAAATACACTTTCTCTCGTTATATTAAAAGAGTATCTCAAACCAATTAATGTCATTTTCATGTTAAATAGTGGTGATGATGTAGAATTAATAACTCAGTTAATCAAGGACGAAATTCAATATCATGAACATTAAAACTGCATTTTTTTGTTTTGGTTTCATTATTATGGTGACGTCCATTATTGTCAGCCTAAAAACAGGCCCTAAGGCAGCAATTAATGGGGCAATGTTCATCCACTCTTCAGATGGATCTTACAATGCAACACGTCATTTTGAAATATTTGTAAAGAAGAATAACTTTGAGTCCAATATCATATTTACGGAGACAGGGCTGAAAAATATCATTGAGGCTAAAAGTACTGGAGAAATAAATAAAAATGCACCGGGCCTATATACAGTAACTCTCTTTAATGAAACAGAGAATCGAGCGTACATCAAAGATTACAACAAGATCCCTTTATATAATGAGTATATCAGTGCTAATCGTAAACTAGCTGGCTATCAAAAAATCCAATTAATTGAAGAATTAAAGAATGATTATATGATCGTCGCTACTAATGGATGGGCTCCCCATATGATAGCGATTCAAGTTGTGGTAAAGGAGTGAACGTTTAAAAAACATCGAATTCTTTCAGTGAATAGCTGAAAGAATTCAACAAATTTTAAGTTAACAAAAATAAAAAAAGAGAAAATTACAACGAGTACTGGCCAAGTTCACGCCAAAGCTGACAAAGAGTCCACCCGCATTCAGTAGGCACCTAGGCTTATGCATTGATTGAAAAACCTAATATCCCTCTGTTTCTCCCTTGCGTTGTAACATCAAATCGCCTTATTTTTCAGATAAAGTATTGCAACTGGTATGACCTTACGTACAATATTGTTAGAATGTTACATTAACAAATGGACTTGAAATGAGTGATTTTTTAACAAATGAAGTAGATGTTTATTGCCAAGACGGTTACAAACTTTCAGCCACACTTTTCAAGCCCAAAAGTGAGGTTAAAGCGGCTGTATTGATCGGCCCTGCAACCGGAATAACACAACAGTTTTACAAAGGGTTCGCCAGTTTTTTAGCCGAGCATGGATATACTGTGATCACCTTTGATAATCGAGGCATTGGACAGTCGCTATCGGGGAAAGTCAGTGATAGCACCGCATCATTGCAGTGTTGGGGCGAGCAAGATATGCCCGCAGTCCTTGAATTTCTCAAAACAACCTATCCCAACAGCCCTTATCACCTGATTGGCCACAGCGCCGGTGGTCAACTGGTCGGGTTAATGCATAACGCAAAAGATCTCAGTTCTATCTTCACCTTTGCCAGTTCTTCTGGCCGCTTAAAGAATATGAAAATGCCTTATGCTTTAAAAGCACAATTCTTTATGAACCTGTTCATCCCAATGAGTAACCTGCTTTTTGGTCATACGAAATCTCAGTTGCTTGGCATGGGAGAACCCTTGCCCAAAGCTGTTGCTCAGGAATGGCGTCATTGGTGTAATGGACAGGGTTATGTAAAGACAGCCTTTGGTAAGTCGATACATAATCACCTGTACGACACACTCTCGATGCCTTCCTTATGGGTGAATGCCACCGATGATGACATCGCCATTGATGCTAATGTGGCTGATATGCTGACCGTTTTTAAAAATATGAACGCAGAAACAATGACCTTATCGCCTGAAGCATGTAATTTAAGTGAGATCGGCCACATGAAATTTTTTAGTCGCAAAGCCAGTCATCTATGGCAGCACCCTTTAACCTGGTTAGAAAAAATGTCCCTTCGCAGTAGATTGAAGCATTTAACATAGATAAATATAATGATCACCGAACATCGTTTGGTTGGTCATTAATAAGCACACCTTTGATAAGGTAAGCACTTTAATATAACAAATAATCCCCAACCTTAAACAAGATTAGGGATTATTGCCTAGCGATAGGATCGCTGAAGTTTTATGAAGTGATTTTTATTTTACCTATATCAGGCAGTATTTTTACAATTGTGTTATTTCTATTCTTGCCATAATGACCCCCCTTAACACCTGAAAATCCATCACTGGTGCTAGATACGTCATAAAAGGCAATTCAACGTTATCTAAAACAAGCTGTTTAAATGTATCGACATTGCAGGTTACAAAATGAAAAATGGCATTAATTCAATGTTTACGCAATTATAAAGATCGGAATGATTAAGTTGAATAGCGAGAATAAAAGTACTACCTATGTAGCATTTTAAATACGTGTAAGTTAGTTCAATACTCACTTGGTTGGTCACCGGTGTTCCGAAATCAACATGGCACATGTGCCTTCTTGCAATGCTTCAAACATATGCGGCAAGTCGCCGGGATAGGTAATATAGTCTCCTTCACTGAGAACGTAAGAGTCTGATTTTAAACCTACTCTGGCACGTCCTTTCGTTATAATCACGTGTTCTATTACTCCAGAATTGTGCGGTTTTGAATAGAAAGGTTCACCTCGACTTACTTCAATCCAGTATATATCACGACTTACATTGGCCGGACATGAGGAAAGTAAAGTAGCTTGGTAGTCTTTACACTTAGAAAATACGGATTCTCCTTCACCATAGCGAATGACTTTCGTCTTTGGACTTGGTGATTCGATCAGGCGTGAAAAAGGGATATCCAACACCACACAAATAGACCATAGGGTTTATCAGCGCTGGTTCAATATGATTATGGCCATTTTGTTGGTAGGATCTGTGCTGCCCGTGGTCACCGACATTTGGCACCAAATCTGATTTGTGAAGGTATCAATTTGATTAAAGATCTCTAATCTCACTACACATAACGAATTGGTGGTAAATAGGAATGAACTAGATCTATTCACATCCCCTACAAAATATAACAAATATGCATATCGGCTAGTACCATAATTCTAACTAGGTTATATCCAGTTCTGGCTTCGTGTAATAACGCTAGTTATGTGCGGAGTAGGAATCATTTTTCATATCATATAATTTGCAAGAATCAATCGAGACGTCGATGGGGTTTAACTTGCAGTATTATATTGGTAAGGTGTCGTAAATAAAATTAAGTCAATTACAAATCCCCTCTATTGGACTCTAAATGGATCGCTATGATACAAGCTGTAATATTTGATATGGATGGAGTTCTTATTGATTCAGAACCCATGTGGAAAGAAGCAGAGAAGCAAGTTTTTTCTTCTGTCGGAGTTGAAGTCTGTGATTCACTATCGGCTTATACTGCATCAATGACGACACGAGAAGTTACGGAGTTTTGGTATAGTCATTTCCCTTGGTCAGGTAAAAGCTTAGAGCAAATCGAGAATGAGGTTGTTGAGCGCGTGGAATTTTTGATTTCCGAAAAGGGTAAACCGATGGAGGGCGTGAAAGAAATTTTAGATTTATTTCAAAATCAAAATCTAAAAATAGGCCTTTCAACGAACGCACCTTTTAAATTAATATCGGTAGTGCTAAGTAAACTCGATATTGCTCACTACTTTCAAGCTATTTCTTCTTCGGAGCATGAAACCAAAGGAAAACCTCATCCAGCTGTGTATTTGTCTACCGCTAATAAGCTAAAAGTTGATCCTTCAAAATGTATCGCATTTGAAGATTCAGTGACAGGAATCATCGCGGCAAAAGCGGCAAACATTAAAACTATAGCAGTACCACCGAACTTAGAGTTTACAGACGACAAGTTTGAAATATCTGACTTTAAACTTAGGCGGTTATCAGATTTTACCCTTTCCCATCTAAAAGAAATAGCAAACTATACCTAGTTTAAAGATCCATTCAAAAAAACAACCAAAACAGCATCTCGTTTTGGTTGTTACGTTAGACTCTATTACATCCCTAACAGACCTGGCCATGAACTATCATTGGTCGGTTTAGGATAACCACTATCAACACGATCACTCGTTATACTGTAACGAATATAACGTTGACCATCCAAGAAGAAATATGCGCGTGTATCATCCCAATGAATTGCCGCCGTAATCTGTTGTGCATAAGTACCCAGACCAGGCCAAGTTGAATCATTTATCGGTTTTGGGTAACCACTGTCAACGCTATCGTTAACTAAGTCATAACGTAGATAATTTCCGTCATCAAGGAAGAAATAAACTTTATTACCTTTCCAACGTAATGTCGCAACTATGCTGTCAGCATATGCTTCAAGCCCTGACCATGTGGTCGCGTCAACCGCTTTCGGATAACCGTCTCTCACTGAGTCTGTATTAAGGTCGTAAGATAAATATTGTCCATCGTGAGTAAAAAAGTAAGCTGTGTCACTGTCTTTATGGAAACTGGCGACAAGGTTTTCACTATAAGCACTAAGACCAGGCCAATTACCCTCATTTACAGCACGCGGGTAACCGTCTTCTGCTTTATCCAATACTTTGTTATAACGCACATATTGCGTATCACTGCGGAAGAAATAGCCTCGCGATAAGCTCCAACTTAGCCCTGCATTAACATCCATCACATTATTTCGAAACGCGACTGGATTAGCGTTACTCGCAAGAACATAATCTACTGTACCCAACCGAGTATTCGCATTGTCTTGCCACGAATTATTTTGCGCAGGCAAGACATCAACCAAAATATCATTACGATAAATGCGAATATCATCGTCACTCTCGTTTATCCATTGTAAATAACCATCAGTACTTGCCACTAATTTGCGAACACCTAACTCACCGATAAGTGATGGACCATCCAGTTTCCATTCTTGCTCAACCTTAATTCCCAAGTGGGTTAATAAAGTCGGTACAATCGACGTTTGTGCCGCGTAACCATAAAGTCCTGAAAAATCATTATTTGCACCAACCGATTTCTCGGTCAGCTCAGCATTAACTGGTTCATTACTGCCGATAAAGATGGTTTTTTGATTCAGCTTCTGCGCGCCATGACCACAACCTAAGCTGTCACGACCATGATCTGTCGTTACCATTAGCAGCCAATTATCGCCACTTTGTTTTTCAGCCGCTTCAATTGCGTCTAGGATTTCACCCAATTGCTGATCAGCAGTAATAATACTTTTGTTATAAGCGCTACCAAAACACGTACTGTGCCCATGATGGTCAGGATCATCTAAGTGTGCAAATACAAAATCAGTACCTTTATTTATTTCACTCATTGTCGCAGACGTTACATCCGCATCACTGATGCCACTTTCAACCCGCTCAACATTAGTAATATCTTGAGTGAAAAACTGCGTATTAATCGGAGACCAATGCACTAATGACGCTTGAGTTAATATCGGGTTTGCATCATTAATACGTTTAAAAATACTGGGGAAATCGGCATTAGCCAAACCAGCACTGTTAGTATCAACGTTATGTTTATTAACCCAAACACCCGTTAAAATTGTCGCCCAGCCAGGTCCACTTGATGTTAACTGCTCATTGTCATAACCTTTCATGCCACCCGTATACGCTTTGTTGATAGTTAAGCGATCAAAGTTTGGGGTATTTAAAGCTTGTACTTTTTCCCATTGCACCCCATCAATACCCAATAACACGGCTTTATTGGCCGCTAACACAGAGGGTACTTGCATCCCTACCCCAACGGTTAATAACGCAATTATCATCGTCTTCTGCATGGTCATCTCCTTGTTAACTTCACAAAATGACATCTGGTATAGCCCAGATGTTAATATAGTCTGCGCCGTTAACATGAAAGAAACATGACTTTTTCATTAAGCTTTTTAATACAAACTAAAGACTAAAAAAGTTAAGACGATATTGATATAAACGTTCCGCTTTATAAACCTGCCAATCTTCATCATTCATTGTTTGCTTTGACGTTGCACGTTCATTAACAAGTGTTAGCTCAAGTTCATTTAATCCTTGCTGGTAATCCGTTATTTCTTGCTCTTGCTTATCAACTTGCTGCTCTCGGTTAACAATGGATTGTCGTTCGTTAGCGGTAAGATATTGCGAAGCCAGTTCAGCCTTAATTCTAGCTGTTTCATCTTCAGGCATAGACGGTGGAATTAACTGCAACGCCTCTTCATACTTGGCAGTATCAGAACTTAACGCAAAGCTATCTAAGTCATCACCCCGCTCTGCCAACATAGCGTTGTATTCATTGATAAAATCATCCGAGTGCTGAGTCTGGTTAAATCGACTATCAGGATCCGCTAACGATAAACGGTAGTCATAATAAGCGTCTTGCTGCTGAAATAACAACGCTGCATAGTTACCCCACACCAGCTCTCTAATCGCTTTAACATTGGCAATTTTGTCCGCCAAACTTGCATCCTGACTGATTAACGATTCCCCCATCAAACGTTGCTCTTCCTGTTGGTACACAGGAAAGTTAACTAACAACTGATAACGATCATCATCAAGTAGCAACTGCTGTTTGGCTAATAATTCATCGCAATTATTTTCCCTTCTACATTGCTGCCAAAATGACGTTATCGCCGTCATTAGCGTTTGACCTTGTGCATCTTGCAATAAGGTATCAGGCTCGGGCATATCTTCATTAACTTGCATCTGTTCTTTAGCTTGATTCGATGCAATGCCTATCGGTTGTATTGTTGAATTAACGGTTTCAGATAATGCGGGTATGGCACTTTCTTGTTTCTCTGCATTCAATTCATTTTCATTGGTGATGAAGAAATAAACGCTGCCAATAAAGGCAACGCTTATTAATAGTAATGGTAATCGCATTAACGAATCACGGCTTTAACAGGAAAATGATCGGATAAATTCCAATGTTTCCATAAACTAGCAACCGTTGTACGCGGTATTTTCACTGTGTTTATGTTCTCGTTTCGCTTAGCAAACTCATTACTGACAACAACATAATCAAGATATTCGATATTTTCACCACCCGATAGTGCGCTTCCTGCATAATCATTAATACGCGGGTCGAACGTTGACTCTGTATAACCCGCATATTGCGGTTCATCAGCGCTAAGGTTCGCAAACATCTGTTTATAGTCAGTTGGGAATTTAAGCTTATTCACATTAAAATCACCACCATAGACAACAGTATCGGTGGCTGGGATATTCTGCGCTTGTGCAAAATCGCGCATCTGACGGAATTGACGTTGACGGTATTCACGTGCGGTATCAGTATCAAACGACGCGGTATGCGTTGCTAATACATGGTACGCCTTACCATTTTTGATCACTTCAGCATAATTTACGCCTTTGTCGGCAAAGCAGTCTGTACCAGAGCAATCGGGATAGACGTATTGCCCTTCATTAACAATTGGATAGCGGCTCACAATAGTCACACCGCCATCGTAAACATTAATCCGAGGAGAACCTAACATCTTCGTTTGATACGGGTATTCTTTAGCAAGATCACGCAAAAATGCATCACGACCAGAAGCAAATACTTCCTGTAGCATGAGTACATCATAGCCTTTTAAATGCTTCGGTATTTCCTGAAAACGGTCACCGATGTGCTTTGCAATCACAGGCAGAGCCCAGACGTTATATGACATGACTTTGAGTGTATCTGCGTCTGCTACAGGCTGTTCATCAATTTTTTGCGGTGTGATACTGTAATAAATATCATCATAACGGCCAGTCGCACTCGCTTTAAACGCGATTTCAGTACTCTTGCTGTTACTGTTATATTCCGACTGGTAACGGTAAGTATCACGATCATCCGCCCAATTTAGCGCAACATCATTGGCACTTGCACCATGATCAAGTGTTGATTTATACCAATATCCTTTCACTTGTTGTAGCAACGACAGCGACTCGCCATTTTCATTAGTCACAAGTGTTTCGAACTGATAAGTATCACCAGACTTAACCCCTTCCCAGCGATTAAAACTTAATACCATTTTAGTTTCCCATGGTTTAAGTGTCTGTACATGTTGTTTCCATTCCGCGCCTTCTTCAAGTAAATCTGAACCGGTGTGGTTAACTTGAATAGACATAGTTTGGTTAGAGTTATTAGTAAGATAGATATCACTGTCGGCAAGTGCAGACGCACTCATAACACAAGTGAGGCAAGTTGTTGTTATTACATTTTTTAGTATATTCACATCAAATCCTTTGATTGTTATTATAGCGAATATGAGGTTAAGTTAAGAATATGACATTTAAAATACAATAATATTAAATATTTAGTTCGGATCACAATTAAGCATAAACATAGATAAAAAGCGTGATCGCTGATAATAAACACCAAAGTAACAACAAAAATAATCCGCTTTATCACTTCACCTTAAACCGGCCACGGATCACACTTATATCGCTTTCTATATAAGTTTCGATTAAGAAATAACGAGGACTGTAAGACTATTTATACGAAATGGAAAATGTATTTACGATAATGACATTTTTTCACTTAAACAGTTTATAATGCTGTTAAATTTGACCTTTAATCAATAAATTATACGGAGAATCATGAGTAAAGTTTCTATCTTTATAAAAGGCATGGCGATGGGCGCAGCAGACGTTGTCCCTGGCGTGTCAGGCGGTACAATTGCCTTCATTACCGGCATTTACGATACTCTGTTAGGCAGTATTAGTCGCATTACTCCAAGCCTAATCGGTATGATCAGAAAGGATGGTCTAAAAGCGGCTTTTGATTACATCAATGGTACATTCTTGATCATGTTACTGGCAGGTATCCTAACGAGTATCTTTACGTTAGCGCGTGTTATAACTTGGATGCTCAACACGCACCCTATTCCACTGTGGTCTTTCTTCTTCGGTTTAATCATCATCTCAGTAAACCACATGTTTAAGCAGGTCGAATTCTGGAAAGTCAGCCGCTTTGTAGCTCTCATCACTGGTATTGGTTTTGCTTATAGCATTACCGTGCTGCAACCGCTTAATCTTGAGCCAACGTCGATCAATATCTTACTTGCAGGATCTATTGCGATCTGTGCAATGATCTTACCGGGTATTTCAGGTAGTTTTATCCTGTTGATGTTAGGTATGTATGCACCAATTCTTGCTGCTGCCAAGTCTATCGACATTGTTACGCTAGGTACGTTTGCCGCAGGTTGTGCCATTGGTATCCTGACTTTTTCGCACGTGCTGACGTGGGTACTAAAACACTACCGCGATATCGCATTAACGTTTTTAACCGGACTCATGATTGGTACACTTGGTAAAGTATGGCCATGGAAAGAAACGTTAACGTGGCGAACTAATTCGAGTGGCCTTGAAGTGCCATTATTAGAACGTAATCTTTCACCATTTAGCTTCGAGCAAGTGACAGGCCAGCCAGCATTATTAGCGTATGCTATCGTGGCGATGCTTGCAGCTATTATACTTATCTTGGCGTTAGAAAAGACCGCAGAAAAAGCATCTTAGAAATATAAGTTCAATATCGAGTGAAAAATGAATGCGGCAGTTCATGTTGTCGCATTCACAACAGTTATCCCTGATCCTGCCGTAGCTCACAATATATTAATGACTGCTTTGATATTTGTTCTTTGCTTAAAAGCTATCATGATAAAAATAAGATATGTAGGATACTCGATGATTAAATATTGTGATAAAACAAGAACTAAATACATAACAGGGTTGAAATATAATAGTTTTAAGTGTAATTTCCCTATGAAATAATTGATATCTTCGTAATCGAAAGCTCGTAAAATAGAGTTTATCTCAAATAAGTACTTCTCGTACGCTCTCTCGCGAAATATAGCTAAGAATCATAACAATAATAAAAACAACTCACAGATTACTTGGAGATAAAATGGATTTATCCAAAAAAAAAACGGTTATAGCAACAGCGCTCTCGTTAATATTATCAGTACCTTCCTATGCTGAACTTGCAACCAATACGACACATAATGACTTTCGTAGTTCTGTCAAATTAGACGTTAATCCAATACAGCAAACAAATAAATCAGCCTATACAAATGGTTTACCAATACATCAGCAGGATATAGCGTTCCAATATCTCAAGGATAATAAAAAGCGATACCAGATTGAATCAATCATTAATAGCTTGAAATTAACCTCAACCAAATCAAGCCTAATATCTAAGCATTTTTACTTTAAACAGTTTGTAAAAGGCATCCCAGTTGAAAATAGCACAATAATTGTATCCGTTAATAACAATAATAAAATTACTCGTGTCTACAATAATACTTATCCAGTCTTTAAAAACAGCAGTATTCATAGTAAGAAGAATATAAGTGCTGATATGGCAATAAAAACGGCGTGGGAGTTTCTACAAGCATCTGGAATTTTACATATCAAGCCAACATCCCAATTAACATATTTAAATATGGGAACAACCTTTCAGCTTTCTTATAAAGTGAATATCTCGATCTCAAATCCACAAGGAGATTGGGAATTTAATATTAACGCAAGAGACAATAGCGTTATAAATGTTACGCGTATTGATCTACCTATTAATAAAAATGCCAACTCAAATTCAAATAATGGGAAATGGTCTCCATTTCCAATAAATAAGCAGCATAAAGCATTAGATGACGCGTTAACGGAACTACATCAGAATAATAAATCTAACGCTTATAATGCAATATCAACATCTATAAATGCCCAAGCTTTAGTATTCTCCTCTAATCCAGTTATAGATTTAAAAGATGATACGATTAGAGATTATTCTTCGGAAAATAGATTCTCGTCCGTTTATGTAACAAGGCAGCTTAACGAAATAAGCTTAATTGATGGGCGCTATCACCTAAGTGGACCATGGGTTAAAATCGTAGACAGGGATGCTCCAAACACAGAACCAAGTACAACAGAAAATGGAAGCTGGACAGCCAAACGAGGTGATAATGCTTTTAATGATGCGATGACCTACTATCACATAGATCAAAGCCAACGTTATATTCAAAGCTTAGGATATTCAGGAGAAAAAGGTATACAGTTCAATGCGATTGCTGTTGATACAGACGGTGCCAAAGGAGCAGACAATTCTTACTTCTCTCCAAGAACAAATCATTTATCATTTGGCCATGGTGGCGTTGATGATAATGAAGATAGTGATGTTATTCTTCATGAATATGGACATGCCATTAATAATTCTATAAATGATCAATGGTCTGGCGGTGATACTGGTGCAATGGGTGAGGGATTTGGTGATTACTGGGCGACCTCTTACCGTTATTCAACGACTAACGGGCGTACTTTTCAACCTGGAAAAGTGTTCTCATGGGATGGGATATCATGGGGCGGACGTCGATCAGACAGAACCACATTTCGTTACGACCCAACAAAAACTTATCCAGCCCATACCAGAGTAAATGGACAAAACGGTGATGAACTATGGTCTACACCGCTTACACAAGCTCACTTAGAACTATTAGATCTCGGGATCCCCAGAGCCGAAATTGATACTATTATATTAGAATCACAATTTGGATTGGGCCAGGGTTTAACGATGCCAGATCTAGCGAACTCAATCGTAAGCACAGCTCAAAAACTCTTCCCTTCTAAGCCGCACGCGAGGGTTTTCTTTAAACACTTCAGCCAAGTAAATATACTTGAAGCCATGAAGGCTAAACCCGTTATAATCCTCAGTGCAGGTAACGATGTAACTGCCGAACCAGGTGAAACAGTTAATATAAAAATTCCATTGAATAATAAGTCACCTGCTACACTATCTGGTATAATTGGCTCATTATCTAGTTCATCAAATATAGATATTAATCAACCTTCAAGCCGTTACCCTGACTTAATCGCTAACTCTATAGATAATAACCTAAAAAATTATCAATTTACAATTCCACATAACCATATTTGCGGTGCAGAAATACCACTTACACTGTCTGCCCAATATCAATATAACAATAGTCCAAGGACCCATAATTTTAGTTTCTTGATTCCTACAGGAAAACCTGGAAAGCTTGTTTCCCAACAATCAACCCCCAATAAAGCCATACCAGATAATGATAATTCAGGTATCAATGATCAACTAACGTTAACAAATAGTGCACCAAATAGTGCCATCTCAGTAGAGGTTAACATATCTCATCCTTATTCAGGGGATATAACACTACTCTTAACTTCTCCTCATGGTACCCAAGTTAAGTTGAAAGCCAGTGACTATCGTGATACCAGTGATAATATACAAGGTAATTACCCGTTAACACTAACACCATTTGAAAGTCTCTCTGTATTTCAAGGGGAAAACACAAACGGTACTTGGACATTAAATACTATTGATGATTTAGCAATAAGCACAGGTAAATTAATCAGTTGGAAGATCATTTCAAGCGCTTTTGACTGTAAGACGCCACCAAACCAACCACCTGTGATAAATATTCCGAATCTCAACATTTCTACCCGAGAAAGTGAAAATGTTGTATTAGATGCAAGTAATAGCACTGACCCTGAACATGGTGTACTAACATTCAATTGGACACAAATTTCAGGTCCCGATGTTGTGCTGATAAATGCAGACAAAGCCAAAACCAATTTTATTGCTCCTGACGTGTCGACTTCTACTGAACTCATATTTGAGATAAAGGTATCAGATCCACAAAATTCAACATCAACTGAGCGTATGACAGTCAACGTCATGCCTAAGCTTATTGAAGTAAATCAACCACCTGTGGTAAATATCCCTAATCTAAACATTTCAACCCACGAAAGAGAAAATGTTGTATTAGATGCAAGTAATAGCACTGACCCTGAACATGGTGCACTAACGTTTAAGTGGAAAAAGATTTCAGGTCCCGATGTTGTGCTGATAAATGCAGACAAAGCCAAAACCAATTTTATTGCTCCTGACGTGTCGACTTCTACTGAACTCATATTTGAGATAAAGGTATCAGATCCACAGAATTCAACATCAACTAAGCGTATGACAGTCAACGTCATGCCTAAGCTTATTGAAGTAAATCAACCACCTGTGGTAAATATCCCTAATCTAAACATTTCAACCCACGAAAGAGAAAATGTTGTATTAGATGCAAGTAATAGCACTGACCCTGAACATGGTGCACTAACGTTTAAGTGGAAAAAGATTTCAGGTCCCGATGTTGTGCTGATAAATGCAGACAAAGCCAAAACCAATTTTATTGCTCCTGACGTGTCGACTTCTACTGAACTCATATTTGAGATAAAGGTATCAGATCCACAAAATTCAACATCAACTAAGCGTATGACAGTCAACGTTAATAGTATCAATACGATACCACCACACCCAGGAAAGCAAGAAGAACACACGAGTGGAGGCAGCTTTGGGATATTTAGTATACTAACTCTCGGCTTACTTACATTATTTAGACGTAACAAATAACGGCAAAAAAGCCAAGGTACTGTCTCTTTGCAGTGCCTTGATTAAGATAGAACAAGGTGAATGATGAAAAAAAAATATTGGAAACTAACCCCTCTTTTATGTTTTTCAATCCTAATAACAGCGTGTCAATCAACACATTCCGTTGTTAATGCGTCGACTAAAACAGTGACCATATACAACCTAAAAGGAAAGGAAATAAAAGAGCTCGTTGATCCTTCGATTATACAAAAATTAGAAATGAATTTATCTAAAAAAGGTCGTATCTTTACAAAGCGTAGACCTACATTTGAAGCAAAAATAATTATTAAAGACTCAAATACAACAATTAATGAATGGTTTTATTCAAGTAAAGGCTTTGCCACATCAACAAACAAAAAAAATACTGATATATATAGGGTATTCCTACCGAGTATAGATCCTTATTTAAAAACGAATGAAGATTAGTATAAATCATGTGGTTCCACTTCTACATAATTAGAAGCGGAGCCCTTTATATCAATGTTACTTTAAGCTACTGGGCTTGATAGTATATTGCGGTTTAAACGATATAAATATCCGTTTTAGTGACGGGTAAGCATTGGCAAAAATAACTCCGACAGTGATACAGAGAATCCCAGTTAACTGTAATAGATGAGGCTGGGTGCCCATGGACATGCTAATGAGTAAAGTAAACATAGGGATAAGGTTAAACATAGATGTTACTTTCTGTGGTCCAATTGTTTGAGTTGCCTTCATCCATAAAAAGTAAGCGACTAAAGTACCTAAAATCCCCATGTAAGACAGTAGTACGAGATCTTTCAGTGTCATGCTTTGGTAAACATCAATAGGGGATTCAAGCCAGCAAGCAGTTAATAACATTTGTATTAGTCCTAGCCCCAATGTCCACCTGACAAACTGAGGAACAGGTACATGTGGTACCCACTTTTTCGCCAGAATTGTATATAAACAACCACCAGTTAAGGCTAAAACAACGAGAAGATCCCCCTTCCTCAAGTATATCTGGTGCCAGTTTCCATCGGTGATCACCAACAACACACCAAACAGACTAATACAGATACCAACGATATGATAAAAGGTGATCCGAGTACGTAATAATAGTGCCGAAAGCAACAGACCAGCGAGTGGCATGTTAGCCATAATAACAGACCCGTTGACAGCCGAAGTATACCGCATCGCCAAAAACAAGGCACTATTTTGGATGAACACCCCAATAATAGAGAGTAACAGCAAATAGCCTTTATCCTTATTTGACAGTACCGATTCAGGGCGTTTCGATAATAAGCGTAGAATAAGAAGGACTAACACCGCTATCGAAAAACGAATTGCTGCCGCTGTGATAGGGGTTAATTCTGGGCTTAACGCACTAATAGCATTAAAGTTACTCCCCCAGAAAAAAATAGCCAATACCGCGCCCAGCCAGATTTTATAATTATTTCTCATTGTGTTACCTATCTAATGACTTGTGCGAACAGAATATAGATTGCATAATTGTTTGTTAATAGACAGATTTAAGAGCTTAGTTATCAAAAATGAGAAATCATTCATTGGATGATTTGTATCTTTTCGTACAAATCTCTCAGTATCAAAACCTGACCGTTGCAGCAAAGAAACTAGACATACCATTGGCTACCCTCAGTCGTAGACTAAAACGGCTGGAGCAGCAACTCAATTGCAGGCTCATCGAAAGGAGTGCTCATCATTTCTCCCTAACCAGTGATGGCATCCGCTACTGTCAGTTATGTCAGCCATTTATTAATGGATTACATAATGTGAAGCAACTTATTGAAATTGACCGTCAGCAACTTGAGGGACACATTAAAATTACAGCGCCAATTAATATGACACAGGCCTGGCTCAAACACTGTATCTACGATTTTTACCTGAAACATCCGTCCATCAGTATCGATTTACAGGTACAGAACGAAAAGATTAATCTCACCGCCGAGCAAGTCGATGTCGCATTCCGAGTTGGAGATGCTCAGGAACCAGACTGGATTGCCCGTGACCTCTGGCAAAGCTCATTTGCTCTTTGTGCATCGACCCTTTATCTGGACCAACACCCCACTATTAATCACCCTTCAGATTTACTGGATCATAAATTGTTGTCAGTCAGTACCTCCCCCAGATGGATTATGCGTCATAAGCAAACTGGCGAGGTTTATGAGATCAGTACTGAGTTTTCGTTTAAATCAAATGATGTGTTGTTAGTCAGGGATGCTGTTAAAGAAGGGATGGGAATCAGCTGGATGCCACCTTATTACTTTAATGGAGAACAGCATAAGGGCCATGGCCTGGTGCCAGTACTACCAGACTGGTCAGGCCAAGATCGCCAGGTTACTTTGATGTACCGAGATAGAGATAAACAGCCTGCTAGAGTTCAGGCATTTATTCAGCATGTGTTCGACTGGAAAGCAGAGCAACCAGCTATGTATTCAGCGAACTAGAGTGACATAGCGAATACACCTCTCACACCCGATTAGATTTAAAGTTAAAATAAACCAAATAAAGTGCAGCGATAATCGCAGAAACAACATATATGTCTCTGGAACTGCCCGGTATAAATGCCATGAATGACGTTAAAAACTGACCGGTAAATATCGCCATTGCAAGATAGGATAAATTTTTACCTATTGAACCTCGGTGACTTCTTTCTACCGTCATGTGATTAAGTAATGGAATTGATAACCCAAATCCCGTTCCTGAAAATATCCCGCCAATGACCAAAAAGATAAATTGTTCACCACTGTAAAATACAAGGTGGGACAAGCCGTAACAGCCAAAAGCAATCATTAACGTATAATGCTCGCCACAGCGTAAGCTAACACGCGGCATAAAATGTGCGGCAATCACAGCGACTAACGAAATAAACGCTAAAAACAGCCCGATTTGATCTTCGGTATAGCCAGACTCGTTCATACTTAGCGGCAATATAATAATTAAAGTAAAAAACAACACCATTGCCATCACAGCTGAAAGGTATACTTCTCGCATTGATGTGACCGTATTCGTAGATGCTCCTGTCAACGATAATGCTGAATCATTTTCCGTACATGGCAGAGGGACGAGAAGCAATAACATCGCTAAAAATACCCAAGCCATCAGATATAAACTAAATGGCCAGTACCACCCTAATATTGCGAGTTGGCCACCAATAAATAGAAAAATAACCCCACCCAACTCAATAGCCATCCCCTGCTTAGCTATCATATTTAATCGAGCATTCCCAACATAAAATTGCGAAATCAACATTGTCCCTCCGGCCATGATGACGGCAGTAGCAGCACCAAGCAGTATCCGATTAATAAATATGGCTGTCGGTCCATATAACCATAGCCCCGAAAAACCGATAACACCATACAAGAATAGCGCAACGGCCGTCGCATGATAGGCGCCAAACTTAACGATTAATCGGCCCGAAAATGGCGCAAATAATACGGCGCCTAATGCCGGTAAAGTGACTAATAAACTGGCATAATTAGACACACCTAAAGCGTGTGAAATGGTTGCTAAACCTGGCGCGATCACGGCACCCACCATAATGGTTAAACATGAAATACATAACAGCGTAAAGCTGCTCACTTTAGATAATTTGTTCATTAAATATCATTTGTCTTGGCGTTATGAAATACGAGCGAAGAGCATAAGCCAAAATCATTTATAAGATAAATGATATAATACTATTACAGTGATAGTGATTTGGTATAAGTGATGGAATTGAAATCCCTAAAGAGTTTCGTGGCAGTAGCAACTTTAAAGAACTTTTCAGCCGCGGCGAGAGAATTACATACCGTACAACCCGCGATAAGTAGGCATATTTTGTCTTTAGAAGAAGAACTCGATACTGCGCTATTTATTCGCAATACGCGCTATGTCAAAATCACAGCCGCAGGTGAACAGTTACTCAAGGAAGCTACCGAGATCTTAGCGCAAGTTGAGGGGGCCAAATTGCGCACTCAAAAAATAGCGAGAGGCGAAATAGGCAGTTTAAAGATTGGTTATTTACCGTCGGCTTGTTTAACGTTTCTTCCGCAACTGATTAAAGAATACAGATCACATTACCCCAATGTCGACATCACATTATTTGAAATGACCGTTTCTCAACAGATCACCGCCTTTACAGCTAATCAGATAGACCTCGGTTTTTCACGACCACTACCTGATAATTTAACAAGCAATTTTGATAGCAAGACTATTTATACAGATAGACTCACTGTGATACTGCCAAATGATCACGCACTCTCAAATAAAAATCAGCTATCACTTTACGAATTAAAAGACGAAGCATTCATATTATTCAACCGAGATGAAGCCGTTTCATTATTCGATGGCATCATTCGCCTTTGCCAGGAGAATAATTTTTCTCCCAATATCGTAGGGCAGCCTAAACACATGCAAACATTGTTAACCACGGTTGCATCAGGGTTAGGGGTTGGGATTGCACCGTATTGTACCTCTGCATTATTTACACAAGGCTGCACTTTTGTGCCAATAAGCGGTTCGTCACCAACGATACTCACCCAGCTACATTATAAAAAATTATTGTTATCACCAACCGCAAAAGCATTCATTGAATGCAGTGGTAAGGTAATGACTATGAATCCGTATTAGTTTCACTATCATGAATGCGCTCCAACGCTTTAATCCTACGCAATTGTGCAGTAGAAAAACTGACCTCACGTAAGTCTGTTATCGCGAGTTCAAGCTCTTCATCCGTTAAGTTGTCATCCGTCATTAGCACTTGGCGCTCAACGAAATAATCATCAAGCTGAGTACTAAACGCATTATTTTTTTCATCTAATTCAGCTAAACGTTGTGCCCCTTCAGCTCCGACTAGCTCTTGACGTATTAAATACTTTTTTTGCGTATCCAACCCTTTCGTATCTGCTAACGACCCCATTAAGGCCGCATTTTTATACACCACCTGTTCTTCTTCAGGAAGTAACTGTAATTCTTGTTGCCATAGTACATCAAACTCCTCTTCCGACGCTGCGACTTCCTGGAGTTCTAGTTTTTTCAATGTCATCGTTCTAAGTTGGTTTTCTTCTGCGAACAGATCTTTTTGTTGTTCAGCTGTAAAAAAAATAAGCTGAGCAGCAAGTAATTGATCATTTAACGCCATCAGATCCTCTAAACCAAATTCAGCAGAGCTAGCATTAGATTCTAGTGTCTGTAAATAGGTTTTATAGTTAATATATTGCTGAAATAATACCTTATCTATTTGTGCGTCAGCAGGACGCTGCGAATTAAACTGTATAAATTTCGCTTGTAAATCATCCAACTCAACCTCACCTAATCCCGATAAAAAATATTCAAATGTATCGCGATCAAATTTTGAATCAATCGCGGTATCCTGCTGCGATTTTGATTGGAACGATTGCGCTTGTATTTGCTTATTCGTGTTATCCGTATAGATAAAGATCGCAGTAACGACTACGATTAAAACTACCAGCGTTAATACGATCTTTTTCATTTCTATAAACCTTGTAGTTTTAAACGGTTAGCATGTTGACGATATAAAGTTTTTGGATCAGTTTCAAATAAATGATGAAGACCCAAAGTTTGGTTAACTTCATCCATATGATTCATTCTATAATTATCGCGAATTACTTTACCTAAGCGTGAACTACACGAAGAAACAAGGCCATCATTTGGAACATTAAAAGCCTTACCAGTCAGAGTAAGCGCTAAATCCATTGGGTCTAACAAGTTAGTAAAGTTAGCACTACCGCTCCATGAGTAATAGTAAACCCCATTCCCAGCAACATAATCACCTTCACCACATGCGGTTGTAGGAACACCTTCTGGATACGATTCATTAAATTTTAGTGAATTTTTAGTTGTTAACGCTTCTAATGCAGCAACCGAATCTTGTGGTAGCTTCCCTCCACGAGAAAGAAAAGTAATTAACTTACTTAAACCATTAGCCATAGAAGCTATTACTTTCTCAGATACCGAACCCTCTGGCACCTCTCCACGTAAAATATCTGCAACACGTGAACCTTTATTCACACCACCAATACTGGTAACTGACGCCACGTATTGTGGCGCTACAGATGCGACATAACGTGCTGTCGGTCCGCCATGACTGTGGCCAATTAAGTTAACTTTATCTGCGCCAGTCGCAGCTAAAATCTGTTCAACCTGTGCTAATAACTGCTCGCCACGAACTTCGGTAGTATTCGCCGCAGAAACTTGAGCCACATACACCTCAGCACCACTTTTACTTAGAGCACGGGTAACACCATAAAAATAATCAATACCCAAAATGGAATCAAAACCAAACAGCCCATGGACTAAAACGATGGGATATTTCGTTTCTGTGTAGCCCTTATAGCTCGAACTATTCATGAAGCCTTTAGCCTGACTACTAAATACAATCAAACATAGAGTGAAAAATGTAAAAATCCGTTTCATTTATCTATCCTTATTATTAAATTTAAGTTAACAAATCAGTTCAGAGAGCCAGAACTGAGTTTTACTGAATAAAAACAAGTAAACATTACAGGTAGTCACGTTTAATAAATGTGATTAAGATCAATAAATTAAGACAATGTATTTGTACATAAAAGTTTGATTTTTAGCGTTTGATTTTAAATGTGGAATTTTAATCTAATTAGAGATTAGATTATAAAAAAAACAATATAACCAACCTGCCGGCATCACTTAATGGGTATTTAATTCTAGGTAAGTCAAGGCTTAGAATTAATATATAAGTAGAATAAAATTAATTAGCTATTGATACAGTTACTTTACGATAACCACACCAACCAAATAACATAATAAGAAACAAGGGTCCAAGCCACAACACGTAAGTTCTTGGTTCAAATTTAGGTTTATACAAAACCACATCACCAAAACGGTGAGTCAGAAAATCTATCACTTGTCGATCGGTTTTCCCTTCATTTACCATCAAATACACTTTAAGTCGCAAATCTTTGGCTATCGGGGAATTTGACTCCATCAGGTTCTGGTTTCGGCATTGAGGGCAACGTAATTGGCGTGCTAAGTTAATGGCCCGATTTTGAGTACCAACAGAATTAAACTCAAATATTTCTACCGATTGCTGTGATTCAACACTCGATGATATGTTATTCTCTGTTTGTAACTGTGCAGATAGAGGCGATACAACTAGCATGATAAAAATAAACAAATACACCGATGACAACTTCATTTTACTTCGTCCTTATATTGATTTTTCACTTACTTTTCATTAATTAAAAGCTGTATTAATGGTTTAAAGTAATGCTGCCAAGCCACCGCATCTAATGCTCCAGAATAACGATATAGTACAATGCCTTCGCGATCTAACAGGTAGGTTTCAGGTGTAGAGATAACCCCCATATCCAAGGCGAGCTTACCATTGGGATCAAAGATATTTACGACATAAGGATTACCCAGCATGCTTAATACATGCTTAGCATCGACTCTTTCATCGCGGTAATTTAATCCAACAATACGCACATCATCTTTAATCACTAGTGTCGTTAAAAAATCATGTTCGCTTTGGCAAACAGCACACCAAGAAGCCCAGACATTTAACAAAGTGAATTTTTTGTCAGTTTGCAATACCCTGTTATCTAACAAATTAGTATCTGAATTTAAGCTGCGGGCAGTAAAATCAGGGATTGGTTTACCGACTAAAACCGAGGAGGTCACTCGTTTACCCTCTTGTGACGTTAACGCGAACATCATCAAGGCAACAAACAATAACCCTAACAAGCTAGGCAGTATTAACTTTAATTTATTATTTAGCATAACGTTGTCCTATTGCTAACAGACCACCAATCATCATCACTATACTTCCCGTCCATAACCAATTAATAAACGCCCTATTTTGTATTCTAATCGCATATGAGTGACGGTCTATTTTCTCACCCATGGTGATGTAGATATCACGCAGCCAACTAGAATTAATCGCAGGTTTACTCATGTTCATCACTCGGACCGGATAATGGCGTTTTTGTGGTTTCAATTGCACAATATGCCCGTCCTTATCAACGACCTCAAGTACCGCCTGCTCTGCGGTATAATTAGACGCGATCAACCACTCAGTCTCTATATAATTAACGGTTATATCGTCTAAAACTACAGAACTACCAGGGCTCATTTTGGCACTTACTTCCGTCGATTCGTAACTGACAAACAGTATCCCAACAGCGGTGATAGCGACACCAACATGCGCAACAGTCATGGCTAAATGGCGAATACTCACGCCGCCAAATAAACTCGACATAACCACAGCAGCACACAGTATCAATACCAGAGATACAAACACTGACAAGCTATCATTAAATAAATAACTAGCCACAGAGCCGACGACAACAGAAGATGCCCAAACTAATGCCAACTTCATGTTTATGCCATTAAAGTTGGTCTTTTTCCAATGTATAAAGGGGGCTATACTCATTAACACAAAACACAACAATGCCAAGGGGACAAATACGGTATTAAAGAAAGGCGCACCAACCGAAATACTCGCAAGATTAAATACTTGGAATATCATCGGATAAAAAGTCCCGAGTAATACCGATAATGTTGCAACCACCAGCAAACTATTCAGCATTAAAAACAATACTTCTCGACTGACCATACTGCGTAATCGTAAAGGTTTAATCTTACCGCTTTGCAACATGAACAAGGTTAATGGTACCACCACGCAAATGGCCAAGATCACCAACAGCACGAGTCCACGTGTTGGATCTACTGCAAATGCATGCACTGATGTTAAGATCCCTGAGCGAACCACAAATGTACCTAGCAAACTTAAGCTAAATGTAAATATGGACAGTAGTAAACTCCAGTTAATCAAGGCCTGACGTTTTTCACTGGCTATCAATGAGTGCAGTAATGCGGTACCTGTTAACCAGGGCAGCAATGACGCATTTTCAACGGGGTCCCAAAACCACCAGCCACCCCAACCCAGTTCATAATAAGCCCACCAAGCACCAAGTGCGATCCCCCCCGTTAGCATAACCCAAGCTGCAAGCGTCCAAGTTCGGCTCCACTGTGGCCAAGGGATATTAATATCTGGCATCGTTAACGCAGCGACCGCAAAAGCAAACGATCCCGAAAACCCAACATACCCCATATACAATAATGGCGGATGAAAAATAAGGCCAATATCTTGTAACATCGGATGTAAATCTCGTCCTTGTATTGGTACAGGAAACAAACGTGAGAACGGGTTTGAAGCCAACAAAGTGAATAATCCAAACGCCGCCGTTAATAAACTTAAAACGATTAATACGCGACTGATAAAAGCCTGATTATGATGACGGTTAACTAAAGCGATAGCCGCAGACCATACAGACAGAGAAAACACCCAAAATAACAATGACCCTTCATGCCCACCCCATACAGCGGCAATCTTAAAAAAGACAGGTAACTGTGAATTAGAGTGTTGAGCAATATAACTAACAGAAAAATCATCCACAGTGAAACTATAAGCAAGCAGACCAATCGACGTAGTCACCGCGATAAATGCGCCGTAACTCAATGGCCATGAATAACGGCTAAGTTGCGGTTGTTTAGTCACAATGCCAAACAAGGGAATAACGGCACCTAAAATAGCGCAGAAGGTACCAAGGATAAGCGAAAATAATGCAATTTCTGGGATCATAAATGGATCCATTAATAATAGGAAAACAAAGAGAGCCCTAATGAACCCTCTTACTTTATACTCAAGTAATTAAAACACTCGTTAAACGACCGTCATCTGTCCCGCATACAAAATAAATGTACGTAGCATTAACACACCAGCAAGACTGAGTGATGTCACTAACAATACAAACACTTTGTTATGACGCGACTGAGCTGGCACAAAAAAGTTTAACGCTAATGGCATCAACATACCTGCGCCAACTACACCGTACCAGAACCATGAAGCCCAAAAACCACTACCAATCGCAGCCATCGCGGCCACTTCCTTCTGGCCACCACCAAAGATAAGGCCAGTAAAAAACGTGAGCAATACAAACAATTCAAACACCACCACCGGACGTTCAATACCGTGGATCCATTTAACGCAATTACTGTCGAATGATTCTTTAAAACCAACAATACCAAGCAGTAAACACGCCGCCGCCCCCGATGACACACTAGAAAAGATAAATAACACGGGTAATACAGGGTTATTTAACATCGGATACGTTTTCAATGCCGATAATAAAAAGCCAGTATAAGCCGCTAACATCATAGCGAGCAGCGCTAAAAGTAGCTCTAGTGCATTCTCAAATTTTGCGAGTTTATCTACAATTGGATTAACAAAGTCAAAGCGACCTTTGAATAGCGTCTGCAGTAATACCGCTAATTCGTCTTTGAACATGATGGCGATCCAAGTAAATAAAACGATCATATAAACTTGGAATAAGATCACGCCCATCGACATAACCGAGGTTGGGTTAAAGAAGACTAAGATCTTCCAAAATGATAAGGGTTTGGTTAAATGAAAGATCAAGATGGTTAAACCTGTAATGATCCCAAGCGGCGCTAGAATAGCCGTCGCCTTAATGATGCCATTGGCTGACGCTTTACCTTCAATAATTTTACGTTTCAAATGAATCGAAATTAATACCATACCAGCCGACATCCCAGTTAAAAACAGGTATATCGCAATAAGCCAGTCCCAGACCAAAGAATCAAACGTAAAAGCACTTACAAATGTATTCATCGTTTTATTTCCCCTTTTGTATCCGCCACTTTATACAGTTTTGGCTCGGTACCTAACTCCACTTTCGAACGATAAACGGCATTACTGGCAATCACTTTGTTTATCTCACTCGCCGGATCGTTTAGATCACCAAAGGTCAATGCGTTAGTCGGACATGATTCAACGCAGGCAGGTAATTTACCGGCTTTTAAATTAGTATCACGACAGAAATTACATTTATCTGCAGCTTTAGTTTCCGGATGGAAGAATCGCACTTTATACGGACAAGCCGCTAAGCAATAACCACAACCGACGCACTTATCGCTATGTACATCAACAATGCCTGTTTTTAGATCTACATACGATGCACCTGTTGGGCAAACAGTGACACAAGGCGCATTATCACAATGTTGACAAGAAATACGACTGAATGTGTAATCAACATTAGGGTACTCTCCCATCGGTGCACTACGTTCTATTTTTAAACGTGATACACCGTCTGGCACATTGTTGGTTTCACGACATGCTTCTGTACACGCAGTACAACCAATACAAGCCGTTTCATCAAAAACCATACCGTAGCGTTTATTACCATCAACTTGTGTGGCAACTAACGATTTTTTACCGAACGCGACTTTAGACACGCCAGTAGTAAAAATAACCGCACCCGCACCAATTAATAAATTTCGTCTAGAACAGGCCATGTCATTCTCCCTTATCTTCTTTTTTCAAGTTAAAGTCTTTATGACAATCGACGCATTGCGCAATTTGAGCCTTACGCTCTAGCGCTTGCATGCCTTCTTTTTCACCATCGGCATGAATCACATGGCAAGATGAACAAGTGGCTTTCTTGGCATGGACATCATGTACCCAGGTTTTTTCTTGCAAGTTCTCTGGGGTATGGCAATTGGTGCAATTACCCGTGGCGTTTAAGATAGCGTCAAAATCGAGCAGGTTTTTATGTGTGCCTATTTCAGATTGAGCAGCTGAGAATTTAGTGACTTGCGAGGGATTTTCACGGTGGTTTGGACCAATCGTATTGTGGCATTCAACACATTTAAGGTCTCTGCCTATTTCTGCTACGACTTTTTCACCATGCGTACCTAGACGTGTTTCTTTTGAGTCCTTATGGCATTGCGTACAAGCGTAATCACTGTCACGAATAAATGTCACTTCGTGTCGACTATCACTATTCGCATTAACGACCGGGTGACTTGGCGACTTTGCAGTAACACTGAAATTAAAACCATAGATACATATGAACAGCAGAAAGCTAATCGTTGTACGTATGGCTAATTTTACATTACCCATTTTGCATCCTTCTATGAGAATTATAAAAATGTACTTTAATTAAAATACATTTTAATTTTCGTTAGTTTAATTATTCAGATGAAAATTTAAAAATAAAACATTTCAACTTATAAATTATTCATTTATCTGAGTAACACTAATTCTAATTAAGAATAATTCTTATTTACAATGCCAGCCACAACGCTTAACGAGTTAACTATATTTTAAAATAGACAAATTAAAAACAAATAACTCATACCCATAACGAGTTATTGCCATATTTGAGATATACATCAACAAAGCTGCAAGCCTTTGTTTTACCGGAGATATGAGTTTACAAGAAAATGTAAATAAATGTCAACGTGTGTCATCTAGTGTATAGCGGCTATTCCCAAACTCTATTCTTATTATTAATTTAGCATCACAAGACTTAGCTTTAAACATATTGATCAAAAACAATAAATATGATGGTAATGTTCGATTTGTATTTTTATATAGGTAAATTTGAGATATTTTAAATAACGTAATTATATTTTTATATATAATAATCCTGATATTAAAAGATTAAATTAAAATATATAACTACATTTCCAATTCTTATTTATTGCCACTCTCACAACGCTTGGTCAATCTAAATAATTAATAATTGGAGACAACATGGTTAGTGTATATAAAACTCTGAAACCAGCCTCAGGCGTGGCAGTTCTGCTTGCTACGTTATTGCTTGGTGCTAGCAGTAGTACTGTATTTGCTGCTGATCAAGTATCAGAAAAATTAGAACCTCGTAATGAAAAATTCGAACAAGCACATCCGGATCAGTACAATACCTGGAAAGCGACCAGTGAAAGTAAAGAAATAGAAGATGCACTACAGGGTGATCCCAATATGGTCATCATGTGGGCGGGTTATGGTTTTTCTAAAGATTACAATAAAGCCCGTGGTCATTTCTATGCAATTGATGACATTCGTAATACCTTACGCACAGGTGGACCAACGAATGCAAAGAATGGCCCAATGGTCATGTCTTGCTGGAGTTGTAAAAGCCCTGACGTAGCACGCTTTATTGAAGAAAATGGTGAAGATGCTTACTTTTCAGGTAAATGGGCCAAAGGTGGCGCTGAAGTGGTCAATGCAATTGGTTGTGCCGATTGTCATGATACCCGTAGCGACGCATTTAAAAATGGTGAACCCGCGCTGAAACTGACTCGTCCACACGTTGAACGTGCGATGGTAGCGATTAATAAGCCATTTGCAGAGCAAGGTCGCCTTGATCAACAAGCGCAAGTTTGTGCGCAATGCCATGTTGAGTACTATTTCACAGGTCCAACAAAAGCCGTGAAATTCCCATGGGATAAAGGTACCTCAGTTGACCAAATGGAAGAATACTATGACGAGATTGGCTTTAAAGACTGGACGCATGCAGTGTCTAAAACCCCAATGCTAAAAGCACAGCACCCAGGTTATGAAACATGGCGCGAAGGCATTCACGGAAAAAACAACGTAACGTGTGTTGACTGTCATATGCCCAAAGTAACAAATGCGGATGGTACTGTGTTCACCGACCATAAAGTAGGCAACCCATTTGACCGTTTCCAAGATACGTGTGCAAATTGTCATACACAGAGTAAAGAGATGCTACAGGACGTTGTTAAAACACGTAAGCAGCAAGTGACAGAGATGAAACTCCTTGCCGAAAAGCAAATCATCGCAGCCCATTTCGAAGCAAAAGCAGCATGGGAAGCTGGGGCAACACAAGCGGAAATGGATGAGATCCAACTCAATATCCGTCATGCACAATGGCGTTGGGATTATGCGATTGCCTCTCATGGTGTACATATGCATGCGCCAGAAGTTGCTTTACGGATATTAGGCACAGCGTTAGACCGTGCGACAGATGCACGAACTCAATTAATTCGCCTACTAGCTAAGAAAGGAATTACAGATCCAATCGAGATCCCAGATATCTCAACCAAAGCCTTAGCACAACAAGCATTGGGAATGGATATGGACAAGATGAAAAAAGAGAAAGCTGAATTCTTGAAAACACTTGTACCACAATGGGAAGCTGAAGCAGAAGAACGTGAAGCGACTTATTAGTAATTCGTAAAGTACAACAAAAATGCCGACATCATGTCGGCATCCTTATATTTAATAAATACGATGTAATCGGTTGTTATCGAATAAATTGTTTAGCTTGATTAATTGAATTGATAATTGAAACTCTATCTAACCCTTGCTGATCAGAGTCAAGCAACTGTACCCAAAGGTCGATTGCTTGTTGATAACGCACATTCATAAACTCATTTGACGCTAATATCATTAATGCTGTTTGATTATTGGGTTCGAGTGATAATGCTTGATCAAGTAGTGTTTTAACCTCTACCGTTAAATGCTGACCACCCGCATAATATAATGCAGAAGCCTTTGCTGAATACAGCGTTGCCGTAGGACTAGGTGTTAACCTGATTGAATAATCAAATACTAATAAAGCGTTATCATATTCACCGTTATACAGGTAGGCATTACCAAGTTGAAACCAGAGCGTCGCATTTTGCTTATCATCATAAAGCTTGTCTTGAAGTTTTAAAATACGCTTATCACTTATTTCTAGCACAGAAAGCTGCTCGAAAGGGGCTGCAGCGATTACCGCTTGCTGCGTCTCTAAGCGCAGATAATCGCTCAATAAATAATAACCCCCTAAGCTACCTACAATCAGCACAGAAGATATTAATGGCGTCCACAAACGTCTATTCATAGTCATGATTTCATCTATTGATAATGATGCGAACAGTTTAACAGATCTACCTATTATTACTTATTTATAAAGCTAAATAGTGAGATTTGTTTAGCGATATACAACAAGTTCACGGTAGACAATATTGCGCATACAGTACATGCCCACCCTACCCTTCATGAATCCATATTATTGGCTGCCGAGATTTACAGCGGCACAGCAACAGATGTATTAAATGAAGGATAGAGAACCATTTAATACATCAGCATTAATTGTAATTAATGCTGTTCTCTTAACGTGACATTCTCATTAATAAGTCCACACAAGCAAATCAGTTGTGCTCGCAACGCCAACGATTTTTCTTGTTTTTCAGCACTGTCTTTCTCATTTTTAACAATCGGCCAGCCTATGTTTAGTCTTAGACAGTTTTGATAATACTCAAGCGTGGAAAACTCATTCCCCGCACGAAACGATATGCCTTTTTTCAACGCTTCATTTAATACGCTTTGACTATCCATATTATCGAGTTGTAACCAAATAACCATGCCTCCTTCGGCAACACTGATTTTAGTATTTTTGGGGAGTAATTCCCGTAGTAAACTATGGTACTGCCGAGCATGTGCAGCTAGGGTTGCCGTTAATTTTTTAAGGTGTGTTGCATAATGCCCCGTATTAATAAACTCGCATACCGTATGTTGAACAATATTATTAACACCGAAAAACTGTACACTCCGCAAGTGTAAATACGCATTAAAAAAACGCCCAGGCTCACACCATCCCAAACGATATCCTGCAGCAATCGTCTTCGATACCGAACTACACCACAATACCCAGCCAGATTTATCCCAATACTTAATTGGTAAGGGCGTAGTATTGGAATAACTTAACTCCAGATAAATGTCATCTTCGATAACAGGCACTTGGTAATCAGCAGCAAGCTCCGCAATACGTTGTTTTTGTTGATTACTTAAACAAAACCCTTGTGGATTGATATGGTTAGCGCTAAATAAACACGCAGAAATACGCTTAGCTTTGAGTAAAGATTCAAGTTGTTCTAAATCTAGCTGTGATTGATAACAAGGTATCTCAAGCACTAATCGTCCCATATTTTCAAGTAAGTTCAATAAACCATTAAAACAAGGTGATGAGATCGCTACCGTGTCCCCAGGATTAGTCGTGACTTCAATGGCACTACGCACAGCATCGATACAACCATTGGTAACAACCAAATTTTCTGCGGTTAAAGGAAAGTGTTGCTGCGTAAAATGATCGGCTAATGCGGTACGTAACTTCATGTCACCTTGATAGTCGGGGTATGCAAACAGATCTGAACCAACCTTTTGGTTAGCACGTCGTAAACAACGATTCAAAATGTCTTGAGGTAACAAGTCAGCAGGCAATTGCGCGGTATAAAATGGACCACGTAATCCTTGAACAATGGATTGACCAACTTTCGGCGTCGCAACTTGAGCGTTGAATTGAGGATATGTTGGGGTATTTTTTTTATTCAAAGGCTGAGTAATAAAATAGCCAATTTGCGGTTTTGCATGCAACCAACCTAAGTCGAGTAAACGCTGATAGCAATTATTTGCTGTTGTCATACTTACATTATGCAACTGGGTAAACTGCCGTAACGACGGCATTCGTTTATCGACAAGTAATATACCTTTATCAATGTCGTTAATAATATTATCTGAAATTGTAATATAACGTGCGGTCATCCTTCCCTCCCCATCAAAATCCAAACTGGACCCTATCAAATCTAACTGGTGCCTTTAAAACAAACTGTACTCTAAAAATTAACAAAAACTGCATCTGTTTATTATTTGTGAAAACAACATACTAGTCAAACAATAAAACAACGGAGTATTCATATGCACGGAAGATCAATATCACCTATTCACTTAATCATCATTGTCGCGGTAACTTGTCTATGGGGGTTCAATTACTCCGTGATTAAAGCGGGTGTGGACAACATAGACCCCTTTATTTTAACAGGGCTACGTTTCACCTTTGCCGCATTTCCAGCGGTCTTGTTTGTTCGTAAGCCGGATGTCAAGTGGCGTTATCTCGCACTCTATGGCATTACGTTTGGGGTTGGCCTATGGGGAATGATGTCAATGTCTATTTATTCTGGCTTGTCGGCTGGCACAGCAAGTTTGATACTCGAGTTCAGCGTATTTATTAGTGTGCTGATGGGTATCGTTTTTCTAAAAGAACGCATTAATACGAGTTTAAAAATAGGGCTCGCATTGACCTTACTAGGGCTTGTCTTCGTTGCCAATATTACTGATGGTTCTGTTACCTTCATCGGTTTTGTATTTGCACTCGTTGGGGCCCTAAGCATGAGCGTCATCAGCTTAATGGTTAAAAAGTTGGATATTAAAGATATGTTTGCTTTTGTGGCTTGGTCTTGCCTGTTTGCACCATTGCCGTTATTTACAATGGCATATATGGTCAATGGAGTTCACCTTTATAGCGAATTAAGCATGGCACTCAATCCCATCGCTTTTGGCTCGGTATTGTTTCAGGCCTATCCAACAACATTATTAGGCTATTGGGTATGGAACAAAATGCTCACTAAATACCCGCTCAGCATGATGAGTCCATTTAAACTATTAGTGCCTATCTTTGCACTATTAGGATCGGTCATCTTTTATGACGAACAATTAGGCATAAATAAGATGATTGCCTTTTCGCTCATTATTGCAGGCGTGCTGTTACCATTAATCACACCGTTAATAGCCCCATTCATAAAACGATTACGGTTTAAAGAATTACAGTCCTAATCTCAACGATTAATCAGCATTAACGGTGATTAATGTTGATTTTTCAATCGTAGCTGGACCCGTTTTAGTTCCTTCACAATAACCACTATTACACTGCTGCGTACATGATTTAGTGCAATGCACTCGTTTATTACAGCTCCATAAACAGAGTTGCCAAACTTGCTGCTTAGACTCAGGGTCTAAACAGTTAAAATCTGCCGCACAAAGATGACCCGCCTGAATCAACTCTGCAAGTTTCGAACTCGATATACTTAAATTAACCTTAGAAGACATGATTTAGTCCCTTATAAACGCGCTATAGCTCCATATATTCATAATAACCCCAATTGAGAATGATTATCAATAGCGATTATTGTGTTTATTTACACTAAATTACAAAGCGTTTAAATAACAATCTAAAATGATGGCTAGATCAAAGTAACTGCGTATATAAGGTGACTATTTATATAAGAATATTAGCGACACAAATCATGAGCGATTAAAGATCACTGATTATAAAGATCAGGGTATAAAAAGGGGGCCATTGCTAATGTCAGTGCTTGGGTATAATTGCTTTCGCGGGTTGCATGCCCATTCGTTAGCAAACCAATCGCCCCACCTTTGTGTTTAATGTTGACGGTCTTAAACAATTTATCCATCACAGGTCCCAACTCTTCCCCGTTTAGTAATGATTGATAAATGGGTGCAGGTAATGGTAACGCAGCGCTACGTCCTACCGACTGTTGCTCTTTATTAGCAATAACAACATACGCGAATGTTGCAGGTCCATCGTCGAGTAAATCAACACCACCTTCGATTGCAATATAAAAATCAGCATCTGCATTCTGTTGGCAATATTTAACGCGGTTAATAGCCCCTTCACGTGTCTCAGCGGCATTCATGGGCTGGTCTGGGACATTCGAAGGTGCGTCGATACCATCACATTCCACAATATGCTCGGGATACAATTCAGCAATAACAGTACGTGAAGCATTTACCTTCACTGGATTTTTAGACCCAACCATAACTTTAATTAATTTCTGTTCCATCATTTATAAATCAACTCTTCTTGATTGCCAATAGTGGCGGTTCCAATATGGATTATCCAAACGAGATAGGATTACCCCACGACTGCTGGATGCATGAAAAAATTGAAACTCATCAACCATAATACCGACGTGGCGTACATTTATCCCCGTTTTAAAAAACACGAGATCACCGGTACGTAATTGCTGGCGTTTAATCGAATACCCGACTTTAACTTGTTTCGCTGTCGTTCGAGGAAGATAGATAGAAAACAGCTGTTTAAACGTCAGCTTAACTAAGCCAGAGCAATCTACCCCATTCTTACTTATTCCACCCCATTGATGAGGCGTCCCGTGCCAATCTTTATATTGTGCGAGTAACTGACGTTGAACATAGTCGAGTTCCGGTGTTGGTCGATTAATTTCTATCATCGGATCTGAAGGTTTTATTGCTACCTGCTGACTACAACCTGAAATTAACACCAACAACATAGAACACAAAAAAGACTTAAACACTACAACATCATCCATTACGGCCCATTTCGTCCTCGCATTCTACCTTTACTCATTGTTTCAAAACAACCAACTTATAACGCGATTTATAGATCGAGCAGGTATCCCAACTTAAACAGCTCGTCAATATACTGAAATAAAATAATTATTAATATTTACCAGACACCTTGAAATGTTACAAATCCAACCGATGTTACCGCTAACACAGCGCGGTATTATTCACACTATCGAGCTAACCCTTTTTATATACTGTCTTCGGAGTATATAACCACCGAATTAAGATTTAACAAATCGCCAATTAAAAATAAGATGTAACACGAAAAATAGTACATTTAATACTATTTTCATACGCTTAAGCTTTAAGTTAACACTTTGTCACTATTTACAAATGTAAAACAAGGGACTAACATATACCCATATAGTTATAGACAACTAAAGAAGTAGAGCTAAGTATCTAAACACTCTATTTTATGGATTTACTGCATAGGGATTAGATAACATGCAAGCACTAACGCTAGTTGATATGGGTTTCTTATACACAGAAACGGTTGCCAGTCCTAAACATGTAGCCGGATTACAAATTTTTACAGCGCCTAAAAATTATGAAGGCAACTTTACTCGAGATCTGTTCGACAACTTAATGTCGCAGGATGAAATTAAGAAACCGTTTAATTTAAAACTGAAAAAACAGCTTACTGGACAATATTACTGGAAAGAAGATGACAATATTGATCTCTCTTACCATGTACGATTTGCAATGCTACCGCAACCAGGCAATGAAAGTCAGCTGCTTCACTTTGTTGAACATCAGCATGAAACACTATTAGATAGAAATAGACCTTTATGGGAAATGATTCTGATTGATGGCTTAGAAGATAACAAATTCGCTATCTACCTAAAAGCACACCACGCGTTCACTGACGGCGCAAAAGCCAATCAACTATTAATGTCGTATTTAAGTAAGAATACTGATGCGCCAATGACAGCATTTTGGAATATTGAACTCGAGCAGAAAGAAAAACAACTTGATAGTATGCTTTCATCACTCACAAAAACGTCCAAGAAACTGGCAGACCAAGTTAAGTCAATCCCATCACTGACTAAACTAACGACCAAATTGCTTTTCCAAGCCGCAAATGTGTATAAAGCGGATATGCCAACACCGTTTATGGCGCCTAAAACACCGTTCTCTGTGAGCCCCAAACGGGCGCGCCGTGCTGCTGTTTCAGCACTGTCGCTAACACGTGTTAAACGCATAGGTAAAATGACAGGCGCAACAATCAATGATGTAGTTGTCACCATCTGTGATATGGCTATTCATAACTATCTTGAAAGCAAGAATTTTACACTTAAAAAACCGCTTGTTGCACAAATGCCAATGAGCTTACGTGACGCTAGCGATACCGTAACCAACAATCAAGTTGCAATCAGCTTAGTTGAATTAGCGTATCATGGTGAATCACCGCTTGAACGTTTAATGACAATTAAAGATTCGTGTATCAAGTTAAAAAATGAAACACGTCTACTGACAAAAGAAGCACTAACAAGCTATACAATGGCAAGCCAAGGCCTTGCTGTCGTTAGCGAGTTTTTCAATTTAGATACCGTATTACCGCCAATGGGTAATGTGCTAATTTCAAATGTTCCAGGCCCACAACACCCCCTATATATGATGGGTGCGAAAATGGAACAATGCTTCCCTATTTCGGTACTTCCACCAGGAATGTCTTTAAACATTACATTATATAGCTACAACGGATTGATCAATGTTGGCTTAGTATCATGCCGCTCTGCGCTGCCTGATCTAGCGGATCTTGCTGATTATATCAATAAAGCATTTATTGAACTTGAAAGCGAAGTACTAAAAAGTGCATCCATCTCGGTTTCAGAACAAATTGCACTATTAGCAATGACAAATGCTAACTCCGATATTAAGCAAGAAAGCTTAGCTGTGATCGAACAAATATTAGCAGACGCACAAAATACTACCGATATTGAAACTCCGCCGGTAACACAGCAACCAAAAATCAGCCGTGTTGATACACCACCAACCGACATTATTTCTACTGATACAGAGACTAAAACTGTATCAGCATCAGTTTAGGAAAAAGTGATGAAAACACGCGATAGGATATTACAGTGTAGTTTAGAAATGTTCAGCCAATACGGACACGTCAAAGTGTCCACGGTTGAAATTGCCAATGCTTTAGAGATCAGCCCTGGTAATTTATATTATCATTTCAATGGCAAGGAACAATTACTCACCGAGTTGTTCTACGAATACGAAGCCGCAATCAATAAACTTATGTCATTTTATGAAGATGATGTACAAGCATTTGAAGATTACTGGGCATACTTAAATGTGTACGTGGGTTTGATTCAACAATATTCCTTCTTCTATCGTGATATGAAAGTTATTTTTGATGAAAACAAATTGCTAAAACGACGCTTTATGCGTTTAGTTCATAACCATCACAGTTTTTTCTTAAAAATGCTCGTGTCATTAAATGAAAACAGTGAAATAAAGATGACGGAAGCACAGCAAAGCTCGATGGCTGATACGATCTGTTTAATTGCGACGAACTCATTAGATACACAGTTAGCTGAAGAAGATTATGATCTTCAAGAAATTACACAGCGTATCGTATTGCGTATTATCATGTTAGTTGAACCTTATTTTTCTAACGAGTCTAAAGAAAAATATTTACATGAAGTTGAGCAAAACCCTGTTGAAGCAACCAGTTTGTTTAGCTAAGTAGCGAACCTTGCGAGATCTACTTAAATAAAAACCTAGTGATGATTAATTCACTAGGTTTTTTAGTATAAGCATTCTTTATTTTCGAGATGAATCACTCACCAAGCGTACATAATTTACAATATTTTTTATTAAAGACGCCAATCAGTCACTTTCACGCAAATAACACCGTAAATCACTACATAAAACCATCATTACAACTTTATACACAACCACCATCTTAAACGATATAACCACATGATTTAAATGGATTTCAGATCGTTGTCACAACTCTTGTTTATTGCTATTGTATACGAACTTTTAGAGTAAAGACTCTCTTTAGTGCTGTTTGTTGTCACACTAATAAATTCATTCAACATTTTAATTCAATAAGGACATTTCAATGAAAAATTCGATATTTAAAACCAGCTTATTAGTAGCGGCCCTATCCTTAAGTGGTTGTGATATCACCTTCATTGCACCTGATTGGGTTGAATTTTACGACAACAGTAAAACAGAAGAAACAACAGTAGAATGGTTGTCTGCGCAAGTGATCGATAGTGCCGGTAACATAATCCAAGCTGGTGAGACGATTAAAATAGGCAGTGATCGAGTTCAAAACATGCTATTAGTAAAATACAGCACATCTGGTAACACACTCTGGACGGTTGAGCATGATGTGACTCACGGATTATCACGCAGTGATGAAAATATAACGGCGATGGTTATCGATGATGAAGACAACATCTATATCACTGCAACAGCCTATCTACAAAACAATGCTCAAGGACCTCGCGCATCACTACTCGCTAAGTTTTCTACCGATGGAAGCGTAATTTGGGAACAAATAATCAGTAATGAATATGACGTTCGAGATCTTGAGCTTAAAAATAACAAACTTTATGTAACAGGGCTTAATACTCAGATCTTTAACACTGACGGTGAACAACAATTAAACATCGAACATCCAGATCAACAGGCTTGGGATATTGAACTCGATACGAATAATAATATGTATGTTTCTGGCCGTAAAGGCGTGAGTAAGTACAATGCATTAGGTCAATTAGAATGGACACAAGCACAAACTGAAGACACATTTGCAGAAGCTGCAACCACGGTTTTAGCTGACGGTTCTGTTATTTCTATCATCATGACTAAAGAGCGTGATCTACAAATCCAATCCATTGATACTAACGGTCAACTATTGTGGCGTAATAACGTATATGGTAATCAGGACAGTTATGCGCTACCAGGCCCTGTTATTCTCCAAAAGAATGCACAAGATGAATTATTTATCGCGTTTTCAGATGCGTCAAATAGAGATCTCATTAAGATGCAAGCGAACGGCGATATTATTTGGCATGTGAGTAATCAACAAGGTGAAATTAGTGCAATTAACCTTGACGATAACGGGGGGATATTTGTTGTTGGTAATGGTCATAATGAAAAATATACTAACGATGGAGTACTAATTGCGGTTGCGAATACCGGATACAAAGTGCAACAACGCACAGGTAGTATTGTCCGTAAAGGTAACGACGTTTATGTTGGTTATAGTACTTTCATTAATAATAATTTTGATTTCTATCTTGCTAAATACACTAATAGATAACGTCTGGCCCCTCCCAAGTTACCCGTAAGATAATAAGTGATGGTTTAGAAACCATCACTTATTAGGATGCGATTGCATGACGAGAGTCGTTATTTAAAGTATCACTTTAGTATTAATCCCGAAGCATTAGCAAGTGCTAGGTTTATAAATTAAAAATTGGCGTCAGGTCTGATTTCCACTGATTAATTGGTATTAAATTAGTTTTAAATCAATCAATTATCGTGATGTATTGAATAAATACACTATATACTGGCGACTCATTTATATATTGATCTAAGGATAGAGTTTTGAAAAAAGGAATTGCAACTAAATTATTACCATTATTACCATTATTAGCAATCATTACACTTTCAGGTTGTATGTCTACTGGCCCACACCTAAAAAGCTCTAATAAAGAAGGTATAGCTGGTATGGAAGTACGTGCACCATATATTAACTATACTAATTATTTTGGTTATGTTGATGATAGCGTAACGCCAGATGGTAAAATTAAAGGTAAACCAGCATATTATTTATATGCATGGGTTCCTGCTGTAATTGACGAAATTGGTGTATCTATGATATCTCCAGCTGAAGCAACTCCAGCTGAAGGCGATTTCGTACAGAGCACATTTGAAGCAAGTCTTCAATCTGCTCCAAATAAGTATTTTGATACATATATTACACTTGATCGCCTAAACATTGTTGATAATGCAAAAATCAATAAAGGTGGTAAAGTACTTCAAGCATTAAACTATAATGACGATACTTCTGAATTACCAACTAACCCAAGTGGTTCTTCTTATAACTCATTATTACGTCAAGTATCTGAAGTAAACAGCCCAACTAAAGCGCTTGTTCGTGGTGTATACCGCATCTCATTCACTTCATTCCGCTCAGCGGTTGAAGGTTCTTTTGAAGCAACTATTGGTACAAACGTTCCAGGTGTTAAAATCGCAGCTTCTTTGGAAGAATTACATGAACTCGTTAACAAAGAAGGTTAATCCTTTTTTAATTAACTAGGTAGTCGTCATGATAACCTGAAATAATGTAATTAAACGGTGCCTCTTGCGCCGTTTATATTTTTACCTGTATGTAGCTATTCGCAACGATTAAGCACAATGTACACACCCACACCCACACAAACTAATAACCTAAATGCTGGTTAAAAGAAAACCACTTTAACTTTATTTCCTTAATAGCCTGTATTCCTGTACAATTTGCACCTTAAATTTTCCGTGTTAATTTATATCCAAGGCTTATATGAATCTTTCAGCTAAAACTGTTGTTGTGATTGCGATTGGTGCTGCTTTATATGGCATCGGCGGGTTACCAATGTTCGGTATACCGGTATTTGCAAATACCACACTTAAGCCTGCGATGGCAGTGCTTGCACTCTTCTCGGTATTATTTGGTCCATTAGTTGGTTTTTTAGTAGGCTTTATCGGTCATTGGGTTACTGATTTATTCTCTGGCTGGGGTGTTTGGTTAACGTGGGTATTAGGCTCAGGTATTGTTGGTCTTATAATCGGCTTATTCCCTAAACTGACAAAAGGTCGTTTAGAAAAAGGTCAATTCTCGATGAAAGATATGGCACTCTTTGTTGTGCTTGCCTTAATCGGTAATACTGTCGGCTATGGTGTATCAGCACTACTCGATACCATTCTTTACGCAGAACCGTTCAGCAAAATCATGACGCAATTAACGATCATTGCTACAGGTAATACAATATTAATTGGTATTGTTGGCTACATTCTACTGACTGCGTTTGCAAAACGTAAGAAACAAAGCCGCAACTTGACCGAGGGTTAATCGACAATGACTATCGAATTTTCTGACTTCTCTTTTAAATATGCTTCGCAGGATAAAGCGACACTAAAAGGCATAAATCTAAGGATAGAGAAAGGAGAGAAAATCGTCATTATTGGTCCCAGTGGTAGTGGTAAATCTACCCTTGGACAATGCTTAAACGGTCTGATTCCGCATGCGATAAAAGGTGACATGTCTGGCACCTTAACCATCAATGGTACGCCGGTGTCAAGGTTACGCATGCAAGATTATAGCGAGACAGTGGGCACTGTATTACAAGATACCGACAGCCAGTTTGTCGGTTTGAGCATTGGTGAAGATATTGCATTTGCGCTTGAAAACAACATGATTTCTCAAGCTGAGATGTTGCCTATCGTGCAGAAAACCGCCGCGATGGTTGACCTTGATGAGTTACTTGATCATTCACCGTATGCATTATCAGGTGGTCAAAAACAACGTGTATCATTAGCGGGTATTTTGGTTGATGATACTGACATTTTGTTATTCGACGAACCCCTTGCTAACCTTGATCCAAAAACGGGTAAAGCCACTATCGAAATTATCGATCAGCTACATCGAGATACAGGCAAAACCGTTATCATTATTGAGCATCGTCTCGAAGATGTACTGCACCGCCATGTCGACCGCGTGATATTAATGGAACGTGGCCAGATCATTGCTGATATGTCTCCGGACGAAATAATTGCTTCGCCGTTACTACAGGTTCATGGTATTCGTGAACCACTGTATATCTCAGCATTAAAAGCAGCGAACTGCCCTATTGTAGTGACTGATAATCCTGCTTATATTGAAAAGATGGATCTACAACAATACCAAACGCCATTAACCAATTGGTTTCATGCGCAAGCCTCTATTGTTCAACCTCAGAAAAACGACACATTACTTGAGATCAATGATTTAACCTATTCTTATACTGGCGAAAAGAATGCTCTTGAAGGTATTTCGTTTAGCATTAATCGCGGTGAATTTGTTTCTATTTTAGGTAAAAACGGCTCGGGTAAATCAACCATCACCAAACTGATCATGGGCGTTATCGCACCAGATACCGGCAGTATTAAGTTTAATGGTGAAAGTATTGCCGACTTATCTATCTTTGAGCGCGCTCAAAAAATTGGCGTTGTGATGCAAAATCCAAATCACATGATCTCTAATCATATGATTTTTGACGAAGTGGCGTTTGGTCTACGTAACCGTGGCCATGACGAAGCATTTGTTGAAGAAAAAGTATTACACGTACTGGATTTATGCGGCTTAATTAAATATCGTCACTGGCCAATTGAAGCACTTAGCTATGGTCAGAAAAAACGCGTAACCATTGCCTCTATCTTAGTATTAGAACCTGAGTTACTTATTTTAGACGAACCAACCGCAGGGCAAGATCATCGTAACTACACATCGATGCTGTCATTTATTAAGACGCTAAACAAAACGCTAGGTATTACTGTCCTTATCATCTCTCACGATATGCACTTAGTGTTAGAATACACCACGCGTTCGATTGTTATTGCAGAAAGCAAATTAATTGCCAATGCCCCGGTTTCTCAAGTATTCAGCGACCCTGCGCTACTTGACCGTGCAAACTTAAAAGTGACGAGCCTGTATACCCTTGCAAATGCTGTTGGTATCAAAAATACAGATAGTTTTATGCAGCAATTTATCAAATCTGAAGTGACGCCTTCATAATTAAGCGCAATGCGAACCATAAAAACAATATGAATAAAAACACGATAAAGAATACTTTTCATAACAACAAAAGTAACGTCAATAAAACTAAAAAAATCGATTTTGGTATTAACTATGTCAATACCAATTCAGCCCTGCACCAACTTAATGGCGTCACTAAGTTCGTCTTGTTTCTAGCTTGGGTAACAGTGGTGTTAACGACCTTTGATTTACGCCTTATTCTCGCGCTGATCATTACTGGCTGTACGTTACTTAAATTAACCAAAGTGCCCTTCCCTGTTTACAAACCGTTATTGATTGCCACGAGCAGTATATTAAGCATCAACGCATTGTTCATGTTCTTATTAGCACCACAGCAAGGCGTTGAGTATATAGGTTCAAGTACCGTCTTATTATCTCTCTGGGGTGATTATTCCCTGACACAAGAAACCTTGTATTACCTGCTGACGGTAACACTGAAGTATTTCAGTATGTTCCCAATTGCGTTGGTATTTGTGTTTACCACGCATCCGACTGAATTTGCAGCAAGCTTAAACCGCCTTGGTGTACCGTATAAAATTGCCTATGCTGTAAGCTTAACATTGCGCTATTTACCTGATGTGAAGAATGATTTTATTAACATCATGCATGCACAGCAGGCACGTGGTGTTGATTTATCGAAAAATGTATCTGTGCTATCGCGTATTAAAAATGTAGCCAAGATCTTAGGCCCATTAATTTTCTCAAGCTTAGATCGCGCTGACGAGATCTCGAATGCGATGACATTACGTGGTTTTGGTCATAACAAGATGCGTACGTGGTACAGCTTAAAACCTATGACCAAGCAAGATTACACGGTGATGGGGTTAATTACCTTGGTAGTAACGTTAGCCATTATCAAACGTGTTATGGCAACAGAGTTGTTCTGGTACCCATTCTAGCTAGTACTTTTTCTAGATAAAATGACGAGCTAAAAGCTGTTGATGGCTTTTAGCTCTATCTTCCCTTTACTCATGCCTTAATTTGATTAAGCCAACGACCGCCAATACGATAAATATTGCCAGCATTGGGAGCAACACAAAATCAAGGTTGATTTATGTTCATTATATATATCATGATAAGATAGCTAAATTAGCTTACACCTCTTCACTCAATGGAATAAATAGTGCTTTCAACAGATCAACTAACATTAGCTACGAATGAAATTCACCTGTGGTCAGTAGACCCGAAAAGAATCCAACGGCCTGAATTATTACGTGCTTATAGTCGTCTGTTATCACCAGAAGAAACGACAAAGCAGCAACGGTTTCATTTTGAAAAAGACCGTCATAGTGCGCTAGTCACCCGCGCCTTTGTCCGTGATTTGTTATCACGTTATGCTGATGTGCAACCCGCTGACTGGACGTTTGTCAAAGGTGAAAAGGATAAGCCAGAGATTGTTAACCCACCCCTGCCATTACGTTTTAATATCAGCCACACCGACAATATGATCATTTGCGCGGTAATGCTTAATGACGATATTGGTTGTGATGTAGAAAATACCAGTCGAACAAGTGATGTATTAAGTATTGCGAAGCACTCATTCTCGCAAGTTGAAGTCGATGATTTACTCGCTCAACCAATAGCGCAGCAAGCGAGTCGTTTTTTTGATTATTGGACATTAAAAGAATCTTACATCAAGGCATGGGGGTTAGGTTTGTCGATCCCGTTGAAAGACTTTAGTTTCACCCTACCGGATAACCACCAGCAGGAAAACGTCAGCTGTATTGAAAACATTAAATTAAGCTTTGCAGCTCACCGTGTGGACGATGCTAATATCTGGCGTAGTTGGTTGTTTTATCCCAATAATATTCACCGTGTAGCACTGTCAGTTCGCGCGACGAATAATAATCAAGATACAAATTATAAAATGCGATTTTTTAATTCAATACCACTCATTAAAGCGACTGAAACGACAAGCTTTAACCCTGATGTAAACACTATGATGGGTTAAAGGTTAATTACTTGGCCTATCCAGTCGTTACCCTTCCGTTCAGCAATAACAAGTGCATTTTGACTTTCATCAGCACAAATGAGTTGACCTGACTTTGTCCAAATCGCACTCTTGCCTACTGGATTCCAATTACCGGTAGGTCTATTATGATTAGCCATTGCTACGAGCATATTGAACTCTCGAGCATAACTGCTCATCAACTGAGTATCGGTGTCATAACCCCCCGCCGTGATTAACACACTCGCCATATATACATCAGCACCGAGTGCTGCATACCCTTTAGCATGTTCAATATGATTAGTATCAGCACAAATAGCATTAGCGACCGTTATATTATTCAGTTGAAAGCTATGTCGCTTATCGCCAACTGAAAAATATGTCTCTTCACCAGAGTGTAAATTCATTTTGGCGTAGCTTTCTACTCGTCCTGTTGGATAAATAATAGCTAAACCAATATGCGGCAGTCCCGTCGTTAACAGCGGTAGACCGACCCCTACTGTTATCTTATTTAATTTTGCAATATCAATGAGTGGTTGAAGACGCTTATCGTCAACAGTAAAAGCAAGATTGGAGGCACATTCAGGCAGGTAACCTGTCAGTGATAACTCAGGAAATACAATATATGAAACACCTACAGATGCAGCTTTTTCAATAGCATTCATATGAACAGCTATATTTTCCGCTACATTACCGTCAACCGAAGAGATTTGCGCGACAGCAATTTTTGTATTTTTCATTAACCTTCCTTGATAGATAGATCCATAAATAATATTAATCATCACCTAAATACATTTCGAAAACATGCTGGGATTTCGTCGTGATAAAACCCATCCTTTCATAAAACTCATGTGTATCTTGACGCTTAGCATTACAGCGAACCCTTAACGCTATGTTCTGATTCTGAGCTTGTTCGCAAGCAAACTCTACTAATTGTCGGCCAATACCTTTATTCCTTGCTTCAGGAGTAACGACTAAACCACCAATTTCAAAAAATGCCGCTGACGCTAATCGATGCGCTTTATAGACGTGAATCCAACCCAATATAATACCCGCATCTTCAAATACCCATACGTCATCATTCGATGAATCAATTAAACACTGAAGTCTTTCTTCAGCAACAAGTTGCGTAGCGATCTCGTAACCAAGATGTAAAGATAGTGCATTAATTGAATCTGAATCTTGTAGCCTTGCCATTCTGATATTTGTCACGAAACGTCCCCATGTTAATAATCTCCCTCGATATACGTAACAGCCTTCATTCGTTAGTCACTTCTGATTCCACCAGCGCTTTTATTTTCACCGCTTTCTCAAAGTGATCTAACTTATGTGTCATGATCCACCATTGTGCAGATTCCATTAATAGCGCTGGATCATCATTCTTATTCGCAAAGAACGCATAAAATGAGAGACCAACATTTGTCCCTTTTTTTTCTATTTTATTTTCACAAATTGCGATTATTTTATTTCTTAATATTTCTCTCATATACCCTAGTTATATCCATCAATAATGAAATAAACAATACCACATCGGTTTAAAAATAATCCCAGCTTACTACTCAAAGGGGTTAAAAACGTCAATATCTCAATAAATTATAAATATTTATACAATTTATTAATACCTCAATTTTCCAGTTCATTAATAAATAATCAAAGAATTTACATCATTTTATTAAAATCATTCAATAGCATTAAAATCTAACCACCAATAAAGTTACCGATAACAATGTAATCATTAACAAATATATACAGTTAATTATGCCAATCTACCTTCAGCAATAACAAAAAACTTGCTACAAACATTCAATTGTGAATCTAAAAAACACATTAAAACATTAACAATCAAAAAGTTAAAAGCAATTAAAGTACTATAATAAATCGTGAAAATATTTCATTTGCGTAAATGTATGTCACAATGTCGTATCTCTTTATGAGTATCATCGTACTATACATATAACTTTAACATCCGTGACAGTAAGTCATAACATCACAATGAGATGATATGTGCGGTACGACTTAATCGGGCGCAATCTATCAATCACATTACGAATATTAGGAACATTAGGAAATGACTATGCAAGCACTCACGTTAGTTGATATGGGATTTTTATACACAGAAACGGTTACTAGTCCAAAACACGTAGCAGGATTACAAATATTCTCAACACCAGAAAATTACCCAGGCAACTTTAGTCGAGACCTATTTGATAACTTAATGTCACAGCAAGATGTTAAAACACCATTTAACCTAAAGCTAAAAAAACAGATCACGGGTCAATATTTCTGGCAAGAAGATAAAAACATCGATCTGTCATATCACGTACGTTTCGCAATGCTGCCACAACCTGGTAATGAAAATCAATTGCTCAGTTTTGTAGAACACCAACATGAAACATTACTCGACCGTAGTCGCCCATTATGGGAAATGATCTTAATTGACGGCTTAGCAGATAACAAATTTGCTATCTACGTTAAAGTACATCATGCATTTACTGACGGTGCAAAAGCAAACCAACTATTGATGGCTTATTTGAGCAAAAATGCGGAATCGCCAATGACGGCGTTCTGGGCTGTGGATCGCCCACAAAGAGAGAGAACAGCAAAAAGTACATTATCACTGTTATCTGAGGCGTCAAAAGTAGTCACTAGCCACGTAAAATCAATTCCATCACTGACTAAGCTAACAACAAAACTACTTTTTCAAGCTGCAAACATATACAAAGCAGATATGCCGACACCTTTTATGGCACCTAAAACCCCATTTTCTATTAGTCCAAAGCGTGCACGTCGCGCGGCAATGACATCATTATCACTCTCACGAGTTAAAACGCTTGGCCGTATAACGGGAGCAACAATTAATGACGTTGTTGTCACTGTTTGTGATATGGCGATCCACAATTACTTAAAAACACGTAACATAGTCCTTAAAAAGCCGTTAGTGGCACAAATGCCGATAAGTTTACGTGATGCTTCAGATAAAGAGTCTAACAATCAGGTTGCAATTAGTTTAGTCGAATTAGCCTATGCCGGTGAGTATCCACTTGAACGTTTAATGACAGTCAAAGAGTCATGTTTAAAACTAAAAAGTGAAGCGAGACTATTAACTAAAGAAGCATTAACGAGTTATACATTAGCAAGCCAAGGTCTAGCCGCTGCGAGTGAACTACTGCACTTGGACACAATATTACCGCCAATGGGTAATGTACTCATATCTAATGTGCCTGGACCAAGTACAGCGTTATATATGAAGGGTGCTAAAATGGATAAGTGCTTCCCAATTTCAGTACTACCACCGGGCATGTCTCTAAACATTACGCTATATAGCTACAACGGCTCTATTCATGTTGGTCTTGTTGCTTGTCGCTCTGCGTTACCAGACTTAACAGAACTAGCTACCTATATTAATGATGCTTTTACAGTTCTTGAAAATGAAGTGCTAGGCAGTGCCATTGAGACGGTGTCAGATCATATCCATTTATTATCATCGTCACAGCATAGTGACGATATAAAAAAAGAAAGCATTGAAATCATTAGTAATATGGTCAACAACGCATCGATACTAAGCCCTCGACCGGACGTTGATATTGAAGACTCTCGATTATGTGAAACAGCTTAGATCAGTAAATCAGTGGGGAAATAGAGAAAATTGCAGTTAGCAGTTAGTAGCCTATATCACAGCGACTAACTGCTTTAGATAATAGCATTATTTATTTAGCTTAATGGTGCTAAAACGCTGTGTAGGTGATTTGCTGTTTCAATACCGCTATCGGTTAAATACCCACCGTCTTCTTGTGAAATAAGGCCTTTATCAAAAAGTGATTTCGCAGCACTAATAATAGAGGAGCTAGCTTCATTATGAATCTTAATACCTTCTAATTGAGATTGTGTTGGGAATTTAGCCAGTAATTTCATTTCTTCAAACAGTGTATCAGAATAATTTTTAGTCATAATTGCTCGCTTTTTTTAATAGAGATAGTTTCATAATAGGGGCTTCAAAGAAGATTGCAAATTAATAACAGAGGAAATAGGGCTAGATCAACAAAGCCACCAATAAAACTAAAAATTGAGGCCTATAGGTCATAATTTATGCAATCATCCTTATTGCACAAACACTTACTGTCTATTTAATACTTAAATATTAAGGTTACGATAACAAAGACGAGCTTATTACTTGATATAGCAACTCATGCCCCGCGCTATTTGGGTGTAATCCATCGGCTGTTAAATAGATTTCTTTACGATCATTGAATGGCGTGTAAACATCAATAAAATCGACACTATACTTCACCGACAAAGCCAACAATGCTTGGTTATAACGACGAATGGTTTCATCATTACGAATGCGGTTATTTACATTCGGAATACCATCAAGCAGGGCTGCAATGGGCGTGACATTAATCAGAACAACATTAGCACCCTTCTCAAGTGAAAACTCAATACAGCGGCTTATGTTGTCAATATACGTTTCAATATCAACAAGGTAGTTACCGTCTTGCTTAGCAAGATCATTGGCGCCATACCCAAACAGCACTGTGTCCTGTTTATCCACGGCTTGTCGGATCAAAAACTCATGTTGAAAACGTTGGATTAAACCATTTGTCGTTTCACCACTAATGCCCATGTTAAAGACACTTATCTTATCTTTACCCGTTTCCATAAATTGTTTAATTAAACGCGTTTTAATACGGTCTGCCCACCCCCCATAGTCAGCATCACTTTCACCACGTGTAATACTATCACCAAAACAAATTATGCTCGCCATATACCCTAGCTCCGAAAATATTCTTTAATTATGTATGGAAACTACTACAAATATATAATAGTTAACAGTATATTCGAGACTTTAATCTAGTGCGCTAATTTGGTTACGCTCACTGGCGTTTATTTTATCACCGTCCAGGTTTTTTCTAATTGCTGTAAAGTGGATATATCGCCTTGATCTTCAATAAAACAGATAAATTCTTCCCCACCCCAACGAATGACCAAAAGGTAATTCAGAAAGTAAAGCATCAGGAGAAAATACAGCCTGATTTCTATTATTGTAATCAGACTGGCTTATATACCCAAACGACTTACTGACGAATACCTTCAATGTTCAAGATCATATCAACATAGGCTGATGCAGGACCTAAATCTGTAGTAATACCATAGTCTGTTAATTTAAGACTTGTTTCACCAGTAAAACCAACACGATAACCGCCCCAAGGATCAGAACCTTCACCAATTTTAGCAATCGGGAATGTAATTGTTTTAGTGATGCCTTTTAGGGTGAATGCCCCTGTTACAGTCCCATTTTCATCATCGCTAAATTTGATGCTTTGACTTTTGAATGTCGCTTTCGGAAACTTTTTCACATCAAGAAAGTCATCACTTTTTAAATGTTTATCACGTTCGGCATGGTTTGAATTTAGACTAGCAGTATCGATAACAAAATTGATCTGCGACGCATTTGGTGTTTTCGCATCATACGAGAAACCACCATCAAAAGTATTAAAACGGCCCCATAACCAGCTATAACCTAAATGCTTAATTTTAAATTGCACTGAGGCATGAGCACCAGCTACGTCCACTTTATAATCTGCAGCCTGTGCGGCATTTGGCGCTACAACAGCGAAAAGTGAACTTGCTGTAATAGCAACGGCTAAAATTTGTTTTTTCATTCTATTTTCCATTTGAATTTACCTTAATATTTCATGTCTTCATGACAACTTATTATCCGAATTACGATCCGATAAAAGCACTACTGTTATTTTTTTCTGTCTGCTGTACTTTCAACATACGTACTAACGTCTTATTTTTATTAATAAAGTGATGTTTAATTGCAGCGATGGCATGTACTCCAGCTAGCACGATTAACACCCATGCTAAAATTTCATGTATTTCACCCGCTATATCCTCCTGATTATCGACAGAGAATGGAATTGCAGGTACGGTAAAGAACTCAAACACATTAATACCACGTCCATCAGCTGTCGAAATTAAGTATCCCGATATCATTAATGTAAACATGAGTAGGTATAATCCAAGGTGAACTAAATGTGCGCTCGTTATTTCAAATTTACTCGCATGCTCGTCTGCGCTATCTGGGCTGATATTGATCCAACGCCATACCGTGCGAACCAATAATAAACCAAGCAATAAAATACCAATGCTCTTGTGCAAATCGAGTGAGCCTTTATACCAAGCATCATAATAAGTTAACTCGACCATATATAAGCCTAAGCCAAACATACCAAAAATGGTTAATGCCATAACCCAGTGCAACAAAATCGATATCCAGCCATAAGCTGTCTTAGTATTTTTTAACATTTATGTATCCTTCAAATCAGTCGGTATATAATAATCAGGTTTTAGCTATTAAAAAATAACGATTAATGCGAAACTATTGTGCAAATATGCACAGAACCTTTACATTAAATTAAATAAGCCCATTGGCAGCGGCCAATATAGCCGCCTGTTTAAGTTGAATATTTATCAACCTGTAAACATAATTAAAAGAATTTAGATATGAAAAATATTTCTTGGGATGATTATAAAATAGCTTATCAAGTCGCTATTGATGGCAGCTTAAGTCAGGCAGGTAAATCACTGGGTATTAACCATGCAACCGTGCTTAGACGCATCAATCAATTAGAGTCGGCACTTGAGATAAAGTTATTTTTCCGCCACCAACGCGGTTATAAAGTCACGGATGCTGGTGCGATCTTGATAGAAGAATTACCTGGTCTTATTGCTCGATTTAGCAAGCTAGAACACCAGTTACAAAATATTGAAAGTAATATCAGTGGCGAATTACGTATATCAACCATCAACTCTTATTCAGCACAACTTGCTCCAGCGCTAAAGGCCTTTAGAGATATTCACCCTGCGATCAGGATCAAGGTGCTCTCAACTGACGATATCGTACCACTCGAATCTGGTGCCGCTCATGTATCATTACGAGTTGGCCCAAAACCAGATGGAGCAGATTTGATTGTTAAAGAATTAACCCGCTTTAAAACGAGTTATTTCGCGTCAGCAGAGTATATACAAGCATTTGGTAAACCCACAACAAACAGTTCATACAATCAGCACTATTGGGTTTTACCCACTGCCGACAAATACCGAATCCCCTTTGTTCGCCATATCGTGGATAATATAGATAAAAGCAGAATTGCATTTCAAAGCAATCACTTTCCAGATGTGAACCAAGCAGTAATTGAAGGAATGGGGATTGGACCTATGGGTGAACATCAAGCCAAATTCTACCCTTCACTGGTTAAAGTGCAGTTGAATTCACCTCAATCAGAAGAAGCCATGTGGTTCGTATACCATAAAGATTCAAAACACAGTGCGCGAGTCAAATGCTTTTATGCATTTTTGCATGAACGATTGAAGAAATTAACAGCGCTAGAGAATAAATAATGTGGAAATAAATTGAGCCGGAAACGAGAACTTCCGGCTAAACGAATCGCGTCAATAAATATGTTAAGACTTGCTTGTATTATTACGCTATGTTTATTTAACTAATTTACTAATCTCTTTAAAGATTGGGTTTTTAGCATTTACAGTAAGTTCAAATAAGATTGATTCATAAGTCGTAGGGATAACACCCGCTTGTATTAGTCTTTCAATGGCCATTTTCGAATCAAATTCAGAACGCGCGCTCACACAATCTGTTACAAGAACAGGCTGTAACCCTTCTTCAAGTAAATCTAAACACGTTTGTAGTACACAAACATGCGTCTCGATTCCTGCAACGATAACCACTTTTTTATTCGTGTTTTTGATTGCTGTTAGCGTAGCCTCATTGCCACAACATGAAAAAGACGTTTTATCAAAATGAGGGGCTGATTCAACTAATTCCTGTAACGCGGGGATCGTACCACCAAGGCCTTTTTTATACTGTTCATTAATAATAAAAGGCACATCATGAAGTTTTAACCCCTTGATTAACCTAATCAGGTTTTTTTCAACAACATCGTTATTTACCACATGTGGAAAAAGTTTTTCTTGCACGTCAACCAAACAAAATACAGTATCTTGTACATGGATTCTCATATTATTCCCCCAGTCACGTTTAGGTGCTTCCATTCGAATACCCCATAAATAATAAAGCTCTTGTCGTTAAAGTCGAGTGACGTCATTATAAAACAACGAGTATCTCACTCGACTTTTTATATCAGCTATCTGCAGGCTATTATTTTAACCTAGCAAGCGCTTCTTCTAATTCCGTTTGTACTTCAGCATTGCGTAAGTGACCTTTATCTGATTTATCAAATTAATAATATATAACGCTATTATTTACTCACTTATTCCGGAATATCTAATCGATGGAACATTCGATATAACACAGGTACAACAATCAGTGTCAGCACCGTCGCAAATCCTAAACCAAACATGATAGTGACAGCCATAGGTTTAAAGAACACATCAGGTAACAAGGGAATCATACCTAATACCGTTGTGATTGCCGCCATACAAACAGGACGAACACGGCTAACAGCTGCATCAACAACCGCTTGATACTTTTCTTTACCACTGTGGATCTCGATCTCAATTTGATCAAGCAATACAATACCATTCTTAACCAGCATACCTGACAGACTCAAGAAGCCCAACAAAGCCATAAAGCCAAATGGTGTATTAAGAACAAGTAATCCAGTTGTCACACCAATAATAGCTAAAGGTACGGTTGCCCATACAATCACCGCATTTCTCACATTATTAAATAAGAAGACCGTAATTAAGAACATAAACAAATAGCCCATAGGCATCGATTGGAATAATGATGCTTGCGCTTTCGAAGACGATTCATATTCACCACCCCACTCGAGTGAATAACCCGGTGGAAAATCGAGACCTTCGACTAACGGTTGAATACGTTTTTGCAACGTTGCTGCAGTTTCATCTCCTAAAGGATCGGGATCTGCAAATATAGTTAGCATACGCTTACGATTTTTACGCACTACAATTGGATCTTCCCAACGAATATTAACGGCTAATATCACCTGTTGTAGCGGTACATAACCTTTTAATACCGGACTCCAGATCTTCATACCTTCAAGCGTACTGATATCCACACGTTCTTTTTCAGGTAATCGAGCAATGATGGGTAACAGGTTTGTACCGTCACGATAAATACCAACGGTCAGACCAGAAAATGCCATTTGCAATAAATCGTCAACGTCTGATTTAGTAATACCATATCGACGAGCCTGACTTTCGTTAAATACAGGCTCAATCACTTTAGTACGTTCACGCCAGTCATGACGCACGTTAAATGCCCCTGGATCGGCACGCATAATATCAATAGCTTGCTTTGCTAAGCCACGTAATACCGTTGGATCAGACCCGACTAAACGCGCTTCAATTTTCGAACCTGACGAAGGCCCTAACTCAATACGTTTTAGTTTATATTCAATATCAGGGTGCTGTGAATCAAGTTGCCCACTCACTTTACGTAATATTGGCATGACATCGTCATAGTTTTCAACACGGATAATTAACTCACCGTACGCTGCATAGCTTTTCTCTGGTGCGTAGGTCAACATAAAGCGCTGAGAACCTTTACCCGTGCTTGAAGATACATGTGATACACCGGCATTGGCCCTCACCATCACTTCTAACTCACGTAGCTTTTCACTAGTAGCACGAATATCAGTACCTTCCGGTAACCACACATCAACCATAAACATCGGCGTGGTTGACGAAGGGAAAAACGATTGTTTTAACTGCGTGAAACCATACAAACTTGCCACTAACATTAAGATTAATGAGAATACCGTTGCCCACGCATTTTTCATGCATGCTTCTAATACGCGCTTATAAACAACAAAGACAACCCCTTTGTACGGGTCATTGCCTTCACTTCCGGCATCGACTTTCATGCCTTTAAAGAACATATCGGCAAAAAATGGCGTCAGTGATATTGCCGTAAACCAACTAAGCATCAACGAGATAAGTAAAACACTAAATAGTGTTTGGGTATATTCACCCGTTGAATCTTGTGATAAACCAATAGGAGCGAATGCGGTAACAGCAATAACCGTTGCACCTAATAAAGGCCATTTAGTCTGCGTGACAATGTCGGTTGCCGCCTGCAAACGCGTTCGGCCTTTTTGTACCCCAATTAAAATCCCTTCGACCACGACGATGGCGTTGTCCACCAGCATACCTAATGCAATAACCAATCCACCAAGTGAAATACGCTGTAAATCAATTGCCATTATATTCATGAATACAAACGTACCCAAAACAGTCAGCAACAAGATGAGTCCAATTAAAACACCTGCACGTACCCCCATGAATAAAAGTAAAACAAGGATAACAATACCAATCGCTTGACCTAAGCTAATAATGAAGCCTTTTACTGACTTATCAACTTCATCGGGTTGGCTATATACAATATCAATATCGATACCAACTGGTTGCTGCTCTTTAAGCTCTGCGAGACGTTGATAAACCCCTTTACCCATTTCGACAACATTAACACCAGAAATAAATGACACGCCCACATTTAATGCGACTTTGCCATTAAAAGTAACTAAGTTATCGGGTACGTCTTTAAAACCACGCTTAATCGTTGCTACGTCACGTAGATAAATCAGTCCTTGTGCACCATTTTCTGTAATAATTAAATCGCCTAGCGAGTCAACATCGGTAAACTCGCCCGTTGGGTGAATACGGATATATTCCGTTCCCATCCTCACCGCACCAGCACTGGATACCAAGTTTTGCGTTGCCAACGTATTGTAAATAGTTGTTGGCGAAATGCCCAAACTACTTAAACGTTGCATCGACATTTCAATAAATACCTGTTCTTGCTGCACGCCAGATACGGATACTTTACCAACACCGTCGACCAATTCGATTTCTCGACGTAAATAGTCAACATAGTCATTCAGCTCTTTGTAAGAGTAACCATCTCCTGTTATCGCCAACAAAATACCGTATACATCACCAAAATCATCAATCACTGATGGTTCAGCTACACCAGGCGGTAAACGGGATTTTATATCATTAACTTTTCGGCGTAACTCATCCCAAATTTGTGGTAAATCATCAGGGCCATAATTGTTCTTCATCGTCACCGTAATTTGTGACAAACCACGGCTAGAAATAGAATTCACCTCATCAACATACGTTAATTGTTGGATGGCTTTTTCAAGCGGATAAGTAACTTCTTCTTCAACTTGTAATGGCGTAGCACCTGGGTAAGATGTCACGACCATCGCGTCTTTAATTGTAAACGCAGGATCTTCTAATCGACCTAAACCAAAAAAGGCCATCGTACCGCCAATTAAGAAGATGAGCGTGATCATCCAGCTGATCACTTTATTTTTAATAAAATAGGCGGCGATATCTTGCTTCATTATTGTCCAGCCTCTTCAGTATCCGTTGAATTATTGACTAAATCATCGAAAATTTTAATCGATTGACCTTCACGTAAACGATTACCACCAGCAACCACAATTTTATCACCAACTGATAAGCCCGAACTTAAACGAACACCGTCATTGACCACTTTACCTGTCACAATTTGACGCTTGCTCACTGTATTATCACTGTTCACAATCCAAACAAATTTTTGCGTTAAATTCAAATCATCGCCATCTTCATTTAAAATCGCTTCGAGCGGAATAAACGGTTCATTGGTCTTATAAATATTTAGCTTTTGAGCATCAGCCCGCACTTCAACGGCCATCCCATCAAGAATAAATCTATCTTTAGGCATTGGCATCGTAAGTGTAATGACAAATGAGCCCACTTTAGGATCGGGTTCTGTAGTGAATTCTTTTAAATGTGCTTCATACTCAGTGCCATCAGCCGTAATGATCTTAGCGCCAGGTCTAGAGGCTTCAACTTGTACCGCTGAACTTTTAGAATAAATAATGTCCGGTGCTTGTAATTGAATATCGACCGTCGCTGTGCTGTGAATATTCATCACCTGCTGACCCACTTGCACATTTTCAAACTGTTGAATTGGTATATGTGAAATAACACCTGAAAACGGTGCTTTCAACGTAGTAAAACTTAAATTCAACTTGGCAATATCCAGTCTTGCCTTAGCAATACGACGCTGCGCTTTAAGCTCATCAAATTGAGACGGCGCAATATAACCTGGATCAACAAGTTTTGCCGAACGACGATATTGGCTATCTGCAATGGCGTATTCAGCTTTTGCGTCGTCAACCTCTAAACGGTAATACGTCGGATCAATTTGAGCAAGTATTTGCCCCTGAGTTACTCGGTCACCGGGACGAACCGTCACCGATGTAACCTCGCCTTGCAATCGGAAAGACAAACTTGATTTATCCGCCGCAACCGCAACCGCAGGAAACGATAACTTCGCCGTTTCTTCCGCTAATTGCACGGTATCTACTTTAACTAACTGCACTTTTTGTCTTGGCTCAACAATTGGTTTTTCACAACCTTGTAATATTGTTATCGCACTCAGCGCAGTAACAATAGAGAGAAGCTTTTTCATGTTACAGTCCTCGTTCCTTGATCCACGGTCTCACTTTCTGACCTTCGCGCAATTGATTTACACCCGAGATCGCAACGTTATCACCATCGTTCAAGCCCTCCGTGACACGCCTATTTTCATCTAATTCGATTTCACGCTTATGCACAATGCCTTGATCATCTACCTGCCATACAAAATATGAATCACCCTTTCTCATTAACGCTTGCGGTGAAATAGTACCAACACTGCCTTTTGGAAGCGCAATACGAACCGAACCCGCCATCCCAGGTAAAATGTTATTGCCTTCAGGACGGTCCATAAACAAGGTTACTTTATAACTGGAATTTGTTGCATTTGCTTCGGTATCGATTTCTTTAAATTGAGCAGGAAATGCTTCGCCCGGGATCGTATCGAAAATAACGGTAGGATTACGACTATATTCATTATTGAAACGCGCAAGTAGTTGTTCAGGCAATTGGAATGTTACATTGATAATACCCGCACGCTGAATATGCATCACAGGTTCTTTCGCCATTACATATTCATGATTTTCCTTTAAGGATAAGGATAAGGTACCATCATAAGGGGCTACCAAGGTCGCATAACCGAGGTTGGATTCTTGTTTGCTTAACGCGGCTTGCGCTTGGTTGCGCTTAGCCTTAGAGGTATCGTATGCTAATTCAGAAACAACATTGGTTTTACGCAATTTAGCATCACGTTTAAACTGTACCGAAGCCAATTCATAATTTGCCTGTGCCTGTTCGACTTGTAATAAAAACTCATCTTGGTTCAAACTAGCAAGCTTTTGCCCTTTTACAACATTGTCGCCGGGGCTGGCATCCATCGATGATAAAAGACCTGAAACACGGAATGCAAGTACCGCTTTATCGTCGGCTTCAACCACACCAGGAAAGGTACGAAATGTATCTTTAATACCGACATCAACCGCTTGTAACTTAACAGGCCTTGAGTCTGGTTCAGGTATTACAACCTGTTCCTCACTACAGCCAGATAATAGCAAACTGGTAATAACTGTAGTTGCTAAAATTCCCTTCATATACTATCTCCAATAAAACACTGACACTTACGTGTTTCAAGTAACGTTAAAACATGGCAAGGCGTCACATTAAACTCTTACTCAATAATAGCCTTGTAAATAGTATTTACAACGACTTGTCTACCATATGCATATATCAAGCGTATAAAATCACGTCGATTAATAAAATGCTTAATACAGACAATGGAAACCATTAAATGATTCAAAAATACCTCAATGTTAAACAGAGTGTATAAATACCGTACACGAATGACAATTTAAAATGAAAAATTTGGATTATCGTTACTCACTTGCAGTATTTTATTCGCAGGTTGCAATGACAGTAACGAGCTCTTTTCACCGGACGATGATCAGTTGGAGATATTTGAGGGGGACAATGGGCAAAGAGGAATAACCCTGTAATGGTATCGGAGTCAGCTCAGGCTCCTACTTTTACAAGTTGACAGCGAAACTAACAACCCGAATCTTCGAAACCAATAACAGGCTGAGAACCTTCAATTTCTAAATTAGCGTAGTAGGCAAAGCAACTTCCAAGTACATGTCCATTTGGCCAAAAGAAAACAACATGCCCAGATGTAACGGCATCAATAACCGGTTCATTCGTATAACTGCGATTACCAAGAATACAAAATGCAGAATCATCACAAGGTACAGTTAACCAATTTGGAGTCCATATTGAACTAGGTAAATCCATATTCAAAAAATAGCGCATCTGTCTTGCATCAGGCTTAGGATTACCTGCCACTAATGTGACCGTATTACCATTATAATCAACACTCGTTTCTGACCCGTCAATTTTTTTACGCACATTAACCAAGCCTATTGCCGCTTTCAACGTCGCACTGGCGCTCTGCACAACGGCACTCGTTGCATCGTGCTTCATATTAATAAATTTAGGGATCACTGTCGCGGCTAGAACACCTAAAACGATGATCACTATTACTAATTCAATTAATGTAAAACCGTTATTGTTTTTCATAACATCAACTCATTCTAGCTTAATCGGAAACACGATATAAATATAGAATGAGTACTCTAACTTGTTAACAAAATAAATCAATACTCTAAAAGCGTAAGATAATTACCCACTGAGAGATTTAATGACGTAAAATCAATTCCATTGGCATAACTTTAATACCTGTTCTTTCCCGAACGCCACTCACAGGCACAAAACCAAATTTTAGATATACGTCTGTCGCATTTAAGGCTGAATTAACCGTAAACTTACCTTCGTTACCATGAGCCAAACATACGTCTCTCGCCAGTTCCCATAATGTTCTAGATAACCCCTTCCCTTGTTGTGAGTCAGCAACAAATAAATGATACAAATGCGCATTTCCTTTCATCCCAACAACACCAATTAGTTCGCTATTTAACTCAGCGAGATGGTACTCATAGCCTGCATCTAAATAGTTAGAGATACAATTTGGTGCCATAGAATTCAGAATTAACAGCCCACCCTCTTTACTACAAGTCGGTAAAATGTATTTAATGACAAGTGGCGTGATTAACTGGCTGATCGCATCAATATCATCTAAATCGGCTTTTCTTATTATCATTAAATATCCTTAGCGTGTAGGTTTACCTATATCTAACCTACACACTAAGGAATTGTTATTCAACATATAATCCTAGGTACTTAATCGACCTTTAATCAATAAGAAGAACCCGCCTCTGGATGTTGCACCTGCCAATCATGATACAATTTATTAATCGCAACCTGCCCTATTGAAAATAAGATTAACGATTAAAAATTAAATTTCACGTTAGCTGTGATACTACGTTCAGCACCAAACCAACAATTGTTCGTGTCATAACAAGAATAATATTCAGTACCAAACAAGTTACTCGCTACCACAGAAATACTTGAACCATCTAAACTGTCGCTTAAATAAGACAGGTCATAAGAAACTGACAGATCAACTAATGTGTAATCAGGTACTTGATCGCTATTCAGTGCATCAATCTGTGTTTCACCCACATAACGGATACCCGTACCGATAGTCGTACCTGCAGCCATTCCGTTATAAAGATAATAATTTAACCACACATTAGCAGCATGTTTCGGTACCCAAATCGGCGTTTTACCTTCCAACCCGGTATTATCCTCAGTCACTTTCATGTCCATATAGGTATAACTCGCCGCAAGATCCATATTGTCGGTTAGCATTGTATTTGCTTCAACTTCGACACCTCTAGACTGAGTTTCACCCGTTTGAACTTTATTGTATGGTGTGCCTGTCGGATCACGCGTTAAATCATTCTGCTTGGTAATGTTAAACAGTGAAACAACAAACGTTTTACTCATATCTGCAGATTCATACTTCAGACCCGCTTCCCACTGTTCACCCGTCGATGGTACAAACGCATTACCATGCCGATCTGCGCCAACGACAGGTTCAAAACTTTGGGCGTAGCTAACATAAGGCGCTAAGCCATTATCAAAGTTATATAAACCACCTAAACGGAAAGCAAAATTATCTTGTTTAATGGCTGCAGCTGTATCAGACCCTGAAGCATGGTCTGTTGATGTTTGTTCATATTCATCATAACGGCCACCAGCGATCACAATCCAATTACCTAATACCAGCTGATCTTGTACATAAAGCCCGACTTGATTACTCTCTAGATCAAAATCGGTGGTGTAGGTGAAATTAAGCGAACTACCGTCGATTTGTTGATGATTAGGGTTAAACACATCAATCGATGGCGCACTGGCATCTTTGTAAATAATACGTGAATCGAGTTGCTGATAATCAAACCCTAACAGTACGTTATGTTCGAGTACGCCTGTATTGAAACGACCTGAAATTTGATTATCGATAACAAAGCTTTGTGATTTCTCATCGGTAAGATACGCATTACGGCCAACGGTACGCATATCGCTCTGCAGCGCAGTGTTATAGGTATTTTCTTGGTAAGCATCCGCATCCATGTAACGCGCATTCATCAAGAAGGCCCAGTTATTATTAAACTCATGGTTAATTTTATAACCGAGCATTAATACTTCACGCTCGTAAGTATTCCAGTTTTCATCACCTGTGAAAGTACTCGAATCAAGTTTCCCGTTAGGATTTGATAAAACACTCCCCGCACCAGGCACTGATGTGTAAATACCTGCTGATGGATCATTTTGGTAATAAACATTAAAATTAACGAGCGTCTTATCGGATACCTGCCAATCTAAAGACGGGGCAAAAACATAACGTTCTTCTTCAGAGGTATCTGCTTGTCCGTCTTTCTTACGCGCTAAAGCAACTACACGATAAGACAGATTTGAATCAGCTATCTGACCAGTGGTATCAATAGAGAGCTCTTTGTGGTCATGGCTACCACCAGTTATCGTCACATCGGTACTTTGTTCTTGCTGTGGTGATTTAGCAATAAGATTGACCATACCGCCCGGTGGGATATTTCCATACAAAACAGAGGTTGGTCCCTTAAACACTTCGACTTGTTCAAGTGCAATCGAATCAATTTGTGGCTGTAGGTTCCAACCATTAAACATCAGCGGCAAACCATCATAAAAATTCTGATAGTTAATAAAACCACGAATATTAAATAAATCTAATCGAGAAACTGCGCCGCCCCTTAGTTCAGTATTCACAGCGGGTACGTATCGCAGTGCTTCAGCTACCGACTTAACTCCGCGTGAGTCTAACGTAACTCTATCAACATCAGAGATTGCTTGAGGTGTATCCATAGGCGCTAAGGCTGTTTTTGTCGCGGTGTTTCGATAAGCTTTACCAAAGACAGTCATTTGCTCTTCAGTATTGTCGCTAATAGACTGCTCGGCAAAAGCTGAACTCGATAACGCGCAAATAATGGCAAACGCCACTGGGGATAATATACGGGCAGGTTGGTGTTGCATTCGGTCTCCAAACTTCAATTTATGCAAATGATAATTATTATCGTTTGCATTGTATAGAGAGATTTAGAGAAAAAATTAACAATTTGGTGCAATAATTAAAAAGTTCAAATTATTTTAGCTTCGAGGTTCGATTGGTAGCCAGTATTCCATATAAGAAGATGAGTCCTCAGGGTCATAATTTACCGGATAGATCTCTAATTCATAACCATCAACACTGTCATAATTTGAATCCGGTATCCAATGTGAAAACAACCAAGCAAGTACTTGTTCTAATTGTTTAATCGGACCTGTAAATGGAATAACGGCATACTCTTGTGCAGGTACATCTATAGTATCTAGTGACGTGGAGCCGAGTAAAGCACCCGCAGTGCTGCCCGCCCAATAAGGGATCGCATCTATATCATCATTGGCTTTAATCACTCCGATAACACCAATCAACTCTATATCTGCAGCCAGTGATGAGCTTTCACTCAATACGGACAGCATTTCAGCTTCAGGCAAGTTTTCAACAAATTCAGACCAAATGAGCGGGACTTGCTGTTGATAATTAGGTGTTAATGAAAACAATCCTGAAATAATGCCAGATGTGCAGTGAAGCGTAAATCCTGGGCGGGTTTCAATACGGATTTGTAATAATCTAGCCGTCAAATCAAAACTATCTAACACTCGAGAACAGAGTTTAATTGGGGTGCGTAAGCCAAGGCGTTTACCACGGCGTCGATATGCCATTGGTGAATACGAAAACATATTTTTAAACGTACGACTAAAGCTAATCTCAGAACTAAAACCCAATGCAATCGCGATATCAACAACCCGAGTTTTACTACTTAATAATTGCTCAGCAGCTAAACTCAACTTTAGCTCTCGCACATACTGTGCAAGGTTCAGTCCCGTTTCAAGATGAAAAACACGCTGTAATTGCCAACGCGACCAGCAACTTTTATCCGCTAGTAGCTCAACAGATAACGGTTGGTCTATGTTTTCATTGATAAAATCCAACAACTTTCCGATGCGAGTAAAACGGTTAACTTGTTTTTGGTTTTCTTTTTGCATCGTACGTACAATACCTTTGGTAAATGACCGAGGAGAATAAGAAAATTCAGATAATCATTATAAGAATAATTCTCATTTGTGCAATAAAGCGGAAGGATAAATGGTGATTAATGTACGCATAGAAAGATAAGTATATTCATCCTAGTCTATAAATTTTATATTATGTATCGTTTTCATTTTTATTCTCTGCACCCGCTTTGGCACGATCTAATATCTTAAAGGTTTCACGAATAATAGCCTCAACATGGGATCTACTTTGAATTCTTTTAGGTAATGCAGCACGGTCTGCTTCAACACCTTCAATAAGGTTATTGATTAACCCTCGATTGTCCTCTTCGAGCCTCTGGATTATCATCGTTATCAAATATGAGCACGCATCTGCTTTGGGGTTCTTCATACATAGCCCTTTTTAACTTTAAGCTGGAAAATTAGAAATATAATTCTATATACAGTCTGAATAAAATAACCAAATATGCCCAAGCATACCATGTAAAAACAATAACTTAACACACTTTTGATTTACGTATTCAATCTGATATATAAACGCATAAAATAATGAATTATCAGCATTTAAAAATATGTAAAACCTTAAACCGTAATATATTCTAATGGTGATTTACCCATTATGTTACGAAAGGCTGCGATGAAAGCACTCGGTGTGCTATATCCTAACTCTAGTGCGATGTATGTTACCGATTTTCCATCGTGTAATTGCTCAATAGCATAAAATAACCTTACTCGCATACGCCATTCTGTAAATGTCATACCGAGCTCTTTTTGGAACATTCTTGCTAATGTCCTTGGACTAACATAAATCGACTTAGCCCATTGTTCAATACTGTCAGTATTACTTGGTTCTTTAGTCAATGAAAATAGAATATCATTCAATTTATCTCTATTTGACCATGGTAATGATAATAAAGATTTTTCCAATCCCGATATTTCATCAATCAGAACAAGCATCAAACGATACTCTTTTCCATTAACTGAATAATCACAACCCATTTGCATTGCTCGTTCAACAAGTGAATTAACTAAAACTGAGATATTAAAAATCTGCGGATATTCAGGTAAGGAATAAACCCATGCAGGGTCAATGAATAAATTGGCAATGTCCACGGCTCCTGAAAAAACCAATTCATGAGTCACATTCGGCGGGCACCAAAATGCTTGTGAGGGCGGAATCAAAAAGATGCCGTCATCAGTAACAACACGTGTAATACCCCTGACCGAAAAAATAAACTGCCCGCGAGGATGGCAATGTGGCGCTGAACACATGGCATTCGTCACTTGTTTCCAATACGGCAGCACAGGCTTATCAAAATCAATAATGTAACCTAAATCAATCGGTTCTATCTTTGTCAGTAAATCACTATATGTTGTCATAATATAGAAAGTAAGTCAGTTTCATCCGATTATAATAACAGTTCATTATTTATTCAAGGCGTTATAGAAATGGAACAAAGTGCGAAACACAATAACGAGGTCATATCACAATTTACCCAACAAGCCGTCCCCTTCACCAAATTATCAGGTCATTTAGATTCAGTAGATTTACTTATTAAAATGTCAGCCGTGAATGAAAAAGATACGGTGCTTGATGTCGCGTCGGGACCAGGTCTTGTCGCTACTGCTTTTGCCAAAGTTGCTAATCATGTTGAATGCTTAGATTTGACACCAGCAATGCTTGATCAGGCCAAACAGCAAGCCCTAGCCAATAACATAGCTAATATGTCGTTTCGTGAAGGGGACGCAATGACGTTACCCTACGAGGATGAGAGCTTTGATACAGTGATCACCCGTTATAGCTTTCATCATTTCCTGAAACCAGAGCAAGTTTTGTCAGAGATGATCCGAGTGTGTAAACCAAAAGGATGCGTATTGGTTGCCGATGTGGCTATTCAATCAAAATACTCAGAAATATTTAATCATATTGAACGATTAAGAGACTCCTCTCACGTTCACGCACTATCAATAGATGAACTCAATCGATTATTTACACAAAGTAGCCTTAAGGATTGTCGTAAATCAGAATACACAGTTAATGTCGAACTTGAGCAACAATTACAAGCGTCGTTCCCTACCCCTGATGGTAAAATTAGCATCAGGGGACTGATTACCGATGATGTGGATATTAATAAAACAGGCTTTAATCCCGAACTAATTAAAGGTAATGTCCATTACAGTTACCCCATTTCAATTTACGTCGGTATAAAATAGAGAATATCTTTATAACTATCATCAAACAAAAAATGATTGATACTGTTTTGGCGTCACCGCTAAACGTTTTTTAAAGTTTCGTTGTAAATGACTTTGGTCTGCAAACCCTAATGCATTAGAAGTATCTATAATAGAGTGCCCAGATTTAAGCAATATCTTCGCACTCTTAATTCGTTCATCTAATTGAAATGCATGCGGTGACAAACCATAGGTCTGTTTAAAAGTACGAAGTAAATGAAAACGACTTAACCCTGATTCTTGAGCTAGATCGGTGAGTGAATGATTAATATCAAGTTGATCTGCGATCATTTCTTTTACTCTGTGGATATGCGTGGGTTCTGATTTTTCTAGATCTTTCGTTAACCAATGCTGCTGCATGTATTCTATCAGCAACGCTTCTGCCGACAGTTCATGAGGTTCGAGTAATAAATTGGTAAATAATAAGTCAAAATTACCATACGCTTGTTGGCTACGTAAATAACGATTGGTAAAAGAAGAGTAATCAATGCTATCTATACCACTGATTTCAGCTTGTAACTCTCCAACCCAATGCGAATCAACGAATAACATACGATAAGACCAATCACCTTCCGCAGGGTTACATGAATGGATATCACCAGGATTAATCGTCACGGTATCACCATGACCAATACGGTTACATTGCTTCAAATTATTATAATCAGCAATTCCTGTATCAATAACACCAAATGAAAACTCATCGTGAGTATGTCCCTGATAGCAGGCACTCGATCGTGACGCTTGCCGCATCTCGACAAATGGCAACGCCTTACTTTGTTTGAAGAATACGGTTTTATCCTGCTTCATTCCCTTCATCCTTGTGTTTATCAAAAACAATTGTCGTTATTATCAATTCAACGTACATTAAATTATCATACGACTTACAGGCCAAAGAACATCGAGATAACGCTAATACTTAGCAATAACCCCATCATAATGTTAAATTTTATTTGTCGTGAACGCGTTGATAATCTGTCTTGAATAATATGCCCTATTGCTGCCCAAGTAGATATACCGACAAAACACACAGTAAATGATATAACGCTGAATACAATTAAATAGAGTGTGGATTCAGTGTCGACAGGCACAAATATACTCACACCTGACATAGAAACAAGCCAAGCTTTTGGGTTTAGCCCTTGCGATAATACACCGTCTATAAATGATGGCGGTTGTTTGACCACTTTACTCACGGTTATGTTTAAAGGAACTGATGTGGCAATTTTAAATGACATGTACAGGAGGTAAATACCAGCTAAGTATTTTAAAATATTAGTTATTTCCGGATATTGTATTAACGTTTGGTTCAAACCACAACCAACCAGCAATACAATCAAGGTGTAAGCGAATGTTGCACCGATGACATGTGGAACGGTACGGCGAAATCCAAAGCAAGCGCCAGAGCTTGTCGCAATAAGATTAACAGGCCCGGGAGATATAGCGCCTACTAAGGCAAAAATAGCCATCGATAATATAACTGTAATCATAAACACCTCTACATAAATTGATGCTTATAATATACCGTTTAACTAACAGTCAGTATTGAACAATATTGCTATTCTCTAAAGTAATGCATTGCTTAGTTACCTTTTGGCATATCGAAACTAATACCTTGCGCCAAAGGTAGTTCACTGCCGTAATTAATGGTATTAGTGGTGCGGCGCATGTAACTTTTCCATGCATCGGAACCACTTTCTCGACCGCCACCCGTGTCTTTCTCGCCGCCAAACGCACCGCCTATTTCCGCACCAGATGTACCAATATTAACATTCACAAGCCCACAATCAGAACCTCTTGCACTCATAAAGATCTCGGCTTCAGCTATATCTTTAGTGAAAATAGCGGACGATAAGCCCTGACATACACTGTTTTGTATTACAATGGCTTGCTCAAGTGAATCATAACTGTGCACATAAAGTAAGGGCGCAAAGGTTTCTTGCTGAACAATTTCAGCGGTCGGTTCAATATCAATAATGGCAGGCGTAATATAAAAACCACACCCTTTTTTGCCTTTATTCCTTACATGAAGTCGTTCATAACCACCTGTAACGAGTATCCCCCCTTGCTCAATAGCCGTATCAATACTTGCTTTCATCGCATCAATGGCTTGCCGATTAATCAAGGGCCCCATTAAATTCTGTTCATCAAAGGGGTCGCCAATACTCACTGTTTTATAAATCGCCTCAAGCTTGCTTAGTACTTGATGTTTAAGGCTGCTATGCACAATCAACCGACGCAACGTTGTACAGCGCTGGCCGCTCGTGCCCAATGCTGAAAACGTGATAGCCCGAATAGCTAACTCAAGATCCGCACTCGGACACACAATCATGGCATTATTACCGCCAAGCTCTAGTAGCGTACGCCCCATTCTCGCAGCGACACGGCAATTAACAGCTCGCCCCATGGCGCATGAGCCTGTCGCTGATACCAATGCAATATCCTTATGATCGACCAATTGTTCAACCTGCGTTTTCTCACCGAACACGATACTGCTAAGTTCCTTGTTCCCCCCAAATTGTTTAATGGCTGACAATAATAATTGATGACAAGCCAATGCGCTGAGTGGCGTTTGACTTGATGGTTTCCAAATAATGCTATTACCACAAATCAAACTCAATGTGGCATTCCAAGCCCATACCGCCATGGGAAAATTAAACGCAGTAATGATCACAACAGGGCCAATAGGATGCCATTGCTCCATCATTCTGTGATTAGGCCTTTCGGTCGCAATGGTTAATCCATAAAGCTGTCGCGATAGACCAACAGCGAAATCACACACATCAATCAGCTCTTGCACTTCCCCCAGGCTTTCTTGAAATGGCTTACCCGATTCAAGGCTAATCATGGTGGCTAATTGATGCTTTGCTGCACGTGCTTTTTCGGCAAACAGTCGTACTAATTCACCACGCTGTGGAGCAGGCACACTACGCCAATGATAAAATTCGGTTTTGGCACTGCTAATGACCTGTTTGATCACATCGGGTTCCGCGTGACTTATTGAAGCAAATGATTGACCATCATTAGGGCTGATTACCTCAACGTTGCTGTCACTATCAAAACGTTGTTCACCAAGATAAGCACTACCGTAGCACTTATCGTGAGCATAAAAACGACCAAGCACTGTTTTCAAAATTGCTTCATGCATGAGATTCTCCTCATCATTACCGTTAAATACTTAATTCCGCGTCTCGATAAGCTTTCGCAAACTCATTGGCCAAAAAGTCTTCAATGTCTAGCGTCTCTTGTTCAACGAAACCCTGTCTTGGTTCACGACTATTTAAAATTAAATCCACAGTGGTCACTGCGGCGCTGGCTGTCGATATTTGGATCGCACTTTGCTCTGCTGTGTGTCGAAGTAAAAAAGTACGACTACACTGTCTTAATTTTTCGTCAACATAACCAGTCGCTACCACAGAGATCAACACCAGATCTTGCATCGTGGTCGCGACAGAGCTTTCAAATATCTCCATTAACATGTCCCGGCGTTTACCCTCCTCCCCTAACCGTAAGTCATGAAATAAGAACTTCATCAACTTACAATGCCCTGGATAGCGGATTGTTTTATAAGTTAATTCTCGCAGTTGACCGTCTAAGGTATAACAAAGATTTGCCAACCCACCGGAAGTATTAAACGCTTCATATTCAACACCTGAGATAGAAAATACTTCTCTGCCTTCTAGCGGTTCTGTTAATGTCGGAATATGATTTTTGATGGATTCACAGGGATTTGCATATTCGTTAATTAACCCTTCTGTTGACCACGTCAGGTTGTACATCATTTGATTGGATGGATATTCAGGTAAGGCACCTACGCGTAATTTAAGACTATCTAGACGGTCAAAGCGATGTCTAAAGCTGTAACCCAAAATACCAATAAACCCCGGTGCTAAACCACATTGAGGCATGAATACCTGGCCCGGTGCTGCGGCTAATGCAATCTCTTTAATCGCTTGTGTACAACGTACATCTTCGGTTAAATCAAAATAGCTACAACCATTGGCTAAGGCGGCGTGTGCAACGTAAGGATTATCATTGAATGATAACGCTGAGATCACCGCGTCTTGCCCTGCAAAAATGTCATTATAATCGCGCATTTCAGAAGATGTTTTTGATAACAATTTAGTGGGAAATTGATGACTAAAACGAGCCACGGCATCCGGGCTTATATCTGCCCCTGTGACCTCATAATCGTCATGACTATGTAAAATTTGGGCAATTGCACCACCAATACGTCCAAGCCCTAAAACAACAATTCGTTTTGCCATTTCTAACTCCCTATGACTGACCTCTTATGAATACATGAGTACAGTCTATCCGTGTTCCATTTCTACTGATTCAACCACGTTTACGGATGAAATCACTTTACTGACAAACAACGTTAAGGATAAGTAATTACGCTGCTAACGCCTAATTTTTATCATCGGAGGTACCACTGCTAAGTATCGATTTCATATTCGTCGATTCAAATATTTTATCTGCACTCATTGGTACAAACCCTTGGTATAACTTGCCATTTTCTTGGTTAAACCGCTGTGCAAATTCGTAATAACAACTGCTTATTACTTGCTCGCCCGCATCTTTGAAATCAACCATGCAAGTATCAGCCATGGTTGATGCTTGAATTAATAAATCCGATGGCGCACCTTTGATCACGCCACCAGCCTCATTTAGTTGATAACCTTCTTGCTGTAATAACGCTACGACTTGTGACAGCTCAGGGGAACTTTTTAAGTGATTTACAAATAGAGTGAAATGATTAGCACGTAACCCCCAAACAGATAACCAAGCGGCATATTCCGATTCCGCCAATAAGGTTTGATAGTCTGTATAACTGGGTAACAGCCACAACCGGCCTGCACTTAATAATGGGCTGATCCCCCTGCTCGATTGCTCAAGTAAAGGGGACTTTAATGTCGCTTTTACCTGTTCGATAATATCTTGAATAATGACCTGAGAAGTGTCGGATAAAGACTGCCAGCGCAGTTCACTAATGAATATTTTGGTCGGTGACTTGTCATGAACATAACAACGCGCATCTAACTTTTTAACGTCGAACTGGTATGAGTCAAGATGTCGATAACCGAGTGCTAATATCTCATATTCTAATATATCCATACTGATATGCGAGTCGGCGAAGGTACGAAAAGCAACATGGTCATTCACTAACTCTTCACCTCGACTTTCAAACAGCTGATGTATATCGACGGCTTGTGGGCTAATGACGCTGTACTGCTGCCAGAGCTTGGTAAAAAATGCATCTAAAACAGACATGTATTATCTCCTTAATTGCATTACAGTTATGAGTGATGACTAATACTAAGATAGGTGATGAAGTAAGGTTTCGCTAGCAGGTAAGATGAAGTGTGATACTTCAGAGGGTTAAGAACGGATAACTGAGTCATTCTCCCGCTTGAAACGTTGGGGAGGATGACTCGAATAATAAATAGCCTACCACTAAAAGTAGACTGTATTCGCAATTAATATTTGGACTATATCTTCGCTAAAGTAATGATTCTAACGAGCATACCTTCATTATCAATGCGCATCGTGAGTTAATTTACTGCTAGCGGAGCAGATCAAGAAATCCAGCCGGTGCAGGCGCTTCAAACGTCAGTCGTTTACCAGTATTTGGTCGCGTAATACTTAGGCTCAATGCATGCAGTCCCATGCGTGGGCCATTAGTGCCGTAACGAGGATCGCCAATCACTGAATGCCCTAACCAAGCCATATGGGCACGGATTTGATGTTGTCGACCCGTCTCGAGTTTAACTTCAAGCAATGTCCGGTCCTTTACAGTGCGCAGCGTTTTAAAATGCGTGACGGCGTTTTTGGCTTCCGGATGTGGACCGACAATCATCTGGTACTTCTCAGGGTCCATTCTCAGGGGCTGGTCAATCCGACCTTTACTTGGTTTCGGGCAACCTTCAACCACCGCAAGATAGGTTTTTTCGGCCCCTGACCATCCCTCATTAACAGCTTCACGCATCTCGCGAGAAGTTGCAAACATCAAAACACCCGATGTATCACGATCGAGGCGATGAACAGGCCATAAACCAACAGAATTCTTTGCATGTGAGAGTTGTTTGCGAAGAATAGCAAGCGCATGCTGTTTGTTTTCACTGGCTGATGCCACTGACAGCAAGCCTGCCGGTTTGTTGATAACTATAAGATCATTGTCCGAATACAAAATTTCCAGGTGGGAAACACCATGTTGCATGCTCTTTCCCGCTGCCCGAACCTCCACATTGTCGCCAACTTCAAGCTCATGGTCATGCTTCATGATCAGCTGATCGTTGACCAGTACGCATCCTGTTTTCAGTCGTTGTTTTATGTTTTTTCGACTCCAGCCTTTTAGCTGAGTATTGAGGAAAGTCAGTAGACCAGAGGCCTCTTTCACTCGTAATCTATCAGACATAGTAAGTTATTCTCCAACCTGCTTTTTCCAGTAATGCTTTAAACATAATAATCATCACTTAACATTTATATAGTAGACGTCTCGATTTGATAAAACGAACCGTCTTGTAAATTATTTTTTAATCTTGTAAGTTATATATTGAAGTAACTTGGGTATATGCAAGACTAATTATGAGCCTGAGTATATTGATATTAATTTTCAGCACAAGATAAACCTGACTGTTTGACCAGAATACTAATAACACTGCATAAAACCATCTCATTCATCATTTATTATACGAAATAACAAGCTTAAACCCCGCATCAATCATTCGATTGCAACATTCCCCCCAAATATAAGGCTCTGTGAAATAAAATATTAAAATATATTTTTGGGAAGAATCTTTACCTAATGTTGTGCCCTTATGATGCGTAAATTCAAAATATAATGATGGATTTAATGATCCATCATTACGCCATAAAGACCGTCATCCACTTGAAATCAGCCCTCTATTTTAAAGCCTAAACCAGTGACGTAGACAGCTTAAAACCTTGAAGACCACCCACTGATCCGACTACTTATAACCTGCTGTTTTTTATGATAATACCCTTCCATTCAATCATAATTAGTGATAGGAGAATATGACCCAACAAACACGAGCACAGTCTTTGCTGGCATTTTTGTTTTAGCAAAATTCGATGACAACCGTTACGCATCCAGCACACGCCCTTATTCGCCTGCAATCCAACGCTCTAAATTAGTCACATCATGGAGCCTCAATTACACTTAAAGTGCGTTAGAGAGTCCCTGAGGGCTTTTAGCGCTTTGATTTTATATGGGAGATGATGTATAAGTAAGCCGCCGAGTCTTTGATCATGCGAATAGCTATCGTGCAGCGTCAAGAAATAGGACATGCAATTGCTTTTATCCCGCGCATTTCAATTCTCGCTATAATTATAATCCCAAGGAGACCTATGTTAGACCCAGTGTTTTATCAATTCTCAACAAGTACTACCCTTATTCTCTTAGTTGGCTTTTACGGCCTTACCTTTCTGTTCTCAACCTTAGCTTCAAAAAAATCAAGCAGTGTCGATGGCTATATGGTTGCCAATGGCGCAGTAGGATTTGGCATAGCCGCAGCAAGTATGACGGCCACCTGGATTTGGGCAGCCTCTTTTTACGGCGCGGCAAGCTCAGGCTACCAATATGGTTTATCCGGCGCGATGCACTACGGATTCTGGGGAGCTTTAATGATATTATTTATCTATCCCTACGGACAACGCTTCCGTGAACTAGCCCCTAGAGCACGTACTTTAGCCGAAATAATGCAAGCAAGACACGGTTCGTCAAGTCAACTTATCTTAGCCGTTTCAAACTTAGTGGGTAGTGTTATCAGCCTAATGGTTAACTTCACCGCTGCAGGCGCATTGGTATCTGTGTTAACACCATTATCTTTCGAAGTTGGCGTAGTAATAGCTGGTATTGGCGTTTTATCTTATACGCTATGGTCAGGTTTCCGAGCTTCTATCTTAACCGATTTCGCGCAAGTTGTGGCAATGATGCTAGTGGCTATTGTGCTAATCCCTTGGATTTATTTCAACATGGGCGGTTCAGAGGCACTTTCACAAGGCTTCAGTATAATCACAGCTGAACAAGCAGACTTTTTCTCGACTAAAGCAATTTTAGAGCAAGGCGCACCATTCTTTGTAGCCGTTCTTGCCTACGGCATCGGTAATCAAACAATTGCCCAACGACTTTTTGCGGTACGCCAAGACCTTATTAAATCGTCATTCATTACGGCGACGCTAGGCTACGGTTCAATCGTTATCGGTTTGGGTATGCTCGGTATGATGGCACTGCTTATGGGAATGACGCCTTATGAAGGTGACCTGAACAACCTGATTCCACAAGTTGCTTCAGCCTACCTACCGCCATTTGCTATAGGCATGTTGTTTATCTTAGTTATTGGCTCTTTGTCATCAACAGCTGATTCAGATCTATCTGCACTTTCTGCTATTGTTATGACTGATATCTACGCTAAAAACTTAGCGAAAGGTAAAATCGACAATAAGAAAATGCTGTTACTGGGTCGTATAACTATGATTGTCGCGACAGCCCTTGGCTTAATTCTCGCTAGTTTCTCGCTCGACATTCTAGTCATGCTGGTATTTGTTGGTGCATTATGGGGTACGCTTGTCTTCCCTGTTATCGCTAGCTGTTATTGGGACAGAGTGACCAACCGCGCTTTCTTAAGTGCTGTACTCGGTGGTTTAATTCTATTTTGCTTGGTTCGTTTTGAATGGTTCGCACTCGTCGGCATGTGGGCTTATAGCCTAGAATTTATTGCTGCTGTCGGTGGTGGTACTGTGATTGGCTTAATGTTCTTTGGCTTTACAAATCGCAACGTTGCGCTTATCGCTGGTTCAATCGTAGGTGTGCTATGCGCATTCTATTTCCACGACTTCTTACGTGACTACACTGTGTTGCTTGGTTCTCTGGTTGCCTACGGTGCAAGTACCATGATTTGTACTGCGGTTAGTCTCACAAGCAATGAACGATTTGACTTTGCGCTGATCCATGAACGCGTTCAACATTTTGATGATTAAACACTAGGAGCACAATATGATGTTATCTCTCTACATTTTAATATGGCCGGTAATCTCAGCAGCAGTGCTGTACGTCATCGTCAGCGCTTTTGTTAAAGACATGGCAGAAGCCAAACGCGAAGATCGTGATATAGTTTAAATAAGAAAATGCAGAAAAGACTCACACTGCTCAATGACTAAAAAACACTGAGTAGTGTGTTGCAAAAACACCCATGTGAATACAGTATTCACATGGGTGTTTTTATTTTAGATAACCGTTTTACTAAGCTTGAAGAGCGATGAATGCCATTTTCATGGTGCTTTCAAATGATTCTGCACCCGCAATAAATAAGCCATTATGGCAAAACATGACATCATCAATACCAGTCACTTCTTTAAACACTTTATCAGACAAACCAGCCCATGGTTTAGGCAGTGATTTTCTATCTTCGAATGAACCGAGTTCAACAGGTACAGCTTGAATGATCCATTTTCCAGACTGAGATGGGTAAACCATAAATAAAGCTTCTGGCGCTAAATTTAGAACCGTTGTTTTCCACGGCGTATATTGCGCTAATACAATCACTCTTGGATCGTCGGCATTATCAATTGCTTTAGCGACAATATCTTTCGCATTAATACCACCAGTCGCAGATGCAATGAATCGCGTTAAAATGCGCGACGCAAAAGCAACAGCTTCATCAAAACATGCATCCAAGTCACTGTCTTCTTCCCAAGTAGGGTTAAACATTGAAATAGTTTGGCTAAGGCTAATACCTTGAGCAACACCTTCAACATGACCGCAATCAACCGCGTCAATCGTAGACACTAAACCAGCATCCACTGCATCTGCGATTTCTTGGTTACCTTGGCATATTTCTAGGCCGTACTTCTGCCAAATTAGACCAAATGATGAATAAGGAATACCATTTTCGCGCTCACCTGCTCCACCACGTTGGTGATGGTCAAAACGCCCTGTATCTGGATCATATTCACCACCCACATCGATCACAATATCAGCTTCGCCGATCAGCTCTAAATCACGTGTACGCACGAGTTTAAAAGCAGGGAAAATGTTTTTAAGTGCAGCGATACTGAAAACATCATCTGCATGAAACTTACCGTTATGCGTTGCTATCGTTTTATCATTCATTTTTTATGTCATTTTAGAAAGGGGTAAGAAGATGTCGTTAGTTTAACTTTATTGTTTTGAATTTCCCAATTTTAGAAAATGTTAATCAGTAAAATTATATGGCGGATTCTATACGAAGACAGCGAACAAAAATAGCTGATTTTTAATAACTTAAATATCAAACAAAATGTTCCAAATCTCACACTCGTCGTGTGCATTAATTTGTTAACTGATGGCTTTAAGATAAAGCTTAAACGGCATTCGCGACAAAATAAAGCCAATAAGCTTCCACCTTTTTGTAATATAAACAATTCTACGTTTTGCTTGAATAGCATTAAAGATTTGCTTTGCGGCTTTTTCCACAGACGCCATCCAAAATATACCGTCCCCTTTGGCCATACCTGTATCAACAAATCCTGGTCGTACATCTGTAACGAAAATATTGTGTCCCTCTAGACAGGACCTACAATATATTCCTTCCAAATAGCTAGATATGTAAGCCTTTGAGGCATTATAAGAGGGACATGGTCCACCTCTTAAAGCCATGATCGAAGATGTGCCAACAAGATGTCCTTCACCCTTGTCAGCAAAGTAGTGATAAGCAACATTTGCCATTGCGGTAAAGCCTGCCACATTTACCGCAACGGTTTCAAGTTCACCAGAAAGAGGAAATGCTGGTTCAATATTTCCAGTTCCAGCGTTGATGACTACAACGTTTACATCACCCATATCCCTAAGCAACGTGTGGAGCCCCTTCACAGATTCAGAAATATCAGTGAGATCCATCGTTAATTTGAAGCATTTGTGGGATAACTCTTCCTCAAGTGACACCAGCAACTCAGAGCGACGCCCTGTTATTCCAACAATATAGCCATAATCAGACATTTGCTTAGCAAGCTCACGCCCTATTCCTGAAGTAGCTCCAATTATTATCGCTTTCATAACTTCCCCCGTTGTACTGCTATTCTCATATAATTATTAAATACCCTTGGCTAAATGTTACGAGCATATAACGCTTTGTTATGACTGACTTTCGAAGTACCCTGAATTCACCAAGTCATCTGTTTCCGACACACCTGGAACGATTGTAGCCCAGCCTTCCGTGATACTATTTCGAAACACCGAAACCGCTTGATGTTCTTCGGAATAATACCACTGTTTGGCAGCCTCAAAACTCTTAAATTTGTAAATAGCCATACCTGGTAAAGTACTACCTTCAACGGTTTTTACTGGACTACCAACAATAACTTCTGCTTCATATTTTGCATTGATAGGTTTGACTAATTCAGTCAACTCATCGATTTTAGAACGATCTAATATTTTATAGTTGAACACTACATATGCAGACATAATTGATTCCTTTCATGTTTATGGGATATAACTCCGTGCTCAGCTTGCGGAGTATTAAATAACAGTACCCTATTCACACTCTAAACTACAAAGCCAACCACCTCGTCAATATGTATCTTCTGATGCCCAGTGCTAAATTGTCCGTTTTAATTTCTTGTCAGCTGTTTACAATAATTTTTCTAAAAACACTAGCGTTGTACAACCGAGTTTTTTTTGCTTAAATGGTTTGTAACCTCTATGGCTGTACATAGCCAAATTTGCGGTGCTGTTTATACCTGTAAAAAGTTCAATCCGGTTTGCTTCACGAAAAGATAATTCCAATTCAGAAAGTAACGTTGAACCAATCCCCTTACCTTTAAGTTGAGGTGTTACAGCCATGCGGCCAATTTGACAGGTTGAATTAAATAATGTTGCCTGACCACTCGCGACAATTTTGCCATCGATAACAATTTTGACGATTCGTCTCTTACCAAACTCAGCCTCTAACTCTGCTAAAGTTTGTGTCAAAGGCGGAATCTCAAAGTCATCATGCAGCTGAGCCTCTGAAATGTATGCTTCTTTTTGAATTGCGAGAATTACAGACGCATCTTCGACAGATGCTTCAAATACTTCCATGTTGATTTATATTCCTTTTGGCAGTTTATTATTAGGTAAATTTCAACGACAAAGATAGGAAGTTCCCATCATTTTCAACCACTTCATATCCGAGTCTTTTATAAAACTTAACAGCCTTATTATTCCGAACAAAGCTTGATAACGTAACACTATTTCGGTGCTCACTTTGTGCAACTTTATGAACATAATCCATTATAGTCTCACCTAACTTCTGATTTTGAAACTCTGGAAAAACAACCAACAAGTGAACATGATAAGAATTATCGTATGGCTTGAAACACAACATTCCAACACGTGTTGATGCAGCGTAAACCCAGAAAAACCAATTGGGTTCATAATCTGCAATTAAACGATTTCGCTGATAATCATCACACCAACCAAAAACCGAATCTACATGAGAATACAGCCCTTCCTTTACCACCGAAAACAGTGACTCAAACTCACCTTCTAATATTGATTCTAACTTGATATCCATATGCCTCATAACGCCAAAGTTTGGGGGAGGAAAGCGCGGAGCGTTTTGCCCTAAGCATTTATTAGTTATGACATTTAGTCCACTACGAAGAGCTTAGCTCCACCTGCTGTAGACGAACGGTGGGGTTCTGCATTATCTGCTACCTGATAGCTCATTCCGGGTTTTAAAGTAAATGTCCGTCCGTCTTCTAATTCGGTGTGAAGTTCGCCCTCCATACAAAATAATATATGCCCTTTCCGACACCAGTGATCAGCGAGGTAACCTGCGGAATACTCCACCATTCGAACTCGAATATTACCAAACTCGCGAGTTCTCCAGTATGCCACTCCAGTATCTCCTTTATGCTCTGTTGGTTCCACATCTGACCATTCAGTAACACCGAAAGGTATATTTTTTAACTCCATGAAATCATTCCCTTGTTTAAGAGTTCAAAGGCTCATAATATCGCCACTATAAGCTGTTCATGTAGCGCACAATTGTTCATGAAACAGCGTAGTCATAGCCATGTGACATTTGTTCAGAATTGGCAGCCTTGCTGTGCTTGCCTTGTTAAGCTTGTACATTTTGACCGAAACGCCATAGCACACCACTTGGATCGTAAAGCACGAAATCCAGCATCCCCCATGGCTGCTCACTAATTTCAGAAAGCGTGATGCCATATTTTTCTTCGACACCTGAACTTTTTACGGCTTCATGCCAAGAAGCAATATCCTCTACCAGTAGGTGCATAATTAAGTTTTCAGCAAATACTTTCTCGTAGAAGTCTTGAAGTAAGAAGCTACAATTCCCGTAGTTAAAATAAGCGATACCAGCTGAACCTGATGCTTTGGTAAAGCCTAAATCTAAATAGAACTGCTTTGATATTTCGAAATCCTTTGCTGGAACAAACGCTTTAAGTTCAATGGTATTTAGATTGCTCATGTTATTATGTCCTTGAAAACCTAACGCTCTAATCATGGCTAAAAAATGTCGACTAAAATGATAAAGCATAAGTGCCTTACCTAAATATTAATCACGCGGTACAAGATCACTGGTCACTTAAAGCTAGCTGTACTGCTTGCGCCGCGTGGATTTCAGTTGTGTCATACAAAGGCACATGAGTATCGACTTGTTGGACAAGCAATGCGATCTCTGTACAACCAAGAATGACGGCTTCAGCGCCCTGCTCATACAAACTATTAATGATATTAATGTAATGAATTTTAGACTCTTGGCGAAGAATACCTCGGCATAACTCATCGTATATAACGTCGTGAATGATGGTCTGTTCGTCGGCATTTGGAACAACAACGTCAATACCAAAATTGTCCACTAAACGGCTTTTATAAAAGTCCTGTTCCATAGTAAAACGAGTACCCAGTAGGCCGACTTTCGTAATACCATCGGCAACTAATTTACTCGCCGTCGCGTCTGCAATATGTAAAATCGGTATGGTGATTTGGAGTTCAATTTCGGGGACAACTTTGTGCATGGTATTGGTACAGATGATAATAAAGTCTGCACCACCAGCCTCGACAGATTTAGCCGCTTGCGTTAGTATCTGCGCAGTTTTGTCCCAATCACCTTGATGTTGTAACTTCTCAATTTCGTCAAAATTGACGCTATATAAACAGATTTTTGCTGAATTGAGGCCACCAAGTTCTGATTTAATCCCTTCGTTAATGGCTTTGTAATAACTGGCTGTAGATTCCCAGCTCATTCCACCCAACATCCCAATTGTTTTCATTTCGACAGTCCTATTCATTCGTGTTTAAAAAGACAAAATCACATAGTATTGCGATTACAATAAGTCGCTTTTTCAAACTCTGCGACATTCATTGTTATGTGTGAAAAACTAGGAAGCAATTCAATAAGTCTAGTGACAACAAGGCGTGATAATGCCGCTTTTTGCTCTGTTGTTCGTCCTTGCATGATATGCGAAAAAATATGGATAAAGTCTTCTCGCTGATTAGCCACTAAGTAGGTAGAAAACGGATTCATTCTGACTTTAATATCCTTTTCATTAAACAACCCAGAACTATTAGCTAACACATGGATTTGTTCAAGAATATACGCTTCGCTGTAGTGTTCTAAAATGTTTTCCGAACAATCAATCACAAAATGTGGCATTACGAATCCCTTAAATAATAAAATATAAGCAAGTCCCAGCCTAACCTAATTAATAATTAAAACCAATAGCTTAGTAATACATCAAATAGGTTAAACAAGTATGATTAAACTTACGATTTATTAGCCTAAATGACTTTGGTCAATTACTTGAGTCAAACACTTGGTTATAGTGACTGGGTATTTTACTTAACACTAAATTAATCGACTAAAGAGGATATTATTATGAGTTGTTGTGGTGGCTGCGGCGGACAAGATTTAGAAGAAACGAAGAAAGTTGAAGAAACAGAACAAGATTCAGAATAGTCAGTAATACAAACTCGTTAAATAAAGGCCTTACTTAACATCATTAGTCGGGTCTTTTGCTATTAAGGGCGTGACTAAAAAACGACGCCATGCTCATCAGTGACTAAGAAAAAGTGACTTGTAGAAATTTATTATGCCATACTGCAGGTATAGCCGATACGACCAACATTAGCAGCTAGCATCTTACGTTTAAAACCAGGGGTTGGCTCTGGGCCACGCCTTCTATTGGGTTTTGAGGCAGGCGGTATAATTTGCTCTACCGCTTTATCCGGTAATACAATCTCACTGTCGTTGCTGTCATATTGGCCATCGCTTACACACGCGGTTAGCAGCACCGCAATTACACAAGTTATGCTCCATTTCGACATAAACTTCGCTTGCGATCGATATTTAACTTGCCCAAGTTTGATCATTCGCCCTCTCGTTTATATATAACTTACAGTAGTGATACTACTTTAACGCTAATAGCGGTTGTAAACGCGCAGATTCTCGATCAATTTGTTTTAACGCTTGCTTGAAATTTCGTTTTAAATAACCTTTCAAATTACGTGTCGCGACCCCTGTTGGAATGCCTTTTAATCGACAAAACAGGGCCAAAGCAAAGATGACATTGTCTTCTGATAAAGTTGCCTGTCGATTTGCTTGTGCGTTATAGCAACTGCCACATCCGCCTCTAAAAGTATAAGCTGAATTAGCCATCATCACACCAAACCCCATAAAAATGGCGATAATCTCGGTACTCGCATTAAAATATTCCGCGCCACCTGGCGGGAGTTGTTGTGATTGTGCCACTACATGCTGGGCTAAATGATGCGCATAACTCGAGGCTAGATCGCCCGGTTTAGCAGCTTGCTGTGGATTATAAGTCATTGCTAAAGGCTGAGATGCAACTAACACAGGTAAAGTATTCGCAGCTGAAGAATCTCGTTGTACTGCGGATAAATCAAGTAATGCAGGAGGTTGCCCACTAAAAAACTGGGGCGCTTGTAACTGTAGTGGCCAATGACTCAATCCAGCATATTTAACCACATGATTAAAGATAGTTTCAGCCATACCGTGGCGACTATCAATATTACCGGGAAAGAAATCATTCGTTGGTTGGATTAACCGAGTACGCAGAAAGAACTCTTGATGATCAAAATGTGTTAACGCCCACGCAAATGTGTCAAACATCCACTCACAACTGGCGTCATCAATTAGCGGTTTAGAACGGAAAAAATTCAACATAGGTTCATTTCAAAATATAGGTTCAGATAGCAGTATCATATCCTAAAGTTGCGTGACTTTGTATCCAGCGGTTTCTAATCGTTGTAATAGTCCATCCTTTCCGACTAAATGCAATGCCCCCACAAGTACGAACTCCGTATCTTTACTGTCAAACATTGCTTCAATCTGAGGCAACCAATTATTATTACGTTGCACTAATAATGACTGATAAATATCAGGAAAGTCTTTAACCAAAGGGGTAATCGCAAGATCAATAAGTGCTTTGCGATTACCATGACGCCAAGCTGTTTTCATCTCATGCATAAATGTGGGTAATGTTTTTATATCTTCTAGACTATAACGAATCAGTTCATCTTCCTTACCTTTACCCATACCCGCAATAAACGCTAACTGTTGCTCTACTGTTTCTAGTTTACCGAGTTCTTTCGCATCGATAACCGCTTTACTGTTGTAATATTTATCAACACCAAGACCCGTTAAATTAAGGCGTTGTAGCTCCGCCATGGTTAACATTAACGAGACCATACTCGGTTTAAAATTATTAAGAGCCTGCATACCAATACCCCGTGATTCACAATACGCTGCTAACATCATGTATGTTTCAGGTGTTAAGTCTTGCGTTAAGTTCTGCCCAGCTGGGTATCTAAGCTGACTTAGCATGGTTTGCTGGAATTCAGGGCTTTCTAATTTAGCCATATCCGTTTCGAATACCAAGGTATCAGCCAACGCATACGCGCGATCAAACTCCGCCGGAAACGGATAATCATCAAGTGCTAAAACATGCACTGTTCCACCTAAATATAAACTGTGTTCTCCATTACTCACTTTCCATACCGACGATGTAGCATGTGCCATATTAACTACACCCAAGATCAGTATAGAAAATACATAACATATTTTAGCCATTTTCATTGAAACCTCTATTTTATAATCGAGTTTACCGACATGCTCATCAGTATTGCATAAATCTTGGTGTTTTATAATTTTTGTCGTTGATAACTCACTGCTTTTTTAACATTATCGGCTTTATCAAAGATAAGAAAAATGCCGCTGAAATCACCGATGAACCAAACAACATACACATGATCATAATTTGGTATCTCACTGCAATGAATGGCGATACGCCGGATAAAATCTGCCCTGTCATCATGCCTGGTAAAGACACTAAGCCAACAGCAAATAGTGCATTAGTAATAGGTATTAACGACGCTTTTAACGCGGTACGTCGCGCAGTAAAATAGTCATCGCCACGCGTCATTTCCGCATGTAAACGTTCAGCAGACAAACTGACACTGTTCATCGCATTAGCAAATGCCATCCCAGCAAGTGGCACCATATATTGCGGGTTGTACCAAGGGTCTAATCTCAGTACGCCAACACTCATCACAAATAAGGTAAACCCGCCCCCCAGTGTCACTGCGATTAATGCATATTTATACATTTTCCAGCGCTGCTCAGGCACTGCGCCTAAGGCAATCCAGCTCGAGGCGACAACCATGACGATAAGTACGACAACAACAATGTCTGCACGATGAGACTCAAAAATATATGACAGGAAATAGCCAATTAACAACAATTGAATCAGCATACGCGATAATGCATATAAGCCATTTTTAATCGGTAATCGCCATTGCAACAAGATAGCCAGCGCGACTAACACAGGAATAAAGGCAAAGGCCAAATAAGAGAAAGAAATCACCTGAACCGCATTGCTCACAGCTTATCTCCCGTCACTGATTGTACTGGTATATCAGCAGCAGCATACAAGGCATCGATATTTACAATACGAATATGCCCTCTTTTCTCTTCGATCAAGCCTTCTTTAGCCAGTTTTTTAAGTAGGCGTGAAAACGTTTCGGGTTGGATCGATAGTAATGAAGCCAAGGTACGTTTAGGTATATCTAATTCAATCACACCTTCATTGCCATTTTTATCTTGAATATTTTGCATTAAGAATAACAGTAAGCGATTTTTAGCATTTTCTACCGATAACATTTCTATTTCGAACAAATTTTGGTGGAGACGCATACTCATGCTGGCCATAATCGAAATCCCCGCGTCAGGATTTTTTTTCAAGATCTGAAGATATGTTTCGTTATTAAATGCGATCAGTTCACTTGCTGATACTGCTTGTGCAGATATAGGGTAAAAGGACTTATTCTTAAACATAAGTGCTTCTGCAAACGTATTACCTTCACGCATCACCTTAACAACTTTCTCTTGTCCATTGGCACTGGTTCTATACATTTTAAAATGACCTTTCAGTACTAAATAGAAACGGTCTGCTTTATCACCTTGATGAAAAACATTTTCTAATGGTTCAATCTTGAATACCTTTGCTGTAGCGAATAATAACTTAAATTCCTCATCGGTTAATGCTGAAAACAGGTGATGAGTTGATACAATTTCAATGGTATGACTGTCGGTAATCATGAATTCCAGCCTTTTAGTACGGTGGTTGAGCATCTATACAGAAGATAATGTTAAACGCAGGTGTAAATAAATATAATGCCATTATTTTAGTTTAAAACAACCGTTATTAGCCGATTGTGAATAACAAGATTTTATCTTAATTTCCTCTAATTTATTAAAAAACAGTAGTTTTATATTTTTTAATACCAATGACCATATATTTATGCTACCTTCCAGCCGTTTATTTAAAAATGGAGATAAAATAATGCAAATTTTGCAAGGTCTACAGATGCTATTCGTCGCATTTGGTGCCCTCGTATTGGTTCCACTTCTTACTGGTTTGGATCCAAATGTCGCGCTTTTCGGTGCTGGTCTCGGTACTTTAGTGTTTCAAGTTATTACTAAACGTTCTGTTCCTGTTTTTCTCGCGTCTTCTTTTGCCTTTATTGCCCCGATCATGTTCGGCGTGCAAACCTGGGGCATCGCTAGCACCATGGGTGGTTTGATGGCCGCGGGTTTCACTTATGTATTATTGTCAGCGGTGATTAAATTCCGTGGTGTGGCAATTATCCATAAATTACTGCCTCCCGTTGTTGTGGGTCCGGTGATCATAGTAATTGGTCTTGGTTTATCACCTGTTGCAGTCAATATGGCCATGGGTAAAACCGGTGATGGTGCAATACAGTTAATTGATAACGATGTAGCGATTATTATTGCTGCAATCTCATTATTTACCACCATTATCGTGAGCGTTTTTGGTAAAGGTCTGCTTAAACTAGTCCCGATTATGACGGGTATTGTCGCCGGTTATGTTGCAAGTCTTGCGTACGGCATCATTGATTTTGCGCCTGTTAGCCAAGCTAGCTGGTTAGCTCTGCCAAACTTTACTTACCCAGAATTTAACATCAATGCGATATTGTTTATGATCCCAGTTGCGTTAGCCCCTGCGATTGAGCATGTGGGTGACATTTTAGCGATCTCGAATGCGACAGGTAAAGACTACCTTAAGAAACCGGGTCTACACCGGACGCTTGCTGGTGACGGAATGGCGACAATGGCTGCATCTTTATTTGGCGCGCCACCAAACACCACATATAGTGAAGTAACTGGTGCTGTGATACTAACCAAGGCATTCAACCCTGTCATCATGACATGGGCAGCGGTTATCGCAATTGTGTTGGCTTTTATTGGTAAACTCGGTGCGTTACTGCAAACCTTCCCAGTACCAGTGATGGGCGGCATCATGATCTTACTGTTCGGTACGATTGCAACCGTAGGTCTTAATACACTTATTACTAACCGTGTTGATCTGCATAAGTCTCGCAATTTAATCATTGTTGCGGTGACATTAGTATTCGGTATTGGTGGTATGGCATTTGGTATCGGCGATTTCAGCCTTCAAGGTGTGAGTCTATGCGGTATCGTGGCGATTATTCTTAACTTAGTATTACCACATGACTTGGGTGATAACCATATTGTTGATAATGTTGAAGTAAACACAGACATTAACACTAAGTAATATCGTTTCTGATTAGGTAATTAACAAGTTATAACAGATAATGTATCGGTTATAACTTGTTAATTCGTTATTATGCAGCCACTGGTTTTGACGTGTCGTAAACCAATTCATAATAATGATTGTTGTTATATTCAAATTCTTGAATAACGGTTAACCCTAATTTTTTAGTATGCGCCGCATAAGATCGTGGATTAATCTTATTAATAAAGGTCACTAAAATAGGGAAACGCTTCGCCATGTGCTCTCTAGAAAAATCAAACATGGTTTCTAATGCCCCCGTACCACGGATACTTTTATCAATACAAACTGGACCATATTGATAAGAATTATCGATTGTCAGTTGCTGACCTAAATATGCTAAATTAGATAAATCTTTAACCATATGAGCAAACATTGGCCAGTTTGACCAAAACGTCCAAGATGCCGCCATGACATAAGCAACAACCTTACCGTCTTTACGCGCAATAAATAGCCCACTTTCTTCAGTAATTAAACGGGTTAATTCTTCCTTGGTAAACGGCGTTGTGACAAAACCATCTGCTTTGTCTTCTGCTGCAATTGAATCCACTTGGTATTTATAATGAAGTGTTAAGGTATCTTCAATGTCGCTTAATTCAGCCACTTTTAACTGCATGCTTACGCTTCCTTTATTATATCGTGTCCAACTAATACCACGAATATAACACCATCCTTATAATGTGATCCAGCGATAAACAAAGCACGCTTAATGAATCATCAAGCAGTAGCTAAACGCTTACTTTGGAAACCCTGCAAACGTCGGGGCATCTAAAGCCGCGTCGTACCACGCTGCACGCTCATGCCAAAATATATTGTCTTGCGGTGCAACGTTAAGCACAGTTTCTTCATCCATATCTAATGAACCCGCAGGTACGATTAAGGTTTTACCTTTGTTAACTAAATACGGCAGTCCAGTACCACACTCGGTGCAAAATACGCGTGCAAAATGACGGTTGGGATAATCGAAGCGCTTGGTTTTTTCCGTGCCAGCCAACCACGTAATGTGACTAGATTGGCAGAACAGATTAGATGCATGAGCAGAGCCGGTTATTTTTTGGCACTGCTGGCAATGACACAAATGAAACTGGCTAAAATCATTGGTAATTTCAAATTTAACGGAGCCACATAGGCAGCCCCCTGATATTTTACTCATCGTTTACGTCCTTATAAATAAATCAATGTATTGACAATTTAACTGTCTCCGATACGGAAACCTATTTTCAGCGTCACTTGAAAATGCCCAACCGCACCATCCACAATATGTCCTCGGGTTTCAAGCACTTCAAACCAATCCATATTTTTTACTGTTTTACTGCATTCTGCGAGGGCGTTATGAATAGCCTCTTCAATGCTAGTTTTTGACGAACCAACCATTTCAATTTTTTTGTACGTATGATGATTTGACATAACTTACTCCAATTAATCATAAAACAACCTAAGTGTAAATATAGTTCTATATTTGCATTCCATAATAAGATTACTAAAATTGATTCTATTTATGGCTTTGGGAATAAGCGCGCAAATTAATCGCAGCCGTATTGCTATTATAATTAAATCAAGGAAGTGGTATGTTCAAATCATTAAACAAATTATTAACGAGAGCGGTTTATGCGCCCATCATTATCGCACAAGGGCGATATGTAAAAAAAGTAACACCAAAGTTACCAGAAGCGGCAGGAGAACGCTCTGGAACGGCAGGAAAAGGACAAAAAATACGACTGCTTATTATTGGTGATTCTGCCGCAGCAGGCGTGGGCGTAGATAACCAATCACAAGCATTAACAGGGAACCTTGTCTCGGCATTATCAGACAAGTATCAAGTTGATTGGCAGTTATTGGCGAAATCGGGTCATACCACATTAGACAGCCTGAAAATGCTATCGGAGCAACCGCAGCAAACCTTCGATATTATAGTGACCTCATTAGGTGTGAACGATGTTACGGGTACACTAGCAGCATCAACATGGTTAACTCAGCAACAAGATTTAATCACGCTATTACGCGAACAATTTAACTGCCAACAAATCCTTATCACACAAGTCCCACCAATGGGACAATTCTCAGCACTACCACAACCATTACGACGTTATTTAGGCGCAAGAGCAGCTCAATTTAATCGTAAACTAGCGACCCTGATTGAAAGCCAAAGTGATTGTCAATTAATCGATTTCAATGCAGAATTAAATAATAAGGATATGGCTGAAGATGGATTTCATCCAGGGCCAATTATTTACCAGCAATGGGCTGAGATTGTTGCCGATAAAATTAAATCAAAACATAATTATAAATAACTTAAACGATGAAGCCCTGTATCGACAGAGCTTCTTAACTTATTATTATGACTCGGTATTAACTCAACATATTTCGCCCGTTATTCATAATAGGCATCGGGGCGTGCACCTCCATAGTAGCTATACAACCTTGGCAAGGCTGCTAAAATTTCACCTTTTTGCGGTGCATAGGGATTATTTGTTTTCTCGCTGTCTTGAAGATATTCCGCCATACCAAACAAGTAATGCTGATTAAGTAAATGACCCCAAGCCTCACCACCTTGTTTTTCATATACAGCACCATCAATCTCGATAATATCGCTACCATCTTCTCGCAGTGGTGATAGCACGCCTAACCTCGCAACCAAGTCAAATTGATTAGCAAAATTTTCAATGTAAGGTAGGCTAATCAACTCCCCTTTGCTATTGGTAGAGTGACAAACATAATTCATTTTATCGGCACAATTAGCAAAAGTATAAACCTCTAGCTTTTTCATCATGCTTACCAAATAAGAATCAAGTTCATCATTGGTAAAGGTAAAAATAGCCTCCATCCAAAATATATCAAATGCCAAACGTTCTAAATTATTCAACTGCAGTGTTAACTGCATTTCAGGTGCTTGATGCACGATTTTAATTTGGCTGATACTTTTCTGTAATGTCCGCAGTACATTCGCAGTAATGATCGTACCTTGTGAATGACACAATAATACGACCCTTTCTTTAGCAGGATCTTTCAAGGCTTCCAATACTGCAATTGTCGCCTTAACCGCTGGTTCTGTCATCGATTGTTCATCATCAAGATTCGGGTTGGTTTTAAACACTTTACCCGTTACACATTGTACTAAATCTAAGATTGTCGAATCAGTTTGATTATGTACAACTGTCAATGGGCGCTTGAATAACTGACTAAGTAGCTCAGCGTTCATCATAGCTACATCTTCGTTCGTCGCGATACCATTAACATAGATCCACTGTTCATTGATAAATGAGGTGACGCTTGCTAGCGGGTCTGCTTGTTGAAAATAATGACTTGGTCGCCAAAACAGATTTTGTACTACAGGTGGTAATAACGTTCTAGCCCAAGGACCTGGTCCATGCGGAAATGCTGGCACTAGGGTATCAACTAAATAATTCGCTGTCCTTATTGGTCGCCAAAAATCAATAATGTTAAATTCAGAATGTTTTTTGTGTGGTGGGATCCAAGTACGAATAGGGCCAAATATAGATTGTGTATATAAAGGGGGGAAAAAATTCAATGCTTGAAATAGTACTTTCGCGACAATTTCATAATCGTTATACGCTGTCGGTTCATCAATTTTTAATACTGGCTCTATAATTTTAGATATTTGGGGATCTAAGGTTTCCTTTTTAGCCACTGTTTGTTTAACGCTATTTGGCATAATGCACTCCTTGCGATTACTTATAATGTATTAGCACGTACAACATAACCGACACTATTCCTTGTCTTTCACAGCTGAGTTAAGCTCACTATCAACGCTAACTAATTATTTTAACAGGTCCAAGTCATGCATATAATTCCCGCTATTATTATAAACATTTTTAAAAATCTTGTGAGCTAGTACTTATATGGAAAGCTAAAATGTGACCTAGGACTTTCCATTTATTGGCGCTGAGACATAGACTAGTTACAGCATGAATTATTCAGCTATGATTACAGGTATGCCTATGTATCTTCAGGATCTCGCGCGATTTAAAATCACCTTACTCGCTTTTTATCAATGCCAACTACGTGGATGTTGCAATGTTACTCAAGAATAAGATCGCATTATCATTTATCGGTTTAATTTTATTTTTTTGGTTAACAACGACGGGCATCATGTTTTATAGCATGCAAAAGCAGTTTGAGATAAATACCGGATTACATTTACAACATAATGTTGAGAACGCAGCAAAGAAAGTCGATAACTTTATGCTTAAAGTACAGCTTAACTTTGAGCTACTCAGTAAAAGTCCGCTGTTCGCACTTGCCGATTATGTCGAAATAACCAATCATTTTGAAGACATCATTGACACCTATCCTCATTACAAATCAATATATTACGTAGACGTAAAAGGAAAAATCATTGCGGCATCAGAAAGCCACACAATTAACGACAATATTTTTTCCTATGCCGAAAACATAAAAAATGAATTTAATAAGGCACTCGCCGATCCATCCCATGCATATATTTCTCCTTTAACGCACTTAGGTGGTGAAACTAATAACCACTTTCAGCAACGACATTTTGATTTTAAATTTGTCAGTGCAGTATTCGATCCTCGATCAGCGGAAGTCATCGGGGTTTTAGTCAGTGAAGTTAATATCACCGAATTATTCGATATCGTTGCTGACATAGACCAACAAACAATTGGAGATGAATATGCCTATTTAGTCGATGACCCAGGGAATGTCTTGATCACAACAGATCCTAATATGCGTTTATTAAGCCCACACAAAGACTTCGCAATTGAATCACTACAAGCCAAGCTCGAAGGAGATATGGATGGTTATGCTATCTACAACAATGCCGATAATCGTAAGGTTATTTCTGGTTACGCCGATTTAGGTGAATACGGTGCCGAGATGACTGGCGACTGGTCTTTATTGGCCACGGCGCCTTATGACACAATCATGGTTCCACTATTTGATCTGTTTTATAAATTACTCTTTCTCGTGTCTTTATGCATCCCTATTGTGGCTTGGATAAGTTATGTGATTGCTAAAAATATTACTGGTCCACTCACTGACTTGACTAAATTGGCGAACAATATTGGTAAGGGTGATTTTATCGATAAATTACTGATTGATCGCAATTGCGAAGTGGCCACCCTCGGCAATGCATTACTCAATATGAGCCATTCTTTAGAGCATAAAACGCTAGAATTACAAGAAGCCGTGGATCATGCCCGCCGCAGTGAAAAATCAAAAACCCGCTTTCTGGCAAATATGAGTCATGAGATCCGAACCCCTATGAACGGTGTGTTAGGTATGGGGCAAATTCTAACTAAAACTCAACTTACTGAAGAACAAAACACCCACCTAAAAACCATTATGGATTCGGGTAATCACATGATGGCATTACTCAATGATATTCTGGACTTTTCTAAAATCGAAGAAGGCCAATTAGATCTAGAGAACGCAAACTTTAATCTATCCGACATTGCAGGCTCTTTAGCTAGCACTTATTACACACTCGGTATAGAAAAAGGCATTATATTCAAAGTGATTAATAATTTAGAACACAATAGTTGGTACTTAGGTGATAAAGCCAGAATCAGGCAAATCTTGTTTAATCTGGTTAATAACGCACTTAAATTCACTAAACAAGGGGGTGTTACCGTCTCTTTTAATGAAACAAAAGTGGAAGGTAATATACACACCATTTCCATTGCCGTCAGTGACTCTGGAATTGGTATTGATCGCTCACGAATTACAGCCATTTTTGACCCATTTACACAAGAAGAATCCTCAACAACCCGACAGTTCGGTGGAACCGGGTTAGGCTTATCGATTGTTAAACAATTACTTAATTTAATGGACGGTAATATCAAACTAGAAAGCATTAAAGGACAAGGCTCAACATTTACAGTCGAAATTCCATTAGAGTGCGGCGAAGAAACAAAAATTGTTACCCCACTTAACCATGACATTACTGATTTTGCCGGCTTACATGTACTGATAGCCGAAGACAACAAAGTAAACCAACTTGTTCTGTCTTCATTCTTGAAACTCAGGCAAATCAGCAGTGATATTGTTGAAAATGGCGCTCAGGCAATTGCAAAAGTACAGACTCAGCATTACGATTTGATATTAATGGATAATCATATGCCTGTTATGAATGGTATTGATGCGATAAGCGCTATACGTACATTACCACTCGATATTGCAACTTTACCCATATTTGCCTGTACTGCGGATGCCTACGAGGACACACGTATCCACATGCTTAACGCAGGTGCAGACTACGTATTAACAAAACCATTAAAAGAAGAGGCGCTACTATCAGCTCTCATCCAGTTGAACAACCGCAACGGCTTACTTTTAAACAGCCCACGCTTAACACCCTCCGCTTGATATTTCATTGCAGGCTCATCAATAATCGTCTCTAAAGATAATTGATGAAACCGCATAAAAGTACTGTAAATAACACGGTAGTGAGCCACCACTGATGAACTGTATTTAGTTTGTTAACACTCAGCATGCCTCACTCAACGGTTCACCCACAAAAGAAGAAATCAACAAAAACCTAAAAATCAACAGCTTATAAAATACCGTACCATATTTACTCATTTAAAAGAGAATAAATACTTGCAAATCTCACAACAAAACACTACTGTATGTATAACCACTGGATATAAAAACAGGTACGTGACTATGCAAACTAAATCTTTTATGTATAACGCAGATACTTCTACACAAAATAAGACTTTTATTAATGTTGATGACGCTATAATTAAAGAAAACCATGGTCACTGGACTGCAATCATTGCACCGCCAATGACACTGACTGCCGCATTGCTATTACAACATGGCATTAGCGCAGATAGTGCATTAATAATCCATAAAGCGAAAGTGAACAATAAATTTCATACTCTATTAAAAGCAGCTCAAAGCCCAACTATCTCCGCAATTGTGACCTGGGATGACGAGCTAACAACTGACGAAATATTTCAAGTTAAAGCAACGATGAAGGCGTATAACACTAAGTGTGTGATACAGAGCAACAAAAAATTACACTAACTAAACAGATACTTGCTATATTTAGTTATCTGAACCGTATTTATCGGACAACGACTAAAAAGAGCAAGGACTGCCGATGAAGATCCTCATAATCGATGACTCCAAGATCGAACGACTAATTATTCGATCTTACCTACAACATCTTAATCACGAAGTCTTCGACGCAGAAAATGGTGAAACGGGCATCGCACTATTTTCAAAGTGTAATCCAGATATTGTGTTGCTGGGTGTTGTGATGATAGGTATTAACGGTTATCAAGTAGCAAAACAAATTAGGCAAGAGTTTACTGATTGGGTGCCCATTATATTTCTCAGTGGTAAAACTGAACCAGAAGATATCATGATTGGTATTGAAGCCGGTGGTGATGACTACTTACCAAAACCCATTCAGAAACAAATACTCATTGCTAAAATGACTGCGATGGAACGTATTGCAGCAATGCGTTCACAACTATTAAAAACCAAGAATGATTTGGAATTGGCAAATGAAGAATTAGAGCGCCTGGCCACGCTTGATGGCTTAACTGGTATTGCAAATCGTAGACACCTAGATGCGCTATTTTCAAAAGAGCTATCCCGTGCGAAACGCCATGCTCAACCCCTCACCTTTATTCTTGCTGATATAGACTTCTTTAAAATATACAATGATCACTACGGTCACGTCCAAGGTGATGAGTGCTTAAAATCGGTCGCATCCACACTTAATAAGTCCCTGCGAAGACCCTCCGAGTTAGTCGCCCGTTATGGGGGTGAAGAGTTCTGTATGTTATTACCAAATACAGATACAAAGGGCGCTAAATTAGTTGCTGAAAAACTCGTTAATGTAGTGAGATCATTAGAGATTCGACATGCAGGCATTAATGAACATGCCATAATCACAATGAGTTTTGGTGTAGTGAGTGTCATTCCGGATAGGAAACTAACGGTAAAAAGCTTAATGCAGCAAGCAGATCGAAAATTATATCAAGCGAAGAAAAATGGCCGAGACCAGTGGGTTATATAAACAAAAGAGAAGCCATATAGCTTCCCTTCTTCATTATAACAGACCAGGTCTAAATAGAATTAAGTCGACTACAAACTCGCTTTAAACTCTGCAAATGCGATTTTTACGCGCTTAATCGATACCGGATAACTGGTCCCTAATTGTTGAGCAAATAACGATACACGTAGCTCTTCTAACATCCAACGCAGTTTTAATAACTCACTTTGTTGTGCAAGTGTTAGTCGCGGCATCTTAGTTAACTGAACATAAATTTCCAATAACGGCTGCACTTCAACTGAATGGCCACGGTCACGAATAGGATCAATCTTAAGCTTATTTAATCGATGTTCAATCGCAGCAATGTAACGTTGTACATCTGCTAATTTTTTAACACCTGTATTGGTCACAAAACCACTGTAAATAAGCTTCGCTAATTGGGCTTTGATATCACCATTAGCCACGATCATATCAAGCGATACTTTACCTTTAATCTGCTTATGCACTTGATGCGCGGCAGTGAGAATCTTCTCAACTTGCTTCGCAACTTCAACGGTTTCATCTGCAATGTTGGCACGAACCCGTTCTTTTAATACTTCAAAGCTATCGGCATCACTCGGTGCAGGCTCTTTTTCGATGATGTTATCAACAGCACAAGAAATACAATCGTGGATCAGATCAGTCACTTTACCAAACGGATTGAAATACAGCCCGAGTTTCGCTTTATTTGGTAGTTTCTGTTCAAGGTATTTAATCGGTGATGGTACATTAAGTAAAATCAAACGACGTAAACCCGCTTTCGCAGCAACATCAGCGTCTTCTTGGTGATCAAACAACTTAATTTCAACCGATTTTTTGTTATCAACTAAAGCGGGATACGCTTTAACTTCATAACCACCATGCTTTTGTTTAAATTCAGTCGGTAAATGACCAAAGTCCCACGTAATAAGATCTTTCTTCTCAATACCTTTGTCAGCCACCTTCACTAAGGTTTCTTGAATATTACCTTGTAGTTGCTGCTTTAATACGCCTAAGTCATCACCAATGCTAATTTTATTTAACTTTTCATCAACCACTTTAAAATGCATTTTAAGGTGCGTCGGTAGCGTCAAGTGCTCCCATACATCTAGTTCTAAACGGACACCCGTCATACGCAATAACTGTTTATTCAGACTTGCGGCTAATTCACCTTGACTAGGGTCCATATTCTCCAGTGCTGCCCCAGCATAATTTGGCGCAGGTACAAAATTACGGCGCAGTGTTTTTGGCAACGCCTTAATCATGGTAATGATCAATTCTTCACGTAAAGCAGGGATCTGCCAATCAAAGCCTTGTTCATTAACTTGATTGAGGATCGATAATGGAATAATCACCGTGATACCATCTTCAACGGTACCAGGTTCAAAATTGTATTCCAATTTGAATTTAAAGCTGTTTTGACTCCAAAATTCTGGATAGCTATGTGCAGTTATCGCTTCTGCATTATGCTTCATCAAACGTGCTTGGGTTAACGTTAATAAATCAGGGGTTTGCTTGCTCTCTTTTTTCCACCAGCTATCAAAGTGACGACCAGAGCAAACATAGTCAGGAATAATATCAGCATAAAAACCAAATAAATCATCGTCACTAACCAAAATATCACGGCGGCGAGATTTATGTTCTAATGCATGAATACGTTCTACTTCCGCCATATTGTGCTTAAAGAACGCATGCTTAGTATTAAATTCACCTTCAACTAGACCACTACGAATAAATATTTCACGGCATAATCCAGGATCAATCTGACTGTAGTTCACCATGCGCTTAGCAACAATGACTAAACCATACAAGGTGACTTTTTCAGCTGCGACAACCGCACCACGGCGTTTTTCCCAATGCGGTTCACTGTATGTTGATTTGTTTAAATGTGGTGCAAGCGGTTCAATCCATTCAGGTTGGATTTTCGCTGCGATACGACCGAACAAACGTGATGTTTCCACCAGCTCCGCCACCATTACCCATTTAGGCTGTTTTTTAAATAAGCCAGAGCCAGGGAAGATATTAAACTTACTGTTACGCGCACCTAAATAATCTTGGTCTTTATCTTTAAAACCAATGTGACTTAACATACCCGCCAATAGCGCTTTATGGATATTATCACTGTTACTGACCTCGCCTTCTTCGTTAACTTGAACAGGGTTAACATTAAAGCCGAGTTCTTTCACCACTTGCGACAGCTGCGAGTAAATATCCTGCCACTCACGTACGCGCATATACGCAAGATAGTCTTTCTTACATAGACGACGGAACTGCGATGAAGATAGCGCATCTTGTTGCTGTTTGACGTAATTCCAAAGGTTCAAGAAAGTGATAAAATCAGATTCTTTATCATAGAAACGACGATGTTGTTCATCCGCCGCTTGCTGTTTTTCTATTGGTCGTTCACGTGGGTCTTGAATCGACAATGCCGCCGTAATCACCATCACTTCATTCAAACAACCATTAGTGTTTGCTTCCATTACCATACGTGCAAGACGTGGATCAATCGGTAATTTAGCCAACGCAATACCGACAGGCGTCAGGCGTTTATTATGATCAGCGTTACTGATATCAATAGCGCCTAATTCTTCAAGCAGTTTTAGACCATCGGTAATATTACGGCTATCTGGCGGCTGTACGAATGGAAAATTAGCAACATCCCCTAACCCCAATGCATGCATTTTTAAAATAACAGAGGCAAGGTTAGTACGCTGAATCTCAGGATCTGTGAATTCAGGACGGTTATTAAAATCTTCTTCACTATAAAGTCGAATACAAATACCCGCACTAACACGGCCACAACGCCCCATACGCTGATTTGCACTGGCTTGTGATATAGCCTCAATCGGCAGGCGTTGCACTTTAGTACGGAAACTATAACGACTGATACGCGCAGTACCTGGATCAATCACATATTTGATACCCGGCACCGTTAATGATGTTTCTGCCACGTTTGTCGATAATACAACTCGACGACCAACATGGCTTTGGAAAATACGGTTTTGCTCTGCATTCGTTAAACGCGCATACAAAGGCAGTACTTCAGTATCTCGAAGTTTTAACTTGTTTAATGCATCCGCAGTATCACGGATCTCACGTTCCCCGTTAAGGAACACTAGGATATCCCCAAGGCCTTCGCTCTGCAGTTCATCGACTGCATCAACAATACCTTGGATTTGGTCACGTTCGTGCCCGTCTTCTTGTTCTGCTAACGCGTTATAACGCACTTCAACAGGGTAAGTACGACCAGACACTTCAATCATCGGCGCATTACCAAAGTGCTTAGAAAAACGTTCTGGATCAATAGTCGCTGACGTAATAATCACTTTTAAATCGGGGCGACGGTTAAGTAATTGTTTTAAATAACCGAGGATAAAATCAATGTTTAAACTACGCTCATGGGCTTCATCAATAATGATCACGTCATATTTACTTAAGAAGCGATCTTGTTGGATCTCAGCGAGTAAAATACCGTCGGTCATCAGCTTGATGTAACTTTTCTTGCTGACGTTATCGTTAAAACGGATCTTATAACCTACATGCTCACCAAGCTCTGAATCAAGCTCTTCAGCAATACGATTCGCAACCGTACGCGCCGCAAGTCGTCTTGGCTGTGTATGCCCTATCATGCCATCAATACCTAAACCGAGGTCGAGACATATTTTAGGGATCTGAGTGGTTTTACCCGAACCAGTTTCGCCTGCAATAATAACCACTTGGTTATTTAAAATAGCATTAGCGATATCATCACGCTTTTGACTAATAGGCAGATCTTCAGGATAAGAGACTACTGGTAAGTTATCAATACGCGACTGACGCAGGCTCGACGATGCCGCAATATCTTGCTGCAGCTTATCGATAGCTTTTTCTTGCTTTTCAGAAGGTAGTTTTTGCGCTGTTTGTAAACGACGTTTAAAATGAAAACGATCGGAATGCATACAGTTAGATAGCTCAGCCGTCAGGGATTTTAAGATACTCTGCATAATAGTTAGAAAGCGCCCATTAACTCTAGTTTTAAAAGCGAAATACTATGCCAGTATCTCTAGAATTTCAAATGATTATTGAATTTCAAATGAAAAGCACTTCAGTCGCCTCGCTATAACCTCGATTGGTCATCGTTATGGCACATTTTTTAGGCGATTAGTTAAACACTGAGCAAATATAAATTTAATTAAATATGGCACAGATTATTTACACTACTTGACATTATGATACGTACAAACCATTAAAATACCACTAAACAGGTAGTGGATATATGCCTTTACAAGGTGTCACGATTTATTTACAGATACGATAACGATTAACTAATTTACATATGTTTATTCACATACCTTAGCCATTTGATTTTAAACAGATATTTATTCGATCTAAATCACATCAAAAAGACGCTAAAAAAAATAAAATGCACTCGATTTTCGCTCGAACGAACTTCAAACCCTACAAAATGGTTATTTAAAACCATCAACACGTTGAAACTCGAGGTTATAAATGTTTGGTATTTTCAAACCGAAAGAGCACATTGCTCGTTTACCCGCAGACCAAGTTGACTCCACCTATAAATATTTAAGATGGCAGTTATTCTTTGGTATTTTCGTTGGCTACGCAGGCTACTACCTAGTTCGTAAAAACTTCAGTTTAGCCATGCCATACCTGATTGAACAAGGCTTTAGCCGTGGCGATTTGGGTGTTGCTTTATCTGCGGTATCTATTTCTTATGGACTCTCTAAATTCTTGATGGGCAGTGTTTCTGACCGCTCGAACCCACGCTACTTCTTAACCGCTGGGTTATTAATGTCAGCCGCGATCATGTTTACTTTTGGCTACATGCCTTGGGCAACCAGCAGTATTACTGCAATGTTCGTGTTACTGTTTTTAAATGGTTGGTTCCAAGGTATGGGCTGGCCTGCTTGTGGCAGAACCATAGTTCACTGGTGGTCTAAAAAAGAACGGGGTGAATTAGTCTCGGTTTGGAATGTTGCGCATAACGTCGGTGGCGGCTTAATCGGCCCTATGTTCTTACTTGGCTTATGGGCATTTAATGACGATTGGCATACCGCATTTTATGTACCAGCTTTCTTTGCTGTACTCGTCGCTGTCTTTGTCTGGTTCACTGTGCGTGATACTCCGCAATCTTGTGGGTTACCACCAATCGAAGAATATAAAGATGATTATCCAGATGATTACAGCACAGATCATGAACAAGAAATGACGGCAAAAGAGATTTTCTTAAAATATGTTCTTAATAATAAACTGTTATGGTCTATCGCGGTTGCTAACGCCTTTGTTTATATGATCCGTTACGGCGTTTTAGATTGGGCGCCTGTGTACCTAAAAGAAGCAAAAGGTTTCACTGTAGATGGTTCTTCTTGGGCTTATTTTTTGTATGAATGGGCGGGTATTCCAGGCACCCTACTTTGTGGTTGGATCTCAGATAAATTATTTAAAGGACGTCGTGCGCCAGCAGGAATACTATTTATGGCACTCGTCACTATTGCGGTGCTTGTTTACTGGTTTAACCCACCAGGAAACCCTGCCATCGATATGGCGGCATTAATTGCGATTGGATTCCTGATTTACGGCCCTGTTATGCTAATTGGCCTATACGCACTTGAGCTTGCACCTAAAAAAGCAGCAGGCACAGCGGCGGGCCTAACCGGTCTATTTGGCTACCTAGGCGGCGCAGTTGCTGCCAATGCAGTACTGGGCTATACAGTCGACCATTTTGGTTGGGATGGTGGTTTCATGGTTCTTGTCGCCTCTTGCTTCGCGTCTATTATTTGCTTAACTTACGCGTATTTCGGTGAAAAACGTTTTCACGCTAACAAAGCGGGCGATACTGCAATTGCATAGATAATCCATATTATTGTTAAATAATATGAGTACATAGTTTAAAGGCTACAAATTTTGTAGCCTTTTTAACATTGACATTAACTAAATATTTGCGGCATTTAGGTAACACGCTTGTTGTTGCTTATCCATTGCTTTGAGTACATTTCGACGAGAAATGATCCCCACTAATAAGCCTTCATCGTCAATCACAGGATAAACTTTAGGCTTCGCTTCTAGCATTTGCTGCGCGAGTTCAATAATACTGTCCGTCACCCGAACCGTGAGCACATCCTTTCTCATCAAGTCTTCAACTATCGCGACCTCTTCACAGTAATAACTCGATTCCAGTAACGATGCTAAGCAATCCTGTTCAGAAATCCAGCCAATGAGCGTATCACTATCATTCACCACAGGCGCACCAATGTGAGTAGATCTTAGTAACCTATCTACCGCCGTTGCCACAGGCATATCTGCAGTCAATTTAACTGGCCGTAACTGCATATAGTCAGATACTCTTAAAGAATTCATTCCCTCACTCCTTTAATCATTGATCTATTTAAAATAATACATGGTTATTACTTCTTTTAAGCATAGGTTATATGGTTATTTCTACAATCATGACCTTAAATATTGTTTAAATTACTTTATTTACCACGTTGAAAAACTAAAAAGTGAAAATATTAAACATATTGTAAAAAACAAATAACCCCGCAAATGGCAAACTAAGCAATATATGAAACTGGACAATTCAAATTAAACAGCTTTATACTCCAATATGAGTTAACAATGACAAACAATAGAAAACTGGATATTTATAATTCTAACTATTTATGAAATTATGTTCTTGAAGAAGGTCACACAATTGTCATAGTATCAAGATATAAGAAAGTATAAATATCTCGCTTGATGGGAAGGGAAGCAATGAAAAAGACAATGTATGAAAAAATTTGGGATTCACACTTAGTTTATGAACCAGAGAATGGAACCCCGCTGCTCTACATCGATCGTCACTTGATGCATGAAGTAACAAGTCCACAAGCATTTGAAGGCTTAAAAGTACAAAAGCGTAAGATCCGTAATCGTCATAGTATTCTAGCGACAATGGATCACTGTGTACCAACCGTTGACCGTCATCTACCAATTAAAGATCCAATTGCAGCAAAGCAAATTGATACGATGGCAAACAACTGCAGTGAACACGACCTCCTTATTTACGATATGCAAAACGTTAATAATGGTGTTATTCATATTGTGGTACCTGAACATGGTTTTATCCACCCAGGTATGACTGCTGTTTGTGGTGATTCACATACTGCAACACATGGTGCATTTGGTGCGTTAGCCTTCGGTATCGGTACGTCTGAAGTTGAGCATGTAATGGCCACTCAGACACTACAACAGAAAAAATCAAAAACAATGCTAATAAGCGTAGAAGGTACATTATCGAAGTATTCAACAGCAAAAGATATTGCCCTTGCTGTTATCGGTAAAATTGGTACTGCTGGCGGTACTGGCCATGTTATCGAATTTGCGGGATCTGCAATTCGAGATCTGACCATGGAAGGTCGCATGACCTTATGTAACATGGCGATTGAAGGTGGCGCACGTGCCGGCCTTATTGCACCAGATGAAACAACATATGCTTACCTTAAAGGTAAAGAATTCGCACCCAAAGGTGATCACTGGGCTGCTGCACTCGCATACTGGAAATCACTACCAACTGATGACGGTGCTACATTTGATACTATCGTCGAGCTTAAAGCAGAAGAGATTGCACCACAAGTTACTTGGGGTACATCACCAGAACAAGTTGTAGCCGTAAACGCAACGGTACCTTCACCAAGTGATTTTAGTGATGAAATTAAAGCTTCTGCATGTAAAGGCGCCCTTGCCTACATGGACATTGAAGCTGGGGCTGCTATCACTGATATTAATATTGATCTTGTGTTCGTTGGTTCTTGTACTAACGGTCGTATTGAAGATTTCCGTGCTATTGCTGAATTAACAGTCGGTAAAAAGGTAAGCGCTTCAGTACAAGCCATTGCAGTTCCAGGTTCATACCTTGTTAAAGAACAAGCGGAAAAAGAAGGTCTAGATAAGATCTTAGTTGATGCGGGTTGGGAATGGCGTGAACCAGGTTGCTCTATGTGTTTAGCAATGAATGGTGATCAACTAAGCGAAGGTCAACGTAGTGCATCTACGTCAAACCGTAACTTCGAAGGTCGTCAAGGTAAAGGTGGTCGTACACACCTTGTATCACCAGCAATGGCTGCAGCCGCGGCAATTGAAGGCCACTTTGTTGATATCCGTAACTGGGCATAAGCTTTAGCACATTAGTGATCAAGGAATTAAAATGAAAGCATACAAAAATCATACTAGTGTTGCTGCATTAATGAATCGTAGTAACGTAGATACCGACCAAATCATTCCAAAACAGTTCTTGAAAAAAGTAGAACGTACCGGCTTTGGCATTCACTTATTTCATGACTGGCGTTTTCTTGATGATGGTTCAGAAAACCCTAAATTTGAATTAAACAAACCCGCATTCAAAGGCGCTAAAATTTTAGTTGCTGGCGATAACTTTGGGTGTGGTTCATCACGTGAACATGCGCCGTGGGCAATTGAAGATTTTGGTTTCAATACCATTATTTCAACTAGCTATGCTGATATCTTCTACTCTAACTGCTTTAAAAACGGTATTTTACCCATCCGTGTAAGTAAACAAGAACTCGCCGCATTAATAGCTGAAATTGATGCTAACGAAGGTGTCGAGTTTACTGTTGACCTGCCTGCACAAACGGTAACAACACCGGGTGGTATTGTTATTAATATTGAGGTTGACCCATTCCGTAAGCAAAGCCTTATCGAAGGCGCTGATGATATCTCATGGACATTAAAGCATGAAGCTAAAATCACTGAATTCGAAGCTAAAAATAAGCAGCAGTTTCCATGGTTATGGACTGAAGCAAGCTAACTTTTCGGTATAGCACAGTCTTAGTAGATCACTGAACACACTAAGATTTGGTTTAAAAGCGGATAGTCATCTTCTATCCGCTCTTTCCCTACAATTTGAAGCAGGTAGCAAATATGGAAATAGTGCGCCCTCAAGTCCAATTAATGGACACAACTCTTCGTGATGGAGAGCAAACCCAAGGGGTCTCCTTCACCCCCGACGAAAAAGTTAGTATTGCCAAAGCCCTACTCCAATCCCTTAATGTTGACCGAATTGAAGTTGCATCTGCACGCGTTTCTCTTGGCGAAAAACATGCCGTATCCTCATTAATGCAGTGGGCAGAACAAGAACACGTTGCAGACCGAATCGAAATACTGGGTTTTGTCGACCATACAAAAAGCGTTGACTGGATAACGTCCAGCGGTGCCAAAGTGATCAACTTACTCACCAAAGGTAGTGAAAAACACTGTACCGAGCAACTCCGTAAAACCCCAGCGCAACATATTGCAGATATTAGAGAAACCATTCACTACGCCATAGAGCAAGGGTTAACGGTTAATATTTATCTTGAAGATTGGTCTAATGGTTACAGTGACAATCCTGATTATGTTTACAACATGATCAATGCACTTATAGATTTACCAATCCAACATTACATGCTGCCAGATACACTAGGTGTAATGTCTCCAGATGAAGTGCATGTCAGTCTGTCTGATATGATTGCGCGTTATCCGCAACAGTACTTTGATTTTCATCCACATAATGATTACGGTTTAGCCACAGCAAATGCGCTTGCTGCAGCAAAAGTTGGCATTAGCGCTATTCATTGCACAGTAAACTGTTTAGGTGAACGCGCTGGTAATGCCTCACTTGCAGAAGTTGCTGTGGTCCTTAAAGATAAACTTGGTATCGAATCATCAATCAATGAAGAATGTATCCATCAGATAAGCCAAATGATTGAAAATTTCTCGGGTAAAATAACGTCAGCAAATGCACCTATTATTGGCGCAGACGTATTTACTCAGACCAGTGGCATTCATGCCGATGGCGATAATAAAGGGGGCTTATATCAAACGGTGTTAGGTCCTGAACGATTTAAGCGTACCCGAACCTATGCGCTCGGGAAAATGAGTGGTAAAGCATCGCTAGAAAAAAATCTTGAAGAGTTAAGTATAGACTTAAGCCCCGAGCAAAAAACTAAATTGCTCGAGCGTATTGTCACTTTAGGTGATCAAAAAGCAATTATCACACCTGAAGATTTACCCTTTATTATTGCTGATTTACTGGAAAGTAAAGATTACTCTCATATTGAACTGCTCAACTGTTCGATTACATCAGGACTCAATGTAGATTCCACCGCAAGTATCCGTATTCGTATCGGCGATGAGATATACAAATCAGCGGGATCGGGTAATGGTGGCTTTGATGCGTTTAGTATGGCAATTCAAGCCATCATGCACAAAGTTGGATTTGATTATCCAAATTTAGAAAACTATCAAGTACGTATTCCACCCGGCGGTAAAACCAGTGCATTAACAGAAAGCTTTATTACTTGGCAACAAGGTGATCGAAGTTTCCGAACCCGTGGTGTTAGCTCTAACCAAGTATTCGCGGGTGTGCAAGCAACAATGCGTATGTTAAATAAATTGCTACATGAAACGATAACAGCATAGCACTTCCCCAAACAGGTTTACTTTAACCCCCCTTTAGCGTAAGCCTGTCACTAAAGTAATTCCCTTCATAGGGAAATATCAATTCTAAATAATATTTAATCACATCTTGATTAGACTATACTTTGTTTATATATTGTTATATCAATAAATAATAATACAAAAGTCCGCAAAATAACCCTTACATCTCCTCATTCACTAACAAACGCACGATTACCTTTTAAATAATATATTGCAGCCATAATTAAAAAACAATAAAACGCTTATAAAACCGCAATTTAATTGCGCAATTTTAAAATCAAAGTCTAAATTTAGATTAGAAGTGAGAAATACTTCAGACTTGTAGATGCTAATGTTTGCGGATGCAAGTAATTACATTTGGGGGTAACTATGAGTATTTTTGAACATTACCAGCAAAGATACGAAGAAAGTCGTGAAGAAGAGTATACCATTCAAGAATTCTTGAATTTGTGCCGTGACGACAGAAGTGTATATGCATCTGCAGCTGAAAGATTACTAAACGCAATTGGTGAGCCTGAAATGGTTGATACCGCAACCGACTCTCGCCTAAGCCGATTATTTTCAAATCGTGTTGTAGCACGTTATCCAGCCTTTAAAGATTTTTATGGTATGGAAGATGCCATCGAGCAAATTGTCGCCTATTTAAAACATTCTGCTCAGGGCTTAGAAGAAAAGAAACAGATTCTGTATCTACTTGGCCCAGTGGGCGGTGGTAAATCATCACTCGCCGAAAAATTAAAAGACTTAATGCAGAATTTACCAATTTATCGCATTAAAGGATCTCCCGTTAACGATCACCCTTTTAGTTTGTTTGACGTGAATGAAGATGCCAGCATTCTGCGTAACGAATACGGTATCCCAACCCGCCGCCTTGGGCATGTAATGTCACCTTGGGCTGCTAAACGTTTGAAAGAATTTGGCGGTGATATAAGCCAGTTTAAAGTAGAAAAAGTGCGTCCGTCTATACTCCATCAAATTGCCATTGCTAAAACTGAACCCGGTGATGAAAACAACCAAGATATTTCCTCGTTAGTTGGTAAAGTTGATATTCGTCAGTTAGAGCATTTTTCACAAGATGACCCCGATGCATACAGCTATTCAGGCGCGCTTTGTAAAGCAAACCAAGGAATGATGGAATTTGTCGAGATGTTCAAAGCCCCCATCAAAGTGCTACATCCTCTACTCACTGCAACGCAAGAAGGTAACTACAACAGTACCGAAGGTCTATCAGCTCTGCCTTTCGAAGGGATTATCCTTGCTCACTCCAATGAGTCTGAGTGGCAAACATTCCGTAATAACAAAAACAACGAAGCGTTCTTAGACCGTGTCTATATTGTTAAAGTACCTTACTGTTTACGCGTGAGTGAAGAACAATCTATATACCGTAAACTATTAGAAAACAGTGCGCTACACAATGCTAAATGCGCACCTGGTACACTTGATGCGTTGTCTCAATTCACCGTGTTATCGCGTCTTAAAGATCCTGAAAATTCATCAATCTACTCCAAAATGCGTGTTTACGACGGCGAAACGTTAAAAGATACCGATCCAAAAGCAAAGTCATATCAAGAGTATCGTGATTATGCAGGCGTCGACGAAGGTATGTCTGGCCTATCAACCCGTTTTGCTTATAAGATTTTATCAAAAGTATTCAACTTTGATCATGCCGAGGTTGCAGCAAACCCAGTTCATCTTTTTTATGTATTAGAACAACAAATTGAACGAGAGCAGTTTCCTCAAGACATTGCGGACCGGTATTTAGAGTTTTTAAAAGGTTATTTAATTCCCAAATATGTAGAATTTATTGGCAAAGAAATCCAAACCGCTTACTTAGAATCTTATTCTGAATATGGCCAAAACATATTCGACCGTTATGTAACTTATGCTGACTTCTGGATCCAAGATCAAGAATACCGAGATCCTGAGACAGGCCAGTTATTTGACCGTGAAGCATTGAATAATGATCTGGAAAAAATAGAAAAGCCTGCAGGTATCAGCAACCCTAAAGACTTCCGTAATGAAATCGTTAACTTTGTACTCCGTGCCAGAGCCAATAACAGTGGTAAAAACCCGTCTTGGGTTAGCTATGAAAAACTCCGTACTGTGATCGAAAAGAAAATGTTCTCCAATACCGAGGAGTTGTTACCCGTTATCTCATTTAACGGCAAAACATCCACAGACGAACAACAAAAACATGACAATTTTGTTGACCGCATGATGGAGAAAGGCTACACCAAGAAACAAGTTAGGCTATTGTCAGAATGGTATTTACGCGTACGTAAATCATCATAACCGTATTTTTTAGGGGAATGAGATGGCACATTTTATTGATCGCAGATTAAACGGCAAAAATAAAAGTACCGTTAATCGACAACGCTTTATGCGTCGTTATAACTCACAAATAAAAAAGGCGGTATCTGATGCTGTAAACAATCGTAGTATTCAGGATATTACATCTGGAGAAAGTGTCAGTATTCCAACTCGTGACATCTCGGAACCTATTTTCCACCAAGGTAAAGGCGGTAAACGTACCATAGTTCACCCTGGTAACGACCAATTCATTACTGGTGATAAAATTAACCGACCACCACCAGGTAGCGGTTCAGGTTCTGGCGGAGGAGAAGCCAGCGATAGTGGTGAAGGTAATGATGATTTTAATTTTCAAATTTCAAAAGACGAATACCTTGATCTGTTATTTGAAGATTTAGAGTTACCGAATTTACAAGAAAATCAGTTTAACAGTATCGTTGAAATGAAAACCCGCCGTGCGGGCTATACTTCACATGGTAACCCCGGCAATATTTCGATTATTAAATCATTACAAAATTCATTGGCGAGACGTACTGCATTAGCCGCTGGCAAAAAAAGAAAAGTAAAAGCGCTACAACAGCAAGTTGATGAATTAGCGAATCAGGACGAAATTGAAGGCCAATTTGTTCGCGAATTAAAAAAAGAAATTGCGGAGTTGAAAGAACGGATCAGTAAAGTGCCGTTCATCGACACTTTTGACTTGCGCTATAACAACTTTGAACAATATGCAGTGCCGAATAGCCAAGCTGTCATGTTTTGTCTAATGGATGTCTCAGGCTCGATGGATCAGCCAACTAAAGACATGGCTAAACGTTTCTATATCTTACTGTACCTGTTCTTAACACGTACTTATAAAACGATTGAAGTGGTTTATATCCGTCATCATACCCAAGCAAAAGAAGTCGACGAACATGAATTCTTTTATTCACAAGAGACGGGTGGCACAATTGTATCGTCCGCTTTAAAACTAATGGATAAGATTGTGACCGATAAGTTTCCAGTGAATGAATGGAACATTTACGCTGCACAAGCTTCTGATGGCGATAATTGGGCTGATGATTCACCACTATGCCGTAAGCTATTACTAGATAAAATCATGCCTAAAGTCCGTTATTTCAGCTATATCGAGATTACCAATCGTGCCCATCAGACTTTATGGCGAGAATATGAAAAAGTAGCAAAAGAATACTCACAGTTTGCCTTACAGCATATTCGCCAGCTGGAGGATATTTACCCTGTATTCCGAGAACTATTTAAAAAACAAGCCGCTTAGGGAGAGTCTATATGTTAAGAGATGAAGTGAAGCAGCTCAACGATGGTCCCGATTGGAATTTTCCACTACTAGAAGAGTATCATATCGAAATTAAACGTATTGCAGAATACTACCGACTTGATACTTACCCCAATCAAATTGAAGTCATCACCGCAGAGCAAATGATGGATGCTTACTCTTCTGTAGGGATGCCTATTGGTTATAATCACTGGAGTTTTGGTAAGAAATTTATTCAAACAGAACAAAGCTATAAACGTGGTCAAATGGGGTTAGCATATGAAATTGTTATCAACTCTAATCCGTGTATTTCTTACTTAATGGAAGAGAACACCATTCCAATGCAAGCATTAGTTATTGCACACGCCTGCTATGGACATAACTCTTTTTTTAAAAGAAATTACTTATTTAAATCATGGACAGATGCAGATTCAATCATTGATTACCTGGTCTTTTCCAAGAATTATATTGCTGAATGTGAACAAAAATACGGTATCGATGCTGTCGAAAATATTGTCGATTCATGTCATGCATTAATGAATTATGGCGTTGATCGTTATAAACGCCCAAGTGAACCATCACTCAGTGAAGAAAAACGACGCCAACAAGAACGCACAGATTATTTACAAACTCAAGTCAATGAATTATGGCGTACCCTCCCCCAATATAATCAAAAACCAGAGCCTGTTGAACCAAATTACCCAGTAGAACCCCAAGAAAACATTCTCTATTTTGTAGAAAAAAATGCGCCTCTGTTACAGTCTTGGCAGCGCGAAATAATTCGTATCGTTCGCAAAATCAGTCAATATTTTTATCCACAAAAACAAACTCAAGTCATGAATGAAGGTTGGGCAACATTTTGGCATTATACCATCACTAACCACATGTATGACGAGGGGTTAGTGTCGGATAAATTCATGTTAGAAATCTTGCATAATCATACTAACGTCATTGTGCAACCAGCTTATAATAGCCCGTATTATTCAGGAGTGAATCCTTATGCATTAGGGTTTGCCATGTTTACAGATATTCGACGTATTTGCGAAAACCCGACCGAAGAAGATACAGCTTGGTTCCCTGATATTGCGGGTAGTGATTGGTTAGAAACCTTGCATTTTGCAATGCAAAATTTTAAAGATGAAAGTTTCATTAGCCAGTATTTGTCACCTAAAGTAATGCGTGATATGCACCTTTTTTCAATCGAAGATAACGAAAACAGTAAATTTATTGAAGTATCGGCGATTCATAATGAAGAAGGGTATCAACAATTGCGAAATAAGCTATCAGCCCAGTATAATCTCAGTAATAACGAGCCTAATATTCAGGTATTTAATGTCGACAAAAAAGGGGACCGTTCTTTAACACTACGCTATGTGCCTCACCAAGAGATACCACTAGACGCGAAATCAGCACAAGAAGTAATGAAACACCTTCATCGATTATGGGGCTTTGATGTTAGGTTAGAACAAGTTCAAACTAATGGCAATGTGGAGGTTATCAGCCAAAGTTCCCTCCCTAAGGTCTAAACTGTCCCGCGGATATAAAAAAACCAGTCAATGACTGGTTTTTTTATAAGATTATTGCGTAATCATTATTTAATACGTTGTTCAAAAGCGACGCAAATATCATCCCATGTTTCATCACGGTACTGCTGCCAAAGTAGGCCTGAGTTCATACCATAGTTACGGATAACGTTTAAGCTCTCATCCGCTTGATTATTTTGAGCTATCTCTTTCAATTCTTGGTAGAAATTTCGTGCTAATACACGAGCTTCAGGATAATCAAAATAAATTTTACCCAAAATACGGTACATATTATCAAAACCATTCAGGATCAACGCATAAACTAAATTACCTGATAAAAAGGCTAATTTATGTAGCATACTATAATCATACGCAGTATAGGCTTCTTTATCATCAGCAAGTTCTTCAGCTTCATTTAGAATTTCTACAACACGTTCAGGATCGCGTTTGATCGCAGCTCGAATAAAAATAACGCTAATATTAGTACGGGCAGATAATAAATCACTCACCAATTCAGGTAAACGCTCAGGATCCAATCGCACTAAATCTTCTAAAATAGATAGACTCGATGTTTCCCAAAAATTATTAACCTGTGTTGGTTTCCCATGACGAATAGTGAGCCAACCATCACGCGCTAAACGTTGTAATACCTCACGTAACGTAGTACGAGTAACACCAATAAGCTCAGAAAGTTCTCTTTCTGCTGGAAGAATTGAACCTGGAGGGAAGCGATTTTTCCAAATCGATTCGATCAGATATTCTTCGGCAAATCCAGCTGGGCTTTTCGCCTTAATAATACCGTCATTCCGACGCTTTTTCTTCGTTGTTTTACTATCAGTAATATCCATTTAACTTCTCATTTGGAAATATAACAGGTTGTGTCCTTTAGAATCTTAGCATCCTGATGCAAGTCCGACCAGATTTAAATTAGATACTATCACTAGAATAATTATTTTCCGATTTAAATATTAAAATAAATTTAATTGCAATAACAATAATCTGTATCAATAAAAAGGATGGCGCACCTAACGAAATATGCTTAGAATATCCCCGTTTTCAAATCCCTTAAACTTAATCTTAACCAAATATTGGATAACCCCTCATGGACATAAGCCTTAGTACGGCGGCAAAGTTAAACTTCTTAGGTAATTCACCTCAGTGGTATAAAATTGCAATCATTGCCTTCCTCATTATTAACCCAATTGTTTTTTCAATTGACCCGTTTATTGCTGGTTGGTTATTAGTTATCGAATTTATTTTTACCTTAGCAATGGCCCTAAAATGCTATCCTCTTCAACCCGGTGGCTTGCTTGCTATTGAAGCGGTCGCAATAGGGATGACATCAGCCGACCAAGTTCAGCATGAAATTGTGAGTAACATCGAAGTATTATTATTATTAATCTTCATGGTTGCAGGTATTTATTTCATGAAGTCGTTATTACTTTATGTATTTACCAAAATGCTGATTAATATCAAATCAAAAGCATTACTTGCACTTTCTTTTTCTCTTGTTTCAGCTTTCTTATCTGCATTTTTAGATGCATTAACAGTTATCGCGGTTGTCATTAGTGTCGCTATTGGTTTTTACAGCATCTATCATAAAGTCGCTTCAGGCCGTGATTTTAAACATGACCATGACCATACTGATGATGAATCTGTAAATGAACTTAAGCGTCAAGATCTTGATGATTACCGTGCGTTCTTACGAACGCTTATGATGCATGCTGGTGTCGGTACTGCACTTGGTGGTGTATGTACTATGGTGGGCGAACCACAAAACCTAATTATTGCTGAACAAGCAGGTTGGGATTTTCTGGAATTTGCACTACGTATGGCCCCCGTAACGGTTCCTGTATTCTTTTTTGGTCTATTGACTTGTGTCCTAGTCGAGAAATTCAAAGTCTTTGGTTACGGCGCGGAATTACCGGCGGCTGTACGTACTATCCTTGTCGATTTTGACAAGTATGAAGATGCAAACCGCAGCCAACGTGAACGTGTTAAACTTTACACGCAAGCAGCCATTGGGGTTTGGTTAATTATTGGTCTTGCATTTCATTTAGCGTCGGTTGGTTTAATTGGTTTATCTGTCATCATCCTAGCCACAGCATTAAATGGTATTACTGAAGAGCACGCACTGGGTAAAGCATTCGAAGAGGCACTGCCTTTCACGGCATTACTTGCTGTATTCTTCACCATTGTTGCTGTGATTATTGATCAACAGTTGTTCATTCCACTAATTAACTCGGTACTTGCTGCAGACCCACATCAACAGCTACCGCTATTTTACTTAGCGAATGGTATCTTGTCGATGGTGAGTGATAACGTATTTGTTGGTACCGTTTATATTACTGAAGTTAAAGCGGCATTAGATAATGGTACCATTACGCGAGACCAATTTGATTTACTTGCTGTGGCAATTAACACAGGTACAAACCTACCTTCTGTTGCGACACCAAATGGACAAGCTGCGTTCTTATTCTTATTAACGTCTGCAGTAGCGCCACTGTTACGCTTATCGTATGGCCGTATGGTTATCATGGCATTACCATATACGATTGTGATGACGTTAGTTGGTCTTGGTGCCATTATCTACTTCTTAGAACCAGCAACAACGATGATGCTTGATATGGGTTTAATTACCGCCCATGTAGAATCTGCAGCTGAAGCGGTTAAATCAGCCGGTCACTAGTCTAGCTAAAACATAAAAAACGCCGCTATTCGCGGCGTTTTTTATACAAGTAATCGCTTTACATAAGCATTTATTTTTACACATTTTTACACTCTACATCTCATATCTAACGCCACAATATGTTATAAAAGTAGATAGTTATTAAATTCATTTGAGACAATATATGTACCAGTTTATTTCTAACCTACCAAAACAACGCCTTCCTTGGGTTTTACTCGCCCTAACAGGTTTGGGGTTAGAAGCATCAGCCCTCTTCTTCCAATATGTGATGGAATTAAGCCCTTGTGTATTATGCGTTTATGAACGTGTAGCAATCATAGGCATTATTATTGCCGGCTTAGTGGGTGCGATAGCCCCTGCGAATCCAGCGATACGCTTAAGTGGTTTTACATTATGGTTTGTCAGCGCGGGTTACAGTTTAAGCCTCGCAATTGAGCATACCGACATTCAATTGAACCCTTCGCCATTTTCAACGTGTGACTTCTTCCCTAATTTCCCGACTTGGGCACCGCTCCATGAATGGGCACCATGGTTGTTTAACCCAACCGGTTTTTGTGATGAAATTAACTGGCAGTTCTTATCGTTTACAATGCCACAGTGGTTAATTGTAGCGTCTTCTATTTACTTAGCTGTTGCAGTTATCGTTTTTAGTTGCCATATTACAGGCCTGATTAAGTCAGCGAAATAACAAGGAATTGATAATGAGCAAACCAGAATTAACTCAAATTCAACAAGATCAGTTGGACGCGAAAGTATTACAACGTTTGTTAGCGCATTTAGATGATAACAAACAAGTTCAAAATATTGATTTAATGATCTTGGCTGATTTTTGCCGTAACTGTTTAGGTAAATGGTATAAGTCTGCGGCAGATGAACTGGAACTAGACGTGACAGATGAACAAGCGAGAGAACGCATCTACGGAATGCCTTATGCTGAATGGAAAGAAAACCACCAGCTACCAGCAACTGAAGAGCAACTTGCTGCATTCAATGCGAAGCAAAAAAAATAACACTAAGCAATTAATTGCTTACTAAAAGGGGAGAGTAAACATAACGTTTACTCTCCCCTTTTTCACTACTCTATGACTTAATTTACCTGTAAATTAACCGTATTGGCAAAGGTATGCTGTTTCTTTCGCTACTTTAACTTGAAACTTACTGTCACCAAGCACATTGAATTGTTCACCAGCATTGAATGTTTGCCATTCAGATTGCCCTGGAAGTAACACAGTTAACGCACCAGTAATCACAATCATCACTTCAGCTAAGGCGGTACCAAACTCATATTCACCGACCGCCATCACGCCAACACTTGCTTCTTTATCCGCTTCTTTAAATCCAATCGAAGCGACTTGACCATCAAAGTACTGATTTATCTTAAACATTTAAAATCCTTTTATACGATTAACTAATCTCTTAGTTCTCAGAATAACTGAAAAAATGTCTGATTAACAGGTCCCCCCTATTACTAAGATAAATAGTGCAAAGGTAAAATAGCACAAGGTTAAATAATTTATATTGATTAAAAATTATAATAACCAGTCAATTGGATCATGTTGTCATCGTTATAGCTTTTATTCGCATAGTCATCATCATTGATATTAAACCACCAACCTTCAACGCCAACAGAAAGTGCTTTCGTCACATTCACTTTTGCCTGAACAAAACCATGCTGAGAGCCAAAATCAAAATCATAATTATGACCGATGAGTAATTCGCTATTGTTTAAACCATTCAAAGTAACTCTTACACCCGCAAATATGTCATTTTGAAAACTATTATCAAGCGCTTCTTTACCATGCTGATCCCAGCTATATTCACTCAGTAAGTTAACGCCAATATTTTTAGTTTGTAGCAACCTAAACTCCGCACCCAATACCGCAGCACGCGTCGATTTACTTTCAACGATCTTATATAGCACTTCACCTTTTAAAATAATCCGGTTCAAATCAGCTTTAATATCTATTGATATCTGGTCAACTAAATTCACATACCAAATTGGCTCGCCCACTGCTGACTTTAGCAATTCGGGGGTACGTGTATGTCCGCCAAAATAACTCACACCAACATCAATGTTTTTGGCACTTTTACTGTAGCGAAATGCAACATCTGGGTGATACTCTTCGCCCCAACCCGCATATTCATAGCTATAATCATTCTCGAAACTAAAACGAGCGCCTAGTGTAGGTAAGGCAGGTTCTCGGTAACCCACCAGTAGCATGGCTTCCAGTAACGCACCTTTTAGGTCGATACCCAACCTAAACATAGGCTGGCCTAGCTTATCCTCTCCATTTGGTGATTCGAGATAATCCGTTTGATTCACAATATCAACTAAATGGTGGTTTTCCATCACCCCCCAGTGTACTTGATCAAAACCAATAGAAGCTTCCCATTTTTGAGTAACAAGCGCAGCTTTAAACTCTCTCAAATCAATATGCGTACGTTCATCATCACGTTCATCAATACGAACAAAGGGATGTACTGTATACACCATATTGTTTTTTTTAGATGACGCTTCTATATGCGGAGATAAAGCCGCTGATAGTTGATGATAAACAGGATAAGGGTAACTATCACTCACTGGATATGTCGATTGTTCAGGACTATCTAGGAAAATCCGCTGCTCTAAGCTCGCACTACCCTTTACTTTTATTTCAGCATTCACATTTGTCATAACGCTCGACGTTACGAGGCCGAAGGTGATTAAACCACAGCATTTTATTAATGATTTCAATTTCATTCCCCATCAAAGAAACCAGTAACTAGGGCGAAGTAATAAACAACGATCCTTGTTGTCTCATTAGTATGTCTTTGTATGTTGATACGAAGCAATTTTTTTAGCCAAAATCATACCTAATAAGTATCAAGTACTAGCACCAAGCAATGAGAACGCATTAGACTCACGTCAATCAAGCATTAAATTAACGCCCAACTCACAATGCTGGTACAATTAATGCTTAATATCTATTTATTCACATATTCAATAAATAACGACATAAAAATGACAATAAGGAAAACACATGCGTTTTAAGTTATGCAGCATTATTTTACTGACTTTAAGCCAAATTAACGCGAGTTTTGCAAGTGGCTGGTTATTTGGCATGCATAATGATGTGATTTCAAATGAAGATGGTAATTATACCAATGCTGTTTTCATCAATTATACAACTGAAGAACCCGCATTAAATAACCGTTTTTGGCAAGCATTAACGCCTTTTGATCCAAACCCACTGAAATATGCCGTTAATTACCAAATTGGACAACAGATGTGGACACCGAGTGATATTTCGGCGACGACACCACAACCAAATGAACGCCCATACGCAGGGCTATTATTTGGTGAAGCTAGCGTATTAGGTTACAGCGCCGTCAGCTCTTATCGACTCTCGTTGCTACTGGGAACAGTCGGAGAACAGTCAAAAGCAGGTGATACACAAACCAAGCTTCATGAATGGATTAGTGCAACTCCACCACAAGGCTGGGAATATCAAATTGAAGATGAAGTCGTATACCAGGTCACAGCAGAGGCGGATCAACTTGTCGGCCGTCCGCAAATGCTTATTGGTGAATCAGATTTGTCAGTTTATCAACGCTTAGCCGTAGGTAATTTTCAAAGTGAAGTGGCATTGGGTTCAACTGTACGCTGGGGACCAGATTTAGGGGCTAACTATAATAACCTAAGCCTACACCCTCAGCGGCTACAAGGCATGTTACTGGCACCAAACAGCTCAGGTATTATGCTTTATGCAACAGCCGAAGTTCGTTATCGTTTCAACGATATTACGATTGGAGGTGATACACCTGATGAAGTTCCGGATATCACGTTAAATAACGTACAAGTAACAGTTGCCGGAGGTTTACTTGCTTATTACCACAATATCGGCATCAAATTTAGTGTCGTGGCAATGAGCCCTGACTATGAAGAAGACAAGCATAAAGAATACGTAGTAGGAAGCTTGGGATTCTTCTGGCAGTTTTAATAGAATTCCCTCACAAAGTGGTCGAAATATGCCCGTTTCTTAAAATAGCTAAAAGTAGTTATCTGTTACTAATTAGCCGTGTTAGTATTCCCGCAAATCAGTCACTTTTCCGCTTTAAGATACGCTATGCATGATTCTTCATTAACATATACACGCCGCCCTAAAGGCACACTTGCCATGTGCAGCCTGTATGCCTTTACTGGTGCAGCCATCGCTGCCTCGGTAATATTCTCACTGCTACTCTTTTTATCTATTCACGATAAATTACTCATGCAGATTTTATTCGGTAGTTTGGCCGTTATTTTCGAACTCGGTAAATTCTTTGCTTGGTATGAATTTGGTGAGCGTATTGCTCGCAAAGCATTTCATGCCGCACTTATCGCACTTGGATTCTATTGTATCCTTGCCATGATTTCGATAGGTGGCAGTATTGGCGGTATTAACAGTGCAACCAATGTGGCACAACAGTATGTTGATCAACGCGATAACAAAGTAAATGCAATTACCCTGCAAATATCCGCGATCGACGATGAAATTTCGCTTAATAATAAAGCCGCAGATAAATACCTAGAGCTACAAATGATTTCGCTTGGTGTGACTCGGATCCAAAAAGAAAATCAAATTCTACGTGAAAAACAAACACAACTTAGAATTGAGCGTGATAGCGTTCCGGTCTCTGAAAAAGGTTCGGTTATCAGTTTGATCGCAAGCCTTGCGAAAATTCTGAATACGACAACAGAAGATGCACAATCATGGTTAGTCATATTCTTATCGGTATTACTTGATATCTTCGCCGCTTTTTTTGTTGGTTTAATCGGTGAGGAACTGCGTTTCCGCCATTCAATTCGTCGTAAAAAAGAACAAGAAAAAGCGAGTAAAGCTGAGCACTTACGTCTTTTAGCAACACAGAGCTATATTGAAATTGAAGCGCCAGCTCAATTAGAAGATAAATCCTTATTAATTGAAAAACAAATGTCAATAAGGTCTTCTGCTATCTTACAAGCCGCACAAGAACAAGATTTAAAATGCTCTAAAAAACACATCGCAGAGATATTGAAGTTAAGCATAGAAGAAGTCGATCACATTTTCGAAGAATTTCTATCGTTTGGTATTGTTGAGAGAAAACGTAATAACCATTTACGCTGGGTAAGGCAAGCCGACGTAGCTTAACGCCTCGACTTTGTTCGATAAAACCAACACAGTGATAGCAACCGCTGCTGTGTTGGTTTTATTTTTAGTCAAACATATACTTCAACATCAACACTTCCCGTCATATAGCCCTGTTATTAAAAAGCTTAAGCGATATGAATCTCGACAGGCTTGCTAAAAGCTGTATTAATATTTTTATCCTTGATAACATAGCACTGCATAAAAACCCACCTCCCTGTTATCGACTTATGAGTTAGTCCGAATGATAAAACAACAATTACACATTGCCCTCGTTGAAGATGAAATAAATATTGCAGAAAATTATCGTGATGCATTGCAACGTATTGGCTATCGTGTTTCACTTTTTCATAACCGCCAAGACGCACTCGCGGCTTTTACCCTTACGTTACCTGATATGGCGATTATCGATGTCGGTTTACAAGATGAATACGAAGGCGGTTTTGACCTCTGCCGTACATTACGACAACTATCTGAGACGCTTCCAATTATTTTTTTAACCGCGCGTAGCAGCGAGTTAGACGAGATCTCAGCATTACGCCTTGGTGCCGATGATTATTTAACAAAAGACGTCAGTATTCATCAAGTATTAGCGCGTGTTTCTGCGTTATTCCGCCGTATTCAAGCATTAAAAAAACCACAATCCGCAGATGAACAAGTACTCAGTAGAGGTTCATTACGCATCAACATTGAACGTATTGAAACTTACTGGCAAGATCAGCCTGTGATACTCACTTTAACCGAATTTTGGATTGTGCACACACTTGCCAAGCACCCAGGTCAAGTTAAAAACCGAGACCAGCTCATGGATGCTGCACATGTGGTATTAGATAACAATACAATCACAACGCATATCAAACGGATACGTAAGAAATTTAGCCACATCGATAGCGAATTCAACGCCATAAAAACAGCTTATGGTATGGGTTATCGCTGGGTCATCGAGTGAAAATTCACTTTAGTCTAAAAACTCAACTGCTACTTGTTGCCAGCTTAATGCTATTACTACCATGGGCGGGCTGCCAAAGTGTGAGCGTTTTAGAAACGAGTTTACGTCAAAGTCATAGCCAGTTACTTGATGTGCAAATGACCGCCGCCGCACAGCAAATAGAACGTAAGCTTAATCAATCACAATATCCCAACCTTAATACCAACCAAGGTAACTATTACGCCCCGCTCACTGACAGTAAAATGTTATTAGATGGATTTGATGGTGAAGAAAGTGATTGGAAAAATATAACCACACCTTGGTTTCAACTTAATACCTATGATTACGTGGCAGGGCTATCAACAGAGGCCAAGCCATCCACAACAGTTAAATTTAAATTAGCTGCAAATGATAAATTACTCTACATCTTAATTCAGACCTCCGCTCTAACACCGCATTATTTTAACCCTATGCAACCAAAAAAAATCGCAGATCAGCTCAATATTCGCAGTATCAATAATACCGGGCTTATTTCACGTTGGCAGATCAATCCGCAAGGCTCTGGCCGGGTAGAAATGCATAACATGAGTCAAACGATTAAAACAAGTCGAGATGCGGGTACCTGGTTATGGCGAGATGGTCATTATAATATTGAAATCGCAATACCTATTAACTTAGCAAGCAGTGCGATTGGGTTTGATCTCGTGCTTAATAACAAACAAAAAAATCAACACTTTAAATCGAAGCCAGCGACAACGTACGAGCGTAGCTTAGTCCGTGAAGAATGGGCATTAAATCAGCAACTCGCTAACTATATACAACCGGGTCTCAGTTTATACCTACTCAATAGCCAATATTGGTTGGTTGGACAACTAAATGCAGAACAAGTAACAGTCGATAGTTTAGAAGATGACGATATCCAAGAAGAACCGTCTTGGTTAACACACACCATCTATAATAAATTGTTTACTTCAGAGTCATTACCTTATTGGCGAGAGCCAACCAGCCTTGGCCGCTGGCGACGTCCACAGCAACTAGAAAAAACAATCTGGTACCAAGACTCACCGATTAACAAACAACTGCACAGTAAAACCATTTTTATCCATGGCCAACCTTTTTATTTTGTTGCAGTACAAGATTCACGACAGAGTTTACTGTCTGCCAGCGAAGCGTTAAACCAATTATTGATATTACTGTTTACTATCATCGCCGTTATTGTGACTGGCTTGTTTGCATTTGCATCGTCTTTGTCTTGGCGTATTGTTCAAATGAAGAAAAACTACCGCGCAGCAATCGATAGCGACGGTAAAATAATGGCAGTGCCAGCCGCCAGCCGCCTCCCTGATGAATTGGGCGATTTATCCCGAGTGATGCAACAACTGACTATTAATCAAGGTAAGTACACTGACTATCTGGCCACATTGGCAGATAAGCTTTCTCACGAATTAAAAACACCCGTTGCCGTTATTCGAACATCACTCGAAAATATGGAACTATCAAATTTAGATCCAGAAGCAACAAAATACCTCACTCGCGCAATGCAAGGTACTAACCGCTTAAGCCAAACATTAAATGCGCTAAGTGAAGCAAATAGGTTGGAACAGAGTTTAGAATATGCGCAATGGCAAGTCGTGCCATTCGACGATATGTTAGAAGAGTTAACCGAAGCTTATCGACAGATTTATAACAGTCATCAGTTTCAGTTAAAGTATGATAATAACCTTGAGTATACTATCAATTTGGCACCCGAACTCATCGTACAATTACTTGATAAACTCATCAGCAATGCCGTTGACTTCTCGCCAGTCAATGACGCCATTGTATTTACCCTCACCAGACAAGATAAACAACTAAAATTAACGATTGAAAATCAAGGCCCACATTTTAGTAGCGATAATATCTCGCAGTTATTTGATTCAATGGTATCCATACGCCAACAATCTGAGACACCACATCTAGGTTTGGGTTTACATATTGTCAAGCTAATCAGTGACTTCCATCACGGAAACATAAATGCAAGAAACTTACCGAGTGATAAAGGCGTTATATTTGAGCTATTATTACCTATAGAAAACAAATAATAGCGTTTAGCGAGGAGGAACCTCATGTTAATACGACCTATCGCAAAACGTAATGGCGTAACAGTGACGATTGTTGCTGCCCTGTTCATTCTCAGCAGTATAACTTCGTTGTTAACAACATCCGCAGACACAGATAATTACCTTTATTTCCCTCTGTCAGCTGGGGCACTTATTATTGGCATATGTTTATTAATTGTCGGCATCGTGAAAATTAATGACCTATATTACCGTTTCTCACTGACAAAAGAAGGGATTCATTATTTCACCTCACGAGGTGGTTTTACTATCCTCTGGAAAGATATACAACGAATCGATATACCAAAGATAAATGAGGGATTAGAGTTAAAAGAGTTACCCTACATAGGTATCCGCCTCAAACAGCGAGAGCACCTTATCAATAGCGCTTCCCTACCCACTTTATCTCACATGTTATTAGAACAAAGAGCGCTTATTATGCTCACAGAACCCAATTCAACACTCTATGGCAATGCCGATAACATGCTTTATCCAGACGTAAAAGTAACCCACAATTATCACGGACTACAGGCCATGTTTATTAACCGAATGCAGTATCTCCACAATACGCTTGGTTATGATATTTACTTCCCAAACGATGATCTCGATCGTTCACCAGCAGAATTTGTTCAACTATTACGCGAGTTTAAATCAGATTGCGCTAGATCATTATAAATAGTAATAATTATCAATTAGAGTTGCATTTAGCACATTTATATGGATAATACGAACTATTCTCATTAAGACATAGTCTATTATAAAAAATAAAAAGGATTTGTTGTGAAAAAATCTGCCCTTTGCTTTGCCATCTCTTCGGCGCTACTTACTGCTTCATTTGTATCACATGCTGCAAATGTAAAAGTACTTGATAAAACACTTTCTCCTGCTGCAAACTTTCTTGCATATACAGAATTTGAATTATCAGGTGAACCACTTGCTGAAGCCCTCGGTTTAGACCTTGATGTTTTAGATCCTAACCAAGTTGATCAACCAACTGCATTCGATTACGCAGCGGGTATTGAAAGCTACGAGTATTCAGAAGAAGCGATGTACGCGTTAAACTACCAGTCTACTATGGGTCCTCACCTAGTTAATGGTCCCGTTAACCAAGCGCGTGGCGGCTCTCTTGCTGACTTAGGTAAACGCTTCATCTCACTTGCTGACGCAGTAGGCTTCCCAAGTGAAGAGATTCCATTAAACATGTATCCTATTTCTGTACCATACGTTTCAGGTAATCCTGAATTTGTAGGTAAAGTAGATACAACGAAAGTGGGTGGTGAAGAAATTGAAGTATTATCTGCAACAGGTAAAGCGGCAACCCATAAAACAATTACTCCAGCGTACTTCCGTGATTACAAAACACTAGCGTGGGACAGCGCAAGTTTCGATAAAGCCTTAAACCCAGGTGCAATCGGCAGCATTTTCCTTAAAGAAGTCATGTGGTCACAAGATTTCTTAGGTGGCATGCACGTGACAGCAACAGATGAAGAAGTTGAAGCAACATCAAGCACAATGGATCAAGACGGTAAACACAGTCTTGGTGTATCTGCTGCCGATGGTTTCAACGGCATGATCTTAACTGAAATGTCAATCGATAAACTACTCATTCTTCAAGAACAGCTTGGCTTTGACGGTAAGAACCTAGGTGTTAAATTCGGTCCTGACTACGATGCATCTAAAAACCCAATCTGGTTTGCACACAAAGTAGCTGTTAAAGAAACACAAAAGAACAACGTAAATAACATCGGTAAATTAACAGTTACAGATGGTTCATCATCACTACGTGATACTTGGATGTTATTATGGCCTGTAAGTGAATTCTATGCATTTACTGACCAACGCACAGCGAATACTGCACAGAATCCAGCATTTAAAGCTGTATTTGATGGCAAGCCATTTGCTGCAGCACCGAAACAAAACATCGATAATAAAACAAGTAATAATGTAGTAGCTGACGATGCATTCTCTCTTGCAAGCAACATTGCTAACCTATCGTTCCAAAATTTAGCAAATCTACACTTCAATAAAAAAGCGGGTACATTTGTAACTAAATACGATGGCAAACAAAATGCACAAGTTGAGACATTTGACGCTGCATACAGCATCGTAGCACTATCTATTTACCAACGTTCACAAGATGCACTACCTGTTGGTTATGCAGCTGCAGACGGCGGTGATGTTGACCTAGAAACACCTCAAGGTAAACAAGCACTTAGTCTAATAAAAGCACAAGCAGATTACATCGTTAATACATTAGTTGCGAAAAACGGTCTAGTATACGATGGCGCTACAGTTGGTAAATCAGTAGATAAAAACCAGTCACTTGATGCACAATTCGCTGCAATCCGTGGTTTAGTTGCAGCTTACCTTGCAACACAAGATGACACTTACAAACAAGCTGCACGTTCTATCTTCCTCGCGGTAGAAAAAAACATGTTTGATGCAGAATTAGGTACTTGGGCACAAACGCCAGGTAAAGCAACAATCCACACACCGTTAACTGCTGCGGCAATATCGGGTGGTTTACGTGAAACTATACTTCACCTTGCAAATGAAGAAGGCGAACATGTACCAGCACTAGAACTACAACACTTAACTGAGCGCTACACAGCTTGGTTCAAGAAAGTAGTGAACGGTGGCCAACAGTTAGCTGAATGGATTGGTGATTCAGGTGAAAATATGTTGGAAAACAGTACAACAACCGATTCAGATAATGACGGTGTACACCAAATAACAGGTGCCGGCGGTAAATACGGTACAGCACAAACAATGGCAGCAAAAGTGTCGGTTAGTGCAAACTAGTCTCACCCTTTTGGCAATGAACGCCATCTCGCAACACACTTGTTAATTAACATGTATTGACTAATGAAAGTGTTGCGAAATTAAAATAAAGTTGTAAAAAGGGATGAGAATTAACTCAGCCCTTTTTGCGTTTTCATTACGTCGATATGAATAAGGTTTTATCATGTCAGTTCAAGTAGCTACCCCAACCGGTGATAACATCTGGTCTCGTTTACAGTGTCATTTTAAACGTCTCGCTTTTCATCACAAGAAAGCCGAAGCGATATTATATTTGATGTTCTTGTCAGGACTTTTACTGTGGCCATTTATTACTATTCCATGGCAAGTCGAGCGCACGGTGTTACTGATGCATATGCTTGCAGGTATTAGCATCTTCCCTACTTTTGTTGGTAGTTTCTGGCTGTCTCACCGAAACCTTATTCAAAACAGTAATAAAAAATTCTTACGTCAAACCGGTACCATTATCGAATATTTGCTCATTGTTTGTACTCTTACCGGTGTCTACCTTACTTTTTGGGGTAACACGGGTAATAATTTCAGTATACTCATGCAAGATGTTCATTTTTACAGCTCATGGCTACTTGCCCCGCTTGTTCTTCGCCACGCTTGGCGCTGGACGGTAATCAAATTCTTTAGGAAGTCTTAATATGTTTGCCAGTTTTTTAATCACTTTTCGTGAAGGACTTGAAGCCTTCCTACTCGTTGGCATTATACTTTCTTACTTAGCAAAGCTTGGCCAATCAAAACATAACAAACTTATCTATCTGGGTGTTGCGCTCGGTTTGATTGCCTCATTAATTGTCGCTTTCATTTTCCAGTTCGTTGTCGATCAGTTCGACTCGCATGAATACCGTAATTTATTAATGGCGGGTATTTTAGGCTTCGCGACCTTGGTACTCACCTACATGGCAATTTGGATGCAACGCCAAGCCAAAACCCAAGTCTCTAACATGCAAGAGAACATTCGCGAGATCTTAACCACAGGTAATGTCTTTGGTTTAATCTTTTTGGCTTTCCTTGCGGTAATGCGCGAAGGATTTGAAACCGTGCTATTTTTCTCGGCGTTGATGTATTCAGGTCAAGGTGATTTCTCACTACAAGATGGGTTGATCGGTGCGGGCGCAGGTTTAATCGCATCGCTGGTATTGGTTGTCGTACTGATGCGTGGTAGCCGCAAAGTGCCACTACAAGCATTCTTTAAATGGACAAGTTTGCTGATTATCATTATTGCCGCTGGCCTATTGTCTTCGGCAAGTAACATGTTACAAAGCGCAGATGTATTACCGGTATTCCAGACTGCCGTGTTTGATATTAGCCATATCCTTGATGACCAAGGCGTATTTGGTACTTTCTTGCGTGCTTTATTTGGCTATAATTCATCACCAAATTTATTACCGCTTGTTATTTGGTTCGCTTATTTAGCGATATTCACTGTGTTTTGGCATCGTGGATACCAAGCGCCAGCTAAAACAGCCACAGCTTAGCTTTAAACAATAAAATGAGTGGCGAACATAAATACACGCTATTTGTGTTCGCCATATTAAGAATAAAAAAGCATATTAATTATTGAGTAAATCATGTCTAAACAAATTGTAATTTTAGGTGCAGGTCCAGCTGGACTAATGGCCGCATGGGAATTTAATCAAGCTGGTTACCAAGTAACTATCCTAGAACGTGAAGAGTTTGTTGGTGGCATGTGCGCAACGCAAACCTTCCAAGGTGAAAAAGGTGAATACCGCTTTGACTACGGTGGCCATCGCTTTATTACTAAAAACCCGAAATTATTACAGTTTATCGATGACTTAATGACTGACGATCTGCTGTATGCAGAACGTACCAGTGTGATCCGTTTTAAAGGGCGTACCTACAACTACCCGCTTGCAATTGGTAACTTACTACGTAATGCGCCGTTAAGTTTATTAGCTGGTGCGGCTGTAGACTTGGTATTCAAATTACCCTTCCAAAAACGCCCAAGTGAACAAAGTACCAGTAACTTTGCAGAATGGATTGAAACTCGCTTCGGTACCACCTTATACAAAAATTTCTTTGAAGGTTACACCGGTAAACTATGGGGTATCGACCCGCGTCAATTATCAGCCGACTGGGCATCGCAACGCATTAGTTTGTTAGATTTAAAAGATGTTGTTCGACGTTTAATCCCAACGCGTGGCGCAACACCGCGTACTTACGCTAAAAAATACCGTTATCCTAAACTCGGCTTTGGCCAAATGTACACCAAACTTGCAGAAAGACTACAAGAACAAGGTGTAACGATTGTTCGAGGCGCTAACATCACGGCATTAAAGCAAGGCCATGATGCTGTTAAAAATAATGATCTTAATAAGAAAAACAGAATTGATGCCGTCACTTATGAACTTAACGGTGAGACACATTCAATTAATTGCGACCATGTTGTCGGTACTATTCCTTTACCTGTAGTTTGTACTTTAACAGGATTTGATTCTGGTCTAACTTACCGCTCACTGCGCTTTTTTAACATGCCGATGGCAACAGAAAACGTGTCACAAAATACTTGGCAGTACCTGTCTGATCCAGAGTTAATCGGTACGCGTTTGCAAGAACCACGTCGTCGTTCGCCATTCATGGCACCCAAAGGACAAACATCGGTGATGATCGAGATCCCGTGTAACAAAGGTGACGATGTTTGGCACATGGACAACGACAAACTATTAAAACGCGTAAAACAAGATCTTAATCACCTAGGAGTGCCAGATGTAAGTACTGGTGAATTTTTTACCACTTACACCGAATACGCTTATCCAATGATGGACGTGAGTTATAACGCCAAACGCGAAGCCGCAATTACGCACCTTAACCAATTTGATAATTTAGTGATGACAGGTCGCCAAGGTACTTTCCGTTACATCTTCACCGATACAGCAATGGAAATGGGCTTAATGGCGGCAGAAGGTATTATTAAGGGTGAAGATAATCGTCGTCAGATCTTTGATCACCGTAACGAAAAAACAGTGATTGAAGTGCAAAGCATTATGGATGATAAAAAAACGCCAGAGGAAAAAAATGTCGCTTAAAACTATCAATACAATGACGGTAAAATCATTTATCTTAGGCTTATTCGTATTATTATTTAGTGCGCAAAGCTTCGCTTATTCTTATGCCGCAGCAGGTAAAGAGCCATTAATTGAAGGTCGAGAAGCCTTGTTAAAAGCATTATCGGAAAATGATTATAATGCAGTGCAAACAGCCTATGATTCGATGCAAAAAGAATTCGTTTATTTTAACGAGCACCATGGACTCGCTGTCGATAAACAAATGCAAACAGCAATCACCAATAAAGATCAACAAGGTGTAACCACAGCATTAATCACCACGATAAAAGCAGAAGTTATGCGTCGTCTCAACGGTGCAGAGCAAAACATTAATGACTACCAAGTGGCTAAAGTGTTAGTGGTAAAAAGTAAATTATTTATTGATTTACTTGCTGCCGATTTAACTGCCGACAATCGCCAACAGGCCGATATTGCCATCCGCGGTGCCCTTGCGTCGATTGGTAATCCAGGTGTATTTGGTGTGGGTCAAAAGCCTGCAGATGTAACGCGTTACATTGAATACCGCACTAGTTTACAAGCTGCATTACAATTTACATTGCCTGATGCACCAACAAAATAATAAACCTTGGCGCTCTGGTTTAATAGTTAGCATTAGCTTAATAGCCTGCATTGCAGGCTATTTTGGCTTACTCAATTATTATAGTTTTGATATTAGCAGTGATGATGCGCTTTATTTTCAGCGTGCCTTGAGCCACTTTTCAGTATTAGAATTTAGCCCTCACTTTCCCGGTTACCCTGGTTTTGTTTGGCTAGAACGACTTATCAGTGCGATAAGTTTACATCCCAACAGTAATGTCTTACTCAGTTTCCTTTCTGCAATAGCGTTAACCTTCAGTGTTTTTGTGTATTGCTATCAACGTATGCGAATAAAGTCATTTGCATTATTCGCAGTAGTACTTTTTTTACTGCAAGGTAACATTGCAGAATTAGCCTTAAACGGTTTATCAGACGCTTCCGCTCTGTGGTTCTTTAGCTTATATTTATTATTAACCCGTTTTCATTTACCGCTCGGCTCAAACCTTTTATTAAAGACTAAATTACACCGTGTATTACAGTCTCTTTTACAAAGTCAAACATTCTCCGCGATTATTAGCGGGTTATTATTAGCGGCATGTTTAGCAACTCGACCGTCTTATTTACCCTTAGTCGCCAGCGCGCTCCTGCTAGCTCTCTTTTACAACAATCAGCTGTACTCAAACTACAAACGACTCGGTTGGCAGATATTAAGCATTACCCTGGTAGGCATCATTTGTGCGCTCTACGTGTTCATGCAAGATGGTTGGGCGTATATTGAAGAAGGACAGCGATTCACTCAAGGTCACTTTACGATTTGGGGTAATACCACAAGTACAACCGATTCGCGACTGAGCCAATGGCTTACTACATTAAGCAATACCTACTCCACTCTCGGGGTATTCTTATTAACCTCGATGCTAACCATTGGTTTATATCTACCAAAAACCCGTGGATTAAGTATTCTCGTGTGCTGTTGGTTTGCCTGGATCATCCGAGGGCAGAATCCAGAGAATATTCGTCACTTAGCTGTTTTTAGCTTATTACTACCGATTATCTGCGCGCAACTCTTGGAACACGTTTACCAAACTCAACGTATTCGACCTGCTCTATATATATTAAGTATTACCTTGCTCGTGACACTGGGTTATCACAGTATCAAACAATTCACCCAACAAAAAAATGCACCTGTATTACAAGCGACTCAGTTCTTTAACACAATAGATAATCAGCAAATTATCATCAGTAATTATAATATTGATAATTTACGGCATAACCTGCCACAACATGTCATCTTAGACCGTCATTATCAAAGCAGCAGTAATTACCAAGCCCAACAGCAAGGCTACTGGCGACTAAGCAGTAATAAACTAGGTACTGATAAACGCGTTAACGACAATTTAGTGGCTTTATTTAAAGGCCGCTTTCTTGGAGAACGAAATTTATACCTATATTACTTTGATCTGAATCATTTAAACCCGCGATCATAGCTACAAATATTGCACTATGATTTCAACGCGATATAATGATAACCATTCTTAATCGTAATACCACGTTCCCCCACCAAGATGCCGTAGATCTATGAATATAAATATGTTGCCTAAATTAATGTTCACCTTGTTACTCTTAGCAAGCCACTCGCTTTATGCTAGTACTACTTATTCAAATACAAAAAGTAACAGCTTATTACTATCTATAGATGGTACGCAGTTTATTAGTGCAAACATGGATGCTGGTAGCGTCAGTCTTATTAACGCAGAAACCGGTAAGCTAATGGCTGAACAAGCCCTCGGTAAAGACCTACGTCGACTTGCATTAGACCCAATAAATAATCAATTATTAGTCAGTGACTATCTTGCAGATCAACTTTATCTCATTGATGCTAAAAGCCTGAAATTAATTAAAACCATCAAAACAGGCTATCGCCCTTTTGGTATTGTTTATGATGAACATAACAAACAATACTACGTGACATTGTTTGAAGCTAAACAGCTAATAACCGTGTCAACCGATGGTGAAATAACCGCGACAACACAAACGGCAGATACACCACGTGGTCTTGCGTTAGCTGGCGATGGGCGTTTGTTTGTGACCCATAGTATGACAGGCCAAGTGTCTATCTATAATACGAGAACACAAAGCCTAGAATTAAACAAAATCATTCAACTTGCCGATACGCCAGTACATACCTCTCGTGCAACACCACAAGGTAAACCGCGTGTATTAGATAACATTGCGATATCTCCAGATGGCACGCAAGCTTGGTTACCCCATGTGCTGTGGTCATTTACACAAGATTTCCAGTTTCAATCAACCGTCTTCCCAACCATTTCGTTACTTGACCTAACACCAGGTAAAGAAAAAGAATTAGTTGATAAACGTAAGCAACTATTCAAACAAATAAACATTATTGAAAATAACAATACTACGCGTATTGTATCTAACCCACATGACGTGGCATTCCGTGAAGACGGCAAAAAAGTATTTATTACCCTCTCTGGTTCAGAAGATCTGCTCGTGTTTGATTTATCTCGCCAAGGTAAAATAGGTAAGAAATCTAAACGCCATCGCCGTACCAAATTACAAGGCGGTGTGAAAGCGACGCAAATTTACCGCCATATTCCCGGTACTAATCCGCGTAGCCTGATTGAAAAAGACGGCACACTCTATGTTCAAAACGCCATGTCTCACGATTTAGTGAGTTTTGATGTGAGTGGTAAAGGTCCGTTTGCCAAAGTAAAATTAGCGAACGCTCAATTTGCCAAATTAATTAGTAAAGATCCCATCGCACCAGAATTACGTTTAGGTAAAACACTCTTTAATCTTGCAAACAGCGATAAGTTTGAAAATACAGCGATGGCGGGTGATTTTTGGATGAGCTGTAACTCTTGTCACCTTGACGGGTTTAACTTTACCAATAAATATTTGTTAGCCGACGGTACCAAAGACGTTAAAGAAAATGCCATGACAGGTCATGTCGGTTTAGCAACCATGATCGCTGGCAACCCTATCGAAGCCTATATCAATATGATCCAAAAAACCCAAGGTGGTATGGGGACTGACCCGAAAAAACCAGAACTACCAAAAGTTAATCCTAAATCACCGTCTGCAGAGATCGTACGCTTAATGTCAGCATTAAACATGTACGTGACAACGAAAGAAAACTTACCTTATCTATCAACCTGGTTACGTTTTGATGACGAACGTAAGTTCACTCACAAATCTGAATGGTTAAATTCAGCAAGTTGTGAATCATGCCATAGCACCCTCTACAAACAGTGGGCAGACTCTAACCATGGAATGCACATGGATAGTCCTTATTACCGTTTCCAAGAAAACTTAGCTGCAGAAGCAGAAGGTGAACCATTTAGAAACTTATGCCGTGGCTGTCATGCACCGCAAACCTTGCTAAACAACAATAAAGCACCCTTGACTCACCTCAATAACATGTATGAAAAAGAAGGCCAGAGCCTACGCGATGCACTAAGAGAAGGTTTACCCGTAGACGAAACAGGTACCAGTTGTGTTTTCTGTCACCGAATCACCAAAGCGGAAGATGCTGGCGGTAATACCGACCTCACGGTTAACTTAAAAGATCGTGCTAAATACCTGTTTGAATTTTCTAGCAATCCAGTGCTAAAACTCGTCGCTGAAGCACAGATAAATGCATCGCCACAACAGCATAAAGACAGCTATTCAAACCCTGAACTGTACAAGAGCTCATTATATTGTGCGACCTGTCATAATGAATTCACCCCCGGTCAAGGTGCCAATGTGAATAACAACTATGGCGAATGGCAAGCCTCTAAATTTAACGCACCAGACAACCCTGAGCAGAACAAAACGTGTATCGATTGCCATATGCGTTTGGATATGACTGATTTTGATAAGAAGGTACCAGGGCGAGCAACCGATAATGGGCCAATTAAACCAAACTTGATTGCGCATAACTTTATTGGTGGTAACTATTACTTCTCTGACATGCGTTCGAAAGAACACGGTAAACTCAGCCGTGACATTTTACGTAACGCCCTACTGCTCGACGTTGAAACCAGCGAAGATGGCCGTACTATTGATGTAAAAATCACAAACCATAATACCGGTCACAAAATGCCGGGTGGCGCACGTCGTCAAGTATGGGTTGATCTTGTAGTAACGGATAGTAAAGGCGTAGAGCGCTTAGTGAGTGGTCAGTTAAACGATGGTTACTTACCAAAAGACAGCCGTGTGTTTGCTAAAAAATCCGGTTACATGCATGGTGAACCGGTTGGTCTTAAGTTCTGGCGCGTAGAGAAGATTCTATCAGATACCCGTATTTCTCCTGATGAAACTCGTGTTGAATCATTTGAACTACCTGAAGGTATCAGCTATCCAATCACGGTAGTCGCTAAGATTAATTACCGTTCGTTCTCAAAACCACTAACAAGTAAAGTCCAAGCAGCCTTCCCTGAGCAAAATATTCCTTTTGCTGATGTGATTGAATTAAATAAAGTCACCAAGGTTTTCCAGCAGAAATAAAATACGATACAGCCGTCATAGTTAATAAGACTATTACGGCTGTATCCATTCAATATATACCAATATTCCCGCATAGTACTAGCCACCCCCTCACCCATAATGTTGAACTTTTACCTATATTTACTAATTAATTCGACTTTTTGATTATTATGCATAAGCTTATAGATGTCTTTGTAAATAAAGTAACCTCTATGCACGCATATATCGCTAAGCAACCGATCCTAAATAGCGCTCGTCACATAGTGGCTTATGAACTTTTATATCGCGATAGTTTAGAAAATACGTTTCCACTTATTAATGCCGAAATTGCGACAGAGCGGTTGGTTTATGAGCATTTGTTAAGTTCCAACATTGATAAACTTGTTGATAACAAACCTTACTTTATTAACTTCACAGAGAAAAGCATTCTCAATGGTTTACCCAAAAAACTCATTAATAAACCCATTGTAATTGAAGTACTTGAAGATGTGCCACCCACACAGGCAGTATTAAGGGCATTAAAGAAATTAAAAAATGATGGATTTACGATTGCATTGGATGATTTTATTTATTCTGAAGACTGGCTACCATTTTTTGGTGTTGTCGATATTATTAAGTTTGATATTACCCTCACCTCATTTAACGAGATAAAAGAATTAACACCATTATTAGAAAAATATGGAATAAGTATACTGATCGAAAAAATAGAGACTGAGGAGCAATTTAAACAAGCTAAAAAACTCCAAAGTACATATTTTCAAGGCTATCTGTTTGCAGAACCTGAAATTGTGCTAAACCACATTAATAAACCTGATTTAGAAATAATCAACTTTAATTAATTCGATTAACGGCTCGCATTGCCATTCATGAAATGTTTACGGCACAGTGAAACATAACGCTCATTACCGCCAATTTCAACTTGCTCACCTTCTCTTAATACCACACCGCAATCACTGACCCTGGCATTCATGTGCGCTTTATTACCACACCAACAGACGGTTTTAAGTTCTTCAACTTTATCTGCAAGACACATTAAGTGGTATGAACCTTCAAACATCTCTAATTTAAAATCGGTTTTCAATCCATACACAATCACAGGAATATTGAGTTCGTCAACCACATTGGCTAATTGGTAAACCTGTTCTCGAGATAGAAATTGACCTTCATCGATGATAAATACATCAATCTTCTGATTTTCTAATCGTGTAGATACCGTGGTAAATAAATTGGTCTCTTTCTCAAATACATCAACGTCTAGTTTTAAGCCAACACGCGCGCCTATCACCCCCTTACCGTAACGACTATCACACTCAGGTGTCATCGCTAATGGGTACATACCACGCTCAATATAGTTAAAGTGAGCTTGGATCAATTGTGTTGATTTACCTGAATTCATAGCTGCAAATTTGAAATGCAAAGATGCCATTTTATACCCTCAAAAAAAACGCCTGTATAAACAGGCGTATATAATTACTTCACATTAATACCATTCATTATAAACAGCGTGTTATTAATGTCTTATTTATATTTTACGACTTAATCGCGACATAATAGCAACCACAATTGTAAATGCAATTGCTGAAGCGATAAAGCCCGATAGCACAGAGCTTGTTATGCCGAGTACCAAATAACCAATCGCACTTACTAACGCAATTGATAGCGCATATGGAAGCTGTGTCATTACGTGATCCATATGATGACAGTTGGCACCCGTTGAAGATAGGATCGTGGTATCAGAGATAGGTGAACAATGATCGCCAAATACAGAACCCGCAAGCACAGATGCTAACATAGGTAACATCAACGAAATTTCAGTACCCGCAGCCATATCTCCCGCGATTGGTAACATGATACCGAATGTGCCCCAGCTTGTTCCCGTTGCAAATGCCATAAAGCCAGCTAATACAAACATGATAATCGGTAATAGACTCATTGGGATTGAATCACCCACTAATGCAGCAAGGTATTTACCCGTCTCCATAGAACCAATAGTTGAACCAATAGCCCATGCGAAGAATAAGATATAAACCGCTGGTAGCATTGATTTAGCACCGTGGAAACTTGCTTGTGCGAGTAATGAAATAGACACACCAGAAATAAGGCTTAGCGCAAGTGCCACAGCAAGGCCTGATAAAGCGCCATATACTAAAGAACTACCTACATCTGTATTTTCAAATGCGCCGAGAATATCAAATGCTTTGCCATCCGCTGCTAGCGCCGATGCGCCCGAGTTAATCATAAAGAAGATAGTCGCAAAGATAAGCACTAAAATAGGTAAAATCAGGCCTGAAATATGACCACCTTCAGCTTCTTCTAATTCTACCGTTGAACCCGCTGGATTACCTTTTTTAGCATCAAACAACTCACCATTTCTTGCCGCTTCTTCTTCTTTTGCCATCACACCAAAATCAAGGTTGAAACAAGCAACCGCAAATACCATTGCAATAGCAAAGATAGCGTAGAAGTTCATTGGTATCATTTGAACGAATGCCGCTAGAGGGCTGATATCGGTAATAGCGTGACTGGCTAAAATACCACCGATAACAGCAATGATATAAGCACCCCAACTTGAAATCGGCATTAATACACACATAGGAGCTGCGGTTGAATCAAGTAAATAAGCTAATTTAGCACGAGAAACTTTATAACGGTCTGTCAGTGGACGACTTACACTACCCACAGCAAGGCTATTAAAGTAATCATCAACAAAAATGAACACACCTAAAAATGCAGTTAACAGTATACTACCGCGACGTGTAGTAATTTTTTGTTTCGCCCAATCAGCAAACGCACTGGTTGCGCCGCTTACCATCATAATACTCGTTAACATACCCAGTATGAATAGGAATATGATGATTGATAGATTCCAAGTATTGAACGATCCCACGTCCCAGAATGAGCCTTTGCTCGCATCACCAGATTCCCAAACCAAACTTAATGATAAATCTACAAGGTGTTTAGCTGCACTAACAACATTAAAGTCGGTTAAAAATAATGCGCCAAGTAAAATACCACAACCAAGTGATAACAATACTTTACGTGTAAGAATTGCTAATGTAAGTGCAACTAGTGGTACAACTAGCGATAACGCTGAGTCTGAATAATTAATGAGTTCCATGATCCCTTTGACCTAATAATTTTTACAGGGAACGACTAAACAAGACAGATGAGATGTGCAATAAGGATATTTACAATATGATAGATGTAAAGATTACCCATATACTCTTCTATTTCAGTAGCGCCCCATAGTTAATATAAAATTGACTATGACAGTGATGTCTCTATTCGAACACATCCCCAGAATGAATATCTTTAGCTTAAATACTCATTCTTCGGCGCAATTCCCTTTTGTGTCGTTATTATCGGAGCTACCTAAACAACACTACTTATGAATTGCGCACCTCTACTTAGGAGGAGGCACAATAGTAGCAGGTAATTTCATCAATTCAAGGCAGTATTAGTCTCAACGTTCATAAAACAAACAAAATTCGATACAAAAATCTAATTGACAAACCCATAATTATTAATAATAAAAGTAAATCGACTTCAAATAATAGACCATTAAATAGTTTTAAAAGTTATATTTATAAATATATTTTACTTACTTAATCTATTCTAGCTAAGTTTAATAAATAAGTGTAAATAGATTATTGGTATTTATTTAACTATTGTATATTAACCACATTAAAGTATATTAATCTTATTGCAGTTTATTAATCACCCCCGTCTATATTAGGTACTAATTATGAATGATTTTATTAAAGTGTTTTTAAATGCTCGTAGCCTACGCGCTGTAACAAAAGAATTAAGCGTTGTCCAACTTGAAGATGTTTTAATTAAATTCACAAAAATTGTTGAAGATAGAAAAGAATCTGAAGCCGCTGAATTAGAAAAACAGCAAGAAAAACAAGCAATGATGAACGAAATATTATTACAACTGAAAGAAAACGGTATCAGCCCTGAAGAATTAATGAATTTAACCGATTCAACATCTGAGAAAACGAAGACTAAACGTGGTCCTCGCCCTGCAAAATACGCTTATGAGCTAAATGGCGAAACGAAAACATGGACAGGCCAAGGTCGTATGCCATTACCACTTCAAGAAATGATGAATGAGAAAGGTTCAATTGAAGAATTCTTAATATAGAGAGACTTTCGCGTGACTCAATTTTTATTACACCCACAACTTGCTGCTGATAGCACCTTAGTGGGTGAGTTCCCGCTATGCCAAGTACTGTTAGCAAACGACGGTAATTTCCCGTGGTTAATTTTAGTACCTAAAGTTAATGGCATCACTGAATTTCATGAATTAACGGACGAACAGCAGACTCAATTTTTAATTGAATCAAATACAGTAAGTCGGTTATTAAAAGATGAGCTAAGTGCAGATAAAATAAATATCGCAGCATTAGGGAATATGGTACCGCAATTACATATTCATCATGTTGCGCGTTTTAAAGAAGATGCTTGCTGGCCAAAACCTATTTGGGGTCAACTCCCCCCAATAAGCAGAACACCACAGCAAGCAGCCCAGCTGATAACGATGATATCAACTACGCTGAAAGCTGGATTTATCAGCGAATCAAATTAATCCTTGGTATAACCATTCGGGTTATTTGATTGCCAGCGCCAAGTGTCAACCGTCATGTCTGATACTTGGCGTGTTGCTTTCCAACCGAGTTCTCGTTCAGCTAGATCTGTCGCAGCATAACATTGCGCAATATCCCCTTCACGTCTCGGTGCAATTTTATAAGCTATTTTCTTACCAGAAGCCTGTTCAAATGCTTTCACCATTTCTAATACACTATAACCTTGCCCCGTTCCTAAGTTATAAGTCACTAGACCAGGGTTTGTCATTAATTTTTCTAACGCTTTTAAATGCCCTAACGCTAAATCAACGACATGGATATAGTCACGCACACCTGTTCCATCTGGTGTTGCATAATCATCACCGAATACGTTTAGCTCTGCTAATTTACCCACAGCTACTTGTGAAATATATGGCATCAAGTTATTGGGAATATCATTTGGATCTTCACCGATTAAACCGCTTTCGTGGGAACCAACAGGATTGAAATAACGTAAACGTGCAATATTCCAACTATTATCTGATTTATATAAATCAGCGAGGATCTCTTCAACCATTAATTTTGAACGGCCGTACGGATTCGTTGCTGATGTAGGAAAGCTTTCATCGATCGGCACTGATGCAGGATCGCCATATACCGTTGCAGACGAACTAAATACAAAATTCTTAACGTTATTCGCAGCCATAACTTCACAAAGGTTAATCGTGGCAGCGATATTATTACGGTAATACGTTAATGGGATTTGGTTTGATTCACCTACCGCTTTTAAACCGGCAAAGTGAATAACAGACGAGATCGTATGTTTGGTAAATATTTGCGTTAACAAATTTGAATCTAATACATCGCCACAATAAAAAGTGATCTCTTTATCTGTAATTGCACGAACACGATTTAATGACTCTTCACTCGAATTAGATAAGTTATCGATAACGACAACATCTTGCCCTGCGGTTAATAACTCTAAAACTGTATGACTACCAATATATCCGGCACCACCTGTCACTAAAATTGCCATTCGAACTCCTTCTTAAGAACATAAAAAATATAACAAAATTGAATTAATTACTATTAAGTACCATTATTTATAAAAACACAATAAATAGTGGTTACCCTTCATTATTTAAATATACCGATGGACGCTTCAATAATGGCGCTAGCATCGATTCAAGCCCATTTAACTTTACTTCGTATATTAGCGCAAGTTGTTGCCCTAACCTAGAATCAGGAAAGCCATTACTGTGAAACCAAACTAAATAAGGTTCAGGTAATTCAAGTAACAAGCGCCCCCGATATTTACCAAACGGCATTTCTGTGTTGATTGCTTCAATTAACTGTTGTTGTGACATATAAGATCCATATTAACGAATGATTTAGTGCACGTTTACTCACGTTGCAACAAGGTAATGTTAAACATCACACCATTAAATTATTTATCTGACTTACTGCTCGACTTATTCGTTCAAATCTATTTATAATTTTTATTAAATAAACCCGCTGGCATCTGCGCAATTTGAAAATTAATCATATATTCAAATGCAGTCAGCAAAGGCTGATATTTTACTTTATCTTTTTCTAACGTTGAAAGTAATAAGTAACCGGCTTCAACTGTCGATAACCCCCCTTCGATCGAGGTTTGTCTAATTGTATATTGGCTTTCTTCTTCACCGCTCAATCGTACAGCAGGTATACCCTGTAAATTTATTGATGTTTGATACATTTTAAATGCTTTACGCCATGTGCCATCCAATAAAATAAACGTGCGCTTCATGTTATTTTGTATCACTGCACTGTTACTATCCATATTACTGTTTTCTATAAGGCTCAGTCCCTCCACATTAATACTGTCTTCACTTGGGTAGAGTAAATAACATTGTCGGGTTAGATCGTTTAATATGTCATTTAACTGAGTATTATCAGTAAAGTTCTCACCAATTATAATTTGACATTGTGGCAATGAAAGATTGAGAATACGGGCAGTTCCGATCGCATTTTTAACTTCACCTGGGTGTTGTAATATAATTAATTCAATATCAGAATCAATCATTGTTATGTGCTGACATATACAGGCTGCTAATGCTTTATCACATACAGTACATTTTTTTCTTTTACTCACGACAAACCTAAATATTATGGATTGATAAGATATGCTAATTCAACATAGATGGCTAAGCTGGCTGATTCTCGGGCTGTTATGCCTCATTATTTATGCCTTGTCCACCGAAAATATAATCGCCTTAGATTATAACAGGGAATTGATTCTCGATGGTGAATTCTGGCGTTTAATCACGGGGAATTTTAATCATACAAATATCTATCATATCCTGTTAAACGTCAGTGCGTTGGCTGTTATTAGCGGGCTACATTACCGTTATTATAGTGCGACGGCTTACCTAAGCTTAATTTTGATCTTATCCATTGGCGTTGGCGCGGGTATATTCTGGCTCTCACCTAGCACGTATTTATATGTCGGTTTATCGGGTATATTGCATGGGATTATCATTGTCGGCGCGATTATTGACGTGACGAAACGGTATTATTCCGGTTATGTTTTAATTGCAGGCACAATTATCAAAATCATCAATGAACAATTTTTCAATAGCCCGATAGAGATGAGTAAGTTAATTCAAGCTCAAGTACTCACCGAGGCACACCTGTATGGTCTTGTAACAGGATTAATCATTGCCCCACTGTTTGTTTATCTAAATAAAAAAAAGAGCGCCTGAGCGCTCTTATAGAGATATATTGAATCAAAGCAGAATTTAGCTCGCTAAACTTTCATTAATGTCAGTTAACACTTGCATTGGTGATTCAGCTTGTGTAATTGGTCGACCGATAACTAAGTAATCTGAACCAGCAGTAACCGCTTCAACAGGTGTCATTATACGGCGTTGATCACCCGCAGCACTACCTGCAGGGCGAATACCTGGCGTGATCAATAGGAAAGAATCGCCCAATTCTTTTTTCAGCATTGATGCTTCTTGTGAAGAACAAACTACACCGTCTAAGCCACTTTTTTGTGTTAGCGTCGCTAAACGGATAACCTGTTCAGCGGGTGTAATATTAACACCCATTTGTGCGAGATCTTCTTGTTCCATACTTGTTAATACAGTAACAGCAATCAGAATCGGTGCTTTATCGCCATAAGGCACAAGCGCTGTTTTTGCCGCTTCCATCATACGTTGACCACCACAAGCATGTACATTCACCATCCACACGCCCAACTCTGCAGCGGCGGCAACAGCTTTCGCCACTGTATTCGGAATATCATGAAACTTAAGGTCTAAAAACACATCAAAATCACGTGCAACTAATTTTCGAACAAATTCTGGTCCAAATAACGTGAACATTTCTTTGCCGACTTTTAGGCGACATTGGCTAGGATTGATTTTATCAACAAAATTCAATGCACTTGCTTCATCAGCATAATCAAGTGCGACGACTACTTTACTCTCTTGCAACATATTTTTTCCTAGGTCCGAGTTACTCATTATCGTATTACAAATTTGTTCTATCTACACTATTCGCCATCTAAACCTCGAATAGGTTTCACACTGCCCCAACGCTTACACGATGGACAATGCCAGTATATTCGTTTAGTACTAAAACCACATTTACTGCATCGATAAATAGGCTTCAACTTAAGCTGTTCACCAACAAGGCTACGTAACATAGCTAAACTTTCTTTTGCCTTACCTTCTTCTGCAGCCTGTTCTTGGTATTGCATTAGATGATAAAAGCCTTTCATCGTTGGGGTGCGAACAATTTGATTTAATATCAGTTTTTCGGCGGGCTCTAATCCCACACTGTTCACTGTAAAATCAGCTAATGCAATCGCAACACTAATACCCGCTTTATTATTTTGGGCGTCATTAAGGAAGTGAATAAAACCTTCTTCATTATTAATTTCAGTGTAACAATCTCTTAGTTTCTGTAAAATCTCGGTGACAAAATCGATGTCCTGAGCCATTACATGCTCAAGCCAGACAATGGCCTTTTTATAATCGCCTTGCTCAATGTAAAAATCAGCCAGCATGATACTAGCTCTGACACATTGCTTATCATATTGTAAGGCTTTTTTAAGACCCGCTAAACGCTTTTTAGGCTCATTCACTAATGATGCAGAGGCCGCTAGCGCACAATAAAAATGAGCCACTTTACGTTCAACTTTCGTATCACCCATTTTCTTTAATTTAATTCCAATCGCAATGGCTTGTTCCCACTCCTTGGTCTGTTCGTAAATAACCATAAGTTGTAATAAAGCGGTTTGGCGGTGATCAGGTTCATCAATCAATTTCAAAAATAATTCTTCAGCGCGATCAACCAAACCCGCGGCAAGATAATCACGCGCAAGTTGTAATAATGCAAGGCTACGCTGTTCATGCGTTAATGAAGGCCGTGCAATTAAATTTTGGTGGATCTTAATTGCACGTTGTACTTCACCACGTTGGCGGAATAAATTACCGAGCGCCAAATGCGTATCGATCGTTTCATTATCAACATCAAGTAAATCAATAAATAAATCTACCGCTTTATCAGGTTGGTCTGATAATAAAAAGTTAAGCCCCGTCACATACTCTCTAGACATGGTATGTTGCTTATCTTGTTGTAAATAGCGGCCATTTCTTCTACCCATATACCAGCCATACGCGGCGGCAACAGGAAGTAAAAGAAATAAAAGTTCAAACATACAGTAAATTAACCTTTAATGTCAGCAGCACGTAATCGTTCAAGCTCTGTAACTTGACGTTTTGATTTACGTTTTAATTTCGACAGTGATAATTTTAATTTCATTAACAACAGCCCCATACACATACCAGCCACGACTAAACCAGAAACGAATGCACCAACAAGCAGAGAAGATAATTTAAATGAATCTAGCGCAATTAGGTAATTAAAATCAACTAACTGATCGTTGCTCGAAGCAAATGCTGCAGCAAGCGCCAGTGTGCAAGCGATAATAATAAAAAAGATAAATGATTTCATCGACGACCTCTGTGATATAAATAGCAATAAAGGGATTATCGCCAATTAATGAGCCAAGTGCTAGTAATATATGGTGTAATCCATAAACTATGGGTCAGTGTGAAAAAAAAGCAAAAAAAAACGACACACCTAAGTATGTCGTTTTTACAAGTATCAACGGCTATAAAGAAGCGTTAACACGATCTCGAAGTTCTTTACCAGGTTTGAAATGAGGTACATATTTCCCCTCTAATTCAACCTTTTCACCTGATTTAGGATTGCGCCCAATTCGAGGTTCACGGTAATGTAGAGAAAAACTTCCAAAACCCCGAATTTCAATTCGATCACCAGTTGCTAAAGTATCTACCATCTGATCAAGTATAGCTTTCACAGATAATTCAACATCTTTAGTCGCCAGCTGCGAATTTGCAGTGCAAAGACGTTCGATTAGTTCTGATTTTGTCATATAATCTCCATTAAGAATATTGCCGACATCGTACTAATGAGGGATGAATAAACATCCCTCAGGCTAATTATTTGCCTTTAGCAGCTTTAAATGCTTCTTCCATAGCAGAAAGACCAGACTCTTGCGGTTGGCTGTTTACACTAGCCATTGCTTCTTTCTCGTCAGCTTCATCTTTAGCTTTGATTGAAAGACTAATTACGCGGTTTTTACGATCAACACCAACATATTTAGCTTCAAGTTTTTCGCCTACAGATAATACTAAGCTTGCGTCTTCGATACGGTCACGAGAGATATCGCCAACACGGATGTAACCTTCAACACCTTTAGCTAGTTCAATTGTCGCGCCTTTAGCGTCAACAGAAGAAACTGTACCATTAACAATAGCATTCTTCTTGTTATTCGCTAGGTATTCGTTGAACGGGTCTTCATCAATTTGCTTGATACCTAAAGAAATACGTTCACGCTCTGGGTCTACTTGTAGAACTACAGCTGTGATTTCGTCGCCTTTTTTGTACTCGCGAACTGCTTCTTCACCAGTAGCATCCCAAGAGATGTCTGAAAGATGAACTAGACCGTCGATGCCGCCGTCAAGACCGATGAAGATACCGAAATCTGTAATAGATTTGATCTTACCAGTAACTTGCTCGCCTTTGATACGTGAAGTTGAGAAGTTTTCCCAAGGATTAGCAATACATTGCTTAAGACCTAGAGAGATACGACGACGTTCTTCGTCGATATCAAGAACCATAACTTCAACAGAATCGCCAACGTTAACAACTTTAGAAGGGTGGATATTTTTGTTAGTCCAATCCATTTCTGAAACGTGAACTAGACCTTCAACGCCTTCTTCGATTTCAACGAAACAACCGTAGTCAGTTAGGTTCGTAACTTTACCCGTAAGCTTAGTGCTTTCAGGGTAACGTTTCGCGATAGCTACCCATGGATCTTCACCAAGCTGTTTAAGGCCTAGAGATACACGTGTACGTTCACGATCGAATTTAAGAACTTTAACATTGATTTCGTCACCAACATTAACGATTTCACTTGGGTGCTTAACGCGTTTCCAAGCCATATCAGTAATGTGTAGAAGACCATCAACACCACCAAGATCAACGAATGCGCCATAGTCCGTAAGGTTCTTAACGATACCTTTAACTTCTTGACCTTCTTGAAGGTTAGCAAGAAGTTCTTCACGTTCTGCACTGTTTTCAGTTTCGATAACTGCGCGACGAGAAACAACTACGTTGTTACGTTTTTGGTCAAGTTTGATTACTTTGAACTCTAACTCTTTGCCTTCAAGGTGAGTAGTGTCACGTACAGGACGAACGTCTACTAGAGAACCTGGTAAGAATGCGCGAATTGTGTTCACTTCAACCGTGAAACCACCTTTAACTTTACCGTTGATAACACCGATAACAGTTTCTTGATCTTCGTATGCTTTTTCAAGCTGAATCCAAGACTCATGACGTTTAGCTTTTTCACGAGAAAGTTGAGTTTCACCGAAACCGTCTTCAATTGATTCTAGTGCTACATCAACTTCTTGACCAACTTCAACTTCAAGTTCGCCAGCAGCGTTCTTGAATTCTTCAGCAGGAATAGAAGATTCTGATTTAAGACCAGCGTCAACTAAAACGTAACCGTTTTCGATTGCAACAACAGTTGCTTTGATGATGCTACCAGGAGCAGCAAGTTCTTGTAGTGACTCTTCAAAGAGTAAAGCGAAAGATTCATTCATAATGAGTTATTTGTACTTATAAAACGTTCACATAAGCAATCCGGCTAATGTGGGTTGTTAATCAAAAGTCATCATCATCCTTGATGCTTGACCGCTAAATAATCGATAGAATACCGACTACTTTAAATTTTACCTTCTGCAAAAGCCAGCACACTAGCAACTACGTCTTCGATTGACATAGATGTCGAATCGATAACAAGCGCATCATCTGCAGGCTTTAGTGGAGCGACCAATCGGTTGCGATCTTGATGATCACGCTTCTCGATCTCCTCCAGAAGGGCTGGCATGTTAACATCGAAGCCTTTGTCTTGCAACTGATTAAACCGGCGAATGGCTCTTTCTTCAGCAGAAGCATCTAAAAATATTTTTACACTGGCATCAGTGAATACAACAGTACCCATATCACGGCCGTCGGCAATTAAGCCAGGCGCAACACGGAAGTTACGTTGACGTTGTAACAACGCTGCGCGTACTGCCGGATATACCGCTGTACGAGAGGCTGCAAAACCCGCTTCTTCTGTACGAATTTCACGTGATACATTCTCGCCTTCAAGGATCACTTGCAAGCCATCATCCGTTGGCACAAAACGTACATCTAAGTTTGCAGCTAATACAGTGAGTGCTTCTTCGTTGTCTAAATTCACGTTATGGTGCATCGCAGCTAAGGCTAATACACGATAAATAGCGCCACTGTCTAGTATATGCCAACCTAGCTTAGCCGCAAGTAATTGGCATAAAGTACCTTTACCAGAGCCACTCGGCCCGTCAACTGTAATAATGGGTGCTACTGCGGTCATAAATTCTCCAAACTCGATATCTAACATACAACTTTAAACAGTACTGTATGGATCTGGCCGCGATTATAACGGATCTTCATGAAAATAGTATGAAATAATAACCGCAAATAAAAAATAGCGAGGCATCACCTTATCAGTAATACCTCGCTATTTAAGAACAACACTAATAACAGCACCAAATAGGACAACGCTCAATCTAAGCTTGAACTAAACCTGTAAATTGCTCGAAATAATCTGGGAACGTTTTTGATGTACAACCTGGATCATTAATCGTTACCGGGGTATCACTTAATGCGACTAATGAGAAACACATCGCCATACGGTGATCGTTATAAGTATCAATGGCAGCGTGCACTAATTGTGCAGGAGGGGTGATTTTAATGTAATCATGACCCTCTTCTACTTCTGCACCCACTTTACGTAATTCAGTCGCCATTGCCGCTAAACGGTCAGTTTCTTTCACACGCCAATTGTATACATTACGAATAACTGTTGTACCTTTTGCAAACAATGCGGTTGTCGCGATTGTCATTGCTGCATCAGGAATATGGTTCATATCCATATCAACGGCATTTAATTCGCCCACTTCAGCTTCGATATAACTATCAGCCCAAGTGATTTTACCACCCATTGCTGCAATTACATCTGCAAACTGGATATCACCTTGGATTGATTTTTTACCAATACCCGTTACACGGATCTTACCACCTTTAATTGCCGCTGCAGCAAGGAAATAAGACGCAGAAGAAGCATCACCTTCAACTAAGAAGTCACCCGCAGCTTGATATGTTTGCTTACCTTTAATAGTAAACGTCTGATAATTATCATGACTTACCGTTACACCAAATTGCGTCATAATGTGAAGAGTAATCTCAATATACGGTTTAGATACAAGCTCACCAACGATTTCAATCGTCGTATCATTCTCAGACAAAGGTGCAGCCATTAAGAATGCAGTCAAGAACTGGCTAGATACACTGCCGTCAATCTTAATATTACCGCCCTTTAAGCCAGTACCTTTAATCAGTAGTGGTGGGTAACCTTCATTTTTCAAATAAGTAACATCAGCGCCAGCTTGACGTAAACTGTCGACTAAGCTGCCAATTGGACGCTCTTCCATACGCGGTTCGCCGGTCAATTCAAACTCACCTTCGCTCAAGCATAACGCTGCGCATAATGGACGCATTGCCGTACCTGCGTTACCTAAAAATAACTCAAGTTTTTCTTCTACAGAAAATGCACGACCTAAGCCAGTTACTGTACAAATTGTTTTACATGTAGACAGATCATACTGCACGCCTAATTTTGTCAGTGCGTTTAACATATGACGAATATCATCACTGTCTAATAAATTTGTTAAACGCGTTGTGCCTTCAGCCAGCGCAGCAAGTAGCAATGCACGGTTTGAAACACTTTTAGAGCCTGGTAAATTAATAGTGCCTGATACTTTACCAATTGGTTGTAATGTTAATTTTTCCATAAATTTATTCACTTAATTTTTAATATTTGATTCTCTACACTCTGCCTTCATTAGTATAAAACAGAGTCAGGACTGCACTTGCTATGCGTCTAACTCAACCAACACTGTCAGTAGCGCCTGCATGAACGTTTTATTTTCCAGTTCAGTACCAATGCTCACTCGCAAATGCTTTGTTAAACCATAACCCGCAACAGGACGAACAATTACGCCCTTATGCAATAATGCTTGGTATACAATAGCCGGATCTTGAACAAGTTCCACGGTAATGAAATTACCTTTAGACGGTATATAACCAATACCCAGCTCACTGAAAAATGTTTCTAACACAGCTCGTTGTTCATTATTTAACGCCACACTCGCCGTTAAAAAATCATGATCAGACAATGCTGCTTGCGCAGCCGCTAATGCAAAACTATTACAATTAAATGGCTGGCGAACACGGTTTAAAATATCCGCAATATCCGGATGTGACATGCTATAACCAACACGTAAACCCGCAAGGCCATAGGCTTTAGAGAAAGTACGTGTAATGATTAGATTTGAAAACTGATTTAACCAAGTAATTGACGGCGCTTGTAGCTCTTTGTCAACGTATTCAAAATACGCTTCGTCCAACACAACAATCACGTCTTCTGGCACTTTACTTAAAAAGTCATACAAGGCTTCTGCGGTTAAAAACGTACCCGTCGGATTATTCGGATTGGCAATAAAGATAAGACGTGTGCGTTCTGTAATTGCGGCCAGCATTGCAGGTAAATCATGTCCCCAATCTTTTGCTGGTACAGCCACTCCCCTTGCTCCAATCGCTTGTGTCACTAATGGATAAACCACAAACGCATGCTCAGCAAAAATCACTTCATGCTCTGGCGTAACAAAGCTGCGAGCGATGAGTTCCAGTACGTCATTTGAACCATTACCTAAGGTAAATTGTGCTGGCGCAAGGTCGTATTTATCTGCTAGCGCTTGCTTTAGATAGAAGCCATTCGCATCTGGATAACGGGTGATACCCGATAGTTCTTTCTCTAATGCTGCTTTAACTAATTCACCTACACCCAATGGATTCTCATTCGATGCCAATTTAACAATATCTGTTAGCCCTAGTTCACGCTCTAATTCATCAGTCGGTTTTCCCGCTTGATAAGGGTGTAAACCTTGTACCCCTGTATTTGCTAAAGCAAAAAAATCACAACTCATAATAAATCCTTGTAGACGGCACTCTTATTTAATTGGCACGCTTGTCATCGACATTAATCATGCTCAACACATTTTTCCATTGCCTTTAAATACGTATTAATTGTTCTATTGCGAAGAACGCTTTCTTACTCTATTCGCGATTAACGCTGTTGACGTTCGAATTTTTCCATAAAGCCAATAAGTGCTTTCACACCTTCGATTGGCATCGCGTTATAAATACTTGCGCGCATGCCACCGACAATACGGTGACCTTTTAATGCCATTAAATTCGCATCTTGAGATTGTTGTAAGAACGCCACATCCAGATCACTTGATGCTAATGTAAACGGCACATTCATTTTTGAACGGTTAACCGTCGCTACGTTATTACTGTAGAAATCGCTGCTATCAATATAGCCATAAAGTAGCTTGGCTTTTTCTGCGTTAATTTCTTCGATAGCAGACAGGCCACCTTGTGCTTTTAACCACTTGAACACAAGTCCTGCTAAATACCAAGAATAGGTCGGCGGCGTATTAAACATCGAGTCATTTTCAGCCATCAACTTATAGTTAAAGATTGATGGGGTTTCTTGTTTGGCTTTGTCGAGCAGATCATCACGTACAATCACTACACCCAAACCTGATGGGCCGATGTTCTTTTGCGCACCCGCATAAATAATACCGAACTTGCTAATATCTAATGGTTTAGAAAGAATGTTTGATGACATATCAGCAACAAGCGGGATATCACCTGTGTCAGGAATATCATTAATCTCAATGCCTTCGATAGTTTCATTCGGGCAGTAGTGTACATAAGCCGTGTTTTTGCTTGATACTTGCCATTGTGATGCAGGTTTAACTGCAACAATACCGTCGGTACTTGGCATTAGAATATTTGATTCATTAATCTGGCAGTATTTCTTACCTTCAACAACCGCTGATTTTGACCATTGACCCGTTAATAAGTAATCGGCTTCAGTTTTATCTCCAAGGATATTCAGGGGCACTGCAGCAAACTGACCGCGCCCGCCACCTTGTGAAAAAATAACCTTGTAGTTGTCTGGTATCGCTAACAAATCACGCAGATCTTGTTCTGCTGCCGTCGCGACAGCCATGTAGTCTTTACTACGATGACTGAGTTCCATTACCGATACGCCAGTATTATTCCAATTAATAAATTCTTTTTGGGCTTGTTCCATCACTGCATGTGGCAACATTGCGGGACCAGCGCAAAAATTATAAGTCTGACTCATATCCATAATCCTTGTTAACAAAGCAGCTTAAACGTTTTAAACCCTTATTGAATGACTATCTAATGTAAGCGATTAATGTTGTTTTTCAAAGCAATTATTTAATTACCTTTATCGCCTTCTTAGGTAAAGCTGATCTCGTGAAAAAGATGACTATTGTGCCGATAGCCATTGATAACATCGCCAATCCAAACTTAGCGTCGCTCCCTATTCCCATAATGAGTAAAAACAGACCGATAACAATAAGTAATGAGCCAGTGAACATCGATGCACGAGGATGTGTACTCACAAAATCAGTCTGTTTAGCCGATGTCTTTGAACCTTGATTTTTATGCGAATGCTTTGCTGCTTTACGTTTATGCTTTCTTGTTGACATAACACACTCCAAAATTGACGAATTTAATATGCTATTGATTACTTAAAATAATGATTATTTAAGATAATCATGGTCTTCACAGTCCTTTTACTCCCTCGATGATATCCATTGGTGTTAAAGCGTAATTATTCTTAGTATAGTTTTTAGCTGACATAGCGTGAGCGAGACTTGCCGTAATTGTCGCATTTATTACACTGTATCCTTGCGCTAACAATGCCGAAATCAATCCAGTTAGCACATCTCCGGATCCACCTTTACTCAGGGTATTACTTCCCAAAGGATTGATGTAGATAATATTATTATAGGTGATAAGCGAGTTCGCGCCTTTTAACAACAGCACAGTTTTAGGATAATTTACAGCAAAGAGTCTTACATACTTGAATCTATTATTTTGCAGTTCTGCTACGGTTATTTCTGCGAGTTTGGTTAATTTCAACAGAGAGCAGAACTCTTTAGGGTGTGGCGTTAACACCACATTTTCATGATTTAAAACCGTTAGAATGATCTCGTCATGAAATAAATCTGCATCCACCACTTTTGGAATATCAATATCTAAAATCTGTTTCATTTCCGCTTTTATAAATTGGCCAAGTCCCATACCAACTGCGATCGCAGTACATTTTTCTGGCAGCGTATGCTGCTGCATAATATGAAACGGTATATTTACATTTTCATCTGTAACCACAGTGACCAAACCTGCACCAAATGCAAAAGCGGCCTCCGCTGCAATGATCCCCGCCCCTGTTTTATTACCGACAATGACGCTTAAATGCCCAAATGACCCTTTGTGCGAGTTTTGTTTTGTACGTAATGGCAATTGCATATCAAAGGGATCTAAAAGATAGGTATTAGTTGTCGTTTCATAAATACTGCGGTGCACACCTAAGTCGCTGACAATAATACCTCCGGTATAATCCTTCGCGACGTCACTGTAAAGTTGCGTTTTTAACGCTCCCATAGTGATGGTTATGTTAGCGCAAAAACCGACAGTAGTTACTTTGCCCTGCTTATTTATTCCCGAAGGAATATCACAAGCAATTTTATGTCCCGGCCGAGAGTTTAGTCGAGTGATCAGACGTTGCGACTCATCATCCAGATCTCTGTTTAATCCGGAGCCAAAAAGGCAGTCGACAATAACATCGGGCCCATGTTCAAGTGATAGTTCAGATAAGCTATCGATGATCTTAATACCTAAAAGCTTGGCTCTTTTATATTGCAGTTTTGCCATCGCCGATTTCACATGATACGGCATAAGTATATTGACATCGTATTGAGAGTATAAAAGTCTGGCAAGCGCTATTCCATCTGCACCATTATTGCCTGAGCCGCAAACGATAAGTACTTTTTCATTATTTGAAAACTTACCCTGTATATATTGCATCATCGACGCAGCGGCATGCTCCATCAATAAATCTTCACTTAGCCCAAACTGATCTATACATCGCTTATCTAAAGCGTTCACGTCATCAAATACTTTTTGCATTCTATTACTCCATCACTGAGTATCTTTAGCCAAGTATGCTTTATGATCAGCCCGCTTGCTTGGGTTTTAATGATCTTAGATTAAGGCTACCAAACACGTTAATTAATGCGCCCAGAATAATTAAACTGCCTCCAATCCAAGTCCACAGAGAAGGGACTTCGCTAAACAATAACCAACCGAATATAATTGAGAAAACAACTTGCACATAAGAATAAGCCGTCGCTTTGCTCGCCACTTCTGTTTGCATGGCTTTGGTTAATCCCACCTGCCCTATTTGAGTGAAAATACCAATAAAAATCAACAATACAAACGCTTCTGTATTAGGCATAACAAAATCATCACCGAGTAAGATTAATGACAAGGGTAATGCAACAAGTGGAAAATAAAATATAATCACAGAACTATCTTCGGTACCACTAAGACGCTTAACAATCACATAAGCAATCGCACTCCCCAACGCACCCAGCAGTGCAACTGCAACGCTGAATAAAGGTAACTCAGCAGTCCCTGAAAATGTCAGGCTTGGGCTAACAATAAGTAATAGCCCTATGATGCAAAACAGAATGCAGATAATAGTCGAGCGTTGAATACGTTCTTTAAGAAAAATCAAGGCGAGTATTGCCGTAAATACGGGATGTAAATATTGTAAAATAGTGGCCTCAGCTAAAGGCAGAGTCGTCACAGCGAAATAAACACAGATGAGGGCTAATGAACCAACAGTACCACGCGCCATAAGTAGTTTTTTATTATTGCCCCAAACGGATATGCGTTTACGACGCACGTCCACGTAACTAATAATTAATGAAACCATTGCTCTTGCTGCAACAATTTCAAAAACAGGAATACCATAAGTACTGACTAATTTAACAAAGCTCGTCATAATCGAAAAAGCCAATGCTGACATCAGCATGAACCTTACACTAACAGGGATATTTTTTATAAATTGAACTGGCATAGGGAGTGATTAACTTCAGATGGTTAGAAAAAATGATCTTATAAAAAAAATTGCATAAATGAAAGTAGTTTTAAATACTCACGACTACAGTTTAGCGTTATGTTTGCGTATACTGCGCGATTAAATTAATACCAACACTAATACAAAGATGGTGCAACAGAATGATTATTTTTACCACGAACTTAGGTGACATCGAAATTGAACTGAATATGGAGAAAGCGCCTGTCACGTCAAAGAACTTTCTACGCTATTGCAAAGAAGGTTTTTATGAAGGTACTATTTTTCATCGCGTGATTAAAGACTTCATGATCCAAGGTGGTGGTTTTACTGAAAAAATGCAGGAAAAGAAGACTCGCCCAGCCATTGCTAACGAAGCTAATCGAGGCCTTAAAAATGTGATTGGTTCAATCGCAATGGCGCGTACAGATTCGCCACACTCTGCAACAGCGCAGTTCTTTATTAACTTAGATGACAATGATTTTCTTGATCATACAGCGACGACAAATGCTGGCTGGGGCTACACGGCATTTGGTACTGTTACCGCGGGAATGGATGTAGTTAACATGATTGCATTTTCAAGAACCGCCACAGTAAAAGGCCATGAAGATGTACCGAGCGAAACTATCATTATTAAGAAAGTAGTTATTAAATAATGCATTAGGATGCCATAACTTAATTATGGCATCCTCGTATTATCATTTAGAGCGACTGCATCCCTATCTCATTATTCAATCAAACTCTTGTTGCTGAGGTAAATCATCGGTGATGTCATGCCATGCAGCCTTACTCCCCACATAAACATGTCGTGTTGCTTTGACTTGCGGATCGGTATCAAGCGTACCAAAAGGGAAACCAAGTATGTCAGGATAAGCATCAAATTTAGTAAACAGACTCGAACCACATTCAGCACAAAAACCTTTATGTTCACCAGGTGAAGATTCGTAAAACTTAATGAATGTTTCACCTTGAAGAGTTTTCCAGCTCTCCGTTTTGATCTTGGCTCTGGTTCTAAATGCAGACGCGTGTAATTTACGGCACATACTACAATGACAATTGAGTACATCGTCAAATTCGCCATCAATTTCGTATTGCACTTTATTACACAAACAACTTCCTTTGTTGATCATCATTCTTCCTTAAATTTATAGATTACATAATTCACTGAGGTGTTTAATTTGTTGATAACTTCCATTAACTTCTACCCGAGAGGCATCAGGCGTATACCAAATCGCATTCAATCCAGCCTCAACAGCTGGCACTATATCGCGATGTAATATATCACCGACCATGGTAACGTCACTTGCGTCAACACCAAGCGCCTCTACCACAGCTTGATAATAAGCAGCGGTTCCCTTGCCAATGCCTAAATTTGATTGGCAAAAAAATTCTAATATGTACCCATCAAGCCCAACGCGTTCAAATGCAGCTTTAATATCCTCTTCACTTGAGTCCGCTGCGCCAGTCGCTACATAAAGTTTACAACCCTGTTGCGACAGTAAAGCCAACGTATCATGTGCACCGTTTATCGCCTCAACATGCTCCCAATTACACATCTTGCCTTTCATATGCGCTGGATTAACCATTAAGGTATCACCCCAATCAAACAGATAAATCTTAGCCATCACGCACTCCTTTCCGTTTAACCGTTCCATATGATAAACATTAACATATTTACCTTCATAATCGTTTTATGCTTATTCTTTACGATAGAGGATATATTAAGCTTTACATACAATAACATGCACAAGTTTATCGACACTCTCGCCAGTATTACTTAAACCACGTTCAGTAAATTTATGGACACTTTCAATTTTAAAACCCACTTCGCGTAAAAGATGACAAGCACTAGAGTCATCATACAATTCAAAACCATATTTCACGAAAGGAAGGTTTTTCATAAACTCTCGGTTTCCGAAAGCAATACAGAAAGTGCCGGATGGCTTCAATACTCGTCGAATTTCAGAAAGATGTTCATAAGGTTTATCCCAAAAATATAAGGTGTGTACCGTAAACACCTTGTCAAAGTAACCATCTTCAAAAGGAAGATCCCGTGAGTCACCACACTCAAATTTAGCAATCCCTTTTCTAACCTGGGAGTCATTAAGCCTACTAGCCTCGGCAACGAGCGCTGTTGAAATATCGATTCCCACATAATTAATGCCTTTGGCTTCTTGCAAGATCTCTTGCACGAATGCACCATTACCGGGTCCAATCTCTAGCACAACATTTTCGTCATTTAATTCTAATAGGTTTATGCATTCTCGATTAAGGTTATAGTTTGCCTTATTCATACTGATACCAACTTCAAGCGCTTTATCTCCGCTCGGACATCGAAGTTGAGATGCTAAATGTTCAGGTTCCATATTGAACGCCCTTATAAGTCATCAACAAAGTTTAAGTATGCTTTACCGCAATCACTGAAAAAGTATGCCAATGCTTGATTTTACCTATGGCCGTTTGCCCTTTTTCATCACGCTCATGAAATTCTATAATTTCAAACTCGCCAAACAAATTCAAGACTTGTTGCTTGTTCATGGGGTTTGTTGCACTACGATACCCAGCAGCCCAACTGTCATTCGCCCCCATAAAATCACCAGCAAACACACCACCTTGGACTAAACTGGATGATATTTTTATCCATGTGTTTTGAAACTCGCTAGGCTCGGCGAAGTAAAGACTCGAATGAGCCAAAACCAAACCACTCTTTGGGTAGTCATAATCTTCAAAACTATCACGAGATATGTCGACCAAAGCATTATCAGCAAAGCGTTCATGACAAATTGCTAACGCATCTTCATTAATATCAAAACCAGAAACTTGATATCCTAAATCACTCAGATAATTAATATCACTTCCTATTCCACAGCCACAATCTGTTGCTGTTTTATAATTAGATGTGTTTAGCTTAACCGCGAATTCAGTGCTTGGTTTATGTTTACGCGTTAACGCCTTTTCGTAATATTGACGCCAAATGTCTGCATTTTGCTCCATGAAACCTGCTTATTTACTCTTGCTTAAGGCCATTATGATGATTAAAAGATCATGACATGATCGACTAAATATTTACTACCGTCCTGAATAAGCACCATTTCAGCAACAAATTCACCATTAACCTTAGTGAAATGCTGCTTCCAGATGAAAGCAATCGAATCAGGTCGGTTGAATATGGCAACAGGTTCTCGAACAGCGAAAAAGCCTTTTTCAGTTTGGTAACTTTTACAAACTTTATCTAGGTATTCAGGTGTAACAATATTTAGCATTCGCTGACTAAAATCTCGGGTATGTTTTGAATGCTCTATTTCGGTAGACCCATCCATCAGGTTATCCATGATCGGTGTTGCTATGTCCCACAATTCTGCTTCTGACATACTTTCAAGCGTCATGTTATAGCCTTATTTTTGTGTAAGAATCATTGAACTGAAATATATCATAGCCGTGCCCGAGAGCCTTTGAACCCAATTCCCCATTTTGGTATTTTTAGCCGATGCTTTTATTTTCTCTATTGCTAAGGTTACGCCGACAAACCACATGAAAATGATACTGGCATGAATTGAAACTAACGAAAATGCATTTAAATACGAAAAATTGTCGGGCGATATAAATTGGGGAAAAGCCGCCAAGTAGAACATCGACACTTTGGGATTTAGGATTTGAGTGATGAACCCTTCATTAAAATAACCGATTCCGTTTTTCTGAACGTTGATTTTTTTATTCGTTTCGGTATCGCTGTTCTTTGTTTTGTAAGAGCTAATAATTGCCTTTACGCCAATATAAAACAGATACCCAGCACCGAGTATTTTAATGATGAAAAACAACTCTGCTGATTGCATCAATAATGCCGAGAAGCCGAAAATAGACAGAGCGCCATGAAAGAAGGTTGCGGTCGTTAACCCGAAAATATTCAAGATTGAGGCCCGCTGCCCTTGTGACGATGCGGTTTTTAAAATCAACACGCCATTTGGGCCTGGTGATACAACTAAAAGTAACGCGATTAAGCTAAAAGCTAATATGTCATTCACTATTATTTACTCCTTTTTAATGACTATAAAAATATTCCTTCAATAACCAGTACACTTTGTAATATCGGTCTTCTAAGATAGGACGTTAATTAACTTGTTTACAGCCGGACTCAGCTGCAACTTTCAAACCCTTAAGGGTATGAGGTAAGCCTTTGCTAATTCCAGTTCCAATCAAACGACCAAATATTGGGGATAACAACCCTGTAAAAGACACCCTATGTAAAACAGCTGTATCTTTTCCATTAGGTTCCAGTACATGCTCAAAGGTCATTTTACACAATGGCAAACGGCTAGTTACTGTGAATAATTTATCTTTCACAACTTCCATGAATAATATTTTAGATTCAGGGCCGCTTACAGGTTTTAATTTACCCATTGAGCCAACTTCAAATAGTCCATCGATAGATGCACTTTTAACATCAGGATCCCATGATGACCAAGCACCCACATTTTCATAAATCGCGAATATATTTGCAGCCGATGCATTAATACTTATTCTATGTTCAAATTCCATTCTGATTCCACTTGTTAATTTTTAGCTGTAATAATCTCTGTCACAATTTCAGTTTTGACCGAATTGGCGATGAAGCACTGTTGATGCGATTGATGATGCATTTTTTCAAGTTGCGCTATCGTCGGTCTTTTAGCTCCCGAAAACTCAACATAAGGTCGAAGTGTTACCTTTGTCATTGAAATATTACCGTCACTGTCTTTTCCCATTATTCCAACAGCATTATCTATATATGAATCGACTACATACTTTCGTTTAGCTGCGATAGATAAAAAGAACAACATATGACAGCTAGAAAGGGATGCAACAAACGCCTCTTCTGGATCTACATTTTCTTCGACAGAATAAGGTAAAGGTACAACGTGAGGTGAAGATGAGGCTTGAACAACTACGCCACCATCAAAAATCCATTCATGCCCTCGGCTGTATTTGTTATCAACATAACTTTCATTGCTATCTCTTACCCAATTGATTTTGGCAAAATACTCTGACATTTTAACTCCCTGTAAATAGTTTTATATGACCTAAATTCCAATAAACCCGCTATGTAAATTCAACTAGTGCAGACTTGTAAGCATTTCGAGCCTCAAAACTTAAGTACCTATCCATTCCCTCAAACAATTCCAATAGTTCTAAACCGTATTTACTTTTAAATTCATCACTGGAATATACAAGCTCCAATTCGTTTGCAACGGTTAACTCACAAAATAGATTGGCTAGCTCGGCGGATAAGATAAATGAAGATTGAGTAAATCGATCTGTAAACTCAATAGTTTCTGATTTACCAAATTGAGGGAAAACATAGTCGCGATCGCACGAACAATATAAATATACCAAAGCCTCTGCGTCATGACCGATAACAGCCGAAATCTCTTCACGTTGAGATAAGGAAACCATGCGGTCTTCAAAACCGGCGGTACCATATGAAGCATGAAACAATCCGGCCGTTCTCAGCATTCCATTAGCTCCCCAGTGCGCAAGTATTGATTCAGTTCCTTTTAAATGCGCCTCTAACGAACCATTTAGATGCTTAAAATCTCCGGCACCTAACGATTTTAATGCCTTAAATTGTTTATCCATACCGGTTCCCTTCACTCAAATGATGTTTATAACAAAGTTATTCATTTTTTAGTTCGTCGATAAAATTAACAACTTGCGTAAGTAAAACATTCACCGTCAATTCAATGCTATCACTTTGGCTCTGACTAACATGGAAAAAACCACCTTGGATTGATAGCTGTCTTACCTCAAGTTCTTTTACAGATAACTTGTTTGACCAATATGGAACTAATGAGCACTGAGCTGAACCCGTGGCAATATCTTCATTTATCCCGATGCTAGGAGCAAAATACCTAAGTACATAACCACCAGCTCCTTTTTGAGCCGTTATGATTACGGCATGGTACTCACTGATACTTTTTATAACATCAAAGTCAGGTTCGAAGTCACGAACTTGCTCTTCACTGTCTAGCACTAAAACTAAATCCCTTGTGCTGAATACATCAATGGCTTCCAAACCAAGTAATTTACTGTATTTTTTCAATTCAGGATTATGTTCTGACTGCCAGCTTGGCATAGTCATCGTATAACCATAAGTACATTTTTTGACTGAAATCACACCGTGCCTACTAACAAACTGGATATCAGGATCATGGTCAGGATCCATTTCGAAAATAGCGGCGGCAGCGGCTAAGCTACCATGCCCACATAGATTGATTTCTACATAATCCGCAAACCAACGGATCTCATAACTGTGTTCGATATAAACAATAAATGAAGTAATAGGTTGACCCAAGTTACGCGAAATAGTTTGTAATTCATGCTCTGGTAACCACGAAGTGAGTTTTACAACAGCTGCAGGATTACCCCTTGCGTTATCACCAGTAAATACATTCAGTATATGTGCGTCGATTATCAATTCCTCCAATACATTAATGCCCAGTTAAATTATAAATTAGATACAAGCTTCCGATCAGCTGGATGATTAACCCCATCATTCGTGACTATATCGTCGATATCAAAAGGATTAACGCCCTCGAGGCAACCAATGTTGAAACCATATTCACTTGGGTTCGAACGGCGTTGATGATGTGTATAAATACCACAATTAGAACAGAAATAGTGTTTGGCTGTATTGGTATTAAATTGATACAAGCGCAGAGCATCAGCACCTTTAATAATACGAATACCACTAAGATCGACAGACCCAACAATGGCACCTTTACGACGACAAATAGAACAGTCGCAGCGCCTAGGCTTTTCAATGCCATTAGGTAACGACAATTCAAGCTCAACAGAACCACAATGACAGGTTAATTTATGTTTAGGCTGAATCTTAGCCTTCCCTACTTGCTTCAACATATTTAGAACGTCCCTATAAAAATTGATACTGATGACTTTATTAACAGGCTATTTCAAATCGAATGAAGGACATTAATAAATCGGTGTCTATATCTTTAGACAATGTGTAATTTAGCCCCACAATATTTGATACTGACGACTGCCAAAAATGAAGCGCATCAACATTCTCAAGTAACACTCTAATTTGCCATTCCCCTGGGAATGACTGGGTTACTAACTCAAAAGCCTTCTTTCCAACACCTTTGCCTTTGAACGTTCGTAACACAAAAAACTGTTCAATATCGTTAATAGATAAATCTGAAGGATATTTACGAAACAACACAAAACCAGCTAATTCCGAGCCAACATAAATAAAATAAGGAATGTGATCATCCTTGTCCCAATAAGCATCAAATTGTGATTTATTAAAACCAAACTGACCATTTTCGTGAAGAGACAACGCCAAAAAATCAGACATATCATAAATATAATAATGAAATAAATTTTCTAATATGTTTCGATGCTCTTTCTCAATTTTAACTAATGAAACGTCCATATTCCCCCCTATTAGTTAACACTCGAACAACAACGCATTACGCAATATTTAATCTAATATGATTTAATCACTTATCGGCATGTTCTTGTTCAATAAAGTTACCTTCGCACAAGCAGCATCAACAATAGCTTTACAATGAATTTCTGTGGTTGAAAATAATGGCATTGGTAATGATTCAACATTTTTCATGAGTAAAGGGATCTCTGTGCACCCCAAAATAACACCTTCAGCACCATTCGCATTCAAGCTCATACATATATTCACAAATAAATCCTCAGTTTCTTGAGTAAATTTACCAAGAACTAATTCAGACATTATTTTGTCATGAACAAGGTTTTTTTCGACCGTATTTGGAATATGAACGACTATATTTTTTTCGGAAAGCTTATCTCTATAAAAATCGCCTTCCATTGTTTTCATCACACCAAGAAGACCAATATTCTTTATATTCGACTTCTCTACTTCTTTGGCTGTCGAGTCTGCAATATGAACAATGTCGACATTACAATTCTCTTTAATTGCAGGCTCAAAGCGATGTACACCATTAGCACACAAAGCAATTACCTCTGCACCACCACGACGTAATACATCAACCGCATCAATGATCATTTTTTCACACAATTTCTCTGATGGATCTAATTTTGCCATTTCAAGAAACTTGTTTTCATCCAGGCTCTCAATTAATACATGAGCAGAGTGGTACCCACCCAATTTAACTCGAATCAATTCATTTATTAATCGATAGTATTCAGCGGTTGAAACCCAACTAAGGCCTCCGACAAGACCGATTTTTTTCATCATAAAACCTCTTGAATAAGCCCCTCAGTAACAATAATTTGAGGGACTAGTCTGTTTTCGTTACTGACTGTTAGGCTGAGGATATGTATTTGGTGTTATAAATGCGGGTGACGTCGTCACAAGTCTATTTGAGCCATCGTCATAGACAAACTCAATAAAACGTGAGGTGTAACCTGTCGTAGTTGTAATTGGTGCTAATTTATAAACACATTTTTGTTCAATACAAACACCTGTAATTTGTGTTTGCTTGTACTCCATTTTTGCTGGATAAATACGGAAATCTCGATCCTTTGGATTATAACCTTCCCATAATGTTGCTTTAATTGGCTCAAAGTTTGTAGTTACATTAATACTCTGGTTATCCTTGCTTGCGTTCCAACGTACATCAGGCCTAGGAAGTTTATTAATAAACAAAGTGTAATATTCAATAAGCGCCTTATTAACGATCGAGTAATCAATATAATGACGCTGATTAGGTAAAATCCGTAATACCGTTTCCCCAGGTAAAGCTTTCGCGTACTGTAGGTATGAATCCGGAACAAAGAAATCATCTGACGATGCGTTAATAATATATTTAGGCACAGCCAAACGTGATGCATATTTTGGATAAGATAAATAAGCAATTGGGTCTTCAATGCTCATTAATTTGTCGAATTCAAGAGTATCCATACGTTTCGTTACACCTTGCGCTTCATAATCATGAAATGCTAATGGCCAAGCATTTAGACTCTTTTTTATATGAAGTAGGTTCTTTTTGGTGTTCAGAATATCGATAACAATAGGGATAATGCCATTGACTCGGTTATCTACTATCGTTGTTAGCCACGCTGTCCAACCACGTTTACTGGCTCCCGATAACACAAAATCCGTCGGTTTTTGATAATGACGAACATCGGCTTCTGACTGGATCATGTCCATTGCCTTAACAACCGCTTTCGTCATAGGTAAATGTGCAGGCCAATAAGCATTTTTTTCCGGATCATCCATGTATTTATTCCAAGTATAAGCAACAATACCGTCTTCACGCCTTGCTATGCCATCATCAAAACTTAAATACTGGTCGGGAATATCTTGTAGATCTGCAACAACAGACTGCGTTGCCTTTACAAGCCCCTCAAAATCCACCTTTGCTGGTTTAGGGTTCGATTTCCCCTTTTCTTCAAACCGCGTGCCACCATTAATGTAAAGAAATGATTGCGTTGAAGTGACATGATCAGGTACATAAAGCACTAGCGTGTGTTTCCAGTCACGTCCAGAATTACTTATTGTTTTGTCAGGCCAAAATTGGCTCGTTAATGTATAGGTATATACGGTTAAAGCCGCTTCCTTTCTATATTCACTCTTTTCTAGCTTCCAGCTCGCCGGTGTCGACGAATCTGAATTTACGAAACACGACAACACATTTTGGGGATGCGTTTTTAATTCTGATTTTAAACATAACGTATTTTCATCCGCAAATACTGCGCTAGACATTAAACTAAGTGCACACCCAAATAGGAAACCTTTACTCGCTTTTTTTGTAAAACCAATGCTATACATTTCTGCATCCTTTCAAACATCAAAAAATAAAATAATTATGTAGCTCGGTGAACTAGAGCACTACGTTGACTTAAACCCCCAAGACTAGCGATAAATAAGCATATCACCAACGGAAGAATAGAATGCTAAGATTGCACTGAATAACCATCTTAATCAATCAGTTATTTACTATTACTTAGGTTTATCCATTCGTGTAACCCTGCTTCAAACTTTAGATTATTCTTTAAAACACATCTAACCTAGCCTTATGTGTTAAGTTCGCATCACGAAAGCCATTTGAATCTCACCATTTTGACTACTGGCTACGTCAAAAGCAGCATCTTGTCATACAGTTTTTTTGTTTTCTATAATTTCATTTAATAACTCTGGAAGCTACTCAGGTTTAAAACTGTCGTTGACCTTGCTACGGCAAAAATATCTTCGTTTTCCTTCAACAGTTCACTAATGTCATTGGTTAATCCAGTCTCTTCATACAACTCTCTTTTAGCTACATCGAGATAAGTGTCACCTTCCGTGAGTTCGCCACCAGCAGTCGCCCAAAAAGGAGCAGGTTTATGCTCGTCTTTATATTGAAACAGTAGAAGTTTTCCTTCATCGTTTACGATCATCAATCTTGAACATGTTCTTGTTTTCAATTTAATTCCCATCCTATCAACGGCTTCTTAACTCTTTTTCCAAATTTGATAGCAATAGTTAATATTAGATTTAAACTTTTGCTCAAACGCTAAACTAAATGAATCAGGGATTTCAGGGAAAACAATATCCCCTTCAGTTTCAATATCAATTGTTGATATATGCAAAGTATCAACTTTAGAAATCAAGCTTCTATAAATCTCGCCGCCACCCGAAACAATAACATGATCGGTAATATCTTCTAACTGTCTTAAAGCACGCTCAATTGAAGAGAAAACCATTACATTTTCATCCTCTGAAACGAAATCAGATCGTGATATTACGGCGTACTTACGATTTGGTAGCGTCCCCATAGACTCAAAAGTTTTGCGTCCAACTAAAAGCCATTGATTATATGTCATGGCTTTGAATAAAAGTTGCTCGCCTTTGGCTTGCCATGGAATATCAGGACCATTGCCAATTATCCCATTCTTAGACTTTGCAGCCATTAATGATAACTTCATGATTAATTCCTTTGGTTAATACCTAATTATCCTCTGCTAGGATTTTTGATAACAACATGAACACTTTTGAATTAAAAACAAGCGATTACACAAATACACCTTTATTTACAATACCTTACTATACTTTAATCTAGTTGTATTGTTTTAAATTTAGTGTCATTTATAATCCAGCCATCAAAATAATCCATAATAAATATAAAGGTAAATAATGAAATCTATAACTGTACTTGGTGCCTTAGCTGCAATCGTATTAACGACACATGTTCAAGCAAACCAAGACGTCTCAGGCTTCTACATTGGTGGTGGTTTAGGCTCGACATTTAGTGATTCGGATAGCAGTTCATTTTATTCTGATACCGATGGTAGTACACTAAAACTTATTGGTGGTTACCAATTTAACCGTATCGTTGCAATTGAAACTCAATATACAAAATATGGGGATATAACACCATATAACAACAAAGATGGCTATAAATGGGCTCCCAGCACTCTATCTGTAACCGCTAATCTTGGTTACACTTTCCAAAATGGTTTACGCCCTTTTACTACCATTGGTTTATCATCACTGGATCTAAACCAAACAACGAAAAAAATAGACGATAACAATGCTACAGCCGCACGTTTGGGACTCGGTTTAGAATATACACCCGCTACTTTATCTAATATAAACTTCCGTGCAGGCTATGAAGCAGATGCTTTCACACTTCAGTCTACTGGTAAGCCTGATACTGATGTTATTTTAAGTTCGCTATACCTAGCTGCATCTTACAAATTCTAACGTTGTAAATTTATGGCGTTGGTCTATATCTAGTTAGCCCGATTCAAATTATACGATAGTCTACAACGAACAGTAGACTATCACTCTCACCGCACTTCCTTAACTCCCTCTTATTCTTTTGATAACCCATTTATAACTCCAAAGACTTATGAGTATTTAATGAAAAATTGTATACAGCTACATGTTTATATATAGCCGTTCAACGTACTTGATTAATGTTGAGCTAATACAAAAGCCATTTCTATTTCATCATTTTGGCTATTCTCAGCCTCCAACACTCTACAATATACTTCCATATAACCTCGTTAAATATACGCTGAAAAAAACTCACAATCCTACCTAAGTCCAAGGTTCGACGGTTATTGATGGCCATCGGTCCTTAAAGCTCTTGCTCATTTTAATGTAACTGGTTTCTGTCATTGCTATTTTGTTTGGCTTTACATACATATTGAAGGCATCCTCTAATCCGTACGGCGCATAAATAGATAAGCAGCCTGATCTATCCAAAGTAAAACCAATGGCAAATGCAGATAACCAAGAGTCAATACCTTGCTCAACTCTATCGTAAGATTGAATTTTTAATCCACACTTAACCGGATACCATTTATGCACATTAGCTTGATTTTTAATGTCGATCTTAACGGTATGGCTTAACTGGCTGCTAATATCTTTTTCATAGCACTCTTGTGTGTAAGTCTCGACATAGTCAAAGTAGACAATATCAAAGTCTTTAACCTTATCTAATGATTCTACCCCAAGTACACTGTTCCATATCAACTGCGTAATCGCCCCACCCGCAATATAGAAGTTCGGTAAACCAGCACTTCGGCAAGCTTCTGCAGTCTCAATCAACTCGGGTACAGACTTTATTAACAATTTTAGCTGATGTTCCATACGCCCTCTACTTACCAAGCTATTAACTTACTAATTTCTTAGACATATTATAACCACTAATAGCAAAACCAACTTCTTGATATAACTTTAAAGCCCTTTGATTGTGGTAAGCAACTCTTAATTTTATTTGCTCAATGCCAATTGATTGCACCTGTGATTCAAGCGCCTTAATTGCTAACTTTCCATAACCGTTATTACGGCTATTAGAGAATATGAAAAAGTCATAAATAAATGTGGATTTATCACTTATCTTAATCGAGTGCCATAAATAGCCCACAAGGTTCGATTCTGATTCAATACACAGCAGCTCGTGTTCATTGGTTTCCAATCCATTAGGAAAACAACGTATGAGTTCTTGCTGAGCTAATTCGACAGCCCGGTCCATTGAGTGACCATAGTTTTGAGAAATCTCATGACTGTAATCGTCAATGAAATAATCACAATACGCGGGATATTCATCTGATGTCATTGGTCGAAGTAGGATCATGCTTAGTCCTGTTAAAAAGTGATTTTAGCCTGTATACCACCAACACAACTAGCGGTGTTCGGTTACAGTCCTCGGTATGTATTTACTCAAATTTTTCACGTTCCGGTAGTTGTGAGTTTGTGCAATACCAATTTGCTTTTTCTGATATCCAGATATGCTCTTTTTCTTGCGAACCAATATCGCTATCTAAAGAACCTAATCTTAAAATGACGTGGGCTGCATCATCCCTTTTTGCGTAAATTTGAGAGCCACAATTCGAGCAAAAATAACGATATTTTCCTGCTGATGATTCATAAGAGAAAAGGCTATCTTTAGCTAATAGATTGAAGTCACAATCTTGCACAGCAGCCACACTCGAAAATGCACTACCATGCGCTTTTCTGCAAGTCTTGCAGTGGCAATGTACTATATCACCGACTTTTCCTGATATTTCGTATTTAACTAAGCCACAAAGGCAACTTCCATTTATCATCATATTTACCTATAAATTTAACAACATGAAATTCGATTTCCGACTTAGCCACTCTCCGACTGCATCACCCATAATTAATCCTTCCGCACCTTTCATCCACAACATGAAATTACGATCAAACTTAAAATTTTCGCCACAATTTAACTTAAAGAACCGACGAACATTCTGCGTGTTCTTATAAGACGATGTAATCAAAGTACAGTTAGAAATAGTATCTTTATGCCAATCAAATTCATCCATGTTAAATTTGTTTCTCCAACCAAACTGAACTTATGTAATGACCGTGTTTCTTCGCATACTCATTAAATATACCGATCTCTCTGAATCCAAATCGTTTATGTAAAGCAATAGATCCATCGTTAGGCAAAGCAATACCAGACAAAGCACGATGAACGTTCTGTGTTTTTAACGCCGTAAATAGCCGATTATATAGTGATGAACCGACCCCTTTACCTTTAGCTAATTCATCGAGATAAACAGTCACTTCCACCGTATCCTCAAATGCTGATGCAGGCCTATATAATTGAGAGCAAGCAAACCCTAAAACTAACGCATTTTCGACCGCTACATAAATTTGATGTTTTGAATCCGGCTTAAACTGCTGAAACCATTTAAGCCTATCTTCGTAAGAAAATATCTGCTCTTCGAAACGAGCATTTGTGTTGATAATGTAGAAGTTAAAGATGTCTGTAATAGCGGGTACATCGGATAACTCCCCAAGTCTAATGTCCATGTTATATCCTTATGCTCGACAGTCTTCAATTTCGATTAAAAGATCAGTAACACCAATATCAATATCTAACTGATTCAAAATGGTACTTAGCTGGCCTCGATGATGGGTTTGGTGATTGAATAAGTGACTCACCAACGCACCAAGGTTTCTTTCACTAACCACACCAGCTGTATTCGAGTACACTAAGGTATCCTCAAAGTCGTCACTTTTAACTTCGTGTGATAACCACTCAACAATCGATAAATCGACCAGTTCGCGTACTTGCTTTAAAGAGGCCAGATCTGAATACAACATATCGCTCAACCCATTTGGCCGAGGTAATTCTGAGAGCTTATTCAGCGATAAATAACGCGTTGAAAATGATGAAAACCGTGTAAGCCAAATCAAGTCCCCTACCAATATATGGTTGAGAGTACCTAGGATTGATTTAAAAAACGCAGACCTATCTTCAATAAGAGTTTCAGGTTTCAAAAACTCAATAGATTCATAGACCTGACGATTCATTCGTCGGTTGTAGTTTGCCAATAATAGATAGTGTTCAGTTGATAACATGGATATTCCTTTATCCGTAAAAAGATGACTTGTACAACCACCTATATCTTAATGAGTACATGATGACACTATGCGTATAACACCATGTTTATGCAACTAAAATTTTCCTGAAGCTGATTTACCGAGGAAAACTTAATTTAATCCTATTCTTATAGGCTATATTCGTTGTTCAACATTGAGTTCCATAGGAACATAACGAATGCCATTTATACTCAACTCCTCCGACATCGCTTTAAACCCGACTTTCCCATAAAAACCAAGTGCATAAATCGATGCTTTGACTCGAATCAACCTTGCACCACTAACTTGTTTCATTTCTTCGACTAGTCGTTTAGCTACACCAAAACCATGATATTCAGTTTTAACATAAAGATGACCAATGTAGTTTTCTTCCCGCCAAGCTATATAACCAATAATGTCGTTACCAATAGTTGCTTTAACCGCCGAGTAAATTTCGGGATTCTTCACCTGATCGATATCAGCCTTAAACGCAATTCTAATCGCCTCCTGACCTTCTGTATTAAGTAGAGGCACGACATGTTCTTCATTAACTGACTCACCTAATTTAAGGATTAAATCTAAATCCCTGTGAGTCACTTTTTCAAAAGTAAATTCCATTTTTTCTCCTAGTACATAACGTCCAAATAAGGAACGGATATAACAGCTATACGTTGACTTTATACTTGAGGTCATTGACTTCGTCACCAGTCATACCACGGAACCCCCATTGATGAGGAGCTTGTTCTTTAATAATGATCTCAACATTAACAGGAGATATTAAAAGCTGGCGCTCTATTTCTTGAAATAGTGATTTGATAAGGTTCTTCTGTGTTTCTATTTGGCGACCAGCCATCATATTTATTTCTATGACGGTATAAGCATCAGTACGTCCACCCGGATAATAAAAATCTGCTCTATCCATAGGTATGAAACGATGTGCTCGCTTGTCTTCTGGAAAGCCCAAAACGGACTGCATACAACCATGTATCACATCGGACAATTTTGCTTTTATCGGATTTAGTTCTTCTTTGATTCCGTAAATTACGATCATATTCGTTCCTTGAATACCTAGACATAATGACTCCCCACTAAGCGTTAGCCTCCAACTTCGTGGGTTAGTTTTTGAAACCAGAGCCATAATATATTTGTTACAAAATATTAATGGAAATTAGTATAAGTAAATATAACATAATTTTTATTGCCATGGACATACAGCAATCATTTATTCAGGTCGCTTATATTAAAGATGTGCAGGGCGTCAAACCAATCTACATAAGTAAAAATACATAAACAAAATAATCAGTTACAAATTTTATTCAAATCCAAACTCCCACAAACACTATCTTTTAGTATGTCTGTAAATTCGCACCTTATATGATTTAATTAGCTTCGAACTAGGATGTCATTATAAAAAAGGAAATAAAAATGAAATTTATAACCCCAGTATTAACTTCACTATTGTTATCTATAGCAACACTACTTCCAACTGTAAGCTTTGCAGATGTGCCAATTAAGTTTCTTGAGTTGAATGATAATAATGACTACGAGGTTTTTCGTACCGCACAAAAAAATACTGACAAAGTAACAATGATTATTTTTTCAAATAAAATATCAGCTGCAGATAAAAATACTAACTGTAACCTCTGTGATTGGCTAGAAACAAAAACCATGCAAGAATTAGTAAATGAGAGGTCAAAAATATTAAGCCCTTATATCGTTTACAATAATGCAAACTCTGAGTTTATAAGAACTCGTAAATACCAAATAGGTGACGTTTTCCCTGCTGCATCATTTTTAATTAAAGGCAAGCATTGGAGAACCTTCAAGTTTGGTGAACTTACACCAGATTGGTTGATAGAGGTAATTGATTTCGTTTATGAAGAACAGAAAAAATAATTGATTTCGTGAATGACTCGCAGTTTTAGCTGCGAGTTGCATGCACTGCGCAGTCATTGACAGACACACCATCATTCTCGTTTATTTTCCCCGAACTCGGTAATAGCATGAAATGACATGTGTTGGATCTCGCGAACAACCTAGCCGAAAGCGAATATAATAAGGGTAATAGCGGCGTTTCATATCAAGGTAAGTCCATCATAGATTGAATTCATTAATTTACTATATATGAGGAGGGATTAGGGCTTGTTAAACACCCTAATAAGGTGCCGGATACAACCAAAATTAAGAATCATTAATAATTGTTACGGCCCCCTTCATTCTATTTTTTCTGCGCACTGACTCCCATCAGATGATCGACCTTTACCACGTTCTTAAAGCCCGCTGCTTTTAGCCGGCGGATGACCCCGTCGACAAAGCTGCTTCCCTTCTTTATTATGTGTGGATTTCCCGTGTAATGAAAAAGCTGTCCGTCCTTGCGTAGCACTCGGTAAATCTGTCGGTAGAACTCTTCACTATAAAGCTCACCAGCAAGGGAAAAACGCGGTGGATCGTGAATGACCGAATCAAAAGAAGCCGCCGGCATTGTGGGGATCAGCTCATAGCTACTGCCCTGACGTTGCACAATCCCCTTGTTCCCCAAATCATTTGACCAAGGGTTCAGCGCGCGCAGCCCCATGACCTCTGGGCTCAACTCGATACTAAGTACCTCGATTGCGCCTAGTCGGTGGGCTGCAATAGCCGCGTAGCCTAGTCCGCTACAGCAATCCAGTACCTTATCACCCTTACGTACCGCCTTCTGAGCCATCTCGGAAGCACTAACAAAAGGGTCAGTCCCCTTGGATATGTGCATTTTAACACCACTAATTTCTAGTAGAGGTGATCCATCCGTAGGAACAAGTTTGTAGTAGCCAGAACTGCGGTCTTCAAGCGGAACTATATCGCCATCGCTACAGAGGTAAATCCTCTGTGTCTTCTTAACGATTTTTTTGAGTTCGTCAATGGAAAGTCTATTGTCTTCGTCGAGCACGAGGCTCTGATCACTTAAGGAAAAATCCTGCTCAGAAATATTCAGATCAACAGAGATCCGCACGCAAGACTGTCCTTTGGCGATAGCCTCCAGCGCCTGTTTGGCATTTGTTGTATGAAGGTAGTAGTTGGGCATATAGTTCGTCTATCTAGTTAAAAATACTGGCCCTACTATACACCCTCAGCGTTGGAGGGCTAACTTAAATAATGATATTCCCCCGAAAAAATGAACACCGGACATTTCAGCTTTATAAGTAATCTGATTAACAAAATTAGATGCATCCGGTTCACACGAACACCTAGCCGAAAGGCGAATATAATAAGGATAATGGTGATAATAAATAACGAGGAAAAAGGATTTATGACTAGAAAGTTCAGTTATTGGGTCTAACATTAAGGTGTCGGCTGCGATATAGTTCAGCATGCTCGATGCAATACTCACCTGCAAGTTCAGCTTGAACTTCTCCAGAAACTACCATTTCGGGTAGCTTACCATAAGCAAAAACACTCAGTTCCTCACCAGATTCTAGACAAATAACCCGTATCGTAATTTTACGATAACCACCAGGTTCGTTGATTCGCTCCAGTACATCCATTAACTCTAGAGCATCGTTTGTCACTTCAAAAACTTGCCCTCTAACAGGGTGACCTTTACCTGGATTTAAAATCAACCAAGGCGAAAAACGCTCACCGACTAAATAAAGTGGATAACTTTCCTTAGTATCAAAATTTTGACGATAACGAATTCCTTTATTTGTTTTAAAGTTTGGGAAACCTTCTTTCAACGTTCCAAATACGAATACTTTGTGCACGAAATACTCCCTATTCCTAACACCCAAATAACGGGCTAAGTAGTACTTGCTAAAATATGGAACCGAGCACGCTCTACGTGTCCCAGTTAATTTTCCTTGTTAGGCGATCACAACTTGTAGTCATTTTTATAAGAAGCCTCATCTGATAAATACTCGATAAATTCAAATTGAATTCGGTGCTCATCAAGATAATAGACACTTTTTCTATATGGATGATTACCACCAAAGTGATCTAATTCAAAGCCTGCTACTAATAAACGATCGATGACATTTTGAATGTTTGGAACGACTATTCCAAGATGTTTCACACCAGTCCAATGTTCTTTCCAATCTTTAACTCGACCTTCTCCACCACCCTGAATAGCGATGTAACTATCATCATCTCCAACATGATACCAATTAATAAACTTACCGAACCAGTTATCCATCTTGCCACTGCCTCTTACTTCCCACTCTGGAATTGCAGATAATAAAAAATTTATAGTATGTTCTGGATTAATAACTGTAATATTTGCGTGTTCAAAATAGCTTTTCAAGATAGATCCTTGTAGTAAAACATAAAGGCAAAGTATGTCGTACTTGCCGTACACTGAAAGTGATTGAATGCCTTGTTGAACGAAACCGCTGCGCGGCAGAGTAAACAAGCATGCATACTAACCAATAGCATCACGATTATGGTGGAGAATTATTGGAGTTACCAGTATCAACGATTCCAACTGAAACGATTTAATTTGCTTTATGAACAACACCTTAGCAATTTAAGATTGCAAGGTAAACGGCCTACGACCATTGATGGTTATTCTCGTGAAGTTCGATGCATTACAGCTTATTTGGATAAATATCCCGATGATTTAACTGCTGCTAACCTAAAAAATTACTTTAACAGTCTTATCCAAGCCCATTCATGGTGCATGGTTAAAATCGACCGTAATGGCTTACAGTTTTCTATCACGATACCCTTGGAATAGTTCAACATCGCTAAGCGCCAACGAAAAGGCGAATTTGAGGATTGTCGAAAGGATTACAGCGAGTTTGATATTACGGATGCCCACTCGGAAATGAGAACATGTTGAGGCGAATACCCAGTTTGATTCTAAAGTTGCATAGGTGTTGCCTTAAGAACAAGACTCATAGCTGTAGCCGTATATACCGAATTACTAAAAGCCACAGGTTATAATAACGTTTTCGTTTTAAGAATAAAATAGGCTACCAATCAAACTGTACTTGCCTACTTAAAGCTATAATTGAATAAAATTCATACTACCAACAAGAGCCTAAACAACAGCATAATGCTAAAACAATCCGACAACCACACCGCAACAAAAAATAACCAGTTATTAACACTGTTAAATACAGGTTAATAAGAGTAAAGCTTCACTTACAGTTATTTGCACGATCATTTAATCTGAAACGCTTTACAAACACCCCTTTAGTAATAGTGTCGCACTCAGTTAATGCGCTGGCGATTATTTATTATTAGTGCATTCATTTACTATTATAGTATTTATTTACATAAGGTTTGTTATGAAAAAGATTTTCACTTTAGGTTTAGCATTGTTAACTCTTTCCTCTGTAGTTAAAGCAGATGACTATTCGCTAGAAGATGCTGATAATAACTATAGTTATCAAAAGTACACCGTCCTCAACAGTACAAATGGCACTGTAAATCTCGATTTTCATCCGGTGGCGTCAGGAATATGTAATAAACACACGTTCACTGACGTTGCTGCTTTTGAGAAAAGAGTAGACGAACATTCACGAGGTGTTTGTCTGCTTCAGGGGATCACCGGAACGTTAAGAATTGACGATGAGAGATACGCTCTTAGTTACGAAAGCAAAGGTACTTCCTATGGTACATTTGTCGTTCTGGTAGAGAAAGATTTGAAGGGGAATTTCATAAAAGCTTATCTAAAACACATGAAATTCTAAAACACCTCAAGCAATTAATTTATTGCTTTTTTAGGGGGGGGATGGTTCCTACCCCTATTCTAGTTAAAGTGATTAATCAACTCCTTCGACACTTCCAGTCAGCTATTTAAGCGTTTATCAATATAATTTCGCCGCTGTTATGAGTTTAACGATACCTCAACATGAGACAACGCTTCTTTGTTATTGCCAAAGTTTAATAACTCCATGGCTTCCTTTAAATTGAACCAGCCAAACTCACTATGCTCATCTGAAAGAGTCGGTATTTCATCTGTATACGCAGAATAAACATGTTCAGTAATGAATATAGAATCTTTAGGGTATTTAGACTTCCATTCTTTCTTTATCGCGTATTCATAGGAATACTCTGATGATAATAATTGAGAAACATTGAGTCCAGACTCTTCATTTATCTCACGTAAAGCAGTTTCTTGAAGTGTCTCTCCAGTCTCCATGCCACCTGTAATGCCCTGCCAAAAACTTGGAAGACCAAGACGGGCTACTCTGTTGAATAAGAGATATTCTCTTTCTCCTTTATTAATTCGATAAAGGAATATATTAACTGAATTTGGTTCTCTCACTTTCTACCTACTCTCATTTAAGGGGTGATAATATAATTGGGTGATTTAATCAGAACATAGCATGACAGCCTTGGTGAATTTTAATTCAGAGGCTTGTTAGCAGACAACTTACAACGCCAATTTGAACCCTTCATGAGTTGCTATAAAACCAAGTTTTTCATAAAACCTAATCGCATCTGGACGCTGTTTATCGCTAGTAAGTTGAACTACTTTACAATTCTTAGTTTTCGCTAGCTTAATGGCATGTTCAAACATTTGCTCTCCGAATCCTCGACCACGAAAAGACTCATGGATTCGAACTCCTTCGATAAGACAACGCCAACTACCAATATGAGTGATGTAAGGGATAAAAGTTAGCTGGAGCATACCGACTAGCTGCTCATCAACCTCGACTATTAGGAGCTCATTATTAGGGTCCACATCTATCGCTTTAAATGCGTCAACATAAGAGCGTTTCAATGGTATTGATGCGTCTTCCCTTTGACTTCCGAGCGGATCTTCGATAAGTAATGACACTAGATTTTCCAAGTCATTCACCTTTGCTGAACGATATTTTAATTCCATAGATACATCCTTTTCACCTCGGCCTACTAACCAATAGCATCACCATTATGATGATGTCTTATTAGAGTGTTCAGTATGAATCACTCACAACAGAAGCGATTTAATTTTATTTATAAACAACAGCTTACCAATTTAATACAACAAGGTAAACAACCAGACAAAAGCATCTCTATGGCAACCTTATGGCTTACAAAATCAACCCTACCGTTTACCAGCTAATTTATGTACTTCAGGCTTTTATTTGTCAGGAAAGGTGACCAAATGGACACACTTGACCCTTATTTTGAAAGTGAAGTCTTAAACATTATGGAAACTTGTCCTAATATGGTGACGGTTTTACTTAAAAATCAGAGTATGTCTGAGTCTTGTGTGAGAAATAATATTTTTTACTCAAATCCTCAGCCGGGTGGTAAAAATGAAAGTGCTATTAATGAATTATTAAAAGCATATGTGCATAAAATAGATGACCAATTTAACTGGCCTTTTCATTTTTCTGGTCCTTGCAAATTGCCATTGCTAAAAGTAATTCTAGTTCTAGATGGCATGAATATGCCATAAGTTTACCTAAAGGTAAGCTCAAGTCACGGTTCATCCATTGTCTAGCGCTTTTCGAAGCAGACTTATCCATACTCTGTAGCCGTCGGTGTTTAAATGAACGCCGTCTCCAGTATGAAATGTACTTTTCAAATTTCCATTAGGTTCTTGAAGCATGTTGCTGGAATTAATAAAAATGACATTTACATAGTTCGTGGACATCTTTTTTAACGCTGAATTTAGCTGAAGAATCCTCTTGTTAGATACTTTGACTGAACTTACTCTTTCATCAACTGGTAGCACAGCACTCAAAATTATTTTTTTATCTTTAGGTATAAAATTCAATATTTTTTGATAATTTTTAACGATACGGCTGTTCTCTCGGCGTTTAAGGTCGTTCACTCCAATTGCGATAACTATGGATTTTGCTGTGGTAACTGATTTATAAAATGGAAGTCGATTAATTACTCCAACTGTTGTATCAAACCCAATTCCATAATTGACTGAATACTCTGATATGGCCGCAGTCGCTAGCCCTTGCGTTATGCTATCACCAATAAAAATTGTCGCACCTTCGGGAACAGAACCATCCATACGCTTATGATAGGTCGTTATTATATTGTAATAATCGGAAATTTCGGTGGGTTGATAAACCCCAATTTTTCTTCCAACTAATTCAATGAAATCACTTTTAACAAGTATCACAGCAATAATTATATGTAGTCCTACTACATACCCGCACCAAACTTTATTACGAGATTTCATATGTATCCTTAGATGCATAACGCCGCGTTTATTGGCGTATTACAACTGTACCAGCAAGTTTGTCATGCCATGCTTGTTTCTTTTTATCCCAACCTATCCAGAAAAAACCAAGGCCAATTGGAAGTAATGAGATGTAATAGCCAATGTAGCGAATGACAGATTGTTGAACTGTAGGTATATTGCCTGTTTTGGCGTCTACCACTTTGGCTTTTAACACCATTTTACCTGGTGTTGCAGATTTATAAATCCAAAACATGATTGTAGCTACAAAAGGAAATACCCAGCTAATTATAAAGTCAGGTAATCCCATGATCAATTCTTCTGAGTACCAATATTGGCTTCCATATATCATGTGTAATATTGGGAACGTAATTGCTATCATTAAAATCATATCAATAATTGAAGCTCCACACCTTGCCCAAAAACCAACATATTCTTGTGATGAACCTAATTTTTCCATTTCTGTACCACTCATTTACTTATCCATTATTGATTGAAACTCTAAAATACCTAGCGCTTACATAAGCGGAAAAATATAGTTGGCTATAAGCCAACTGTTGCGTGCCCGACTTGAAAACACTTATATTTACGTTGCCCGAGACTTTGATAGTACACCGCAACCAAAAATAATGAATGCACTATTTGTTATTTTAGAAAAAATAGGATTCCCTTTTAAAGTAGAAAACCGATTATTAATGTTTTTTGCTATATATGAGTAAACCAAGTGAACAGATATAACAAGAAAGCACATAGTTAAAAACATTTGCGCAAACTGCCAGAAAACAGGTTCATTAGTTGATAAAAATTGTGGTAAAAAAGCAGAAAGAAAAATAACCGTTTTAGGATTACTCGCTGATACCAAAAATGCCTCTTTGCATATTTTATAATAAGATAGCCGTCTGGAACTAGTCGCTTCAAATTCAGGAGTTTCAACAGCTTTAATTTTAGTAAATAACCCTGTAATACCAAGGTAAATTAAATACCCTCCACCAATTACTTTCAAAGCGAAAAATAAAATCGGAGATTTTGCTAATAACGCCCCAGCACCGAAAGCGACTAATGTAATAATTACAAGCTGACAAAATAGGTTTAACAGAATCGTAATACTTGCTGCTTTATAACCATATTTAATCGCATTTTTTACAACTAATAAAACATTTGGGCCTGGCGACAAAGTAACGATTAAATAGGCAACAAAAAATAACAACCATATTTCAAAATTCATATTGATTTCTCATTCCGTGAGTACATATAGACATAATGACTCCCACGAGGTGCTAGCCTCCAACTTCGTGGGTTAGTTTTTAAAACCAGAGCCATAATATATTCATCACAAATATAAAATGGAGACTAGCATGAGTAAACATAACATAGTTTTTATTGGCATGGACACACACAAATCATTTATTGAGGTCGCTTATATTGAAGATGTGCGGGATTTATCTCGTGACAGAGACACGGCAATGAAAGATCTTAAAGAAGGTAAATATCAACTTAAAGCCTTGCTGCTGCGCAATAATGTTACAGCAAAAATGAAAGACAATTGGTCGAAGCAACAGGTGTTTTTGCAGAACTCGTGGATCTAACCCGTTTCGACCATCCAAGAAAACTAATGAGTTACTTAGGGCTAACTCCTAGCGAGCATAGTAGTAGTAGTAGTAGTAGTAGTAGTAGTAGTAGTAGTAGTAGTAGTAGTAGTAGTGGTGGCAGTCGCAAGTCGGATCTATCACCACGTGTGGTAATAACCGAGCAAGGCGATTACTGGTCGAAGGGCACACACCTATCGCTTTGCAGCAAACATCTCCAAAGAGCTGCAACTTCGACAGGAAGATCTAGGTCAAACCATTGTTGAGTTAGCGTATAGAATCAAGCACCGGGTGTGGCACAATCACCGACGAATATACTTGCTTCATTCTTACGTTAACTCACTTTATTTAATGAAAATGAATTTATGGCTATATTTTTAGCAAGGGTCTCTGCGTTTTACTTGACGTGGGGAGTCATACAAACACCGCCTTAAGCGGTGAGTAATAGAGCTTTATAAGTACTCCCAAAAATCTAGGATCCCTTCATCTACACCAAACTCTTTTTGCTGAAAAACTGTTAACTTAGACTGAAACCAAACACTAAAATTTTCAAATATCTCTTCACATTCAAGATCATCTCCCCAATACTTAATTATCTTTCCTGTAGAAATATCAATACAGAGATAATCCCCACCATTTCCATCTGCAAATGGCACGAGTAAAGCTGACCAACCATTTATTAGCCCACCTTTTTCCGACAAGTTAAAATCATTAGTCGCATCGTACCACTTCAACATTGATTTTATTGAATAAAGCTGACCTTCTTCGCACAATATATTTCTATGGGATGTCTCCGTTTGTCCATTGTGCACTTTTAAATAGCTTTTAAAGGCTTCGGGCAATGTGCCATTTATTTTTTGTTCGAAAGCATCTATCTCTGCACCTGATGCAGGAGGATTAAGAGTATCTAGCACACCTTTTGCGTTATTCTCTAAGAATATTTCTAAGTCGTTCCAAATCGATTCTATGTTCATAACTTCCCTTTTTAATCACAGCACATGCTCTATACGTCCTGTTAACAGGTAAAATACAGTTGGCTAAAATTAGCGACGAAGGAGCAGTTTTTTGTCCTTGTTTAACAACTTGTTAAGCTCATCCACACCTACGTGAGATTAAGCCCACCATCAGAAAGAATAATTTCACCTGTTAGGTAACTGCTAGAAATAAGCATTGAAGCTGTATGTGCAATCTCATTTGGTTTTGCTCCCCGTTTCATTGGAGATTTTTCTTTCCAAAGCTTTTGCGCCTCAACCCAACTTTCTGTCATTGGCGTATCGACAAGACCCGGAGCAATAGCATTAACTCGAATATCTGGAGATAAAGTCAAAGCCAAAAGTTGCGTCATATGATTAAGCGCAGATTTACTTGCTGCATAAGGAATAGAAGCTCCTTTCGGACGTACACCAGCATGTGAGCTGATATTAATAATACTACTGGGGCATTCTGAGGTTGATGATTCTCTGAGGGCTTGCTCCGCCTCTGAGATCAAAGTCCATGGAGCAATAACGTTTACTTCATAAAGATCACGCCATATCTCTGCCGTTGCATCTTTTAGTGAACCATGAGGAATCATCGCATTTATTCCTGCATTGTTCACTAATACATCTAACCGTCCATGATGAAGTAAAACTTCGGCTATCAACCTTTTAGTTTGGATCTGTTCAGATAAATCAGCTTGAAAATATGTTGCGTTAGGAATTGTTCTAGCTAAGTTCTCACCTTCGGTTACCGATGATCGAGAATGAAATACAACAGTAAACCCATCTTCAGCGAGTTGTTGTGCAATAGCTTTACCTATCCCTGATGTCGAACCAGTTATGAGAGCAACTCTCCCTTTATTTTTTTCTTGATGAGAACTCAATGCCATCTCCATTTGATTGATGAGCCTAACGCCTGGCACAGTCGCAGACAAAATTGGCGGTTGTTTTGCCGGCGTTTTGTAAAAACAAGTGACACTTTTGGCTGTCGGTTGCTGCCACTTGTTATGCGATTGCATATTTCATTTTGTAACCACCAGTAATTTCAAAACCGTTAGATTGGTAGAACTCTACAGTACGATCGAATTCTGGTACTGGCGGAGTGCATAATTCAAGACGCTTCCATTTTTGTTGTTTTGCAAATTTCACTATTTCTTGAATAAGTGATTTTCCTACTTCTTTGGAACGGTATTCTGGCATTACGTAAAATTCTTGAATAATGCCAAAGCTGCCTTCTGCATAAAGTGAGTGGCTTTCACAGATAGCGCCAAACCCAATAATACTATTTCCATCAAATGCAGCCATGACATGATAAAGGCCATTTGAAACATAATTCTCACATAAACTTACAGCTAGAGGAACATCAACATCAAAGTGCTGTATTCCAGTGCGTTCAATAATCTCATTCGTTAGACAAATTGCTAACTTTGCAATTTCTTCAGATTGAGAGTTATCAATAATCTTGTATTTCACGCGATATCGAATCCTTTTAACGCATAACGCCGCCAGCACAGGCGAGCGGAACGTAGTGTAGCGAGTCCAAGCCGCGTTTTATTGCGGCTGATTGTGACTGGCCTTGTTATACGCTTCTAAGTTTATTGCTAGGTATTTCGTGCCCTGCACTGGATTACTTGTAATTGGCTCATGATCGTCAAAACCCATGTTTTTATACAGCTTATATGCCGCTTTAAACTCCGGTAGAACATCCAAGCACATTTTCTTATACCCAACAGTTTTTGCCTCCAATAAAAGCCTCCGGACTAGAGTTTCCCCTAGCTTTATTCCTCTAGCTTGGGGGCAAACATATACACGTTTCATTTCACAGCAATCGTCGTCATATCGACGAAAAGCTGCGCAGCCTAGCACCCTTTCTGAGTCAGAAGCTAAAAATATTTGAGAAGACTCCCCCTCATACAGCTCTGCAATAGACAAAAAATCTTTCTCATTATTTTGAAAGCCAAGATCTGCCTTGGTACTAGAAATATATTCTCTATACAGACAAAGAACATCCTTTAAATCCTTCGGGAAAAGCGCTCTTTTAATTGAGTACAATTTTTGATTCCTCATCGCGTATAACGCCCCATTAAGAGGTAAATGATAGTTGGCTAAAATAAGCGACGAAGGAGCAAATAGCCAACTGTTATTTGTCCTGCTTGAATGGCTTGTTGAACGAAGCCGCTACGCGGCGAAGTCATTGCCCCACCTGTCATACTTACCAATAACATCACCATAATGGGGATGACATTGGAGAATTCAGTATGAACAGCTCACAACAACAACGCTTTAATGTTCTTTATGAACAACACCTTATCAATTTACGTTTGCAAGGTAAACAACCAACGACTATTGATACCTATTCTCGTGTAATTCGACAGATTAGTGCGTATTTTGATAACGCCACAGATAAATTAGCGCTAGATTGGAGTTTAAAATGAGTACCTTCATTGATTTACTGCGCATTCATCATCACGAGTTTGAACAACAATTTGGCAATCATCTTTCCCATGAAAGCCGTCGTGCAATCTACGCTATGCTCAGTTGTAAAACGAGCAACCGAGGTTGCTCGCAATGGTATTGTGGTCACTGCCAACATGATGACCGACTGCCGCTTTCTTGCGGCCATCGACATTGTCCGCAATGCCAGCAACGCACGACTTCTGATTGGCTTGAGCGCCAACAATCAAAGTTACTGCCCGTGCACTACTTTCTGGTCACGTTCACTTTGCCTTACGAGTTACGAGCGCTTGCGCGTTCGCAACCCAAGCCACTCTATCAATCAATATTCTCCGTCGCTGCAAGTGTGTTGAAGGATTTTTCCAAACGTAGAAACGGCGGCGAAATAGGCTTCACCACCGTTTTGCATACTCACAGTAGGCAACGTAATTTACATCCCCACTTACACATTATAGTCGCCAGTGGGAGCTACAATAAAATGCGCAACCAATGGCATAAAGGTAAGAGTAACTATCTGTTTAACGCCTTTGCACTGGCTAAAGTCTGGCGAGCTAGAATGATTGATGTAATCAATCAGCACGCTGATTTATCTCTCGCGAACACTGGTACATTACCCACTAAATGGGTCGTTGATTGCCGCAAAGTAGGTTATGGATTGCCTGCAATAAAGTACCTGTCACATTATTTGTATCGAGGTGTGTTGCCTGATAAAGATATCATCGACATAGGTAATAATACTGTCACGTTCAAGTACAAAGACGGACAAACGCAAGTAACGAAAACCAGAGTCTTACCGACCTTGAAATTTCTCTGGCTCATCTTGCAGCATGTCTTACCCAAAGGATTACAGCGAGTGCCGGATTATGGTTTTTTGCACGGTAATGCCAAGCGGCTACGAATGCGTATTCAAGTCATATTGCTGCATCTGTTTAATTGGAGTATGCCTGAGCTCGTTGCAACGAGCACAGCAAAAGCAATCCGTATTTGTCCTTGCTGTCAGCATGAAATGAGGTGTGTTGGCATTACGCGAACGACCTAGCCGAAAGGCGAACATAATAGGAATAATGGCATTAACATGACAGGTTGGAGATATTAAATTTATGGTACAACTAGCTAGTTAATTGATAAATAACAGGTCTGTTATTTATCTCAATTTCGCTCGTCTTGGGTTTAATTCCAAGACGAAGTGCCCACCAAGATCAAACACGTAATTTACTATATAAAGAAGGGCTCGGGCTTGTTCAACACCCGAATAAGGTGTCGGCTACGCGACACCTATTCTTATATGTTAGCCATTTTTCATAGATTTAACAGCTGTAGCAACTACTTTTATTTTTCCACCAAAAGGCAAAGCTGCAGCTTCATAAATCGTCCTAGCGGGTCTTTTTCCTTCTGGAAACAGATCCATATAGATATCATTGACGTCTTGGACTTCAGTTAAATCTGAGAATGCGATATCAACATATACTATTTCTGATTTATCAAACCCAGCTGCTTTTGCAGCGGAAAAGACGTTACCAAACGCCCGTATAGCCTCTTCTTTTATAGTGCCAACTACATATTCACCTTTAACATTTACTGATAATTGTCCACTTATAAAGCACATATTATTCACTACTACAGCATGGCTAATTGGATTTGACCATTGAGGCAAATCAGCTCCAGTTGTGATGAATTTTCTATCGTCCAAAATAATACCCTTTATTGATTAACACGAATGGCTAACGCCAACCACAACTGCGCAGCGAAATGGCGGGCATTTTGGCACAAAATGCATGACAGTTCGCGGAGTCAGATTGCTGGTTTTTGTTATGTGCTTAGTGCTCATTACCTGCATACACCCACATTGGCTCTGTTTTACCTGCACGCTCAAACCCCAATGCCTTGTAGAAATCAATGGCCTCACCATCTGCGGTAAGCATTTGTTGGTGAAAACCTCCGTAAACAGTTTGCATTAATTCCATCATTTTACGACCAATGCCTTTCCCATGATACTGAGGATGAACTAACATATGTGGGTAATAAACAACTAGATATCCATCTGAAATAGCATTGCCAATACCAACTAAGCTTCCGCCAACCCTTGCAGTAACCAAAGAATGTGAGTTACGCAAAGCAGGGATTAATAATTCGGGTTTCTTAGCAGAAGACCAAGAGTTAGCTTTATATAAGTCGATAACTTCTTTATCTTCAATCGAATCGTTTAATTCTATTTCTATGTTCATACTGCTCTCGAATTCATTTGCACATAACGCCTAAATAAGCGGCAAATAGAGGTTGGCTAAAATTAGCGAAGAATGAGCGCAAGCCAACCTTTATGCGTCCGTTCTTGATTTATTTGTTGAACGAAGCCGCTGCGCGGCAGAGTAAACAAGCCAGCGTTCATACTAACCAATAGCATCACCATTCGATGGTGCCTTACTGGAGTTATTAGTATGAATCATTCACAACAGCAACGATTTAATTATCTTTATGAACAACACCTTACCAATTTAAGGCTACAAGGTAAACGGCCAGCGACCATTGATGCCTATTCTCGTGCAGTTCGACGCATTTCGGCTTATTTTGATAAGTCCCCAGACACATTAACTACTGCTGATTTAAAAGTTTATTTCAATAGCCTGATCCAGACCCACTCTTGGAGTACCGTTAAATTAGACCGTAACGGTTTACAGTTTTTCTACCGCTATATGCTCGACAAGCAGTGGGAATGGCTCAACATTGTCAAACCACCACAAGTTAAACGCCTGCCTGATATTTTAACTCCTACGCAAATAAGTAAAGTCATTAGCGGTACCAAGAAGCTACGCTACCAAGTATTCTTTCTCACGCTTTACAGCATGGGATTGCGGTTAAGCGAAGGTTTAAACCTGACCGTTCATGATATTGATAGCCAAACCATGCAAATACATATTCGTGATGCTAAAGGCGGCATTCAAAAAGCCATCAAGCAAGTTCTGCGTGATTGTCATATCAACAAACTCATCAGCCCCCATTCACTACGTCATTGCTTTGCTACTCATTTATTGGACAACGGCTTGGATTTGCGCTCTCTGCAAGTATTGCTCGGTCACGCCTCGTTAAATACGACCGCTAGATATACTCAATTAACCCAGCTCAAGCAGAAGGATACTTCAGTTGCCATTAACCAACTTGCTGACAAGTTAGCGCTAGATTGGAGTTTAAAATGAGTACCTTCATTGATTTACTGCGCATTCATCATGACGAGTTTGAACAACAATTTGGCAATCATCTTTCCCATCAAAGCCGTAGTGCAATCTACGCTATGCTCAGTTGTAAAACGAGTAACCGAGGTTGCTCGCAATGGTATTGTGGTCACTGCCAACATGATGACCGACTGCCGCTTTCTTGCGGCCATCGACATTGTCCGCAATGCCAGCAACGCACGACTTCTGATTGGCTTGAGCGCCAACAATCAAAGTTACTGCCCGTGCACTACTTTCTGGTCACGTTCACTTTGCCTTACGAGTTACGAGCGCTTGCGCGTTCGCAACCCAAGCCACTCTATCAATCAATGTTCTCAGTCGCAGCAAGTGTGTTGAAGGACTTTTCCAAACGTAGAAACGGCGGTGAAATAGGCTTCACCACCGTTTTGCATACTCACAGCCGACAACGTAACTTGCATCCTCACCTGCATATTATTGTCGCCAGTGGTAGTTACAATAAAATGCGTAACCAATGGCATAAAGGAGACTGTAAATACCTGTTTAACGCCTTTGCACTGGCTAAAGTCTGGCGAGCTAGAATGATTGATGCAATCAATCAGCACGCTGATTTATCGCTAGCGAACATTGACACATTACCCTCTAAATGGGTCGTTGATTGCCGAAAAGTCGGTTACGGTCTTCCCGCCTTACAATATCTGTCACGCTATTTATATCGGGGCGTATTACCTGATAAAGATATCATCGATACAAGCAATAATACGGTGACATTCAACTATAAAGACGGACAAACTCAAGCAACGAAAACCAGAATTTCACCGACGTTGCAATTTCTCTGGCTCATCTTGCAACATGTGCTTCCCAAAGGATTACAGCGAGTGCGGGATTATGGCTTTTTACACGGTAATGCCACACGGCTACGAGTGCGCATTCAAACAATATTGCTGCATCTGTTCAATTGGAAAATGCCTGAACTCGTCGCAACGAGCACAGCAAAAGCAATCAGGATTTGTCCTTGCTGCCAGCATGAAATGAGGTGTGTTGGCATTACGCGAACGACCTAGCCGAAAGGCGAACATAATAGGAATAATGGCATTAACATGACAGGTTGGAGATATTAAATTTATGGTACAACTAGCTAGTTAATTGATAAATAACAGGTCTGTTATTTATCTCAATTTCGCTCGTCTTGGGTTTAATTCCAAAACGAAGTGCCCACCAAGATCAAACACGTAATTTACTATATAAAGAAGGGCTCGGGCTTGTTCAACACCCGAATAAGGTGTCGGCTACGCGACACCTATTCTTATTTGTTATGCAACGACTTAACACGCGCACATCTACATTTAAATCTACCGACCTTCAACGAATGTTGGCAAATTAGGGTCTAGTTCGCACCAATTTGCCTTGTTGCCTGTATATATTCGAGCGTCAATTTTTACGGGAATGTCTGCATCAAATGTTGATATTGCTAATTCTATTCGTTCGCTTGGTTCCCCTTTACAACGGAAGCCCAAACTTGAACCACAATTTAAGCAGAATGTACGAGTTGTACCATTTTCAGCTACATACTCTTTTAATAACTCTTCACCCAAAAGCCATTTTAACCCTTTAACTGTGACTAGAGTTCCATATGCTGCACCGTGGAACTTTCGACACATTGAGCAATGACAGTTTGCAGCTTTGTCACTGAAACTCTCAACCGAAAAAAGCACACTTCCACATAAGCAAGAACCATTAAAACATGAACTCATCCCGAGTTAATCTCCTGTTGCATAACGCCCACCTAACCAGCGGCGTGCAGGCGTAGTTTTTTGCGTATATTTGCTAAAAATGTGACAGATTTAGCCGTCTGGTTTAGGTTATTGTTATTCGTTTGTAAGTATAATTTGCCAATACCCGACATCAACCCAAGAATTAAACTTACGCCCTACTTCTTTAAAGTGAGCAACTTTACTAAAACCAAATGACTCATGAAGCTTTACACTGGCTTTATTTGGCAAAGCTATCGCAGCGACTACAACATGGACACCAGATGATGATAATGTCGATAACATTGCTCTATATAGTTCAGACCCATAACCTTTTCCTGATTCGGCATGATCAAGATAAACCGTTATTTCAGTAGTTTTTTTATATGCTGATCGTTCAGCCCATTTTGCGGCATAAGCGTAACCGACAACGTCACAGTTAGAATTTTCTATCACTAACCAAGGATATTCCTTAGTGTAATATTTAATTCGCTGAAAAATAATAGCCTCAGAAACCGGCTCTTCTTCAAAAGTTACGACCGTATGTTCAATATAATAATTGTATATATCACAAATGGCTTTCGCATCACTTTTCAGGCATTCTCGAATATTCATAAACCACCTACGCATAACGCCTTTGTAACAGGCTCATTTTTGTGAAACAGTTTGTGTAATACTGACGCGCAGCGGCAACACAAAATGCGTAGCTAAAATTTGTCCTCGTTGACAAACTTGTTGAACGAAGCCGCTGCGCGGCGGAGTCATTTCCCGACCTGTCATACTTACCAATAACATCACCATAATGGGGATGAAATTGGAGAATTCAGTATGAACAACTCACAACAACAACGCTTTAATGTTCTTTATGAACAACACCTTATCAATTTACGTTTGCAAGGTAAACAACCAGCGACTATTGATACCTATTCTCGTGTAATTCGACAGATTAGTGCGTATTTTGATAACGCCACAGATAAATTAACGCTTGATTGGAGTTTGAAATGAGCACCTTCATTGACTTGCTTCGTCAGCATCATGACGAGTTTGAATGGCAATTTGGTAATCAGCTTTCTCATGACAGTCGCCGCGCAATCTATGCCATGCTCAGCTGTAAAACGGGGCAGCAAGGTCGATCACAATGGTATTGTTCTCATTGCCAACATGATGAACGACTGCCACTGTCCTATGGGCATCGACATTGTCCGCAATGCCAACAGCGCACCACTTCTGATTGGCTAATGCGCCAACAAAGTAAGTTACTGCCCGTGCATTACTTTATGGTGACCTTCACTCTACCTTATGAACTACGGATATTGGCACGCTCGCAACCCAAAGCACTTTATCAATCCATGTTCTCCGTTGCGGCATCGCTGTTGAAAGACTTTGCGAAACGTAAACACGGTGGTGAAATAGGCTTTACCACCGTTTTACATACTCACAGCCGACAACGTAACTTACATCCTCACCTGCATATTATTGCTGTCAGTGGTAGTTACAATAAAGTGCGAAATCAATGGCACAAAGGAGACTGTAAATACCTGTTTAATGCCTTTGCACTGGCCAAAGTCTGGCGAGCTAGAATGCTCGAAGCAATTAATCACCACGCTGATTTATCGCTGGCTAACACCGACACATTACCCACTAAATGTGGTCGTTGATTGCCGAAAAATTGGTTACGGTCTGCCTGCATTGCAATACCTGTCACGCTATTTATATCGAGGTGTTTTACCCGACAAAGACATCATCGACACAAGTAATAATAACGTGACATTCAAATATAAAGACGGGCAAACTCAAGCAACGAAAACCAGAGCCTTACCGACCTTGAAATTTCTCTGGCTCATCTTGCAGCATGTCTTACCCAAAGGATTACAGCGAGTGCGGGATTATGGTTTTTTGCACGGTAATGCCAAGCGGCTACGAATGCGTATTCAAGTCATATTGCTGCATCTGTTTAATTGGAGTATGCCTGAGCTCGTTGCAACTAGCACAGCAAAAGCAATCCGTATTTGTCCTTGCTGTCAGCATGAAATTAGGTGTGTTGGCATTACGCGAACGACCTAGCCGAAAGGCGAACATAATAGGAATAATGGCATTAACATTAGAACTTGGAGAGACTCAATTTATGGTAAACACTGGCTAGTTAATTGATAAATAACAAGTCTGTTATTTATCTCAATTTCGCTCGTCTTGGATTTAACGCAAAGACGTAGTACCCACTAAGATCAAACACGTAATTTACTATATAAAGAAGGGCTTGGGCTTGCTCAACACTCGAATAGGTGTCGGCTGCGCGACACCTATTTTTATATTTCATATGTTATATGTTATACACGACATTAACGCTTTATTAAGTAACCACCAATATGTGCTTCTTCATTTGGCCAAGAATAAATATGCATCTCTGTATAATTATTTTTAAATTTTACATACGCTAAAATTTTCTCGCCCAAATGTGTATCAAATGTTCCATTGCAATTTGGTTTGTTGTTGTACTCAATTACAGTATATGCCCACACATAAAAATCAGTATCACCAAACTTTTTAAATGTATATTTGCCCACACTAATTTCAGGGTGTCTTATTACTGTTTGAGTGCCCTCATCTCTTAATTCATAGGTTTCATCACAATAGTCAGCTACATAGTCAGCTACAAGATCCCATGAGCCAATATGATGATTTTCCACTTCTTTATTTGAGGTATTTGTAAACCCTGAAATGCTCAGAAAAATTAAGGCAAAATATAATTTCAAAGCAATAAAGCCTGCTAGGCCACCATGACTCTTTAACGTATCAGGATCTCGAGCATCACCTCTGTAACCACGCATTAATTTCATTATTTATCCCTTATTTATAGTCCATTCACCCTCATGTTCTAGGAGTTCAGAATATTAATATTGTCTAACTGCGCCAACAGCACAATTACGTTTGAACAACAATAATTACCATAGCACCATAAAATAAGGAGATTTCATTAAAAAAGCATGGGATATAGTAAAACCACCCGACGACAATTTTCCCATATCGAGTCGGGTGAGGCTTATACCTCATCCCTCTCACAGAACCGTACGTACGGACCTCGTATACGGCTCCTGTAATTTACTATTCCTTAGTAAAAAGGAGCGAGAACTCCTGTTTTAACTTCGTCTATTGAATACAGACTTATCATTTTAAACCGCTGATTAGACATCGCATAAGTCGCTAACGGACTTGCACTATTTCACCATGAGCTCATTTTGATGAACCGAAATGGCGGTTTATACTTTAATTGTTTCAGACGCCTGTGCAATTTGCTCGACTTCTTCCACTATCTCAGTTGTACAGCTCGCAGCCTGCGTCTAACCCAAGGAGCTAGCTTTTTGAGTATGGTCGTTATGTTGGCTATTTTGAAGTAATTTACAGAACCCCTCAGCACTGGATTGAGCCGTTTTAACACTGTTGCTAAATTAACGCCTCCATTGCGTTTGGTCAGTTCCTTTACCTTCACTTTAAATGCGCTAAGTTTCTTTTCTTGGAGCTTGGTATAACTTGTGTAAATTTCTACACCCAAGAGTTTTATACCTGTACCGCTATGTGCGATATGGGTTTTACGCTCATTCACTTTAAGTTTCAGTGTCACTTCTAAGATATGGCTTGCTGCTTTTAACGCGTTATCTGCGCCCTTCTTTGAGGTGCAGAATATCAAAATATCATCCGCATATCGCACTATTCTGTGCTGACGCTTTATCATTTCTTGATCAAACTCATCTAAGTATATGTTGGCAAGCAACGGACTAATAACGCCGCCTTGTGGACTACCAATCACACTTTCTTGCCAATGAGCCCCAACCATGACCCCACTTTTTAAAAATTGTCTAATCAAACTTAAGATACTGCCGTCCACTATCCGTTTTAGCACGAACTTGATAATCAAGTCGTGGTCAAGCATATCGAAGCATTTAGACAGATCCATATCAACAACGTGTTGCTTACTATACTTTCGTATAAACAGCGTGGCTTTGCTAATAGCTTGGTGACAACTTCGCCCAACCCGATATCCATAACTCGATGGATGAAGGTTTGGGTCAAATATGGGTGTCATTATATTCGCTAAGCATTGTTGAACAATTCGGTCTCGAACTGTGGGGATCCCTAATAACCTCATGCCGCCATCGTCTTTCGCGATCTCGACACGTTTTACAGGGCACGCTTGATAGCGCTTTTCTTGCAGTTCGAGTAACAATCGTTTGAGCTCTACTTCCAAGTTTTGTGTGAAATCACGAATGCTCTGCCCATCAATACCAGCAGCTCCACCGTTTTTCTCACTTGTTTGTATGCCACGTAGAGCGCTTGCAGTGATAACATGCGTCCATAAAGGCTATAGTGTACTCTCAAATTATTATCTCACATCACCCGCTACTGATTTTGTTTATATTGGTTAGGTTTGTTTCGTTGTCGCGTTAAGTGTTCTAGCAGGTGTAAACCCCTTTATTTGCAATATGCTTAATCGCCTTTTATGTCTCTAATGAAGAGAAACAATTACTCCCCGTGTTCAGTTCTATTTACAGCTTTGGTATCACCCTTTGCCATTGATAGAGACTCTACCTTATTTGGTAATTTGTGAACCCATTATAAATTACATCAATTTTACGTGATTTATAAATCACTTCCCCCCTTCGCAACCAATCTGTGTTTTTGACTCAAATTGACTCTATCAGACATATTGCTGATAGTCGGCTTGGTTTATCCTCCACACCATTACTGGCTTTCACAGGCCTAGCCTTACTCACTACTACAGGTTCATCTGCCACCTCACATCGACGTTAAATCTTGAGTTTCATCTTGAATTTAAGCCACTTACTCATATTAAGTTTAGATGCCAGGCTTCCCCAGTTATTGCACTGACGCCCTGTTAGATATGCCCCCCTCAAACACAGCATTGGTCTGACTAAGTATTGGGCTTCGCGCTATTTTGGACGCTTACCCACCAATGCCGCCGAAACAGGTTACGGTTAGTTGTGTACACCTAACTTCCTATGGCTTCCTTCAGACTCCACCATTAGCCAGTGACTCCCTTGCCATTCGGATAATCTTCCCCTTAGTCAGGGTGAGTTCACTTTCTTGCAAGTGAACGGGGTTGCCAGCTTTGCTGAACACATAAAAAAGGCCCGCTACTCTAGGAGTAGCGGGCCTTATGAAGTTAATTTCAGTTAATGCATCACTGCACTACCCTTAATTACTCTTCAGTAGCTTCTTCTGCGCTGTCTGTTGCATCAGTCGCGTCAGTTGGAGTAGCAGGAACTTCGGTTGGTGCTTCTGCATTTTCTGCATCAACAACAACTGCGTTCTCGTCTTCTTCAACTTCATCGATACGTTGTAAACCAACAACGAGCTCGTCTTTACCAGTACGGATCAAACGAACACCTTGGGTGTTACGACCAACCGTAGAGACTTCAGAAGCACGTGTTCTTACTAGTGTACCGCCATTAGTAATAAGCATTAGCTCATCACCTTCAAGTACTTGTGTAGCACCAACAACTTTACCGTTACGTTCACTTACTTTAATTGAAACAACACCCTTAGTACCGCGACTCTTCGCAGGGTATTCTTCAAGTGCTGTACGTTTACCGTAACCGTTTTCTGTTGCCGTTAAGATAGCGCCATCGTTCTTCGGTACGATTAGCGATACTACTTTTTGGCCTTCTTCAAGTTTGATACCACGAACACCCGTCGCTGTACGACCCATAGGACGTACACCTTTGAACTTAATTTCAGGTTTACCGTTTTCATCTAGAACCGGGTTACCGTCTTCATCAAGTACAGGCGTTTCTTCAAACTCGCAGAAACGTACTACTTTACCTTCATCAGAGAACAACATAATGTCGTTAGTACCATCAGTGATATCAACACCAATCAGTTCATTCCCTTCATTCAGGTTAACAGCGATGATACCGCCAGCACGAGGCTTGCTGTATGCACTTAGTGCTGTTTTCTTCACTGTACCATTAGCCGTTGCCATGAAGACAAACTTGTCATCTTCAAACTCAGACACAGGTAGAATCGCAGTAATACGCTCACCATCTTCAAGAGGCAGTAAGTTAACAATGGGCTTACCACGGGCTTGGCGACTAGCTAATGGTAATTGATATACCTTCATCCAGTACAAGCGACCACGGCTTGAGAAGCACAGAATATGATCATGAGTATTAGCAACCAACAGACGTTCGATGAAATCTTCTTCTTTCATCTTCGTTGCTGATTTACCTTTACCACCACGGCGCTGCGCTTCGTAATCGGTAATAGGCTGATACTTAACATAACCTTCATGAGACAGTGTTACTACAACATCTTCACGTTCAATTAAGTCTTCTAAATTAATGTCTGCGCTGCTTGCCGAAATCTCGGTACGGCGTTCGTCACCAAAGGCATCTTTTGAAGCTTGTAGCTCTTCAGTGATCACTTCTAGTAAACGCGTAGGCGTATTAAGGATATACAACAACTCAGCAATAACTTCGAGTAATTCTTTGTATTCGTTAAGAATCTTCTCGTGTTCTAGACCTGTTAGTTTGTGCAAACGTAAGTCTAGGATCGCTTGAGCTTGTATTTCAGTTAAGAAATACGAACCTTCACGAATACCATACTCAGGTTCTAACCATTCAGGACGCGCTGCATCATCACCAGCACGCTCTAACATTGTAGCCACATCACCTAACTGCCAGCCGCGGCTGATCAAGGCTTGTTTTGCTTCTGCAGATGTTGCTGATTGCTTAATTAGCGCAATGATGTCATCAATATTTGCTAATGCAATCGCTAACGACTCAAGGATATGAGCACGTTCACGGGCTTTACGCAGTTCAAATACAGTACGACGTGTAACAACTTCACGACGATGGCGTAAAAATGCATCTAGCATTTCTTTTAAAGTAAAGATTTTTGGTTGCTTATCGATCAGTGCAACCATGTTGATACCGAACACAACTTGCATTTGCGTTTGAGCGTAAAGGTTGTTTAATACAACTTCGCCCACCGCGTCACGCTTAACTTCAACGACCATACGCATACCATCTTTATCAGATTCGTCGCGTAGGGCACTGATGCCTTCAATTTTCTTATCTTTTACAAACTCAGCAATACGTTCAATCAAACGTGCTTTGTTTACTTGATACGGTAGTTCATGAACAACAATTGTTTCACGACCACGTTCATTGGTTTCAATATCGGCGCGTGCTCGAATATGAATTTTACCACGACCAGTACGGTAAGCTTGCTCAATGCCCGCTTTACCATTAATGATACCGTATGTTGGGAAATCAGGACCCGGAATGTATTCCATTAATTCTTCAAGACTTAGGTCTGGATTTTTAATTAATGCTAAACAACCATTGATAACCTCATTTAAATTATGAGGTGGGATATTCGTTGCCATACCCACGGCAATACCTGACGAACCATTAACCAATAGGTTAGGGATACGTGTAGGCATAACTTCCGGAATAAATTCAGTACCATCATAGTTAGCTACGAAATCTACCGTTTCCTTGTCTAAATCAGCAAGTAATTCATGCGCAATTTTTGACATTCTGATTTCGGTATAACGCATTGCGGCTGCAGAGTCGCCGTCAACAGAACCGAAGTTACCTTGACCATCAACCAGCATGTAGCGCAAAGAGAAAGGCTGCGCCATACGTACAATAGTGTCATAAACAGCTGTATCACCGTGTGGGTGATATTTACCGATTACGTCACCAACAACACGTGCTGATTTTTTATATGGTTTGTTCCAATCATTCTTCAATTCGTTCATCGCGAATAAAACGCGGCGATGAACTGGCTTTAACCCATCGCGAACATCAGGAAGAGCACGACCAACAATAACGCTCATAGCGTAATCTAAATAGGAATTTTTTAATTCTTCTTCAATATTGATGGGTGTGATTGCTGTGGCTAAATTACTCATATAAGCCTTTACCCCTAAGTTTTAAAGTGCTTTCTATTATATTTTTTAGAGATTCATTCTAGCATAATATTTGCCAGCAAATACAATATATAAGAAAATTAACTCACTTGAATACAATTTTATTAACTATTTATTCACTCACCTATAAATAATACTTCTGAAATCGTTTTCTCGTTATATACTGTGTCCATATTTTTATGTTTCACCTTAATTACTTTTCACCTTAATTAACGTATCAAGAAGACTTTGTATGAATGTAGATAAACAGGAAATCGCTAAATTTGAAGCCATGGCCAGTCGTTGGTGGGATCCAGCGGGTGACTTCAAGCCATTACATCAAATCAATCCATTACGCTTAGATTACATTGATGAGCGCTGTGGAGGCTTATTTGGCAAGAGAGTTCTTGATGTTGGCTGCGGTGGCGGTATCTTAACTGAGAGCATGGCTCGCCGTGGTGCAAAAGCACTGGGTGTTGATATGGGTAAAGAACCCCTCAACGTGGCAAAATTGCATGCGCTTGAATCTGAAACTGAAGTTGAATACCGCCAAGTATTAATCGAAGAGTTAGCAGAAGAGCAACCAAACAGCTTTGATGTGATCACGTGTATGGAAATGCTAGAACACGTACCTGATCCAGGCTCTGTGGTTAACGCTTGTATGCGTCTTGTAAAACCAGGTGGCCATGTATTCTTCTCGACAATCAATCGTAATTTAAAATCGTACTTATTTATGATTGTTGGTGCTGAAAAAATCTTAAAAATGATGCCTAACGGTACCCATGATCATAAGAAATTTATCCGTCCTTCAGAATTACTGCACTGGGTTGATCAATCGGGTCTATTCTGTCATCACATGACAGGCCTACATTACATTCCATTAGTTGACCAGTTCAAACTAGGCGAGAATGTTGACGTTAACTATATGCTACACACGCAGCTTATCGATTAATGTAATCCTCATTTCACCTAACAGCACCTTCGCTGTTAGGTGAGTAGCTCAACGCCTCTTTTCCTGCTTTAAATTCACTACCTCTATATAGCCATTTACTGTCATTTAACCCAAATAACTGGGCCCACTCTAATCAACACGCGCAAACAAAGTTATCTACTTTATAGGTAATATGAAACTTACTGCGTATAAAATGACGGTATTGTTTGTAATAACAGCCACCTCAAAAAATACTAAATTAGTACTTGCGTGGTAGTTTTATAAACGAATTAGCTGTAAATATAATCAAAATTTTTGAGGATCTCCTCACAACCTTGGCAACACTTTTTTTTCTTTTTTTTTTCACTTTAACTGTTGATTTTTGCTAACCGTAATTGATCACTGAGGCCAGAATGAAAGTCGCCACTAACTCACTAAATTATCCACATGTTGTTCAGTTTAGTGCTACTTGCCAAAACACGATTATCACACTATCTTGTATGCATAAATACAGGACAACACTACATCTTGTGTATTAACAAGAATATCAATACTAGTGTTGGTGGAAATATTCTTAACATTGTTTTAAGGTCAGTCAGCTAAATGAATAAGAATTTACTAGTTACAAAACGCAGCGGTAAGCAAGAAACGATCGATCTTGAAAAGATCCACCGCGTGATCAAATGGGCAGCCAAAGGGTTGAATAATGTCTCGGTGTCACTGGTTGAGTTAAAATCTCACATCCAGTTTTATGACGGCATACGTACTGAAGATATACATGAGACCATGATCAAAGCTGCAGCGGATTTAATTAGTGAAGAAGCACCAGATTACCAATATCTGTCTGCGCGTTTAGCCGTCTTCCATCTACGCAAGAAAGCATACGGTAAATTTGAACCACCTGCGCTTTATGATCACGTAAAATTCAATGTTGATGCGCTTCGCTATGATGCACACCTACTTGCTGATTACACAGCGGAAGAATTCGCAGAAATGGATGAGTTAGTTGATCACTGGCGTGACATGAACTTCTCTTACGCTGCAATTAAGCAATTAGAAGGTAAATACCTACTACAAAACCGTATTTCTGGTGATATCTTCGAAAGCCCACAATTTCTCTATATCTTAGTGGCTGCGAGCTTATTTGCGACTTATGACAAATCTGTTCGTATGGACTACATTCGTCGTTTCTACGAAGCAACGTCAACGTTTAAGATTTCACTGCCAACACCAATCATGGCCGGTGTTCGTACCCCTACTCGTCAATTCAGTTCATGTGTACTGATTGAGTGTGACGATAGCCTAGATTCTATCAATGCAGTATCTAACTCTATTGTTAAATATGTATCGCAACGTGCAGGTATCGGTATCAATGCAGGTCGTATTCGTGCCCTAGGTAGCTCAATCCGTGGTGGTGAAGCATTCCACACTGGTTGTATCCCATTCTACAAACACTTCCAGACAGCAGTTAAATCTTGCTCTCAAGGTGGCGTTCGTGGTGGTGCAGCAACATTATTCTACCCATTGTGGCACTTAGAAGTTGAGTCACTTCTTGTACTTAAAAATAACCGTGGTGTTGAAGAAAACCGTGTACGTCACCTTGACTACGGCGTGCAACTTAACCGTTTAATGTACCAACGTTTAATTGATAACACAGACATTACTTTATTCAGCCCGTCTGATGTTGATGGTTTGTATGATGCATTCTTCCAAGATCAGGATGAATTTGAGCGTCTATACACGCTTTATGAACAAGACCCATCAATTCGCAAGCAAACGATTAAAGCCAGCGAACTGTTTGCTTTACTCATGCAAGAACGTGCAAGTACTGGTCGTATCTACATTCAGAATGTGGACCACTGCAATACCCACAGCCCATTTGACCCAGCTGTGGCACCGATAAGACAAAGTAACTTATGTCTAGAAATTGCATTACCAACGAAACCAATGCAGCACCCTGGTGATGAAGATGGTGAAATTGCACTATGTACATTATCAGCGTTCAACCTGGGTGCAATTAAAGACCTAAGTGAATTAGAAAACCTTGCAGACCTTGCAGTTCGCGCACTAGATAGCTTACTTGATTACCAAGACTACCCGATGCCAGCGGCTGAAAAGTCAACAATGGCGCGTCGTTCATTAGGTATAGGCGTGATTAACTACGCATACTACCTAGCGAAAAACGGGGTTAAATACTCAGACGGTAGTGCAAACAACTTAACGCATAAGACATTTGAAGCAATTCAATTCTATCTATTAAAAGCGTCAATGAACCTGTCGAAAGAACAAGGTCCGTGTTTAGCATTTAACGAAACAACTTACGCACAAGGTATCTTACCAATTGATACGTATAAGTCAGCGTTAGATGAGATTTGTGATGAAGAACTGCATCTAGATTGGGAAACATTACGTAGCGAAATTAAAGAGCACGGCTTACGTAACTCAACACTAACAGCATTGATGCCATCAGAAACATCAAGCCAGATTTCAAATGCGACAAATGGTATTGAGCCACCACGTGGTTTAATCAGTATTAAAGCAAGTAAAGACGGTATTTTGAAGCAAGTTGTACCTGATTACGAAAATCTACGTGATAGCTACGAGCTACTTTGGAACATTCCAAGTAATACCGGTTATTTACAACTTGTTGGTTTAATGCAGAAATTCGTAGACCAAGCGATTTCAGCTAACACTAACTATGATCCACAACGTTTCCCGGGGCAAAAAGTACCGATGACAACGCTGTTAACCGATCTGATGTTAGCGTATAAGTACGGCTTAAAAACGCTTTACTACCATAACACACGTGACGGTGCATCAGACGTAGATGTAGTTAAAGAAGACGAGGGTTGTGAAGGCGGCGCATGTAAGATCTAAACAATCAACTACATACACCAAGTTAAACCTACACCCTTTCATTTGGCAGCTTAGGCTGCCAATTTAATGTATTAATAGAGATGACCAATGAGTTACACTACTTTTTGCCAAACCCCAAATGATCAATTAAAAGAACCAATGTTTTTCGGCCAACATGTTAACGTTGCCCGCTTTGACCAACAAAAATATGAAATTTTTGAAAAGTTAATTGAACGTCAGTTATCATTTTTTTGGCGACCAGAAGAAGTTGATGTAAGTAAAGATCGTATTGATTATCAGCAATTACCTGATCACGAAAAACACATTTTCATCAGTAATCTGAAATACCAAACATTATTAGACAGTATTCAAGGCCGTTCTCCTAACGTTGCCTTTTTACCACTGGTGTCACTACCAGAACTAGAAACTTGGATCGAGACCTGGTCATTCAGTGAAACTATTCACTCACGCTCGTACACCCATATTATTCGTAATATTATTAACGACCCATCAGAAGTATTCGATGATATCGTTGCCAATGAAGAGATTCTAAAACGCGCCAAAGACATTGCCGGTTATTACGATGACTTAATCAATGCGACTCAACAACTACACCAACTTGGTGAAGGCACACATGTCGTAAACGGTGAAACAATTGTCGTTAGCCAGCGTGCAGTGAAGAAGAAATTATACCTCGCAATGGTATCGGTAAACGTACTTGAAGCGGTCCGTTTCTATGTCAGCTTTGCTTGCTCTTTCGCTTTTGCAGAACGTGAATTAATGGAAGGTAACGCTAAAATCATCAAGCTTATTGCGCGTGATGAAGCCCTGCATTTAACCAGTACCCAACACATTCTAAACTTAATGGCGGATGGTAAAGACGATCCAGAGATGCAAGAGATCTCGATTGAGTGCTTCCAAGAAACACAAAAAATATTTACCGATGCAGCACAGCAAGAAAAAGAATGGGCAGAATATCTGTTCAAAGATGGGTCTATGATAGGCTTGAATAAAGATATTCTTGCTGATTATATTGAATACATTACCAATACCCGTATGGCGGCCGTTGGTCTACCTAAGGCGTTTGAAGTGAAAAGCAACCCACTACCGTGGATCAATGCTTGGTTAATCTCTGATAACGTACAAGTTGCACCACAAGAGTCAGAAATCAGCTCATACTTAGTTGGTCAAATTAACGCTGAAATCAACCACGCAGATATTGGTTCATTCGTTTTATAATGTCGATTACGCTGACGACTGATTCAGGGCGCTATCAAGTTTCAACACAAGATAACTCCCTGCTTGATACGCTTGAGCGCACTGGTCATCAAATTGAATACCAGTGCCGCCAGGGCTATTGTGGCGCTTGCCGAACACCATTAACTTCTGGATCGGTTACTTATACAACCGAGCCACTCGCAGTGGTTGCAGCGGGCTCGATATTACCCTGTTGCTGTAAAGCAGATAGTGACATCACACTTGCTGTGATCGCGACAATAACAGATTCAGCATAATATACTTATGATTAATTAAGTAGCGTGTATTTACACCCGAAAAATAACAAGCCTTAACAATATGCACTATGTTAAGGCTTGTTCATATTGTGATCCAACATTCATTTTCTCACCTCACATAATCCAACTCTCAATACCTTACGAGATAGAATGTGATTTACTTTGCAAAACGAGCAAACCTTACCCATACTCCTTTCAATAACATATAAAAACTTCAATAACGTATAAGCACTTCAATAACGTATAAGTACCACCGTTTTTAAAATAGGACAACTTTATGTTAGATGATTTAGTTGGGATCGGTATGCGTCCAGCACATTATGAGCAACTCACTAATAGCCAAGTAGATATTGGCTGGATAGAAGTACACAGTGAGAATCACTTCGAGATAAACTCTGAGGCAACGTATTACTTGGATAAAGCCAATGACCGCTATCCAATCGGCTTACACGGTATTGGTTTAGCACTCTCTTCTAATGAGCTACTTGATACTATCCATATTCATAATATTAAAAAACTGATTGACCGTTATCAACCATTTCGTGTGTCAGAACATTTAGGCTGGAGCTCCATTGCTGGTCAGCATTATAGTGATACATTAGCAATTCCCTACACAGAAGAAAACCTCAAACGTGTGATTGGGCGGGTTGAACAAGTGCAACATATTTTAGGTCAAACCATTGCAATCGAAAATCCCGCCTGTTATTGCCTACATGCAAATAATACCCTGACAGAAGCCGTTTTTTTGACCGAGCTACAAGCCGCTACAAACTGTAAAATATTGCTCGATATTAATAATGTTCATATTAGTAGTCATCAGCTCGAATTCAACCCTTATGATTACTTAGCATCAATACCAAGCGGTATTGTCAGCGAGATCCACCTGTCTGGTAGCAATAAACAATTAAAGAATAACCACATCACCTTCGACCAAGAACATGGCCAAAAGGTAACGCCCGAAGTATGGCAGCTATTTGAATATTATTTGCAGCATTGCAACACAATCCCAACCCTCATTGAATGGGATACTAATATTCCACAACTCAATGAATTACTGCATGAAGCACATACAGCTCAAAAAATGATATTGAAATCACAACGTTTTAAAAACACATGTTAATCAAATTAGCTCTCTAGATTACAGTCGTAAAAACAATCTAAAAACCAGCAGATGACCCCCGATATAAACCACGTTCCTGCTCATTTTCCAGTGAACCATATAGTCACCCATTAACTAGCCTGCTTAACAGGGTGCTCAAGTTTATCCATATCTTGTTCATGCCCATAGCAAATGCCATGACATATTTGTGATAACGCGTGCTCAGAACGGCCATTACTGCTTAGTTGGTGTGGTATACGCAAAATAACTTCAACCCCCTCTTTATTGCCCGCTAACACTAAAAATAACGCCGTTGTATTAAAATAAGGTGGGATAAAAAAAACACTCGAACAGTTGAAACCAGCAGCACTGTATTCATCCACCTTAAGGAGACCCAGGTTAGAAATAATAGCGGAAGTACGGTACTGACCTGTTTCTTGTCGTTTCAACGCTAATTTGTCATTGCATTTTTTCAACCATGCCAATGGCACCCAATTTAATGCATTGAGTGTTGGCACACCGGCAAAGCGAGGCATTCTTGCATGTTCATTATCCGCAATTTTCAACTTAATTTGCTTAGCCCAATCGGCAGTGGTTGTTTCTGGTGATACTTGCATTAATAGTCCACCAGTTAAATTCCCCGTTGAGATAATATCGGCGTCATGCATACGTAAATCAACAGGGAGTTGAATACGTACTGCTGAGTCAGAATAGAGATTTGCTAACTTAGCAATGCTAATAGCCGCGTTAGCTAAGATTTTTTTATAACTACCTGGTAGGGTTCTGCGTTGCCAAGAGGATCCAAAATCTTGCCCTGCGGGAACTCCCGTTGGTGCTGCAACGGTATCGGTTATTTTGTCACCAGGTATTGATGTCACTGATTTAGCGAGATCAATATCACGTACAAAACTATTATCACCTTGTAACGGCTGCTGACGCAGGGCTCGTAATACTTCATCAGCAAACGTTTTTGTACCTCGCCCATCCATTACCGCATGATGCGTTCTAAAAATAATATGATGTTTATCATTTTTATTACCAAGTACCAGCAATACTTCACAACCCGTACTGGTTTTTACATCGAGAGGACGATTTAAAAATGGCGCTAACTTATCGCTCATACCATCCCAATCTAGCCCCCGTATAACTTCAAGCTCTGTCGTTTGACCTGCATCAGACCAGTGGCTAAAACCAAGCTTACCTGCAAGTTTAAACCGCGTTCCTTGTAATACTGCTGAAGCCTGGGTGACCGCTTGTTGCCACGCGGATATATCAATATTACCGTGGCCTTCAAGTACCATTTGATTAGCAACACAAGTTGCGGTTTCTTCGGCATTAAAATCATCACAACTAATATAAAAACGCTCTGTTGGTGAAAGTTTACGTTTAAACGTCATCGTTCCTCCTTGAACTGTTCGACGGTTATGCAGCGCTATCTGTCGCGCGATTATCATGGCTAGCCATATCTTGATGGTCATCAAGCACTTCGGCTTCAGCACTTTGTTTTTTAAAGAGTAGTGTCGTGACAGCATTCACTACATCTTGAATTAATAAATACACGGCAGGCACTAATAACAAACTCACCAGTGTGGCAAACAACACACCAAACGCGAGCGATATAGCCATCGGGATTAAAAACTGTGCCTGTAAGCTAGTTTCACTCATGATCGGCACTAAGCCAATAAAGGTGGTTAACGATGTAAGAATAATGGGGCGGAAACGGCGAATGCCCGCACTGGTAATCGCCGTTTCTAAGTCTTCACCTTGACGGCGTTTTTCGTTGATATAGTCAATCAGAACTAAATTGTCATTGACCACAATCCCACTCACGGCAACCATGCCAATAAAAGACCATAAGGTAACATCAACCCCTAACAATAAATGACCTAATAACGAACCAACAAGACCAAACGGGATCGCAAACATGACCAATAGTGGCTGCATGTAAGAGCTAAATAAAATAGCCATCACTAAGTACATCGCGATCAATGCGAGCAAATAACTGCTTGTTAATATATCCACAAACTCCACAATACTTTTTTGCTTGCCAGCCTTTGACCACTTAACGGCGGTAGTCTCTGTTAATTGCTGTAAAAATCCGGCTTCTAAATCAGCGATAACCGCCTTCGTACTGTTCTTACCTGTATCAACAAATGCCGAAACAGAAATAACCCGATTTCGCTCATAACGTTTAATATTATTATCAGCCGATTTATAACTCACATCTGCAATCGTAAAGAGAGGTACGCCTTCACCACCGGGGAGTTGAATATGCATATTTTCTAAATGCCATAATGAGCTGGTTGCCTCTTTTGGATAACTCACCTGCACTTTTACTTCATCTTCGCCACGCGGCATGCTTTGCACTTCAACACCAAGGTAAGCCTGTTGAACTTGCTGACCAAGCGCACTTAATGTTAATCCCATATCACGTGCCACAGGCTTTAGCGCGAGTTGAACCTGTCTTGAACTGCGCTGCTGAGAATCTTGAATATCGTAGACACCTTCAAACCGAGCTAACACTTGCTTTAAGTTTTCTGCTTGCAGCGCTAAATCATCTAAGTTACGGCTCGACAGCTCAATATTAATATCTGCACTTGGCGGGGTTAGATCCGACACAAAACTTAATTCGATACTGTCTTCAATTTCGCCAACACGTTCTCGCCAGCGACGAATAATGTCATGACCAGACATCACTCGATCATTCGATACTGATAACTCCAGATACACTCTGCCAATATGATCATCGGCAGCCGCTTGTGCTTCACGTGAATATTTACTGATTGGCGCAACGACAGAATACACATGCGCAATCGCAGAAACCCCGCTTTCATCGGTCAACTCTTGTTGCAATAGTAATGCCTTCTTCTCAATCTTTAATATCGCATGCTTGGTTTTATCAGGGTTACTGCCTTCTGCAAAAGTGACATTGGCATACGCAACATCCCCCTCAATGGCCGAAAATAAGACCGTTCGTAACCAGCCACTAGAAAGTAAGGTTAAAGAGATAAAAAACAAGCCTACAAACCCTAAAATATAGCTCCAACGCCACACCAACACATGATCAAGAAAAGGCTTATATCGACGTATCACAAACATTTCTAACGCGGCAGAAAATTGAGTTTGTATCCCTTCCAATATTCCACCAATGGCTTTTATTTTTCTGATTAATGATTTTTTATTAGAGGTATGCAGATTCGTTAACTTAGTTATATTTGCCTTTTCATTAGCATCACTCTCGGCAGGTTGATGACTTAAATGAGCGGGTAAGATAAACAATGATTCAAACAATGAAAACAATAATGTCGTGATCACAACAACAGGAATAACTTGCATGAGTTTACCTTCAGGTCCAGGTAAAAACAGCAACGGCATAAAGGCGATAACACTTGTTATAATGGCAAATGTGATTGGCTTAGCGACTTTATAAGCCCCCTCAATAGCGCCCTCTACACCCTTATTACCTGCTGCTTGCTCAGTATAAATACTTTCTCCCACAACGATGGCATCATCAACAACAATTCCCAGCACCAGTAAAAATGCAAATAACGAAATAATATTAATCGAGCCATCAAACACCGGTAATAACCAAAAAGCCCCCATAAATGAAATAGGGATACCCAGGCTGACCCAAAAGGATAAACGCCAATTTAAAAACAATAATAAAATAGCAAACAGCAAACATAACCCGCTAAACACATTGTTAACCAGTAAATCGATACGACTCATGAATAACTTAGAGTCATCTTGCCAGACATACAAGCTGATACCCTCGGGCAGATAAGTTGCGGGGGTTTGTACATATTTATTTATCGCGTCAGCAACCTCGATAATATTTTGCTCACCAACACGGTATACATCTAAAGAAACAGCCCGTTTACCGTCAAGTTGTGCCATTGTACCTTCATCACGAAACCCATCTGTAATCGTCGCAATATCACTCAGTAAAACCCGCCCACCATCTTCATTCGCTTGCAGAATAATACTGGAAAAATCATCTGCACTTTCAATCTGGCCTAAGGTTTGGATCAGTATATCGCCCTGTTCTGTCGCAAGGCTTCCACCGGGTAAATCAATCGCGGTGGCTTTGAGTATATTAACGACATCTTCAAATTTTAAATTATAGTGCGCCAAACTGTCTTCAGATAATGCAATACTGATTTCATACGGTCTTGCATTTTGCAGTTCAATAACCGAAATAACAGGTTCTTCTAACAAATCTAACCTGATATTTTCAGCCAAACGCTTTAACGCCCATTCATCACCTGCGCCAGCAATAATCAGTTTTGCAACACGATAACGCTCAATCAATTCACTGACGACCGGCTTTTTAACTTCATCCGGAAATGAGTTGATACTTTCAATCCTTGATTTAACTTCATCTAATACGGCCTTGGTGCTATAGCCGTCAGCAATATCAATGGTGGTATAACACGAGCCTGAACTGGCGAATGAGGTGAGATCGAGTGTACCTTCAATATCATAAACGACCGCTTCAATACGCGTACAAACCACGGCTTCAACATCACGAGGACCAGCACCAGGATACAAGGTTGAGATCGCAATACGCTCTAGCGACACACCCGGAATTAACTCTTTACGTGTTTCTGGTAACGCTAAACAACCCAGTGCGACAATCACCATCATGATCAGGTTTGCTGCAACCTTATTATGCGCAAACCAAGCTATCATTACTTTCATGAGCGTACCTCATGTTGCACAATCACATTTTGTAACCCTGTATCTAAACGGATCACATTTAACTTCATGCCATTAACCGCAACATCAAGTGGAGTTAATATCAGCTTATCGCCCTCATCAAGACCAGCATTGATATAAACTTGGTTTTTACCTTGATGTATTACATCGACCGTTACAATCTGCAAACGTTGTTGTTCATCTAACAACCACACTTTATTATCGTTACGTAATGCCAAGCGAGGGATGATCACTATATTTTCAAATTCACGCCCAGATATTTCAGCTTTAACAAAACGGCCTGGTTGTAAATATAACGGTTGTTCAGGATCGTTAAGCACCTCAGCAACCACATACTGCAATCGGTTCTCTGCAAGTCCCCCCTCAGTTCCCGTGATTGTTCCTTGCCATTGATAACGTTTGTTATTGACGCTAACAGAAAGTATCACTCTTGGACTTTCGACGGATTCCGCCACATTTGCATCATGAACAAACGCATTTATTTGCTGTGGTAAATCCATCAGCGTTAGGTACTTGTCGGCAACAGGCAGACGCACATGCATTTTGTCTAACGAGAAGATTTCACCAATCACTTCGCCCGAATTGACTAACTGACCGCGCCCAACACTCACCGCTTTAACTCGACCAGAAAATGGTGCTGTAATCACGGTATGATCTAGCTTTAAATTGGCTAAACGTAAATCAGCTTCAGCCGCTTTAACCCGACTTTTTGCGTCATTAATTTGGGGGATATGGCGGGCAAAACTGGTTGCTTTACTCGATACGCCTCGTCGTGCAACATGCGCTTTCGCTTTGCTTTCTGCCAAGTGTAATAATGCGCCATCAACAGCTTGCTGCGTCTTAATCACTTCGAGTTTATAGGCTTCATCATCCATTGATAACAACACGTCACCAGCATTAAAATAGCCTCCAGCGGTGAAATTATCAGCAACCGATTTTACTCTTGCAGTCACTTCAGAGTTAAGGTTTATTTGTGTTTTCGCAGTCACTATTCCACGACTAAAAATAGGAATAACGGCATCATCAAACGCCACGTTCATATAACGCACAGAGGGAAAACGATTAATCTCAGGACTGATTTGGCTTTGCGGCCTAATGGCTGATAGCAACGCCATACAGATAAAGGTAAACACAATAATAGAAAGCGGAATAGATACTTTTTTATGTCTGGAAAATAGCGCCTTCCCCTGCTGCCAATATGGCGATAACAACATTTGCGTTTGCTGTATTTTAGGTACAAGTACTTCCTTTAATTTACTTGTTTTTTTTGTACTGTTTAGCCTTGCTATCGATGCTTTATCACTCTTTTCATCAGTGCTATTTTTCGCGTCTATTTTATCCTTTTCAGCAATCATCGTTGCAGCCATTTTTTTCGGCGTCAGTAAGTCACCTTGTAACAAATGTTGCTTCCAACACTGCATCGTCGCTTGTGTTGTTTGAATATCATCTGCAACATAAGGATGTAATTTGAGTCCTAGCGACAACTGTTCATGCCACAATAAAATACCTGTGGAGACAGGGTAATTCTTGGTGCCAATACCACAACAAACCCACATATCATCTTGATTAACCGGTGGGTTATTATCGCCTTTAAGCGGCCAACTGCCTAAAAAACTGAACGAACCCGCATAGAATTGGCGCTCACTGACATATTGATAAATACGGCGTACGCCATTTTCACCAACTATTTTACCAATATGCGCTTGCCACCAAAGTTGCCAATGACTTTTCGCTTTGATTTGTTGCTTCACTTGCCGCTGAATATCACGAGCTGCAATGGTGTTATTTAGCAGTACATGAATCCCAGAAGAGCAGTTTCCCGTTTCGGGTATATTGGGTAGTGCACCACGTAGATTAATGGGATATAACCAATAATAGTCTTGCTGAGAGGCAAGCAGCTGTTCTGAAATCGCTCTGTTTAACGCCCAGAATAGATAAATATTCAGTGCAACACGATGCTTCCTTGCTCGCTTCTTAATTTCAATCGTTTCGGATTGAGTAAAATAAGCATTAACAATAGGCGCATCATTACTGTATTGAGTATCCGCTAAATTTGTTGCGGCGTAGTCTGGATAAGTCGTTTTCCAACGAATCATTTTCGGGGCTTTAGATTTTCCACCAGCAAAAAGCATTTTAATTTGCTGCCAATGCGACGGCGCAAATTTGTCTGCTGTTTTTGGTAGGTTTTCACACGGGTAATCATGCTCACGTAAAATAGTCGTTAATCCACCGAGCCCATCCATTTCACTGTGTGAAAATTCAAACCAATTAATTTCATCCGTGGTTTTTTTTAGCAACCCAACATTCATTCGGTCACCGATCCCAAACGCTTTACGCGCTTGAAACCACATAGCTATATAATCTTTCTTTTGGCTACTACTCATCGGTTAGCTTCCTTGTTAACCAAACTGAATGCCTCGATTAAATCGAAACTGTCCCTCTTCTTCCATTCAAATCATTAATCTGAAATGAGAGCCTTAAACTGTTCGTTCAATACCGCTGTATTTACAGTCTTGCTGGCTCTAAATACAGCGGATATTGAGTATCAAACCCACCACGAGGATCATCATGATAACTGGCAATAAAATGTTTACTTCTTAGCACCTTAGACCGATATTTTTCAAGAATACGTTGACGCTTATCCAGTGCTGGTAAACCGCAGACTAATGCCTGATAGTTTTGGGCTAAACAATCATTATAAATATGCTGTAATAACACTGAAAATAGCTGTTCGTCATCATTAACAACTAACAGGCTATGCAATGAAACATAACTCAATTTATCCCCGGCTTTCGGTAACATCATGCCGCCAAATAACTTGGAATAAAGGTTATTAAATAAACGCGCCACAGACATTAATTTACTATAAGCAACAAAACGGGTTTGCTTAAAGCTGCTCTGATCCCAAATGCCCGCCATCGCCACTAACTTATTATCTTCAAACATCAAATAATAGTTACTGATCACCAATCCTCGGTAATATTCATCACCGTGCAATAATTTCATAAAATCATAATAAGGATAAAACTGCTTTGTCTTAGCTTGTTCCTCAAAAAACGTTTGCATCAGTTCAATGTCATTATGATGCGCGTTACGAATATGAAACTGATGCCCTGTACTTGGGCGAGGTTTCGTTAAATACAACATATGTGTTGTCATCTCACCAAAGTCATAATACGTGGGAGTAATACTGCGCCCACTTCCCATCGAATTTAATGATGCTTTGTTATCGCTCAGAATAACCGTTTGCATCCAATCTCTGCCCATCACTTTACGATAGCATTTAAGAAGATTGAACAAAGTACGCCCACTTTTAAAATCAGGATGAATACGTAAATCATTACCATAGCGTACATTCTGACGCTCACCATTCACATAAACATCACGGTGACCAATACTAAAAATAGCCGCAACGCGCTCGCTATCACGCTCTACAGCGACCCATACATCGGGTGTTTGAGTCACAATTTTGGTGGCCATAAAAAAGTCAGGAGTACGTTCAAAATTGATTGTAATTGCGCCAGATTGTGGCGTAGCTGCGATTAAATCAATCAATTCATCAGAATCACTTGCTTGTGCTGGTCTTGTATAAAATCGACTTGCCATTTACCTTACCTCTACTACCTATAAAATTTCATACGCTACGATTACGCCATGATTTCGACACAGTTACGACATAGTTACGCCGCAATCGCCTCTAAAAATACGTTTGGCGTTTCAATATCCCAAAGCACTAAAGGCTCTATTTTAATATTTCCAACCACCATGCCACGCGCTTCACAGCGCGAGTAATACAGGTCACGGGCGTTCTGGCTGCAACATACTTTTAAAGTATCCAGCTGACCAAGGTCTCTGGCTAATTGGTAGTGAAAACACGTATTTAGTTCGGCTTCGGCGTTCGCTGCAACCTGCTTCATTTCCAGATCAGAAATATCGGCATTTGGTTCACAAAGTAACAGGTAAAATGGTTTATTATTTGACGTATTAGCCGGAACAGCAAAAACAGTGATCGCGGTTAAGCGTTGGTTTTGCTCTGCCATTTTCATCACTTCGAGCGCAATCTCTGGACTCATTTTCTCACCGACAAGGTCAATACCATCTAAACGGCCTAAAAATTCAAAACAAGGGCAATCTTGCAGAAAGCCACTCACACGCAATTTGTCTTTCATCGCATAGCGCAGCAAGCCACTGCCCGTCGTTAATACAGGGCGCACCAGTTGATCTTGTTTTAGTTTCCAAGCGGGTAGTACTTCTTCCGTTTCAAGATCAATAAATTCGTAAAAATGACTGCATATAGCCAGTGGATACTGATTTTGGAAAGGAATAGTCACCACACCTTCTGTTGCCCATAATCCTTTGCCCTGAAATTCTCCTTGCGGTAGCAAACGTTGTAATTTATTTGCCCATGTTGCAGATGACGATGTATCCCAAGCACTAATCAGCGCTAATTTTGGCCAAATAAGCTGTAATAACGCTGCCGATAAACTCCCTTTCCACTGCAATAATATCTCTGCGACACGGTACGATTTAGGGCATTTCAATCCCGGTAATGCGGGTGTTCGCTCACCCCATTTTCCAGTGGCAAGCACCGAGACTAGCTCTAATTTATGTTCAATAATATTATCAAACAATGTCAGTGCAAAGGTCGGGCTCCACACTGACAAAAACGAGAGTGACTTATCCGCAAGTAAATAGCACAAGGTGGCAAACTGAGAATCTTCCGATGTATCAGCTAAAGAAACACCTTCTGGTACTGCGCTTGTCAGTCCCATAAAGATTCGTTTCCACCAAGGCAATAACTTCAAATCATCATTAACGGCACCAGACATGGTACGTCGTAATTCGGTGGGAACCCAAGATAATGACCAATAATGAGTGCCCTTTAACATCCCTGGATTATGTTTATACATATCCATCATCCAAGGCGAAATGGCCGCATCAAGCTCATTTAAAAATGACTGAGTATAAGGTATCCATTTAATTTTTGACGTTGAGCCACTTGTTGGTTGAAAACGTTCATTTGCTTCCATACTCAGTTCATGACGACTTCCCGCTCTCGCTTTGTCTATTTGTGCAGCCCAATCATCGTATTCAGTAATAGGGACCTTACGAATAAACTCTTCATAAAATAGCGAACCTGATAAATTATATTTTTTACCCGATACACTGGGTGCAATCACTTTAAGTAATGAACTTAGCTTTTCACGCTGTACCGCTTGTGGGTGTGCTAACGCTTTACAAAACTGGTTGTAACCACGGGCGCTCATGCTCTGCGCCGCTTTATGGGTAAATTTATGTGCCATTTTACGGGTAATGCCATTTAATAACGCCATAACATGCTCCCTATTTAACTAAACGTCGAGTTAAACTGATCAGGCCCAAGTCCCAATTAACATTGCTATTTCGTAGTCGTTTTCGTAATGTTTTTTGCGCAAAGAAAGTAAACATTGATGCGTTAATTTCACCAATACAAGGTAGCTCTTTACCCTCTCGCCATTTGGGGTTTCGCTCCTCAAAGAATTCAATTTTAGGTACGTTAAGCTTCATTTCAGCTGTGATTTCTGCAACTTCACCACGCAGCTTTTGGTAATCACCACCAAAATCTAAAATTTGCTGCCGCGCATCGTAATAACTCGGGTAAAGGTGCTGGCAATATTGCTCTACAACTGATGACAATTCATCAAACTTACCTTGATGATGTGGATAATGTTTAGGGAAGTTATTGGCTAATAATAAATAAGTTTTATAGCCTTTAGAGATCAGTAACCAAAATAGTGGCGTAAGCGGGTCTCTCAATTTTTCTTTTAGTAAGACCTTCATAAAACAGATCATCGCCTTATTCGTTCCCCAATATTGACGCTCTAAAATAGTATCGCCACTAAAGATACCTCTGGCTTCTTTTCCTTTGAGGTTAAAGCGTAATATTTTGAGGGTACTAAAACCGACAATGCGTTTTGATTTATTTTCTCGGATCAATATCAAACCGTCTTTTTCAGATAGGTCATCAATAAATGTTGAAAAATCAGCATTGTGATAATACTGAATAAACAGGTTATGCATCTCCTTTACTTGCTGTATAGAAAGACGATCTAACGTAATGTAATTTGCAGATATTTTTTGTTTTATCGTGTCCATTTGAGATCCAATCCTTGGCAAATGTGTGAGAGTACAGCGTACCCTCATCCAGTCTCAAGCCATCCTTAGCTTGCAGTGTTTCATAAAAATCGGTTAATCAGATTAATCTGAAAGTAAAATTAATGTATCACTAAAATATAACCGCTTGAAGTAAGTAAAACAGCCGTAAATTAATACGTAAATGCAACAAAACTGGATAATAACGTTAAAATAAAGAGTGAAATAAACATTAAGCTTCAAACGAACAAGTTATATAAAAATAATATTTCAACTTAGACGATTTTTAAATTGTAGTTCAGACCATTATATCTGTGGAAAAGTGACCGATATCACAAGAAAACATGGATATGGATAGAATAAACGATCTAACTTTTAAACCATTAGTATGAGTATCTACTCGTGCTTTTAATTATTGCATTACAATGATTTAAGTCGTTGTAACTATGATTTAATATAATAGGTTGTTACAATCAGGCAGCGGCTGAATCACAGCCAAGATTACACTTAATCAGCTACATGCCGATAATAGGCATCTAATTTATAAAGGAATATAGCATGTCATCTAAGGTTTATTGTATTGCCCAGTTTTTACCAAAAGCAGGCAAAGAAGCGGCGTTATTTAAGGTATTACAGGATTTAGAACCCAACTCAACACGTGAAGACGGTTGCATTCAATATACAGTAACCCGCCAGCTAGTATCTCCTTATGCAGAAGGAAAAAGCTTTCCCATTGCGTTTAATGAAATTTGGGCCTCTAATGAAGCATTTGAACAACACTGTGAACGAGCTGAAATCAAACATTTTTTTGAAACTCAATGTATCGCAGAAACGGGGTTAGTTGCAGACTTTAATGTGTGTATTTATACCGACGAGCAATTTTAATCACTAAGGCTAGCCCTTATCGCGAGGGGCTCCTTCATCACATTTTTTACAGTTAAGTTCAAAGCCTAACATTGATTTTCGCCCCTCTAGTGTGATCACCCAAGGTCGACAAAACCAAGGTGGATTGTGACGAACATGCTGGAAATGATCACAGACCAGCTCGGCAACCCAATCATCTTCTTCATCTTTGTGATAACCAACTATTGGTTGCTTCATTTTCCTCTCCAAACCTGACACGACCAATACCACATTAACAAGCAATAATGATACAGACCTTACTCATAAAGTAAGCATACTAAAAAAAAGAATGAAAACCTATTTAAGGTTCACATTAATCCGTCCCGATTTTACACGTAATTACACGCTAGCGGCGTAGAATGATTGAGTCGTAGCTACATTATCAGTACAATAACGCTATACCTTCGAAAATGTTAAGTAATTACACATAACAGCGCATTAACGCTAGTTTTCATGGGTAAGCACCGCGTAATCGTATCAATTCCCTAGGTTAGGAATACATAATGCTCGTTGAAACTTTATTGCCTTTTATGGCGATTATTGCTGTGGCTACCTACGTACAGAGTATCGCAGGTTTTGCCTTAGGCATGATCGTAATGGGGACTGTCACCACTTTTAACCTAGTGCCTATCGCTTTTACATCCGTTGTAATTAGTAGCGTCACGCTAATGAATAGTATATTCATACTTAAAGGCTGTTTCGGGCAATTAAATAAGCGAATAGTCATGATTACCGTAACTGGCATGTTGCCAGGCATGTTTATAGGCTTAACATTACTAGAATACCTCAGCAGCTCTTTTAATGAGATATTACAAACGATACTGGGCGTTGCGATTATCGGTGCAGGGATCAGTATGATCTTAAAGTCGCCACATAAAGACCGTAAACACTCTAAAGAACCCACGTTTTTCTGTGCAGGTACTGCATCGGGTATTTTAAACGGAATGTTTAGTATGGGTGGTCCACCACTCGTCTATATTTTCTATCGCCAACCTTTTACGCTTAATCTCATTCGTTTATACCTGCTAAGTATATTTTTTGTTAGTTCAATTAGCCGTCTCACTATGGTTGGGATACGCGGTGAATTAACATCAGAAATGCTACTCTTTTCCGCTGTATGTATTCCTATCGTGCTCGGCGTTAGCTGGCTTGCCAAACATTACCCACCACCGATCAGTTTAGACACAATGCGTAAAATAGCTTTTTGTATGTTAATGGTTATCGGCTCAAGCTTATTATTTAGATAGCGAGATATGCTTGAGATACTCAAACAAAATAAATCATAGATGATCTCAAACATAACATTAAAGACATTACTCTGTTAGTGCTTCCTTTGCTTTATCCATATCAATAGCATCTGAAGCTTTTTCTTTATCAAGCGACTCATAAGCTTTTTTGTAATCAACGTTAGTACCATCAACTGATGACTTTAATTTTTCTTTGTCGACCGAATCGGAGACTTTTTCTTTGTCTACAGACTCTGTCAGTTTATTAAAATCGACTGCCAACGCGAGTACGGGCATAGTTAGAGATATTGCGAATAATACAGATATAGTTTTCATTAGACCTATTCCTTGAGGATTCTATGGGTGACACAGTAAATATAGATTAGTGTTTCAAATGCTACAAAAATAACTTGACGCGCGACTACCTAAGTTGAAAACTAGTCGTTTTATCCTTGCTATCCCTGCCTTATTTGTCACGCTAAAACCACTAACTTTCAAACTTCAAACTTCATCATAATTCTCGATATATTCGATCCTCAGAATAAAAAGTAAAGTAGAATAATTACTCACATTAATAATCGTTAAATTAAATATAAAATATATTTTGACAATTAAAACCCAACATTTCGGTTTGTTTTATTTATTAAATATACGTTAAAACATTTAAAAAAAATAAAACCAATACAAAAAACTTAAATTCAACTTCGCTTAAAAAACAACAAAAAAAAACAAAAAAAAACTCCGTAATTAATTTCTCATTTATGTTAGCTTGTGCATGAAAATAAAAAACAATTTTTCCATTATAAATTAGTAAGTTAAAAGTGTATTTAACTACGCAATTAATATTGAAAATAATATAGCCAGACGGCTCTAAATATAGATACGCCTAAGTATCTTAAAATATCGAGTATAAAATATATAACATGAAGAATTTTTTTAATTTATTTTTTGTATTAATGACTTCTTTCCACGCACAAGCTAATCCTCTTTCAACTAATTTGCGAGAGTACATATTGAGTAGTGACTTAGGGCAATATCATGCAACTCTTTCTGCAGAAGATTCAGATAAGTTAATTCAGACACAACTGCAAGTAGCGACTGAATGTCTTACGGATGAGGGCCAATGTGAACATGCATTATATTCACTACGGACGACAGCCGAGATAAAAGCGAACCAATTGGGATCTCCGTTATACCAACAAACATTCTTATTTTTGCAGGATTCATATACTCAGTTAGCCCAAGGTAATGGTGTTTTTACTCCGTTAAGAATACCTGTTGCGTTTGCTCAACAACGTATTGAGTTAATGCGCCAAACAATTATAAAAGCTACATTAGCCCGTAATGGTCAAGCAACGCCATTAAACTATCCAGGCTCATACCCACTTCTATTACAGCTATATCAAGCTAACAATCCCAGTATTCTGTATGTCAGTGAATTTGATGAATCATTAGATTTAGCTAACCCCATCACTCAATCCTATAAAACACTATTAATTGCGTTGTTAAAGCATCATGCCGAAAAAGGGGTTGGACGCACGGCACTACTAAGCCTAATGGGAGACATATTTAAAGATATTGTAAATAAACAAACTGGGCGTCAGTTATGTGAACAGTGCACCACAACTTTTATTGTTGAGTACTACAGCAGTAGCACCGAGCAAAAGTGGTATGAAGAGGTTGATGCGCTAGAGTATGTCGCCTATCAAGTACCTGAAATTATAGAACTGGAACATCATAGAATTGCTTTTCCGCACTATTACACTCGTAATGTTGCTCAGTTCATTCTCTATTTTAAAGTGTTCTTTCATGAAAACGAATCGCTCTTTATGGTTGATCTTAATAACTTTAGTTCGTTAGATAAAGCCGAACAAGATCTGATTCTTGATGATGTAGCACATCAGTTTAAAAACATATCAGTGTCTCCTAATTTCCTGCGAATATTACATACGACTTTTAGGTGGTTAACCGCAACGGGACAAATCGAGTCTATGCTATCCTCTGGTGCGGTTTTAAATGGACTTGCATCTAATCAGTTTAATGCTGGATCTCACAATAAAATTTTCGCGGTGAACATTGCGGCAAATGTCATATTAACTAAAATACCCAATATAATCTTAGGCGAAACACAACGATATGGTTGTGCTTCTGATGAATGGGCGCCACCTCAGCCATTCTATATGCTGCTAGAAGATAAGTGTGTTTACAGTCCGTCTTTTCAAACAGGTAAATTCTCAATAACTGCTTCGACGACCTATGGAATACAAGATCAATATGATTATGAAATATCTATTTATCATAAGCCAACTAATCAAACCCTGATGAGTAGAAAAATCAGTAATCGGGAAGAAATCACATTGAAATATTCGACACTTGCGCCATTTAATTTAGACCAAATGGTCATGTATATTTCCAGTACCAATCCAGCTACACGCGGTGACATAGCTTCTATCCAGCTATCTCCACAAATATTTGAAAAACAATATGGGGGGGTTATTAAAAACAATCGTTTTTATTTTGTGCAGGAATTACCAGAGCGTAAATTTTATCGACCTCGTGGGGATGAACTAGGTTGTCCAATAATCCAACTCAATAAGTCACAACAACAGGCGTGTTTAAGTGAAAAATTTGACCTCTATAACGAGCTCCCTGATTATTTTTATCAAAACATGACGCCTATCGGTTACATTGCGCCGTTACCAGCGATTTCTATAGAACAAGTTTTACAGCAGAAAAAAGCTGAAATACTCGCACTAGAACAACAAGCTATGGTGGACGCTATGTCAGGTCTAGGCTGGGGGCCTGGAGCATGCCTAAGTTGTTAAACGCGAGTAGTACCAATACAAGGTTCCTCTAGCACAGACTTAAAACGGCTTACAACACTATATTCGTATCTCTTAAACAATGGGGCAACTCGGTAGCTATTAGCTACCGAGTTGGGCTAAGAGATTACAACCCATTATCGGACTTCCACATACACGAATGAAGTCCAGCACTGCGCAATGGTTAGTTTAACTTATTATTATAATATGACGCAGAAAGAGTGTAATTCATTCATTATAATATTTTTTATCGACCTGTAAATGTACCATAAATGCGTACATACACATTCCACAAATACCTCCCACAATCACCCCAATGGCAGAACGAACTGCGTACTCAATAATAACCGTCGAGCCATGAACAATATTTGCCAATAAGACAAAAAAAACAATGCTTATAGAATACATAAGCACACCTTCGAGCAACTTACCCTGATATTGTTCTTGGCGATTCTGACTGACCGCAAACGCGTACCACACAAACAAAGCCGCTAGCCCCAATATACCACCGCCGTATTGGTTCAACTTGTACATGGGCAACGAGAATATTTCTCTATTCCAGAACTCACTATTCACAACAAACGAACCGTCAAAATGACTCGTCGCATCCCACAATACATGGCTGTATGCACCAACCAACACCCCAAACACGACTAAAAGATACGAAGACTTACCGAATGACCATTCCCTTTGCGGCAACCGAAACAGCTCAAGAGTTGGCCCCTCGATCCATCGATACCAAACAAGTAACATTAAAAGTGACGGAAGAAGACAATAAATAAGCACCCCGAGCTCCGAATGCCCAGGCGCTTCTGTTGGACTAAGCGCGAAAAGATATGGGAAATCAGGTGACATGCTTCCTACAACCATTGCAGCAAGCGGAACCTTTCCCCGCGTAATTACCGAGACAGGAAGTGCGACTACAGCGTGTGATAATGTGTATGGCATCGTTTTATTCGCCTAACAGGTTATTATACAGAATTCCGTATAACGTGAATTCCAGTTTAATTTCATTATCATAAACAGTTTACTTAACCGTAATTGTTATTTTCGTCGACATTAACGGTTTATCATGAGGCACATGAGCATAATTCCCAAGCAGTAACTGCAAAGTATGCTTACCCGGTTTAAGTGTTAACTGTGTTTCCGTTTGACCACCTCCAAAATGCCGTACTTTATCTGTTGCTTGTAACGGTTTAGTCAAATTTGGCAGTACCTTAGTATCAATAAGCAAGTGATGATGCGCCGTTTTAACTCGATCTATTCCCGCTGGCGCAATGCCCATTCCACGTAAACCAAACCTAACAGTGAATGTCGGTGAAACAATGTCACCGTCTGCCGGACTAATAATGTATACATCAACACCTGGCGGCGCTAAATTACCCGACTCCTGTGTCAATGCAAACGCATTAAAACCAATAAGGAATAACATAATAAACAGTAACTTTTGTAACATACTTAGCACCTCATTAATGAATGTTTTCACCACATTCTATTAATTGTAGACTACACCTAAAATTATAAATAATAATCTCAAATTGCAGATAATAAAAAACCGCGAGTAAGCTACTATTCCAAGTAACCTAACCAGCGGTTTTTATTCTAAGCGTTTATTAACTTATTTAAGCATCTATAAACCCTAATATTACTTCGTGTTTTGCTCAGCTTTCTTCTTGGCTTTTTCTACACGACGCTCATCAATGATATGTTTAATTTCACCACCGATATGTGACTCGCCACGTTTCTCAGCTAATTCCATTTGACGTTCACGCTCTGCAAAACGGCTACGCTGAGTGTCACTTACTTTATCGTGGCAACGGTGACAGCTAAGGCCTTTCACGTAATGTTCACTTTGCATTTCGTCTTGCGTTAACGGGTAACGACAAGCGAAGCATTGGTCACATTCGCCTTGCTCTAAGTCGTGATTGACTGAAACACGAGCATCGAATACAAAGCACTCACCTTCCCACATTGTTTCTTCTTTTGGCACTTCTTCAAGATACTTAAGAATACCGCCCTCTAAGTGATAAACTTCGTCAAAACCTTGCTCTTTTAAATAAGCAGTTGATTTTTCACAACGAATACCACCAGTACAATACATCGCTACTTTCTTGTGTTTTGCTTTGTCTAAGTTGTTTTTCACATACTCAGGAAATTCACGGAAAGTCGCTGTGTTCGGGTTTACAGCGTTTTGGAATGTACCGATCTCAATTTCATAATCGTTACGTGTATCAATCAGAATAACATCAGGATCAGAAATAAGTGCATTCCAATCTTGTGGTTTTACATACGTGCCAACAACTTGGTTAGGGTCAATACCTTCAACGCCCATAGTTACGATTTCTTTTTTCAACTTAACCTTAGTACGTAAGAACGGATTCTCATCGTTATAAGATTCTTTGAAAGAGATTTCGCCCAGACTTGGGTCTTGAGATAAAAAGCTTAATACAGCATCAATACCTGCTTGTGGCCCAGCAATTGTACCGTTAATACCCTCGGCCGCTAATAACAGCGTACCGCGAACATCTTGGCTTTCCATTTTTGCTAATAAAGGCGCGCGTAACGCTTCGAAATTCTCTAAACGTACGAATTTGTATAATGCACAAACTGTAATTTGAGCGGTATTTTTTGTAGTAATTGGTGCTGACATTTGGTTATTCCCCATTGAGCTAGCTGGAACGTAAATCCAGAGCTGTAGATTAAGGCGGCGATGTTAACAGAAATACCCTATATCGACCAGAAAAATTGATCTCGCTCAATAAATACCACCTAGCATCCCTTGTTGACAAACTTAAACTACACTTTAGAGGTACCCACTTATTGATTTAATCAATAGCTGGCACAATTATTGATTAACTTATTGTAAGACTCGCTCATTCAAGGATGGCTATTATGATGACAAACCCACAACTAACCGCATTTATTGAGCGTAATAAGCTAGAAACAGCTTATTTAACCGATGCTGCAAAATGGTACACAGGGCTCATATCTGCAATCAGAGCGCACCAGCATAGTGCAACAAACAGTCCAATAGACAGTACCGTAACAAATTTTGAACGCACGAATAACAAACAAACACCTGTTTTAATTGGTATTAATGGCTGCCAAGGCTCGGGTAAATCAACACTTGCCGATTATCTCGCGACCTATTTAACCAGTGCCTATAAAATGAATGTCGCGGTTCTCTCGCTCGATGATTTTTATTATAGCCACCAGCAACGTAAAAACCTGTCTGAGCATGAGCATCACCTATTACAAACCCGTGGCGTGCCAGGAACACATAATTTATCGCTCGCACACAGCACATTAGATAAGTTGCAATCCGCTAACAATAAATCAGCGCCAGTTGCCCTGCCTCGGTTTAATAAAGTCACCGATAACCCGTACCCTGAATCAGAGTGGCCAGTGATTCGCGGCGCTGTTGATGTCATTATTCTGGAAGGTTGGTGCTTAGGCGTACAGGCACAAACAGATGAGGCACTATTAGAATCCGTCAACAACCTTGAAGCGACGAAAGACAAATACGGCGTTTGGCGTCGCTATGTAAACAACCAGATCAAGCATCACTACGCTGCGCTTTATGAACGACTTGATATGTTAGTCATGCTTAAAGCACCGAGTTTTGATACCGTTTACCAGTGGCGACTAGAACAAGAGTTAAAATTAAAGCAGCAAGCGCTTACGCTCAGTTCCCCACTTGGTCGGGTCATGAACGAATCTGAGATAAAACTGTTTATAGCTTATTTTCAACGACTCACCGAACATGGATTAACGACATTACCCGCGTTATGCAACTGGGTGTTTGAACTCGATACTAACCGAAATATAGTGCATTCATACAGTCCTCAATCGATGCAACTTGATCACTACCCTGCCATTTTCACTGACCTTGATGGTACCTTGCTCGATCATGATAACTACAGCTTTACACCTGCATTAAGTACCCTTGCCAAATTAAAGCGCGCGGCAATACCCGTTATTCCAAATACCAGTAAAACCTATGCCGAATTACTCGAATTAAGAAAACAGTTAGATTTAAATGGGCCTTTTATTGTTGAAAATGGGGCTGCTATTTACATCCCAGTTAACTACTTTAGCCACCAACCTATCGGTACCATACAACAAGATGGCTATTGGGTTAAATCGCTCGTACATTCACGCGAACATTGGTTATCACTATTACAAACAGTACCAGCACAGCTGACTGAACTGTTCACAAATATGGATACAATGACAATTGACAACATTATTGATGCGACAGGATTGGATGAGGCAAGCGCAGCGCTTGCAAGTCAAAGACAATATGGCGAACCCGTACTCTGGAAAGGCAATGCAGCTCAGAAACAAATGTTCATCCAACACCTAAAAAAACAAGGCGCGACAATTTTAGAAGGTGGACGTTTCCTGCATGTTTGTGGCGATTGCAATAAAGGTAAAGCAATGAATTGGTTAATGAATCAATTTAAATTATTTAACCCACAGCAAACGCCTTACTCTATTGCACTCGGTGACGGCAACAATGATATTGCCATGTTAGAAGCTGCGCAATATGCCGCGATCATTTTATCTCCAGTGCACATCCCACCAAAATTAAAACGTAAACAGCGCTTAATCACAAGTAAACATACAGGGCCAACGGGCTGGGCTGAAGTGTTAGCCAAATTATTACCCAAGTTATTACCTGAGCGACCACCCAAACTATTACCGAAAGTATTACCTGAGTTTGAGCTAACAACGGTTTAAATTTTGAAGCATTAATTCAATACTTCGATTCAAATATTAAGGAAAGCTTATCATGGCAGATTTTTATCAAAATGGTGTAATTACAACACTGCATAACCTAAACCAACGTCCATTAGAAGCAATGGAAGCAGAACTCACTGAATTTTCAAAACTGCGTCCTATGTCGTTAATTCTCCCGTCGTTATTCTCGGAGTTAGAAGGAGAAGCACTGCCTAATATTATTCATCATTTACAAGATGTGCCGTATTTAAACGAGATTGTGATTGGTTTAGACCGCGCTAATGAAGAGCAATATAAACACGCGTTAAAATTCTTCGGCGCATTGCCACAGCATCACCGCATTTTATGGAATGACGGCCCTCGCCTGCAAGCACTTGACGCTGAACTCGCCGAACTTGGATTAGCACCCAAAGAATTAGGCAAAGGCCGTAACGTCTGGTACTGCATGGGTTACACACTTGCATCGGGGAAATCAGAATCGGTGGCGTTACATGATTGCGACATTCTAACCTACGACAGATCACTACTAGCACGCTTGATTTATCCCGTCGCGAATCCGCAATTTAACTATGAATTTTGTAAAGGTTTTTACGCTCGCGTTGCAGACGGTAAAATTAACGGCCGTGTTTCTCGATTATTAATTACGCCATTATTACGCTCGCTTAAACGCGTTGTCGGCCATAACGATTACCTTGAGTACATGGATAGTTTCCGCTATCCACTTGCCGGTGAGTTCTCATTCCGCAAAGACGTACTCAATGATATCCGTATCCCAAGTGACTGGGGATTAGAAATCGGGGTATTGTCAGAAATGCACCGTAATTATTCTCATAATCGATTATGCCAAGCTGATATTGCGGATGTGTACGATCACAAACATCAAGATCTATCATTGGATAATAAAGACGGCGGTTTATCAAAAATGTCGATTGATATTACCAAGGCATTCTTCCGTAAATTAGCCACCCAAGGTCATACCTTCACCAATGAAAATTTCCGCACTATCAAAGCAACCTATTACCGTATCGCCTTAGATTTTGTTGAAACTTATTATAACGACGCAGTGATGAATGGCTTAACGCTCGATATTCACTCAGAAGAAGAAGCGGTTGAAATGTTTGCGCAGAACATCATGATCGCTGGGCAAAACTTCCTCGACAATCCAATGGAAAAACCATTTATGCCTAGCTGGAATCGCGTAATATCGGCAATGCCTGACGTATTAGAACGGCTCAAGGAAGCCGTTGAATTAGATAGAGCAGAGTTCATCTCTTAACTATAAGTTGTATCAAAATTAGAAAATGGATGGTGACGATGTTAAATCCAAACGGCGACTTACAGCTACGATTACAACAGCAGCTACAACAGCGAGTAGAACAACAGATCAGCACAATTTATGCGGATATTAATTTATCCGTATCAATCGAAGTGCTGGCTGCAGAATTGATCAGCACAATGCGGCTAACCGATCAGTTTCATACGCCAACACCACAAATAAATCATTGGTCTGAAAAAGATACCATCTTGATAACTTACGGTGACAGTATCCTTAATCAGGATGAAAAACCGCTGCAGACATTGCACCATTTTCTACAAAGTTACTGCGCAGATACCATTAACAGTGTGCATATTTTGCCATTTTTTCCGTATAGCAGTGACGATGGTTTCTCGGTTATTGACTACGCCAGTGTGAACGATGCACTAGGTGATTGGGATGATATAAAACAGATAGCACAAAGCCATCATCTGATGTCTGATTTAGTCATCAACCACTGCTCTAGCCGCAGTAAATGGTTTGACAATTTCATCCGTGGTGAAGGTACTGGTTATGATTATTTTTATACCGCCTCAACCTATTCACTTTCAAACGCGACAGTCTCAGCTAATGGCGATAGCAGTACTGACCGTAACGGTATAGAAACCGTCGTGAGACCACGTACATCGCCCTTATTCAGGAACACAAAAACTGCCTCTGGCGAACAGCAAGTATGGTGCACCTTTAGTCATGACCAAGTCGACCTCGATTTTACCAATCCCAAGGTGCTCATCAATTTCGTGTCCATTATCCGTCAATACTTAGATAATGGCGTGAAGATATTCCGCCTCGATGCTATCGCCTTCTTGTGGAAGAAAGCAGGCACACCTTGCATTAACTTGCCCGAAACTCACGAGATGGTGCGCTTACTCCGAACCTTAATCGAACACGCGCGTCCAGACGCGGTGATCATTACTGAAACCAATATACCGAACAAAGAAAACCTCACCTATTTTGGTAATGGCAACGAAGCACACTGCATCTACAACTTTGCCCTACCGCCCTTGTTGGTAAATACGTTAATCACAGGTAATTGCCAATACTTAAAACAGTGGATGATGAGTATGCCACCAGCACAAAATGGTACGGCTTATTTTAACTTTATCGCCTCACACGACGGTATCGGCTTACGACCTACAGAAGGTTTATTGTCAGATCAAGAAATAAATCAATTAGTCACCACAATGCAAGAATTTGGTGGAAAAATATCTTGGCGAACAGTGACCGCAGACACTAAAAATACCGCGAATTCGAAGTCCGAAGAAGAGCGCAAGCCTTACGAGTTAAACATTACCTTATACGATGCACTAAAAGGAACAACAGCAGGTAAAGACGAATGGGGGCATGCACGTTTTATCTGTGCTCACACGATCATGCTCGCACTGGAAGGTATACCCGGGATCTACATTCACAGTTTACTGGGCACGAGTAATGATTATAAAAAATGTGAACACACCAGTCATAACCGTTCTATCAACCGACATCGCTGGTCACTTAATTCACTCACAGAACAACTTAATACTCCAGAAAGCCAACACGCTCGTTCATTACATGACATTAATCACCTGATCACATTAAGAACTGCGCAACCTGCGTTTCACCCAAACGCAACTCAATTCACCTTACAGTTAGGCGAACAGCTCTTTGGGTTTTGGCGACAAAGTATAGACCGTAGACAAAGCATATTTTGCATCAGTAATATTTCGAATACGCAACTTACATTACCGCTAGCCAATGTGAACTTAATCAGTAGCGATTTTTGGTATGATTTAATTACTGGCGATACTATCGAGGATATTAGCCAAATATTAACACTCAAACCCTACCAGACATTGTGGTTGAGTAACCGATAAATAAACATAATTTAATGCTAGGGTTACCTTACAGTAGCCCTATTATTGATAACATTTATTTAAATAACGAAGAGATAATGAGTGTTTTATAGGTCACCACCACCAAATCGAAAGCATAATAATAACAAAACAGTTAACCTTACAACTTTTAACTTCAAATTAACCACTCTCACAAATACATTCATTTACACCTTCAAATGCAACCTTCGATTGAAACCAAACTATTATTTAAGTATTTACACCAGTTAAAAAACGTTTCGATTGATGAATTTTCGAACGAATAAAAACTTTATTTGAACATTTTTACTTTCGAATAGTGATAATTGTATCTATGTCACAATTCGTTTATATAATCTCACCTATTATCTCGCCATCATTTAAGTTGCAAGAAGGTTAACAATGAAAAGATTGATTGCTCATCGTGGAATGTCATCACTGGCACCAGAAAATACATTAGCTGCATTTTCTTTATGTAAAGCACATAATATTCAGTGGTTCGAATGTGACGTTGATATTTTAAAAGACGGTACGATCATTGTTTCCCATGACGATACCTTAGATCGTTGCACCGATAAGAGCGGTCAATTATGTAAAATCAGTCATGACGATATCGATAATATCGATGCTGGTAGCTGGTTTGCAGATGAATTCATTGGTGAAAAACTACCGACTCTCCAAGAGCTAATTTCATTAGCAAATGAGCTTGAGCTAAACATGAATATCGAAATTAAATCATGTGCAGCAAGTGCAGAGCTTAGTTATACCCTCATTGATAATTTAATTGCTGGTTTGAAAGAGCTAAATCCTGAACGCGAATTAATCGTATCAAGCTTCAACCACCTTGCCCTAACCGAATTTAAACGTCGTAGCCCAAAAACCCAAGTTGCTTGTTTATTTGAAAGCCATACCTTGTGGGACGATTGGAACTCAATTTTAGATTGGTGTAACGCAGATTACATCCATCCAGAAGACAAAGGCTTAACGCAAGAAATGGTTCACAAATTTAAAGCCGCTGGTTTTAAAGTAAACGTGTGGACTGTCAACGATCTTGCGCGCGCTAATCAATTATTCAACTGGGGTGTTGACGGTATTTGTACCGATGTCGCCCATAAATTCCCATCAAAATACAAAGTGTTAGGTAATAAATAATGAGTTTATTAGGCAAAATTGGCTTCGACTCAAAAAACCGCTTTTACGGTTTCTTGACTGTCGTGCTATCAGGACAAATCATTTACTCTGCTTTCGAAGCATTTAAAGGTACGTTTTATAACTTACTGCTTGAAGTATTAAGTATCGATAATACACAGATGGGTATATTGTTTACCTTAATCGGGTCAGCAATGTTCTTCTACATTCCTGCTGGTTGGGTAAATAACCGTTTCTCTGTACGTTCGATTTTAATGACCAGTATGTGCATACGATTCTTAAGTATGATGGCTATCATCATCTTTCAACCTGAATTTACCTTCTTGATCGTCATTGCCGGACTTTGGGGTCTGGTTGACGCGATTTTCTGGCCAGCTGTTGTGAATGGCGTTAACTTAATGTCAGGCGATAACAACAAAGGTATGGCATTTGGTTTATTAGAGTCAATTCGTCGTGCAACAGAAATGAGCATGAACGCAATTATCGTTGGTATCATGGCGCTAGTGAGTGGTTCAATCTTGGTTTTCCAAGGTGCTATCGTATTCTATACCTTACTTATCCTGCCAATGATCTTCTGTGTATGGAAATTTGTACCAGACAATCAATTAGAAGTTAAAGCAGGCGAAAGTAAAAACAAAGCGGCATTACAAGGTTTAATCCATGTATTAAAAATGCCAACAGTATGGTTAGCTGCATTAACATCTCTGACTGTTTACTGGACTTACATTACGCTTATCTACACAGTGCCATACTTACAAGCTGTGTTTGGTTTAACAACTGCACAAGCGGCTATCTTCGGTATCATTAATACTGGTGCGATGGGTGTTGTTGCGGGGCTTGTTGCAGGCTCAATTGCTGACTTTGTGTTTAAATCATCGATTAAAATGATGTTGTGTGCATTGGGTCTTACGGTTATCTGTTTAGGTATTACAATTTTACTACCAAAATCAGCTGACATGTTAGTAATGAACATGATTCTACTAATGTGCTTCTCGTTTAGTATCTTCCTAGCAAAAGGCATCATCTTAGCGCCGATTGCTGAAGCCGGTGTACCGAAAGAATTCAGTGGCGCGGCGATGAGTGTTGGTTCATTCGCTGCGTATGCATCTGTATTCTGGGCTTACGCACTAAACGGTTGGATCATTGATACTTACCCTGCAATTGAAGCGTATCAAATGATCTTTGGTATTGGTCTGAGCGTATCAGCATTTGGTATGTTCACGGCGGTTTGTTTACTGCTATTAAAACGTAAACAAGCAGGTAATATCTCAACTGATGATGCAACACCAGCATAATCTAGATGAGTTAAGACGACCTAATTAGCGTCATCTAAACACTGTATAATACAAACAAAATAGCCGCATCAATTGCGGCTATTTTTTATTCTCAATAATAACACCTTTGTATAACGCTCTATTTGTCGCTATGCAGCCATCGCTATATGTACTGACGTTTGAATTAACAGTAATAACAGCACAAACAAAGACAGTGCAAACGCACGTAATCTATATGGCACATAGTTCGTCCCTACATGCACATAAGCGTGAATATATCTAAACACCACATAAGCCACTGACAGTCCAATAGCAAAACTATTCACTGCCCCAACCAACACGGTAATAATACACAAGCTATAGAACACCAAAGGCGATTCAAACTGATTATCTAAGTTATTAGATACTTGCACGACATCTTCTGGCCAAGCTTTATTATTCAACGCCGTTTTCTTAAAATCGACCGCCTTTGCTTTTATCGCTTTTGATTTACGTATTATCAACAAAATATACAGTAATACCACTAGCAATATATGCGCAAGTAACGGGTATAAAATACCGACTCCATCCATCTCTTTCTTCCTTTATTTTTATCACCTTTGACGAAAAATACTGTCCTTTAGGGCGGTGATGTAAGTCATTATTGCGTAGCAATAAGCACTCTGTGTTGTTATTAATATTGACATATTTGCACATAGAGTCTACGTTTAGAACTTAGTGCTGTATATGGATACAGTTATCTAAGGTGCTGGAAATTGAAACTTATTGCGTATAAATACAGGTTCTACCCAAACAATGAGCAGGTAACAATACTTGCTCATACATTTGGTTGTGTTCGTTTCGCTTANNAAGATGTGTAATGAATGTGGCTCGCTGTATTCAGGTGAGTGGTCATTAGCGATAAGAAACTGGTCTTGTTCGTGTGGTGCAACTCATGACAGAGATCATAACGCTGCTATCAATATTCACAATGAAGGGTTGAGGATAGCAGCTTAAATAATTTGTGACGGTAGGTAGTACCGACACATTAAATGCTTGTAAGAGGTTTTAGAAGTCTAAAGTGATTTAATATCACAATGCTTAAACCGTTGACGACAAGAATCACCTTGCTTTAGCTGGGTGAGCTTCAAATAAGCTGTTCCATTGTGTAAAATACCACCTGCCACATGTTTATTATCTTGTAAAAATAAATCAATATCTTGTTGTGTTGATTCACCTTTAGGTTCGACTAATTCTGTTCGTGCACAAATACAGATTTCAATTGTCATATTTTAGTCCTTTAGAATATGCTTTAAATATCTTCTAATGACTTTAACATAGGCAAAAAGTACTGGAGTATGGTTTCAGTTAATACTTCATCTCCTAACGCTTAACTATTCTTATCAATCTCATCCGCTTGCGTTTGTACTGCATATTGTAATTGTTCTTCTAGCGCATCATGCTCTGGCTTATCCTTGATCGACACACTCAATTCGCTGTCATCGAACACGTCAGAACATTGTAATATCTCGACCATGTTAGAAGCGATGTCAGGGACTGAATCAACCATAGTACTGGCAATATCGACCGCGTATTCTGGGATGGTTTCTGCAATTTGAGTAATGTACTCACTCACTGCCGTTTCAATATTCGCGGTGGTATCACCGGGTGTTGATTGTTCCGCTTCAATAAGATTAGCGATATACGCTTCGGCGACCACGTTCGATGACTCTGGTAGCGCTTCTGATACTGCTAAGGCTAACTCGGCAGACTGTTCAGGTGATACGTCTGTTAAACGGCTATACAGCTCGGTTGCTGTCTGTTCAGATGCGGCTGCAGCACGATCGACAGGACGCATTTCATCTAAAGAATTAGATAGATTGGTCATGTATTGATCGGTCATTTCTAGCAATTCTTCTTGGTGAGATTCAACCATATTTTCAGCCGCAACTTCCATTACATCAATACCGTTGTCTGGCATTGAGTTGGCGATGGCAACAATAATATTGGTAAATTGATCTGGACGTTCAGTGGTGATCCAGTCGACTAATTCTTCAGCTTGTTCTGGTGAGGCGTTGGTGAGTGCTTCGGCAATATGAATACTCATCTCTGGTGCGGCCGCTGTGATGGCGCGATACAGACGGCTAATATCAATTTCGTCAATGGTACTTAATGCAGCGGCTAAGTTTGAGGCATCATTTGGGTCGCGCATAGCTAAGGTTTTTGCCATGTTTACTGCGGCGGCTGGATTGTTAGCGGCCAAACTAATCGCCACTTCAACTTCTGTTGTTTGTTCAAAAGAAGGTTGTGCATACTGGGTTCGAGGATCCAGCTCTGATGCCACACCCGAGGGGGTTTGCATGATAAAGTTTTCTTGTTCATCGCGCGGTAATGCTGTCTGCTTGATCATATTACCGATGATCAAAGCCAGTAACGTAATGGCCGTAATGCTCACAAATGAAAATAATGCGGCACTGCCAAACATATTCATGGCGATCGACGCGAGATTGGGTCCCAGAATACTACCCAGTGCGTAAATGAGTAGTAAGGATCCCATTGCCGCGAGGATCTGCTCTCTTAACACTTTATCGAAGGTTTCTGACATGCTCATTGGGTAGAGGCAAGCGGTTAGCCCCATCACGATCGCAATCGTTAATAAGGTGAGATTAAATTGTGATGCACTAATCAGTTGCGGCACTAATAAAGACAATGCAGCGATGGTTAGTACCATACAGAACATGGTTTTACGACGGTCAAAACGGTCGGATAAATAGGCGATCGGATATTGGAAAATAATAGCCCCAAAGATAGATGCCCCCATAAAGATGGATAAATTGAAACCTTGAATACCATTATCACTGGCAAAGATAGGTAACATGTTGACTAAACCTGCATACAGAAACCCGCCATAAAAACAACCGATCACCCCGAGCGGTGACAGTTTTATAATGGTCATTAAGGACATGGATTGACTGTCTTCCATCTGCGGACCTTGATGTTTACTGATCACCATGGGGGTTATAGAAAGACTAAATAGAATACCGGAGATAACAAACAAAGTGACATCGGTGACCGGTGCCACGTTTAACAAAAATTGCCCAGAGAAAAGCGCAGACATGATCACCATCTGGTTAATCGATAATATTCGGCCACGGCTTTCTTCTGTGGCGCTATGGCTTAACCAGCTATCGAGTGTGGCATTGGCACAGGCCATACAAAATCCCGTAAGCATACGCATTACGGCTAACATTAATGGCTCTGGATACAGGCCAGAAAGCAAGATCGCCACTGAGGTTAAGCTACCGCACATGGCAAATATACGAATGTGGCCAACCCGCTGTAATAGTGTTCGACTATAGATAGCACCAAGTAAAAAACCCACAGACAGCATAGATAAGATGATACCTATGTTATCGACGCTGATACCGTCATTTTGCATGCGTACAGGTAATAAAATGTTACTCAAACCATAACCAAGCATGAGCAAGAAGCCACTGATTAGCAGTAATATGAAGGGTTTAAGGGTCATGACCACGGGCGTATTCTCTTCTTTATTTAATCTAAAATTGTTTTTTAATAATTCCTGTAAGCTTTATAACATATAACTAACAAATGATGGCATCAGATTACGTCTTTGTGTAAATATTTTCACGCCTCTAAAAATGCTGTACACTTAACCAGTCTTAAACTACTTTTTCTGGTTGATTTTGTCTGCTACATATCTGGGTTTTTTATTATCGCGCCATAGCCGTGATCGTAATGGTAACAATGAATTAAGCTACTGGTTAGCATCTGAAATGGGTGCGGTTAAACTGATCCCGGCAACCCAGCCGCTGGTGATGTTCATTCCCCAAGATCAACTCACGACAGCATTAGCTTGTTTAAGTGAATTGAATCCGCGTTTTACTTATAAAGATCTGAAAATGCGCAGTTTTGATTTAGAATTCATGAGTGCCTTTTATTTCCGTACTTCGCATGATTACCATCGCGCACAAGAGTTATTAAGACGTAAGCTGGTTACGGTATTAGAAGCCGATATTCGCCCAGCAGAACGTTACTTAATGGAGCGTTTTGTTAAAGGGGCTATCGAGTTTACGGGTACGCCTGTGCAGCGTAAAGGTTATGTGGAATTTCAACAAGCACAGCTTAAACCAGCGGAACTGCCAGATAACTTAGTTGACAAAATTAAACAGATCTCACTGGATATCGAATGTTCAGAACACGGTGAGCTTTACTCAATTGGTTTGTATTCATTAAGCCCTGCGTATTGCCCAGACGGCCAACCCTTTAAACGTGTCTATATGATTGGGGAAGCACCTGATCGCGATTTACCTCAGGATCCTGAAAGCGACCTTTTAATCCATTGGGTTGCCGACGAAAAAAGTTTATTACTGGCACTGCAAGCCTTTGTGATCAGTTACGATCCTGACATTTTTATCGGTTGGAATGTAATTAATTTTGATTTCCGTTTATTAGCTCAGCGCGCCACATTTCATAATCTTAAATTAGCGCTGGGTCGAGGTGGGCAAAACCTGCATTGGCGAGATGGTCGCACACCACAACAGCAAGGCTTTTTAACCTTACATGGTCGGGTAGTGGTTGATGGCATTGATAGTCTAAAAACCGCAACCTATAATTTCCCAAGCTTTAGTTTAGAAAATGTGGCACAAGAAATACTCGGTGTTGGTAAAGATACTGACGATGTAGATAATCGCATGGAACAGATCAACCACGACTTTCATTTTAACAAGGTAAAACTGGCAAAATACAACCTACAAGATTGCGTATTAGTGTGGGATATTTTTGTTAAAACCCGTTTGTTGGATTTTTTGTTATTACGCTCGCAGTTAACGGGATTAGAATTAGATCGTAACGGTGGCTCGGTGCTGGCGTTTACCAATGTATACCTGCCTAAGTTACATCGTGCGGGTTATATTGCCCCGAATCTACGTGAGAGTGGAGTACTGGCAAGTCCTGGTGGTTACGTGATGGACTCATTCCCAGGCTTGTATGACCATGTGATCGTACTGGATTTTAAAAGTCTGTATCCGTCGATTATTCGCACATTCAAAATTGATCCGGTTGGGTTGTTAGAAGGGGTTCAAAACCCTACGGAGGCCATCCCCGGTTTCCGTGGTGGTTTGTTTAATCGAGATAAACATTATCTGCCCGATATTATTACTGAACTGTGGGCGCAGCGTGATCAAGCTAAACTCGATAAAGATGCCGCCCGTTCACAGGCCATTAAGATTTTAATGAATTCGTTTTATGGTGTGTTAGGGTCGGGCGGGTGTCGTTTTTATGATACCCGATTAGCCTCGTCGATCACCATGCGTGGGCAAGAGATCATGCAGACCACTGCAAAATGGATCGAAGAACAGGGCTATAAGGTGATTTATGGCGATACTGATTCTACCTTTGTGTTACTCGATGCGGCTAAATTTACCGACGGTTATAGTGGGTCGTCAGCTGATCGCGGTTTACAAGCCGACCGCATGGGCGCAGAGCTGTCGGCGTATATTAACCAACAATGGCAGCAACTATTACGTGAAGATTACGATATCGATTGTTTCTTAGATATTGAATACGAAGTGCATTATCACAAATTCTTAATGCCCACCATCCGGGGTTTGGATAAAGGCAGTAAAAAACGCTATGCCGGATTAGTGCATACTAAAGACGGGGAAAAGCTGATCTTCAAAGGCTTGGAAACCGTACGCACCGATTGGACAGACTTAGCCAAGATGTTCCAGATGGAGTTATACCATCGGGTATTCCATAATATTGCGGTCGAAGATTACGTGTTGGAAATTGTAGAAAAGACGTTAGCCGGTGAGTTTAACGACAAGCTGGTTTACCGTAAACGTTTACGCCAAGAATTAGCGCTATATGTGAAAAACGTGCCGCCACACGTAAAAGCTGCGCGCGCCGCAGATGAACATAACCGTCAATTAGGGCAACCGTTACGTTATCAGCACAAAGCGTGGATCAGTTATGTGTTAACCCTGAGTGGACCTGAAGCTGTCGAGCATCAACATTCGGTATTAGATTTTGAGCATTACATTGAAAAACAAATTAAACCTATTGCCGATGGTATCTTGCCCTTTATTGGCTTGAGTTTTGATTTGATAACCGATCAACAAATGGGATTATTTTAATCTCGCTACTACTTCCCCTGACAGTACTTTACCCGCCTTTGTGAAACGTATCCTGACATATTAAGACAAACTGGTTTATCTTAATATGTTATGAATTCATTAATATTAGTTATGCTCACTATAAATGGCCGCTAATTGCTTTGACATAATATCGGCAATTTTAGGTTGTGCAGTGCGGTTAGGGTGAATACCGTCGTTTTGCATGAGACTTGGATCAAGCACGATCTGCTCCATGAAAAATGGTAACACGGTAATGTCTTTTTCACTGCCAACCTGCGTAAATACATCGGTAAACATTTTGCTGTAGCGTGGACCATAATTAGGTGGAATACGAATATTCATCACATACACAGGAATATTCTGCGCGTGTGCTAGCTCTACCATTTTAGTCAGATTGTTCTTGATTAACTTGGGTGGAAAGCCACGTAAACCGTCGTTAGCACCGAGTTCGATGATCAGTGTATCAATTGATTGCTTGGCCAAAATACCTGGTAACCGAGACAGGCCGCCAGCGGTAGTCTCACCACTGATACTGGCATTGATAATGTTATACGGGGCATTTTGCTTTACTAACTGTTGATTAAGCAGGGTTACCCAGCCTTCACTTTGTGTCATACCATAACTGGCACTAAGGCTGTCACCCAATAACAAAATTTTATGGTTAGCTGTGGCATGTGCTACAGGTAACAAGGTAACCATCAATAATAATACTTTAAAGGCATTTTTAAACATGAAGCTAAATTCCGACGTTATATTAAAAGTAAGTGCCTTAACTAAATCAGTTAAAACAGAGGCTAAAACCCTCGATATATTACATCCGATGGATTTAACTGTGGTAGCAGGTGATTCATTAGCGATTGTTGGTGCGTCTGGCTCAGGTAAGTCTACCCTATTGTCTATTATAGCGGGGCTAGATTTACCTTCGAGTGGTGAAGTTTTTCTTAAAAATCAGCCATTGCACCAATTCAATGAAGAACAACGCAGTGCGGTTCGTGCGAAACATGTTGGTTTTATTTTTCAGCAGTTCTTACTTATTAATAGCTTAACAGCATTGGAAAATATCATGTTACCGGCTGAGTTAGCGGGTATGGATAATCCCGAACAATTAGCGCGTGAATTATTAGCCAAAGTTGATTTAGCCGACAGAGCAGAGCATTACCCGTCACAATTGTCGGGTGGTGAACAGCAGCGCGTGGCGATTGCCCGTGCCTTTATTTCTAAACCCGATATCTTATTTGCCGATGAGCCAACGGGTAACTTAGACACCAAAACGGGATTACACATTGCTGAGTTATTGTTTGAAATTAACAAGCAAGAGGGAACCACCTTGATCTTAGTGACCCATGATCCTAAATTGGCCGCGCGTTGCCAGCGTCAAGTGATCATGGACAGTGGCCAGTTAACAGAAGCGAATGTAGAGCCTTTGGTTGTGGAGTCTTTCGTTGCAGAGCCTTTAGCGACAAAACAGCCGTTAAGTGAGTCGTTATGAGTTATTGGCGTAACCATTCCCTGCGTTTATTAAAACACGAGTTAAAACGCGGTGAACTGACTATTATCTTGCTGGCGATCGTATTAGCTGTGTCTGCTGTATTTGCTTTGTCTGGTTTTTCTAGTCGTGTTAAACAAGCATTAACCGCCGAGAGTAGTACCTTTATTGCAGCGGATCGAGTATTGGATACCGGCAGTGTTATTGATCCTGCGGTATTAGCCAAAGCGTCCAGTTTGGCGTTAATCCAAGCCCAGCAGATACAAATGTCATCGATGGTATTCACTGATGATCAGATGGCGCTGGCGGCCTTATCAGCGGTGTCGGATACCTATCCATTACGCGGTGAATTATTGGTAAGTCCGTCGTTAGATACCTCACAAGCGGTTGCGGCTAATTCACCGAAATCCGGTGAAGCTTGGTTAGAAGCGAAAGGATTAAGACAGTTAGGCATTAAGCTTGGCGATAGCATTGAAGTCGGCGTCATGCGCTTTAAAGTCACTGGGGTGATCACGCAAATACCGGATGCGTCGTTTAGTGTGTTTAGTTCTGGTCCTGTGGTGTTTATTAATACTCAAGATGTACAGCGAACCGAGCTTATTCAACCGGGTAGTCGACTAAGTTATAAATACCTGTTCGCCGGAGAAACCGACAATATCACCGAATTTGAGCAATGGTTCAAACCACAGTTGACTGATAACCAGCGTTGGTATGATATCAAATCACAAAATTCACCCTTGGCGAGAGCGCTAACTAAAGCGGATAAATACTTGTCATTAGCCAGTATGCTGGGCATTGTTTTAGCCTCTGTTGCAGTTGCGGTCGCAAGTCGTCGTTATAGTCAGCGTCATCAATCTGTGGTGGCGGTGTTTAAAGCCATGGGCGCATCCAAACGTTATGTGACTAAACTGTATTGCCTACATTGGTCGCTATTGAGTGTACTGAGTATCAGTTTAGGGCTAATTGTGGGTTATCTGATATTGAATATTGGTTTGTATGCTATGCGCGATTATCTTGATACCTCGACGACGGGTAATATGGCGTATCCTTTCGTAGTCGCGATTGTTACGGGCATTATTTGCGCTGTGGCTTTTGCTATCACGCCATTAAGAGAGTTAGTAAATACTTCGCCTATGACCCTGTTACGCGGTCGTGATAGTGGCTCTGAAAATAGTTTGCTGACGAGGTTAATGAGTCCGCTACCTGCGTTGTTCGCTATTTTTACGCTGCTGTATTTGTTTAGCCAAGATGCCGTGCTAAGTGCGGCGTTATTAATTGGCGGTATGCTGGTGGCATTCGTACTGCTCGTTATTGGTCGTTTGTTTATGTCTGCGGGACGTTCTGCGGGCAGTAAGGCAGGCACATCTTGGCATTTAGCATTAGCCAATTTGAAACGTCGTGCTAATGAAAATTCGGTGCAATTGATTAGCTTTACCATCGCTATTCAACTGCTATTGATTATTGTGGTCATGAAGAATGGCCTCATTGATGACTGGCAGAAGCAATTACCGGATAACAGTGCCAATCGATTTTTAGTCAATATTACTGCCAGCCAAGTCGAGCAGGTAGACAATTTTGTTGATGCGTTAGGCATTGAATCCAGCGGTCTATTTCCCGTTGTTCGTGGACGCTTAACCAAAATTAATGATGACCAAGTGACCAAACGTGTGAGTAAAGAAGAAACCAAGTCTGCTGATAATGGCCGTCGTGGTGTGGGCCGAGAGTTAAACCTGACTTGGCGTGATGTGATCCCTTATGAAAATAGTTTAATTGCTGGAAGCTGGTGGCAACCAGAAGATACCCGCGCGTTAGTGTCTATCGAATCGACATTAGCAGATAAGTTAGATGTCGCTATCGGGGATAACTTAACTTTCCAATTGGGCAGTGAAGAAGTACAAGTGATGGTGAGCAGTATTCGTAAAGTGAATTGGCAAACGCTGCAACCTAACTTTTACATGATTTTTAACCAGCATGTGCTAGCTGATTTCCCTGCAACTTATATTTCATCGTTATATGTACCAGATGATGCAACTGATGCTTTGCAGGATTTTTTGAGCCAGTATCCGACCATTACCTTAATTGATGTGGACGCCATTATTACCCAGCTAAGAAGTGTGATAGGGCAAGTCTCTATTGCCATTGAGTTTATTTTGGTGCTGGTGGTACTGGCTGGCAGCTTAGTATTAGTGGCGCAGGTACAAGCCAGTATGGAAGAGCGTGAACGAGAGCTCGCTATCTTACGCACGCTTGGTGCAAGTGGTCGATTACTTCGTAATAGTGTGTTATTTGAATTTGTAGCCTTAGGCGCGTTAGCTGGACTGATGGCGAGTATTGCTATGGAGCTGGGCGTGTATATTTTACAAAGTCGTATCTTCGAGATGCCAGGAACTTTCCATTTTCAGTATTGGTTGTTAGGGATTGGTGCAGGTGCGGGCTTTGTTGGTCTGATTGGTTTGCTTAGTTGTTGGCGTTTATTAAATATGTCGAGTGTGACGCTAATTAGACGGACCATGTAGTTTTAGCTAATTTAACATAGAAGCAGAACCATAATGCCCAAGGTGATTCTGCTTCTATATTAGTTATCTTGCGTTTTGTATTTTAATATTTATGCTTTTATTTGGACGTGAAAGTATCAATAATGCAGGGATTGCAGCGAGTGCGACATACAGGCCAACAAACGCAAACCCTTTTGGAATTAATAAGCCAATGATGAGCGGCGTTGCCCCACCAAATAATGATAATGCGATGTTATAGCCAAAACCGAGCGAAATAATATCACCTTCGGATTCTTGCCATAACACTGCAGCTAGATTTCCTAATAGCGCACCTGAAATAAGTGTAAATAGGAAAATTGAAATTCCCATGTAAACCTGATTACCGCTTGAAAGTAGCAAGAATAATGGGATAGAGCAGAGAGCTAATGCGATACTCGAAAAACGAAACACTTGTGTTACAGAGCTATATTTATCGGTGAAGTAACCTACGAATGCTATTATTGATAATAATAACATTGAGTTAATTAAAGGTAGGTCTTCAATTTTTAACTCTTCGCCAATCATTTTACTGGCAAAGTTTTGGGTGTAAAAAATTACAGCGCCAATAATTGTCACCATAAATATACGTAAAATTAATCGTGAACGCTGCATTGGTTGAATAACCGTTTTAACGGGTGGAAATGCTGGTAGAGACAAACGGAAATACAGGCTCATTAGTGTATTTAAGACACCCACTAATAATGGTAATCGCCAACCATAGTCATTCATTTCTTCAACTGTTAACAGCTGATTTAAGGCGTAAACGACAATTAATGACATGACAACACCGGCTAATGAGCTGGCGACAATTAGACTGCTTGTTTTGGATTTGTCTGCTTGGTCAGTGCCTTGATGTAAATATGATATCAAGGTTGGGTATTCACCACCGAAGCTAAATGCTTGTACAATTTGCAGTAATAAAAAGGCGACAACGATATATTTCCCAAGTGCTTCAACCGGCATGAACGCCATACTCAGGGTGGCAAGTCCAATCATTAAGTTAGTTAATATTAATGCTGAACGTACGCCGTGGTTTTTAGCATAATGACCAATAACTAGCCCACCTAGTGGTCGAACTAAAAATCGTAACGCAAATATTCCCCACACTACGTACTCGGCGTGTTCAACCCCCTGATGGGAAAATAAGACTGAAATAAAGCCTGAAATTGAGGCGAAAACCGCAATATCATAAAACTCTAATGCATTACCAGTGACAGCACCAATTTTTTGTTTCCATGTTAATCTGATCATATTATTCCTTTCATTCCATTATTAATGTTAAGCACTTCAATTTGATTGCCATCTGGGTCGTAGCAGAAAAAATAATTAAACGAGCCGAGTCGAGCTTGTTTAATAGGGGTTACGGTTGTCGTTGTAGATAATGTTTGGTGCATCTTTATTAAGTCATCGACTTCAATTGCTAAATGACGAATGCCAATGGCTTTTAGATAGATCAAGTCTTCGTGAGTTTTAGCTGATACAACATCAGTAAAAGTAAACAATTCAATATGTGTGTTTCGGCTTTGCAGCAATACGATTGTGCACTGTTCATCTTGAAAATCTTGATTAATGATAAAACCAAACTGGCGATAAAATGCGAGGCTGGCGGTCAGTGAAGCGCATGTTATTGAGACATGATGTAGGCGTCCAGACATGCTAGGGTTACTCCCTGTATTCTTAGTGCGTTAAATAAGAAGGATAAAGGTAAGTTCGCACAATTGAATTTCTCTTTAATGACGTTCACGCGCTTCCGTTCATTTGCTTCACTGCAATGCTGGTAACGTGCGATTTCTTTAATGCTTTTTAGTTCGAGTAAGAGATGAATTGTAGCCATTTCTTTGGGCGTTAAAGTTACATCCCCAAACTGTATTTTATTCGAGTTTGCAATATGGAACGTCGGTAGCGGGTTTATGTTGCTGAAGTTATGATTGAACATAGGCAAAGTAGTGTCTTTAGCATTTAACCAAAGTTGATTTGCCACTTTACTGACCTGGGGCTTGAGTTGACCAAGCTCCATAATAGTTGATGAGGATAAATTTTTATTAGAGCTAAATGAAAAGAGCTCAAAATAATCTGCGTGCTGAGTGCAAATATCGATTTTATTTGAGCTATGCAGATATTTTTTTGAAATGTTACTGTGATCATCGCTAAATGTATTCCATAAATGGACGCCATGATGAAGCCGTTCATCTAGGCTACGATAAAGGCCTGATTCCCAATATTGTAAATGCCATTCATATCTCGTTGATAAGGTTAAAACCGTACGTTTTTTAATATTGATGATAGAAAAACTTATCTGTTCTTTACTACCCTTGTACGTAAATTTTTCTGCAAAACTTTGACATTGTTTTTCGCTATCTAAATTATGTACATCCAAGACCGCATCCCTAAATCTAATCACTTTGGGATAGAGAATACCCATAAACCTGAGTTAATAACACTAAAATATACATAAAAAGTAATATTTTTAGTATTCAGTATTTACATCTCATAACATGCGCTGGAATTCATTAACATATTTTCATAGTTAAGTATAGGTATAATTTATACCACTGTTAAACTATCTAATTATTGGTACTATTCGTTTTAGTTAATGAATTTAACACTGTGTCCAATTAAAAAAAAGGTGAAGGGAAATTTATGACTTTCTATTATTATGCATTATTGGCTGTATTTATGCTGTTCATGCCTTGCTTGTTTTTTTTTAATAGCATTATTAACTATAACGCTCATTCAAATGAAAGACGATAAAAAGGTAATGGCGTTCACATATACACAGTCTATTGGCTAGTAATATACGTCGTTTAGTTGCCTACAAATCTATGTTTTAGTTAATAGCGGTAGCGATGTATTTGTTCTTATTGCGTTGCCGTTAGAGAGCGCTTACAAAAAGAATACTCAGAATTACAAGAAAATATAATCACCTTGTTATTTAGCTTAGCTACATCAAGTTTTATATTGTTCTGGGGATTACGGATTAAAATAATTACAGCTATTAATTGCCTGATACTGCAATTTCCGGGGTCCTTATTAAACTATATAAATTGTGATCAATATAATTGAAGTTTATGTTTTATATTGTTGTCATAAACCAATAGATACATATAGAAATTTAATAAGGAAGTCGTAATGAATAAAACGGTAATTAAATATGGCCTGATATTAGCTGCGCTGGTTAATATTGGTGGAGTACTGACGTTCTCGCAATTGTTTAGTAATACGGCCATTAATGATGCAGACCCTGTTGTGATGTCTAACTTTGGTTTAGTCATGATCATGGTATGGGGACTGGCATATTTTGCTGCCGCGATGACCAAAGGTAATATTCGTTTGTTAGTCTCAGTTTTTGCGATAGAAAAGTTGGTATACGTGGGCGCATGGGTGTATTGGTTAAGCACAAATAATTTATTTAGCCTGTATGAAACAGATTTATTTGCCGGTATATTTTATACCATTTACGGCTTAAATGATTTACTGTTTATGGTGTTCTTTATCAAGGTTGCTATGTATAAAGGTAACCGTATTACGGCACATAAAGAGGCTGCATTAACGCCTGATGTTGCGACTGTGAACGCAACTAAATAGAATCAAAAAAGGCACTGTATAACGATTGATTAGCGTTAATATCAGTGCCTTTTCTTAATGACAACGATTAACCGACTAGCGCTAACTGTGCGTTACGATAAGTCACAATATCTTCAATCGTTAATACTGGTAAATCGTGCTTTTCACCAAACGTAATGATTTCTGGTAAACGTGCCATTGTACCGTCAGGATTGGTTACTTCACATAATACGCCTGCAGGTTTTAGCCCCGCGAGTTTCATTAAATCAATGGTCCCTTCGGTATGGCCACGGCGCGTTAATACACCACCTGGTTGTGCGCGTAGCGGGTAAACATGACCAGGACGCGCCAAATCACTTGGCATTGCATTATCGGCAATCGCGGCTTTAATTGTGGTAACGCGATCAGCAGCTGATACGCCTGTTGTTACGCCAACGGCCGCTTCGATACTCACAGTAAACGCAGTACCGTACTGGCTTGAGTTGTTCTCAACCATAGGTGCAAGTTCTAAATGTTTAACACGCTCGTCAGGTAGACAAACACAAACAATACCACTGCCTTCTCGGATCAGTAATGCCATCTGTTCATTGGTAAGCGATTCAGCCGCATACACCATATCGCCTTCATTTTCACGGTCTTCATCATCAACAACTAAAACCCCTTTGCCTAAACGTAATGCTGTTAGTGCTGTTTCAACACGCGTGATCGCGTCGCCAAAAGGGGAAAGTAAAGACTGATTCATGGTTTAGATCCTTAATATACAACTATATAAAATATTGGGTTCCAGAATCAGGGCGTGCAGAATTAGAGGTGCGTGATTAATCATCTACCAAGGCAGATGTTAACGCATCTTACATTCTCTCTCATCCGGACTTAGCCATACATGATACGTATGCACATTACCGTCGGCTCTGGACTAGGCTATGGGGCATAGCGTTCACCAGATCTGCTGACCCTAAGCGATGACTTTATTAAATCAGAAGACTTTATAAACATAAGCAACTTAGGCGCTCGCGGGCTGAAATCGGTGACGAATAAATCGACCGCCTGATTATTACCGCCGGTGGGGAATTACACCCCGCCCTGAGAATTTAATCGATTAATGATCATGTGATCACCGTCGACAAGGTTATGTTGCCTTGATTTGAGATAAATAACAAGTATTTAAAGTGATGGCTAGTTTAGCGCTTAGGTGACATGATTAGCCGCCAGCGAGTTTCACTGTGTAGCCTTTTTTCTCTAAAAATTCTTTTGCCATGTCACGCTGATCACCTTGGATCTCGATGATGAAATCTTTGACACTGCCACCCACACCGCTTTTCTTTTTCAATTCTTTAGCGAGCGCTTTTAATTCTTTTTCGGGTAATTCGATACCGCTAATCGTTGTCGCGCCTTTACCTTTACGGCCTTTGGTTTCGCGGCGGATACGTACAATGCCATCACCTTCAGGTGCCGTTTCAACGTGTTTTTCTTCTTTAATACGGCCGCTTTCGGTTGAGAAAACCATGCGGACATTGTCATCGAAATGCATATCAATACTCATTAACAGTCAATAAAAGGGATTATAGCAAATAAAAGTAAAAATGATAACGCTAGAAATGAGTCCGCGCTAAACTGTGTGAGTGAGTTTAGGGCGGATAGTTTACTTTGATGTTACGCTAGTTATTACCATATTCATGAATGATATGATTGAGCAGGCTACCTTCCAATAGCGCTTTACGAACTAATGCTACGCCAGCCATAGAGGGCTCATTTTGAAATTTAGCTTCGTTAATCACTACGTTTGGTACAAAACTACCTAAAGCATGTTGTTGCACACTGTGTTCAATGATTGGGAAGATTAATTCTTTTGCTGCGACAATCTCGCCCTTGATTAACAACTTTTGCGGATTGAACAAGTTAATGATGATTGCGATTGCTTGACCAAGTAACTTACTCACGCGTTGTAATACTTGTACGGCTAATTCGTCACCGCTATTTGCGGCATTACAGATGCCTTCGATAGTTAAGCCTTCGATCGTGAGGCTGGTTTCGTGACCTTGATTAATTAACCCTGTTATCTGTTTAAGGATCGCTTCATTAGAGGCTATCGTTTCTAAACAGCCATGGCTACCGCAATGACAAGGTAAACCGAGTGGATCAATGCGAATATGTCCGATTTCACCGACTTGGTTATTGTAGTTGGTAAAGATTTTACCGTTATTGATGATACCTGAACCCACACCATCATGAACAGACAGTAACACACTGTCTTGGCAATCTTGCGCCGCACCAAAGTACAACTCTGCTAATGATAGAGATTGGGTGTGGTTGGCGATATACGCGGGAACACTAAAACTTTTGGTGAGTAAGTTTCCGAGTGGGATATCTTTTAGATTGTGTTTTGGTAGATACACAATGGTACCTGATTCACGGTCGATCAAACCGGGTGATGTCACCGCAATGGCGATCAAACGTTGTAAATCAGTATTGATATTAGCGCCGATAAAATCGGCAATCTGTGCTAATAAAAATGGGATCACATCGTTGTCTGGTGCAGTGTCTAAAGCAACACGGTAAGTCGTGAGCTTAGTCCCTGCAATATCATGCAATGCGATGGTTAAATTATTACGACCAAGTTTACAACTGACAAAGACAAATTTTTCGATCTCGCAGGTCAGTGATATCGCTGGTCGACCACCTGTAGAGGCTTGCTGTGCGATTTCTTTAATTAACCCTGCCGCCATTAATTGACGTGTCATTTTAGTAATACTTGCAGGCGCTAGCTCGCTTAGTCTTGCTAAAGAGACTCGTGAAATTTGCTTTTGTTCATCGATAAGGCGATAAACAGAAGCGGTATTTACTTGTTTAATAAATTCAATATTGGCGACTGGGCTATGTTTCATCATTAGAAGCTTTTCACTTGTCCGTTTACAATCGTTTTGATAACGGTGAAGTCGGCATTGAAGGCTGTTAAATTCGCAACTTTGCCTTTTGCAATGCTACCAAGTTTATCTGCTACACCAATTGCTTTTGCTGGGTATAGGTTTGCCATACGCAGTGTTTCTGCCAGCGGTAAGCCAACATGTTTCACTGTATTTTCAACTGCTTCGATCATCGTTAATGCTGAACCGCCTAGTGTACCATCGGCACCAACACATTTACCATCACGATAGAACACTTCTGTGCCTACAAAGTCAAAAGATTCGATGTTGGCCCCCGCTGGCGCGACAGCATCAGTCACTAAGACTAATTTTTCGCCCATTAATTTATGGCTCATACGTACATTGGCGTAATCGACATGGTGGCCATCAACGATAATACCGGCGTAAACCTCTTTATGATCGTAAATTGCGCCAACAACACCTGGATCACGACCCGTAATTGAGCTCATGGCATTAAATAAATGCGTCGCAAAACGCGCACCCGCTTCAAAACCTTGCATGCATTCGGTGTACGTTGCGTTCGTGTGGCCAACTGATACTAATATGTCTGCTGCGGTTAACTGTGCAATGTGTGCCGCGTCAGTATTTTCTGGTGCTAAGGTTACTTTGCTGATCACTGCACTGTTGGTACAGATATGGTCGATCATCGTTTGTTCACTGCGGCGAATAAGGTTAATACTGTGAATGCCTTTTTTCGCTGTAGACAGGTAAGGACCTTCTAAATGCAAGCCGAGTGCTTGGTTGCTGTGTTTTTCTAAATACGCCGCCATGGTATCAATCGCAGACTTCATTTCTGTATCGGTAGCCGTGATCAATGTTGGTAAGTAACTAGTACAGCCAAAGCGCTCGTTGGTTTGTTGCATGATTTCAAGGGTGTTAATACTGATATCCGTATTAAACAATACACCACCGCAACCATTGAGTTGTAAATCAATAAAACCAGCAGTTAAGCTTGCACCGGCAAGGTCAATACGTTCGATATCTGCTGGGCAATCTGCGACAGCAACCAGGTCATGAATGTATTCACCATCGATAATTACACAGTGCTCAGTTAACACACTGTCGTTTGTGTAGATAGTACAATTAGTGAGTGCATACATGGGCTTACTCCGCAATAAAGCTTTGAATGTTTTTCGCTTCTAGCTCTTTAAAGTAGCGTACCGTTTTCACTTTTAATTCCATCGTTGCTGGTTCGTCACACGCAATGATTGATTTAGGGTGTAACTGTAGCGCAGAGATTGTCCAAAGGTGGTTAACACTACCTTCGACAGCCGCTTCAAGTGCCTGGGCTTTATTATGACCTGTGATTAACACTAAGATTTCTTGTGAGTCTAATAGTGTGCCTACACCAACGGTAAGCGCGAGTCTTGGCACTTGGCTAATATCGTTATCGAAGAAACGTGAATTAGCCATACGCGTGTCTTCTGTTAGTGTTTTGATGCGAGTGCGTGAAGCCAGTGATGAAGCTGGTTCGTTAAATGCGATGTGACCATCAACGCCTACGCCACCCATGAATAGGTTAATTTGACCGTAGCTCTTAATTTTATCTTCATAACGCTGGCATTCAGCATCCAGATCGTCAGCATTACCATTCAGTAAGTTAACGTTTTTATCTTGAATGTTTACGTGATTGAAAAAGTTGCTGTACATGAATGTGCGGTAGCTTTCTGGGTGATCTTTATCTATACCTACATATTCATCCATGTTGAAAGTAACAACGTGCTCAAAGCTAACTTCACCAGCTTGGTGTAACTTGATTAGCTCTTTATAGGTTGTTAGAGGAGTTCCGCCAGTTGGTAGACCTAATACAAACGGCTTGTCTGCAGTTGGGTTGAATGCGTTAATCTTGTTAGCGATGTAAGCAGCGCTCCAGCGACCAACTTGAGCAGGGGTAAGTAAAGGAATTAATCTCATGCGTTACTCTCTATAGTTTTTTAATGGTAATTGATACTTTTTTTAAATTGTAAATTAAGTTTTGGAAACCAGCCATCAAAACTTGTATTTTTATGCTCAAATGGTTGAAACAGATCACACTATAATGAATTAAAGGTGAATTACGTTTGTCATTCAACCGTTCTTACTTTACATTACGAAATAAGTTATGGCGTAAGTACAAAGTCTGTTCTTTTAATGGAATTTGAACAGTTTCATAACAAGAACAAAACATTGATTTGGATTTAAACTTAAATAAGGATAATGGCTGTATGTTTAGCTATTTACAAAAAATTGGTCGAGCACTGATGGTTCCAGTAGCAGTTCTACCTGCTGCTGCGGTATTAATGGGTATTGGTTATTGGATTGATCCAGTTGCATGGGGCGGCGAAAACATGCTTGCTGCATTCTTCATCAAATCTGGTGCTGCAATCATTGAAAACATGTCTCTTCTATTTGCTGTTGGTGTTGCTTACGGTATGTCAAAAGACAAAGACGGTTCAGCCGCGCTTGCTGGTCTTGTTGGCTTCTTAGTGGTGACAACGCTACTTTCACCGGGTTCAGTTGCTGCAATCCAAGGTGTGAGTGCTGACCAAGTGTCTGCTGCATTCGGTAAAATCAATAACCAGTTTGTTGGTATTTTAGTGGGTGTTATCACTGCTGAGCTTTATAACCGTTTCAGTGAAGTTGAGTTGCATAAAGCGCTGACCTTCTTCAGCGGCCGTCGTTTAGTGCCAATTATTACTTCTTTTGTCATGATGGGTCTGTCATTTGTACTGATGTACATCTGGCCAATTATTTTTGATGGTCTGGTTACTTTTGGTACTAGCATTAAAGATATGGGTCCTACTGGTGCTGGTATCTACGCGTTCTTTAACCGTATGCTGATTCCGGTTGGTCTTCACCATGCACTTAACTCAGTATTCTGGTTTGATGTTGCAGGTATTAATGATATCCCTAACTTCCTTGGCGGTGCAAAATCACTTGCTAATGGTACTGCAACTGTGGGTATTACTGGCATGTATCAAGCTGGTTTCTTCCCTATCATGATGTTTGGTCTACCAGGTGCGGCGCTTGCATTTGTGCATACAGCTAAACCGGAAAATAAAGCGAAAGTAATGTCAATCATGATGGCAGCTGGCTTCGCTACATTCTTTACCGGTGTGACAGAGCCTCTCGAGTTCTCATTCATGTTTGTTGCGCCAGCACTATTCGTGTTACATGCATTATTAACAGGTATCTCGGTATTCATTGCGGCATCTATGCACTGGATTGCGGGCTTCGGTTTCAGTGCGGGTCTGGTTGATTTAGTATTATCTTCACGTAACCCACTTGCTGTTAATTGGTACATGCTAGTGGTTCAAGGTGCAGCATTCTTCGTAATCTACTACGTTGCATTCCGCGCTATCATCGTTAAGTTTGACCTTAAAACGCCAGGTCGTGAAGACGCTGGTGACGAAGCGGTTGCTCCTGCTAAAGCAGGAAAAGCTTCTCATGCTGAAGTTGCGGCTAAAGTGTTTGAACTGGTGGGTGGTAAAGACAACCTAGTACACGTTGATAACTGTGCAACACGTTTACGTCTTGACGTGAAAGATTCATCATTAGTAAATGACGCTGAACTTAAACGTCATGTTCCGGGTGTAATCAAGCCAAGTAAAACAGCAGTACAAGTTGTAATTGGTCCACAAGTTGAATTCGTTGCTAACGCACTTAAAAAACTTGTTTAATATCCTTGTTATGAGATTGGCTACTTTGTAGCTATCTTATAGGATTGAAAAGGGCGATGCATTTAATGCATCGCCCTTTTTTTGATTACGAGCCCTTACAAAACTTAGCTATACACTCATCTTGTAACAATATAAATTAGCCAACAAATGTTGATCTGGATCAATATTTGTTGGCAGTTTAATTATTAATGTATTCATTCAAACAAACGGATAAAAATATGACTCAAGTTACTTTCCAAGGCGATGCTGTAAATATCTCTGGTACAATTCCTGCTGTTGGTTCATTAGCACCTGCATTTGCATTAACTGCTGCAGACCTATCTGAATTAACACTAGCAAGCTTAAAAGGTAAGAATGTTGTACTTAACATCTTCCCAAGCATCGATACACCTGTATGTGCTACTGGCGTACGTAAATTCAATGAAGCAGCTGCAACATTAGAAAATACAGTTGTGGTATGTGTTTCTGCAGACCTTCCTTTTGCTACGGGTCGTTTTTGTGAAGTTGAAGCTATTGCTAATGTGCAACATGCTTCAACATTCCGCAGCCCTGAGTTTGCAGAAGCTTACGGTGTTGCGATTCCTGATGGTGCATTACGTGGTTTAACGACGCGTGCTGTAGTATGTATCAATGCTGAAGGTGTTGTGACACACAGTGAATTAGTTGCTGAAATCACAGATGAAGCTAACTATGAGCTAGCGCTTAAAGCACTATAGTCATTACTGATCAAGAATCAATAATGCCTTAACGTTTCAAACTTAGTTTGGAATAATGAATATGAAATAGCGCTGCAGGATCTGCAGCGCTATTTTTTATGCGAGTAGAAAAGTTTACTGGTTGTTGGTGAGCAAGGTTAATACTTGCTGATAAGGATAGGCTTGCAGCGCGGCGAAATTACTGATCTTCTTCGCTTTCATTTTCATAAATAACGGTGTACTTATGCCGGATAAGAAACGCGTGATTAATACTGGCGTAGGCTGTTTGTCGCAAGCATTAATAAACGCTTGGCTTAGTTCGACAACGTGCTCTATCGATAGTGGTGGCATGCTGGCGGGTTGTGGCAACTGTGCAATGCGTCCCTGACAGACAGAGCAAGTACCGCATTGTTCTGGCGCTTTTTCATCACCAAAGTAGGTTGATAAACCTTTACTCAAGCATTGCGAGCTCTGAATATATTGGCCTACCGCATGCACGCGTTTAATTTCACTTTGTTCTTTATGTGCAAATTGTTGATGCAGTGTTTCGGCTAATTGTTGACTATCAAAACGTGAATTCAATATCTGATATACATCGGTCATTAACTTGCTTTCAAGGACAATATTATTGCGTTCATGTAAAAATTCCAACGCGGTAATCACACGGCTCCGCTGTTCTTGGTAACCTTCACTCATACGTTCAAAGTTAACCGTTGCCCAAGTGCGTTTCGCCGGTGATGCATTAAATATTTCTTCAATAAATACGCGTTTTTCATCAGTAAACTGGCTGAGTATTTGCGCCGGATCTTTTAAAAATTTAAAGCGGTACTCGGCAAAATACGAATACAGTGGCTTGATGATGCCTTGCATTTCTAAATACACCAGTAAGGTTTTTAATGGGGCTTGGCGCAAGTTACTGCTCATCGATAACCCGTATAAAGTATGTTCCCATTCAGTCCCGGCAGCTTGGATTTCGCTAAGTACCGTTTCAATGCCATTGAGCTCGGGTGTATCACCGTAAACGAAGTTTTCGAGAATACTTTGGTTATCTAAATTCGCTAATACCAGGCATTGTGAATCATTACCGTCACGACCCGCACGGCCAATTTCCTGGCTGTAATTTTCGATGGACTTAGGCAAATCAAAATGCACGACGTTACGGATGTTACTTTTATCGATACCCATCCCGAAGGCGATAGTTGCCACAATACAGTCGATGCCATTACGCATGAAGTTTTGCTGCACTTCTTCGCGTATCTCGGTAGGCATGCCTGCGTGATAAGCCATTGCTTCAATCCCCGTTTGTTGCAGGGCACTGGCTAGTTCTTCTGCGGTTTTTTGCAAGGTGACATAGACAATGGATGCTTGTCCGGCCTTTTTACCTAGCCAACGAGTTAGCGCATGCAGTTTTTTGTCTTGGGCAATAGGGTGCATTAATAAGCTAAGGTTAGCGCGATGAAAACCAGTTTGTATAATATCTTCTGGCTTGATATTAAACTTGGTTTCCATGTCTTTAATCACCGAGGGTGTCGCGGTTGCCGTTAATAATAAAGCTTGTTTAATGTTTAGCTCTTTTTGGTACTGCGGCAGTTTCAAGTAATCGGGGCGGAAGTTATGGCCCCATTCTGAAATACAGTGAGCTTCATCGATCACTAATAATGAAATCGGTACTTGCTTGATGAATTTACGAAAGCGTTCATTCTTCAAACGTTCAACCGAGATCATTAAGATCTTTACTTCGCCCTCACGAACTTTTGACATGGTATCTCTGACTTCATCGACTGACATGCTCGAATCAATTTTAGCCGCCGCGACGTTATGTTTCTTTAAAAACAATAGCTGGTCTTGGATCAGGGCTAATAACGGCGAAATGACTAAGGTTAAGTGAGGTAAATGTAACGCTGATACCTGATAGCATAATGATTTACCTGAGCCAGTTGGAAAGATGGCTGCACTTGAATTGCCACTGACAATACTGTTAATGACAGCTTCTTGGCCTTCTCTAAATTGATCATAGCCAAAATAGTGTTGTAACGTCTGGTGCAGCATATCTGTCTCTCGTATTATGAAACCAAAGGCGGTTGAGCAGGGGAGTATATAGTTTTTTGTTGAAAAAGTGATCCTGTAGATGGGGATAATACAGTGGCAATGCATATTTTTAACAGTCAATCACGATATTACAGGGTGCACTATGAAGTATAAGCAACAATTTGGTGCTAGTTTACTATCGATAGCGGCAATTGTAAGTGGCTAGTTGATGCTGAGTTAATGTGGCAAGGGCAAATTAACATGGGCGCAAAACTGGCATTTTAGACTATGCTCAATTAATGTTTTGACACTATTATATGGATTTAATCATGACGTTAACAAAAAAGCTGGCTGCTGAGTTTATTGGCACATTTTGGTTAGTTCTAGGCGGTTGTGGTAGTGCTGTGTTAGCTGCTGCATTTCCAGATGTCGGTATCGGACTATTAGGGGTGTCACTGGCATTTGGTTTGACCGTATTAACCATGGCGTTTGCGATAGGGCATATCTCGGGTTGTCATCTAAATCCTGCAGTGTCAATCGGGCTTTGGTCTGGCGGTCGTTTCTCTGCCGCAGAGCTTGGGCCTTATATTTTTGCGCAAGTATTAGGGGGTATTGCCGGTGCTGCAATCTTATATCTGATCGCGAGTGGTCAAGCTGGTTTTGATGCTTCCGCTGGTTTTGCATCAAACGGTTATGGTGAACATTCTCCAGGTGGTTATACGTTAGTGGCGGCATTAGTGACAGAAATCGTCATGACGTTCATGTTCTTAATCATCATTCTGGGGGCAACGGATAAACGCGCGCCACAAGGTTTTGCACCGATTGCGATTGGTTTTGCGCTTACATTAATTCATTTAATCAGTATTCCAGTTACCAATACCTCGGTTAACCCTGCTCGTAGTACTGGCGTGGCTATTTTTCAAGGTGATTGGGCTGTGTCGCAGCTATGGTTATTCTGGGTCGCACCGATTGTCGGCGCTATATTAGCCGGTATCGTGTATCGCTGGTTTGAAAGCGAAGATACAGCATAGATAGCTATTTGGTTTATGATCTATGCTTTAACGGGTACGGATTTTTTCGCTGTTACTAGCCCTGAAATCACTATGGTGATTAACCCCGCCGCAATGCCCCATAATGCCGAGCTAATATGCCACAAGGTAAAATCAGATGCGGTGACTAAAAAGGTCATTAGTGCCGCTTCTTTATAAGGCGATTCAACAAAAGCCTGTTGTAAACTACTGCCAATCGTAGAGAAGAGGGCAATCCCGGCTAATGCATATATTAAGGCTGACGGCATGGCTTGAAATAAGGTCATGAGGCTTAACGCACAAACCCCCATTAACAAATAGAACGCTCCCGCACTCACCGCTGCCCAATAGCGTTTTTTCGGATCTTGGTCGGCTTCTTCTGACATACAGATTGCTGCTGTGATCGCGGCTAAATTAATACCGAAACCACCAAAGGGCGCAATAAGCATATTGGTTATACCTGTGACCGTCATTAATTTGGATACCGGCGCGTGATAACCATGGGCTTTTAAAATGGCGATGCCGGGCATGTTTTGGGTTGCCATTGTCACCAAAAATAGGGGGAAGCCGATATTGATTAGCGCGGCTAAGTTCCATTCCGGTTCAATATAAACCAGTTGGCCGATATTCCATTCTAAATCTGGTACTACAAAGAGTCCTTGCATCGATGCAGATGTAATCCCCACTATTAAAATCGCGAGCATGGCAAATCGCGGGATCAATGATTTACAGACTAAGTAGGTAATAAACATCAGGCCGACAAGCAGTGGGGACTCGTTCATGACATTAAATACATCAATGCCAAATGACAGTAAGATCCCAGCTAGCATGGCACTTGCTATTTGTAAGGGCACGCGATTCATTAACTTCTCAAATAAACCGGATATACCTGACAGGGTAATTAAGCACGCTGAGAAAATAAAGGCGGCAACGGCTTCATTAATACTAAACCCTTGGGTACTGGTGATCAGTAATGCAGCACCGGGTGTTGACCATGCGATTAACAAAGGGGTGCGGTAATAGATTGATAGGCCAATAGAGGAGAGCCCCATACCAAGCCCCAACGCAAAGACCCAACTTGATATCATCACTATGTCTGCACCGAGGTTCGAAGCCGCTTGGTATATTAAAGCGATAGAGCTGGTAAAGCCGATTAAAGAAGCAATAAACCCCATGTTTATTCTATTTAAAATTGTGCTGGTCATTGTCACCGCTTCTCCAATTATCGATTTCGTGATAAAGTCTTTGTGCGTAATAACGCACACTCCATATCAATAAAGTAACACTGTATGTTATAACGCACAATGGGTTGTGCTATCACAAAGGACATTATTATCAATATTCATGCATCTTTAGGCTCGCGTCTTAAAACTGCGCGTAGTAACAAAGGCTGGAGTTTAGACAAAACCAGTCAACACACAGGCGTATCAAAAGCCATGTTAGGCCAGATTGAGCGCGGTGAATCAAGCCCAACCGTGGTGCGATTATGGAATATTGCCAATGGTTTTGAGTTGCCGCTGTCTTACTTTCTGACCGACTTAGCGCAAACACAGGCAGATACTTCTGCCAATACATCGTTAAATACAGCCCTAAATAAATTGCAGAATAGCGAGCAAGATATTCACATCGTGACGCTATTTCCCTATGACGCACAGACTAAGATTGAAGTATTCCAGATCACGTTAGATCCACAGCGGTCGCATATTTCGGGACCGCATAATACGGGTGTCGTCGAGCATATTATTGCCGTTGATGGGGCGATGGAATATTTCTTAACGTTGACTCCCGCTGGTATTGAACAGGAATGGCATATTTTGAAGCAAGGGGAGAGTGTTAAGTTTAATGCTGACCAGCAGCACGGTTACCGAAATATGACGGGGAAGCCTGTGACAATCCACAATATTATTAGTTATACCCAAGCCTAATTAAACTGAGATGGCGGGAACCATAGCCGAGTGTCTACCTTCGGACGTTCGCCTGCAATCTTGTATAGAAAATATCTTCTTTTATTCCGCCGAGATCAAGGCCGCTCTTTTTTTATGTAATATTGTCGTATTTACCTTGTTTGAGGTATTAATAAATCCTAGTATGGAGATATATTAATTATCTAGGGTGAGAGAAAAATGTTCACATTAAATGTTGATCCAGACTTACAATTAGCGATTATGCAGCCGTCATTCGCTCGTCGCTATTTAGATATTGTTACGGCGGAACGTGCGTATTTATCAAAATGGTTACCGTGGGCGACTAATGCCGATAATGAAGCTTTCTTTCTTGAGTTTGTCCGTAAATCCTTGCAAGGATATGCAGAAGGTAAGTCGATGAGTTGTGCGTTGGTTTATCAGCATACGGTGGTGGGTAATATCAGTTTTAACCGTATTGATCAGGAGCTTAAAAAAGTTGTAATTGGCTATTGGTTAAGTGAAAAATACCAAGGAATGGGCATAGTGACGAAAGCGGTGAGCTTTTTAATTGAATACGCATTCTCTGAGTTAAGCATGGACAAAGTCGAGATATGTGCAGCTGTCGACAATACCGCAAGTCGTCGAGTCTGTGAGCGTTTGAATATGGCGTTAGAAGGCATTATTAGTAACGCTGAAAACGTCAATGGTGAGATAATCGATCATGCGATTTACGGTATTCACCGTTCAGATCTACGTTAAAATTATTTGATTAATACATGATTAAAGATAGAGACAAAGTAAAAGGGACCTAGGTTGAACAATTATTTTGAAAGCCCGTTTGTGGGTAAATCGCTAAAAGAACAGGTGACAAACCCAAATATTATTGTTGGTGAACACAGTTATTATTCTGGCTATTATCATAATCATAGCTTTGATGATTGCGCGCGTTATTTATTACCTGATCGCACTGACGTTGATAAGCTAATTATCGGAAGTTACTGTTCTATTGGTTCGGGTGCAGTGTTTATGATGGCGGGTCATCAAGGCCATCAACCTCAGTGGATCAGCACCTTTCCGTTCTTCTATCAAGGCAATGAAAACTTTGCAGATGCAAAAGACGGCTTTCAACGTGCTGGTGATACTGTGATTGGTAATGACGTTGAACCTTATTCTATCGTCGGCTCAAACCCAGCCAAACACATTCGTTATCGATTTACCGAGCAGAAAATTGCGATATTACTCGAGATCCAATGGTGGACATGGACGGAAGAACAGCTGAAAGGTGCAATGCCGCTTATGTGCTCAGAGGATATCGACGGATTACACCGTTATTGGCAAAACCAAGTTCTAGAATGAAAACGCTAAGCAGTTTTATCTTGCTAAAGGGTTTGTTGAGATAGGTAAGGGGACTGTGGGAGATTATTTAGTGTTACGAAATGAATAAGCAGGCCATCGACCTGCTTTATTTTATAGCTAAAATAGTTGTTACTAACCTGCTATGATTAATCTAGAGGGACCTTCTAGTTAGCCCGCTTTTTACTTTATCTGCCAGATCGAATTATGTGTTACTTTCGATTTCTAATATCTGAATAATTGCATTTAGCTCTTTGGTTGGGGTTTTGTCATATATTTTTCTAGCCCAATCTAATGCGGTGAACCCATTTTTCGTTTTAGCATTAATATCTATTCCATGTTTCAGTAAGAATAAGACATTATCTTTATTTTTAAGTAAGACTGCTGAATGTAGCGCGTTTATATTACGATTACTGAAATGATTTACACCATTAATATCTAATCCATTTTCTAAAAAAATTTCTGCTGTCTGATATTTGTAATCATTTGAACCATTCAATATAAATTCAATACCCGAATTTTGTTGTAATTGCTGAATATCATTTTCTGTAGTTCGAAAGTGTTCTAAATAAAATTTACTGGCATCATTAAATAAATTAGCGTCTGTACTGCCATTACCATTATTATCAGAGTATGAAATCAGGTGTTCAATATTCATAGTTTCTAAAGCATATACAATTATGGAACTGGATATAAGTACTATTGAGAGTGATGATATTAATAGTGTTTTTTTTATTTTAGCTTTTAACACCATATTTTTTCGACTCCAGGAAAAGATAAGTTATTATCGTTGTTAATAATATGAACTTGAGCATGATTAGTTACATTTATTAACGCTAATTGATGGATATTCTTTACACCAATTGCATTCCTGACAGACTCATAAATTTTTAGTTCGTGTAAATCGCTTGTGGGAACATGTTTGAACCAATGTTTTGCAGATTCTTACCTAACTTTTTTAATATTGCGGAGATACTTGTTGATCTAATTTTTGTTGGCATTATTGCTTTTATCAGAATATCAATAAAACCCATAGCATAAGAAGCATCGACAGCTTCAACGAGTAATGCTTGTGCAAAACTCCTGACAGTGTTGCTTATAGATAATTCGTTAATGAGGGGATGGTGTACAGGTTGAAAAATAAATTTCAAAATTATAATTGTTTCTTCTTTACTATAAATTAGTTCGTCAGCACTATAAGATTTTGTAATTCCCATAAGGTTAAACCAAGTTGCAACATGTAGTTATCAACTCTAACATTTCTCATGGAGAGTAAAGAGTGAAAAAAGTATGAATGTGTATCTGTTAAGTAAAATAGATAAGCAGGCCATCGACCTGCTTATCTATTATTACTAGCCTAAAGCGACCTTTTAGCTCACACGCTTTTCACTCACTTTATCTACCAGATACAATATCGAGCGATATTCAATTCCACTGTGCTCTGATAAACCAATCTCACAAGTACGGCTATTCGAATAACCCTCACTGCAATTACTCGGCACTTGACGTGCTAACGGTGATAATGCCGATGCGTTCAATTCTGGGGTGGTAAAGCCTTTATCACCGGCAAAACCACAGCATTGAATGTCTTCTGGAATAATCACTTGTTGCGCACAAGCACGACTGACTTTTTCCATTACACCCGCTAAACCTTGCTTACGTGAGGTACAGGTAATATGTAACATCACAGGCTCTGGTTGCGGGATAATATCAACATGCTGCATCACGAACTCAGCCACAAAGCGGAATGGTTCATAAATCGAGATGTCTTTGGTCATCAGCTCAATACTGGTGCTTGCACACGGGCTAGTATCCATTAATACCGGTAATTTACCTTGCTCTGATGCTTCCCATAATGCGGCTTCTAACTGCGCTGATTTACTCAAGGCGGTATCCACAAAACCTTTACTCTTATACGGCATACCACAGCATTTTTCTGATAACTTGCTTGGCATAACCACTTCGATACCGGCTTTTTGTAATACAGCTTGCGTCACTTCAGCAAGTGGGCGGTTATCCATGGCATTCTTCGCTGTGCCCATATTACGTGCTGCACAACTTGGGAAGTAGACGACTTTTTTATGCGCCAGACCATCACTTGCTAATAGCTTCACTTTACCTGCGGCTTTCGGCATGCTCGGCGTCCATAATGGTACTGCGCCGCCACTGAGTTTTCGGGTGGCTTTGGTAACCGTACGCATTGCCTTGGACCCTAAAACAGTATGAATACCGTTAGCCACACTGAGTCCAGCTTGCGTGGCAGTGGTTACCCCAGCAAAGTGATCGCTACTCCAACGCGCGATAACGTTGGCGATTGGGGAATGTTGTTGGCGTAACTTACGAATCAGGTCACCCGTATTAATATCTACTGGGCAGCGCTCTGCACATAAACCTGTCGCGGCGCAGGTATCAATACCTAAATATTTAAACGACTTTTCTAACTCAGCCAGACGTGCTGGATCTTCTTGGCTGCGTTGTAAGCGGCTGATCTCTCGGTATACGGTATTTCGTTGTCGGGGCGTTAGTGATAATTCACGTGACGGGCAAACCGGTTCACAGAAACCACATTCAATACATTTATCAATCAGTGCGTCTGCTGCTGGCATGACTTTTAAATCGGTAATATGGCTATTTTTATTATCATTTAAGATCACGCCCGGGTTTAAAATACCTGTCTTATCAAAGATGCGTTTGATATCTTGCATCAAGGCATAACCTTCGCTGCCCCATTCAAGCTCGACATAAGGTGCCATGTTACGGCCTGTACCGTGCTCGGCTTTTAATGAGCCTTGATACTCGACCGCGACTAACTGCGCTACATCGTCCATGAAACCACTATAACGGTTAATCTCTTTTTCTGTTTCGAATGCTTGGGTAAAAACAAAGTGTAAGTTGCCCGCTAATGCATGACCAAAGATGATGGCTTCATCATAATGGTATTTTTTAAATAAGATCTCTAAGTCACGTACCGCTGCGGCCAACTGTTCGATAGGAAAGGCTACATCTTCGATAATCACGGTTGTACCCACTTCACGTACCGCGCCGACTGCGGGGAATAGCTCTTTACGGATCGCCCACAACTGATTATAGATCTTGGTATCGGTACTAAACTCAACCGCTTCAGTAGGATTGAATTGATTAATCAAGGTGCTAATTTCGGCGATTTGTTGGTTTAATGATGTTTCATTTTCAGCGTGGATCTCAACCAATAATGCAGCGGCTTCGGTATTGTGTTCAGCGGCAAGCTGAGTGATAAAGGTTGGCATTCCCGGTTTATCTGCCACCGAGTTTAAGGCGCGATTATCCATTAATTCCACCGCCGCAATACTGGTATTAGCAAGTGCGCTTACGGCTAAACAGGTTTGTTCAATATCGGCAAACAAATACAGACCTGTGGCTTTAAAGCTATGGTCGATCACCGTATTGTAAGTGACATCGGCAATGAAACCCAATGTGCCTTCCGAGCCAATAAATAAATGCTGTAACACATCAATTGGATCGCTGTAATCGGTTAATGAGTTAAGGCTATAACCTGTGGTGTTTTTAAGGCGATATTTGTGGCGGATCTTGTCGGCCAATGCAGTATTGTCTTTACACGCTTGTGCAAGGTTAGTGAGATCATCGAGCATCTCTTTATGACTGATTTTAAATTGCGCTACGCTATCGCTATCTAACGTATTCAGTACCGTACCGTCGGCAAGTACAACTGTCATGCCCGCTAAGGTTTGGTAACTGTTTTGCGCAGTACCACAACACATTCCTGATGAATTGTTTGCGGCAATACCTCCGATCTTACAGGTATTGATAGAGGCTGGATCCGGACCGATCTTACGTTGATAAGGGGCTAAGATCTTATTCGCGTCAGCACCGATAATACCCGGTTGTAGCCAGATCTGTTTGCCGTTGTCTAAGACTTTATGTTCGCGCCAATCAGAGGTAAGCATGATCAGTACCGAGTCTGATAATGCTTGACCGGATAAGCTAGTGCCTGCCGCGCGGAATGTCACGGGGATTGCCATGTCATAGCAAGTTTTAATTACCAATACCATTTCGTCTAAGCTGGCAAGTTGTAAGATCAATTTTGGGATTAAACGATAAAAACTGGCATCCGTACCGTAAGCGAGTGTCAGTGTTGGGTCGGTGATAATACGTTTTTCATCAATGGACTGGCGTAATGTGTTAATTAGTATGTGGTAAGGGTCAGACATTGCAGGCTCCTAATAATACGGCTATTTTATTTTTATTTTGTTGTTAATGTGCCACATTATATTTATTTAAATTTAGTTTTACATCCTAATGGCATAGTACCGAACTAGCACTATTTGATATACTAGCCCGATTACACATGACTGTTTCATAAAGTGGACCAATAATGCGAAGTACCGACGATTTTTTAATTTTTTATCACCTAATCGAACAAGGTTCTTTTAGTAAAGCGGCTGATATTGTTGGTTTAACTAAGTCTGTGGTGAGTAAACACATTACCCGTTTAGAAAAAGAAATGGGTGTGCAACTGATCTTTCGTACCACGCGTAAATTAACGCTAACGGAAGCCGGTAAAGTATTTTTTGAACATGCCAGAACCATTTACCAATCGGTGCAAGGTGCAGTCGATGCGATGAATGGGCTCGGGGATAGCTTATCCGGTTCTATTCGGTTAACCGTACCGACAGTGTCTGGTGAAATTATTCTAGCCGAAGCAATTGCCGATTTTAGTGCAAGTTATCCCGATATTCATGTGCATATGGACTTAGATAATAGCTTTGTTGATTTAATTGATAACAACTTTGACTTGGCAATTCGTACTGGTGCATTACAAGATTCGAGCTATATTGCCCGCCGTCTAGTACAAGCACAATGGGTGATCTGCGCATCACCAACCTATTTAGCTAAAAATGGTACACCGAAGCGCCCCCAAGATTTAGACAAGTATAATTGTTTGGCCTACAGTCATCAGGAAAGCGGCGCGAATGAGTGGTTGTTCAAAGGGCGTGAAGAAAACTACAGCGTCAAAATATCAGGTAACTTCAGTACCAATAACGCTGCCGCCTTACGTAAAGCGGCGTTATTCAATTTAGGCTTGATATACGTGCCTAAAGTGCTGGTGGCCGATGATTTACAAGCCGGAGCCTTGGTTGAAGTATTGCCAAAACAGGTGGCTAAGTCGTTAGGTATTTATGCCATTTACCCGTATACCAAACTTCAACCGTTAAAAGTGAAGCTGTTTATCGAACACATTTATCAGTTTTACCAGCGCCAAGCTGATAACTTTAGTTAAACGTTGACGAACGACCCAAAGAACATAAAAAAATAAATAATGAATAAATAGCGAGGAAGGATACGATGCTTAAATACAGTGAGATGTTACTTGATCGTGCATCTAATCAACGCAAAAGCCCCGAATGGCTAGCGAGTCAAAAGAATAACAATAGCCGTTGGGTATTAACCCATTCAGATCAAAACTATTTTAACCAAGCAGATAATACACCGTTATTTTTAATTCTTGAGGCTGTCCAGCACCTTGATTTAGAGGCTGCTGTGTTTTTAGGGCTTGATGAAAATAATGATAATACGCCTTACTTTGCGTTGGACTTAACCCATGTTGATGACGCGTTATTCGCTGCCTTTTTGGTTGATGGTGAGTTTAGCGATCTGCGTAAAGTCGCGGTGATACTGGATAACCAGTCGGCGTCATTATTGGCACTGGCACGTGGTTTAGGTTTTTGGCATCGTTCGCATTGTTTTTGTGGGCGCTGTGGCAGTGCTAATAAATCGGTATCTGCAGGACATGCACGATTATGTACCAATCCAGATTGTCAGCATCAAACATTTCCACGTACCGATCCTGCGGTGATCATGATTGTGCGAAAGCAGTTTCCTGATGGTATTGAACGTTGTCTGTTAGGCCGTCAAGTCGAATGGCCAGAAGGCGTGTACTCGACCTTGGCGGGTTTTGTTGATCCTGGTGAAACGTTAGAAACTGCCGTTGCCAGAGAAGTACAAGAAGAGTCGGGTATTCGCGTTACCAATGTGCAGTACTTAGCCTCACAACCTTGGCCATTTCCATCCTCTATCATGTTAGGATTTATTGCCGATGCCAGCAGTGATGATATCCATGTTGATAAACAGGAAATCGATGACGCCCGCTGGTTTTCCCGTGCTGAATTACAATCGTTCGGTAATTGGGGCGATGATGCTCCCGGCTTTAAAGTACCAAGACGCGATTCAATTTCGGGTTATTTAATTGATCACTGGGTTAGTTTGGGTGATTAATTTTTGTCGTTGTGGGCTACTAGCGCATAGCCTATGCCGTCTATTCGCGTAATAAGTACTTGAACTGGTTAAAGAATGTAAAGAAGCTTGTGGTCAAATATGACTTAAAGTCATAATTGATACTGGCGAATTTAAAGAAGCACATTTAATTAAACGTGCTAGCGGAATTTGTATCGATCCTGCTGCGTACTCATTGCCGATGCTTCTATTGGTTTCGTAGTCTTTACCGCAGAAGAAAGCAATAAATCCTTGATGTAAAATCCCACTTATTTGCAGTAAGTGGGATTTTTTTCATCCTCAATCCATTCCAATCAATTCTGTGCGCCAAAGCACCGCCGTTTTACTTCGTGTCGTCCCTGGTAATAGGGATGGACGATAATCTGGTATTTTTACGAGTTACGGAGTATTAGATTCACTAATATACTGATAGCAAGCAAGGCAAAGTACACGTGCTATAGCTGAGGGTATTAATGACGCTTATAGATAGCGACGGCGTAAAACTTGTTTTTAATCTGCGGTTCAAAAAATTATTTAACTATCGACTAAACAAAACTGGAATTGTTCATGACAAAAATAAATAAAGCATTATCTCTCACATTAGCAGCTATCGTATCTATGCCTACTCTTGCAGAGAGCATAAATACCGACGATTTTTCTTTTGGTGGACGTGTTGAAGCAAGGGCCGTACTTACAGACAGCGATTTTTCAGATGCATCTCGCGTTCGTTTAAACGGCCAAGGTAAGCATCAAATTAATGAAGATATCACTGCTATTGGTAAATTTGAATTTGAAATAACACAAGATGAGAAAGAATCTGGTACGACTACCAAAAATAATACACGTTATTTATACGTTGGTGCCGAGACTGCTTACGGTACTCTAACGTACGGTACTCAAGATAATGCTGTTACATACCTTACCGATTTTACCGATATGGCTGAATTCTTTAGTGGTTATACAAACGAAAACATAACAGCCAGTGGTGACAGATCTGAAGATACTGTTCTTTATAGCGTGACCAACGGTGATTTTAAATTCAATGCATCCGCTAACCTAAAAGCTACGGAAAATGGCGGTGGTGTGATGGTTGCTTATCAATTACTTCCAAATATTGAAGTGAGTGCTGGTTATGCGGCAACAGAAGGTTTTGAGAAAAATACATCTAGCATAGTAGGTATTGATGAGACTGAATCATCAGATGTATACATGGTCGGTGCTCGTTACACTAAAGATGGCTTTTTACTTGCTGGGTTAGTACAAGCTGGTAGCTATGGCGGTTCTGACTTCAATGCCGTTGATGCATATGCCGCTTATGCATTTGGTAAAAACAATGTGAATGTTTTATATAATTACTACAGTGCCGATGATACAAACGAATTAGATATTAACTTCGTTGCATTTGAATATGCTCGCTATATTGGTGACGTAGCTGCATATGCGAGTTATAAAGTTGCACTTAACTCTGATACTTCAGCAGGCTATAAATACAATGCAGATGAGTTTGTAGTTGGTGCTCGCTACTCTTTCTAACCCTGACTGATTCATTGGAATTGGCCTCTTATTGAGCGGCGTGTAACCAAGAGTTCGCGTTCGCTGCTTTTGTCGGTTTCTTAGTCTTGACCGCAGAATAAAATAATAAATCCTTTATGCTAAATCCCGCTTATTTGCAGTAAGCGGGATTTTTTTGATCGTTTAATATTGGTATTACTGTAAAATCCCCCCACAACCTAGCCCTATAAAACTAATATTTGGAAGTATTACTTAAAATATGATCGAGATTGAATATGCTATTGGTGAAATTAAAACGTCGATGTTTGTCGTAGAAGATTACATTTTTTACCTTATTGCGAAAGAGTGGATAAAGGCCGAAGATCTTAATGTGGGTGACAAAATATCCAGTTGCAGTGGTACTGTAGCAGAGATTTTATCCATTAATAAAATCGACGAACCACAATATCGTCCTGATTTAAAACTGAGTCACAATCATCACTACTTTGTTACAACAAGTAGTGTGTCAGCTCATGACAAAATCAGTGCTGACGCCCCTGCTGATTCGCTTGAATCAATCGCATACCTGTTAGCAAACAAACCCTCTAATTTCCCTGATGGAACACCAACGGGTGATCATGCAGGTCCTTGGGCTGCAGCGAAATATATCAACTGTGATACCAGTGAAGAAGTCATCGGCTGGGGTCGTGCAAGTGACCATATGTGTGCTGAAGATGCCGCGATAAGTGATTTGAGACATAAGCTGGATGATGCTATCGGATTACATCGAGGTAATGTCAAAATTTCACATGCCTACGTGAGAAAGTATACTCGCAAAGGTCGCTTCGTGAATAAAATGAGCCCTTGTACTCACTGCCGAGATAATTATGGCAGCTCGCTAAATGACATAACCATGGGAACAAGCAATGTCGCTAAAGAAGGCCGAGGGTATTTGGCTCCTGTAGGTAACTAAGGCTAATTTAAAATATTCACCGCTTAAGAGGTGGTCGAAATCGCGTGGCTATTTATTGAATATAGTCCCTTAACTACTCATGTGAAAAGGCCCCCAGCTAGACTTAGCTGGGGGCCTTTGATTAATAAGCGTTATAAAGTGTACTTATTATATAAACGTACTCATTACCGCGGCAATTAGACCGTAGATAATCATTGGAATAACGGTGCGTTTAATGATGTAACCTTCTTTGTTCGAAATACCCAAGATAGTCGATACTGCAATGATGTTGTTAATACAGACCATGTTACCCATCGCGCCACCCACAGATTGCAGTGCCAAGATAGTTGTTTCAGGTAAGCCAACTGTGGTTGCGATTGTTTGCTGAATACCACCAAATGTCAGGTTAGATACTGTTGCCGAGCCCGAGAAAAATGCACCTAGTGCGCCCAGATAAGCAGATGCAAACTGCCAGTTAGTCCCCATAAAATCAGAGAGTGCCATGCCAATGATTAGAATAGGTGAGTTCTCACCGCCCGCCATCATTAGTTTTACCATGATCAGCGCACCAATCAAGGTAATGAATGGCATTTTGATACGGCTACCTGTTTCGCAAAATACTTGCTTAACCATGCTGCCTTTAAGTTTAAACAGTGGGATAGAAATTAATACCACTAATAAGAAAGGAACAAGAGCCGGAACATAAAGTGCTTTGTAAGCCCAAGTCACGTTAGTCCCTAAGATGTTACTTAGCTTGAAGATTAACGCTTGGCTGATACTAAAGTCACCTAAGTTCCCCAACGACGCTGACACTGCTTCAGTCGCATCCGTTAGCATTGATTTAATACCAAGCTGCTTAATACGCGTCACAATTAAGATAACAATTAATAGCAGTGTGGGTGTCATGGCTTTGAAGATCTCGCCACGGCTCACAGTCTGCTTCGATGTGTTGTCGTCTGGACTTGCGGCTACTTTACCCAAACCGACGTTTAACTTAGCTAGGCCAATCGAGATAGTCAGGCCAATTGCGCCACCTACTAATGCTGGGAATTCATAGTTCCATTGTGCGAATAAGAAATACGGGATAGTACACGACAGGGTACTTAATAGAATGAAGACGTAGTTACGACGGATCTCAGTCCAAGACGTGACAAAGCGTAATGCCAATACTGGGATAACAAATGCCGCAACAAAGTGGATCATTGCCGTTTGTTGACCAATTTCTAATAACTGGTTATCGGTTAAGCCTAAGCCTGAGAAACCAAACCATGTTGGCGTACCAACCGCACCAAATGATACAGGTACCGAGTTCATCACTAGCGCTAACATCGCTACTTGTAATGGTGGGAAACCCAAACCAACTAAGATCGGCGCTGCAATGGCCGCTGGCGTACCAAATCCGGATGCACCTTCAATCATAAAGGCAAACGCCCAACCAATGATCATTAACTGAGCAACTTTATTACGGCTGATGCCTTCTAACCAGCGACTGATGGTATTTTCAGCCCCTGACAGACACATCATGCGGTTCATTAAAATTGCCCCGGCAATAATCGATATAGGGGTAATGGCTGACAAGCTACCAGCGATTATATTTGCCCAGATCAGAGTCAGGTCTGTTTGGAAATAAAAGATTTGCAGTGCTGCCACAAACAACGCTGTTAACGGCAGTGCAATGTACGAGGGTACACCATTCTTTTTGGTCATCATCCATATTAGGGCGATAATTGGCATCATTGCCAAGATTAGGGATGTCATTGCTACCCACTCCATTTGTGCTCAGGCTATACGTCTATCTGGCTTACTTATTATGATAGTTATGCATGAGTCTATTTATTATATTGTTTGAATGTATTGTTGATAAAGTACAAGTAAGTAAATTCCTGTGCTTTCCTAAATACCCGTATCGTGTGGGGAATGGATTGTAAGAGCTTAAGCCTTAAATTCCACCCCTCTTTTTAGGTATGCAATAAGGACTATGGGTAACAAATGTGACATAAATAACAATGTGTAAAATAACGTAAAGTATTAATTACTTCAAAATCAACTGCTTGATGATAAATGGGCGAGTCGCTATAAATGATTGTAGCGGTATTAGAAACAGTGATTGTCATAATTCACGGTAATAAAAAGGCGTGTCACTATCGATAAAGTAACCGATTTACGCGTTTTTTATGATGTGATAATTTATTATGATGAAATTTAACTACAAAAAGTAGGGTTTATAGATTTGAATTTATAGTTTCGTTATTTTATTACACGTCAGAATCCTTATTACCTCTGGCGTGGTAGCCAGTTGCTGCTGACTAATTACACTACATTGCCAAATGACTCATTACCGTTAATGTCGAACATCATTGTTTCCATATTTGATCTAATTATGCCAGTCCTAATTCCTAGATTAAAATATAACTGGTTGTTTTAAAATAATTTGTTTGCTTTTACAAAAAGTTAAGATCACACAAACACCGACATTAAGATATTTACAGGCTGTAATCATGTTCGTTTTTTGCTGTGCTTGCTTATATCATGCTCCAAAAAATAAGCTCGGTGAGCAAGGTGAGATGATGAAAGTTAATTTTTTTGTAACCTGTCTATGTGATGTCGTTAAGTCAAACGTCGCTAAAAAAACAGTGCTATTACTGGAACAGTTAGGCTGCGAAGTATTGTTTCCTAAAGATCAAGGCTGCTGCGGTCAACCGTCATTAAATAGCGGGTATATCGAATCAAGCAAGCCAGCGATGAAATCATTAATTCGTGCCTTTGAAGGTAACGAGTATCCAATCGTAACGCCTGCGGGTTCATGTGCGGCAGCGGTAAAGAAATACCCTGAGTATTTAGCGGATGATCCTGAATGGGCGGCGCGTGCACAAGCGGTATCGGATCGTTTGTTCGAACTGACGCAGTTCATTGTGAATGAGCTTAAAGTCGAAAATGTTGGCGCGAAACTTCCTGGTCGCGGTGTTTATCATCCGTCTTGCAGTCTTATTCGTAAATTAGGAGTGCGTGAGGAGCCGCTTAAATTACTGGGTAATGTCGAAGGGCTAGAGCTTGTTGCTATTAAAAACCAAGAAACCTGTTGTGGTTTTGGCGGTACCTTCTCAATCAAAATGTCAGAGATCTCTGGTGAAATGGTGAAAGAGAAAGCAACCCATATTACTGCCGTAACACCCGATTACTTAATTGGTGCTGACGTGAGTTGCCTAATGAACATTGCCGGGCGTTTATCGCGCGAAGGAAAAACCGTGCAAGTCTTGCATATTGTTGATGTGCTAATGAGCCAGGTAGGAGAATAACATGTCGATGAAAACCAGTGATGTGATCTTTAAACAGCGTATTAAAGAACAAATGCAAGATGGCTTCATGCGTAAATCGGTGGCTAATGCCCAAGAACGTATGTTGACCAATCGCCAATTAGCGGCAGACAAACTCGGTAACTGGGATGAGTGGCGTGAAAACGGCATGGAAATCCGTAACCATGTATTAGACAACCTTGATTATTACTTACATCAGTTAAGTGAAAACGTGCAAAAGACCGGTGGTCATGTATTTTTTGCCGAAACCTCGCAGCAAGCAACTGACTACATTGAAAATATCATCAAAGAAAAAAACGCGAAAAAAATCGTTAAATCTAAATCGATGGTGACAGAAGAGATCGGCTTGAACGCTGTGATCCAGCGTAACAACTGCGAAGTGATTGAAACCGATCTCGGTGAGTATATTTTACAAGTGGATGACTGTGATCCACCGTCGCACATTGTAGTACCTGCGTTACATAAAAATCGAGAGCAGATCCGCGGCGTATTTGAAGATAAGATTGGTTATACAGGCAGTTCTGATCCAGAAGAAATGACGCGTTTTGTGCGTGAGCATATTCGTCATGATTTTCTTGAAGCCGATATTGGTATTACTGGTTGTAACTTTGCGGTTGCAGAATCGGGCTCAATCAGTTTAGTGACTAACGAAGGTAATGCACGTCTGGCGACCTCGTTACCGAAAGTACATATCGCAGTGATGGGCATGGAGCGTATTGTCCCGACCTTTGAAGAACTCGACATCATGGTGAGCTTGTTATGCCGTAGTGCGGTTGGTCTGCCATTAACAGGTTATGTGACGGCGATTACTGGCCCAAGAGAATCGAATGATATGGATGGTGCTGAAGAGTTCCATTTAGTGATCTTAGATAATGGGCGTTCAGATATTTTAGCGTCAGAGTTTAAAGACATCTTACGTTGTATCCGTTGCGCAGCGTGTGTTAATACATGCCCTGCTTATCGTCATATTGGTGGTCAGTCTTACGGTTCTATCTATTCGGGTCCAATCGGTGCGGTACTGTCACCATTACTGGGTGGGTATGAAGATTTCCAAGACTTACCGTATGCGTGTTCGTTGTGCCAGTCTTGTAATGATGTGTGTCCGGTGAAGATCCCACTGTCCGATCTGCTATTAAAACACCGTGAAAAAATGGTGGTTAAAAAAATCACGCCATTGGGTGAACGTATGGCGGTATCAGCATTTAACTACCTTAATGCGAGTCCTAAATTATGGAATATGAGCATGAAGATCGGTGGTAAAGTGGCACCTAAATTGATTAAAAATGGCAAGTTGCCAATTAATGTCGGCGCGATAGCTGACTGGACAGAAGCCCGTGATTTACCACAACCCGATGGTGAATCATTCCGCAGTTGGTTTGCGAACCGTGATACCGCTGCTGTCACTGGTATAGTTAAAGCTAAAGCTAATAAGAGTGAGAAATAATCATGCAAGGTAAGATACATAACCGCGATACTTTTCTAGGCTCACTGGCTAAAAAACTGGGTCGTGAACTGAATACTCAAGGTGTAGAACGTCCACCATTGCCACATCGTCCTCATCATGATGTGATGGCGGATTTTAGCCAGCAACAACTTGCAGATGTGTTTTTAGAATACACGAATAACAACTTAGGGTCGTTAGGGGTAAGCTGTAACAAAGATGAATTACATGAAACGCTCACTCGTATCTGTACTGGTTTTAATGCCGGTAAAATTGTAGTGTCGGGTGATTGTCGTTTAACCGAGTTACAAGTGACTAAGCATCTTAAGCTGCAATTTGATGATGTTTATACTTGGGATACAGACCAAGCGCATGACACTAATATCAAGCAAGCGGAGCAGGCGAAAGTGGGTATCGTATTCGCTGAGCAAGCCTTGGCAGAGTCGGGGACGATGGTATTATACAGTGCATCGACACATGGCCGTTCAGTGAGTTTATTACCGGAAACATCGGTGTTCTTGATCCCGCAAAGCCAAATTATGCCACGCATGACTCAAGCGACTAAGCGTTTACATGATAAGGCGCAGGCTGGGGAGCGTTTACCGTCTTGTGTTAACTTCATTTCTGGTCCAAGTTCGACCGCCGATATTGAGTTGATTAAAGTTATTGGTGTGCATGGTCCTATCCATGCCGCGTATGTCGTGATTGCAGATATGTAATCTAAGTGAAGTCAATGAGGTTGGATCTATTCAACCTCGTTGTATTTATTCACTCTCGTTACATTTATCCACTATCGTTGCATCTATAGAACCTCGTTACATTTATCCACTATCGTTTAATTATACGATTTAAGTGTATAATTACAGATTATCGCCCCCAAAAAATTAGCTGAGAATGGCATGCCGCAAATTGATGATTTAGTGTTATTTACCCAAGTAATAGAACAAGGTTCGTTTAGCAAAGTTGCCGAAGCGAACAAGGTCACTAAGTCTGTGGTGAGTAAACGTATCAGTAGATTAGAAGAAGATCTTGGCGTACAGCTAATCTTCCGTACTACGCGTAAACTGACATTAACCGAAGCGGGGGAGATGTTATTCTACCGCGCTAAAGGCATTGCCCAAACCGCGAAGAATGCTTTTGATACCGTAACCAGTTACAGCGAAACCTTAGCGGGTCATATCAAAATGTCAGTACCCACTATCTCGGGTGAGTTATTATTAGCGAGAGCCGTGGCGGAATTTTGTGAAAAACACCCTGGACTCACGGTAGATATGTCGATGAACAATGACTTTGTCGATCTGGTCGCAGATGGCTATGATTTGGTGATCCGTACCGGCCATTTAGAAGACTCAACTCTGATCGCGCGTCATATCTTTAATTCGCGTTGGATGATCTGCGCCAGCCCTGAATATTTAGTGCAACAAGGTGAGCCCCAATTCCCCGAACAGTTGGCACCATACAATTGCTTAGGCTATACTTGCCAAACTAGCGGTGCATTTAATTGGTTATTTACTCGTGATGACGCCACGTATAAAGTTAAAGTATCGGGTAATTTTAGTTCTAACAATGCAGTTGCGCTTAAGCAAGCGGCATTGGCAGGGAAGGGCTTGGCTTATCTACCAAAATGTTTGGTCTATAACGAACTTGCTAGTGGTAAGCTGGTGGAAGTTTTGTCACAGCAAACAGCGAAGGTCATTGGTATTTATGCAGTGTATCCTTATACCCGTAAACCGGCGAAAAAAGTGCAGCTGCTCATTGAGCATATTCGTACTTGTTATCTGGAAATGAAAGAAAATTTTTAAAGTGTTGGTATCGACCCATAATTCACAACTGGCGATCTACATTATAGATCGATGACCTAATCAAAATGGAATAATCGCTATGCTAATTGTCCATATTGTTTTTTCTTTGTCTTCTTAGCATGCCTATACTTAGAACACCCAATCCTAAGAATGCGACCGTCGTTGGTGTTGGTACATTGATGATTTCCTCTACTTTAATATCAACAAAAGCCTTGGTAAATGAAGTCGCGGTAAGGCCACCTGCTCTAAGTTGATTCAAATCCCATGCTGCCCCACCAGTATCAAGTGCCAAATTAACGTAGTGAGCGATTGAAGAACCCGAACCAGTCGTTGCAGTCGCTCCAGTACAAGTACTAAAGCCACCGCTACCATCCGCTTCATAACCTAGGGAGCTAGTCATACCAAGTGCAGTGTTACCGTTACCACATTCGAAACTGACATTAATAATAGCGTTAAGTAATGCCGCTGCGCTTGATAGACTCGTTGCTGCATTTATTACACCGAATGCCCCGTCACTGTCTTCGTCGGTGACTAATATTATGTTCTTGACAGCACCGCCTGTGTACGCATAACTAGTGAGCGCATAGTCGATTGCTTGGAGACCATTTTCATGACCACCTGTGAGTACTAACCCGCCCGTAGCTGTATCGAATTGAGCTGCAGAGCCTAATTGACCCCCACCGACGGTATGTTGATGACCAGCTACAGCGTGACCTCCGTTACCCGATGCACCATAACCTGTTAAGCCATAGGTAGCGTTGAACGAATCACCAGCAGCAACAGCGAGTAACGCTGCATCTAAACTTGTAATCATCATTCCTAACCAGCCGTGTTCGGTACTCATTGAACCGGATTCATCTACAACTGCGACAACGTTAGTATTAATTGGTGTTGCCTTTACTGGTGCTATCATCACTGCCATTGTAGATAATACCACTGTTGATAATATGCTTTTAAATACTTTATTGTGTTTCATGACGCTTGTCCTTTCATATCATTTTCATAAAGTTGAAAAGTGAATTGAAGACTACTTGTACTTAGCATTTAGGAGCGAGCATACCCTATGCCACATTGGTTTTTATCTTTTAAATCAGTCAGATAAATTTTAGCTGTAAATCGTTTTTTAATATTTTGTAAAATTTTTCGACAGTCTTTTCGGGCGTTTAATACTGTAGGTGGTAAGAGAAGATATCCAGAGTTAATATTTGTGCTTGATTTAATTTGTATTATTAACTGATTTATAGGTTAAATAGTAGGTGTAAATTTTATCAGATACATTACAATCCAGTTCCTTATTTTGTAATGCGAACTATCCATGATTGATTTATCTATTCTACCAGTCTATTTGACTGCTGTTGTAGCCCTATTACTGATCCCAGGTCCTGACATGTTATTAATTGCCAGTTCAAGCTTAAGTTATGGTCGCAAAGTAGGGGTATTTGCCAGTTTGGGTAATGCAACATCAGGTATTATCTTAACTTTATTGGCCGCGATGGGTGTGTCTGCGATGATCGCGATGAGCCCGATGGCGCTTAAAGCCTTGCATTTATTGGGTGGTTTATATTTATTAAAAATGGGTTGGGATTGTTTACGCACTAGCTCGGTTGTTGCTCCTGAAGTGAATCAAACCAGCAAAATGGCACGCTCACTGTACCGTAAAGCGGTATTCAGCAACTTGTTAAACCCTAAAGCCTTATTATTCTTTGTGTTGTTCTTACCACAGTTTGTATCATCAAATATCGAGACGTCTTCTGGCGAACAAATGCTCGCGCTAGGTTTATTGCTTAACGTATTAGGTTTATTGTTTAACTTAATGTTAGTGGTGACGGTGGGTACCTTAGGTAAATCATTATTAACCAACGAGCGCTTCCACATCTACCAACATAAGATCATGGGTTCGGTATTCGTATTACTTGGCGCTTGGTTGTTGCTCTCGCAAGTACCAGCGGCCATTGGCTAGTACTAGTATATAAATAGTCATTAGATAAAATAAACAGCTAAAACAGCGTAAGCAGACTGCACGGATGCAGTCTAGTGAGTCAAATAAACCTTAAAGTAATATTTCCTCTTATTCATTTATATTTACCAATTAGACTACGTGATTTACGTCACATTAGGTGCTATACTCCGCCAACTTAAAATTCAGTAATTTATATTTAGTCCACTTTTTGGACAGGAGCGTTCCCTATCATTAGCACAGCAAATATTACAATGCAGTTCGGTGCCAAGCCACTTTTCGAAAATATCTCAGTTAAGTTCGGTGGCGGTAATCGTTACGGTTTAATCGGTGCTAACGGTTGTGGTAAATCAACATTCATGAAAATCTTAGGCGGCGATTTAGATCAAAGCTCTGGTAACGTGAAGCTTGATGAAAACGAACGTCTAGGTAAATTAAGTCAGGATCAATTCGCATTCGAAAACAACACTGTACTTGATACAGTGATCATGGGCCACGCAGAAATGTGGACAGTGAAAGAAGAACGTGACGCAATTTATGCTAACCCAGAAATGACTGAAGCAGATGGTATGCGTGTTGGCGATCTAGAAAGTGAATTCGCAGAGATGGACGGCTACACAGCTGAATCTCGTGCGGGTGAACTACTAATCGGTGTTGGTATCCCAGTAGAACTACACTACGGCCTAATGAGCGAAGTTGCTCCAGGTTGGAAACTACGTGTACTACTAGCACAAGCACTATTCTCTGATCCAGATATTTTACTACTTGACGAACCAACGAATAACTTGGATATCGCCACGATTGACTGGTTAGAAGAAACACTAAACGCACGTCAAAGCACAATGGTAATCATCTCGCATGATCGTCATTTCTTAAACAGTGTTTGTACTCACATGGCTGATCTAGATTTCGGTGAATTACGTGTTTATCCAGGTAACTACGATGATTACATGTTTGCTTCTGCATTAGCGCGTGAGCAACTACTAACAAGCAACTCGAAAAAAGAAGCGCAAATTACAGAGCTTAAAGCATTCGTTGCTCGTTTCTCTGCAAACGCATCGAAAGCAAAACAAGCATCATCACGTGCTAAACGTCTTGATAAAATTGAGCTTGATGAAGTTAAAGTATCTAGCCGTCAAACGCCATTCATTCGTTTCGAGCAAGAAAAACAGCTTTATCGTAATGCATTAGAAGTTCAAGACCTAACAAAAGGCTTTGATGATGGCCCATTATTCTCTAACTTCAAGACGATGGTAGAAGTTGGCGAGCGTATTGCAATTATCGGTACTAATGGTGTTGGTAAAACAACATTAATGCGTATGTTAGTAGACGAACTTACTCCAGATTCGGGTGAGTACAAATGGTCTGAAAACGTAAACATCGCTTATTATGCACAGGATCACGAATCATACTTCGAAGAAGATATGACGCTAATGGAGTGGATGAATCAGTGGAAAGAAAAAGGCGATGACGATCAAACTGTTCGTGGTTACCTAGGTCGTCTACTGTTCTCTAATGATGACATTAGCAAGAAAGTAAGTGTACTATCTGGTGGTGAAAAAGGCCGTATGCTTTACGGTAAATTAATGATGCAAAAACCAAATGTATTATTAATGGATGAACCAACGAACCACATGGATATGGAATCAATTGAAGCATTGAACATAGCGCTTGAGAAATATGAAGGTACTTTACTATTCATCTCTCATGACCGTGAGTTTGTATCTACAGTTGCGACACGTATCTGGGATATCACGCCAAACGGCATCATTGATTTCGACGGTACTTACGAAGAATACATCGCAAGCAAATAATAAGCATTAACCGAGCAATCGGTGCTTGTTTTAAGTGAGTGAATGATTGATTAAAAAATAGAAAAGGCCATCACATTATGTGATGGCCTTTTTTGTACCTGCGTCCCGCCTTAAGCTGCGTTATTGCTCACGCTTGATTCTGATTTGTACGTCACTGGTATGAAGCGACTGAGTATCAAAGATAAGCAAGCAATCGCCGCGCCAGCGTAAAATACTAACGATGGATTATATAACCAGATCATGCCGAAAATCACCGGAATAACGACAGCAGCAATATGATTAATCGAGAAACTCACGCCCATGCTACCGGCAATATCTTTCGGATCGGCAATCTTCTGGAAATAGGTTTTTAATGCAATCGCCATTGCAAAGAATAAGTGATCAATAATATACAGCACGGCGGCAAACTCTGCTGACTCTACCAAGGCGTAACCAATAAACACAAAGATAAGTCCGGTATATTCGAATGTTAATGCGCGACGCTCACCTACACGACCAATCCATGCGCCGATTTTAGGCCCTAAATACAGATTAATGACATGATTGAGCATGAATAGTGCGGTGATTTCAGGTACACCGTAACCGAATTTTTCGACCATGAGGAAACTTGCGAAGACGATAAATATTTGTCGGCGGGCACCCGCTAAAAAAGTCAGCAAGTAATACAAGCTGTAGCGCTTACGCAAGATGAGTTTTTTGTGTTGTACATGGGTATTTTGGACTTTAGGTCTATGGGTTGCGAGCCAAGCGGTGATTACCAGCCCGAGCAGTCCACATGCCATGTATACGGTTACATAGTCTGCCTCAAACACGGTGAACGCCAGCCAAATACCCGCAAAGGTAAAGAGGGCTGCAAATGATTTCACCGCGAGTAGGCGACCCAGTTGCGCAGGGGCTTCGGCTTTACTAAACCATTGCAGGCTCAATGATTGGTTGATGGTTTCGTAATAATGGAAACCCACAGACATAAGCACGGTTGTGGCATATAAGCCATAAACAGAGGGAAAAAATCCCGTTATCGCCACCCCAATCGAGAGCAAGGATAAGGCAATAATGGCAAATACTTGTTCTTTTAGTATCAGCAATACAAATGCAGCCGTGAAAGCAAGTAACCCTGGGATCTCACGTATCGATTGTAAGGTGCCTATTTCGGCCCCTGTAAATGCGGCATTCTCGATAGCAAAGTTATTCAGTAGTGCGTTCCATGCCGAAAAGGTCATCGACATGACAATACCGGCAAGGGCGAGAAAAACAAATGGGCTTTCTTTGGAGAAGGATGTAAAAATTGATTTAGGCAATGGTTTCATGGCTATCGACTGCTAATTGGCTGGGAGACAGTTAGATTAGCATTGTTATTAGTATAGTTATAACCTTTACGCCTCGCGTACTGGGAATCGTATATGGTAGTGAGAGGGGGAGGAGGTGGCTTGTTTATTAAAACAAAGCACCAAAACGAGCGAGCTTGTTTACTTGGTGCTTTGTCTAAATATTGATATCCGCTTATTAGATTTATTTAGGGCGCGGATTATCGTGTAGGTGTATAGCGTTCGATTTCTTCTTATTTTTCGTTAACAGCTTTTGTTATTGCTTTAATTTTTTTGCTAATTTCACGGCGTTCTTTAGATAGTTCAGCACCGGTAATGATGTGGTCATCAACACGGTCTTCATAATCTGATTTCATGTTCGCAATGATTTCAACAATCTCTGCTTGAGTCATTTCTGGCGCAAGATAATCAAGTAGATTATCAAGTAGATCGACACGTTTTTGGTTATCACGGATCTTCTTCGCGTTATCGAGGATCTCACGTTTTAGCTTGTTTTTACGACGAGCACTTTTTACTGCATCAAAAGCATTATTCATTTGTACACCCTATTGTTCATGAAAAGTTATTAAAAGAAATCCTCTTTAATTTAACAGGATAATGTCCTAAAAGCTCTGTGTTTTTGACCTAATTAGAGCCAACTTTAAAATTTTTGCACTACATCAAGAATGGTTATTTTATAAACCACCCAGTAAAAATGTGGCTTGTGTTATTATTACGTGATAACTCATTGAAGGAATTACCATGCAATATCAAGATCTAACTCAGCAGTGGCCGGCATTCTCTAAAGCGATTTTAGCATTCTCACATCAACTTGGTTTACTTGAACAATCAAACTCAAAAACTGATGCGTTATGGTGTGATCATATCGCATTGCGGGTTAATGATATTGCAATCGCAGAGTCACTACTGGCTGAGTTTAAACAACGTGGTAAGGTTATTTCTGACAGCATTATTAACGGTCGACCGATATATATAATAGTATTAGATAAGCCGTTAACGTTAGATGATTGGCAGATTGATTGTGTCGAACTGCCGTTTCCTGCCAAGCATTATCCCCAACAAGGTTGGGAACACATTGAGTTAGTGTTACCGGGTAATGCGACTAATATGGCAGAGCTAGAACAGGCATTACGCCTGATTAATCCTGATATCGATAGGATGTTAGCGAATGACCGCAGCATTAAAATTAAACGTTCATCACCACAGGCAGCAGGTGAAACATTAGCAAACCCTACGATTGCATTTAAACAAGGTGATATCTGCATCAAGGTACATAGTGCGGGCATTAAAGCTGTTGTTGCGAGTGAATCTACGGCATAATAATACAATTGATAATCATTCTCAAAAGCATTAGGTAAACGTGGTTTTATATAAATTATGATAAAAGAAAATACGCAATTTGAATCGAAATCTCAGCAACATGATCAACAAAAAAAGGGTACACGTATTAGCTGGCAGTTGATCCGACAACGTGTATTACGCCAAAAGAAACCATTAATTACTGCCCATATTATTGCCGTTTTTGCCACCTTAGTCAGTGTCCCTATTCCGCTGATGATGCCTTTACTCGTGGACGAAGTATTGTTAGAAAAACCCGGTGCGGCGGTACAAGCAATGCAAAATATGTTCCCTGAATCATGGTGGGGGCCGCAACTGTATATTCTGGCAATCCTTGGTTTTGTGGTGTTGCTACGCTTGTCTAGTTTAGTCTTGTCGGTATGGCAAGCGAGACAATTTACCATCATTGGTAAGAACTTAAGCTTCTACATTCGTAATAAATTAATGCACCATTTACCGCTGGTATCATTAACTGAGTATGAAACGCAGGGCTCGGGCGGGATCAGCTCTCGTTGTATCACCGATGTTGAAACTATCGATAAATTCTTAGCTGAGACCTTATCTAAGTTCCTAGTCAGTATGCTCACCATTATCGGTACGGCTGCGATCTTGTTATGGATTGATTGGCAGTTAGGTTTAATCATCTTATTGTTGAATCCGGCAGTTATCTATTTTTCTCGTTCGTTTGGTAAGCGGATTAAAAATTTAAAAACACGTGAAAATGCCGCCTTTGAAGCATTCCAAGAAGCGCTAATTGATACCTTAGATGCAATCCAACAGTTGCGTACTGCGCAACGTGAGAAACAATATTTTAGCCGTGTTATTGATGCGGCGAGTGAGTTACGTCATAGCGCGATCCAATCACAATGGAAAACCGATGCGGTTAACCGTCTAAGCTTCACTATCTTCTTAATTGGTTTTGAAGTGTTCCGTGCGATCGCTATGTTGATGGTCGTTTTTGCTGATCTGACTATTGGTCAGATCTTCGCGGTATTTGGTTACCTGTGGTTTATGATGGGACCGGTACAAGAATTATTAAGTATTCAATATACCTACTTTGCAGCCTCGGCGGCATTGAAACGATTAAACGGCGTGTTCGAATTAACACAAGAGCCACAACATCCGTGTGTGGTTGATCCGTTTTCAGGTCAAGAAGGCGTAACGGTTGAATTCAAAGATGTGTGTTTTGCTTACAATAGTGAAAACAAAGTGATCCGTAATGTAAACTTAGTGATCCCGAAAGGTAAGAAAGTCGCGATTGTTGCTGTGAGCGGAGGTGGTAAATCGACACTGGTGCAATTGCTATTGGGTTTATATGAGAAACAGCAAGGCGAGATCTTAATTAACGATGTGCCGCTAAACCAGATTGGTTATGATAAAGTACGTGAAAATATTGCCACGGTATTACAGCAACCTATCTTGTTTAACACCTCGATACGTGAAAATTTATCTATGGGTAATAGTTTTACCGATGATGAATTATGGCAAGCACTGCAAGTCGCAGAAATGGCAGACACAATTAAACAACTGGGTCATGGATTAGATACCTTAGTCGGACGTAATGGTGTGCGTCTTTCTGGTGGTCAACGCCAGCGTTTAGCGATTGCGAGAATGGTATTAAGTAAACCACAAATGGTGGTATTTGATGAAGCAACATCGGCATTAGATACCGAAACCGAAAGTCGTTTACACCACAACCTTAGCGAATTTTTAGAAGACAGAACGACATTAATTATAGCCCATAGACTTAGCGCAATTAAACAGGCTGACTTGATCTATGTGCTCGACGATGGCGAAATAAGCCAGTCAGGACAACATCATGAATTATTACAGGTTGAAGGGCTTTATCAAACATTGTACGGTCGCTTACAATCTACTCATTAACCGTGAGGACAAAAAGAGTATGAATAAAGAGATAAAGAACACAGATAAAAGCAGTATTACAGTGACTAAAACTGATGCCGAGTGGCAAGCAGAGTTAACGGATGAAGAGTTTCACGTGTGCCGTAAAAAAGGCACAGAGCATCCTTACACGGGGACGCTGTTAAACAATGAGACCGTGGGTGTATATCACTGCAAATGCTGTGGTAGTGCGTTATTTACCAGTGATAGCAAGTTTAATTCGGGCTGCGGTTGGCCAAGCTTTGATAAAGAGATTAAATCAGGCGCAGTGGTGTATACCGAAGACAGCAGTTTAGCCATGCAACGCATTGAAGTGACGTGCAGTAACTGTGATTCGCATTTAGGACATGTATTTCCGGATGGACCAACAGAGACAGGTCAACGTTTTTGCATTAACTCGATATCGATGGGTTTTAATGCCAATAGCAAAGACTAGGTCATTAAGCTAGAACGCTAAAGCGATCGTCACAAAATAGTCGATGAAGCATATACCCAAGTTGTTGTTAGGTGTTGAGCACAATACCATGCAATAATTTGGGTATATTTATATAAAGTCTTTAACCGCAGGGATAATCTGTGAGCATCGTTAATAAGCCAGTAGACAGCCATGAGCAAACCGATAGGCTTGATAAGCTGACAAGTATTGATTCACTGAACTGTGATAATCACTATGCGACGTTGCCCGCGCATTTTTATAACAAGCAAATGCCAGATGGGATCAGCGACCCGAAAATGGTCAGTCTAAACCCGCAAGTATTAGCCTTGTTAGGGTTCGATACTGCTGTTGCTGATAGTGATGCGTTATTGCAGCTATGTTCTGGTAACTATCTACCAAGCGGTTTCGAACCCCTGGCTATGAAGTATACCGGTCATCAGTTTGGTCACTACAACCCGGATCTCGGTGACGGTCGTGGTTTGCTGTTAGCGCAAGTTAAAGGTAATGATACTAGTGGCGATAGTTGCAATAACACGACTTGGGATCTGCATTTAAAAGGTGCAGGCCGAACGCCTTATAGCCGTCAAGGTGATGGTCGCGCAGTATTACGTTCAAGTATTCGCGAGTATTTATGCAGTGCGGCAATGCAAGGGTTAGGTATTCCAACAACACAAGCATTAAGTGTGGTTGTTGGTAGTGATACGGTGATGCGAGAGCAAGTTGAACAAGCCGCCATGGTGGTGCGTGTTGCAGAATCGCATGTGCGTTTTGGTCACTTTGAACATTTTTATTATACCCAGCGTTTAGACGATTTAAAGCTGATGTTGGATTACACTCTAACCAAGCATTTCCCTGATGCCTTAAACGAAGAAGTACCTTACTTGGCGTTTTATAAGCAAGTGATGACCACTACTGCGGAGTTAATGGCACATTGGCAAGCGGTTGGTTTTGTTCATGGGGTGATGAATACCGATAACATGTCGATCTTAGGGCAAACCTTTGATTATGGCCCGTTTGCGTTTCAGGATAACTTCGATCCCGCTTATGTTTGTAATCACACCGATTATTCGGGTCGCTATGCCTTTAATCAGCAACCACAAGTGGGTTATTGGAATTTAATGGCGTTAGGCCGAGCCCTGACTCCGTTCGTTGATATCGATCCGTTAAATGCAGTGCTACAAACTTATGATGATATATTTTTAGCGAAATTTCGTGAGTTGATGCGTGGTAAACTCGGTTTACAACAAGTGCATGATACGGATGGTGAGTTGATTAAACACTTGTTGGAAATATTGGCCGGTAGCGCAGTGGACTATACCTATTTTTTCCGTCTATTAAGTGATTTTAATAGCGCTGAGGATGCTGATAATAGCCTAATACGCGATCAGTTTATTGACCGAGAGGCATTTGATGTTTGGGCGGTTAAATATCAGCAACGTTTAGTCTTAGAATCGAGCGTAGATGAACTGCGTAAAGTGAGCATGAACCAAGTTAACCCTAAGTATATTTTACGTAATTACTTAGCGCAGCAAGCGATCACGCAAGCAACTGACTACGACTACAGCTTGGTGAATGAGTTACTTGAAGTATTATCGAATCCGTTTGCCGAACACCCTGAGTTTGAAAAGCTCGCTGCATTACCTCCTGAGTGGGGACGCAAGATGGTGTTGAGCTGTTCGTCTTAGTCGCAAGCTAGTCAATTTAGGGAATAACTATTCCCTATTTTTTAACGTATTATATTTTCAGGTTTAATAACCACAAGGATTCAATGATGAATTTAGATAAAGCAAAAAAGCGTATCGAAAAATTAGTTAAGAAAGGTTTTAAAGGTTATCCGTTAGTCGCGTTAGCGTACTTTGGTGAAACGAAGGATGCTGCAACCGAAGTTGTTGTGACGTTCACGTTAGAAGAGGGCGCGGAACCACAAGCACAAAAGTTTGTGAGCAAAAGTGATGCCCGAGAAGATGAAACGATTCAATCTGTGCTTGTTAAAACAATCGAACGTACTAATGCGAGCACAGTGACTCAAGTTGAAGGTGTGTCGCTCATTAAATAAAGGATTATAACGGGATGAACTCATCTCTAGGATAGGGATATCAAATTAATGAGACATAAGAATAAAGGCTTTACCCTTATCGAGTTGGTTATCGTGATCATTATACTCGGCGTGCTTGCCGCGGTCGCAATCCCTCGATTTATCAATATCCAGCAAGGCGCTCGAATAGCTGCGATTAAGGGTATTGCTGGTAACTTTAGCTTTGTTGTTGAGCAAGTTCGTTATGCCGCGATCATGCAAGGTGTCGAGGACCGATCCAGCGTCAAAGTGACTATCGGTGATGTCGAAATAAATACCTACTTTGGTAAGCCACAAGAGATCTGGGATAATGCGTTAGCAGAGTTAATGAACAGTAATCTGCATTACCTGGGTAATGGTTATTATCAACCGACGGTTTTAGATGAGGTGTGTTCGCAAGCGCCAGCATGTGTTGTTGATCAAACGCCTGCTAGTAGTATCACTGCCGGTTACCCCCAAGGCTGGGGTATGCTGTTTGTACCAAATGGTAAATCAGTGAGGGACCAATGTTATGCATTTTATGCATTCAGGGTGAGTAATGGGATTGTCGTATACAATGAAGTATCTACAATTGAAGACGGGTGTTAGTTTTATACTAACTAATAGTCATTTAATTCAAAATTAATCCCATTCTCTAGTGAACTAGAACGTGCCAATGACAGGATACCAATGTATTTTCTGCTCGTATTGCAGCGTAATGTCTGAATATTCGTTCAAACAAGATTCTAATTTCAACCTCCATACCCACTAATTTAGATTTTCAACTCTACTTATGTAAAAAACTTCTTATTTACAGTGTAATTAATTTACTTTGACTTACAGTGTTAATGTCTGCTTTGTCGATATTTAATGGGGTATAGTCCTGATTTAGGTTCATTTTTTGTTTTTTTATTTCAGTGATGTGTGATGTTGATCATGAAATTAAATTAAAAATGTGATTGATGTCAAAAATAAAATGATAACCCTTTAGTGATACTTTAACCTTGTTATTTTTATGGTTATTGTTTGATGACTTTATTTACTCGCCTTACTGTAATGACAGCGTATGTTATCGCGCCGTTGGTGTCAGTTATAGGCGAATAATAAGTATTTGTCATAACTTCAACTTCTATGGAGTAACAGAATAATGTCAGAAAAAAGAAAGCAAGATATAACAGAAGCTATGGACAGGCTGTTTACTATTAATGTTGATGGAACACAGATTTCGGCAATTGAAGGAGAAAGTGTACTCAGTACATTATTGGCATCTAGCGTTCGCCAGTTGATGAAAAACGATTACGGTGTTAAATCTGGACCTTATTGCGGTATGGGGGTATGCCATTGCTGCCATCTACATATCGATGGCAAGCATAAACAGCGAGCATGCCAGACTATTGTAAAACCAGATATGCAAATCGAGACTGGGCGCAATATGGTACAGGAACAAGGTGGGAAACATGGCTAAGAAGATTGTGATTGTGGGTGCTGGTCCGGCGGGTATGTCTGCTGCGATAGAATTAGCTCGAAATGGTATTTATAGTACTGTTATTGATGAAGCGCCTAAAGCGGGAGGCGTTATCTATCGTGGGCCATGGCGTAATACACCAGATATGCCGCATCTCGATGAGAAGCTAAAAGCTTCAATGGATAAGTTTCAGCAGGAATATCAAAGTTATTCATCTTTTATTAATCTTCAAACCCAAACTCGAGTCCTTGGGCCATTAGGAAATAATAACCTTCTAATTACACATGACCACCAACTTACCAATATTGAATATGATCACCTCATTCTGGCAACAGGCTGTCAGGAGCGCAGTATACCTTTTAAGGGTTGGCAGCTTCCGGGAGTGATGTTACTCGGTGCGATACAATTACAGCTAAAAAGTGGTTTGGTCAGGCCGGGAAATAAAGTTGTGATAGCGGGTAGTGGACCACTTTTAGTACTGGTAGCTTGTCAGTTGCACAAAGCGGGTTGTCAAGTTGAAGCCATATATGAAGCCGCAAAATTCAGTGCTATTGCCAAAGAAACGCTAGCGATGCTCAACCGCCCGCAACAGGTGCTCGATGGCTTATCTATGATGTGGTATCTCAAGCAACAAAAGATTCCTCTCCACTATGGTTGGGGGCTGGTGAAAGCTGAGGGGGATAATCAGTTAAATGAAGTTATGGTGGCACCTTATGATGGGTCGTGGTTACCGGATAAATCAAAAGCGGTGACTCACACTGTAGATACTCTTGGTGTAGGTTATGGTTTTGCTGCGCGTTCACAATTAGCACAACTTTTGGAACTTGATGTGGAATATGATCACATGAGTGGCGCTATTCCAAAAGTTGATAAGTGGCAGCGAAGTAGTGTGGGTGGAGTCTTATGTGCGGGAGATAGCGTAAAGATCGCTGGAGCTGATGCCGCTATAACCGAAGGAAAGATTGCCGCGAAAGCTATCGCTTGTGAGCTAGGAAAATTAGATCATGCAACTGCGGAGCAATGTATTATTGCTTTTCATCGTACTCTTTCTCGTTTGTACCGATTCCGAAAGGCTTTCGATAATACAAGTCATCGTCAATTGGGGTTAGTGTCACTGCCTGATGATGAAACGGTTATTTGCCGTTGTGAACAAGTGAAGAAAAAATCCATAGATGAAGCAATTGCACAGGGATGCCGGGATATTGTAACGTTAAAGATGCGCACACGCGTCACGATGGGAGACTGTCAGGGAAAAACCTGTGCTCATTATTGTTATGACCGAATGAAGAAAGAAGGGTTTAGTCAAGAGATCGGTTTAATACGCCCAAGATTTCCGTTAGATCCGATTCCATTCTCAGCGCTTATGGAGAACGAAGTATGAATACATATGATGTAGTAATTTGTGGCGGTGGTGTTATTGGAGCTTCAGTTGCCTACTTTCTTAGTCGCCAACGGGATTTAAAAATCGCACTGGTTGATTATAAGTATCCGGGTAATGCATCTCGAGCTTCTGCTGGAGGCTTGTGGCCTATGGGCGAATCAACAGGACTAGGTTGTGGCGTAATTCTATTTAAAACACTGTCTAAGCAGATGGAGAAATCTGCAACAGGTAAAACGCCTGAAATGAACCCACACATCATGCCTGAACCATTCTTTGATATGGCAATGATGTCTAATGCAATGTATCCGTCTCTCTATAAAGAGTTACTTGAAAAGCATAATGTGGATTTCAAATTGGAACGGACTGGTCTTAAGTTTGTCATGTTTGATCAATATGACCGTTTGTATGCAGAGCAGATTGCAGCAGCAGTACCGAACCGGCAGGAGCATGTTCGCTGGGTCACTCAGGAAGAATTACGTGCCGAGGAACCACAGATTTCTCCTGAAGCCATCGGTGCAATGGAATTCGATTGTGACCATCAGATTAACCCCTATCGTCTTAACGAAGCGTATTTAGAAGCTGCGCGGCAAAATGGTGTTGAGTTATATCTGAATACTAAGGTGACTGGTGTTGAGCGAAATGGAAACCAAGTAACGGCTGTAAAAACTGAGCAAGGTACATTAAATTGCAAGTTAATGGTTAACGCGGCAGGCGCGTGGGCCGAAACAATCAGTAAATGGGCGACAGGATATGCACTCCCTGTATTTCCAGTAAAAGGACAGGTGGTGATTACGGAGAAATTGCCTAAGTTATTAAATGGCTGTCTGACCACGAGTGATTGCTATATTGCACAGAAGGATAATGGTGAGATCCTGATAGGCTCGACAACTGAAGAATCTGGTTTTGATACCAGTAATAATATTCAGCACATCAGAGAATTAGCACAAGGTGCTTTAAAATCAATTCCTGCTCTAAAGGATATGAATATTAAACGTTGCTGGGCTGGACTGCGTCCAGGGACGCCTGATGAATTACCTATTCTTGGGCCTGTTCCAGGCGTTGAAGGTTATCTGAATGCCTGTGGTCATTTTCGCACTGGTATGTTGACGTCTGCGATCACAGGGAAGATTTTGGATGAACTTGTTCGGGGTCAACCAACCAGTGTCGATATCAAGCCATTCTCCTATGAACGGTTCCTGAATCTTGAGGGTAAGATGATTGGCGCATATCATTTAGAAACGGCTTTATAAAAATAGTTTATTCGGGGGGGGGGNNGGGGGGGGGGGGGGCTGTTGACAATTAAAGATGAGGATTTGCTTATATCCTAGTATTTTGTTTATGGCTATCTCGTTAAGCATAAAAACTAAAAAGGGGAGAAACATATGTGGTTTCTCCCCTTTCGGTTTATTTTGTTCTACTAACAGGTATTTTATTAAAAATGGATACCATTCTCTAGCGAACTTATACGGGCCAATGACAAGGTGTCAATGCCTTTTTCTGCGAGCATTGCTGCGCCACTTTGGAACGATTTTTCGAATAATATACCAACACCGACTAATTTAGCTGTGGTTTGCTCAAGAATAGCCAGCGTCCCTTCAACCGCATTACCGTGTGCCAATACATCATCAATAAATAATACGCGGTCATTGTCATTAATGTGTTCAACATTGCAGTTCAATTCGTATGAGGTATTTTTAGTAAAGCTGAATACGTTAGCCGTTAGTACATTCTCTGGGTCTAACATGCTACGCTTTTTCTTCATGACCACTAATGGCACATTGAGTTTTAAGGCCACCAATGTAGAGATCGCAATACCACCGCTCTCAATCGTTAAAATACGGTCGATCTTGGCATCTTGAAAGTGGATAGCTAATTGTGATGCACACCAGTCTAAAATCTGAATATCGATTTGCTTTGTTAAAAAGCTACTAGCGTCTAGGGCTACGTTGTTAACTGATTTTCCGTGCTCTAAAATCGCTTTTTCTAATAAATTCATGTGTCAGTCCCTAAATTATGAAATTGCTAAATAAACAACAAATAGTAGTGCGAGTGAGTAAATAATCGGGTGAACTTTTTTGCCGTCACCTTGTACTAACATGACGAAACAGTAACTGATGAAACCCATTGCCATACCGTTTGCAGGCGAGAAGGTTAACAAGCTAAATACCATAATAAAGAATACAGGAATTGCTGACTCTTTCTTATCCCAGTTAACGTTTGCCAAATTCTTAATCATATAAATACCGATAACAACCAGTGCTGGCGCCACAATCGCCGAGGTAAAGATTGAGAATACAGGGAATAAGAACATAGATATCAAGAACATCACAGCCACCGTGATCGCACTGATACCTGTCTTAGCCCCCAATGATGACGCGACTGCAGATTCTGAATAAGCGGTAATTGACGTTGTCCCTAGTATAGTACCAATGATCGTACCGCCTGAATCAGCCACTAATGCCGATTTCGCGTTTGGTACTTTACCATCTTTACCGATAATACCCGCATCACGGCCGACACCCACAATCGTGCTTAAACCATCGAAGAAATCGACAATAAAGAAGATAATAACTAAGAAAATTAAATCAGTCAGTTTTGGCATTGTCAGTTGTGACAAATCAAATATAGCACCAAATGTGGGCGCTAAACTTGGCGGCATAGAAAATACTTCAGTTGGTAAAGTAATTAAGTTACTACCTAGGAAGTGATCGCTTAATAAACTTAAAATGATAGATGAGATGAACGAAATAACAGTCGCGAGTTTCATATCACGGACTAAACAGCCAATCGCAATAAAGATACTGAACAGGGCGATAAACACTTTGGGATCGCTAACATCGCCCATACTGACCAAGGTAAACGGGTTACTTACAATGATATCGGCGTTACGTAAACCAAGAAAAGAAACAAATAAGCCCAGACCAACGGCAATACCGAGTTTTAAATCTTCAGGAATCGCATCAATCATCACCTTACGAGCGGGTGTTAAGCTTAAAATTAAATAGAGACAACCAGAAAGGAAAATAGCAAAGAGTGCTTCATGCCAAAGTAACGAGATACCGCCACCGAGTAAGATAGCTTTAAAGAAGCCGTTCATCGACATACCTGGCGCTAACATAATTGGATATTTAGAAAACGCACCCATAATAAATGTTGCGATAGCTGAAGAGAGTGCTGTTGCGGTAAATACCGAGCCTTTGTCTATCCCTTCGATGCTTCCTAAGATTGCCGGATTCACTGCTAAGATATAACTCATCGCTAAAAAGGTAATTAAACCCGCGTAGATTTCATTTTTTACAGTTGCGCCACGCGCAGACAGGAGGAAGTACTTGTCCATTAAACACCCATTACTATTTAGTTGGTTGATTTAAAATGACAATATTCCGAAGTATAAACTTGGGTAGGGGAACTATACCAGAAAAAAGGTACAATTATCCTGCTTCATTGTAGGTCTGAAATTTACGGTTTCAGAGTAGAGACTTAAGGCCCATATTGCCAAAATTATACAACGTCACATTGCTTGCGGGGCATCTTAAAGATGTTGACGCGGTTGTCAATTTTTTTGTGCGATGCGATGATTCAAAACAGGCAGGTATCTAGGATATAAACAGCCAGTATTGTTAGGGCGGACTGCTACTTATAGGGCTTTGAAAGGATTTAGGTGTATAACTGGATAATATTAAATATTTTTCATTTAACTGACTTTTTGGTCAATATCTAAACAAGTCGATAATATGCTTTATATGTTCATATTTGACTAAATATTGGTGAACTTGTTGCTGATTTGCACTTTATTATATCCTAAAACGAAAAATGGTGAGCCTAGGCTCACCATTTTATCAACTTTAAAAGAACTACTTTAACGTCAAAAAGAGTTACTTTTTAAGTTCAGCAATTGCTTTAGTTAATTCGTCAACTTTAGCATTTAGCGTGTCAACTTTAGTGCTATCAACACCAGAGATTTTAGTGAACACTTGGTTTACGCGATTTTCTAAAACGTCTGTAGAGATTTTCTTATCAGATAATTTTGCTTTTGCTGATTCTTCAATCTTAGCGCCTTTAGCAACAAGCTCTTCGAATAATGTTGAAGATTTGTCTGAAACTCTGTTCGCTTCATCAATGCTTTTACCGTATGCACCAAGACCTGCTAGCCAAATATTTTTAGCGATTTCGTCTTTGCTGCTCCAAAGTTTTTTAGCTGTATCAACTACGTTTAATTGTGTCATGGTACTTATCCTTTCAGGGTGCGTTTCTATTTGATGTGGCCAGAATATGGTTTTAAATTAGAAAATGCATACAAATTGTGGATTTACTTTTATAGAAAAATAAAGATTAATTTAGAATGGTTTTTCAGTCTAACTATGCTTCACTTATTTGGTCGCAATCTTATTTTAGTATGAGTAATTCAAACATGTATCTGTGTGATTATATGTAGGATTAGTGAAAGGGTGATGGGAACGATTTTTTATTCATATAATACTTATCAAGGCTCATAATTTTTGTTTATACATATTGTAAGTTATTAATTGAACAGCTATCTTATTATTAATGACCAGTTACATTGTTATAACGAAAATTTAATTATATTCAATTCTGCTTTTTGAGGATGGTGACTATAATTCGGCGACTTAAATTTAATTGAGAGGCTAACAGTGGAATTTCAACAATTAATAAAAGATGGTTTGGCGCTTGTGTCACGTGTAAGACAAGAGATTAGTTTTATCCGTGGATGTAATTATAAGCAAGCAAGTTTAGACATCTTACACACAGCTTCTTTTAATTTGGCTTCTGCTGAAGATTTACTGAATTATGCCGATGAACTTGCCTTAAAACAGAATGATGCAGCAGGCGAAAAAGTATTGATTGCCAGTGATGCGATTAAAAACGTACAGTCAATGTTATCCCGTAAATTTGATGTAGAACTCGACTGCGAAAGCCAACCTTGGTTTGATGATGTAAGCCGTCATATTGGTATTTGTGCTTAACGAAAGATTGTCACATTCAAGTTAAAGTATGCGATAACCGTATCGATAAAAGCCAGTTACATTTTGTTTCTGGCTTTTTTTTATGCGTCATTCATGTTAATGGTCTAGTCACTTAATTTGTGACGTTCGGTTAAACCAAAGTCATCTAAGATGCCATAAAAAGCCGGTAGAATTAAGATTACTAACATGGTTGATGCTAACAAACCAAAAATCAATGCCACAACCAGTGGGATAATCACCTGAGCTTGGATACTTTGTTCAAGTAATATCGGCATTAAGCCCGCTGCCGTTGTCGCTGTGGTAATTAAGATCGCACGAATACGGTGAGTTGTTGCATGTATTGCTGCTTGCCTAATGTTATTACTCTTGATTAAATCTTCTTTGATAAACTGCACTAACAAAATGGAGTTATTCACTACGATCCCGGCCAGTGACGTAAAGCCCAGCATTGACGGCATAGTCAGATCATAATTCAGCATGTAATGACCCCAGAATACCCCAATAAGTGCCAGTGGGATCGCAAGCATAACAATGAGAGGTTCAACATAACTGCGGAACTGGAAGCTTAAGATCGCAAAGACCACGAACAGACCGATTGAGAAACTTTTTACCATTGAAGTGCCAGTTTCAGCGGTGGATTCAACTTCCCCCCCTAAACGCACTTCAATACCAGGGTATTTCTGTGTCAGGCTAGGGACGAAATCTTTCTGCATCTGCGTCATCAGTTCTACGGTATTGGCTTTTTCTTTATCAATGTCACCTTTTAACGACATCGTCCGGATATTATTAATACGGTTTAACTGACTGACACCACGGCCCCATTCTACTTTCACAATACTGGCAAGGGGTATTTGGCTACCATCAGCAAGGGTAAAAGGGAAATCTTCATAGTAAGCCAGATTAGAGCGGTAACGCTCGGCCAGCCTTACGTCTAATTCGACATTTTCACTGCCGATTTGTAATTCATCGACGGTGACACCAAAAAATGCCGCGCGCAGTTGCATTGCAATATCCTGTCCTGTGACACCAAACGTTTCAGCGCCAGGCAGCAGTGACATTCTCAGTTCGGGTTTACCATCACGAAGATTGCTAATAATGTTACTCACACCATTAAATTGTGACAGGTATTGTGCCAATTCATTACCTGCATCTTTCAACGTTTGAATACTAGGATGGCTGAGTTCAATATCAATCGCACGCCCCGCTGGTCCGATTGTAGGCTCGCGGACAATCAGGTTTGTCACACCGGGAATCACACCAATCTGTTGTTGCAGTGCAGCTAAATAATCGGCCATACGTGTCGAGCGTTTTTCTGATGTGAGCAGGTCAACAAAGATCGTGGCGACATGTTCACCTGTTTCCCCTGCGTCAGCGTTCGCGCCACTTTGTACCGTGATATATTTAAGCAATGATTCCTTATCGGGTTGTTCACCAAAGTTGGCACTGGTAGCCTTAATATCATGAGTAATTCGGGCAACAACGTCATCTGTTTTATGAAGGGGGGTGCCAGGCGGCATCAATACTGTTATCTGTACCCAATCACCTTCCACTTCGGGAAAGGCTGAGAAGCGTAGGATACCACTGGATGCCAGCGATATTGTACCGATGAACAAAGCTATGATGCCTGCCGTGACCATATAACGACGGTCCACAACAGCACCAATCACTTTAGGTAAAATAGTAAACTGGAAGTATTCAAACTTCTTATTAAAACGTCCTTTGAAACTGCTTTCTGCAACGCTGCCATCGACATCTTTAATGGATGTATAAAGGTGATGCGGTAAGATCAAAAATGCTTCAACCAAGGATACACTTAAGGTAATCACTAAGGTTATCGGGATCACTTTAAGTACTGCGCCCATGTCCCCTTCAAGAAATGCCAGCGAGCCAAAAATTGCCACTGTGGTTAAGAACGATGAAAATACACCATTTTTAACCCGGTCAACCCCCCTGACGATCCCCGCAAGTTTATTTTCGGTTTTACTGAGTTCATGAGCGATACTTTCGGATAATACAATGGCATCATCCATTAACAGGCCGATAGCTACTAGCAGCGCCACCATCGACATCAGGTTTAAGCTAATGCCCACTAATGACAGTACATACATACTGGCAAGGAAAGAGACTGGTAAGCCCATTGCAACCCAAATGGCGTAGCGCCAAGGGAAGAATAACCACATCACCAAGAATACTAAAATGAACCCCTGCCAACCGTTTGATAACAGCAGTTCCAGACGATCTTTCGCGATCGAGGCAATGTTTTTTGTGAGCGAGAATTTAATACTATCCGGTGTTTTCAGTTTTTCGCTTACAATAAATTGTTGCACTTCTTCAAGTACATCCAGTGAGTCATCGGCTTTCGACTTTTTGATATCGAGCATGGTACCTTCTTTACCATTGACCGATATTTTCGATTCGTCTAGTTCAAAGCGTCGGGTTATTGTGGCGATGTCTTTTAACTGTATTTTACTGCCATCTTCATTACTAAAAACAATGATCTCACCCAGCTCGCGTGAGGTATAACGCTGTGCATCGAAACGTAATAGGATTGTGCTGCTGGGGGTATTCAAGTTACCACTGGGCATTTTCACATTTTGTTTGGCGATCTGATTTGCCACGTCCTGGACTGATACATTGAGTTGACGTAGGGCGATTAAATCAAGTTCGACGCGCAGTTGTGGATCAGAGAAACCATTGATCTCAACTTGGGCAATACCTTTTAAGCGTTTTAGACGGCGTTTAACATCTTCGGCATACAGTTTGAGTGCTTGTTTATCCATGTCACTGTAAATAACCAGACTGACCACACTGTCATATGTCAGGAGTTCTTTTACAATAGTCGTTTCCACTTCATCAGGGAATTGGTCAATGGCATCGACCACGGTTTTAATATCCGAAATAAAGGTAGTACCATTACCGTCATGGGTCATTTTAGCTGTGGTGACCGCAACACCTTCGCTGGCACTGCAGGTGAGTTTTTTAAGGTTGTTGATCCCATCGAGGGCATCTTCCATTGGTAAACAAATGGCTTGTTCGACATCTTCTGGACTCGCACCTGGGTAGGGCACGGTAATTTGTGCGATGGTCACGGAGAAGTCTGGAAAGGTTTCCCGCTTCATATCAGAAATAGTGATCGCACCGAGTGCTAAAAACATCGCCATAATTAAGTTGGCAGCAGTCGGATGTCTGGTAAAGAACAGGATCATTATTCTTTATCCTCTGCCCACACTGTCGGCGCTAGTTTTAGGCCATTGGCAACAGGGATAATGTCAGATAACACCACTTGTTGACCGACTTTAAGGCCATCTGCTTTAATGGCGGCGACTTGATCGCGAATAAACAGCACATTAACGGTTTGTAATTGCAGTCTATTATCTTCATCTACCAGGTATAAACGATTATTATGCAGGGCTGCTAATGGTACGGTTAATTGCGGTTGAACTTGGCCATTTACGGTCACTTCAACAAACATACCCGAGATAATCGGACTGTCATTGGGATCATTACGTTTAATGAATTCAAGGAAATCAAAGTCAACTTCAACGACTAAGCCTGCAGTGCCTAAGCGCGAATCAATTTCACCCAGGATTCGGGTTACCTTACCTTGCCAATGGGTTTCTGATGATGAATTACGTAATGTAATACGTGCCGTTAAATTCGCGATAGCGATATCAGGGACAGCGTTAAGATTATCTAATACATCTCGGTCTTGTTTTAAGCTGTGTATGAGGCGGCTGAGCTGGCTGGTGGGCATTTTCGCTTCGACTTCTAATGTCGACACATCATGGGCCAAGATCAGACTCGTGCCAGCAGACACAAACTGTCGCAGTTCGGCACTAACATCAATAATACGACCGTTAAATGGCATGGTAATGATGGTATTTTCTAAATCAAGTAGTGCTTGATCGATTTGGCTTTGCGCTTGGGCTATTTGTGCTTGTAGTGCTTTTTTACGGGCTGGAAGTTGATTTACTTGTGCTTTTAAATCATTTAATTGTAGCTGGGTATTGTATACGATACGTTCTTGCTGCTCTAAACTTGACGCCGAGATAGTACCTTTTTTGTTTAGTTTGATATTACGTTGGTATTCTTTTTTTTCCAGCGCAAGGGTTTTGCTCTCGACTTGGTATGAACGCGTTAAGCGCTGCTCTTCAATATCGAGATTTTCAACTTCAGCGTTAATATTGTCTAAGTTCGCGTGTGCAGTTGTTAGATTTAATTTATACGATACCGGGTCTAGGCGCAGTAGTTCCACACCTTCATTGATGAACGTACCACCTTGTAATCGTTCGTTTTTGTAAATGACTTTACCGTTGACTTCGGAGATACCTTGCCACTTGTTTTTCGCGATGACATGACCATAACCTTTTACTGCGGGAGCAATGCTCTGAACTTGGACCTGAGTAGTATAAACACTGTGTGTAGGTTCGATCGCTTCTAATACAACGTCTTTTTCCATGATGAAGTTATTAATGGCCATGATACCTAGCCCAGCAGCAATGCCGAACGGTAGCCACAGTAGCTTAGACTTCTGCATTGCATTGATCCGTTGTAATTGAATTGATTAACATATTATAGTTCTGTTGGGCGAGATTGTGATAAAACTGCATGTCTAAATCAGTGGGTGTTAATTGTTGTAATAAAGGTTTAAATGCACACGCATTAAGGCTATCGCATCTTCAACCTTTTTATCTAAGGTGGCGTAAACGTGGCTGTGCTTATCAGAGCAGACGCGGTTTGAAAGAAAACCCATGCAGAAATTTTACGGATTGCGACTAATGGTAGCTCGTCTTCTTATCATTGTGTACGACCCAAGAGTGACCGTTATTCAGTATTTCGACGTATTGAAACCAAGCACATTCTACGGAAGCCTCCCTTAAATGCTCTGGTAATTCATCTGGGGTACCATCATAACCATCAGATTTTACCTAAGATAATGTAATGTATTGCCAATGGATAAACCATGTTTTTAGCTCTAAACCTGTCTAATTGAAACGGCAGTTAGTTAGCCTTCATTCTAGTCGAAAATTTTATCTAGTTACTAATCTTACAAAATATTGATTACCAATCAATGAATATGTAACGCCATAAATACGTACGTAATATTCGTCAGTTCATACAAAGTTAAAATGTTAACCTCATGATTGTAAAGAATAAATGTTTATTTTAAGAACAGCGATTGTAAAGAAAATTGAATTACAGTCAATTTCTGTAAAGTAAGGTAATTGTTATTTTACAAAAGGATAGAGTGAGGTTCGCCTTATTTACTTTAAATCTTTATTTTTTATTAGCTTATCTTCCATTAATCCTAAATTTGTGGATTATTAACGACCGAACCTAATATGAGTGCCTCTTGATATGTTTTTTTTAAAGACTAAGCTGCGAAATCGAAATAACAACTCAAAAATAAATTAGGAAAACTAATGAATATAAGTAAAAATACTATAGTAGCTTCATTGCTATCTTCGCTTCTGATGGGGTGTGGCGGAGGTGGAAGTAACAGTAACAGTGGACATAGCTCTACAGGCTCTGATCGTGTTCTTCAGTATAACTTTGACAATATAGTTTCAGAATTTTTAGGCGCAGATATAGATTATAAGTTGACAACGGGGACACCTGAATCCACTCAAGATACGGAGAGAGCGTATAGCAAGGACAGAGGTCGAGTTGAATCTTTTAGTATAACTCCAGCCATGCTAGCTAGTAATACATGTCCTCAACAACCAGAACCGCTGGATCTAGAAAAGAGGTCTCGCTTTAATATATCTCCTGTTGGTAGTGATGGTAAACGTCGTGTCGTTAACTTTACGAACTTCCCAAAAGTGTATGAACCTAATTTTACAGATAAATGTTATTATAGAGATTACAATCTTAGTGGACGTTATATCATTGGAAGTTCAAACGAAAAATTAACCGATCTAAGTGATAACGAAGATATAGTAAACCCTACGGATTTTATATCTTTAGCGGATATGAACAGATTACTATCTGTTACTGAGACTGTCCCGGATCAATCACTTTCTGAGTACATGAACAAAACAATAAATAAGTCTGATCATGAATTTATTGTCAACACGGATAATGGTGCTGTAAGAGTATTTGATACTGAGCTTGATCAATATGTTAATCTTGACGGTACAAAAAATATAAAATGGCAATTTTATGGTAACGACTATCTAATTTCATCATTCTCAGGTGGTTATGTATATGTCTATGACATTAAAAATAAACAGCTTATCGGGAATGCATCCTTTAAAGTAGTCGAAAATTTCAAGGCTACAATAAAAGATTTAGGGGATGATGAGATCGTAACTAGTTATGGTATCTTTCCTAATCCTAATGAAGGTAATGTTGCAGGATTACCTTTTAAATTTGTCTACAATGTAGTTGACGACAAGGATTATGTATATGTGCTTAAGCAGGGGATTTGGGAAGAAGCCAGTGACGCTGAAGCTGGTGGGCTTCCAACTCTGACAGATTTGTTTAAAGATTTAAAAGACGATGTAGAACAATTTGATTATGATTTAACTAGTGATAACTTTTATGCAACATATGGCGTGGGTGCTGGTGGATTTACAGTTAAGACTAGTACACTAGCGAAGCTACTGAAAGCAGGAACTGTAGTGGATACGAAAGATCTTAAGGTTATTACTGGTTTTCCAGATACGCAATCCGGTATACAAATGGTCAACGGTAATGTGGTTATGACATCTAAAAAAGACTGGAGCCAGAACACATTTTACATGATTAAGGATTATAATAGATATCGTCTTGGACTTAACGCTGAGAATATGAAGAGTATTCAAGCTTCATCTCACAATTAAAGAGTATTCAAGTTCTTGGGTTTCCATCAGCATCACATCAACTCTTTTAATGAGTTCAGATGTGATCTCATCAAATTCATAATGATTTGCACATCTATTTTTAATTAAAGATGAAAAGTAAGTAACTGTGTTTCCTACAGTCTAGGAAACACAGTTAATCTTTAAAAGAATATTCTGTCGTTTAATCACCTATCCAATGGCAAGTTTAGTTTCTGCGTAGCGCAGTTTTTTTGTTCTTGGGCTCGCGAGAAAGTAAGCGAGCGTTAATGGCCCCAAGCGTCCCATAAACATCATAAAAATGATAATAAACTCACCCGATTCAGAAAGACTGCCTGTTAAACCTCGGGATAAGCCGACCGTACCCAGAGCGGAAACCGCTTCAAACACAATATCAATCATGGGTGCTTTCTCACTGAGTAACAGTGCAAAAATGGCTAGCCAAGTGATCCCGATTGATATCATCGTCAACGCCAGCGCTTTACTCACCGTGTCTTTGGCTATTTCACGTTTAAATACGTAGATCGATTCATCACGACGCAAATAACTATAGGTAGCGAGAATCAGTAACATAAAAGTGACGACTTTAATCCCGCTAGCGGTACTTGACGAGCCTCCACCAATGAACATTAATACTAACATTAGGGCAGTGGTTGCATCTTCAAGTTGGTCAATTGCTAAGGTATTAAAGCCCGCTGTACGAGGGCTGACAGCCTGAAACCAAGATGCTAACCATTTTCCCAGTTCGCTGAGTGGCGCTAACGTATTTGGGTTATTGTATTCAATCAGGTAGATGGCAATAACGGCGACTGCATTGATGAATATTGTTCCTGTAATCATCATCCGGCTATAAACGGTCAAGCGCGACCAGCGTCGGTTACGGCGTAGATCAGTCCAGACTGAAAATCCAAGACCGCCGATAATGAGTAGCCCTGTAATTGTCAGGTTAACAACAGGATCTGCGACATAAGGCATTAAGCTATCCGCACTCAAGGCAAAACCGGCATTGTTAAATGCGCTGATGGTATAGAAAAACCCATGGAATAAACTGGTTTTCCAACCCAATTCACCACTCCAGTATACCGAGAGAATCACCATACCAATCAGTTCTACGAATAATGAAAAGGCCAATACCGACTTGGCTGTCGATGCCAATGTTGAGGTGTCGGTCTGGTTAAAGGCTTCTCTTGCTACTGTGCGTTGCAAAAAACTGATTTTGCCACCGAGCGCAATCAGTGTGACAATTGCGAACGTCATTAATCCCAGGCCACCGCATTGGATCAGTAGTGCAATAATGGTTTGACCAAATGGCGTGAATGCCGTTCCCGTATCGACCACAACGAGACCTGTGACGGTTATCGCTGATGTTGCAGTAAAAAAACTTTGCAACCAAGAAATAGGCACTAGCGTTGCCATCGGTAATTTCAGTAAGCAGGTTCCAAGTAGAATTAAAAGTGCAAAACTGCCACTCAAGATGAGCGGTGGTGCGCCAAGTAATTTATTGCCGGCTTTGGGTTTACGCTCAATGGGTGAGATTGAAGGATGCCACAATACCACGTTACACCAACCTTGGAGCTATGTACTTAAGTTCCGTACGTGTGCCACACAACAATAACGTGTCATTCACATGTAATACAAAATCATCATTAATGTGAGTGAAAACTTCCTTTTCTCGATTAACTAAAACCGCACTCACCTGATTCCGAGTATGACCAATCACTTCAGAGATTAGCTTATTATGCAGCGTTGGTTTTATGCGAATTTCCACCACATAAAATCCATGGCCTATGGATAGATAATTATTCACCATAGGGTAATTAAGGGCTTGAGCGACACGAACCCCCATTTCTTCTTCTGGGTGAATTATCCGTGATACCCCTAGTTTGGACACTATCGTATGGTGGGCCTTCGTACTCGCTTTAACCCAGATGCCTTTTACGCCAAGATTCTTTAATGCTAGTGTGCAAAGCAGGCTGGACTCCATGTCTTCCCCTATTGCAACCAGCACTGCTTCACTGTTTGCGAGGTCTAATTCGCTTAGCACACTTTCGTCGGTAGCATCACAGATAACCGCCTGAGTCAGTTCTTCTACGTACTTTTCAATAAGTTTAGGATCTTTGTCTATCCCTGTAACTGTGTGACCAAGATGAATTAACTCCAAGCTGGCAGAGACACCAAACCGCCCCAAACCGATAACTGTAAAATGAGCCATAATGACTGCCTTTCCTATTTTAAAAAAGTGATAATAAGCACCCGCAAGCGCCGCTAAGTATCGTCATGTTCAGTAAATGAAATGAAACGAAAGATGTTTTAGGATTAATGATGTCTAGCATTATCTGAAATTAAGCGATATCCCAGCCCTGACTCTGTCTTTATTAGTTGTTGCCGATCGGCACTGTCGCTCAATTTCTTACGTAGCTGACTCACTAAAATGCGTAGATAATGAGTATCACAGCGATGCGTGTGTCCCCAAATATCCTCCAGTAAATCCGCTTGTTTTACTAGTTTTCCTGGCTGGTTCATTAGCTTTTCAACGAAAGAAAACTCCTTTTTTGTTAAGGCGATTTCTTTACTATCCAGCCATACTTGATTGGTACTTTTTTGTAATTGAAGTCGGTTACTGACGAGTATGTCTGAGCAAGGCGCGTTATCGACCAAATCACGAACAAGTACTTTAATGCGCACAATCAGTTCTTTAATGCCGAATGGCTTGCTCAAATAATCATTCGCTCCAGCTTCTAATAGACGTACTTTTTCTGCTTCCTGATCTCTCGCTGTTAGAATAAGTACGGGCGTCTTAACGGTTTGACGAATAGTACGCAAAAATTGAATGCCATCCCCATCAGGCAGTCCCAGATCAAGCACAACAATATGCGGTTGTTCTCGACGGAAAATGTCCAGAGCTGACTTAATCGATGTCGCCCCAATATAGTCGAAACCTTCCGCAGCCAATGAGATACGAATAAAAGTATGAATTTGTGGTTCATCATCGACCACCAATACTTTATAAGTCATTATTTGATCTCCTTAGTGATGGGTAAACGTATACGAATCAGACAGCCATGCGTAACCGGTATCGCTTCAACATTACCGTTATGAGCGGTCAAAATACCCTTCGCGACGGATAAACCAAGCCCGGTGCCACTATCATTATTTTTGTGCGGACTATCGCTATAAAACAAGTCAAAAATATGTGCAGCTTGCTCAAGCGTTATTCCGTCGCCTTCATCCTGAATGTCTAAAATGACCTCATTATCTGCTTGGTAGGCGCTGATATTGACCATGTCGTCTGAAGGGGTGTAACGAAGCGCATTGTCTAAAACATTAAAAATAGCCTGTTCAATCAAGGAACTGCTTATCTGTAACGTCGGTAATGGCGTTGCAGCGATGAGCTTGATGCGTTGCCGTGATTCTGGAAAACGATCGATAGTTTGGTTAACAACGTTTAAAATGGAATCGTCACTTTTATTGAATTTGAGTGCACCATGCTGCAACTTGGTTGCCTGAAGTAGGTTTTCTATGTATTGATGCAGCCGATGGCTTTCTACTGTTGCGCTGTCTAACAACTCTATTTTTTCGCTTTCACTAAGCTTTGCCATGTATTCTTTTAGGGTCGTTAGTGTGCCTATGATCGTCGCTAATGGCGTGCGTAAATCATGTGAAACCGAGAGTAGGATACTGTTTCTAAGCTGAGCTTGTTTTAACTCATTTTTTTGACGTTGATAATGCTCCGCCAATTGACTCGCAGTCAGTGCAACAATGACAAATACCAGAAGATTCACGATATCGTCCATATGAAACATCTGTAATGAATAACGCGGAGTCGTAAATAAGAAATTGAAACTCACGGCTTCGAAGATAGCTGCAAAATAAGCAAACTTCGCGTTACACCGTAAGGCTACGACCACCACGGCTAACTGCAAAATAAGTAATATCGCAATCGTTGCACCGAACAGCAGATCAATGATAACGCTACTTAATAGCGCACTAATTAATATAACGAACGTGAAAAACACGAGGTTAGAACGCCAATACTTGTGCATCATACAAACAAGCCATAAAGAATGATTTGTAAATACTGTAGCAAATTAGTGTCAGTTGTTCGCGTAAAGAAAGCGTAAAATTAGTGATTATTTATGATGTAAATCTAATAGTTCAATACGTGGTGAGGTTGTTATTTGATAATTAATTATCGCAAAACGATAATTAATTATTGAAATGCACTTATTTTTGCCTTAGTATCCAGTTATCTACTCAACAGGATTACTCATTATGTCCAAGATTCAAAAGCAAAGCCGTCGTGCACGCATATTTTTTCAAAGTCTTTTTGTTTTCACCCCAATAGCGGTATGTTATTACTGGCTAACGGTTGAAACATCATATGATTTTCTTACATCGTTAGGGGCCATTCAAATCACTCATAACATTGATAGTTACACACAGTTACCGCTAACGTTAACAACGCGAATATTAGCCATGATCGCCAGCTTATTTTTATGCAGCATCATTATGTATGCGCTTAAGGTACTGATTAATTTATTCCGCAGCTACGAACGGAATGATATTTTCACACTTGATAATGTGATGAGCTATCAAAAACTAGGCTACAGCTTATTCTATTGGGTTGGTGCTTCTGTCGTTTACGGCACATTAATGTCGCTTATCTTGTCATTTAATAATCCCCCTGGTGAACGTATAGTTTCAGTTGGATTTTTAGGGGTGGATTTTTTAACATTGGTGCTTGGTTTTATTATCTTGATTATCTCATGGGTGATGAAAGAAGGTTATATTCTTGCAGCTGAAAACAGCCACACAATTTAAGGAGCCGAGATGACTATTTGTATTAATTTAGATGTAATGATGGCGAAGCGAAAAATGCGCTTAAAAAGCTTGGCTGAAGCTGTTGGTATCACAGAAGCAAACTTGTCGATTTTAAAAAACGGTAAAGCGAAAGCGGTCCGGTTATCAACACTCGACAAGCTTTGTGAAGTACTAGAGTGCCAGCCAGGTGACATTCTTGAGTTTGAAGTTAACAAAAGTGATAACGCCAGTTCAGACACGGCTTAAACTGGAGGGATAGATGACAGTTTTAAAAATGAAAACTAAATTATGGCTTGGATTTTATCTATTTATCATAGGTATTATCGCTGTCGGCATTCATATTCAAATGACTAAAGCAGGAGTAAGTTACCCTCAATGGGAACCGCCTGAGTGGGGGCCTCTGGCGTTGTTCGTATTGCAAAATATTGGAATACTATGGTTGAGCAAACGAGTTAAAGAGTGGAGAATATCGCCAAGTTTTATCAAGCAGTGGTCTGTGGTTTTTATTACAATGGCAGCTTTGCAAGAATTGTTTATACGTTTACCACTAACAGCCGGTTATACCGTTGATCAGCAATATCTGTTTTTATGGGTTTACAGCTATTTACCTGAATTGTTAATTACGTTAATGATAACTGGGGGGATTGTTGTTATTAGTAGAGGGTCAGCACTAAACGGTAAGGTGATTAGTATTTTGTTAGTTATTATTTTTAGTGTACTGGCTTTTTTCTTTGCTCTGCCGACACTAAAAGAAATAATTCAGCCACTGATGCCATATTTGACGTCCCCTGATTCAGCAGGTGTTTTAGAGGTGCCTTATCCATGGCAGGTAGACGTGATTGCTTCTGTTACTTTTATTGAACCTGTGATGGCATCATTTTTTATCTGTTATTTGATTTATTTGAACCGTTATTCAGGATTCAATAAATTGATTTTACAGACTATCATCGCGTTAATGGTACTAACGCAGAGTGGTGCAAAATTTGTATTGTACCTCTACTACTCAAGTATTGAGTCTTATATTGATCGGATCTTGAGTATTAGCCAGTTTACCTTGGAGTGGGTATTTATCGGTGTGGCTGTGAGCTCCGCTATTGTGTATTTGACACGTAAACAACGTTCTGGCACAAAATACCCTGTATCGTAGTATCGTAGTATCGTTGGTTTGTGGGTAAACATACCCACAAACCAAGCGTTATCTCACCGTATATACCTCATCATTTTCAACATGACGTTAAATCATCGGAAGAATTGAAGACACCAGTAGTCCTGCCATACCGTAGTTAAAAATCCTCACCTTTGTTGGTGCTTGCAAGCTAGTCTGCAATTGCTTTCCGGCGATGGCCCAAAGGCTGACGGAAGGGACATTGATAAGACCAAAGATCAGAGACACGAGCATGATATCTTTTAGTTCAGCGGATGCTGCATAAACGCTGATTGCAGTTAGCGCCATTGTCCAAGCCTTCGGGTTTACCCACTGAAAACTGGCAGCAGACAGAAACGTCATGGGCCTGTAATCAGATGCCTCGTTCGTCATAGGCTTGCTTTTGGCGATCTTGAACGCTAAATAAAGCAGGTAAAGCATACTCGCAATACGTAAACCTTGCTGAATAACAGGGTAAGCGGTGAACAAACCCATCAAACCAAAGCCAACTAAAACAACCATCAAACTGAAGCCAAGAATAATGCCCAGCATGTGAGGGATAGTACGCATAAAGCCAACATTTGCCCCAGAGGTCATTAGCATAATGTTGTTTGGTCCTGGTGATACGGTTGAAACAAGTGCGAAAGTTATTAGTGGTATAAGCTGTTGATATTCCATATTTATCCATATTTTAGTTTTGATTTGTAGTTGTATTTTAAGCAAATACGGGGTAAATTTTGTGCCTATATTTGCGCTGATTGAAGAAAATACACAAGGAATCGTTGTTATGGATAGGTTTGACACAAGAATATTGCGTGAGCTTAAATTGAACGGTAGATTATCGAATGTAGAGCTTGCAGAAAGGATCGGATTATCGGCTTCTGCGACATTACGCCGTGTGCAAGAACTGGAACGTAGTGACGTTATTCAAGGCTATCGGGCCGTGCTAAATTCAAAAAAATTGGGTATTGGCTTTATCGCTTATGTCACTATTGGGTTGTCGAGCCACAGTCAAAAATCTCAATGCGGTTTTGAAGAGCAGATCATGGATGTGGAGCAGGTGACTGAGTGCCACAATGTTACTGGTGCCAATGAGTATCTGCTGCGAGTCGAGACTGCTGATCTGACCGCTTACAAACGCTTTCATTCTGATGTATTAGGCGAGATCCCACAGGTAAATTCAATTACTACGCTGGTGGTGATGGAAACAGCTAAGGACGCGCGGACGTAGTGCTTGGGTTGACTGCCGAAAAATTGATACTGTCTATTGCTAAGGTATTGAGGCGTAAATGATAAACTTAGTGAAACTGCGTCTTTACTTTAAAGTTAAACAAAGTGTATTATAGCCCTGCTTTATTATATGTTTTCGTATAATTATACATTTCAAGTTCAAGGTACAGAGATGACACCGCCATAACCTTCAGACTACCTCCTCTATGCAATTTTTATGACTTTTTCTGTCTAAAATCAGGTTCTTGCACATCGTAAGATTAGTATAAATTGAACTTTATCAGCACGAGTAAGTATATCTATCGAAGATAATACTGCTAATTGTTGATGCTCTCTATTTTCCTGAAATACTTTAGGCTGATCAATCAGCTCTCGCGTCTGCGTGACAAATAGCATTATTTAAAGCAGGAGTCCTTCAATATGGCAGTATTGCCATCGCTATTTATCGTTTAAAAGTACACTACATTGAGTGTGGATACCTTCGTGGATTTTGTCTTCTTGGAGGTCATTGACTGTGCCTGAAATAGCATGATTTCCTCGATGTAATGGACTTACCAAAACGAAATATCCGTGCATCATCGCGTGTTTTCACGTGCCTTGATCAGGATTATTTTAGGAATTTTAATGTCAGGTAATCACCACTACTATTCAGCACAGCGTTCCCAAGAAAACCGAGATTACAGTGTTAATAAAGCCAATTCTATTGCGCTTGTTGTCGAGGGGGGCGGTCAAAAAGGTATTTTTACTGCAGGGGTGCTAGATGCTTTTCTTAAAGAAAAATTTAATCCATTTTCATTATTAATTGGTACCTCGGCAGGCGCATTAAATCTTGCCTCCTATATTTGTGGTCAATATAGGCACGCCTATCGTGTGATTACAGAAGCCACAATGCATAAAAACTTCTTTAACATGCGTTCTTTTTTATTCGAGAGTAAAGGTATGGATCTTGATTGGTTGATTGAACAAACAAAAACAAAGATACCACTTGATTGGAATCGTGGTGATGAAAATATGAAAAACCGTGTAGTGTTAGTGACGGCTACTCAAGCTGATAATAATCAAGTGGATTATTTTGATTTATTTGGGGCCGGTTGGGAGCTGGCATTAAAAGCGAGTTGTTCTATTCCGGGCATTTATAATACGCCTGCTACACTCGATAAATATCATTGGTTAGATGGTGGTGTGCAGGCGCCAATACCTTTAGAAGAGGTACATCGGCAAGGCTATAAACATATTGTCGTGATTAGAACTGCACCGCCAGAGGTCAAATATGAACATAAATTTTTAGCTAAATTAACACCGTACATTAAAAATTTAAAAACCAAAGAAATAATGAATAAGTTAATCGATCATGAAGAATCGTATCTCAAAGCTCAGATGTTTTTAGAGAGTCCCCCAGAAGATGTTTCCATATACGAATTGCATCCAACTCGGTTATTAAAATCAAAATTGATTGGTAGCAAAAAGACATCGCTTGATTATGATTATCAACAAGGGTTTGATTGTGGTCGACAATTTTTAGAATCTTATCAAGGGATTGATATGTATCGATGATGTGGTACACGAAGTCGATGCGGAATAATGGGATTTACGCCTAGCGTTAAATTTATTTAATATGAACGGACGTAGCGTTTAACTCTAATCCCATGTCAGGCTTCTTGCTTTATAATATACTTTCATATTTTTTTGAGTGAGTTGTGAAGCATACTCGCTCGATTCCGCTTTCCGAATATCAATGTCCATTAAACTTCCTTTTAATTGTTATTGGTCTGCTAACTGTATCTTCCTTAACAAGTTAGCTAACTGCGCTTGCTCTTGGTTGCTAAGTACGCTGAGCATGTTGTCCATGTTGGCAACATGCGCATTCAATGCTGTGTCTATCAACTCGACTCCCTTTTTAGTCAGAGTTACTTTACAGCTACGTCGGTCTTTCTCGCTAGCAATGCGTTGGACAAATCCACTTTTCACCAAGTGTTCAATACGCATGCTGACCGCCCCAGAGGAGAGCATAAGGGTATGATACAACTCTGTTGGGGTAACCGCTGTATTGCTGCGACGTATGGTGGCCAAAATATCAAACTCAATGCCGCTTAATTTATTTTCTTTAAAAACAGGATCTAACTTTTTCTTCCATGCGTCATTGGTTTGACGTAATCGCCCGATAATCCCCATTGCAGAGCAATCCAGATCGGGTCTAACAGTTAACCACTGTTCAAGGATTTTATCGACTTTGTCTGATGGCATTTTTATCTCTCAAATAAATATCTTTTCAAAAAGATACTTGATTTAAGGATCTTTTTCCATTACTTTTTAAATAGTATCTTTTTAAAAAGATACTTTCGTAAGAGATTGGCAACTATCAGTGAAGGTGAATGATGAATAGGATTCAACAAATTAAGACAATCGCGTTAACCGCAATTGCGCCCATCGTTTGGGGTAGTACTTATATAGTGACAACAGAAGCATTACCACCAGAAAGTCCACTTATCGCTTCAACCATCCGTGCGCTTCCCGCAGGGATATTACTGGTGCTAATTAGCCAGACAAAGCCTGCCGGGATGTGGTGGTTGCGTTTGGCTACGCTCGGTTTTTTAAACATAGGTTTATTCTTCTATTGTTTGTTTTTTGCGGCAACCTACCTACCGGGTGGCATGGCGTCGATGGTCATGTCTAGTCAGCCTGTGATTATCATGATCTTGAGTTGGTACTTGCTGGGCGCCAGTTTTTCTTCACAACAAATGATCGCCTGTGGATTCGGTATCTTTGGAGTGAGCCTGCTGGTGCTAAATAGCTCTGCGGAACTAAATGTCGAAGGTGTGTTGATTGCCATTCTTGGCACCTTAAGCATGGGGTTAGGTGTCGTGCTGACAAAAAAATGGGGGCGTCCAAAGGGGATGACAATGCTTGGATTTACCGGTTGGCAGTTATTATTTGGCGGTATAATTCTGTTACCTGTTTCACTTTGGGTGGAAGGTATTCCAACCGAACTGACGGCAACAAACTACTTTGGTTATGGGTATTTGAGTCTTATTGGTAGCATTTTAGGTTACTTTCTCTGGTTTCGTGGTATCGAAAAACTACCACCCGTGTCGGTTTCTTTTATCGGCTTTTTAAGCAGTGTTTCGGCCTGTTTCCTTGGTTATCTTATCCTAGATCAAACGCTGACTTGGCCTCAATTTATAGGCGCTTCAGCCATTTTGTTTTCAATCGCGCTGGCTGCGCCTCGGCCATCCGCACAAACTAATCATTTAGCACAATTTCAAAGTGTAAAACGGAGTTAATATGAAGCTTACTATAGTATCTGGAAGTCAAAGAGCGAATTCTCAAAGCCTGAATGTTGCCTATTACCTACAAACATTGGCTGACCGCCATTTTGACAAGGTAACGGTTCTCGATTTACATCAACTGGATCTGCCATTTTGGAATGAGGGAGTATGGCAAGGCGATGAGGAGTGGAAACCATGGGAATCTATTGCGCAAACGCTCAAGCAATCGGACGCGTTCATTTTTATTACTCCTGAATGGCATGGAATGGCAACGCCTGCATTAAAGAATTTTTTGATGCTAGCCACTGACGAGGAATTAGCTCACAAGGCAGCGCTGCTGGTGGGCGTTTCTTCAACTGTTAATGGTGTTTACCCGATTAGTGAATTACGAATGACGGGTAACAAAAACAACCATGTGTGTTTTCTGCCTGATCATCTGATATTTCGGCACTGCGATGATGCTCTGATATCTGAGCATGAATGTACTGACCAGAGTTTACATGACCGCAGCGAGTATACAATGGCATTGCTTGCCGCTTATGCTAATGCGCTTGCTCCTGTGCACCGCGATATGGTCAATGCTGGTAAACCGTTCCGCTATGGCATGTAGCCTAATATCTCGTGTAATAAGGCGTTGATTGTTGCTAGTCAACGTCTCTTTGCTTAATTATCTGTTATAGCTCTATACAAAAAAGAAAATTGACTTAGTCAGTAAGCAAATTGATTTGGAACGTAAATTCCTCAATGCGCTCGGCGCTATTACTCTTGAAGAACGGTTTGCACATGATTTTATATCGGATTAGGTGGGTATGTAATAGGGCGTTCGGCCGAAAAAGCTATTCCGTCTATTGCGAAGGCATTAGGGAATAAATAAACGTAGACCTCAAAATGTTATATATTCCAGCGCTAACATAGTTAATCAGGTATCACATTGATCGCCAGCTTTCTTGCCGTGTGTCTTCAGAATCACTTCTATAGGCGAGTTTTAGCCTCGCTTTTCCCCGGTACTACGTTACTTCTCTGCATGTAACTCATCATTTTATCGTTTTTTATTAATGTTTTACGGGAAATGGTCGATACGCTGCATTGTGTCATTGATGGATTATTTAGAATATTCTCGTTATTAGGAAGCGATAAATAGAGAATGAAGGATGTAGAGAAGAGTATGAGGTTAATTTAAAGCATATTCTAAGTTTGTTTGACACTACTGCGGTTAATTTTTATGGATGCAAATTATCTCAGCAGTTAATCTCTGATCTATCTAATTGTGGAATAAAAACAATGATAAAAAATTTAGGATTCAAAAGACTCATCATATTGTCGGTAGTTATCTTACTGACCGCTATTTTACTTGTTTCAAATATAATTTCTTACAATATAATTAAATCTAAAACCATTGAAGATGTGAACCTGCTGTCGAGTTCAATCGTAAGCTACGAAGCTAAAAAAATTGAAGATTGGTTTACGACAAAAACGGATGCGCTTAATGCGATCACTCAAAAATACCAGTCGAATGGCCTAGGTGATGATTACGTCACAATCGCGCGACTCATAAAAGAAACCAGTGGTTTTGCGAGCGTATTTTTCGCATTTGACGATGGCGTCACGTATTCTACAGCTCAAAATTCAGACTGGGTTAATGGCGTTGCGATTATAGAACGTTACGATGCGCGTAAACGCCCTTGGTATACCAAAGGTAAGAACACAGCAACACTAGATGTAACGGATGTTTATAACGCTAGGAGTACCGGTCTTCCGGTTATTTCAGTCGTGCGTAATATTGGTAATGGTGTGCTGTTAGGTAATATTGGTTTAGAAATTCTTGAAAAAACCGTTAAAAATGTTAATTACCCTGGTTCTGTGACTGCAATTATGGATGGCGATGGTAATGCATTAGCATCCAATTCACTCACATTGAAAACGGGTGTTAATTTTTCAGATATCGGCATGGGTAATGTTAAATCCGGTATGTTAAGTGAAAGTGCACATACTACAACTTATACTTTAGATGGTGTCGATAAGTTAGCCTTTACGCAAGAAATTACACTCGTCAATGGAAAACGATGGTACTTATTTATTGGTGTTGATAAGTCTGTAGCTTATGCAGAAGTTGATGAGGCGTTAGAAAGTGCTATTGTGGTCTCTGCTATCATGCTCGCAGTAGGCTTATTCTTGACTATTACGATATTGAACATTGTCTACCGTCCGATTGTATCACTGAAAGAAGTTGTCATGGATTTATCTAAAGGTAATGGTGATCTAACGCGTCGCTTACCGGTTGAAAGTAACGATGACTTAGGTGATATTTCGGCAGGTATTAATGCTTTCATTACGAACCTGCAAACCTTGATGCTAGAGATCGATAACTCTTCACAACATATTTCCGAAAGTGTTGGGAAACTAGAAGAGCAAACGAGGAACAATAATCAAGTATTGGATGCTCACTCAATTGAAACAGACCAAATTGCAGCTGCAGTAGAAGAAATGAGCGCAACAGCAAATGATGTTGCCAGTAATGCTGAGGAAGCGTCACAATTTACAGATGCAATGAATAAGCAGGTAAGTACGTCGAAAGTGACGGTTACTTCGACTACATCAACCGTATCTAAGCTGGTTGAAGATGTAGAAAGTTCATCAAAAAGTATCCAAGAGATTGAGAAAGATACGCAAGCTATCACTAAAGTACTTAATGTGATTGGTGAGATTGCTGAACAAACAAATCTACTGGCGCTTAACGCGGCAATTGAAGCTGCGCGAGCGGGTGAACAAGGTCGTGGTTTTGCTGTTGTTGCTGATGAAGTTCGTGCGCTAGCGGCGAGAACGCAAGTGAGTACGGCTGAAATAAAAGAGACGCTGGATGCATTAACCGCGGGTTCAAGTTCTGCGATATTAGCGATGAATATGACACAAGAAACTTGCCAGCAGGCTGCTAAAAACACGTATACGGTCGCTGAAGATTTGGACCATATCGCGAGTTCTGTAACGAAAATTAATGATTTAAACACGCAAATTGCAACCGCGGCTGAGGAGCAAAGTAGTGTTTCTCATGAAGTGACTCGTAACATGACTGCGATCCGTGAAATGGCGCAAGAGCTAGCCATAAACGGTCAATCTACCGCTCAAGAATCGGTAAATGTTGCCGTCGCCAATGAGCAACTGAAATCAATTGTGGCTCAATTTAAACTGAGGTAATCTCGCTTAGCCTGATTTTTTTGAATGAAAAGCCATTAAGTATTCATGCTTAATGGCTTTTTTATTAACTTGGGTTTTTTAACCAATTACTATATACCCTTACATAGCCTTACATTACTTTACTTACGTCTAAGAATAACCTTATGGTAGATTGTCGATGTATAAATCTTGATCTAGATCAAGAAATATTTTTTATGGCTCGTAATCTAACGTGCCAAGCAAACCATAATTATGAGGTTAATAATGTCGATTACTTTCCAAGGAACACCTGTTTCAGTATCTGGTACTTTCCCACAAGTTGGCCAAGTTGCACCAAGCTTTACGCTTTGTGCTGCAGATCTGACTGAGTTAAGCCTTGATAGCCTAAAAGGACAGCAAGTTGTGTTGAACATTTTCCCAAGTGTTGACACGCCTGTATGTGCGATTAGCGTCCGTGCTTTTAACGAAAAAGCAGCGGGTATAGACAATGTAACTGTGCTTTGTATCTCTGCGGATCTACCGTTCGCAACAAGCCGTTTTTGTGGTGCAGAAGGTATTGAAGGTGTTAAAACTGCTTCTTTCTTCCGTTCACCAACGTTCACAGAAGACTATGGTGTTAACTTAAATGAAGGCGCACTTGCTGGTCTTGCAACACGTGCTGTTATCGTTTTAAATGAAGACGGTAAGGTTGTTCACAGTGAATTAGTATCTGAAATCACAGATGAAGTAAACTACGATGCAGCTATTGCTGCTTTAGGATAATACGATGAAAAAAATAGTAATATTATTATCTGCTTTACTTTCAACTAGTGTATTTGCACAATTTGAAACGACAAAAGAAAGTGCAAGTTTTGGTACTGGTCAAATTGTAACACTTGAGCAAACCAACAAGTTTGACTTGACTGGTAATGCACTAAAAGTGGGTGACTTTATGCCATCTGTTGTACTTATGACGTCTGGCTTAAAGTCGTACGATACGAGTGCAGAAAGCAAAAAAATCAAAGTATACAGTATTTTGACATCAGTTGACACGCCAGTATGTGTGCAGCAAGCCGTTGACTTATCAAGTTATGTTAACTCAAATGATAATTTGAAAGGCATTGAATTCTACGCACTTAGCGCAGATACACCTTTTGCTCAACAACGCTTTATCAAGGAACATAACCTTGATGGTGTGACTTACTTATCAGATTCTTTAGATCATTCATTTGGTCTAAAAACGGGTTCATTGATCAAACAACTTGGTTTGTTAGCTCGTAGCATTATCGTAACAGATGAGAACAATCAGATTATTTATCTTCAGCGCGTACCTGAGCTGACGACAATTCCTGATTTAGACGCTGCAGTTAAGGTTGCGCAAAGCCGTCTATAAAATAAACCCTGTTTATTTGATAGCGCCTTTAATTTAGCCTCCTCATTGGAGGCTTTTTTGTATCTAAGGTTCTCGTTAGCAAACAAATGGATTTGGAACAAAACGCCTCAATGTACTTGGCGTGGTAAACCGATTATCAACTTCTGATGTAACCAAAACAACCAACGACACTTGCCTATGAGCTGTTTCATGACCGGAATCAGTATTATGGTCATGATAGCTTGTTTTTAGACGCGCTAGGCATAGATGAAAATGGGACATGTGATGTAATATGTTAACATCGCATATACTGCTAAGTGGTATAATTGACCTAAGCTTAAGTGTTGAGTAAGCTGGAATCCTTGCTTGGTGGTGCAGGTAGGATTACTATAGGACGGTTAGCTGTTATTTAATCAGCCGCTAACAGAGCTGACTACGTTTATAGACATAGTATAAAAACAATATAGAAAGATTATAATTGCGTGGTTACAACTACCTGTATCATGACAGCGTTGTACATAATTAGGAAATAGACATGTTTTTGCTAAATAACATACATAATAAAAATTACAAAAAATGCTACCCAACAGAATCAGATGTCATATTTGATATCTCGGAAAAGCAATTAGGGAATGTTAAAAATGCTGCTTGGAAAGAGCTTCGAGAAGGAAGTATCGTTTGTGTAGTCACAAGCACAAGAAAGGTAAGTACTTTTTGCAAAGTGACTGCGATTAAAGGCCTTGGAGACAATGATCCGGATTGTGGCGAAACATTTCTTTTATTTGGTGTCGTAATCGCAAAACTAATGCCTGAAAGTAATATGGGCTTGCTGCTTAGTAAATTCAGTGTGAAGCATCAATATCTTACTAATAGTAAATTTAGCATTGGTTCTAATGTTGTTGAATTGGGCTCAGCGTTAGATACCTTGCAAGTAAAAACCAGACGCGGCCTTAAAAGCATTAGTGAGCTCAAAGAAATCGCATAATATACCCAAACTACTTCAAGTTGCTGATTGTGTATCTTGAAGTAGCTTGGGTATAAATCAGTCAAGCTCGACGCTCGTATCAGGGCGTTACTTGACCTGAGTCTCTAATCTATCATCATGTGTTACTCATATTGATATGTATTACGTTAGAGAATGACCCATGTTATTGGGTCATTCTCTATTGTCGTACACGGATTTTACTGAGCTGAATGGCGTGATGGGCATTATGATTTGTGCGGGCTGCATTGCTTTGGTTTTTTTGAAATAAGCCGTATTAGCTTAATTTAAAACGCGCAACTAACGCAGCGAGTGTCTCGTTTTCGTCGGTAAGACTCTGCACACTTATCTTTGTTTCTTGACCGTTTTGACTTAACACTTGCACCATCTCTTGGATGGTATGCATATTACGTGTTATTTCTTCAGTCACAGAGCTCTGTTCTTCAGACGCGGTTGCAATTTGCGTACTTAAATCATTAATTTCAACGATAGATCCTGTCATACTATCTAGGCTCTTGGTTACTAATGATGTGTGTTCTGCCACTTTCTGACAGCTTTCCGTCGTATTATTCATTGCGGTGACGGCAGAGCTGGCTCGAACAGTCAGGCTTTGCAACATATCATTAATTTTAGCGGTACTATCTTGGGTTAAGGCTGCTAAAGAACGCACTTCATCTGCCACAACGGCAAAACCACGTCCTTGTTCACCTGCTCTTGCCGCTTCAATTGCGGCATTCAATGCTAACAAATTCGTTTGATCCGCAATGCCACCAATGACTTCTAATACCGTTGCAATATTATTCGTACTTTCATTCATCGCATGGATACTTTTTGCCGTATCATCCATTTCAGTCACTAAAGACATGACACTATTTGATGCCTCGATAACCGTTACTTTAGATGCTTTCGCGTTATCATTTGCGACTTGTGTACTGGTTGCTGTTTGGAGTGCATTTTGGGCTACAATGTCTGCGGTTGTGCTCATCTCGGTAATAGCCGTTACTGCTAATTCTGTTTCTGCACTGTGATTATCCAGTGCTTGCGTATTACGCTCGGACTGTGAATGAATATCATGAATACCACGTGTAATATTTTTTGACGCGCCGGAAATCTCTAACATCATTGATTGTAAGTAACCAATAAAGTTATTCACAGAATGGCTAATATCAGCGACCTCATCATTCCCCTTAATGACTAATCTCGAAGTCAGATCCGCTTCGCCGGTCGATAAATTATCAATACTTAATTTCAGCACAAGTAATTCACGAATAATTCGGTTGATAATCCAAAGTGAAAGCACAATTGCAAGAATGAAAAGTATAGTCGCGAATTTAAAGTTATTTATTATTTCAGTATCGAAAATATCAGCTGTCGCGGTAGTCAAGCTATCTTCAATGGTTAAGATTTCACTCTCATAAGTACCTGTACCTAATGACCAGCCCCAATCAGGGAAGATGTTACGTACATACAGGATCTTATTTTCTACTTTATTCGTTTTTTCATTTTTAAATGCCGCAGACATAAAAATATCAGACTTATTTTGAAGACGATTTGCTGCATTAAGGGTAAAGTCCGCAGTAGTACCGATTAACTTCGCGTCTGGATGCATAAGGATTTTACCGTTTGCATCTTGAATCCAAAAGTAGCCATCTTTACCATACTGAGTAAGACCGACCGCATTCAATGCCATATCAATTTTGCTTTGTTTTAATCGGCTCGTATATTCACCTGTCGCAACAACAAGGTTTAGCGGTTCAAAATAGAAAGATGCTGACATTTTCTCTTCAACTTTTCCAGATGCAGGGTTTAGAAAATAATATTGGCTATAACCCACGGTTGATTTCTTAGCACTATTGATAATATCCCGAGCGTAGTAATTGCCTTTTTTATCTTGTGAGTTATAGCTCGACGTTCCAATAATGCGATGGTTTGCACCATTTGCCATGTATTCAGATGAATCCGCATCATAAGCAAAAATGTAACGTCCACCATTCCAACGATAGTTATCTATAAATGCATAGATATTTGCTTTTGCATCGTCGTCCGACGGGGAGTCTGTATACATACCTGTAATTGTCTTTTTGAATGTTAAGATCTCAGTGCGGAGTTCTTGCCTAATATTATTGGCGGAAGATGATTCATATAAACTGGCTAAAGAGAGGCTAAGGTTGTCGGTTTGACCTTGTAAGTTATTCTTTATTAAGCTTTCGACTTTCGTACGAATGTTAACTTTCTCTGCCTCTAGAACTGTCTTTTCAGTCATGAAAATACTGGTAATAAAGAATCCATTAACAAGTAATAGCATTACGCAAATTGTAAGTGTTAATTTAATTTTGATTGTTATTTTCATTAGACTCAATTTCGGGAAAGAGTGATTTAATATAAATCACTGAGATCACAGGAAAATAACATAGAAATTACATTTTTCAATATCTTTATTAAACTTTAATGAAACATATTGTAACAGTATGACTCACTAGTTTTTCCATCAGTAACAATTAAATAACCAGATTAGCTATACATATCAACATGAAAGCAGATATTAAGTCTTTAAATGCGCATATAAAATACGCAATTAACCTTTGTTAAATAGATATTTAATATTGTGCTGAATATTTGTTCATTTATATTTATAGCTTATTTTTCATTGAGTTTGTCGCTATTGGTCGCAATACACCACCAGTGGTAGGCTTACCAAAGGTGGTGTGCTGATTTGTCGGAATTGATTATTATTGTTGCGGTCTGTTAGTCAGTCGAAGGGTTTTACTTGGGTCCAGATAGACGCGAATAAACTGGTTCATGTCTGCAACTGAAATACTGTTGAATATCGCCGGTGCATTTTCAGTTGAGCCTAATGCATAGTTAAACAAATGGTCACGGTGTAACAGCCACTGTTTACTTGGTGATTCATTGAGTGAATAAGCCAGATCTTGCGCTATTATTTTCTTGTTTTCGTCCAGTTGTGCTTGTGTGATGCCGTTAGTCAGTAAATCATCAATGATGTCATCAACAACCTGTTGAGTTGTTTCGATATCTTCAACTTTAGTAATTAACTCAATCATCACTTCGGTAAACGCAAGGCCTGCAGCTTGGTCGCGAACCCTGACTGAAGGAGAATAAGTTAACGATAATTGCTCTCTGACGATCTTAGTCAGCGTTTGGCTAATCATAGCCTGCATTAATTCGGCCTGATAAACGGCTTTAATACTTTGGTTTGGAGTATTGGTGACAGTGTAAAACAGTACCTGGCCATTATTTTGCGGGTTCGTTGTTTCATCCAGATCAGCTGGCTTGGCGATTAACGATTGAGCAGGGTGGTCAAAGGTATTTTTTTCACCCTTGGGCAGCGTCGCAACGTATTGTAGTATAATCGGTTTTAACTGCGCAGTATCAAAGTCACCGACGATAGTTAGCTTATAGTCATTGGCGTTATTAAACAGTGTTTGATAAAGGGCTTCAATATCAGTCTGTTGTACCGCGGCTAATTCCTGCACCGAAATTTGTTCCTGCTGAGGATTATGAGGGAATAGAATTTCACCTGTTTTTATCCATGTTTCGGCTTCTGGTAACGCGAGGCTATTTTGTTGGTATTCAATGGTGCTTTTCTTTTCTAGGGAAAATTGATGATCATTTACTGTCGCGTTGGTCATACTGCTGTATAGCATTGAGAACAACAGCTCCAAGCTCTCAGGCTCATTAATCGAGTACATGTTGAAACCATGACTGTTGGCATCAATAATTGGCATAATGTCGATACGTTCTTGGTTAAATCTTTGCTGTATTGTTTGCGCTGATAGTCCTTCTAAACCGCTATTTAAATAACTATTAATCAACAGATAACTCGCAGCGCGCTGTTGCTTGGTAAATGCATTGGTACCGCCGGGGGCTGTGAACTTAATATGTATTGAGTTTTTAATGCTGTGATCTGGCTGTAAAACAACACTCACACCATTGCTTAATTGCCACTGGGTTAGCTGTTGTTCAGCATCATAACGTTCACTGCTAATTTGACTTGCTCCAGCACTATTTTTAACGATTGGTAAGGTTAACGTTTCAATGTTAATGACAATATTGTCAATCGGTTGATTAATGGTATTGGCAAATATTTTATCTGCCGCGAACAAATCAGGCTTGTCTGCTTGATAAGGCGTAGCGAAGGTCATCTTACGTGGGCTGTTGATAAGCTCATTGGCGAGCTGATTAAGCTCTTCAAGACTTACTGTGCTCAGTAATAACTGATAAGCCTGCTGTTCAATATCCAGTGTGAATTCAATATTCCCGGTTGACCAAGCAGCCATCGTCCCTTCAGCTAATTGCATCGCGTCTTGATTGATATAGCTATTGTTGAGCTGGGCTTGAGCTGATTTTATCTGCGCTAGTTGTAGGTAAAATTCAGCTTGGCTAAAACCGTATTGCTGGATGCGTGCTAGCTCTTGAGCAATAAATTTAACGGCCTGTTGGCTTTCATTTTTTTGATGACTCACTGCGATGTTCTCAACCGCTTTATCACCTAATAATGAATTATGGAAAATACCCACATAACGAAAGGGTTCCTCACGCTGATCGTTGGCTGCATTCAAACGGTAATTGAATAGCATGCTTAACATATCGAGCTTGAATGCTTGGCTGAGATCTAGGCTGTTGGTAATTTTAAATTCAGGGACTTCGAAGAACAGGTCTGTTTGTGAAAAATTAATCACTTTACTGCTATAAGCCTGAGTCTCGGTGTTTAATGCCGGGGGGGTTAAGACGGGTTGTTTCTGGTTATTTTTTGATTTATCTATTGTGGCAAACAACGCTGTGATTAATTGAGTCGTACTCTCACTATCCACATCACCGGTGATCAGTAATCTTGCATTATTCGGGCGATACCAATCTTTGTAAAAAGCGTTAACAGAAGCTACAGTACTGTTTTTAATGCTATCAATAGTGCCTATTGGTAAGCGATTTTCGTATTCACTGTCTTTTATGTAGTCATCGAACAGAGCATAATCATAAGACTTCTCTTGTTGTGTGCTCAGGTGATATTCATTTTCTACGATGCCTTTCTCTTTGTCTAATTCACTCTGTTCCAATTTTATATCGATTAAAATATCTCGGAGATACAACAGGGTATCGGCGAGTAATTGAGGATTAGATTTAGGGATAGAAAGTGTGTAAACCGTTTCATTGAAAGAGGTATAGGCATTAATATCATGACCTAATGTTAACCCAGACTTTTCGAATAGCTCAAAAATTTTCAGCTTTGGAAAGTTTTTGGTACCGTTAAAGGCCATGTGCTCAAGTAGATGCGCATAGCCAGATTGTTCATCTGTTTCACTTAACGACCCAGAGTTTATCATTAAGCGTAACTCAATTTTATCTGAGCTTTCTTGCTTAGCATGAATGGCATAAAAGAAACCATTATCAAACGTATTACTGCTTACCGTCGCAATGGCGTCAGTTTGGTGGGGATTACTAGCACAGCTAGACAGGGCGAATAGGGCAAAAGAAATCACTAATAATTTTCTAAAAAACATCATGGTCAAAATAACTCGTTAATAATTGATAGTAACAGAAGGTCATACAGCCTTGTTATGGACTTGGAACATTGCCACTGTAAAAATGGCTAAATTAAGACCATAGATGATAGATAAATGATGATATGGATTTGAATTATAAACATTTTTATAGCTGCGTCGGTATCTTATAAGAACAGACGGATAAGCAGTAGGAAATAGTGTGTCCGTCCCCAAATAGTGTGACTTATGTTTAACAATTACAATTGGTTACAAATCAATATAACTTAAATTCTACATTTGATGTTAGACGTATTCTTCAGACCAAATATGATGTATATCATGTCATTCAAGTTGTGATAAATTCACCAAAGCCATCGCTTAATATTACCGATATTAAAAAGAATAGGTTAATGGCAATGGCAATGGCTTAAGCTGAACTGAGGTTAGTGATCTGACAACAGGTCAGGATTATTCACTAAGTTTCTCACTCCATGTGCATAGTGTTCGTCAAAAACATTGCTTTTTAGCCACTTACCTACGCTATTTATACTCACCTTCATTATTTGTGGACGTACGCTCCAGCTAACTTGAAAAGGAGAGCCTATTTCGTTATAACTCGGTCCAGTTGTTGAACCAGCATACTGTACTGGAGTACCTGTATTACTTGGGATATTGACTGCTTGATTAACACCATTGGCCATACCGAGCTTAGTTAACTCAATAAAGTTGTTCGCTTCTGGATCGTTAACAAGTACGTAAACTTGAGTCTCGACTCTAAGTTGTGGGTTTTTATTTGTATCACTGAAACATGAGCCTAAAGTTGGACCCGGGCTCACTTGAGCAGTTGAATAGACATAGTGAGCTTCAATTGTATCGCCAGGGTATAAACTACCGTGCTTACTTGCACCGACTTCATATTTAAGTGGAGATAATTCTTGTTGGGTTAATATACCTGAGTATTTATAACCGCTTTGATAGCCTTGACCGTCTCCGTTACCTGCATATTGGGTAAATTCCCCGCCTTTATGCTCTGCATTTTTATGAAAATGGATATTACAGAGGTTCATTTTTGTGTATTCAGGAGCTTGTGAAAATACTTGTTTGTTTCGGCCTTGTATTAAGTCTATATCACGTGGTGACTGAGGACCGAAGCCTTTAGTCTGAGTATTGGCTGCTAAGGCTGATCTTTGTTCTTTTATTTGTTTATCTGAAACATGAGAAATAACCTCTTGCTCAGAAGCCGCACTTGTAAAAAATGGGGAAAATGCAGCTATGGTGCATAATACTAATGTCTTGTTATCCATGTTTATCCTTTTACTAAAAAAAAGTTAAAATATACAAAAAAAGTTTTCTGTGTAACGAAGAGTATTAATATATATATCAAAGAGGTTTCAAGATATCGGACAAGCTTGAATACTCAGTTCTAAAACGTATGTGCCAGCCCATTTGCCTACCAACACATACATAATGCTATCAATTCTACCTCCATCTGATCCCCCTTCTTGCATGTCAGTATTTTTTACACCTAATAAACAGATAACTATATGTCATTCTTAAAATACACATAAATAACAATAGGTTGCATATGTTGGAACGATACATGCTAAAAGTAGTTTAGTGCTGATTTATATTTCACATAATTCTCAAGCAATATTTTAGGAGAGCTGAATATGAAAATTAAAAAAATAGCGATTTTTTTACGGAACTCTATTGTTGTAGTCAGTTTGTGGGGCATGGCAGCCACTGCTATGGCAACTATTATTGATTTCGAAGATGTTGCTGTTACTCATAATACACACTTAATTGTTAACAGTTTTATAGCCAATGATTTCGTGCTTTCAAGAGATGGAAACGGCCATATTGATCTTGGTAATGATGAAGTGCTGTATACAAACAACGGCACACAGGTTGCTTTTGTGCATAATGGCTCTTTTACCATCAATGTGGATTCTATTTCCGGCGACACGTTTGAGATTTCCCAGTTTGACGGTGCGGAGTTTTGGAGAGACGGACAGGCAAATGCGAACGCAATAACACTTTCCGGTATTACTGATCTAGGGGTTAATGTCTCAGAAAATTTTGTGTTGGACGGTATTTTTGATGGGCGTAACGGCGTTGATGATTTTGAGCTATTTACAGTCTCTAATGCCTTCCAAGATTTGGTTCATGCTGAATTTTCTGGCGGTGGAGCAGCCTTCTCTATTGATAACATCATCGGTTATACAGCAAGCGAAGAAGTCCCTGAGCCATCTACCTTGCTTATTTTGGGTGTTGGCATCGCGTTTTTTGCAGCAGGGCGTAGAAAAGTGCGCATAACGGATTAACTGATTTTTATTTATCTATTTCAGTTAAGTTAAGTTCTGGTTATGCTTGTTACATACAATATGTTAGATAGAGTTCTAATCAATACATTTAGATAGTTTCACTTAGCAATCGATGCATAACGGCCAGGTGTAATACCACACGCAGATTTAAACAGTCGACTAAAATGTGCTTGATCAGAAAACCCTGTTTCAAAAGCAACTTCCACAATAGGTTTATTCTGTTGGATCAATTGACGTGCAGCATCTAAACGACGATTGACTGAATATCTATATGGACTGGTTCCCAGCACTTTGCGAAACTGCCGAGATAAGTCATAGCGAGTTAAACCTGTGACTTTCTCCAATTCAGTAGAGTGCACAATTCGATTATTAGCATGGTATAAATATTCACGAGCTCTATCAACTGCTTGATAATTAATTGTGTACTTTCTATTTAATTTATTGCAATCGGGATCTCCAGCAATCAAACCGTTTGCCAAGTGCAAGATTATTTCATCTCTGGCCAAGGTTTCCTTTGCCTTTTCTGAGCACATTGATACAAGTTGAATAGCATGAGCCAGCACTTTATTTTCTGATACAGATTCCCTAACAAATGGTAACGGGCAGGGGCGGCCGACGATCACTCTAACTGCGTCAGAGATACAGGCCGGATCAACGTATAACATTCTATATCCAAAGCCTTCATCGGAGCCAGCGCGACCATTGTGCAACTCATCCGGATGTAAGACCATCACTTTGCCTGGAGTGCTTGTTCGTTTTGCGCCTCGATAGTCATATGACTGAACCCCTTGATCCGTCAGCCCAATAGCATATGTATCGTGGCGATGCGTATCATATGCTGGACCTGCAAACCATGCCTGCAATATTTCCACCCCGTTAACAGGTTTGCTACTACGCATTTTATCTACCAACTTAGTTTTGCACAAACGTTCAAGACTATTTGGGGCAAACCGTTTTAAATCATGGCTCATGAATACACTCACATCGATATACATTCAAAAAAGGAAATATATTATGTCTGATCATTTGGCCTCCGACAATTATAAAGCAATCAATTTTAAAGAAAAGTTAAGTTTATTTAATGAGCTTTGGTCGCCAAAGGTAATTGCTGAAATGAATGATTACCAAATTAAAATAGTAAAAATAGAAGGTGACTTCGAATGGCATGAACATCAAAATACAGATGAGACGTTTATAGTGCTGGAGGGAAACCTTCGTATAGATTTTCGTGATGGACATGTCACTTTGAATAGTGGAGAAATGTATGTTGTCCCTAGAGGCGTCGAGCATAAACCATTTGCTGATGGTGAAGTGAAAATGTTATTAATTGAACCTCGTGGTGTTCTTAATACAGGAGATAATGAAGTTGACAGTCTTACTGCAACAAATGATATATGGATATAGACTCGCTATGTAGTGGTTCATTGAGTTTGGCTTCCAGATTGGAGGCTTTTTTGGTTTTGGGATAAATTCAGCGATATGCGGTCTATTGGTGAGAACACATGGCATTTTAAATGGGTTTTTAACAAAACCAACCGTACCCGATTAAATGTCCTATTAGAGTTCCATTAATGGCTCTTATTAACATATGGTATGTGCATATTTATAAGTTCAATCACGGTTTACCAAAAACAGCCTTTATTTCCTTTGCTATAAATTAAAATAATAATAGAATCAGTTGTATATTGGTCATTGTTAATTATTAACCGGACTTGAAAATAAATAACAGGAACGCACATTATCTTAGTGTCGATTTTAATATCCGATTGATGTGGGAATCGAGATGACCTGCTATACAAATGTTATATTCTAAAAGGGCTGTTCATGATAAACCTATTTAAAGTTACCTTGATCACAAATCTATTGGCTGCTTTAGTTGTATTCGTTCTCTTTAAGTATGTCGATGCTTTTGCTTCAACAAGTCTTATAGATTACCTGCATTTTTAGGTTCTATCTTGTTGCTGTTGTGATCTTAGCGATACTATTTAAAGTATATATCACAATCATCTTGAGCTGGATCTTTTCGTCCACGGTAAGAATCAAGAACAGATCGTTCATGGTTAGAATCAAGAGCAGAAAATATGGAATTATTTCTGTTCTCAGATTCACACCAATATTTAGCATATTCATCAGGTTTCGATGGGTCGTATTCATGGTAGGCGCATGATGCCAGCAAAGTCGTTAATAGAGATATAACTAGAATTTTTTGTATACTGCCCATTAAAGTCCAACCTAAATTTATTCAAAATGTTGCATTTACTTTACAGTCGCGTTGCCATTTGTAAAGAGTGCGTGCGTAAGTGTGTGTAAGATTTGTTGTTCAATCATTCATAAAACTGTCCTGACAGCAGGTCACGATTATTCACTAAGTTTCTCACTCCATGTGCATAGTGTTCGTCAAAACATTGTTTTCTGTGTGATGAGGAGTATTTATATATATCAAAGAGATTTCAAGATATATAACAAGCTTAACTAAGGTTTTGTGAGGTGTTGGTTGATGTTATTTTCAATTGTCTCAATATCGTACAGTTGTTAAATGATAGTTTGTGATCCTTGTTGCACCATCATGATTTTTAATAGATTTTTAATAAATTTCAAGGGTGCTCTTGTGGTATTTGTTTTAATGTCTTTTTACAATGTATTTTTACTTAGTTAATTAGTCGTAGGCCTATCATATGAAAAAAATATCACTTCTTGCTGCCACAGTATTATTAACAGCATGTGGAGGAGGAGACTCAGCTGACCCAACTCCAACTCCAACTCCTGCTCCTGCTCCTGTTCCTGTTCCTGCTCCTGTTCCTGCTCCTGTTCCTGCTCCAACTCCAACTTTAATAAGTGCGGTTACATATGATTTCAATAAACCGTTTAATACCGTATTCCCTACTGAGTTTAAAATAGCTAAGGATGCTGGTTATGACTACTTCATACAGCTTCCACTTACTAGTAACAAGAGTAAAGCTATAACTATCTTGGCAACAAATGAAAGTGATGAAGATCTTCGTTATGCTATAGGTATTCTTATTTCTTTCTTGACAGAAACTGGAGAGAATACTGAATTGACAAAGCAGGCTGTAGCAGAATCAATAGCTGATAGAGGCGCTGCTCTAAATCTTGCTGCAACGGAAGGTAAAATAGGGGATTTAACTCAGAAAATTATTGATGAGTTAAAAGCAACTGGCGATCCTAGACTATCGGGTCTTGATGAAGATTCTTACATACCAATACTTGTAGGAAACTCGGATTTGTTACAAAAGTATGATTGGATTGTACGAGCTCAATCTCTTGGCTACGACGAAACTATTTATCCAGGTGAAGCCCCATTTTTTACTGGATATGGAAAAGGTCAGGTTAGAGATGCGTCAGTAGAAGAAATCCTACATTTTGTTCAAGCCCACGGCATTTCGCCTCTAACTTCTGATGGTAATTATGGCGGATTACAAAAACGCATAATTGATCATGCTTTGTCTATTTATAAGGATTGGAAATTTAATCCAATAACAGGGCTATATATTTATGATGATAAGGATGCTTCGAACGATTATATAAATAAAAGCTCCATTTGGAGTCCTGAGGGGAATGGAGCAACTAATGATCAAAAGCGTAAGGCTCAGTGGGATGATGACTGGGGTGGGGATGATATACCTAAAAATATACCTAGTGAGCATGTTATGGGGCAAACTTTTTCTCATGAATATTTTGCTGCTGTTGCAGATGCTTACTATGGTATGTATGAAGGCTTTAGAGATGAGTATGAAGGGATGGATAATTACCGATATATTACTCGTGAAACATTACCTTCAGATACGAGTGGTTTCGTTTTTGCAAATGAATTTTTGCCAAAGTTCCATGAGTTTACAGTGCGCTTAGACAGTGTTGGCATTAATAAAAACCTCAGTACAAGTGAGTTTAAACTTGTTCGTTCTGATGATGCGAATGAAAAGTACACATTTAAATCACAATATTTTAAGAATGTTAAAATCGTAGGCAATGAAGCATTGAATATTTTAGGTAATGCGCAAGACAATCAAATCGAAGGTAACAGTGCCGATAATGTAATCGACGGTGGTCAGGGTAATGATACGTATAAGGTTTCAGGGGTGTCAGGGAATTACATGACCAATACATCAAGTTCTGGTCATACGACCATTTCAGGAAGTGATATTGGTAGTGATGAATTAATTAATATTGAAAATATTCTTTTTAGCGATAAAAATATAAAGATATAAGTTTAATATCAAGTAGTTCACCAATAATAGGTCTTGTGATTGGCCTATTGTTGGGACTGTGTATGATTCTAGTATTAATGTATTCTCCAGAGCAAGCATCGTGTACCTCATATTATTATCATAAATACTGGAATATGAAACCCATCTGATTTTTCACTTTAGCTAAAATCTATTCAAATTCCAAAAAACGAAAAGGCGAGCATGATGATAAAATCAATGCTCGCCTTTGTTAGCTTAGGTATGTAGTTCTAGACCTACATACCTAATAACTAATTTATTCTTTACCGAATACGTTGTTTTCTTGCTCAAGTACGCGGATAAAGGTAGTACGTTTGCTTAGCTCTTTTAATGACGCTGCGCCAACGTAAGTACAAGTAGAACGAACGCCACCTAGGATATCAAAAATAGTATTTTCGATTGGACCACGGTAAGGTACTTCTACAGTTTTACCTTCTGAAGCACGGTATTTAGCAACACCACCTGCGTGTTTGTTCATCGCAGTGGTAGAGCTCATGCCATAGAATTTCTTTGTTTTCTTGCCATCAACTTCACACAGCTCGCCGCCGCTTTCGTCGTGACCAGCTAACATGCCGCCAAGCATTACGAAATCAGCACCGCCGCCGAATGCTTTAGCAACATCACCAGCGCAAGAACAACCACCGTCACCAACAACCATGCCACCAAGACCGTGTGCAGCATCTGCACATTCGATGATTGCAGAAAGTTGTGGGTAACCAACACCTGTTTTAACACGTGTTGTACATACTGAACCTGGGCCGATACCAACTTTGATGATATCTGCGCCAGACAGGATAAGTTCTTCTGTGATTTCACCAGTAACTACGTTACCAGCCATAATTGTTTTGGTAGGGTATGCTTTACGCACTTTACGTACGAATTCAATAAAAAACTCTGAGTAACCATTAGCTACATCGATACAGATAAACTGTAAACGCTCATCTAATGCTAGAACTTGTTGAAGTTTTTCGAAATCCGAATCTGATGTACCAGTTGATACAAAGATATGGTCAAAGATTTCTGGGTTTGCTTCTAGGAACTCTTTCCATTGGGCAACAGTATAATGCTTATGTACAGCTGTTAGCATCTTGTGCGCAGCAAGTTCTTTTGCCGCTTCAAATGTACCTACAGTATCCATGTTTGCAGCAATAACCGGTACACCTGTCCAAGTGTACTTGCTGTTAGGGAAAGTGAATGTACGCTCTAAGCTTACTTGTGAACGACTTCTTAAAGTCGAACGTTTTGGGCGGAAAAGTACATCTTTAAAACCTAGCTTCAATTCTTGTTCTATACGCATGACATCTATCTTCTGTTTGTCTGCACAGGCTCTTATTCTTGCGCTGTAAGATATTGCGGGCGCAAGGAAAACCCTAATTCAATGGGTTCATGGATGGTACTGTGCAAAAAATTATAAGGATTTTAGTTTAAGCGGTACAAGCGAATCGTGTGTGCGAGGAAGTCGCGTTTCATCAACGCGCCTATACGAATAGATATTAGTCCAAGGGTTGATATGTTGTAAAGGCTTTATTTTAGATAGGGGGGGGCGTAAGCGTTATTTCCTGACCCGTAAGTCAGTATTTATGCGGGTCTAGGCGGTGTTTAAAAAGTTTAAAATAATTTTATAACCAGTGAATGCCATATTTTAAACAGTAGAGGCAGCGGAAGAGAACGAAAAAAGACCAAAACCCCAACGGCAGTACAGTGCTTACCGTGGGTGTTTTGGCCAAAGGCTTATTCATTTTAACAACTGCTGACTAGCCGCGACAGACTAGGGAGCTAATTTTATAGTAGTGAGAATAAGTTCTTCACATCATCCAGTTCAGGGATTAGTTCCATTTCGCTGCCGATGTTATGTTGCTTAGCAAGCTTGTAGACCAAGCGTAGTACTGAGTAATCTTCCAGTGCAAAACCTACTGAGTCATACAAGATAGTGCCGTCTGTAGCAACGTTCAGTGTTTTCTCGCCTTTCACAATCTCGTGTAGTTCTGTACAAGTAAAGTCTGGACCCAGTTGTTGGATCTCACCTTCAATGCGTGACTGTGGTAGGTATTCAACAACAATCGTTGCGCTTTCTACTAACTCTTTTTCGATTTCTGTTTTACCAGGGCAATCACCGCCAAGACCGTTAATGAATACGTCTTTGCTGATCATGTCTTTGGTTAATACTGTTTGGTATTTCTTGTCTGCTGTACACGTGGTAATTAAATCAGCACCTTGAACCGCTTCTCTTGCGTCTTTACACGGTGTTAGGCGAATGTCGAAGCGCGCCATGTTCTGTTCAAATTTACGCATTGCTGCAGGATCAGTATCAAAGTAACGTACTTCTTTTAAATCAAAGATGAACGAGTACGCTAAGAACTGGAATTCACTCTGTGCGCCAGTACCGATTAACGCTAATACTTCTGAATCTTTCTTGGCTAAGTGTTTCGCCGCCATTGCTGATGTTGCAGCCGTTCTGAAACCAGTAAGCAGAGTCATTTCTGAGAACATAAGCGGTTCGCCAGTCTCAGTTAACGATAGTTGGCCTGTCGCCATTACTGTCATTTTGTTTTGCGCTGGGTTTTTTGGGTGGCCATTTACATATTTAAACGAGTACATTTCAGCATTAGAAATCGGCATTAATTCGATAACACCATCGTCAACATGGTTGGCAACACGTGGACATTTATCAAAGTCGTGCCAGTTTTTATAATCTTCAGTCAATGTATCATTAAGCTGTGCAAAAAAGTCTTGGTAGCCAACTTTCGCAATTACCGCTTTAATATCTTTTATCTCTAAAACAATCATGGTGATCCTTGTTAAATTCTGTTTAAGGTAAAAGAGAAAAATCGAATTTTTCCATTACATTCATGATTACAACAATCAATGAGTGGTTTATCTAATACGTTTAATCATGAGATACACATCAGTTATGTGCATCGGGTTAAGTGCTATTTTTATTCGGTTTAGCTTAATAAATTGCCAGCATCACGCCCTAGGGGTATGATTAATTTTGTTTTGTAAAACACCTCTTATACTTAAATACGGATTAAATACCTGCCTATGCCAGCGAAAGGAACAAAAGGTAAAAACCGTAAACAAGAGTTAATCAATGCCACACTTGATTGCATTGCTAACGAAGGTTTACAAAAAACCACAGTACGTAATGTGGCTGAATATGCGAATGTCACTAACGGTCTGATCCGTTTTTACTTTTCCGGTAAAGACGAACTGATCCGCGCAGCGTATTCCGCATTACTCGAGATTATGTACGTCAATGCCCGTTGCGAAATTAACGACCAAGACGTTTGCGCTAAAACTCGATTACAGCACTTTATTCAAGCGACTCTATCAGAGCCTATTGTGTCACCACGTACCGTATTGTTATGGGCCAATTTCTTGCCGATGACTTACATCGACCCTGAAATGGCGGCTATTCGTACTAATGAGTATGCTAAAACAACCAAAATTTTAGAACCGTTAATTCGTGCTGCATTAGCGACCGAAGACATCTCAGTTGATCATCATGAATGTGAAGTACTCGCCATTAAAATCAATGCATTAATTGATGGTTTATGGCTCGAAGGCAGCATGGCCTCGTACAAATTCAAAGATAATGAACTGGTCAATATCGGTATCGACAGTGCGTCTGCGATCTTGTCTATTTCGTTAGAAAATATTTAACGCAGATCTTATAAGAAACACACTGCCGTATTAATTTTTAGTGACGTTCTAATGGGAACGTCATGCAGTGTGGACCACCGCCGGTTTTTAAAATCTCGGTAGAGTGCAGTTCAAATACAGTGAAACCACGTTCACGTAATTGCGCGTTTACAGCTGTATTTGCACTTAACGAGATAATGCGTTTGTTACCCAATGCTTGTAGGTTACAGAAGTGCTTAAACACCCCTTCTTCTTCAATTTTAATCAGGTCGTAGCCCGTTTCATCAAGGTAATCTTTGAATTCTTGTGGTAAACCATCATAATAAGTCACGGCAGTTTTTTCACCGACAATATTAAAGATCATGTCGAGATGCAGGTATTCTGGTTTCGAATTCACCGCAATAATCGTATAACCTAATGGCTCAAGCTGTTCACGAATACTTTGGATACCTTTTTCATCAGAACGCTGTAACGTACCAATGGCTAAGGTCTTTTCATCCAACTGCCAGAAGTCACCGCCTTCTAATACACCTTCATGGCAAGTGGCAATGATTGGCACACCAAGTTCGGCGAGTTTTTCTGCATACAGCAGGCTTTCTGCGTGGCGAATTTTTTCTTTAAAACGACCAAGTACATAACCTTCTTTGATGTTGAAACCAAAGTCACGGGCAAATACTTGACTTGATAAATTTTCAGTCGGCGTAAGTACTTCGACATTAATGCCGTTTTGCTCGTAGATATCAATCAACTGTTGGTGCTCGTTTAAGCATTTTTGTTGATCAATCTTCTCGCCTTTTTCTAACCAATCTTCAGCAATTTTGTTGATTGGTGAAAGATTAAGGTAAGTGGGAGAACAAAGTAATACTTGCTTCAATTCACCTGTCGCTGATTTTACATAACTGGTTTCCATAACCTTTTCCTTTTCCATAAGTCATATCTTCTAAATTTTGTTGATGGTCATTTTTACTGTAATAGCTTAATGCCAGATTACGTTCGTGGGCTTAAATGGATCCCTGCGATCATGCAGCGGATCGAGCCACCTGCTAACTCAATGGTCGGCACGCTAAAGCTTAATATTTTTGAATGTTGTTCAATACGTGCAATTTGCTCGGTTGTTAACGCATCTCTCGCACGTTGTGACATAACCAGGTGGCTATCGCCGTTACCCGTGAGTTCGATAGCATTACCAGCAAAGTTATCAACTTGGTCGAAGCTCAGTTCAATCACTTCAATGCCTGATTCTTCTAAACGCTGTCTAACTGCTTCGCGGCGTACTTCATTTGGGATCATGTCCAAACAAATAAGGGCGTATTTAGAGCCAACACACATCATCACATTGGTATGATAAATCGCAGTGCCGGTGGCATCCGCCGTGTCAAACGCCATTGGCTCGTATTGGAACGTGGTACAGAAGCGTTCAAGGATTACTTCGTTAGAACGATTTGATTTAGCGGTGTAGGCGATGCGATTAACGTTATCTAATACCATCGCGCCTGTGCCTTCAAGAAATAGGTTATCCCACTCTAAACCAGAGAAATCGATAACATCTTGCACCCGATAATTGGCTTTTAACATTTCAATAATGTCACTGCGGCGTTCACGTCGGCGGTTTTGTGAAAACATTGGGTATAGCGCAACATGACCACCACTGTGGGTCGAGAACCAGTTATTCGGGAACACTGAATCTGGGGTTTCTTTTTCCCCAAAGTCATCAAATACGTGGACGTTGATGCCGTTTTCGTTTAATCCTGTGACGACGATATCAAATTCATTTTTTGCTTGTAGTGATATACCAGTACGATCTAACTCAAGCGAGTCTTGTTCATCGAGGCCGGTTTTTTGAAATGCATTATCAACTGCGGTTTCTGGATTCGAGAAGAATTTCCACGGTCGAACCATTACAACTGAATTTGGCGCTTGGATTAAAGCCATACAACTTCCTTTTATTAAAACAATATCATTAACAAATTATTCATTCTGAAAAACTATGCAACTGCATAAACAATATGCCAGGGATTGATTAAAGTCAATTAATGGAGGGTATGAGAAAACCATTTTACGGCACTGAAAAATGTCGTAATGGGTATTTAAAATGTGTTAATACGTTGTAAATACTGAATTTTATACTTTGTTAATGAATTATAAAATTTGTTATGGAATGTGATGGGGTTATCGGTTTTTTATATGGTTACTAGCCGATGTTATGGGGGTGTTTAGACAATAACGGGGTGATTTGCAGGATATTCTGTCATGGGAAAGTCATTTTTGCGGAATAAATGATGGCTTATTAGGGGGGAAGCCATCATTCTGCTCGCGTTAATCGTTATATAACGATCATCACTTTTTACAAGTTCGGTGTTTATTGTGCGAGTAGTTTAACCAGCGTTTGCTCGTATATTTCAGCTAATTGCTCAATATCTGCAATCTTAACACATTCATTTACTTTGTGAATAGTCGCGTTTACAGGACCTAATTCGACAACTTGTGCTCCGGTTGGCGCGATGAAACGACCATCCGATGTCCCTCCCGATGTCGATAGCTCTGACGTATAACCACACACATTCTCAATTGAATCGGTAATGGCATTTAGCAAGTTGCCCGGTTCTGTTAAGAAGGGTTGGCCACTGTGGATCCAGCTGATCTCGTAATTTAAACCGTGTTTTTCGAAAATACCTTCAATGCGGTATTTGATTAGATCCGCAGTCAGCTCGGTAGAATAACGCAGGTTAAACTGACAAGTCGCTTCACCCGGTACTATGTTACTTGCACCTGCACCACTGCGTATGTCGGTGATTTGTAACGTTGTCGCAGGGAAGTACTCATTACCTTGATCCCACACCACTTGGCTTAGCTCAGTCAATGCTGGCGCGAGTTTATGAATTGGATTTTCGGCAAGATGCGGGTAAGCAACGTGACCCTGGATCCCTTTCACGACGATGTCACCGGTTAATGAACCACGGCGACCATTTTTAACAATGTCACCGACTTTATTTGTGCTTGATGGTTCACCTACAATACACCAGTCAATTTTTTCGTTACGCGCTTCTAAGGTATCAATCACACGGGTTGTGCCATTGATGAACGGGCCTTCTTCATCACTGGTGATTAATAATGCAATTGAACCTTGGTGATCAGGGTGTTCGTTCACAAAATTTTCGACTGCGACTAAGAATGATGCGATAGAACCTTTCATGTCTGCTGCGCCACGACCGTGTAAATAGCCATCAATAATAGTGGGTACGAACGGGTCAGTATCCCAATCTTCGATTTTACCTACTGGTACAACGTCGGTATGACCGGCGAAGCAAAATACCGGGGCAGTGGTACCGCGACGAGCCCAAAGGTTAGTCGTGTCTTCAAATACCATGGTTTCGATAGTGAACCCGAGGTTTTCAAGGCGTTCGATGATCATTTGCTGGCAACCCGCATCTTCGGGTGTCACTGATTTACGACTAAGTAGATCTTTGGCAAGTTGTAATACTAAACTGTCTGACATGAGTAATTCCTTTTTACAGCCTATTTTTAGCACTGGCTTACTTTAGCCGCCAGTGCTGCAAGTACTTTTTATATATTATTTAGCGAATAGTGCAGCGTAAGTATCGGCTTTAAAGCCTAAGGTAAGTTGACCGTTTACTTCAAGAATTGGACGTTTGATCATCGCTGGCTGTTCAATTAACAATTCGATCGCAGTTGCTTCTGTGAGACCTGCTTTTTGTTCATCGGTTAATTTACGATAAGTGGTACCACGTTTATTTAGCACTTGTTCCCAGCCGAGTGTTTCACACCAGCTGATCAGTTGTGCTTTATCTAAACCGTTAACGCGGTGATCGTGAAATGTGAATTCAAGTTCGTTTGCTTCTAACCATTTTTTGGCTTTCTTAATGGTGTCGCAGTTTTTAATTCCGTACATCACAGTCGTCATTTCAATTCCTATTTTCTTGGTTCTTTCTTTAAATGTTATATCGCCCAGTATATACCTAAGTTACTTCAAGATGCTATATCAGAGACGAGCAGGAATATCAGAATAAGGCGCAATATGTAGCTAATTGGTAGCCTAAAAACAAAACCAAATGACAAAACAGTATTTGAATGAGTGGCTGAATACAGATTAACTGACTGTTCTTGGGCTTATGGATCCTTTAAGTCTGTAATTTGCGAGCTAGCTCCTTTTCAATCGGCACTGTTTTTCTTACCCTGTCTGCATTGTTTATTTATACAAGGACGTGGATTATTTATGTCACAACAATCAGTTATTCAAGTCGCTTTAATTGAAGATGATGAGATTGTTCGTTTGGCGATTAGTCAACGACTACAGCTAGCTGGCTATGATGTTATCGAATGTGCAGATGGCGAGTCGGCATTAAGCCTCATACCAACAACCTTTCCAGGTATCGTGATTTCTGATGTGCGTTTACCTGAAATTTCAGGCTTAGCACTGTTACCGAAATTATTGGCTAATAACCCTGAAATGCCGATTATTTTGATGACGGGTCATGGCGATATCAATATGGCTGTGAATGCATTACGTGATGGTGCTTTTGATTTTTTGGAAAAGCCATTTGATCCCGACAAGCTGATTGAGACCGTCGGCTGTGCTATTGAGAAACGCCAGTTACAACTTGGTGCGAATAAGCGTGAGGAATACTTACAACAGGTACAAGGTTTAGACCAGATCCTGATTGGCTCCAGTCCGGGCATGGTTGAGTTACGCCAACAACTGGTTAAGATTGCCAAGATAGATACCAACGTTATTATCTATGGTGATACCGGTTGTGGTAAAGAGTTGGTTGCCGATTGCTTACATAAGGTGAGCACACGCTCGAATGGAGATTTTGTTGCTTTAAATTGTGCAGCTATTCCTGAAGCACTATTTGAAAGCGAGCTGTTTGGTCATGAAGCCGGTGCCTTTACTGGCGCAATCAAAAAGCGAGTGGGTAAGCTAGAATATGCAGATAAAGGCACGCTATTCTTAGATGAAGTAGAAAGTATGCCCATTAACATGCAGGTCAAGATGTTACGTATTTTACAAGAGCAGGTAATAGAGCGTGTCGGGGGGAATAAGTTGATTGCGATTGATATACGTGTGATTGCCGCAGCCAAAGAAAGCTTGAAAGACAATGAAGCATTTCGCCAAGATCTTTTTTATCGTTTGAACGTTGCCCAGTTATATTTACCCCCATTGCGTGAACGTGGTGAGGATATTTTGTTGTTATTTGAACACTACATTAATTTGGCCAACATCAATGCCAAGCCCTTATCTGGTATGGATGAAAAAACCCTGTTGGCGTATGGTTGGCCTGGTAATGTGCGTGAATTGATTAATGTAGCGACCCGTTTCGCGTTAGATGAGGCGTTAACCGTGGCTGATATTTTAGTGACTAAACCGCTTTCAATGATTGATACTAGCGCTAGCGAGTTGTCACTTGCAATGCAAACTCAAAACTTTGAGAGGAAGGTTATTGCTGAAGCATTGCGATTACATAAAGGCAGTATCATCGAGGTCATGGATATACTTGATTTACCACGCCGCACTTTAAATCAGAAAATGCAAAAGTATGATCTGCATCGAGCTGACTATATTTAATCAAAGTGGCAATATATTGCTTATTGCCATTTATTTATCCTACCTATCTTATTTAACATGACTCATTACTGTTTTTTTAATTACCTCTTTAGTATGTGTTTGTTACCTGTTTATATTATATTTCAAACTCGTATTATAAATTAGTTATGTTTTTATATTGTTAATGTGATGTTTATCTCCTTACTACTGCTATGCGCTGTTTCTTGCTTATCAAAAATCGCCATATAGGCATGATCTTGCTTATTTATCGTCTGTTTTAATGTTTTAATTATATTTAACAGTGATTTAACTTTGTGGCACTGTTGTTGCAATATGTCATGCGTAACGGAAGTGATGACATTGCCTTGTGCTGACAAACGATATGCAATGCAGTTTTTATAACAATAAAGTAACAAGGAAAGACCATGTTTAAAGGAATGTTAAAAAAATCATTATTAGTAAGTAGTGTGCTGCTTAGTTTGGCAGCGACCTCTGCAATTGCAGAAGAGAAGCGCAGTTATATTTTAGCGACTGCATCGACGGGAGGTACTTATTATCCAGTGGGTGTCGCACTCGCGACGTTGAGCAAGATTAAACTTGAGCCTAAATATGGTTTTTCATTAGCGGCTATTAGCTCTGCGGGCTCGGGTGAAAATATAAAACTGCTGAGTGATGATGAAGCGCAATTTGCTATTCTACAAGGTTTGTATGGCGCATGGGCTTGGCAAGGTGAGGGGCAATTCAAACAAACAGGGCCACAGACACATTTACGCTCAGTCAGTATGCTGTGGCAAAACGTGGAACATTTTGTGGTGCGTAGCTCGTTAGTTGAAACGGGAACGATGAGTGATTTGAATAATTTAAAAGGTAAAAAATTCTCAATCGGTAAGAAAAATTCAGGCACAGAGCACTCGGGCCGTCAGATCATGAGTGGCGTTAACGTCGATGTAAATAGTTTTAACCTTGCCTATTTAGGCTATAGCTCAAGCACGGACGCGATGCAAAATGGTGCTATTGATGGCATGAATATTCCTGCGGGTATGCCTGTGGGTGCGATTACGCGTGCATTTGCGGCGATGGGGGATGATATCTCATTATTGCAATTTACCGACGAACAAATTAAGCAAGCAAACAGCGAATATCCGCTGTGGACTAAATTTACGATCCCTGCAAATACTTACCCAAGTCAAAGCAGAGCCGTGACGACGATAGCTCAGCCTAACTTCTTAGCGGTGCGTGATGATGTATCTGAAGAAGATGTTTATCTATTAACTAAAAATATCTATGAAAACCTACCTTTCTTAAACAGCATCCATAAAGCAACGAAAGCGATGGCTGTCGAAAAAGCCATTAAAGGCTTGCCAGTACCATTACATCCTGGTGCTGTGCGTTATTACCAAGAAATCGGCTTAACAATCCCTGCAGAATTGCTACCAACGGCACTGTAACAAACAACATTAAATACTGATAAGGACTGTTGTCATGATGGCAGCAGTCAACAAGGAATTTGTTATGGACAAGCAGGTCGAAGAAAAATTAGAACAATTTGAGTCAGTTACCCGTATTGATTTCCCCTGGGTAACCGCGTTTATATCAGGGTTTGGTGTGGTGTTGTCGATATTACACATCTGGTTTAATACGTTTGCAACGATCCCTGAATTATGGGCATCTGCGACTCACTTTGCTGGATTTTCTGTTATTTGTGCACTTTGGTATCCTGCACATCAAAGTCTAAAAAGCAGTAAGTTGGCACTCGGTGTTGATATCATTATTGCGCTGGCGGCACTTGCTTGTTTAGCGTATATCCCCTTTGCAGAAGATGCGCTGTATGCACGTGGCGTGCGCTTTGTTACCAGTGATTGGGTATTTTCAATCATGGCTATTATCATTGTATTGGAATTGATCCGCCGTACTATTGGTTGGTTTATTCCGGTATTAATTATGATTTCATTGACCTATGTGGTGTGGTGGGGTCAGTTAGTACCAGGTATGTTCCATTTTCCTGGGTTAAGTGTAGAAACATTATTGTATCGCAGCTTTTATAGCTCAGAGGGTATGTTTGGGGCTATCTCACGTATCAGCTGGAGCTTTGTGTTCATGTTCATTTTGTTTGGTGCTTTTCTGGTTCGCTCTGGTGTGGGTGATTATATTATTAACCTTTCTCGCGCGGCGGCAAACAAAGTGATTGGCGGCCCTGGATTTATCGCGGTCATAGCATCTGGATTAATGGGCTCGGTATCAGGTTCAAGTGTGGCGAATACTGTCTCGACAGGTGTTATTACCATTCCACTTATGCGTAAAGCTGGTTTCCCCGCTCGATTTGCAGCGGGCGTAGAAGCAGCAGCATCAACAGGTGGGCAAATAATGCCGCCAGTGATGGGTGCGGGTGCGTTTATTATGGCTTCTTATACGCAAGTACCTTATGTAAATATCATCGCGGTATCGGTTGTACCTGCGTTAATTTATTTTCTTTCTGTTGCTTTTTTTGTTCGCATCGAAGCGAAGCGCAGTAACATTCAACAAGTCACTGCCTCTGACGAGTCATTCTCAAAAGTGTTTTTGTCGGGTTGGTATAACTTAATTCCACTCGGTGTATTAGTGTTTTTATTAGTTTCTGGGTTTACGCCAACGTATTCTGCGGGTTTATCCATTATTTCAGTGGTTGTTGCGTCTTGGTTGTCACCCAATAAAATGGGATTTAAAGCGGTATTCGAAGCTTTAGAACAAGGTGCCCGTAATATGGCGACGACCGCGGTATTACTGGTCGGTATAGGCTTGGTTGTTAATGTGATTAGTACCACTGGTGTTGGGAATACATTTTCGTTAATGATCAACGAATGGGCGGGTGGCAGCTTGATGTTGATGTTAGCCTTGATTGCACTGGCGTCATTAATCCTCGGCATGGGACTACCTGTGACGGCGGCTTATATTGTATTAGGGACGTTATCTGCCCCCGCACTCTATACACTATTAGCAGAAAGCCACTTAATTCAAATGTTAATGGATGGCCAACTACCAGCACAGGCGCAAGGCATATTCATGCTCGCTGCACCGGACCAAATGGCAGCATTAACTCAGCCGATGTCGCAGGTTCAAGCTGAAACCTTATTAAGCTTAGTGCCGGTTGATTTTATGGGCACTTTGTTAGAGCAAGGGTTAGGGCTAGAAAAAGTAGCGTTAATATTACTCTCGGCGCACTTAATTATTTTTTGGTTATCGCAAGACAGTAACGTTACGCCACCTGTTTGTTTAACCGCATTTGCCGCGGCGACAATTGCAGGTACACCGCCAATGAGAACCGGTTTAACAGCATGGAAGATCGCGAAAGGGCTTTATCTTGTGCCGATCTTAATGGCTTATACCTCACTTGTTAGCTGGGATGTGATGACTGTTGTGACGGTTGGCTTTTTTGCCATCATAGGTACTTATGCATTTATTGCCGGTATTGAAGGTTACTTAGAAAGTGAACTGAATATCTTCTTGCGCGGTTTTTCATTATTACTGGGTTTAGCGCTGACATGGCCTGATGTACCATTAGTGGTGAGAGTTGCTGCGATGCTTAGTTTTGTGGGATTATTTATTTACAGTAATCGTCGTTATAAATCAGTGGTGACGACACCTGCAGCCGCAGCTGTTTATTAAGGATAATGAAAATGACTTTGATTACACAGGGTTTTGATAAAAGTAGTTCGGAAACTAATAGCCCTGATAATAGCGTTTATGATTATATTATTATCGGTGGCGGTATTGTGGGTGTATCAACTGCATGGCAATTACTGCAGCGAGAGCCTGAAAAACGGATATTATTAATCGAAAAGGAAGGCAAGTTATCACAGCATCAAACTGGACATAATAGCGGTGTGATCCATGCCGGGGTTTATTATGAACCGGGGAGTATGAAAGCCAATTTTTGTAAGGCGGGTGTTGCTGCGACTAAAGCATTTTGTCACAAACATGATATTCCGGTTGAAAACTGCGGGAAACTATTGGTTGCCACCAATGTATTAGAGTTACAACGCATGGAAGCGCTTTATAAACGCTGTCGTGATAATTGCATCGACGTTGAATTATTAGATGCCGCTGGACTCGCTGAAAAAGAGCCTAATATTACTGGGTTAGGGGCAATTTTTGTACCTTCAACCAGTATCGTTGATTACCGCTTAGTGACCGAAAAAATGGCGGTAGAATTCTGTGTGCTCGGTGGTGATATGGCGATGGAGACTGAGGTGACTCACTTAATCGAAACCAGTGATCACATTAACGTTCGATGTCAAAAAAAATCGGTATTGGGGCATTCATTCGAGAACCGTGAGTATGTCGCCAAATTCTTAATTACCTGTTCAGGCTTAATGGCGGATAGGGTAACTAAAATGCTGAATATTGATACCGAATTTCAAATCATTCCATATCGAGGCGAATATTACCGTTTACAGTCTCAGTATAACAACATTGTGAATCATTTGATTTACCCCATTCCTGATCCTGAATTGCCATTTTTGGGGGTGCATTTGACTCGCATGATTGATGGCTCGGTGACGGTCGGCCCGAATGCGGTACAAGGATGGAAACGAGAAGGCTATGGTAAAGTAAATATAGATTTGCGTGATATCTGTGACATGATTAAGTTTCCTGGTTTTTGGCGGGTGAGTGCTAAAAATTTAAAAACGGGTTTAATTGAAACCAAAAATTCGTGGTGGAAACCGGGTTACTTAAAACTCGTCAATAAGTACTGCCCGATATTAAAGGTGACTGACCTAGAAGACTACCCAGCGGGTATTCGTGCACAAGCGGTATTGAAAGATGGCAGTCTGGTGCATGATTTCTTATTCGCAGAGAGTCCACGTAGTTTACACGTTTGTAATGCGCCATCCCCTGCGGCGACTTCTGCGATCCCTATTGGTGATTATATTTGTAATAAGGTACGTGATAAGCTGGTATCAGATGTAAACTAAACTAAACGGGGTAGATAAAATACTGTCACCTCTATACCGAGGTTAATCGCCGCTGAGTGGTACTAATAAGGGTGATATCTTATGCATATTATTAAGTATATTATATACGCTAACTGGATATTCGCGTTTATCAGGAATGGAATCAATTTTGCAACGATTAAACTATAAAAACTTCTGTTTAGTGTTTCTCAGTATTTCTCTTAGTGATCAAGCTCAAGCGGTGACAGAACATGAGTGTATTGAAAAGCAAGTCGCTAATAGTGCTGCAGAAGTAACATTAGGGGAAATAAGGGCGATATGCAAAGCGCAAAGCAGCCTTGAAGAAGACGGTTCAGTCATTATCCGCGGTAAAAAAGTGAAAGCAGGGCTACTGACAAAGCGAATTATTGAAGAGCGTCAAACTGACACATCTGAATTTGTACTCACTCCACACCGAATGAACTATATTCTACCTGTTTATAGCACTAATCAAATTAACCCTGAAGCCTATCGTACTCTAAATTCCCTTGACGATGGCTATAAAAAAGTCGAAGCTAAATTTCAATTAAGTCTGAAACTGCCGTTAAGCTACAGTTCTTTATTCGTTGACGGCGATCGCATCTATGCTGGTTTTACCCTCGAGGCTTGGTGGCAAGTTTATGCCCATGAAATTTCCAGTCCCTTCAGAGAAACGAATTATAGACCTGAAATATTTTATGTCGCGCCATTAGATTGGCATCCTAATGATGCCAATACGGCTGTCATGGTTGGGTTTGAGCATCAATCCAATGGCCGTGCTGGAATATCGTCTCGTTCATGGAATCGTGTATATACCGAGTTTATTTATGAGCAGGGTGATTTCGTGTGGAGTGTTAGGCCTTGGTATCGTATACCAGAAGATGCTAAAACGGATCCAGCTAGCCCTAATGGAGATGATAATCCGGATATTTCTGACTATATGGGACATGTTGAGTACGGTATCGGTTATGCTTTTGGAAAATATGAATTGAGTGCTGAAATACGTCAGAATTTTGCAACCAGTAAAGGCGCTGTGAAACTAAATTTAACAACGCCTTTATATGGTAAACTGAAAGGCTATTTCACTATATTTAATGGGTATGGTGAAAGCCTGATTGATTATAATCACAGTCAGACTCGTTTCGGTATCGGGGTCGCGCTTAATAATGTGTTTTAAGGTGAACACCTCAATCTCGGCGTTGTTACCTACTCATTATTACTACAGGCCTGAAGCGTGAGTGTAAAGGTCATCCCTGCTTGATGCTGGTTGTTATTTGCCGTTATTTCACCTTGCATATCGCGCATGATATTAGCTGTTATGGACAGCCCAAGTCCCAGTCCTTCACCGATTTTTTTGCTGGTATAAAAAGGTTCGAATATATGTGCTAACGCGTCATCATCCACGCCCGATCCATTATCAGTGACCTTGATGTAAATAATGCCTTTAATCAAACTTGCGTTAATGAATAATTGTGGCTGTGAAGTATGTTGCATCGCTGCCGCTGAATTACTGATTAAGTTTGCGAATACTTGATGTAATCGATGCGGTTCAGCTAAGACTTGTGGCAATGAATCAGGCACATCAACCTTAATATCTATATTGGCTAGCTTAGACTCTTGCAGCGTGAATACCTCTGTTAATATGTCGGTTATTGACGTTGCCATTAAGCGCTCAGGACGATTGAAGGCAAATACTTTAAGCTGTGCCGTCATCGATAACATACGTGCAACGAGCTTATCGATTAAAGCCATGTTGGAACGTAGTACCTTGGTATTACCTTGTTCTAAAAATAAAATATTACTTGATAGTAAGGTTCTGATACCGGTGAGTGGTTGATTTAACTCGTGGTTGATTGCGCTGGACATACGACCGAGAGCGGCCATCTTACTGCTTAACAATAATTCTTCTTGGGCAGTGTAAAGCTTTGCTGTGGTCTCTTGTACTCGTGTTTCCAGTTGTGCATTGGCTTGTGAAAGTGCGTGTTCTGCGCGTTTACGTTTGCTGATATCAACAAATGTCATTAGCGAACCGCGCTGTTGTGACCAAGCTAGTGGGGTGATAGACAGTAACGCGGGAAAGCTATGTCCCTGATGATTATGCGCGAAAACTTCAATACCGGTCAGGGTTGGGATCTTTGATAGATCATTTAATTGTTCGATAATATTTTTATTATCATGTTGTTGGCTGAGTAGCTGGCTCGCATATAAGCTGTTGTCATCATCATTGTTTAATCCAAAATAATACATTGCGGTTGGATTTATATAACTGATACTGCGATCGTCATTCAATAAGACTAAGCCGACATTCGTCCCTGCTATCATCTGTTTTAATGCGGCGTGCGAATAGAGTTTTTGCCTACGTTCATGGCGGTATAATAGAATTGACAGTAACAGTGACATTAAAATAGCGGTAATGAATCCGGCTATATCAACGGTTTTATATAGATTACTTAAGGGGGTTAGGTAATAAATATGCCACTTGAGATCATCTAGCTGAACCTGTTGCACTTGATAATCGTTATTATGAATTTTCCAGTGATAGATATTAGCGTCATTGCTGAGTTGGCGAGCTTTAATACCGTTCGTCCCTCGCGTATTCATTTCTGTCGCCGAAATTTGCGGATGACTAGACAAAAAGAACTGGTCTTTAGTATTACTAATGAGAATAAATTCATTGGCGGCAAGCCAAGGTTCACTTAATGCGGTTAAGTCGACTTCAATGACTGCAATACCAATCAATTTTCCGCTGAGGTTTATCGGTAAACTTAAATAATAATTAGCCGTGCTATTGGCAATATAGCTGGATGTGAATACGCCTTTGTCATTATCCAATTCTCCGTTCTTATTACGTAGATTAGCGGTAATGTTTGCCGCTTTATGCGCATCCCAATGAGCATTATGGCGACTTGATATTAATAGCGAACCATCCGGTCTAAGTAAATACCAGCCCTTGGTGTTGGCCGCTTTATCAAACTGCGTTAATGTGTGTTTCAGGGGGGCTATTGACGCTTGGGGGTTAGTGAGTACAGCGGTAACACTTTCTTGTTCTGTTATAAGGTAGGGAAGGTATTTGTAGCTAGCGAGTACCCGACGAATATCAACTACATAGGTGAGCAATTGGTTTTCTGCTTGCTCACGAGCTGAATCTAAAAGCCAATCTCGACATATTTCACGTACCGTAAATGTTGTTGCTATTACGCAGCCCAAAATGATACTGGCTATAATTTTAAACTTATTTGACACTAGACCTTCACCACAACAGAAAATACAGTTAAGTTAACAATTTCTAGTCCATAAAACTGGATCTGTAATCACATTTAACCTTATTAACACGATCCTTCCCCATATTAATATTCTTCAAATTTGTAGGTTTAAGTATATAGTGGGGTTATCTTGTTCTGGCTATTACCAACTTAAGGCTAATAGCAGATGCTGTTGGAGTAATGACGAAGTGAAAATGATTTCCGGTCTTAAAGACATTATTAACGAGTTTGATACCTTTATCTTGGATCAATGGGGCGTACTGCACAATGGCGGTGATGCGTTTCCAAGCGCGATTGAGACATTACAATTTTTAAAACAGCATGGCAAAAAAGTCGTGATCTTGTCGAACAGTGGTAATAGCCACCATTTCTCTTATCAGCGTTTAACCGATTCGGGTATCAGCCGCGATCTGTATATCGATGTACTGACATCCGGCGATCACATGCGTCACAATTTTAAGCAGGGTAAATTTGACCATCTCGGTAGTAAAGCGCTGACCTTTGCATTTGATGATAATACCAATGCGAATGTGCTAGAAGACTGTGGCTTAACTAGTGTGGGTATAGAAGACGCTACACTTATTATGTGTTACGGCGTTGGTCGTGGCAGTGTGGCGGAATACCAAGCTGACCTGGAAATAGCTTATGCGCGTGGACTAGAAATGGTAGTGAGTAATCCTGATCTGGTGGCAATGAATCCAAACGGTGAATTAAAACTCTGTCCAGGTTCGATTGCCAATGTTTACGTCTCCATGGGTGGCAAGGTGCATTGGCATGGTAAACCACAAGCCGAAGTCTATGATATGTGTCATACCTTATTAGACGGTTGGGATAACGCGATTGCGGTAGGCGACAGTTTAGAGCATGACATCCGCGGCGCGAATACAGCAGGTATATCTAGTTTGTTTTTGACCACGGGTATTCATGCTGAAGATCTGACCGCTAAAATGGCAACGAAAGACGATGTGATTGTAGCGTCTGTGGTGGCTGATTTAAGTCGTGAATTTGATGTGATGCCAAGTCACTATATTGATTGGTTTCAAGTCAATTAATTGTTATTGGATGTCTTTGCTGCGTAATGTCTATTGTAAGTAAGTCTGGCTATAACGGGCATACCATGATGGATATGCCCTCCTTTTCTTATATAGCCTAATTCAAATGGTCTTAATTTGTATGACCCCACATGTTAACTGATTCTGTTAAGCCTGCGCCAACGGTGGAGTCAGGAGTGATATAAACATGACTCGCTTTGTTGGCAACGGTTGCTTGACCGTTTGCCAGTGGCATTAAGATATCGTTAATGAAGGGGGTTAAGTAATGGCTGTCGACTGGGTTTAAACCTGCTGCTTTCGGGAAATAGATCATGTTTTCGTTATGACGGCCCGACATAGTCGCGACTGGATCTTTTTCTCGTACCATATTAATTACGTTGTTGTAACGCATTTTATTGGCAAACGCATGAATGTACTTTTCAATAATACGTGTTGCTGGTGATGAGAATACCCGTGTTAAAATGCCCGTTCTCACGCCTGTATCAATCGCGGTATACGCACCAAGTGAGTGACCAGTGAGTACCACGTTATAGGTCTTTGCTGCTGATGATGCTTTATAACCACGGGTTAACGACGCTATGTTAGCGGGGTATTGCGCTAGGATCTGTTGAGTAAACTGATATGCTTCAGCCTGCCAGTCTTCATCCGTTTCAGAGATATTTGCAAGCATGAGCTCGACATCTTGCATCACATCACTGCCACTGCTAGTACCTTTAAAGGAAATAATAATCTCTTCTTCTAGGTTTTTACTTGGCACTGCTGGTACTTTAATCGCCACACCGTGAACACCGCTATCACCCGCATAAGTTGCAATAATATTCAGCTCGGCGCTATTGGCATCGATCATTAATTGCTTGAATGTTGCGTTGTCAGTAAATGAGAAAGAATCTGCTCCTTGCTCTGTGCTGTAGACATAACTTGATGCAAACGCATAACGCAGCATGTTGTTATACGCGACGGGTAAGTCGCTATTGTTGATTGCTAGCGCATCAGCTTCCGTCATGACAGGGTATTCATAACCGTAAGAATTGTTTGAAGCAAAATAAGTAATATTGCTAATAAACTCATCGGAATACTTATTGACTAGCGTATTGCTACACATGCTGGCTAATACACTGTGTACTTGCTCAGAAGTGACTGGCACTGAATCAATGGCTTTCACGATAAAGTAGTTTTCGGTATCGGCATTATAACTATTGTCTTTCCAATAACCGTCAAGTTTCAAGTACTGGTTGTTAGGGTTGACTGCCCATGATTTTTTAATTAAATCTGAGCGCGATGCGAAACTGTCTTTCACACCATAGCATTGTAAATAAGTACTATCGAGGGCAAAACTGTTAAAACTAAGTGCAGATATTAGTAGCGTAAAAATAGTGCGCATTTGTAGCTCCAAGCATTATATATCGTAATCGAATAACTGTTATTGTGATTTCGAATGTTAATTAATTGTTGTTGGACTTGAAGGCTATCGCATTTATGTAATATTTTTTTCAGTCTAGATCTCATTTTTACTTAATATTACGCCATTTCGTGACACGTAGTTCCATTTGTGGTTGTTTTGTGATCGCTGCGTATGGTTGAGCTTACAGATGTTCGTAATGTTGTAAATTGGTGGGATATATGGACTTATCGTTATTAACAGTGAATTATGCCTATTTACGTTATACATAACATATGAAAAATCATATATAAGGTAAAGTGAAGGTGTTTTGTTTTCTACGGCGTTGCTTTCTCTTTCTTGTTAATCAACGGTCATTAGTCGGTACAAATATTCTCAGTGTCCCATTCTGTTAATGGTTTAGGACGAGAATAATAAAAACCTTGTGCATAACGACAGCCCAGTTGTTTTAAATGTTGAGCTTGTTCGGCGGTTTCGACACCTTCGGCAACAATCTCAGCATTGAACTTACTGGTCATGGTGATAATAGCTGCAACGATAGCGGCATGGCTTTCACTGTCGAGCATTTGACTGACAAAGGAGCGATCAATCTTTAATGCATCAAACTGCAGTTGAGTGAGGTAGGCAAGCGAGGAATAACCGGTACCAAAATCATCAATCGCAATGTGTATGCCTAAACTGCGTAATTGACCAAGCAGCTGATTGGTGAGTAATGGCTGGCTGACTAACCGCGACTCAGTGATCTCGAGTGTTAAATTGGCGGCGGGCAGTTGAGTGATCGCCAAGATCTCTTTTACTGTTGATATATAATCAGGGTGCAGCAATTCACACACAGACATATTCACGTGTAACGCAAAGTTTGCTGGCCAGTGACCACGCTCTATTTGTAATTTAGTATCTGAACATGCCTGTAATAAAATCTGTTTGCCTATGTCGACAATCATTCCTGTGTCTTCTGCTACAGGGATGAAGTCTAGCGGTGATACGATGCCTCGAATTGGACTGTGCCATCGCACCAAAGCTTCTGCACCTGCTATTGTGTCGTTGGTTAAATCAATCACTGGCTGGTAGTACACGGCAAATTCATTATTGGTGATCGCACGTTGTAAATCTGTAGTTAACCGGGTTTTATCTTGCGAGGCGGTGATCATGTAATCTTGATAGTGACAACGCTGTACTTGTTCTTGTTTCACTGCATACGTCAATGCCAGACTTGAATTGCGTAACCATACATCCATGTCTATGTCGTGGAACTTACCACTCATTATGCCTGCGTTAGCGCCCACTAATACCTCTGTACCATTAATCGTGAAGGGGCGGTTAAAGTCGGTTAATAGACTTTCGGCAAACGCATGGCTGTGCTCGAGATCTTGGTAGTTCGGGGTAAATACAGCAAAAGTATCTTTATCAATACGGCTAATTGTCACGTTGTCAGCCTGGTTTTGTTGTAAACGTGCGGCGATAGTAACAAGCAACTGATCACTCTTGTTTTGGCCTAAGCTGTTATTGGTATGACGAAATGAACGTAGCCCCAGCAAGACAAGGATACCTTGTTGTTGCGCAATTGGATTATTCAACTTTTCAACAAAACCATCACGACTTAATAAGCCGGTAAGGCTGTCAAACAGTAACTGTTTGCGTAATGTAGTAAATGAGCTTTCTAAACGAGATGACATAGATTTGAAGGCAGAAATAAGTTGAGTCGTTTCATGGAGTTTGATGTCTTCTCTAATCGTTACATCCCAGTTATTATGATCAAGTTGCTGTGATATTGCGGCAATATCCATAATGGGTTGGGTGATAATACGCAGTAAATATAACCCCATTAATAGGCCAAAAAAGGCCAGTGCCAGTGCGGCGATTAAACCTAAGCGTTGTTGACTCGGTAGCCCATCTAGTAATACATTTTCTGGTAAAGTAACGATAATAAACCATTGTAAATTATTGTTGCTGTAAGCGGTAATACGACTAAAGTAACGAATACCATTTTGGTCAAATTCAAACGTCGCTGGCGCATGTTTATTCTGCAATTGTCTATTGGCAATATATAGAGCATTAGCGGCAATAAGGTCATTGTTACTTTCTTTTGCTTGGATGCGGTTATTATCATTATCTGTTAACGATGCTTTTAGTGAGCTAGCAATGAGTTTATTTTGATTATCGGTGATGTAAGTGATGCCTTTGAAATGGCGGTTTTCAGGTTCTATAAAATGAGACAAATGGCGAAGATTGATGTCAGTAGCAACGATACCAACTAATGTGCCGTCATTTATTACTGGTGAAATACTGGAAATGGTAAAGGTATTTTTTTCATCTACGTTACTGTATATCTTCGCCCATCCTGCGGCTTTTTCTTTTGCGAAGGGCGCGTACCATGGTCGAATTGTTGGGTCGTAATGACTGATACTATAATCGACAATATCATCACTGCTTTCTCCATGATAAAACTCTAGCTCATAGTTAGTACGCTTATCTTGTAAAATTAACGAAACATCTTGATCTTCGTTTTTACGAAATCCGACATAATCTTTATTTTCACTGCCAAATGAGATGGTACTGATTTGTTTTTGTTGATAGTAGATATCGCTGATAGCAGAGTGTAGATAATCTTCTATTTTGGTTAGATCTGATGCTTGGTAGAGTTGATTACGTTGAATATTGTCTGCGATAGCGAGCGTTGTGTTGAAAGGCTGTTCTAAAAAATGATCGAGATTAGTTTTAATATTTTCTGAGTATGAATTTAGCAGTTTAGCGCTAATCTTTGACTGCATTCTTTCGTAACTGTTATTTTGAACAAGGGTTATGATGGCGACTGTCAGTAAAAGCAATAATGTGAACGGTAGCATGACCGCACTACGGAGAGTGTGAAGTTTTGGTTTCATCATGACTGTATCGTGAGATCATTATGCCGCTTAATATTAGGTTCATAATTACTTATTTTTTGATGTTATGCAAAGTTTCAGATTTATAGTTAGAGACTCATCACAAAACTGATAATTATCATCACGGAACGGTAATAGGTTTAACTCATCGGTATGAAACCTATTTGACAACTATTTATGTTTTTATTTTGACTTAAGTGCGCTTATTGCGGCTTGAATTAGCGCACTTAGTAGAGGTTAATATCGATTTCTTAAATTGGGTACATCAGTATTATATTGTACAAACTCAACTTCGTATCCATTGGGGTCGAGGAAGTAAATATTTTGGCGATATTCATCGTCCATCCCATCTTTTGCAATGCTAAAACCAGCATCTGAGAGGCGTTTTATAACACCGGTAATATCATCGGTGACATAGGCAAAATGCGCAAGGCCGACTTGGTGCCCTGCTAAGTCGCGGTTTTCACCAACACCGTTATCACCAAACGCCAAATATTGATAATCATCACCAAAATGGACCCAGTTTCTTGGTTTGCCAGACCATTCACCTTTGTCTCCACCCCGTATTGACCAATGTGGAAATGCGGCGCGATAAAATGTTAATGTTTCTTCGATGTCGCGTACGATTAAATTCACATGCTCAAGATGTATCATAATAATATCCTTTTATTGTTGTTATAAATATTGTTGTTATAAATATTTGTGCCTACATTGCGTAACTGTATTTTTCTTGCTGGGAATAAGGTTGCTGTTGTTGTAACTGACGAACTTGTCCTAATGCATGGCCGTATTGATGTAATGTATGCAAGCTGTAACGAATACGGTGTCTAATACTGTGGTCGCGTTCGCTGAGTTGCGGATCATCCGTGCCTGCATTTAATACATCGCCGACATTACGAATGATTAAGTGATCTGGTATCGCCACTAACTTATTATTTTTACAGCCATTCATTCTTAATTCTGCAATCGGGTATGCACCACTAATACCGCTAACGACAGACACTAACAATGCAGGCTTATGCGCAGTGTCATCCTTTGCGCACATCATTAAAAAGTTCTTCAATATCGGCGTTGCCATACCTTCCCATTCTGGGGTGATAAGCACGAATGCATCGGCTTGCATTAACGCTTCACTGATCAATGGCCAATCACAACCTGGTGCTGATTTGCTTTCATCATCACCATCCCAAAAGGGTAGTTGGTATTTACACAGTTCGATATGTTGAACGGTTTTAAATTGGTTTGCTGCGCTGGCGATATAAGCCGCTACTTTTGCACTTTCTGAATTGTTTCTTTGACTGCCACTGACGATAACTAATTTCATATTAAGTAACCATTTTGTTTGTTAGTTGTTAAGTAAAGTAAACGCTTTACTTAAGTTTGTAAAGGTTGAAACTGAAATAAAGTAAATAAAAAAGTTTACTTAATATTTGTATCGGTAATAATACTAAGCATAAAAGCATCTGAAGGCACGCCGAATGTGTCTGTAGTCAGGTAACGCGGAGTCAAAATGAAAGAAAAGACCAGTGAGAAAATTCTTAGCCTATTAAAGGTTGAAGGGGCATTAACTGCCAAGGTGCTTGCCAGTGAATTAGGGTTAACGACCATGGGCGTGCGCCAACATTTGCAAGCATTGGAAGATGAAGGCGATATTAGCTTTGAAGATAAAAAGGCTGTGCGAGGACGGCCAACCCGGTATTGGTCACTGACAACGCAGAGTAATAGCCATTTCTCAGATCGGCATGAAGAATTGACTATACAGCTTATCGATTCAGTTAAAGTAATTTTTGGTGATGAAGGGCTTGAGCAACTTATTGCACATCGAGAACAAGCGTCATTGGCGCTTTATAGTGACAGGTTGGCGAGCAAAGTTGATTTGCTGGGTAAACTGGAAGCGTTAGCTGAGTTACGTAGTGAAGAAGGGTATATGGCGACAGTTGTTGTTGATGACAAGGCGGTTTATTGGTTGATGGAAAACCATTGTCCTATTTGTGCCGCAGCATCGAAATGTCTAAATTTTTGCCGTTCAGAATTGAATTTATTTCAAACGTTGTTAGCACCGTATGCAACGGTCGAGCGCGAAGAGCATATTGTCGAAGGGGCAAGACGTTGTGCCTATAAAGTGACAGCGATCAAGGTTTAAATAAAGTGTTAAGAGAAGAATCATAACAACCCGCGCTATCGTCATCGCTGCGGATTGTTATGATTTACATGACCGTTCTAGTCTAGATGGACGTACAGATTAGATGCTTGCAGCTTCTTCGTCTGTTAAGAAACGCCATTCACCTAATTCTAGTGCTGGGTCTAGTACGATCGAACCGATCTGTTCGCGATGTAAACCAACAACGCTATTGCCTTGACTAGCAAACATACGCTTAACTTGATGATATTTGCCTTCTTGGATCGTAAGCAGTACTTCTTTTTCGCTTAAGATCTCTAATTTCGCAGGTAGACAAGGTTTGTCTTCGCTACGCAGATGGATACCGGCTTCGAAATCAGCCACTGCTGTTGGTGCAATTGGCTCTGCAAGTTGTACGCGGTAGAGTTTGCTGCACTCACGCTTAGGTGATGTAACACGGTGTGACCATTGGCCATCATCGGTGATCAAGACTAAACCTGTGGTATCAACATCAAGGCGACCGGCGATGTGCAACTCGTCACGCTTGTCTGCTTCGATCAAGCTGATCACTGATTGGTGTTCTTCATCTACTGTTGAGCAAATTACATCTAATGGTTTATGCATCATGATATAACGCGGTGGGCGTTGGCTTAATGATTTACCACCAAACCAAACATCCATGTCTGCTGTTACTTTATGGTCTGCTTTACGTACAACTTCGCCATTAATTTTCACGTTGCTGCGTGCAATCTCACGCTTGGCAAGGGTACGGGTCAGGTTAGTACTTTGGCAAATAAACTTATCTAAACGCATTTATGTTCAACTTTTGTCATGGTGTTATAGGAATATATCCAAACGAGTCGGTAACGCGTTTGGATAGGTGGGCTGATTATCTGCCTTTTTCGCTATAAGCGCAAAGTATAGTGAACAATTAATACCCAAGCTACTTCAAGATGCACAATCAGAAAACCGAAAGGAGAGGATATTCAAGGCATTAAGTCGAAGATTTAGTTATTCTAAATCAAGGCTTAATAACGCCGAAGATACCTTTTTCGGTTTGCCCTACGGGAGGCTAGCTGGAATAACAGTACAGCGTTACAATATTTGAAAAGGGAATCGCCATTATCTGTATATTGCGTCTTGTACTGATATCCCAGCTAGTCTCTGATATAGCATTTTGAAGTAGTTTGGGTATACTCATTAGTCGCATCCAAGATGAATTAGCGAATGGTGAGCTGGTGGAACTCATCATCGAAGATCATGTGCGCCTTGATTTGTCGTTATACTTGGTATACGCCAATAAAAAACCTTAGGCGCTGCTGGCTTGCTGTTTGCAAAACTATTAAAACAACAAGCCAAGCAATACGTAATCGGTGGTTAGATCATGCGAGGTTGCGATACAGACTACTGGCGATCACCCACATAATACAACCGACCGTGATGTCGATAACACGTTGTATTTTGGGTTGGTTGAGCCAGTTAGAAAACTTAGCGGCGCTAAAGGCGAGGCCATAAAACCATAAGATTGAGGCTAAAATCGTCCCCGCGGCAAAAGCCAATCGGTTATCGCCACTAAATTGATTACCGACACTTCCTAACACAACCACAGTATCTAAATACACATGTGGGTTAAGTAAGGTGACCGCTAGCGTTGCCATTACCACCATTTTACGGGATTTATGGGTGCTATCTAACTCGGTTTTTCCGTATTGATATTGCCATGCACTGCGAAATGACATTGCGCCATAAACCGATAAAAATACAATGCCACCCCAAGTGATTATTTGTAGTAAGTCGGGGTTTAATGCCAACAAACTACCCGCACCAAACACACCAGCACTGATTAGTAAGGCATCACACAGAATGCAGATACTCGCGGTTAAAAAGTGATGGTTACGCTTGATCCCCTGATTTAAAATATACGCATTTTGCGCCCCGATAGGGATGATCATACTACCGCCAAGCAGTAGCCCTTGAATTGTTGCTGTTAGCATAATGAACCTCTAGAAAATAGGCTGTAGAGATTACAAAAAATAAGGTGATAAGTATAATTAATAATTGTTATACTTGATAGGTTAAACTTATTTTTGTGTTTGGATGATGTTGTTTGAATGTTCAGAACTGTCATTATGAATGAGTAATATTGGCATAATAAAGCGGGAGAAATACGCAGTGGATTATAAATTATTACATGCTTTACAAGTGGTGATAGAGCAGCAGAATTTTGAACGAGCGGCCAATGTTTTGTGTATTTCACAGCCCGCAGTATCACAGCGTATCAAGTCGTTAGAAGAATATGTGGCACAGCCTGTGTTGATCCGTAGCCAACCGATTGTTGCGACTGATATTGGTCAGCGCTTATTAAAGCATTACAAACAAGTGCAGCACCTCGAAGCTGAATTATTACCAAGTATCAGTGTTGCATCGACTGATACGGCTGTGGTGATGGCCATTGCAGTGAATGCTGACAGTTTAGCTACCTGGTTTATTCCTGCATTGGCACCGTTGCTAAAGCAATATCCGATTGAACTGAATTTACACATCATGGATGAGATGAGAACCCTCGAAAAAGTGAAAGCGGGAGAGGCGTTTGGTGCGCTGAGTTTACAAAAGAAGCCGTTACCAGGTTGTGAGTCAACGTTATTGGGTGAGCTGAACTATGCCTTAGTGGCAACGCCAGCGTTTGTGCAACAGTATTTACCAGAAGGTATAACTCAGCAAGCCTTGCGTAAAGCACCAGCGGTGTCATTTGATCATAAAGACGACATGCACATTAAGTTTATTCAACAGCATTTTAGTTTGGCTGGTGGCAGTTACCCTTGTCATATTGTACGCTCGTCAGAAGCTTTTGTCGCAATGGCTAATGCAGGTGTGGCGTATTGTTTGATCCCAGAGTTACAAATCAAAGATGAACTCGCATCGGGTCAATTAGTTAAGTTGACCGATATACAACTCACCATTCCTTTGTATTGGCATCGTTGGATATTGTTAAAAGGTTTGTATAAGCAAGTATCAGAACAGATCATGATCGCAGGAAAGCGTGAAATGTCCTGTTGATTGGCTATGTTGAACAACATAACCAATCAAATACTGTTGCCGTCTATGACTAACAGCCAGGGCCACAATCCATACAATGTTTGATCATATCAGGGCCTAAATGTAGTTTCGCATTGAGGTCACGTAGTGCTGTTCTTACACCCTCTTCAATAACCGGGTGATAGAATGGCATGTCTAACATTTCTGATACGGTCATCTTTTGTTGATGTGCCCACGCTAATAAATGCGCTAAATGTTCGGCGTCGGGACCAATCATTTCAGCCCCTAAGAAAAGACCAGTGCCGTGTTCTGCATATACATGTAACAAACCTTTATTACGTAGCATTACACGTGATCGGCCTTGGTTTTCGAACGATACTGTCCCCGTTTCAAAACAACCACAGTTATTTAGTCGTTCAGTAATCTGTTTATATGTTTCACCTACCATGGCAATCTGCGGGTCTGTAAATACAGCGGATATAACGGATCGACGTAAGCCCGCTCTGATTTGTGGGAAACGTCCCGCGTTATCACCGGCAATACGTGCCTGGTCGGCTGCTTCGTGTAATAGTGGTATTTGGTTACTGGCATCACCCGAAATAAAGATACTTTCTACGGATGTTTGCATAGTGTAATAATCTGCCGTTGGTACACCGCGTTCATCCAGTTCAAGTGTGGTATTTTGAAGGCCAATTTTATCTACATTTGGACGACGTCCAGTTGCTGCTAGAACGTATTCAACATTGACCGTTTGTAGTGCTTGCTGATCATCTAAATACTTAATTTCAACATGGTCGCCTTGACGTTTCATGCTTTCAACTTTTACATCGGCATTAAGATAAAATTCTTCATTAAATGATTTATTTGCATACGCCATTACTGCTGGGTCTGTTAATGGACCTACTTGGCCACCAAGACCAAACATGATCACTTCAACACCAAGGCGCTTTAACGACTGACCTAGTTCCAGACCTATCACTCCTGGGCCAAATACCGCGATTGATTTTGGTAAATCATCCCATTCAAATACATCATCGTTGATAACAAGGCGGTCGCCTAATTCGTTCCATATGGCCGGATAAGCAGGACGTGAACCCGTTGCAATCACAATACGTTTAGCGTTTATTTGTGTATGGTCACCAACAAGTAATGTAGTATTGTTTAAGAACTTTGCATAACCAGATATTTTATCTTGAGCTGGGATTTCATCAACACCTTCGACGACAAAACCAACAAAACGGTCTCGCTCACTTTTAACTCGCGCCATCACTTCTACACCGTTAATGACTGTTTCGCCTTGTGGGTGAATACCAAAGCCTGGTGCCTTTTTAATGTGATGCACACTTTCAGCTGCGGCAATCAGTAGCTTCGATGGCATACAACCAACACGCGCACAAGTTGTTCCATAAGGGCCACCTTCGATAATCACGACACTATCTGAATGTGCCTTTGCTGCACGGTATGCGCCTAGTCCTGCTGTACCACCGCCAATTACTGCTACATCTACATTTATCATATTCATAATTCAGCCTTAAAAAATGTTATGGCGAAAACGAAATTTGTTTGTCGCACTTATTTTATATTCAAACTTGGGGGACGAAGTGACTGCCTCGTCTTGATGTAGCTATTATGCAAAAATATAATAAATAGTTATAATCGATTGATTGTTTTTGTTTGATAGTTAATAGCTATCAATATTAAGCGTTAGCACAGTAATGATTGAAAAAACCGTAGCGGGCGTTGTTTCCTGCGGTGTTATGTTGAGCATAGCCAAAATAAAAAATTGGAATTTTAGTATACAAAATACTAGCGTCGTTTTGGCTATACCTAAGGCATGAAATAACGCATCTATGATAGGGTGTTTTAATGGTGTTTTTTATTGATAAAACAATCAGTTATTTTAATCTTAATGGTTATTGACTGCAGCCTTGCTCATCCATATGTAAAAGTAGTATATAAATTGCGTATTATTCAATCGCTCGCCCGAATTTTATTGCGTTAGAACAAGTAAATTTGATATTAATCACTATGTTACGTAAACATTAATACAATACATTATATATGTGGGTATTATTTATAGGTATAGTTATAGTATTTACTCTATTACTATATATTTTGGTACTTTATTTACGTGTTCAGGGATTATTATGAAATTTTCAGATGTATCGTTTAAGCATAAAATACTTATGTTGTTGGCTTTGCCTATGTTGGGTTTTTTATGGTTGAGTTTTTCTTCTATCTCCCAAAGTATTGAAACTCGTAAAGAGATGTCTACGTTAACAGAATTAACGCACCTATCTGTGCAGTACAGCGAATTAGTGCATGAATTACAAAAAGAACGAGGTATGACTGCAGGGTTTATTGGTTCTAACGGCAGCAAGTTTAGCGCTAAATTACGTAAACAACGTGCAGATACGGACGCGAAGCAAGCTAAAATGATGCGTTTTTGGCAACAAAATGAATTTTCAGACAATCATATACAGCAACTCTACGTAAGAATTAAACAAGATTTGTCTATGCTTACTGGTATTCGTAACAAAGTAGATGCACAAAATATTGAGTTAGCATCGGCGTTGCGTTATTACACACAATTGAATGCCAAGTTGTTAAGTGTCTCTGGTTTAATCGTCGATATCAGTAGCGATGCCAGTATCACCGCAGAAACAATTTCTTATTATAACTTTTTACAAGGTAAAGAGCGTGCTGGAATAGAACGTGCTGTGTTAAGTAATGTGTTTTCTAAAGATCATTTTGCGGCGGATAATTTTGTTAAATTTATTTCATTAATGGTTGAGCAAGAGACCTATTTTTCAAACTTTAAAACATTTGCAACAAGCAGTAATAACAATTTTTTTGCTCAGCAGTTAAATACACCGGCAGTGAAAGAAGTCATGAAGATAAGACATATCGCCGAGACTAAATCGACGGCGTTTAATGTAGATGCCGAATATTGGTTTAGCCAATCCAGTGCGCGTATTGGCCAACTTAAAATTATTCAAGACGAACTTGAACGCTCGTTATTAACACTCGCTGATAGTCATCGTAATAGTGCTGTTACAATATTGATGATGAACATCATGTTTAGTGTCCTGATTATTGTTATTGTTGCTGTGATTAGCTTTATTACTATTCGAGATTTAATGTCGAGAGTAAATGAGTTAATGGATGTGATGACTGAGGTTCGTGATAACAATGACTTAACGGTACAAACGAAACTTGCAGGTGAAAGTGAACTCGGCCAAATAGCAATGGCACTGAACCTCACATTATCGCAATTTGCGGGTGCGATGGATAACATCTCAACATCAAGTATCACCCTTGCTTCAGCTGCAGAGGAAACCGCGCAAACTTGTGATTACAGCTCAAAATCGTTGGCTGAACAGCAAGATGGGATTAGCTTGATAGCCACCGCGATTGAAGAGTTGTCTGCAACGGTAAAAGAAGTGGCGCAAAATACGCAGCTGACAGCGGACTCTGCGAAAGAAGTGGATGCGCAAGCCGTAAGTGGTTTTGAGATCGTACAACAATCATCATTGTCTATTGAAGGTTTAGCCTGTGAGATTGATAGTTTAGCGCAGCGTATTACTAACCTGCATACGAGTAGTAACAACATTACTAATATGGTCGATGTGATCAAATCGGTCGCAGACCAAACTAACTTATTAGCGCTAAATGCGGCGATTGAAGCGGCGAGAGCAGGGGAACAAGGACGTGGTTTTGCTGTCGTAGCTGATGAAGTCCGAACATTAGCGAAGCGTACTCAAGAGTCAACCGCAGAAATCGAGAGTTTTATAAGTGCGTTACAAGCCGATGCGGATGCTGCGTTTAATGTGATTGAAGTTAGCCAGACTAAAGCGTCTGAAGCGGTTAGTCATTCGCAAGCTGTAGCAAAAACCTTGCAGGATATAACCGTTTCCATTAATAAGATTTTCTCAATGACTGAGCAAGTGGCTACCGCGATTGAAGAGCAATCTGTGGTTACCCAAGATGTTGCTCAGAATGTCGTAACGATAAAACAAAAATCGTTAGAGTCAGCAACGGGGGCAACTCAAATCGCGATAACAGCGAAAGAACAGGCACAATTGGCTACGTCATTACAAGATATTGCTAAAGTATTTAAAATCTAAAAGGAAAAAATATGAAAGTCATAAACAAAGTAAAAGTAATTGGATTAGCATTAATGGCTCTGGTTATGAGTGGCTGTGCATCTGTACAATTGAACTCTCAACAGCAAGCGCTTATTGATGACAGTACAACACTTTATACGCAAGTGGGTATGTGGACTGAAAAAGGCAATGTGATCTCGACAAACTATAAAAGAGGCGAGCATATTCCGGTTAACTCACGAGTTGTTATCACGGATGTTAACGCATCGACAATTACGTTCAGCTATGTGGGTAGCTCGATTACACTAAAAAATATTGAGAAGTTTACTAAGGTCGATGTGGTTACATTGATGACTCGTACATTTAGTGCTGAACCTGTTAATTTAACGAAATTTAGTGCATTAGAAAAAGCGGCGATTAAGAAAGGTGATGTTGTTCTTGGTATGAGTAAAGATGCAGTTATCACGAGTCGTGGTTTCCCGCCAGCACATAAAACCGCAAGTCTAAAATTGGATAGCTGGAGATTCTGGCAAAACCGATTCGGTACGATTGTTTATAAATTTGAGCAAGGTAAAGTATCAAAAATCGTAGATTAGTTGATGAATAGCGCGTTAAATTGAGTTTAAAGTGAGAAAGGAAGCATCGCTGCTTCCTTTTGTATTGCCCACGAATAACGGCATGTGAGACACGCTACCCGATAATATAATTGTAGCTGATATTAAGCGAAGTGTGCTTCTAACGCTTCACTTCCACCTACCACCAATATAGATTTTAGGCACTGTACTGCGACCTGTTACTGCACGTAGGCTGACTGTTGTTGCATCTTTACCTAATACGACTTCTTCGTAGTTTAGATCTTGGTTGATTAAGATTTTTTTGCTTTGACGTATTTGATTTGCGTAGGCGATTGAGCTGTAGTAAAGATAATACTTCGGGTAGTCGTTATTCAGCTAATCAACTTGCTTAACATGTGGTTGTACGGTAGATTCCTAGAATTGAATCAGTAATGAAATATCACTTTTTTAGAGTTTAATGAATCCCATGCCCTTATCCATACTAGACCTATTTTCCATCGCAATATTCACCGCTTTTGGATTATTATTTCTGGCGATTATTATGGTGTGTATTTGGATTGGTAATCGACGTTATGAGGGGGTAAGTAATTGGCTCTTCGCGAGCTTAATTATATTAACTTTTGCGTTTATTATCGCTGAAGAACTTTGGTACTTGAAACTGGATGGTTATAGTAATAATGCATGGTTAAATATCATGTTCCCCAATATTCTATTGTGTTTTGGTGTATGTCAAATTACGCATGGTTTCCATCGCTTTCTTCAGATAAAACAATCTTTATTTTGGCTCTATGCTTGCCAGCTCCTGATTGTTGGTCCCTTGTATGCGTATGGATTATCAGTCGAAACACCGATTTTATTCAGCATTATAGTACTCACGTTATCAGTAACAATAAGCCTGTGTTTTAACTGTTATTATTTATTTAGCGATCAAGGTAAGCAGTATGGTCGCACACGGTATATTTGTATTCTGGCGTGCGTATTGGCAATGTCTCTAAACGTGACACGTATACTGCTGTTATATCGTGAGCCTGGTTTAATGAGCACTATTGAACTCTCTACTGCGCTAGCCTGTATTAATCTATTAATGAGTCAGTGTTTTCTTACATTTTGTTATTTAATGTTCTGTACTCAGCGTAATGCATTTTCATTACAACATATGTCTTTTATTGATCCGTTAGCCAATATTTATAATCGTCGTGGCTACCAGCATGCGATCGCAGCCTTAGCACCGCATAAAGAAGCTGCGGTTATGATCCTTGATATCGACCACTTTAAACGAGTGAATGATGAGTATGGTCATGCGACAGGCGACTTAGTCATTAAAGATATTGCGATGATTATTGCTAAAGAGTGTGATAGTACCTGTATATATGCGCGTACAGGTGGCGAAGAGTTTAGTATCTATTCTCCATTCACTTCAGCCAAAGCAGCTGAAACTACAGCTGAAACCGTCCGTCTTACAATCATGAAGCATGCTGTTAAAAAACAAAATTTATCCATTAATGTGACGGCCAGCATTGGCATCAGTATTGGTAAAAGCGTTAATATATTTGCGTTGGAAGAAGAGGCTGATAAAGCGCTTTATCAAGCAAAAAGAGAGGGTCGAAATTGCACTGTGATGCAATTGTTTGTTGCCTAAAGTAGACAGTCTACAGAGTGGGTATCAGTGTTATTTGTGAATGAGCGTTAGTCGTAAGAAAATACAGGCGAAAAAAAGAGCTATCAATAGCTCTTTTTTGAATACTTAATGCGTAGTTAAAAACGAGTCTCTAACTACTTTAAGTACTAGCCCTTAATAACTTTAAGAACAATAGTTTCACCTAGTTTAACTGAACCAGAGAATTTCTCCATGCTCTTAATTTCATCCATATTTGAGATGATGCAAGGCGTGATTACTGATTTAGCTTTTGCCTTCAATAATTCAAGATCGAATTCAATGATAGTTTCACCGGCCTTGATATGTTGACCTTCTTCAGCGATACGTGTGAAGCCTTCACCGCGTAATTCAACTGTGTCTAGACCGAAATGCACTAGTACTTCTAGGCCTTCGTCTGAACGAATTGCGAATGCATGGTTAGTTTCGTAAATTTTTACGATCTCACCTGTTACTGGAGCAACTAGTTTGTTACCTGTTGGGTTGATAGCGATACCATCACCAACAATTTTTTCAGCAAAGATAACATCTGGCACATCTTCGATAGCAACGATTTCACCGGCAAGTGGAGAAACAATGTGTAACATATTGCTGTCTTTACTGTCGTCTGAAACCAGTTTTTTTAATTTATCGAATAATCCCATTTTTAACTCCTAGAATTTGGTAGACATAGTCATTGGTCATGAACAAGTGCATAACCAATGACTTTACGTTGTTATCATAACATTATCTTTCGAAATTTGATGCTATGACAACTGAATTAATTAGCAAGCTGCGCGCTGTTTAGTGAACTGAGCCACTAACTCTGCTATTTCGCCTGCTGTTGCACAGCTTAATGCTTGGTCTGCTAACAGTTTAACGTCAGCGAAATTAGCATTACGAATCGTTTTCTTCACTTTAGGAATTGAGATACCGCTCATAGAGAACTCATCTAAACCCATGCCGAGTAGTAGCAGTGTTGCAGTTTCGTCACCTGCAAGTTCACCACACATACCTGTCCACTTGCCTGCAGCATGTGAAGCATCGATAACCTGCTTAATCAGCGTTAGTACCGCTGGAGTCATTGGGTTATACAGATCTGAGATCATCTCGTTACCACGGTCTACCGCAAGTGTGTACTGCGTTAAATCGTTAGTACCAATACTAAAGAAGTCTACTTCTTTAATAAGGTGATGTGCAATTGCAGCCGCTGCTGGTGTTTCAACCATGACACCTGTTTCGATTGCTTCATCAAAAGCGAGACCTTCAGCTGTTAGTTCAGCTTTCAGTGTCGTCATAATGTCCTTAAGTTGACGTACTTCTTCTACAGAAATAATCATCGGGAACATAATGCGGACTTTACCAAATGCAGAAGCACGTAAGATAGCGCGTAACTGTGCGTTCATAATTTCTGGGCGGTCGAAACAGATTCGGATCGCGCGCCAACCCAAGAATGGGTTCATTTCTTTTGGTAAGTTTAGGTATGGTAGGTCTTTATCGCCACCAATATCCATCGTACGAATGATAACGCCTTGGCCATTCATGCTTTCTGCAACCGCTTTGTATGCTTCGAACTGTTCATCTTCAGTTGGTAAGCTATCGCGATCCATAAATAGGAATTCGGTACGGTAAAGACCAACGCCCTCACCGCCGTTACGAATTACACCAGCACAGTCTTTTACTGTACCAACATTGCCACACACTTCGACGTGGTGACCATCTAGCGTAATTGCAGGTAAGTCTTTCATTTTAAGCAGCTCAGCTTTGTCAGCAAGGTACTGTGCTTGAGTTGCTTTGTATTCTTTGATGACGTCTTCTGATGGATTAACAATAAGGTTATTGTTAATGGCATCAAGAATAACGAAGTCACCTGATTTGACGATTTCAGTTACGTTGCCTGTACCAACAATCGCAGGAAGTTCTAATGAACGCGCCATGATTGATGTATGTGCAGTACGGCCACCTAAGTCAGTCACAAAACCTAAGATTTTATCTAGGTTAATCTGTGCTGTTTCTGACGGTGTTAAATCGCTGGCGATTAGAATCACTTGTTCTTTGATTGCGCTTAGTGAAACAATTTCCATGCCGAGGGCATTTTTTACGATACGATTACCGATATCACGGAAATCCGCAGCGCGTTCTCTTAAATACGGGTCGTCTAATGCAGCCATCATTTCAGCATTTTCTTCAATGATGCTGTGAATTGCAAAATCTGCAGATGCTTTATTTTTTTTAATAAAGGTTACGATATCTTCTTCAAGCTCTTCGTCTTCAAGTAACATCATGTGTCCTTCGAAGATTTCAGCTTTCTCGTCGCCAAATGTTTGGCGTGCCATTTCCGTGATAGCTTCAAGCTGTATAGCAGACTTATCCCTAGCAGCTAAAAAGATAGCTATTTGTTCATCGATCTGTGCAGTTTCAATAGTTTGTTTATTAAGTACAATTTCTTCATTTATGAATAATTGTGCTTTACCAAAAGCAATACCTGGTGAGGCGAGAATGCCTGATATCATAACCTTTCCTTACTTCAATACAAAAAATACATTAATAACGGATGGGATTTATTCTAAAATATCCATAAGCGCTACTAGCGCTTCAACAGCCGCTTGTTCGTCAGTACCTTCAGCAGAAATAGTCATCGTTATACCTTTAGAAAGGCCTAACGTTTGTAGTTTAAATAAGCTTGTAGCACTTGCAGATTTACCGCTAGCTTCAACAGAAATTTTTGATTCGAATTCTTTTGCTTTTTTTACGAAAAGAGCTGCAGGACGAGTGTGAAGACCGTTTGGTGCGATAATTTCAACTGATTTTTGATACATAACTTTTCCTTAAAATAACGATTCTAAAAAGAGTGTCTTACTATAACCATAAGTGTAATTGTAATCTAATTTCACAGAGTAAAATAACTTTTTTTCATAAAAAAAATGGGTATAGATCATGTTTTCGTAAGTTTCACGACAAAACAATGCGATGTAAGTATATTACCCCTAATTTACACCGATGTTGTAGTTTAATTACAACAAAAGAGGCAAAGTGTGACCGCTATCAATAGGAATAAAAAAAGTGGCTTGTACAAAAAAAAGCCGCTAGTGCGGCTTTTGTTAATCTTGTTAATTGAATGTAACTATAAGATTGCGGTTGTAACTATAACAATACGGTTGTGACTATTGTTGGAGCTCTTGCTCAGTAAATACACCATCAAATAATGCAGTACTTAAGTAACGTTCACCCGATGAAGGCAGGATGACGACAATGTTCTTATCTGCAAATTCAGGTAGCGCAGCTAAACGGGCTGCAGCAACAACAGCAGCACCTGAAGAAATACCGGCTAAGATACCTTCTTCTTTCATTAGGCGTTGTGCCATTTCGATAGAGTCTTCATTTGACACGAGTTCTACACGGTCTACCATTTCTAGATCAAGGTTACCAGGGATGAAGCCTGCACCAATACCTTGGATTTTATGTGGACCTGGTGTTAATGCTTCACCGGCTTTCGCTTGAGTGATAACAGGTGAATTAGTTGGTTCAACAGCAACAGATAAAAGTTCTTTACCTTTATTTAATTTAATATAGCGGCTTGTACCTGTAATCGTACCGCCCGTACCCACACCGGATACTAAAATATCGATTTTACCGTCGGTTGCTTCCCAGATTTCTGGGCCCGTTGTTTGTTCGTGGATTGCTGGGTTAGCTGGATTTTCAAATTGTTGTAATAAAATCGTTGTTTCAGGATTTGCGTCACGGATTTCAGTCGCTTTATCAATCGCGCCTTTCATACCCTTAGCGCCATCCGTTAGAACGAGGTTTGCGCCTAATGCTTTAAGCAATTTACGACGTTCAAGGCTCATTGTATTTGGCATTGTTAATGTGAGCTTATAACCACGAGCCGCCGCTACAAATGCTAATGCAATACCGGTATTACCACTTGTTGGCTCTACGATATCAATACCTTCTTTTAAGAGACCGTCTTTTTCTGCTTGCCAGATCATGTTAGCACCGATACGGCACTTAACACTTGCACTTGGGTTGCGGCTTTCTATTTTTGCAAAGACGTTACCTGTTGTTACACGGTTTAAACGAACTAAAGGTGTGTCACCGATAGACAGTGAATTGTCTTGTAAAATTTGGCTCATGGGATTTCCCTATATAAATGAATACTCGTAACTTATAATTTACTAACTTATAGCTTAAGCATACTGATTAGTTTGAAAATTGAAAATGCTGTTTTGTTATATCGTTAGGTTCTAAAATGATAAGCACTTATAACTATTGGTTATGCGTTCTGCTTAACAACATAGTGTCTAAATTTGGTTTAATCAACAAATTAATTAAATTTAATTATTTATTAATTTAATTTAATTATTTATTAATGTATTGCGTTGAGTCCACTCTATATATAGACCAAATACGATAGGTTAGTTCCTTGTTACTTATGTAATTTAGTGTTTACTTCGCAATTTTAACCCATGTTATTTGATAACAGAGTGTTATTTTTTCATTTTGTCGGATGGGTAACTAGATCTAGCCAACTGTTTGCTTTATTTTAGTGGTCACTGTATCCCAACTTAGTTGATAGTGGCTAAAGCTAATTAGTCGCTGAAGGACAATGTAATGAGTAATGTAGTAATTAGTGGTAGCGGTTTATTCACCCCTCCTGATGCAATTAGTAATGATGAATTAGTAACGAGCTTTAATTGTTACGTGGATAATTTTAATACTGACAATGCAGCTGCGATTGACGCTGGCGAAATAACTGCGAAAGCGCATTCAAGCAGTGAGTTTATTGAGAAAGCATCAGGCATTAAAAGTCGTTTTGTGATGAGCAAAGCGGGCATTTTAGATCCTGCGATCATGCGTCCGGTATTTCAACCGATTAGCGATGATGAACCCAGTATTACGGTTCAAATGGCGTTAGTTGCCGCCAAACAAGCATTAGCAGCAGCCAATAAAGAAGCACAAGATATCGATTTAATTATTTTTGCCGCGTCTGGTTTCCAACGCGCGTATCCGGCAATGGCTGTTGAGCTGCAACACTTCCTTGGTGCTAACGGTTTTGCTTATGATATGAGTGTGGCGTGTTCATCGGCTACATTTGCTATTGCTAGTGCCATGGATGCGGTCAAGTCAGGACGTAGTAAAGCAGCGTTAGTGGTTAACCCTGAAATTTGTTCTGCGCATTTAAACTTTAAAGATCGTGACAGCCACTTCATTTTTGGTGATGTGTGTACAGCCGTCGTGATTGAAGATAAAGCCACAGCAACGAGTGAAGACTGCTACGAGATCATTGATAGTAAGTTGTTTACCCAGTATTCAAATAATATTCGTAATAACCTTGGGTATTTAAGCCGCAGTGAAGGCGTTGATATCAATGCTGACTCAAGTTTCTTTATGCAAAATGGCCGCAAGGTATTTAAAGAAGTATTACCTACGGTTTATAACTTGATCACAGAGCAGTTAAACGGCTTAGAATTGCAAGCAGGTGACTTTAAACGTTTGTGGTTACATCAAGCGAATATCAACATGAATAATTATTTAGCGAAGAAGTTATTGGGTCGTGATCCATCAACGACTGAAGCGCCTATTATTCTTGATGAATACGCCAATACGGCGTCAGCAGGGTCGATTATTGCTTTTCATTTACACCAAGACGGTGTGGAAAGTGGTGATCTCGCATTAATCTGTTCGTTTGGTGCGGGTTACTCTGTCGGTTCATTAGTACTTAAACGCTGCTAGCAGTTAACCTTGTTAATGCTGTAGTAAACAATTTAGATTTCGTTATGTAAAAATCCCCAGTTAATATATTTATTGCTAGAAAGAGTAATAATTAACTGGGGATTTTTTTATTTATAGCAACCGTTTATCGTTACTGTTTCTGGCTATTATCAACCCACATCGCTGTTGCGCCACACACGGCAACAGGCATAATCATGAAATTAACCACGGGAATAGACTGACACAGTGCCACCATAGAGCCAAAACTTAACGACTGCATACGGTTTGATGACAGTTCACTACGCATCTCGTCAAAGCCGACTTTGTTATTATCAAAGGTATAGTCGGCATATTGAATAGCCAGCATCCACGCCGTAAAGATAAACCACAATACTGGGGCGACAGTCTGACCGACCACTGGAATGAAAAATAACAGCAGTAAACCAATAGCACGGGGGATGTAGTATTTTATCTTTTTAAGCTCGCGCGTCAGTACTCGGGGGATATCTAATATAATATCTTTAATGCTACTTTCTGGCATCGGCTTATTACTTAATAGCAGTTCGGTTTGTTCTGCCAACAGGCCATTAAATGGCGCTGCAATAATATTGGCAATAGCACCAAAAAAGAACCCGAATACCAGTAAGATGAGAATGAAAGCGAGGGGTTTGATGATATAAACTAACCAGCTTAACCAGTCTAGGCTTGCTTCGAGTTGCAGTAGCCACACATCGATTTGTTGAAATAAGAAATAGAAGCTAACCGAAAACAGTATGAGGTTAACTAATAGTGGGATCAATACAAAAGGTCTTAACTTAGGTTGACGAATTAAGTCAAAACCTTGCAAGAAATATTGAAATCCCGATAACGATGGTTTTACTGAAAGCATATTCTATGGCGCCTTATGGGTGGTTTATGTAGCACAGCTTATCATGTGGTTACTGTGGTGCATCTATCATTGCACTAAAAGAGACCCCGATTGAGGTAAAAAGTGCAGTAAAAAGCAGCAGCTTTTCCATTCTGTTCAGACGAATCTTTAATATTGCAGGTACATCTGCTAAAGTTTTCTGGTTATTCTATATGCGTTGTTTGATATGTACCTTAAAAAGATCAAAATATCTGGCTTTAAGTCATTTGTTGATACTACAGAATTGCTTTTCCCGCACGATATGACCGCTGTTGTTGGTCCTAATGGCTGTGGTAAATCAAATATTATTGATGCCGTACGCTGGGTGTTGGGTGAAAGCTCGGCCAAGCACTTGCGTGGTGATGCAATGTCTGACGTTATTTTTAACGGTTCAGTGGCGCGTTCTCCTGTCTCAAGAGCCAGTGTTGAACTGCTATTTGATAATGCTCAGCAACGTATTGATCATGCTTTATTACAATATAATGAAGTGTCTATTCGTCGTGAATTATATCGCGATGGTACCAATCAATATTACCTTAACGGTAAAAAATGCCGCCGTAAAGATGTGACTGAACTGTTCTTAGGCACAGGCTTAGGTCCACGTAGTTATGCGATTATCGAACAAGGCATGATCTCGCGTTTAATCGAGTCCAAACCCCATGAACTGCGCCACTTTATTGAAGAAGCCGCGGGCATTTCTAAATATAAAGAAAAACGTCGCGAAACTGAATTACGTATTAATCAAACTAAAGATAACCTAAATCGACTTGCTGACATTCGTATTGAATTGGGTGTGCAAATCGATAAGTTGAAAGTGCAGTCAGTTGTCGCGCAACAATTTAGATCGCTCAAGCAACAACAGCGAGAAGCGAAAAGCCGTCTTGGTTTAGTGCAGATATATGATGTAGAGCGTTCGATTAACCAACTGACTCAGCAAAAATTAGTGTTAATGAGTGAGCAGGAAAAATTCACAGCAACCGCTACTAAACTTCAGACTAAAATGACTGATGCTGACGTGCAGTTAAATGAATTAACGATACTTATTGAAAACCAGCAACAAGCGTTTTATTTACAAGGTACAGAGCTGACCAAGATAGAACAGAAAATACTGCATCACAAAGCGCGTAAGCAAGAGTCCGCGGGTAAGCAAAAAGAATACCAACAGCAAAGTGAAAAGTTACAAATCTTACTGAAAGAAGAGCAAACCCAATTACAAGTGCATCAGCAGCAGGCGTCATTGACTGAGACTGACTATAATCGTATGTCGGCCGAATTATTAGTGATTGAACAATCATTAGCATCTGCCACCATCAGTAGTGACCAAGCTATCGCACAGCATGCGGTATACCTTGATAAGGTACAACGCTTTAGTAGTAAACTTGATGTACTGACTAATGCTTTACAAAGTGCAGAATCAGTACTCAATAAAAGTAAATTACAACGCAGCGATTTAAAAGAACAACAGCAGCAGCTAGTGCTAAGCAGCAAACAAGTACTTATTACGGATAAAACCACAGAACAGCAACAACTACAGTCTCAAGAAACGCGCTTAGGCCATGAACTCGCAGGCTTGAATAACGGCTTTCAAGGGATTAATAAACAAGTTTCAGAACTCGAGGCTTATATTCAGCAGAACGTGACAGAACAAACTGAAATTAAAGCATCATTGAGTGTTATCACGGAGTTATTGCGTAAAGCGGAACATGCTGATTACGCGCATACTTGGTTAGAATGTAATTTCGAGTCAATACCGTTAAAATTATTACAACAGTTAGATGTAGAACCCGGCTGGGAAGCTGCAGTTGAGAAAGTACTCGCAAATTGGCTAGATGCTTACTGCATTAGTGACGAGCAACTTGCACAATTTGATCTGGCTGAGTTACCTGCTTTGCAATGGTTCAAACCGAGCCATTGTGTTGCACGCGCTGATTCGTTAGCAAGTAAGGTTAAAAATAACCTATTTAATCGTCAGCTGAATCAAGTGACTTGTGCTGCAACGATTAATGATGCGCAAGCGGGTGCTGATAGCCATGGAGAGTACAGTTATATCACGGCCCATGGTGATTGGTTTACCGATGAAGGTGTGTGGTTATCACAACATGCGAAAGCCAATGTGTCTTCTGCGCAAGGCCGCATTGAAATGCAATTGCAAGCATCGCAGCAACAGGCGCGTTTACTTGTGATTGAAACAATGATTGCTACGCAGCATAATCAATTAACGGCGTTGTCGGTGACACAGGGTGATTACCAAGATCAAATTGATAAGGCTCAAGCTAACCTGATTTTAAAACAAAGTGAAGTATCACAATTAACGATTGAATTGGGCTTATTACAGCAACAGCAAGCACAATGGCAGCTTCATCACGATCAGTTAAATACACGTTTATCCACACTTGATAATTTATTGGCGATTGAAGCAGAAGAAGTACAGCGTTTTAATGAACAGATAATCTCGACTCAGGTGACGATTGAACAGCTTGCTAATGATGATGGTTTGATTCAAAAATCAGAAGCGGCAAAAGCAGATAAAGCGCGATTTTTACAAGAACAGAAGGTACTTGAGAAACAAGTACAGCAATTGCTTTTAGTTAAAACCAAGTTTACGGTCGAAATTGAGAAGCAGCAGCAATTAATTGCTAAAACAGATTCTCAATACCAAACTATTTTACAAGATATTGCTGCATTAGGTGACAACTCATTATATGCTGAAAACTTGCAACAGTTAGAAACTGCGCGTGCGATTGCTGCAGAAAAACAAATTGCGATTGAAAATGATAATAGGCAAAAGAAAACAACACGCGCTAAACTACTTAATGACAAGCGTGATGTTGAAGAAAAACGTGCTAGGATAATGGCAAGTGGCTTAAAAGTTAAAGATAAAGTGCAACAGCTTGATTTAAAACAAGCGAACAACAAAGCAAAAGAACAACTATTATATCAACAAATTGCGGATGATAATGTGGATATAGACACATTGAAACGTGAGTGTGTTAACATATTAACACTGAAAGAATACCAGCAGCAGCTAAAACAGTTTGAAGAACAGCTACAGAAAATTGGTGCTGTCAACCTTGCTGCTGTCGAAGAATATGAACAACAATCGCAGCGTAAGCAGTATTTAGACGAGCAAACCGATGACTTAGAAAAAGCCATCGCTACGTTAGAAGCCGCGATTGTTAAAATAGATAAGCAAACTCGGGCGCGTTTTGCGACAACGTTTGAAAAAATTAATGATGATTTTAAAATTTTATTCCCTAAAGTGTTTGGCGGCGGTGCAGCTTGGTTAGAGCTAACATCGAGCAATTTATTAGACACGGGAGTAACCATTATGGCGCGACCGCCAGGGAAAAAGAATGCACGAATTTCTTTACTTTCCGGTGGTGAAAAAGCATTAACGGCACTGTCGTTAGTCTTTGCGATATTTAGATTAAACCCTGCACCATTTTGTATGTTAGATGAAGTTGATGCACCACTCGATGAATTAAATGTCGGGCGTTTTTGTAAACTGGTTCAGGAGATGTCAGAAACAGTACAATTTATTTATATTAGTCATAATAAGTTAGCCATGGAAATGGCTCAGCAATTAATAGGAGTGACCATGCATGAACCAGGGGTCTCTCGAATAGTCGCCGTCGATATTTCGGCAGCGGTTGAACTTACAGACAATTAACATTAAGAGATAGGCTGTTATGCAAGATTTGCGACTTGTTCTCATCATTCTAGGGTTTATTGCAATTGTTGCTTTAGTTACCCATGGCCTTTGGTCAAATAAAAAGAATCAAGTAAAACCATTAAAAGACAAACCATTAAGCAAAGTTGGCGCTAACGTTAAAGATAAGCAAGGGTTTGACCTTGATGGTATCGGCGAAAAACGTGTTGTTAGTCAGCCTGTAGGTCAGGACATCAGTGTGCCTAAAGCGCCAATTGAACCAACGCCGATAACCGTTGATAAAATTGAGCCTCAGTTTGGTGCATCGAAAGCAACGCAAGACACGACAGTGCTAACCGGATCGTTTACTGCCACGGATGTAGAAACACCTTCATCAAAGGTTGATACTGCGATGAATGATGTTAGCTATGATGTTGTTGATACGCTAGAAACGTCAGCGGCTGAAGTTAAATCAGAACCTGTGCTACAAGAGCAAGTGGTTGTTGAAAGCCAGACGCAAAACGAGCAGAGCAATCTTGATAATAGCGGTGACGATAGCGCCGATAATACAAATGCTAGCGCAGCAATGGCACAAGAAAAACCGGTTGATGACAGTGCGGATGAAGCGGTATTTGTGATTAATATTATGGCACGTGAAGGCACGAATATTGCCGGAGCTGAATTGCTACAAGAATTATCAGCGCTTGGCTTTAAATTTGGCGCGATGAATATTTTTCACCGTCATGTTGATGCCGCAGGTAAAGGACCCGTTATCTTTAGTTTAGCTAACATGGTTAAACCGGGTGTTTTTGATATTGATGTGATGGAGCAATTTGAATCACCAGGTGTATCATTATTCATGATGTTCCCGTGTGCAGGTCAAGCATCTCACAATTACAACCTAATGCTAAATGCTGCAGAGCGCATTGCTGAAGGTGTTGATGGTTTATTAATGGATGGGTCACGTAACCCATTTACAGAAGAAGCCATTGAGCAAGAACAAGCGTTCATTCGCAAGTTAGAACATAAAGCATTAGCGAAATAAATAATGTTATCCAGATAAATGCCTCACTTCGGTGGGGCTTTTTTTTATCTTCGGAATTTTTTATCTTTGGAAGTAAAGATGACAGAACAAGTAAAACAAATTCAAACTTTAACACTGCAACTTGAAGAATATAATCACCAATATTACGTATTAGACAATCCCACCGTACCGGATGCGGAATATGACCGTTTATTACGTGAGCTAAAACAGCTCGAAATCGAATTTCCTGAACTTGCTTTAGCCACATCACCAACCCAAAAAGTGGGTGGTGAAGCTTTAACTGGATTTAGCCAGATTCAGCATGAAATGCCAATGTTGTCATTGGATAATGTGTTTTCTGAAGAAGAGCTGTTAGCGTTTGAAAAGCGTTTACAAGATCGTTTATTAACGAAAGCAGAGATCAAGTTTAGCTGTGAACCAAAACTCGATGGTCTTGCGGTGAGTATCCTGTATGAGAATGGTGACTTTGTTCGTGCTGCCACCCGTGGTGATGGTCAAATCGGTGAAGACATTTCTGAAAATGTAAAAACCATCAAATCAATCCCATTACGTTTACGTGGTGATGACTTCCCTGAACGTTTAGAAGTACGTGGCGAAGTATTTATGCCAAAAGCAGGCTTTGAGCAATTAAATATCAATGCCAAAAGGAAAGGTGAAAAGACCTTTGTTAATCCACGCAATGCCGCCGCTGGTAGCTTACGTCAGCTTGATCCTAAAATTGCCGCAAGTCGTCCGTTAGCCTTCAACGCCTATTCGTTAGGTATCGTCGAAGGTGGTTCGCTATCAAATTCGCATGCAGAAAACTTACAGAAGTTGAAGCAATGGGGCTTACCTGTTTGTGCGGATGTAACGGTTGCTATGGGTTATCAAGGTTGCTTAGACTTCTACGAGCAGATTGGTGAGCGTCGTGATTCACTGTCGTATGACATTGATGGTGTGGTCTATAAAGTCGATGATTTAGCCCTACAACAAACATTGGGTTTTGTTGCTCGTGCACCTCGTTGGGCTACGTCACATAAGTTTCCTGCACAAGAAGAGATCACGACATTATTGGATGTTGAATTCCAAGTTGGCCGTACTGGCGCGATCACACCGGTAGCACGTCTAGAACCAGTGTTTGTTGGTGGTGTGACAGTAAGTAATGCAACACTACATAACTCTGATGAAATTACCCGTTTAGGCATTAAAATTAAAGATCAGGTGATCATTCGCCGTGCGGGTGATGTTATTCCGCAGGTTGCGCGAGTGATGCTAGAGCGCCGCCCTGATGATGCCCAAGATATCGTGTTCCCGGTAACGTGCCCGGTGTGTGATTCAGAAGTAGAGCGTATCGAAGGTGAAGCAACAGTGCGTTGTACCGCTGGTCTGTATTGTGGTGCACAACGTAAAGAAGCGATTAAACATTTTGCATCACGTAAAGCGCTAAACGTTGACGGTTTGGGTGACAAGCTTGTAGAGCAATTGGTTGATGCTGATTTAATTAAAACCCCAGCCGACCTATTTACCGTGACTTTTGGTAAGTTAACCCTGCTTGATCGCATGGGGCCAAAGAAAGCGACTAACTTACTAGAAGCATTAAAAGTAGCAAAACACACCACGTTAGCCAAGTTCTTATATTCACTGGGTATCCGTGAAGTAGGGGAAGCGACTGCGGCTAACTTAGCCAATGATTTGTTCACTTTAGACGCAATCAAAAAAGCCTCTGTAGAGCGTTTAATTCTGATTTCGGATGTCGGTGATATTGTTGCTAAGCATATTTACTACTTCTTCCGTGAAGCGCATAACCTTGAAGTGATTGACCAGTTAATTGAAGCGGGCATGAGCTGGGATGATGTTGCGGTTAAAGAAGAAAGCCAACAGCCATTGCTAGGCACTATTTATGTGATCACCGGAACGTTAGTGAATATCTCTCGTGCCGATGCTAAAACACGTTTACAAGATTTAGGCGCAAAAGTGGCAGGCAGTGTGTCAAAGAAAACCACTGCGTTAGTGGCGGGTCCTGCAGCGGGTTCTAAACTCACTAAAGCGCAAGAATTAGACATAGATATTCTGACTGAAGATGATTTACTGGCACTCTTAGCGACACATAGTTAGTTAATTTTAGTTCGCGTATTGTTAGTTTTATCTTTAGTGGTAAAATGCGCAGCATCATGTGCTTAACCTGTTGGTAGGTTAAGCGAATCAAATAAAATGTAAAAGGTATTGTGAGACTTATGACTGTTAAGACTCGTTTTGCACCTAGCCCAACTGGCTACTTGCACGTAGGCGGCGCACGTACAGCGCTTTATTCTTGGTTACATGCAAAAAGCCAAGGTGGTGAATTTGTATTACGTATCGAAGATACTGATGTCGAGCGTTCTACTCAAGAAGCGGTTGACGCGATCTTAGAAGGCATGAAATGGGCTGGTCTGGATTGGGATGAAGGTCCTTATTTCCAAACGCAACGTTTCGATCGTTACAACGAGTTAGTTGATCAACTCCTTTCTGAAGACAAAGCATACAAATGTTACTGTTCACGTGCGCGTCTTGACGAATTACGTGAAAAGCAAATGGCTGCCAAAGAAAACCCGCGTTACGATGGCAAATGTAGCCATGGTGACATCGAAGACACTGGCGCTGATTACGTTGTACGTTTCCGTAATCCGAAAGAAGGTTCTGTTATCGTTGATGACAAGATCCGTGGCAAAGTTGTATTTGCTAACAAAGAACTTGATGACTTGATCATCCGTCGTACTGACGGCTCACCAACATACAACTTCTGTGTTGTTGTTGATGACTGGGATATGGGCATTACTAATGTTGTTCGTGGTGAAGATCACCTCAACAATACGCCACGTCAAATTAACATCTTAAAAGCACTTGGCGCACCAATCCCTGAATACGCACACGTTGCAATGATTTTAGGTGATGACGGCGCTAAACTGTCTAAGCGTCATGGCGCTGTTGGCGTTATGCAATACCGTGATGACGGTTACCTGCCAGAAGCACTGCTAAACTACTTAGTACGTCTAGGTTGGTCACATGGCGATCAAGAGATCTTCAGTGTAGAAGAGATGATCAAACTATTTAGCTTAGATGATGTAAACAAAGCGGCGTCTGCGTTTAATACTGAAAAGCTACAATGGGTAAACCAGCATTACATTAAAACGTTAGCACCTGAATATGTTGCAACTCACCTTGAGTGGCATATGAAGGATCAAGGTATTGATACAACCAATGGTCCAGCGCTAGCTGAAATTGTTAAAGTACTTGCTGAACGTGCTAAGACACTAAAAGAACTTGCTGCTGCTAGCCGCTACTTCTTTGAAGACTATGCTGAATTTGATGCAACAGCGGCGAAGAAACACTTACGTCCAGTAGCAAAAGAAGCATTAGTTAAAGTGCAAGAAAAACTGGCTGCGATTGCAGATTGGAGCGATGCTGAAGTATTACACGCTGCAATCAACGAGACTGCGGCTGAGCTTGAAGTTGGCATGGGTAAAGTAGGTATGCCATTACGTGTTGCTATCACTGGTGCTGGTCAATCGCCGTCATTAGATGTAACGTTAAAGCTTATTGGTAAAGAACGTAGCCTTGCTGGTATCGACAAAGCGTTAGCATTCATTACTGCACGTGAAAACGCCTAAGGGTGTGCAAATAATATACTTTCTGTCGTTTGATGTTAATTTTTAGAGTATAGATATTGACAGTTAAACGACAGATGCATATTATCTTCTGCAGTAGCGAACGCTGCTGTAGAAATGGGGCCATAGCTCAGTTGGGAGAGCGCGACACTGGCAGTGTCGAGGTCATCGGTTCGATCCCGTTTGGCTCCACCATTTCTGCTTCAAACATTATCTTAAAAATACCGTCTTCAAAATACCTTATTTCAAATCATAGTTATATTCACTGCATTTAATTCCTTGTTTAGCATGCTATTGCAAATATTCAAAATCTAATATTATTAGTGTTTTTACCTTGTTAAGGTTATATTTATCAATCACGCTATAGAATATTGACGAATTTCAGCCTCCTTAATGAGTAACTATGAAACTAATTTTAAATGAAAATAGCCAGATGCGTAATTTGGTGATGATAGCCGCCGTGATCATTATTCTCGGTGGTATCAAAATAGCCACACCGATTATCATTCCATTTTTACTTGCTCTGTTTATTGCGATTATTTGCAACCCGTTGGTCAATGTGATCACGCGTTGCCGTATCCCACGCGGGATCGCGATTTTTGTTGTGCTGATTATCGCTATCACTATTGGCTTGTCGATCACCAGTGTGATTGGTTCGAGTGTGCAGCAGCTCACCAGTAATATTGGTGATTATCAAAGCCAAATTCGAGGACATTACGGTGAGTTAGTGATGTTCTTAAATAAATATAACATCAAAATATCATCAGACACCTTGCTGGAATACTTCAACCCAGGTACTGCTGTTACTATGGTCTCTAGCATGGTTAGTAGTTTGTCTGGGGTGATGGCCAATATTTTCCTGATCTTATTAACGGTGGTCTTTATGCTGTTCGAAGGTGATGCTTTACCGAAGAAACTGCATTTAATGTTTAAAGACCCTGACTTCAAATTAGCACAGTTAGACAAGTTCTTAGATTCGGTGAACAAATACGTGGCGATCAAAACGTTAGTCAGTATCGCGACGGGTATCTCGGTTGGCTTAATGCTGTTTCTAATGGATGTGGATTTCTATCTGTTGTGGGGCTTAATCGCATTCCTACTCAACTACGTACCTAATATCGGTTCTTTAATTGCCGCGGTACCTGCGGTGATCTTAACGACGTTACAGCTAGGTTTACCAGAAGCTGGCACGGTAGCGGCGGGTTATGTGACTATTAACTTGGTTATGGGTAATGTTGTAGAGCCGCGTTTCATGGGCAAAGGGCTAGGTTTATCAACTTTGATTGTATTCTTATCATTAATCTTCTGGGGCTGGTTACTTGGTCTCGTTGGTATGTTACTCGCTGTACCGCTAACCATGATTGTTAAAATTGGCTTAGAAACCATTAATGATGAGAACTGGATGTCGATACTGATCAGTAGTGATGTTGACGTGAAGAAGAGTAGTGATGTTGACGTGAAAAATAACCAAGAGGCTTGATCGCATTTTAGTGCTAATCAAGTATAATGCGGTGAATTGAATAAAGGGATGTACAGTGTGCATCCCTTTTTGTTTTGTAAGATTAATTAAGGTGAATAAGATTGTGACTGCCGCTATGTCCGAGGTTGATGTGAAATTTCCGCTTGAATTTATTGATTTTTCTGCTGTTGCAGAAGATGCTTGTCGCTTGTTCCATGGTCGTGGCCATACGTATGCTGGTTTTGAGCACATGAACATCGATTGGTTACCACCAGTTGCACTTATTACGCTATACAAAGAAGAAGAGAACGATTACTTATTATTGTTAGCAGAATCGCTTCAAACACAACTTGGTGAGCAATGTAAAACCGTACTCGTGCAATTCCGTTGTCGTGAACGAGCCCCCACAGCATTGTTCCTTGGCGAAGAATGCCACCGTACCGAGATCACTGAAAATGGTATGACTTTCAATCTCGAATTTGGTCGTGCGCAAAACACGGGTATATTTCTTGATATGGCGAATGGCCGTCAATGGGTGAAAGAACACGCAGAAAATGCCAATGTATTAAACTTGTTCTCCTATACTTGTGCCTTCTCTGTTGCCGCTTTAGCGGGTGGTGCAGACAAGGTGATGAACGTTGATCTTAGCCGTACCTCATTAACCATGGGTCGTGATAATCACCGCAGTAATGGTCATGATCTTAAGCGTGTTAAATTTGAAGGGGTTGATATCTTTAAATCGTATGGCCGTTTACGTAAACATGGCCCTTATGACCTGTTGATCTCGGATCCACCGTCATTCCAAAAGGGCAGTGTTGATATTAAACGTGACTACAGCAAAATCATTAAGCGTATCCCAGAGTTAATGAAACCGGGTGGTAAAGTGATGTTATGTTTAAATGCCCCTGAGCTTGGTGAGCAGTTCTTATTTGATAATGTGGCAGAGCATTGTCCTGATTGTGTGTTCCAAGAACAGCTTGCGCCGCCAGCCGTATTTAAAGAAGCAGAAGCGGGTAAGGGTCTTAAAGTATTAATCTTTACTTACTTACCTAAAGCGGATTAATACCTGTATTCGATTTTATGCTGATTTCAACGTCAAAATAGAGGTATATTACTTTTTGGTATACCTTATATTAAGTTGTTCTATTTTGTTTATTATTGTTCAGTTTTAGTTACCTTGTTGTATGTTGAGGTCGTCGTCCCTTTGTTATTTCGTTAGTTTGCTTTCATATGAAGAGCTGATCAACAAAATGTTGATAAATAATTACAAAATGGATTTATTGACCGTGATCAAACTTTTCACTCAGCTCAACAAATATTGCAGACTGAAAATGCTGTGTTAGGATTAATACATGAGCTGAGCAAAGAGTTGTTCGGAGAAGTGTGATAAGCAGGTTATCGATTATCGACATATTTTAACGATGTACTGTTAAGTACTATTAAGGTGGTTATGATGGACTATAATGAAAACGATTTATCGTATTATCAACTTCAAGACGAATTACAACAAGAATTAGAAGCGGAATTACGCAAACAACTTGAAGATGAGTCAGGCGTTAACTAATCAGCTAAGACTGAATAGTTAACGGTATATACTGATGATAAAGAAGCCTCGTTTGAGGCTTTTTTTATGCCTGTTTAATACATCATGCCGTATTTTTACAATATAAATTTTTATCTATTTATATTGCCTGCATGACACGACGATTAACTTATTTTTCGATTCATCACGTTATACACAAATATGTCCGTATTGTGTGTATATCCCCTTAGCATTACTCCAGTTGTGTATAACTTTAAGTATAAAAACGCGGTTGTGGACTAAATTAGTCTTATAATTGGATTATCTTACCAATAATAGGCATTTTAATCAGGTTATCCACAATTTCTGTGGATAACCATGTGTGTTAACTGGGGTTTACATTTTAAGTGTATGTATTTAAATGATTTTATATCACATTTTTAATGTGTATTCAAAAATCAAGTAAAAATTAGAAATTAAATACAACTAAAGACTGACTTTTTTAGTTGTTTTTGTTATATAAAATAACGTCCTCAGAAGCTCTGAACACGTTATTTTTTATCTGAGACTAAGACGTTAATTACTCAATTTTAATCGCTGTAAGCGCGACTGTGTAGAAATGTTGATACATAAGCTTAAAAGAGGATTTTGGTGAGCTGAAACCTCACTTTATTTAACTATTATTTACAATAGAGGTGTGATACCGACCTGTTACTTGATGAAGGCACTAATCAACTTATTGAGACTGCATTAACTAAGTAGTTAGATCCAGCAGGTCTAGCTGCAAGGGTAACCTATAGATACTATTCTCAATCTTAACCCTGCCAGTAGAGATTCGGGAAATTGACCAGCGTTGATATACCAAACACCAGTAAAGTATAAATTATGAATCGATTTTTAATTGCAAGGATTTGCTCGAGGGTGAACGGTTTTCCTATTTTGATAGGGTATTGTTGATGCACACGATAGAATATACCGATATAGGTGACTAATAATAAGATTAAATGGGTAACAATGCTCACTGATGACATAGGCGTTTCTGCTGATAAATACGTATTAAAAATAGCAATAAAGTAGATTTAAGCATTTTTCTTAGAGGGAGGGGCTGGAAATTGTGAGCTAGCTTGTTGTTATGGATATTGAGGCGTGATGTATATATCATTCGTCGCTATTATTTGATAACGATAGCGACGTTTATTTTTCTTATCAGCTTCTTCATGTTTACCTCATATCTTAATGTTATTAATATATATAGCAAAAGTTAGATTATCATGCTGGCATTTCTTTGTGTATGAAATTCAGTGTCATTACTTAATTAATAGTTTTAAACGTATAATCTACTTAAATATTGGTATATATTGCTATTTTTAATTGCATTCAGTCATTTAAATTTAGTTTACGGAATTCCGTAAATACACCGTTATAAGGAGTATTGCTTTAAATGGATTCACCAGAATTATCTATTTTATTATTAAACCTCATTATTATTTTAGTGGCGTACCTTTCTATCTATCCGAAGTTAGCTGGTGACAGCTTGAACAAAATTTCAGTTTATGATCTTTTTGTTTCAGGTTTTTCTTTGCTAGTCGTTGGCCTACATTATTGGGGTAGTGGGCATGAATTCAATTTGTTCATTATGAATGTTAATTGGGTTTGGTTTACGCTCATAACTTATGGCTTAATCGAAATACCTATTTTAATTTGGTACATCAAAAAGCAGAAAGCTTAAGCTAATAAACAGGGGCTCGTAACGCTAGCGATCATCACAATAGGCTTTTCCTCCTATAGTGACTTGCATCCCATATCTAAAAAGTATTAGAAATAAGTATTTCAATTAGAATCGCGCGAAAGAGGGATTACTAAGACAGTGCAAGATTATCCATCTATAATTACTGAGTAAAATCGGTATAAAAGGCTAAAACGAGGCTTAGGGGGCATTTTGGCCTGAGTGGTGTTGTACATTATCATCTTTATGTTCAATCGGTCGTATATGGACGATTTAGTAGATAGAGAAAAAGTTATTACTAAAAAAATTATCAACCGATGGACGCCGAACAACTTATCAAATGTTTTTAAAAACTTTAAATCGGTGTATTGTTAACTGCTTACACGTTAAAAATAAAGAATGTAACTGTACAACACAAAACTACCACTTAAGGAATCCTTATGAAAGTAATAGTAGAGTTTATAGTAACAGGTCAATATAAAGATAGAGTATGGGAATCTTCATTCCATGGAGAGAAAGGGAGTGTTCGCGCGCTATCACCGTCTTATGCTGCACGGTTAATAAATGAATCTAAAGCAAAACTTTATATCAACGAAGAAGGTAAACCTGAAATCGAGAAATAATCTAGCTAATTTCAAACAATTCTTATTTGTTTGAAATGCGTATAATGCATTTTATGATTAGTTGGAGTGATGGCATCAATTAGACTTCTTATGCCAATAAGCTAACGCCTGCTGTAATAGGCTTTCCCCGCTATTACAGGGCTTTAGCTTTGCTGTGTCGAGCAGTAAATAGCAGCAGAACATACTAATTGGGTCATAATGGGTACCGTCCTGTTCTTACCATTTTTGGTATCACTAAACGTTACTCGACCATGCACGATATCACTGCCTCTTAGGTCCAACGCGCACCGGTTGATAAACATAGTTTAGCAATATGTAACTCGTCACCAATTTCGACCCGCATTTTTCCCGTTTCATATATTGATACTGTACTAGTCATCTGCGAATCTCTGATTTCGTTATAGCTTCCCACGTAAGGGCGCCTAGAACCAATAAATTGTGTTGTAGATATAATGCCATAATTTTATCATGTGGTTAACTAGTATTCTCAATGAACCACTACAGTGGATACTTTACGTTTTTTCTTTCTTAATCTGGCTTCAAGTTGTGGTGTACATTTGACCAGCCAACGGTTTAACGTTGAGTGGTCAAAGTGAATATTTCGGATGGATAATATTGTCCTGAAAAGTCGATCTTAATTGGACTATTGCATTTTTATATTAATTCCATCATCCTCTTCAGTAAGTTCGAATTTGTCAGATGAATAGTAGAAACCCTTGAATAAAATAGAATAGTTCTTTTTATCTTCTGGTGCTTCCTTACTAAATGAAATAGTACCCATATCGCCGTTTACCTCGTCTAAAATCATACTGCAAGTCGTGGTTTCACCTACCACCTCAATAAACTGATAAATCGACTGATTCTTAGCTATATTCGGCTGCCAGCCATCGGGATCTTTACAAGAGTCGGTCTCTGTTAAACCAAGATTCAGGAGGTTTTTATCACCTACATTAGTTAATTTAGCCTTAGCAATATTATCATTTTTAGATTCAGATCTAATTATAAGCTCAGTGCCGTGTACATCTACTTTATACCCCAGGTACTCTAGCGGCAGATTGTTATGCACTTGAGTAAATACAATAGGCTTTTCCATCGTTCCCTCTGAAGCAATGAGCCCATAAAACATACCTGAATCACCAATGTAGCCAGTAAAAACACAAGCTTTGATGTTTTCTTGAGCCAAAGAAAATGATGCTATCGTATTAGGTCGGATAGTTATATTCCCGTCCGTATCAAAAACATTAACCTTTTTACGCTCTCCACTTTCATATAAGCAAAAAAAGTCCCCCTCAATTGTAACGTCGGTATCAGAAGTCGCATTTACAAACGAGTTGCTAGGTGAGGTTGTACCTACGTTATAGTCTTGATCAATTTGTATGTGAGTATAACAATTTGGAAACTCATTGTTGCCGTCTAGCTTTCCACAAAGTTTTATTGCTTCACCATTGCTATTTACAGGATATCCACTCTTATCCGTATCGCAAGAGTTTTTTCCAGGGTGGTTCCATGGATCTAAATGAATTGCTTTTGAATCCTGGTATTCACTTCGGAAAGTTTTGTTCTCGGTTTTTTCATAATAAAACAACTTAGTTGCAGCTCCGTGTTCACCACCAAGCACACACTCTCCTAAATATTTAGTTTCATACTGAATAGAACTTTCATTCTCTTCCCCAATTTTGTATGCATCTATATCGCACGGCTCTCTAAAGCAAACATGGCCATCTCTACTTTTATCGCCCCTTGCTTCAGCATAAGTTCTCCCTATACTGACTTCTGTGATATATGTTTCATTTACATTGAAGGTATCATCTTCTAGTAAAGGAACCGAACCTCTATAATAATTATCACTATTTTTCCCTTGCACTTTGAAATAATAGCTATACATAAAGCCATTATTTTTACCCGCCGCATACATGTAGGTGTTGTCATTTGTGTTTCCTTCACCTGAAATCTCACTACTGACGTCAACATAAGAGTTATCTTGTGATAACACATGCGCGGAGTGAAATAAGAGAGGGCTACACACACTCAATAATAATATACTTTTTTTCATAAACACTTTACTCGCTATCTCGTTAAATCGAAAAACTAGACAGCGAATGTAACACTATAGTGGTACGTGCACACTTAAGATGTCGCATAATTGTGATCTATGTTATCAGGTTGTTAAGTGGGATGGGTGCGTTAATTAAATAGACAACACTATATAAAGTGTTTTCAACTCTGTTCTTTTACACAGTGTTTATTTAGGTCAGTTATAAGAAAAGTTGGCTCTCCGCCCGTTAGTGTTGTAGTGGAATGCAGGCAGGATAAGGGGTAGAATCATCCTACTCATTCTACATGCCGTAAGTGCGGTAAACCCGTGACAAAACGTAACGGATACAGTACTGAAATCATGGTTCAACACACAAAAATACTAGAGCGTAAAGTCTATCTCAGGATCAAACCTGTGAGATATGAATGCAAGGCATGTGGCGACCATCCTACGACCACTGAAAAGTATAATAGGTGCAGTAAAAACGCTAAAATAACGACAGCGTTTGAAGAATATTTGATGCGATATTTAATCAATAGCACTGTCGAGGATGTATCTCGTAAGGAGAGTGTGAGTTATAAAACCATCGTGCGTGCTGTTAGTCGTCAAGTGAATAGCACTGTAGATTGGAGTCAGTACACTGATCTTAACACTATTGGTATTGATGAAATCAGTAATAAGAAAGGTCATCATGATTATCTTGCTATTGTCAGTACCAAGTCAAAATCAGGGGTGCTATCTGTCATAGCAGTACTCGAAGATAGGACAAAAGTGAGTGTTAAACAATTCCTAGATTCTATTCCTAAAGCGCTAAAGCAAACGGTCAGGTCAGTATGTACAGACATGTGGGATGGTTATGTTTATGCGGCTATGGAAGTCTTTGGTAAACAGGTAGTTGTCATTGATCGATTTCATATAGCAAAACAATATCGCGCGCCATTAGATACACTAAGAATTAAAGAAATGAAAAGATTAAAGACTGAATTATCATCTGAAGAATACGCGCGTCTTAAAAATATGATGTGGATATTACGTAAAAAGCATGAGTGTCTATCGGAAGTAGATAAAGTCTCGCTTGAGTTTTTGTATCAACATTCACCAGAGCTGAAAATCGCCCATAGCTATGCATTAAAATTGACTAATATATTCAACACCCATATGAAACGTAAATCAGCAATGGGCAAAATAGAGCGCTGGATTGCTGCGGTTGAAAAATCCGATGTTACAATTTTTAAAACGTTCATATCAACACTGGTAAAGTATAAGGGGAAAATTGCCAATTATTTTAAAGGTAGAAAAAACTCTGGTTTTGTCGAAGGGTTGAATAATAAAATAAAAGTGATAAAACGTAGATGTTATGGCGTAAGCTCTGTTAAATCTTATTTTCAGCGACTGTGGTTGGATCTAAATGGGTATCATAAGTATGGATTTTAACTAACCACACTAACGGGAGAAGAACCATTTAACTTAAAAGACAGACTAACTGACAGCTAGTTAAAACACCTGTTAATTCAGTTAAAGCACCTGCTAATTCAGTTAAATCACCTATCAGTTCAGTCAGTATAAAAAACAAAAATATTATACAATAATAAATTACCGCAATACCTCTTTATGGTTATTCGGGTTTTGCTTTTTCACAATTTTCATCACCTCAATAATCAGGGTGTATACATGGAATTTTTATTATGAAATTTAAGATACTGACTATTACTCTTTTAGCTGCAATGTCACTTAATGCACACGCGAGCGAAAATGTAGGTGCGTTTTACAAATCCAGAATGAGTGGAGCCATCGTAGCGCCATTATCAGCGAAAGTTAACGATACAGGCATTGTTAATGGGAAAATGTATACAGTTGTAGATGAAACTATGTTGCGCAAGATGATTGCCAATGGTGGTGATGTGACTCGTGTTATAACAACAAATATAACAAATATGAGTGAATTGTTTAAGGATAACAAAACATTTAACCAAGATATTAGCTATTGGGATACATCTAAAGTGACTGATATGAGAAGTATGTTCAGTGGTGCTGAGGCATTTAATCAATTTATTGGACGCTGGAATACATCTAATGTGATTAGTATGGATGCCATGTTTATGGATGCCGGGGCATTTAACCAATTTATTGGACGCTGGAATACATCTAAAGTGACTAATATGCATAGAATGTTTCAAGGTGCTTATTCATTTAACCAAGATATTGGCGACTGGGATACATCTAACGTAACTGATATAGACAGTATGTTTCGATATGCTGCGGAATTTAAGCAAGATATTGGTGGCTGGGAAACATCTAAAGTGACTTCTATGTCCCGTATGTTCCAGAATGCTTATTCATTTAACCAAGATATTGGCGACTGGGATACATCTAATGTGATTAATATGTCAGAGATGTTCAGTAAGACTAATGCATTTGACCAAGATATTAGTAATTGGGATACATCTAGCGTAACGAATATGAGAGATATGTTCCTCAAGGCTAAGGCATTTAACCAAGATATTAATGATTGGGATACATCTAGCGTAACGGATATGAGAGGTATGTTCGGTATGACTGATGCATTTAACGAAGATATTAGTGATTGGGATACATTTAATGTGATTTATATGGACAGGATGTTTCTCATGGCTAAGGCATTTAACCAAGATATTGGTGGTTGGGAAACATCTAATGTGTTGAGTATGCAATCTATGTTCTCGCATAATGAGGTATTTAATAAAAATATTACTTATTGGGATACATCTAGCGTGACGAATATGCAGTCTATGTTCAATGGTGCTTATTCATTTAACCAAGATATTAGCGATTGGAATACATCTAGCGTGACGAATATGAGTGTTATGTTCTCGTATGCTAAGGTATTTGATCGAGATATTAGTCATTGGGACACATCTAGCGTGACTGATATGGGATATATGTTCAATGGTGCTGAAGTATTTAACCAAGATATTAACCGCTGGGATATATCTAATGTAATAGATATGCGTTACATGTTTTGTCGGGCTAAAGCATTCGAGAAAAGCAATGTGGATTCATGGGATTTATCAGGCGTAGATATGACAGAGATGTACTGTAAATAAAACGGTAATAAAGATAGTTTCTGGTTATAAGATAGAAAGCTGAACACGAACTGTATTGGTGTCGGCTTTCCTTTAAATTATTTACAGGGTCCTATTTCACATACGCCGCGAAATCCCAATAATCCCCGTTTTCAATCCATCATTCAGGCCCAGCCAAATACAAAAGCTTTCCGCAATGTAAGCGGACAAAATTGCCATCAGCACCGACATAAAATAATGAAAAAAAGTAATCCGTGTACCAGACATATACATTTGTGTTGTGGCGGACAACAAACACAGCTGCCCCTATTGCCTTATAAAAACAATCAGTTCTTCCATCAGTCTTCATTCCTCGGGTTTAAGTCGGAATACGCTGGCTCTGCAAATTTAATATGCAGTGCAGCAGGTAAATACTCGTTAATTTCCAGCATGTCCTGCTGCATCGGAACCATTTCATTGTTGTAATAATCCCGGGTGATTTTATCCAGGTCACCAAAGCCCGGACTATCACCCGATGTTTGCCCGCTTAACGCTTCCTGGCCGCGGTGCATACTCAACATATCGTTTAACGTCATCTTCTTGATGCGTTCAAATTCATCCTTGGTTGATATATCTCCCACCGGAATAATTTTAATCGCCTTTTCGGCATCAGCCTTACCACTGCGGTTATTGATAAACAGACTGCGGAACAGGGTGGCATTTAATCCTATTGACGTTCTGGTGCTCTAGCTGTCACCAGATAATGGTTCGTAAATCATGGCATAAAAGTCTATTGGACACATTAACGCCTTTAGCCTACGATTTTTTGTTATTACAATGAAAAGCTAACTAGCATGCTTTAAGTTTAATTACTTTATGGCAGTTATTACATTTATAAATACTGCCATAAAGTAATTTTTCAAACCATCTTCGATTCACTTTTATCATTATTGAGTCTTTACAGCACTTCATAATTACTTTCCTGTCGAATATATCTAAATAGATCAAAGATTATGTTAGCGTTAACATTAGTGGAAGTAATAATCATTATCAAGCGTGATGTTGTAAGACACTGTAAGCAAATTTAAAAATACCTGATGGTCATTCAGCTAAGTGGGAATTTCTATGTATAGCGATGGCTTTTAGTTATGAGGTTTCTATTAATAATGGGTGAATGTGTGGTCAGTATATGGACGTTATTAAATTTAAGTTGTTAAATTTCAGTTATTTAAATAACTAAAAAAGGCTCCCGAGGGAGCCTTAATACACGTTTATCAGGTTTTCAGACTAAGACGTTAATTGCTTAGCTTGAATCGCTGTCAGTGCGATAGTGTAAACGATGTCGTCTACTAATGCGCCACGTGATAAATCATTTACTGGTTTACGCATGCCTTGCAGCATTGGACCAATAGAGATTAGGTTTGCAGAACGCTGTACCGCTTTGTAAGTTGTGTTACCAGTATTAAGATCTGGGAATACAAATACAGTCGCTTTACCAGCAACAGGGCTGTTTGGCGCTTTGCTTTTCGCAACATTTTCCATGATAGCAGCATCGTACTGTAATGGACCGTCGATGATTAGATCAGGGCGACGTTCTTGTGCGATTTTAGTTGCTTCACGTACTTTCTCTACATCACTACCTTGGCCAGATGAACCAGTTGAGTAAGAGATCATAGCAACGCGAGGTTCAATACCGAATGCTTTAGCAGAATCAGCAGATTGAATCGCGATGTCAGCCAGTTGAGAAGCATTTGGATCTGGGTTAATTGCACAATCACCGTACACTAACACTTGATCAGGTAACAACATGAAGAAGATTGAAGACACTAGGTTTGAACCCGGTGCTGTTTTGATCAACTGTAGTGCTGGACGGATTGTGTTTGCTGTCGTGTGAACGGCACCAGATACAAGACCATCAACTTCAGACTGCTCTAACATCATAGTCGCAAGCACAACGTTATCTTCTAGTTGCTCACGTGCTACTACTTCAGTAAGGCCTTTCGCTTTACGCAGTTCAACCATAGGTGCAACATATTTTTCACGACATGTTACTGGATCTACGATTTCAACGCCGTCAGACAAGATGATACCTTGGCTTTCTGCAACACGTTTAATCTCAGCTGGGTTACCAACAAGTACAGGTGTCGCGATACCGCGTTCAGCACAGATGTTAGCTGCTTCAATTGTACGTGGCTCTTCACCTTCAGGTAGTACAACACGTTTCTTCGCTTGACGCGCTAATTCAGTTAACTGGTAACGGAATGCAGGTGGCGATAGACGACGAGTACGTTTAGTACCAACTGTTAACGATTCAATCCATTGCTTGTCGATATGACTTGCGATGTATTCTTGAACTGCTTCGATGCGTTGTTTATCATCTGCAGGGATATCAAGATTGAAGTTTTGAAGCGTTAATGCAGTCTGCCAAGTATTCGTTGTAGTCAACATGATCGGTAGACCTGTTGCCATCGCTTGACTACAAAGTTTTAATACGCTTGCGTCTGGCCGAGCATCACCAGTTAATAGTAATGCGCCAATTTTAACGCCGTTCATTGCAGCAAGACATGCAGCAACGATCACGTCAGCACGATCACCAGAAGTAACTAATAAGCCACCTGGACGGAAGTGCTCAAGCATGTTTGGAATAGAACGCGCACAGAAAGTGATACCTAATAGACGGCGTTCTTCTAGTTCGCCTTCGTTTAATATTTCAGCTTTTAAGTGGTTAGCAAGATCTTTTGCACGTGGTGCAATTAGCTCTGCGCTCCAAGGAATACAACCAAGGATTGGCATTGGGCTTTTGCCAAATACTTGTAGCACTTCTAGGTTATGGCTAGCATTACCTGAGTTTGCTTCAAACATTTCTGCAAGATCTGGACGATTACGACCAGCTTCATCAAGTGGTGCGCCAACTTTGTTGATCACACAACCAATGATGCGTTTGTTTTTGCTGCCACCGAAGTTTGAGCAAGCGATTTCTAAACGATCTTTAAGCTGTTCTGAAGAATCTGTGCCTGGGTTAGCCACAAATACCATTTCAGCATCAAGTGCTTTCGCGATATTGTAGTTCACGCTGTTAGCAAATGGTTGTTTTGATGTTGGTACGAGACCTTCAACAACAACGATTTCAGCATCAACCATGTGTGATTCGAAACGTTCAACGATATCTTCAAGAAGCACGTCAGTTTTACCAGCACCGATTAATTTTTCAGCGTGTGATAAAGTGAACGGCGTTGCAGGTGATACATTCGTTCCTTGACGGATAATTTCAGTTGATAGCTCTGGACCTTTTTCGCCTTGGCGAGGTTGAGCAACAGGTTTGAAAAAGTTAACGTTTAGGCCGTTGCGTTCAAACGCACGAACCATACCTAGACTAACAGAAGTTACGCCTACGCCTACGCCAACTGGGATAAGCATTATAGTGCGAGCCACTAGCGTCCCCTTATATTGGGATTGAGAAGAAAGAAAGGTGCGCTTACACCTTTCTTATTTAAAAATTAAACTTATTTAGCGAACAATCTTAGCTGATTAAGCTTACTGCATCTTGTGCAATAACAAGCTCTTCATTAGTAGAAATAACCATAGCTTTAATTTTACTATTTGCTGTAGTAATTGTACCTTCAGAACCAAAACGTGCTGCCGTATTCGCAGCTTCGTCAACTTCGATACCGAAGATAGAAAGTTGTTTTAATACGATTGAACGGATTACATCAGAGTTTTCACCGATACCACCAGTGAATACGATTGCATCGATACGGCCTAAAGCAGCTGCGTATGAAGCGATGTATTTAGCTAGACGGTAGCAAGAAAGTTCCATTGCGCGAACTGCGCCAACTTGACCTTCTGCATAACCATCTTCGATAGCACGGCAATCGCTAGAAATTTCAGAAATACCTAATAAACCACTTTCGTTGTTAAGCATGCTGTTAACTTCTGCAAGCGTGTAGTTACACTGTGTAACTAGGTGGTTGATGATGCTTGGGTCAAGATCACCACTACGCGTACCCATCACTAGTCCTTCAAGCGGAGTCATGCCCATGCTTGTGTCTACTGATTTACCATCTTTAATTGCACAGATTGATGCACCGTTACCTAGGTGACAGTTGATGATGTTAGTTTCTTCAACTTTTTGACCTAGAAGAGCAGCAGCTTCACGACCGATGAATAGGTGACTAGTACCGTGCATACCGTAACGACGGATGCCATTTTCACGGTATAGTTTGTACGGTAGCGCATATAAGTATGCTTTTTCAGGCATAGTTTGGTGGAACGCAGTATCGAATACAGCTATTTGTGGAAGTGCTGGGAATGCAACTTGTGCAGCACGGATACCGATAAGGTGAGCTGGGTTATGAAGCGGTGCTAATGTTGCACAGTCTTCGATACCTTGCATTACAGCATCATCAATGATTACTGATGAAGTGAATTTTTCGCCGCCGTGTACAACACGATGACCGATCGCAACGATTGCGTCGCTCATTTCTTTTTGGTCTTTAAGAATGTTATTTACGATGTATGCTACAGCTTCTTTATGTGAAGCGCCTGCGCCTAGATCGGCTGTGCCTTTATTGCCGTCAAGTTTCCACTTGATGCGTGCGTTTTCTAAATTAAAGCATTCAGCAAGACCTGATAATTTTTCATCACCTGATACTGAATCAAGAACTGCAAATTTAAGAGAAGAGCTACCACAGTTGAGAACTAGAACGAGTTTATTCATGCGTAAAAACCTATTATGAAATAATCAATAAAATAACTGATAACAATCCTAGCGATATTGGCTTAGGTATCGTATCTTTATTAAAGCAGAGAAATATATCTGTGCTTACTAAATTGGCTGACACTGTCATTTTTACGTACGAAATCGTATTGGGTACGACTAATGTTCGTTACTAAGTATCCATCTTAAATAAATGACGACTTTCTAAAACTGTGAGTCATGTCACTCACATTTTCCCTTAAAGTGTTAACTGCCTCATAGTTTACTTGCAATGAGACGATTTCTCAAAGTATATTTATAATAAAAGTTGATCTAAACCATTAACGTAACATTCATATACTATTTTACCTCCACTATGACATAGTGTATGGTTTGGATTAGAGATAATTTATGTTTTTACAGGAGGATGCTGATGAGTGTGTTTACAGATACGCTTTATAAAGGTCAACATTATATGCAGCGCTGGCCGATGAAAAAAGAACTGGCCGCACTTTTTCCTGAGAATAGAATTATTGCCGCCACGAAACTTGGCTTTAAGACTATGCCGCCATTAGCGATTCTAACTGTGATGATGCAGTATCTCTATGGTGATATACTGCAGTTACCAGCCAGTATTGCGATTGCATTATTATTTATTACACTACCGATGCAAGGTTTGTTCTGGTTAGGTAAACGTTCGAGCGAGTTATTACCCGTGTCACTAGCAAATTGGTATCATGAACTTTATCAAGGGCTAGTAACGCAAGGTTGTGAGCTTGAGCCAGCAGTGAAAAAGCCACACTACAGTGAATTGGCTGATATTTTAGAAAATGCATTTAAGCGAATGGATAAAGCATTTATGGTTAAGTAATACACGATAACGTTTCATTCCGATAATTATTAATACCGATATTAAAGCTAATATCGGTATTTTTTTGTCTTTTAAACGGCGAGGGCGTTAGAGTTTGTGATAAAAACTACGCCGTGCGTTTATAAAGCGTGATATTAAAGTCGAGCGTTAGAGTTAAATCAACCGCATATATCTCTGCTTTTTGTTCGTCACTCATCTTCCACGCTAATGGTGTCATTTCTAATAAGTTCTTGCTGTCTTTCGCTTGCGTCAGTGTGATTTGGTCGGTTAAACGTTGCTGTTCAATCAGTTCAAACCCGGCAATATCTTCAATCTTCATGTCGTGTTTTTCAGGGGTTTGGTAAATTTTCTGCTTTAGCTCAAATAAATGCTCGGCAGCGGGAGTCACTGTGAGTAAGTAACCCTCTGTTTTGATTATACGGGCTAGCTCAGCATCTTGTGATGGTGCATAAATACGCGTCACTAAATCTTGGCTGGCATCTGCGAATGGGGTGTTGTAGGCACTTGCTACACAAAAACTGATCGTCTTATAACGTTTTGCTGCATAACGGATCGCTGATTTAGATATATCTAGTCCTGCGATTTGTGGCGTTGTATTAGCATCATTAAGAGTCGCCATAGCTTGCGCTAAGCGGTGGGTGTAATAGCCTTCGCCACAGCCTAAGTCGAGGATGTTTGGTGCGTTGACAGCCGTTAGCGCTTGCTGAGCAATGCTATTCACCGTGTCAGATAGTGATTGATAGAAGCCTTGGTCAAGAAATTCTCGACGGGCTTGCATCATTTCTTTGTTGTCACCGGGGTTTTTTGATTTTTTGTTTTGCACTGGGAGTAAGTTGACGTAACCCTCTTTTGCTAGATCAAATTGATGGCGTTGCTCGCAAGTGAGGCTTTTGTCTTGTGCGGATAAAGGGCGAGCGCAGATAGGGCAAAGGTAATTCATGTGATCTCGTTATTCTGATATAAGGTTAGCAAAAGGCTAAAACAAAAAACCGATCATAGCATAGAGCTAGGATCGGTTTGTAATAGAATGCTGTTTGGGCGATTAATACATCACATTATCTTTGTATTCTAATAAGACATTTTTAATGCGGTCCATGGTGTCTTTACTGGGTGGCGCAACACCATCAAGGGGGTAATCAAAGCCCATTGCTTTCCATTTATGCAAGCCCAATTCGTGATAAGCCAGCAATTCTACTTTTTCAATATTATCCATATGTTGAATAAACTGACCAAGTTGATGCGCTGATGCATCATCATCGGTATAGCCGGGAACCACGACATAACGTATCCATGTTTTTTGATTGCGTTTTGCTAAATACTCTGCAAATTCGAGCGTGCGTTTATTACTGACACCGGCTAATTCCTGATGGATCTTGTCGTTCATTTGCTTTAAATCCAACATCACTAAATCAGTGACATCGAGTACTTCATTAATCACATCGGTGTATTTACGAATATAGCCGTTGGTATCTAAGCAGGTGTTAACGTCTTGGGCTTGAGCCGCAGTGAAAAAATCACGCACAAATTCAGGTTGTAGCATCGCTTCGCCACCGGATGCAGTGACACCACCCCCCGTTGCTTGCATAAAGGCCTTGTATGAAACCAGCTCACGAATTAATTCATCAACGGTGGTTTCTGTACCCGCATGTAGGTCCCATGAATCACGGTTATGGCAATATTGGCAACGCATTAAACAGCCTTGCATGAAGACGATGAAGCGGATGCCTGGGCCATCAACAGTGCCACACGACTCGGTAGAATGAATGCGTCCTACTGTGCTACACAACTCGCTAGAATCAATCGATTTAATAAGCGGCATAATATCTCCAAAGGATAGGGCATACGATCATTATAAATACAAAAACCTTACATGTGTAAGGCTTTTGTGTCTTGCTACTATAAAAACAAACGATGGTTATATTTTATAGTGTAACTCTCTTCAGTTTTAGAATGACTGTTGGAATGTACGAGTGATCACGTCTTGTTGCTGCTCAGTTGTTAGCGAGTTGAAACGTACCGCGTAACCCGACACTCGAATGGTCAGTTGTGGGTATTTTTCAGGGTGCTTAACAGCGTCTAACAACATTGCACGATCCATCACGTTAACGTTTAAGTGCTGACCACCTTCAATCGCACTGCTGTGCTTGAAGTAACCATCCATTAAACCGGCAAGGTTAGTACGACGTATATCGTCTGTTTTACCCAGTGCGTTTGGTACGATAGAGAAAGTATAAGAGATACCATCTTTTGCGTATTCAAACGGTAGTTTTGCTACGGATGTGAGGGCTGCAATTGCGCCTTTTTCATCACGACCATGCATAGGGTTTGCACCCGGTGCGAATGGTGCGCCTGCACGACGGCCATCGGGAGTTGTACCCGTTTTCTTACCGTATACCACGTTTGATGTAATTGTTAGTACTGACTGTGTTGGTTTTGCATCACGGTACATTTTGTGGCTAGACACTTTCTTCATGAACGTTTCAACTAGTTCACAAGCGATATCATCAACACGTGAATCGTTGTTACCAAATTTAGGATAATCACCTTCGATTTCAAAGTCGACTGCAATACCATTTTCATCACGAATTGGTTTAACTTTTGCGTATTTAATTGCAGAAAGTGAATCTGCAGTAACTGATAGACCAGCGATACCACATGCCATTGTACGTTCTACGTCACGGTCATGTAATGCCATTAATGATGCTTCATACGAGTATTTGTCGTGTGAATAGTGGATTGAGTTTAGCGCAGTCACATACGTTGTTGCTAACCAATCCATCACTTTGTCATAACGCGCTCTAATATCTGCGTAATCAAGTACATCATCGGTGATCTTGTCTGCTTTAGGACCAATTTGGATTTTTAGTTTTTCATCTACGCCGCCATTGATTGTATATAACAATGCTTTAGCAAGGTTACTACGCGCGCCGAAGAACTGCATTTGTTTACCCACGATCATTGGTGATACGCAACATGCAATAGCATAGTCATCATTGTCGAAGTCGGTACGCATTAGATCATCATTTTCGTACTGGATTGATGATGTATCAATCGATACTTTCGCACAGTAACGTTTGAAGGCTAGTGGTAAATGTTCAGCCCACAATACCGTGATATTTGGCTCTGGTGAAGGGCCCATCGTGTATTGTGTGTGCAGTACACGGAATGATGATTTAGTGACGAGTGAACGACCATCAGTACCCATACCGGCGATAGTTTCTGTTGCCCAGATTGGGTCACCAGAGAATAACTCATCGTATTCAGGTGTACGTAGGAAACGCACCATACGTAGTTTCATTACCAGGTGGTCAATCATTTCCTGTGCGTCTGATTCGGTAATGATACCCGCTTGTAAATCACGTTCGATGTAGACATCTAAGAAGGTTGTTACACGACCAAAGCTCATTGCTGCGCCATTTTGTGATTTAACTGCAGCTAGGTAGCCGAAGTAAGTCCACTGAATCGCTTCTTTTGCGTTTGTCGCTGGGCCTGAAATATCGAAACCGTATGTTGCCGCCATTTCTTTGATTTGTGCTAGGGCACGGTACTGCTCAGAGATCTCTTCACGTAAACGCATTGTTGCTTCAAGGTCTTCACCTGAATAGAACTTAGCTTCTAATGATTGTTGTTGTGCGAATTTATCTTTCATTAGGAAGTCGATGCCATATACAGCAACACGACGGTAATCACCAATGATACGACCACGGCCATATGCATCTGGTAAACCAGTTAGGATACCTGACTTACGACATTTCATGATGTCGCTTGTGTAAACGTCGAATACACCTTGGTTGTGTGTTTTACGGTATTCAGAGAAGATTTTCTTGGTTACTGGATCCAGTTCTTTACCATATGCTTTACAAGAACCTTCAACCATGCGGATACCGCCATTAGCGATAATGGCGCGTTTTAATGGTTTTTCAGTTTGTAGGCCAACAATTGTTTCTAGGTTTTGGTCAATATAACCTGCAGCATGTGATGTAATTGTTGATGGTACTGAGGTATCAAAATCAAGCGGCGCGTGCGTGCTGTTTTCAATTTTGATGCCTTCCATAACGTTGTTCCAAAGCGTATCTGTTGCTTGGGTTGCATCGGCTAGGAAAGACTCATCACCGGTAAATTCAGTGTAGTTTTTCTGGATGAAGTCACGTAAGTTAACGTCGTTAGTCCATTCGCCAGTAGTGAAACCTTGCCACGCTTGATCAAAGATTGTTTGTTCAGTCATAAGTACACCTAATCTATTAAAAATGTAATTTCAAAGTTTGTTATCTGCTGTGTTTACAACAGATATTAAGATTCTTTTTTGCAGTAAATAATCCAGTACGTCATACCAACCAGTAATCCGCCACCAATTATATTGCCGATGGTGACAGGGATAAGATTGTTAAATACAAAATTAGTTAACGTTAAATCGGTAAAGTCAGCAGGGTTCGCACCAGTCGCTAGCCAAAACTCAGGGCCTGAAAAGTGCGCAATAACATACCCGAGTGGGATCATAAACATGTTAGCGATACTGTGCTCGTACCCTGATGCGACAAACATACTCACAGGTAATGCCACCGCAACAAATTTATCGGTAATAGAGCGCGCGGCAAAACTCATCCAGACACCAAGACAAACAAGTAGGTTGGCCAGGATGCCAAGCGTGACAGCTTGAATAAAAGTATGATGCAATTTGTGCTGGGCAATCTTCATGGCATTTAGACCCCAAGCGCCATCGGCGACGAGGTGCTGTTTCGCTAATATCATTAACGCCACAAAGAAGAGGCAGCCGATAAAGTTACCGACGTAGACCACTGCCCAGTTTTTAGCAAGTTGTACGGTTGTTATCTTGTTATTAGCACGGGCAATAATGGTTAAGATTGAGCTAGTAAATAGCTCGCCGCCACAAACAACAACAAGTAGTAGGCCAAGACTAAACGCAAAACCACCCATGAATTTTTTTAAACCGTAAGCAACATCCGTCGTTCCTGTTGTTACCGTGGTATAGAAGGCAAATGCAATAGAGATGAATACACCTGCAGTAATCGCAAGCATGAACGCTTGTTTAGGGGCTTTCGTTGCTTTTGCTACACCGATAGATTCTGCTTTTATTAGCAGTTCTGGTGGTAGGATTGCATCAAATGGGTTTGTTGTTTTCATTACTTAGTCTCAATAAATAACTCATGCTTATTATTACCCAACTAGTGGTATTTATAACGTGATCCAGATCAATTTCATGCTGTTTTATGTTTTTTTATTACGAAATTAGATGCTTTTAAACTTAAAAAGCCCTCTCTTGGTGTAACTAAATTACAGTAATCGCGTATTTGCATGCACTTTATTTTAAATGTAAAACAAAAGTTTAATTAACTGTTTAAAGTAAATTAAACCATCATAAATACCAATATGGCGGTAGTGTCCTACATTGTCTTTTTGTATTTATTCGCGCTGTATTGTTTGTTTTTGAAGATTATAAAACTATCTAATGGCTACCTTGTGGGCTTTAAATCTAAATTATAGTGGTTTCATGTTATCTGAATGACTAATTTGTTATGTTTAATGTTGTATTTATGTTGCACTCTTTAATGTTGATTTGAATTTAAATATTGCACATGTCTTAATTGTTATAAATCGTATTTAGGATGAATAGAATGAGTAGCAGTCCCACATTAGACATCAAAAATTTGCATAAATCATTTGGTGACAATGAAGTATTGAAAGGTATCGATCTGACTGCAAATAAAGGTGATGTAATCTCTATTATCGGTTCATCAGGCTCTGGTAAAAGTACCTTTTTACGTTGTATTAATTTATTAGAAATGCCTACGGCAGGTGACATCACCGTCAATGGCGAATTGATCGAAATGATTGATGGTCGAGACGGTAATCGACATATCGCGAATAAAAAACAAGTTCAGCGTATTCGGTCACGGTTAGCAATGGTGTTTCAAGGCTTTAATTTATGGTCGCATATGACGGTCATTGAGAATGTGATCGAAGCCCCCATTCAAGTATTAGGACTCTCTCGCAGCGATGCCATTGCCAGTGCAGAGCATTATCTCAAGAAAGTCGATTTATGGGAAAGAAAAGACTATTACCCAAGCCAGTTGTCTGGTGGCCAAAAGCAACGTGTGGCAATCGCCCGTGCATTAGCTGTAGAGCCGGAAGTATTGCTATTTGATGAACCAACCTCTGCGCTTGATCCTGAATTGGTGGGTGAAGTATTACGTGTAATGCAAAGTCTAGCTGAAGAAGGTCGAACCATGCTAGTGGTCACTCACGAGATGGCCTTTGCACGCGATGTATCGACCAAAGTTATCTTCTTACACCAAGGTCTAATTGAAGAGCAGGGCGATCCGAAAGAACTGTTTGATAACCCGAAATCAGAACGCGTTAAGCAGTTCTTGGCTCCAAAATATTAACGTTTAGTGGTTTCACTGAGCGTAATGATAAAAATATAACTATAAAAATAAAACGACTACAAACACAAGATCATTGATTGATCTCATTATAATAATAGGGAAATACTTATGAAAAAATTAGCCTGCGTAATTGCAACAAGCTTATTGCTTTCTTCAGCTGTAGCAGCAAAAGAATGGACTGATGTTCGTTTAGGTGTTGATTCACCTTACAAGCCATTTGAATATAAAACCCCTGATGGCGAGCTAACTGGTTTTGAAATCGACTTAGGTAACGAAGTTTGTAAACGCGCTAATTGGAATTGTACTTGGGTTGTACAATCTTGGGACGGTATTATTCCTGGTTTATTATCACGTAAATACGATGCTATTTTCTCTTCAATGTCGATCACTGACGCACGTAAGAAGAAGGTACTTTTCTCTGAACCTTACTACAATACACCAAGCGCTTGGTTTGCCGCTGCAGACTTTAAACTTGATGTAGCAGATAAAGCTGCATTCAAAAAATTACGTATCGGTGTACAGCGCGGTACAGTTCAAGATACACACGTCACCGATAATTATGCTAGCAAGAATACAATTAAGCGTTATAACACCAGTGGTGACTTATTGCTAGATCTTGAAGGAGGTCGTTTAGACATGGTATTACTGGATTTCCCTGTCGGTGATACCACGTTACTTATCCCTGAGAAAAAAGGCGCTTATGCAGCCGTTGGCGATACATTCCAGCTGGGTGAGGGCATGGGTGTTGCACTGCGTAAACGTGATAAATCACTTGCAGCAACCTTCAATAAAGTATTAGCAGAAATTAAAACGGATGGTACTTACGAAATTATCCAAGCTAAATACTTCAGCTACAGTATTAAAATGTAGTCTCTTTATCGATGATAAAAATGGGCGTTTAGTTAAGGTTATTAGTTAAGGCTATTAGTGAAAACCAAGCGTCCACTGCTTTTCTGGGAATACTATGTTAGATCTTCAAGGTTATGGGCCAGGTATATTTAATGGCGCTATATTGACCGTTAAACTTGCCATTTTTTCATTAATCATCGCAGTGCTACTCGGTCTGATTACCGCTGTTGCACGTTATTCCGGTGGTAAAGTTGCTTCTGTATTAGCGGTATCTTATACCAGCTTAGTCCGTGGTGTGCCGGATCTGGTCTTAATGATGCTAATTTATTTTGGCTTACAAGTCGGACTCAATAATTTTTCGGAATGGTTGTACGAATTACACGAAACCTATGCCATCAATGAATTTTATATCGAACAAGGATGGTTAACATTATCTGCGTTTTATGAAGATGGTATGTATTTCAATATCGATGAATTTAGTGCCGGTGTGGTGACGATTGGTTTCATTTTTGGTGCTTATATGGGCGAAACGTTCCGTGGTGCGTTATTGTCTGTGGACAAAGGCCAATTGGAAGCTGCAACCGCTTATGGCATGTCAGATTGGCAAGTGTTCCGCCGTGTAATGTTTCCACAGATGATGCGTTTTGCGCTACCAGGTATTGGTAACAACTGGTTAGTGCTGGTTAAAACAACCGCGCTCGTATCGATTATCGGCTTATCAGACATGGTCAAATTAGCGAAAGAAGCGGCAATGACAACATATGAACCGTTTCTGTTTTTCATTCCTGTTGCGTTTGTGTATTTAGCGATTACAACCGTGAGTGAAATTGTACTGAAATATTTAGAACGTCATTTCAGCAAAGGTGTAGAAGGTCATTAATATGTTAGATCAACTGATTGCTTTGCTTGAGCAAAATGAAATGTTTACCCCGAGTACCTTAAATGAGTATTGGGATGGTACGGTATTGACGGTACAACTGACGTTCTTGTCTATTGTCATCGGTTTCTTTTTGGCTGTGCCGTTAGCGATCATGCGTACCAGTCAGTATGTGTGGTTATCACGTGGTATTTGGTTATTTACTTATGTGTTTCGTGGTACACCGTTATTGATCCAGTTGTATCTGATTTATTATGGTGTGACCATGATTGATGGTATTCAAGACAGCGCAATATGGTTTTTACTCGAAGATGCGTTTTATCCTTGTTTGTTAGCGTTTGTATTAAATACCGCGGCATACAGCACCGAGATTATTCGAGGATCATTGGTGACAACCGATAAAGGTGAAATTGAAGCGGCACAAGCATATGGCATGAGCGATTGGCAGGTTCTGCGTCGCATTATTTTACCGTCGGCGTTCCGTCGTGCGTTGCCTGCTTACAGTAATGAAGTTATTTTTATGCTGCATGCAACGTCAATTGCCAGTGTCGTGACCTTGGTTGATATCACGGGGGCGGGCTACAATGTGTATTCACGTTTTTATGCCCCCTTTGAAGCATTTATTTTTGCGGGTGCTATCTATCTGTGTTTATGTTTTGCTATTTTTGCCGTATTCAAAAAATTAGAGAAACGTGCATTTAGGCATCTTGCTTAACGATTTACATCGTTATTATAGAGTGTCAGTACTAAATAGGAGGCCGTTTTGTAGCAACATGGCGGCCTTTGATTAATGACTGCTCCTCTTTGCTTACTGAGTCTTGTTTGCAACTTGCTGTTGCGCTATCTGCGTATCGTTGATTGTATAACGTGAGGCCAGCAAATAAGTGATGTAAAACTTATAAATGTTGTTCACGTAATTCACCGTTTCTTTACCTATGGTCTCAGCGGCTATTTTCTCGACATGATTAAACCAAATGTTGGGGTTTAATCCTTCCTTTAATGCCCGTTTTCTTAATTGTATTAACTTCGCTGGTCCAGCGTTATAGGCGGCAAAAGTCAATAATAGTGAGTCTAGCTTGGCAATGTTTTTATGGCTAAAGTAACGCTGTTTCATGAAGTGTAAGTACTTAACACCTGCATGGATATTACTGTCCACGTTGTTGATGTTTTTAATATTGACGTAAGGTTCATTCGCCGTTGATGGTAATATTTGCATCACGCCGACCGCACCTCGATGACTAATGGCTTTTTGGTTAAGCCGAGACTCCTGATAGGCTTGCGCAAGAATAAGTTGCCAATCGAATTCATACTGTCCTGCGTATTTTTTAATGATCGTTTCAGTTTCTAAATAGCGTTTTTCAAACTGCTGGTGGATGACTTTATTCAGCCAACGATGGCTAACTAAATAGCGACGGTGCAGAATGTTGCCTATTTTAGTGCCTTTTTTATGCTTATGAATAAACTGATTTAAACTGCGAGTTAATTGTGGTGTGTGATTACGTACCGCCCAGGTACTTGGGATGTTATTACGGATGACTAATCGTGGGTGTAGTTTTATGTTTTTATATAATTTTTGCCATAATCGTAAACCATGGTTAGAGATCATCGTCATGAAAATTTGCTTGTTGTCGACCATATCTAATAGTTCGTAATCTTCGAGTTCATCAGCCACGATATTGACGTAAACAGGTTGTTTATTGAGTCGGAATAATTGCTGGTTGATGATGTCTAATTGCTGGTGATAAATACTATTACGACGTATCCAAATTTCCTTGCCTGATAACTGATTTATATCCTTATATTCATCTGTAGAGTCATGGCTGACGAGCAATAATTGATTGTTGGTGTATATTGGCTCTGTATGGGTTACTTGGTTTTGTTGGCGTAAAGGCGTCATTAAGGGGCCAATTGCAATATCACCATAACCTTGCGCGAGTAAGTCGATTATTTGGCTACTAGGCACCGGAATAAACAAGATATTGAGTTTCAACTTGGTGTTTTTGAAGTATTTACGGTTTAGGTGTTTTTCGTATTCACGCATCATGTCATAAGCAAAACCACGCGGACGACTTTGGTAAATGAAATAATAAGCGGGGTGATTAACGACTAAGACTTTGATAGTACGCTTTTTTAATAGCAGGGGGAGGTCTTCAAAGCTGGGCTGGCTGTGAATATTCATTTGTTGTTGCGCTACAGAGTTTGAAGATGTTGAGCTTGCCAAATTAGAATCAGCATTAGTGGAATATTGAGCATTGCTGGGTGATATGTTGACAACGATACAGAGGAGTAAGCTATTTTTTGCTGTTACGCATATCTTAGTCCACTGCATAGCCATCATCGCTTTTTGATATATGAATGTCGAGGTAACACTAAGGTTAGACACATATTTCTAAAATGCGCTTTTAGATTTTAAATAGCGTAGGGATATGAGCCTAAGCTATTGTTATCGATTAACAATTTTATTCGCTAAATGTTGTCCAGATTGGTGCGTGATCTGATGGTTTTTCAATACCACGTAGTTCGTAATCTACATCACTCTCAACTACTTTAGCGTTCAATGTTGCCGTCGCTAAGATCACGTCAATACGTAATCCACGGTTGTCTGGGAAACCTTTTGAGCGGTAATCAAACCAGCTATAACGATCTGTTACTTCCGGCTTAATGGTGCGGAATGTATCGTGTAAGCCAAAACCTTGTAGTTTTGCTAGCCATTCACGTTCTTCTGGTTGGAAGCTACATTTGCCTGTTTTTAACCAACGTTTCGCATTTGGTTCACCGATACCGATGTCTTTATCTGCTGGAGAGATGTTGATGTCGCCCATCACAATTACATCGTCTTCTGCGGTGTGGTTGTCGTTAAGGTATACGTTTAGGTCTTGATAGAATTTACGCTTGTTCGGGTATTTCGTCTCATGGCTGATGTTTTCGCCTTGTGGGAAGTAACCGTTTAACACTGTGATTGGTTTACCAGATGTTTGGTCAAACGTCACCATGATCATACGTTTTTGCGCTTCTTCGTCATCGGTAGAGAAGCCGTATTGCACTTTAATTGCTTCTACGTCTGCCACTGTGCTTTTCTTTACCATCATAGCAACACCGTAATGTGCTTTTTGACCGTGGAAAAATACGTGATAACCCATTTCTTCAACCGCTGCTACAGGGAACATTTCGTTGTGAACTTTGATTTCTTGTAGGCCAATTACGTCAGGCGAATGCTTGTCTATGATAGCTTGTAGCTGATGCAGTCTAGCGCGAAGGCCGTTAATGTTAAATGAGATTATTTTCATTGGTTTTTTAACCCTTTGTTATTTGCAAACCTTTATATCTATAGCTTCTATTATTCGCGCGCCAGTTGCGAGGCAAATTTTAATAATTTGTGTCATTTGTGCAGAAATGGGACTGCTTTGAACAAATGTTAATAGTTCTGCTATTTGGTCATGCGAGAGGTAGCTAAGCTCGCGTTCTGCTGTCTTTATCGTTTTCACGTCTTCAAGCGGGTTTGGCTGATTCAATTCCTTTAACCGACGAAGTTGATTAAATAATACTTTCATCCATAACAGGACATGGTTTTGTGATGAGATAGATAGTTCTGACGCCATTGCGGCGTCCTCGCCTGACAGTAAGTCTGTTTGCTCGTTCATTGTGTAACGTTCGAAGGCTATCGCTTCCCCTTTGGCACCCAAGCGTTTGATGAACCCAATTTACCTTACTGACGTTGAATTTAAAGCAAGTTCATCTCGGGTTTTGTAAGGCTGTATGTTAACCCAATAAATTGCGTAGTCACCTCTAAGTGGCTACCCAAAAATAGTTATGTGGATCACGTTTACACCTCCTTGCTCAGGATTATGTAGCTCGGCTGTAAGTGTTTTGTTATCTTTTTGATAATGAAGTTGATAACGACTCGATCAAGCTAAAACTTAATATTTATAAGGACGTTATGATGAACGAAAAATTAAAATCTGCATTATCTCAAAAGCTTAAAAACTCAAATATCTCAATGGCGCCACCGCGAGTGGTTCGTTCACATGGTTGGATAAACTAATACCATAAAAAGCTCAAAGTGAAATGAGAGTTTAATTGGTAACCAAAGAAAGAATACTAATTGCTTAAAGTAAATAACAATATGCCAAGGACGGACTTAGTAGTATGCGTCGAATTCAAAGCGATCAAAACAGGATGTTAAACAGCCAACTTTCCTTTCTTATGTCATCTATTTTTAAAAAACAAGAGATAGCAAAAAGGATAGAAAGGCTTCTTCCAAAAGTTCATGGGCCCACCCCGGTTTGGCCAATAGGTAATTTGAAAGACTTTATTATGAAGCCTCCTTACAAAGTTTTGCAAAACTACCACCATCAATATGGTGATAACGTGAGCTTCTGGTTGTTTAATAAACCAGCTATTCTAGTAACACAACCTGAAGATATAAAATTAATCGTTGAAAATTCTCTAGATATATATAAAAACTCGCCTAAGCATGCTGCTGGAAAATACTTTCTTAGTAGCGTATTTTTTGCAAATGGCTCTGAGTGGCATGATAAAAGAAAGGCTCACCCGTTTTCACATTCTGATATCAACACCTTGTTCAGTAATGCCGTAGTGACGATAAAGCAACTAACATCTAGTCATGCGATATTGTTGAATCCTACAGAGAGCAAAAGAGAAATTTTGCTTTTTGATGAAATGACTCAGCTTTCCTTCAATATATTCTCTCATCTTCTCTTGGACCAAGAGGGAACCAAGGATTTATTTGATTGTTACCTAACTCAAATGGAAGATATGCATAGAAGGGGAGCAACTCCTTTGTCTCTACCAAGTTTGTTATTGAAAAAGCGAATAAAAGGGTGGAAACGATATGTAGAAAAAGCACTGAACAAATACGAAAGAAGCGATAAAGAACAGTCAAGCAAGCCAACAAATTTGCCACAATGGTTGAGTGAATTGAAGATCACAAATCGTGATAATTTTACCCTTCTACGAGACGAGATTAGTACTTCGTTTTATGCAGGTACGCGTAATGTCGCGGCTACAATTAGCTTTGCAATCCAGCTATTGTCTGCACATAAAGACGTCTATCAAAAACTACAGCGTAGCATTGATGAATTTGTAACTGAACACCCGCAAGGTTACTCCGATTCTGACTTAGATAAGCTTGAGTATCTTGACATGGTTATAAAAGAGACTTTAAGGCTTTATCCGATAGTCCCGGCATTCTTTAGGGAAGTGCTCCCAGGAAGAACCATAAAGCTCCCATTTGGTTCATTACCTGAAAAAACTCAGATCTTTATTTCTAGTTGGGTAACTCACAGGGATGCAAATTTATGGGAAAATCCAAATGATTTCATGCCTGAAAGGTTCAATACCAAGCCTACAGAGCACTCTTATCTCCCCTTTGGTTCTGGCGATAGGATTTGTGTAGGTATGGGATTGACGCAACTGATAACCAAAGTGGTTATCGTCGAGCTTCTGCAAAAACTCAATTTACACTCAATTTTGCCTAGTAATAGTAGCCAAATTGATAATGAATATTTCGCAGGCATCATTATTCCAAGCGATGGCTTGGCTATTGATATTTCTAAGCATTTAGTGAGTGAGGTTTAAATTGTTACCTCCTTCATTACCTCAATATGATGTTTCACCGAATATTAGAAAAGGTGAATTGGCCAAGAAACAGCGGAAGTATGGATATAGAGTAAATAAGTCATTGCCACCTATGGTAGAGTCAGCGAAGCTACCTTCCTCTGAAAAATTTGACCTACTGTACTTATATAGAAGATCAAAGCCACTCGTAACGCTGGTGCTAAATGACTATGCTAACAAATTCGCCAATTGGATAAAACCTGCGCTAAATCAAGAAGATTATTTAAAGGTATTCAAATTTATACCAGAGCCTACTAGATTGGCGCCTCAAATTAGTGACAAAGATTTCGCTTGGCAAAGGTTGTCTGGTGTAAATCCTGTTGTTATCTCAAGAGTAGAAGAAAAATTACCCGAGGTACTATCTTTACCGGACGGGATGCTAAGTAACTTAACCGGAGAGTCTTTAAGTACAGAAAATCTAATTGAAAAAGGGTTCCTATATATTTCAAATTATTCAATATTACATAATTTACAGCGAGGATCTTATTTAAATAGCAAAAAAGTGGTTCATGCACCAATCATTTTATTTTATTTGGAGAAAAATAAAGTCTCGGGCAAGTCCCATCTTACACCTATACTGATCCAACTGACGCAGGAACCGGGCTCCAACCACATCGTTACTAAAAATGATGGTGAGCAATGGCAGTGCGCAAAATGGTACTGTCAAGTAGCTGATGCACAACATCATCAATTTGTATCTCACCTGGTAAACTCACATCTAGTGATTGAGCCATTTCCAATTGCAACTAATAGACAGCTTTCTGCAAAGCACCCTGTGTATCAGTTGTTAAAACCACACCTCCAATATTCATTAGCTATCAATGAGTTTGGTAGAAGAGAGTTATTTAAACCTAAAGGCTATGGTGAAAACCTTTTCGCACTTTCTATAGACGGCCTTAAAGCCTTATCTCTTAAAGCTTATCAGCATTGGTCATTTGATAAATCCACGTTGAACCAAGATATCAAAAACCGAGGAATGGAGGAGTTGGAAGAGTATCCATTCAGGGATGATGCAAGACTTATTAATGACATCCTAAGTCGCTATGTCCGTTCTTACCTGTCACTTTATTACACTACAGACAAAGAAGTTGAAGCCGACTATGAGCTGCAAGCGTGGGTTGCAGAACTTAATGCAAAGGATAAAGGGAACGTAAAGGGCTTTCCTGAGACTGTATATACTATTAGTGAGTTGAATTGGGTTTTGACCCACATTATTTATCTGTCAGCCGTATTTCATTCCAGTGTCAATTATACCCAATGGGACTTTATGGGAAGCCCAATAAATATGGCGACTTCAGCCTATTCAGATATATTTGATGTGGATATGCCAATGACAGACCAACCTAATCTATTTGAGGCTCTACCTCCACTTAGACAACTCTTAAAACAAATGAACTTCATTTATTATACTTCAAGGGTTTACCACAATAAGTTAGGACAGTACAGAAAGTACGATTTTACTAACCCCAAGGTTTGGGAAGTCGTTAAAGAATTCCAGTCTGAGCTAAATCACGCAGAGGGCGTAATCAATCAACGAAATGGCTACAGATATAAGTCTTACTCAGCATGCCTACCCTCCAGATTGTCTAACAGTTTAAATAGTTAAAGGATAACACTGATGAATAATTCGAAAGCAGAAAGATTTTATATGTATAAAGCTGATGTGTTTCCCCTTGTTTTAGTCAGTATAATGTTCGCGATTCAACTCTATGCATTCATAAACCTGACAGGGTTCTGGGAGTTGGTGGTATTTTCTTTATTGTCGATGCCATTTCTGACTTTTTCCGTCGCATACAGTCACCATCATGCCCATATATCTATGTCAAACTCAAAGTGGCTCAATGGCTACGTTAACAGAATCTTGAGTTTACAGGTGTGGATAAATCATTACGCATGGAAACTGCACCATAATCACGGTCATCATCTGAATTATATGAATCAATACCCATTACAGGATGATGTTTCTATTGATGAATCAAATTGGACCAGAACAGACGGTAGTAAAATGAACCGTTTCGAGTACACCATTCATCTTGCTAAAACAACATTAAAGCGAGTAAAGGAAAATGGGCAAAAGCATGAGAAAGTCTATAAGAAGTATATGACCTACCGTTTACAAAACTATGCGATTTATTTCGTGTTGTTTTTGTACAGTCCTTTGGCATTATTATTTGTGTTCATCATTCCTCCGCTAGTGATGTCCTTGTACATATTTTGGCTGACTTACCCACATCATTCAGGTTTGAGATCATCAGACCCTTATAAAGCATCGAGAAGCATTATTAGCCCAATATACAACTTTTGGTTTACAAATCTTGGATATCACACAGCCCATCATATAAAGCCAAACTTACACTGGTCGTTACTACCTAACTATCATGAAAGTATAAAAGAGAAGATTCCTAAACACTTAATTCAAGAAAGCGTTTTTCCTGCATTCGAATTAGATAAATCAAGAGGAATCTCAGATGCATAATGTTTACACTCCGCCTTTTTTATTTAGAAATGGATATCTAAGCAGTATTTATCCAAGCCTATTTAGAAAATCAGAGCATAACATTGAGAATACTTGTCATATTGTCCATACAAGAGACGGTGACGTACTTGAATACGATTGGTATAAACAAGGAAGTGACAAAGTCGCACTTATTTCCCACGGTTTAGGTGGACACAATAAAAGACCATATATTCTTGGTATGGTTCAAGCACTTTATGAGGATGGTTGGGACGTAATAGCTTGGAATTACCGCGGTAGTGGTGATCAAAGTAACATTAAGCCCGTCTTATATCATGGGGGATCTATTGATGATCTTGAAGATGTAATTCAACATATCGAAGGTAAGAGCCTATATAAGGTAATTTCACTTATAGGCTTCAGTTTAGGCGGGAATATTAATTTACTTTACTTAGGAAAGAAGCATGCTGAAATTCCTTCAAGCATAAAAAAGGCCGTTTGTTTTTCTACTCCATGTGATTTAAAAAGTAGTGCAATGGAATTGGGAAGGTTTAAGAACAAATTTTTTATGCGTCATTTTTTAAAGAGCTTTGAGAAGATTATAAGTAGAAAACATGCTCAGTATCCAGAACTAATAAATATAGACAACTTCAAGCAAGTTGGAAACTTCCAGCAGTATGATGATATGTATACCGCTCCACTACACGGTTTTAAGGATGCAAATGATTATTGGGAAAGCTGTAGCTGTAAAAAGTATTTAAAAAATATACAACAGAAAGTTTTATTGGTTACGGCACAAGACGACCCATTCTTAGGAAAGGAGTGTTACCCAATCCATGAGGTTAACAATAATTCGAACTTATCGCTTTTAATGCCTCGACATGGCGGACATGTGGGCTTCGTACTTCCTAAATCCAAGGGAAGATACTGGTCTGAAGAAACCGCGATTAAGTATTTAAACAACAAAGGAATGTGAATATGAAAAACATCATTGAAAACAGAACAAGAACATTTGATTGGGCAGATCCTATGATTGGCGCTAAAAGCGCAATGGAAATGAGTGGTTACGATTATTTAAAAAGTATAGCTGATGGTGATCTTCCTATGCCACCAATTATGAGCTTGATGGGGGTCGATAACTGCAAAGTAGATAAGGGTTATATGCGCTTTGAATTTAACGCAGAAGAATATCACTACAACACTATTGGTGGAGTACATGGCGGTGTATTTTCTACACTATTAGATTCCTGTATAAGCTGCGCAATTCACACCACTTTGCCGCAGGGAGTAGGGTTTAGCACTATCGATCTAAAAGTAAACTTTATTCGACCAATGACGATCGAAACAGGCTTAGTCATTTGTGAAGGTAATGCAATTCACACTGGTAGAAAAACAGCAGTGGGTGAAGGACGCTTGCTAGACGCTTCAGGGAAGTTACTAGCTACAGCATCAGTAACTTGTTTGATACTAAGTTAACAGTACATCGGGATTTAATTTTATGGATAGCAAACAAGAAAAAGTAACTCTACAAGATATTCGGCGCGCAATGCCAAAGAAGTATTTTGAATGTAATACGCTAACTTCTATTAGTTATTTTTTAGTTAATTTAGCATTATCTTTAGTGTTGCTCTTGGTAGCAATTTATTATTTTGAATCCCTTTCTTCTCCATTTTTTGAAATAGCTTGGTTAAGTTATTTCTTTCTTCAAGGTAAGTGTTTTTGGGGGCTTTTCTTATTGGGGCACGATTGTGGCCATAAAGCATTTTCTAAAAATAGACTTATCAACGATGGTGTTGGTCTATTAGTACACTCGTTTTTGCTACTACCGTATGAACAATGGAAATTTACTCATAGAAACCACCATAGGTATTGTGGACATATTGATAAAGATGAAGGATATGGCCCGGTTCGAGAAAGCAGTAAAGTAAGCCGTAAAGCCAGTGCTCTCTTGGCACTAAGTGGTTTTGCCTATTGGTGCTATTTGGTTGGGATTTCAAGACATGGAATCAACCATTATTCTTACACTGACCCTTTGTTTAAAAGCCGAAAGAGTAAAATGAAAATATCACTCCTTGCAGTTATGTGTATGTTCCTATTTTTGGCTGTGCTGTCATTTCAATATGGCGTAGTGAACGTACTTCTGTATTATGTCATTCCCCTGCAAGTATATTCATACTATTTTATAATTATCACTTTCTTACAGCATAATGATGAAAAATTGGTTTGGCATTCTGATAAAGAGTGGACACCTTTGAAAGGCAGTTTAACAACTATTGACCGTAACATCTCATGGTGGAACATCTTCTGCCACCACATCAACTTACATCAAGTTCATCACTTCTATCCTAGCATCCCTCACTATCGATTAGCCCCTGCGACTAAAGTATTTAGGAAAAAGCTCCCTTTGTTGGTTAATACGGCTAGCGAGGCAACCCTTGTTTCGTATGCAAAAAACTTGTGGAACTATACTTTCGTCGGAAAAGTGAAAAGCAACCAACACTCCTTTAGTTATCATTCAGCCAAGTATAGTAGCTTAGAAAGTAATGTTATATCAGAGAGCTCTCATAACTTTAAAAGCTAATTGGGGTAAAATGTGGCATTAATGAAATTGTGTTTATTCTTGGCTATTTAGAGAATAATATTAAAGACTTTATGAACAAAAAACTCCTAGAGTTGAATGTTCATTTTGTTACCAATGAATTGTATGCAGAAACAAATACAATTCATTAATGCTGCTCTTCTGAGACTGTTAAAATATCGATACCTTGAAAGCAGAATAACACCCAACGAGCAGTTGGATTTTGGCACGGCTGATATTTTAAATATGACGGCTGAACTACCGATAAATTCACTCCTCTTCGCCTACCGCGTTTTCGCAATTTATTCACGTTTTGGACACAACGATGGACACGCTCTAGGGCTTAACATCAGTCCCTGATACCCATTCAACCTTTTATCCAAATATCAAGCTCACCTAAGCGGAGAATAGCCCATTTTCTCATGTGAGGGATTGGTCATATCACAGCAACACACGCGAACCCTATTGCGAGTTAAATTGTGCTTCAGCCTTGGTTAGATTAGATATGTCGACTTTTTTTGCACTCGGTGATTGGAGGTATTGTTTACGTAATAACAAAACATATTAACTCGATGTTTCTAAGGGAATTAATATTTTAGGTAAGGTTCTTGCTTTGATATAACTGGACTATTTGTCTTTAATGAATATGAAGGAAAATAAAATGAAAAAATTAATCGGATTATTTACATTTTTATTTGCTTTTTCAGTCAATGCGGGACTAATTAATGGCAGCTTTGAGGAGCCTGTCATTACTGGTCAGATGCAACTGGTAGCCCCTGCAGCAATGCCAGGATGGGAAACAACAGATAGTGCATTTGAAGTGTGGGCAGATGGATTCTTAGGTGTTCCTTCGCATACAGGAAATCAATTTGTTGAATTAAACGCCTATATTGCAGGCACTTTGTCGCAGGTAGTGTCAGGTATAGCAGCCACCAAAGAGATTGGTTGGGAGTTCGCACATCGCAGTCGTACTGGCGGTTTAGAAACGATGCGTTTACAAATTACAGACTTGGGTCTTGATAATACCTTTGGGACTTCTGATGATACAGATTTGTTTAACGATACATTCGATGCGGGTATCAATACTTGGCAAGTGAATTCAGGTTCAGGGATATTTTCTTTGGGTAACGACATTAAATTTGCATACTCCGCTGTCTACGCTGTAGGCGGTATCTCTGTGGGTAACTTACTTGATTCGGCCTCTTTTGGTGTGGGTATAGGTGGTGCAGTGGTACCAGAACCATCAACTCTAGCTATCTTCGGCTTAGGTATCTTAGGGCTAGCAATAAGAGCAAGAAAGAGAGCATAGGTAGTCGATCTTGAAGTAGTCAATGCTCAAATAGCCAAGTTAAGGGGGTTGAGGTCCAAGCTATTCCCAGGGGACTTCAATCATGACTTTTGCATCCACAATCCGGAAACTACCAATTTTTGTCTGCAGAGACTCAGAACTACCCTGTGAATATTCAGTGCGATAGACAGCGATGCTATCCGTGGACATGTTAGGAATAGACTGATTAATTAAAGCATCTTCCGCATCAATTAATCGTGCCATATTGCTGGTTATCCTGTCGCAGCGATAAACTTCGTATTCTTCGTTCGAGGTAACCTTACCTGATCCATCAAGTGTCAGAGCGATAAGTGAATTGACATCATGAGAATAGCACATGGGGCCTTCTGTTCTCTTAAGAAACAGTAAGCTTAATCCGGTGCCTTCCCGAGCATAGCTAAGCAATTCGATGTTGGTGTAGTAATTATCGGTGTTTTCTTGTATATCTATGCCCAGTTGGGAGAGCCTAAGCTGTTTGTGCACCTTATTCTCTTGAATATCTAATAGGTAATCACTTATGGGAAACTCTGGCGTTGGAAAGTGATCAATAGGCAGGACTTTAGAGCCTTTAATCCAGCGGGAGGTTGTGAATTTATATTCTTCAGTCTCCATATCGTATAGCGCATCAATAGTGAATTTCTCGTCGAATCCAGTCTTATCGAAAAAATCAACGCCAACTCCAAAATCATTAATATATAGGTTTTTCCTGATCTCTGTGCGCGCCTTAGGATTTAACCCTGTGTATAGGCGTAACCTCCAACCGTCGTGTTCAGAAAGCCAATCAGGGTCCGCAGCAACGTAATCGAATACCCCCTGAAGCGCAATTTTAGTCTGATACTTATCGTAATAATACCAACCCTCGACATAATAGTAACGATAGTCTCTTCCGCGTCTCGTTACTGAAACATACTCGTAATTAAGGTGTATTGTGATTGGGTACTTACCGTCTATGCTAGTGTGGATAAAGGTGTCATTTTTTTCCCTAAGCTTCAGATTTACAGTTAGATTATCTGAACTGAAAGCAAAGTTGGAAATTAAAAAAATCATGAAAATCAAGGTTGTTTTTCTTATGTAGGCCATTTAGACTCCATCATGTAATAAGCTATTTCGCTCTGATTGAGCTTGAATTTCTATTTGAGGAAATGACCTAGAGAATCGTCCCAAGATCTCTGGAAGAATAAATTCACTAAAATCTTCTTGAAAACCGATATTCACATTTCTGTTCAAGTTATGCTTGTTAACCGCAAGTAACGCTTCATCGTTCAGTGACAGAAGTTTACGTCCATAGCTAAGTAACATTCCTGATATTCGGGACCATTGGCTCTTAGCTGTATGAAGGGGCATTGGGCATAGCCAATCAATAGAAGTATTTTAATTACATCGCCACTCTATCGCCATGGCACCTACTTTACCTGCCTAAGCTGCTGAGTGTTAGTTATTTTATTTCAGATGTATATTAAATGAGAGAATTCTCAGATAAACACTTTTATTTATTATTTAATTGATAACATTTCTAATTTTATTTAAGAAATTACGACCACAGCTGCTGTTAAGGAAAGTTTAATTTATATGGTCGTAAACGTGTCATGGAAAGATGACTATGTAGGTGTCAGTTTAACTGCCTGTCATTAGTGTGAAGCACTGCGAAAAGTCCTATCGATAGACCAAAATCTAGACACTCTCAGTTGGACATTTTTTAACGCGCGACTCTGATATGTTAAAATTGTCTTATGTCATACATGAATTAAATATTTTGGCAAAAATAGAATTCAGAAAAATAGGGTTGTTATGAATTATTATGAGAAAAGATTAGTCACAAAAATGCTGGCTGTATGGGTATCTTTGTTCGCTTCTTTATTAATCTTATGGGCTGGCTATAGAGGATTTTTAATGCCAGAAATTGATAAGCCAGCTATATGGTTTCAGCGCAGCGGGTCGGTTGTCATACTTATAACTGTTTTTGCAGAACTGTTTGTAATAAAAAGACTAAGAAGTATATCTGATGGTCAAGAAATCACTGCTAGAGCGAAATTCAAAAATTATATAAGCATAACCAACATTTTCGACATCGCTATGAGCCTTATTGGTACCGTTGTATGGGGATATGGAGATCTTATCTATATGGAAGTATTATCATAGGCAACGGGAATGTGTAAAAAGAAGAGAGAAATAAGTGTTATGAGCAGATCGAGCATGACCAAGCGGGTAGATAGAATAGTTTTATACAGTGTTGATGATTGGTATCATGACAGTACCAATACTGGAATCGATCAATCGTTAAAATACGTTTGCTTTGGCGTGAATGTAGATCAGCATGTAAATCGAATGTTCTACATAGTCAGTTACAATTCATCATTTTTATCACCTTTGACGAAAAACACTGTCCTTTAGGGCGGTGATGTAAGTCATTATTG
>NZ_LOCN01000002.1:0-50956 GCF_001574435.1 Moritella sp. JT01
CTCATTGTTTGGGTAGAATCTGTATTTATACGCAATAAGTTTCAATTTTCAGCACCTTATGTGACTGTATTTATATACAGTACCAAGTTCTAAACTTAGACTCTATGTGAAAATATGTCAATATTAATAACAAAACAAAGTGCTTATTGCTACGCAATAATGACTTACATCACAGCCCTAAAAGACAGTGTTTTTCGTCAAAGGTGATAAAAAAATACACCATAACTATTGTTGCATATACATCAATAAATCTATAGACTTCGACCTCTAGATTTATTGTTGTATAGGTAACAAAACAAATGAAGGACACAATTTATAAATACGCCATCTATTCCGTACTAACGGTAACGATAGGGTTTTCTGCATTTTTGATAAGCGCAGATAATATCGCACCATTTACAACGCAAGCGACCATACACAAAACAATTGCGAATATCGCACCGGAAGTTTCTGGGGTGATAACGGCAGTCAATGTCATAAACGGTCAATCAGTCAAAGTTGGTGATGTATTGTTTAGTGTTGATAAAAAGAGTTACGCATTGGCAGTGCAGCAGGCAAAAGCAGAACTACATAAAATACAAGAAAGTAACTCAGCGAAATGGCAAGAACTTCAGTCCGCCAATCAAATACTCAGTCAGCGCACGATTGAATGGAAAAATACAGATACAAAATATCGTCGTTATCAACAGCTACTCAACAAAGGCTTAATCACCCAACAAGATGTTGATGACAGCTTAACAAATGTAAATATCGCCCAAAGTGCGGTAGAAGCGGCGAATGCCGATATTCTGCGAATCAAAGTCGATTTACCAAGTGATAATAAAAATGCTGCAATTGAAATAGTAGAAGCAAAATTATTAACCGCGCAACTTGATCTACAACGCACCGATATTATTGCAACAACCGCTGGTACGGTAAGTAATTTACAATTACAACAAGGTACGTATATCAACAAAGGTAGTGCATCGTTATTTTTGGTAAACGAAGCAAACAGCTGGCTAAGCGCCGACTTCAATGAAAAAGGCGTCGCACATTTAACAACAAACACAGCCGTGTGGATCGCTTTTGATGCGCTGCCGGGTACTGTTTTTGAAGGTAAGATCAGTAACCAAGATCGCGCAATTTTTGATCCATCCACATCGACCAATCAGCTATCGACAGTCGTCAATGATACGCGCTGGATACGTGAACAACAAAAAATACGCACACGCATTAGCGTAGATGATATTGATAGCGTACTTATTGCCGGATCACGCGCCAGCGTTATGGTTAAAAATGGCAATCAAACCGTAGATTTTATCGGTTACGCTTGGATCAAACTCGTCGCTTGCTTCCGCTATATCTATTAGCAAGAGGTTGATATGTTAATTAAAAACCAGCAGTTAAATGATACATTACGGATCACTCTGATCATTACCTTATGCATGTTAGCGGGTAACTTATTACACCTTGAAAACAATGTATATTTGGTTCTCTATCCAACGCTCCTAATGACAAAAGGCAAAGATTACTCATGGTATGGACTGTTGAAGATGCTCATCCCGACCTTGATCGCTGCAACTTGTGCACTGATTATTGCGGAAACATTTAAAGATCATCCCTTTGCTATTTGGACAATCAGTTTAATTTTCATTGATCAAGTGCGCCGCAGTGCTAATACCCCAGCAAAACAGGGAGGCATGCTCATGCCAGTATTTAATTGGGTATTGATCATCGTATTTTCTCAGTATACGAGCGCTAGTATGCCAATGCGAATTCATGAGATCTTTATTTCAATGGCTGTGACTATCGCGGTCTGTAAATTCATGGTGTGGCTATTTCCAGTTGCCAAGAATGGCAAAGCACCGCAAATAAAACCGCAACAAGTGACTTATCAACACCGCTTCATTTCCCTCAGCCTGATTGGCTCAGGATTAGCATTCTTAATGATTGTCGATTTACTCTCTGCGACATTCTGTATGGTGCCAGTCATAGCGGCTGCAACGCAATTTAACCGAGCACAATATCTACGCGTAGTAAAGTTACGTTTTATCACTCAGATAGGTGGCTGCGCACTGGCGATCATTTTTACACTACTGCTCGCTGGACATCAGAGTGTCATTAGCTTTTACGCACTTGGGCTTGGCTTCTTGATATTTACCATCACCAACTGGATGGTTAATTCCCCAAATAAATTTAAAGACTTACATGCAGATGTATTACTGGCAACGGTACTGCCGATACAGCTGTATATGGGCAATATTTCATTTGGTTTAGAGCGAACCTATCTACGTGCATGGGAACTTGCGGTCACTTTAGGTATACTCTTTATTCTTTATCAGCTAACACGTTCGCGAGATAACAATGGCCAAATCAATCACCAATATTCCAACATTGGATAACAGTATTTCATTTATGATGGGATTGGCATACAAGCAATTTAGAACCTTAGCAAATCAGGTACTGGTAACTGAATTTGATATTACCTTAGAAATGTTAGGCACGTTACGTGCGCTAGAACAGTTAGGTGAATTACCACAACAAAAACTGGCCGAAGCATTGCTTCGTGAGCGCTCTGTGATCAAACGTCTGGTTGATAATTGTATTAAGCGTAAGTTAATCGCCGCACATAAAAGTGACACCAATAAAAAAGCGCGTTATTTATCAATAACAGCAAAAGGGATCGCGGTAAAAGATGCGGCACATAAACGAATACAACAAGTAACAACAGATTACTACTCGCCGTTAACTGCAGAAGAACAGCAACAGTTACTCACCCTTAATAAGAAAATTATTCAAGTTGATATGATCGTTGGCAATGATTAATCGTTAAGTGGTGTTGTTATCCAACTACAACTACAACTACACAACTACACAACTACAACGATAAGATGACTGGCTATCGCTGATTACTTGCCGCCAGTCCATATTGGATTGGTGATAAGTGATAAGCAACAACCATGCATACCAAGCCTACTGATGTATTAGCAGCGGTAATAAAGCTCAATTAAAAACATTAAACCGCGCTTACTACGTCTCCATTCTCATCCGCTTGCAATTCCAACTCTGCTTGTGAAAGCAATGCAAACTCTTCCTCTGCGCTGCCAGCAACCAAGTTGTGCCGACTGACAAAGAAATAATACAAACCGCCAATCACAAATAATCCCAATGTCAGATTAAATGCGCGGGGGTCAAACGCATACACCCCAGTCAAAGCAACCAACGAAAGTAATAACGAGATAGATGAAGTCACAATACCACCCGGCGTTTTGTAAGGGCGAACTAAATCAGGTTGTTTAATCCGTAATAATATATGACTGAGTGACATCAGAGCATAAGACACAGTCGCACCGACGACTGCCATGGCTAAAATCAAATCACCCTCGCCACTTAACGATACAAAGAATCCAAATACACCTGGAATAATCAAGGCTCTTGAAGGTACTTTACGTTTACTGGTTAACGACAATGAACGCGGTAAATAACCAGCACGTGACAATGCAAATACCAATCGACTATAACCATAAATAATAGAGAAAAACGAGGCCACTAGCCCAGCAAGACCGAGTACATTGACCAATGTAGCTAATGTCTCATTACCACTAATTTTTAATGCATCGACTAACGGGACAGCACTTTTACCAATGACATCTGCGCCAACGGCGCCAGCCAATAACACCACCACGAGCAATGCTGTAAAGAGCAAAAATGTCATCGCAGCAATAATACCTTTAGGCACATCCTTTGCTGGGTTTTTAGCTTCTTCAGCGGCAAGCGGCACCCCTTCAACAGCCAAGAATAACCACATAGCAAAAGGTAACGCCGCCCATACGCCATACCAACCCATCGGCATAAATTCAGAGGCACCCGCTGCATCCGTGACTGCAATGTCGTATAAATTATTTACATCAAACTCACCAATCAAGGCGACTGCAGTAGCGATAATGGCAAATACCGCCAGACCACTGATCACCATCATCACTTTTAATGCTTCACCGACACCCGCTAAGTGAATACCAATAAAAACCAAATAAAATAACGCGTATATGACTGGCCCGTCCACACCAAGCAGTGCATTAACCGCCGACCCGATAAAAATAACGATCGCGGCGGGGGCGAGTGCATATTCGATTAATATCGCGAGTCCGGTAAGATAACCACCTGCAGGACCCATGGCTTGGCGAGCAAAACTATAACCCCCACCTGCAGCGGGGATCGCAGCAGACATTTCCGCCAGTGATAACACCAAGGTGTAATACATCAGCCCCATTAATACCGAGGCAATCGCAAAGCCACCCCAGCCTGCTTGAGCAAAACCAAAATTCCACCCTGCGAAATCACCCGATATAACATATGACACACCTAAACCAGCCAATAAGAGCCAGCCTGCAGTACCTTTTTTCAATTGTCTCTTAGCGAGATATTCCTTATGATCCGACATGTTATATCCTTATCTTAGTTTGTTTTCGACAGTAAAAAATTTTGTGTGTCTTGCAACGCCTCAACTTCTAACGTATCGGAGCGATCTTTCAGGTTTACCCCAGACAGTGATAATCGACGCGCTTCCGTTAAGAGATAAAAGGCCCGTAAACTGGCTTCCTTATAACTCAACCCTTCGGGACGTACGTTAGAAATACAATTACGACTGGAATCATCCAGTCCGCGAGAGGGAGCCCATGTGAGATACATGCCTAAACTGTCTGGTGAACTTAGTCCAGGGCGCTCTCCAATTAACACTAAAACAACCTTGCCATGGAGTAATTCACCAATATCATCCCCCACCGCAACACGTCCCTGTTCGACGACAATGATGGGAGCGACAGTCCACGATTGTGTCTTATCCGCTGCTAAACGTTGCGTTAATAATGTAATAACGGCAACAGCATGATCTTGCACAGCCCGAGAAGACAGCCCATCTGCGACCACGATGACCAAGTCATATTCAGTCTGCTTCATCTGCTGATAATCCGTTAATTTCTGACATGATGCCTCATCAAGCTGACGGCCCAAATCTGGACGCTGCAAATACATCATGCGATCAACAACTGCACTGTGTAATACCAAGGGGTCGGCTAACATAACAGGTGTCTGCATTAACGTGAGGTCATGACATAACACATTAATGTCGAGTGGCGTATGCACTGCATCTTTGGCCTGCGCATGCGCTAACTGAAATTTAAATAATTCATTACTCGGGATACTGTTACCTACCCGACCTAAACCAATTCTGGCATTCGTAAAACGCCTTAATGTACGCCACGGGTTAGTCACAACGGAATCTGACTGGGGCGCTATTAACGCATGAGCATGAGAATCAGGCATAGCATTCCCCCTTCGGTAAGTTATTTAATTGTGTTGAAAAGCGTTCAGGAATAGTGTTATTAAGGATCACACCCGCGGTATCATCAAACAATTGCATCTTAGTTAGCCATTGCTCAAACTCTGGGGCTGGACGTAAGCCCAATACGCGACGCGCATACAGCGCATCATGAAATGAGGTCGTTTGATAGTTCAGCATGATGTCATCCGAACCCGGAATGCCCATAATGAAAGAACATTCCGCAACACCCAGTAAGGTCAATAAGTTATCCATATCATTTTGATCGGCATAAGCATGATTGGTGTAACAAATATCACAGCCCATAGGTAGGCCGAGTAACTTGCCACAGAAATGGTCTTCCAAACCAGCGCGAATAATTTGTTTACCGTCAAATAGATATTCAGGTCCAATAAACCCAACCACGGTATTCACCAATAAAGGCTTAAACTTTCTGGCCACCGCATAAGCGCGGGTTTCGCACGTTTGCTGATCGATATTATGATGCGCATTCGCCGACAGTGAGCTGCCCTGCCCAGTTTCAAAATACATCACATTATTACCAACAGTGCCTCGATTCAGTGATAATGCCGCATCGTTAGCTTCTGCCAATACATTAAGATCAAAACCAAAACTCCGGTTTGTCCCTTCTGTCCCACCAATAGATTGAAACACCAGATCAACAGGCGCGCCCTGCTCAATCGCTTCAATGGTATTAGTCACATGAGTTAATACACATGATTGTGTTGGGATCTCGTATTGCTGAATAACCTCATCCATCAGCGTTAACAGTTTCGAGGCCTGTGCAACATTATCAGTCGCGGGATTAATGCCAATCACGGCATCACCACTGCCATACATCAGACCATCAAAAATACTGGCAGCAATACCATTTACATCATCCGTTGGGTGATTTGGCTGAAGCCGAGTCGATAAGCGTTTGTTCAACCCTATAGTATTGCGAAACGCGGTAGTTACCTGACATTTTTTAGCCACCAGAATAAGATCTTGGTTACGCATTATCTTACTCACGGCAGCCGCCATTTCTGGCGTGATACCCAACCGTAAACGATTTAATATCATCGGTGTTGCGGCATCACTGAGTAACCAGTTACGAAAATCGCCCACCGTAAAATGCGCAATAATCGCAAAAGCCTCTACATCATGTTCATCCATGATAAGACGAGTCACCTCATCTTTTTCATAAGGAATGATGGCTTCATTGATAAAGGTTTTAAGCGGTAATTCCGCCAGTGTCATTTGCGCTACAACACGTTCTTCAGCGGTATGGGCAATGACACCTGCAAGCTTATCTCCTGAACGTTCAGGGGTCGCTTTTGCGAGCAGATCGGCTAAAGATTTGAATTGATATATTTTACTGCCAAGTTGATGACGATAAGCGGATTTCATACGTTGACCTCAAATAGCTTCTGTAACCATATCGCACAGATAGGATTGATACTTGCATGAATAAAACCAAAGCGAAGATCATTCCAACCGCCTATCAGATTTAGGCAAATTTAATAAACCATTAAAATCAACACGTTGAAATTATAGTGCATCATAAAAGGGCGTAGTCATAAAGAGGTAATTAGAAATGAACAATAAGAGTAAACAAATCATTGCACCATGTTTGAACATCTATGAAGCAAACGATGCAAACAGGCATGCTGGTAACTTATCGCTTTGGTCACAAGAGTATGATCAATTCAGCCATGGGGCTTTTTATGGATGTATTAACGAAGTCGCCTTAACGCAAGTCAGTGTCTTTAAGGAATACACTAATCAATCATTACGACAACAATGCAATATTAACGACAGTGGGATCTGGTTAGGGTTTAGTGCAAATAGCAAAAGTTGTCGTATTAATGGTCGCCATACTCAAGAAAACACAATTATGTGTAGAGCTGGACAGCAAGATTTCGAACTAATGACACCTGAGGATTTTAGTATTTACGGTATTGTTATCGACAAGTCGGCATTGACTCAGATTGCAAATATACAAAATATAACGTTAGATGAAATAATACCAGATTCAGAATTACTACGCAGTTACCCCCCGAATACTGTTTCCGCTTTACGGTATTTTGTAGCACACTTATTATCCTCGAAGTTATTGAATATAACCTGCCGGATACAAGAAGATATTCTTATTTCAGCGGTCGTTGAATTACTTGTTCAAAAGCAACCTCTCACGACAGCACGCGTCAGTTATCGTAAACGTAAAACAACCGTCGACGCCATAACTCAATACATTACAACCACCGCTTACCCAACAACGATTAGTGAACTTTGTAGTATCGCCAATGTGAGCAGGCGTACGCTGCAATACAGCTTTGAATCAATATTAGGTATTAGTCCCCAGCGCTTTATTCGCCTTACCCGCTTAAACCAAATACGCCGAGAACTCAGTAAACCACATCAAACCAGAGCCATCGTGGATGTAGCCCTCGATTACGGTTTTTATCATCCGGGGGGATTTTCTCAGGACTATAAATTGCTTTTTGGCGAAACCCCATCAACCACACGGCGGCTGCATACGGTTAGTCCATCTCTTTCGCAACACTCTGACAAATAGTATCTCTGACCCACTTATGTCCCGGCTCATCATTATTACGTTCATGCCATAACAATACATAGACCAATGAAGAAAAATCTATCGGCAAAGGTAATTGCACCAAGTCATATAACTTTTGTGCATGCGAGACAAAACTCGACGGTAACGTAAAAATTAAATCACTGTGCGCACACACACTGGCGGCACCGTAAAAATCCGGTAAGGTTGCGCAGATATGACGGTGTTGACCCGATTCAGCTAATTGATAATCCAATAACCACCAATCATTACCTTCACAGCGAACCTGTACATGCGACATACTCAAATAAGTATCAACATCCCAATGCCCTGCATTAATACTTGCTAACATAGGGTGATTTTCGCGTATTAAACACACCTGGTTATCGGTAAATAAACGCTGATGTGCAATCCCCTCAGGTAAATTATTGAGGCGAACATTGGCCGTGGGGTGCAACTCTCTGGCCGTAATGCCAAAATCAATCTGTCCTTGCTGCAAGTCTAATAATGACTTTTCATTCCAACCATAAATACCTAAATTCAGCTTAGGTGCTTGCGATAATATTGGCCCAATATAATGAGGTAGTAAAGTTTCATAGGCACTTTCAAGCATCGCAAACGAAAACTGGCGATGACTATTTTCGGGAATAAAACTCGGCGGTAAGCAGAGCTGATACAAGCCCTGTAATATCGTCGGTAATTGTGCTTTTAATTGCAAAGCATGCGCCGTCGGTTTTAAACCATGGGCAGTACGTAAAAACAACGGATCACCCAAGGTATCACGTAGTCGGTTTAAACTTTTACTCAGTGCCGACTGGCTTAAGTGCAAGCGATGCGCTGCGCGGGTTACACTCTCTTCTTCAAGTAAGATCTGTAAAATAGCCAAGAGATTTAGATCTATCTTGGCAAGGTTATCTAAATTCATAAGATATTCCTAAATGGAAACTCAGTTCTGAAATTATACCACTTCCATTCATATCACGCTTTACGTAAACTGCTCCACATTAATCCATGCCTTATATTTGAGAATAACAATGCGCCGAAATATATTACCTATTTTGATGGCTATGGTGGTGTTAAGCCCCCTCGCTATCGATATCTACCTGCCTTCAATGCCAACAATGGCAGCTGAATTTAAGGTGTCATCAAGTGAAATACAGTCTACGTTAATCTTATTCTTATTTGCTATGGGTATCGGCCAGATATTAATTGGCCCACTGGCAGACCGTTTTGGTCGCCGTCCTGTCGCTATTGGCGGGGTCATATTGTATTGCTTGAGCAGCCTGCTTGCTGCTGGTGCAGCCGAATTTCACTGGCTACAAATAGCACGAGTACTGCAAGGAATAGCAGCGTGTGCGGTATCAATTGTGGTGTTTAGTGCGGTACGTGACAGCTTTGACTCTAAAAAAGGCGCGTATTATTACAGTTATTTAAATGGCGTTATTTGTGTGATTCCAGCGCTTGCACCTACCTTAGGCGGCTTATTAGCGCTGCAATTTGGCTGGCGCTCTACCTTTATTTTTATGATGCTATACGGCTTAATAATATTGCTACTAATTATCAAAAAGTTACCAGAAACACGCCCAGATAATACTGATATGTCCGGACCGTTGTACCACTGGTCTCGCTTTAAACCGGTATTATACGATGCCCATTTCATGTTTTACGCTATGGCTTGTATGGTAGGCATGGCATCAATCCTAACGTATGTATCCTATGCACCAGACTGGCTAATTCGTCATTTAGGTATCGAAGAATTAGAGTTTAGCGCATTGTTTGGTCTAAATGCTATCGTCAATATCGCCGCTTGTTTTGCTGCGCCAACGGTGATCAAACGTTTCGGTAATCGTCCTACAGTGATCATTGCCTTTATTGCATTATTATTATCCGCGGCACTGCAATTGGCCGTACAACATTGGGGACCAACAGCTGGTATGGCTGCCGCGTTTGCCTTTATGTTACCAATGATGTTGTTATGTATTGGCTTTGCATTATTGCTTGGTCCAGCAACCAGTATGGCATTAGCTGCATTTGGCGAACGCGCAGGTACAGCGGCCGCAATGTTAGGTTGTATCCAAATGAGTGGCGCAGCACTACTCGCAGGGTTAATTCAACAAACAGAACTCACCGCACCCTATGCCGTGATCGTATTAATGGGTAGTTTATCCACAATATTACTGGCGATAATGCTTATGCCACGTCTCAACCATTGGCATCAAGAACAAGTCCAACATTAGATGCCGCGATGAACGAGTTCGACTACACTAAAAGAACTCGTTCATCACTAAGGCAATTATAATGCAAAATGAAAAACACCCGCTCAACCATGAATTTCCTGAACACGCCATTGATATCGCCAAACTAAAAAGCGATGACCCCGAATTTGCCGCCCTAGCCAAAGAATATCACAAACTCGATCATCATATTTACGGCCTTGAAGCCAGTGACATTCCCACCACAGATAGCCATTTTATTGAATTGAAAAACCGTCGACTTGCTTTAAAAGACCAGATTTATCAAAAACTAATTAACGGTGATTTTTAATTTCCCCACTTCCATTTAGTCATAAAAGCCTTACACTGAAGTTAATCGCACAAGGCATGAAAGGAATGCAGAATGACGGAAGAACATAACCAAGATAAACATCAACAGAAAATGCAGAAGATCCAAGATACAGTCGCCAAACGCGTCAATAAAGCCACGGAAGAACGTGGTATTTTGATCGTAATGACAGGTAATGGTAAAGGTAAAACCTGTGCAGGTTTTGGTAATGTTATTCGCTGTATAGGCCACGGTTTTAATGCGGGTGTTGTGCAATTTATTAAAGGTACATGGGAAGCGGGGGAAGTTAAATTCATCCAGCAAGTACGTCCTGATATGCCTTATCACGCAATGAAAACGGGCTTCACTTGGGATACCCAAGATAAAGCCGCAGATATCGCCGCAGCAGAAACAGCATGGGTGCATGCTAAAGCCATGTTAGCTAATCCTGATCTTAAAATGGTGCTTTTAGACGAACTGACTTACATGCTCAGTTACCAATATTTAGATTTGGAAGAAGTACTCAGCGCTATCCGTAATCGCCCTGTTGATCAAACAGTTATCGTCACTGGCCGTAGTGCCCACAAAGATTTAGTCGCCATCGCCGACACAGTGAGTGAAGTCAGAGAAGAAAAACACGCCTTTCGCTCAGGTATTAAAGCTCAAATAGGGATCGACTGGTAATGGATGAACTCTCGCTACATGAAACCCGCGTATTAGGCGCGTTAATTGAAAAAGAACACACCACACCAGATAATTACCCACTATCGTTAAACTCATTAACCTCGGCCTGTAATCAAAAAAGCAGCCGAGAGCCTGTTCTTTCACTTAGCCAAGATGAAGTACAAAACATTGTTGATGATTTAGTGAAAAAACGTTTAGTCGTAAATGATGAGCATGGCGGCAAACGCAGCGCTAAAATTCGCCATCGTTTTGGTAATACCGAGTTCAGTAAAATTCGTTTCAACCCGCAACAGTTAGCGATCCTTACCTTGCTATTTTTACGTGGGCCACAAACCCCGGGCGAACTAAGAACCCGTTCAGCACGTCAATGCCAGTTTAATGATGTACAAGAAGTTGAAACGACACTGGATCAGCTTGTCAATCATGAACAAGGTCCATTTATCGTTAAACTGGCTAGAGAGCCGGGACAAAGTGCTTGTCGTTATGCTCACTTATTCAGTGGTGAAGTAACCTCGACAGCAGTAGCAGATAGTACAGTACAAACGATGAATCCGCGTTCTGACGAACATGATGCATTATCAACTAGAGTCGATGAACTTGAGCAAGAAGTGGCAACACTAAAGGCGCAATTAACGGAATTACAAGAAACCGTAGCCGCACTCATAAAATAGATTTTTAGATCATAGTAATAACAAAGGGAGTTCTGAGTTCACAGATTCGAACTTCCAACTTACTCTATTGAAAGACTGTGTAATTTGATCCTAACGAATACCATTCGTCGAAATGTTACCGACTTTTTCGATTGAAGATAATATACTTGGAATTTACGCGTGCCCGCCTGAACATCATCAATGGAGAATTCATACCATCACTGTTACGGACAGAAATATCGCTTACACCAAACCCTTTAAGTTCAAAAGTTGATACAGCACTTACCATGGATGTCGACATCAGCACTGCCGTCATTATTATTGCAGTTTTCATTAATTACCTTACATCTAAGTTTCAATCTAAATCAGGCATCATAATAAAGTTAAATTTAACGAAAAAATAAACAAGAATGAAATATGTTTATAATTTAATAAAGAACAATAAAAATCAGGCATAAGCAACTGTATAATAACAATTAAAAACACCACCAAAAAACTAAAATACATGCTACTTTTCATTTTGGTTATATTTTTATTATAAAAAAACAACGTTTAAAGACAATTCTTAGTGTGATATGAATTATTTGAGGCTGAAATAATCACATTTTAAAAGACTGATGGGATATTGATAGACCCATGACACAAATCGTCACCTGCAATTGATTCAACTATAGAGCTATAGAGCTCCTCCTCCACGAGTTTGTAATTAATAACATTCAAACTTTCGCTCTTATTGGTTATGATAAAAGCACTCATCGCGATGTTATCTTTGTTGTATGGCGAGGAATAAACCCTAATGTAGACCTTATTTATATCACATGAATTTAGGTTTGAACCATCCAGGTCTTTTCTAAATTCCCTCCCAACAAGTAATGCATCAAGATCACTAATGTAGATATCAATATTATCCAGTTCATAGTGTTGATAGTTTTTTGTATCCATAAAAGAAGCGTTACCCATATTATTCTTTGCTATTAAAAAGATTAATGTCGATATAAACACTATATTAACAACAAGCCAGAACCCTCTTTTGTAGGTCCCCTTAATTGATGGTAAGCTTATTCTTTTATTATCGTTTAACAACTTACGATTAGCGTTATTCTTTTTATCACTGTCATCAATAACTTCATCTAACTCTTGTGCTTTACCTGACTCTTCAGCTCCATCTACAATTGACCCATTAAGACTATTTTCAGGTAAAGTAATTACCAATGAGTAGCCTTTTTTACTAATGGTGTTGAGTTTCAACTCATTAGACTCTAGTTTCTGTATCGTCTTTCTTATATAAGAAATCGTATTCGTTAATGATTGCTCAGAAACAACTGCGCCTTGCCAGCACACTTCGAACAATTCATCTCTAGAAATGCATTTATCTTGATTTTTTAATAAATGCATTAACACTCTAAAAGGTAAAGGGCGCATGCTCACTGTAACGCCTGAAATAAGACAAGTGATAGCACGCAGCTCTACATCTATAACTATATTCTTTTGGGTCGCTTGCTGTTTATGAGTCATTAAAGTCCTACATTAAATTAGATACTTATAGAGCTTCACTTCGTAAACATAGCTACGAACAAGCAATAAATTGTATATAATATATTATAACGCAAATTCTTAGTTCATATTCTTAGCTGTTTAAATTTATATTCGACAATGGTAAGAAAATTAAATAGTAGAGTGGTGAATAAATGCAATCATATTTAGTCAAACTGATCATTATATATGGCATTTTATGTTTTATTTTGCTTGGTAAAAGTTTGATAACACCAGATTTAGTTTTGGTCGGTAGTCAATGGAAATGTAATTTCCAAAAAATTAGATTCTCAAGTAATGTATACTCAAAATACGAAATGATAAATGAATCAATGCTTTATACTTTTAGCTCTAAGACTAGTTTTTATATTAAAGACAGAATGTTGGTCAAGGATAAAAACGGCCTCACAGAAACAGTAGAGCTACTCTTTGTTGGTGAATATATTCTGGACGGTAATAGTTTGTCGATGGTTTTCAACGACGTTAATTTTCAAAAAAAGCATTCTGATGATGTGATTAACAATGATCAATTATTATATAAAGGTTTTTCAATCGATTATAAGATTGAGCGTGAAGGCAATTTCCTTTATCTTTACTCCGCCAATAATAGCGAAGTATTTAATCACGTCTGTTCTATACCCTAGACAATCACTTTCCGAGTGCTAGTTTACTGCCAGCTCTTTCGCTAAATAATCTACTAACATTCGAACTTTCGGTGATAAATGACGATTTTGTGGATATAACGCCCATACTGCATCGTCCGGTTCACGGTAGTTCGGTAGCAATTCAATGAGTTGACCTTGATTAATGTATTCCTGCACATAATAATCAGGCAGTTGCACGATACCTACGCCTTTTAGCGCCGCATCCACTAATACCGGACCACTATTGCAACTAAAATTACCTTTCACGCGAATATTGCGGGCTTTGCCTTTTTCCTGAAAACGCCAATAATCCAGTGTCCCTGACAAACAATTATGACGATCTAATTCAGATAAAGTATGCGGCGCACCAAATGCACTTAAATACTCAGGCGCAGCACAAACATATTGTTTACGGGTCGCTAATCGTTTACCAATCATGGATGAATCGCCTAACTGACCTAAGCGGATCGCTAAATCAAAACCTTCATCGATTAAATCAATTTGCTGATTAGATAGTACCAACTGCACTTCTAATTCAGGATATTGCGTCACAAAATCATTCACTAACGGCGCGACACTACGCTCACCATAAGTAATCGGTGCCGTGATTTTTAACTTACCTTTGGGTGTGCTTTGTAAATTGGTGATCGCACGTTCTGCATCTGCTAATCCATCCATGACCTGACGACAATGTTGATAGTAAATCCCCCCCACCTCTGTCACCGATACTTTGCGTGTCGTACGATAAAATAATTTTGCCGATAAGCGTTCTTCAAGGGCAGAAACTTGTCGACTGACCTGCGCTGTAGAGATCCCTAAACGCTTTGCCGCCGCGGTAAAACTTTCGGTTTCAGCAACCGCAACAAATTCACTGACACCAGACCAATCACTCATCTATACACTCTCTTATTCTACAGTTAGGTAACAATTATAAGTTATTCCCTGCAATAAACCTACATTATTACTAACCAGTAAAAGTGATTTGCTTATCAAGCTCATTATCATTATCGAATAACTCCAATATAATCGCGCCTCATTTACTGATATCCAGTAACTCTAACGAGAAAGATTATGTTATCCACGATCAAGCGTTCATTGCCGTTGCAATTACTGACTGCCGCTATTTTAGCTTGGTTTTTTGCCTCAATCATGCCAACAGTCGCCAATATTACCGAGCAAACTTGGTATCAATTGATCTTGTTAGGAAAGACCACCTATATCGGCTTGCTAAAAATGGTCATCGGGTTGGTGGTGATGCTGTCTTTAATGCAAGGCATTACCAATATAGGCTCCACCCTAAAATTAAAAACTTTGGGTGTAAGTACACTCATTTTTTATAGCCTGACTTCGATTATCGCCATCAGCTTAGGGCTTGGTGCAGCACTATTAATGCCAGAATGGCAACCTTTAGTCGAACCTGTCACGGTTGCAGACCACATCAAACTGATTGATCAGGATACCGTAACCGGTTCAAGTATTGCCGCAAAATTACTCGCGATGGCGCTGGTCAATCCTTTTGCGGCTTTGGTCAACGGCAACTTATTGGCCATTGTATTATTTTCGTTGTTATTTTCAGTGTCGCTATTGCGGTCACTGCCACAACAGCATGTGGTATTTGATGTTATCGCGGGCTTAAATAAAGGGTTAAATAAATTAGTCCAAGGCATTATTCGTCTGGCACCGGTTGCTGTGTTTGCTATCGTATTTGAATTTACCGTTACCGGGAATTCCAGTTTATTTGGTCAGTTAGCATTATTCGCTTTACTGGTATTTTTGTTGACGTTGATCCACGGTGTTATTGTATTACCAACCTTGGCTAAGATATTTACTGGCATTAAATTCCGCACTTTATTTAAGGCTATATCAGCACCGCTAGCCATGGCATTTGCGACTTCGTCAAGTACCGCTACGCTACCGTTATCGATGCAAGCCGCAGAAAAAGAGCTCGGAATATCACAAAGTACCAGTAGCTTTGTTCTACCACTTGGCGCAGTCATGAACATGGATGGCACAGCCCTGTTTGAAGGCGTTGCAGCTATCTTTCTTGCGCAATTATTTGGAATTGATTTAAGTACAACTGGCATAGTAATGATTTTTATTATGGCTATGGTGTCGTCTGTCGGCGCACCGGGTATGCCATCGGGATCTATGTCTGGTATGCAGTTGGTCATGCTCGCCGCTGGTATTCCACTCGAAGGTATTGCGATCTTACTGATTATTGAACGTCCGTTGGATACATTCAGAACCGCAGTGAATGTCGAAGGCGATCTGATTGCCGCGCTGGTTGTTGATAAGTGGCAGCAGAATAAAAATATAACCTAATGGCCTGTATAAGGTAAGAGGAGATAAACCCTCTACCTTTAACCATTGCATTTCAAGACGATCGGTCATAGAATAACCAAATGCCAAGACCTAAACAAAACGAACATACCCGCGAAGCCCTGATTGAAGTTGGTATCAAGCATATCTCTCAACACGGTTATCACGGTACTGGGATAAAACAGATCCTAGATGAGTTAAAAGTACCGAAAGGGTCCTTTTATAATTATTTTAATAGCAAAGAAGCTTTTGTTGCCGAGCTAATCGAAGCCGATATGCACGCGCAAGCAAAACAAATGCAACCGCTATTGGATAACGCTAACCTGAATCCAATTGAAAAATTGCGCGCGTTGTTTGAAAAACAACGTCAAAAATACAGCGAGCAACAGGGTAAACAAGGTTGTTTAGTGGCGAGTGTTGCCAACGACATTGGTAACTCGAGTGAGTTATGCCAACAAGCGATGCAACGCTCAGTCAAAGCATTAAACACATTATTGTCTGGATTAATCAGCGATGCACAAGCACAGCAATTGATCCGTACCGACTTACCTGCGAAGCAACTTGCAACTCTGATGTGGACAGCGTGGGAAGGCAGCTTAATCGAAATGAAGATCGCCGGTAATACCGATAATCTCACTCAGATAACTGATTTCATTTTTGATGACATTTTAAAAGCTAGCTAACTTAATAAGCAGACAAACAGACAAACAGACAAACAGACAAACAGACAAACAGACAAACAGACAGCGATATTATAAGTCGAATTGTAATATCGTTTTTTTTACCCAGACCTAAGACGACCGGTCTAATGATTTATTTAAAGCAGGATTAATAATGACAACAGCAATTACATTACAGCAAGGTTTCACCTTAAAAAATGGCACTCATATTAAAAACCGTTTATTTAAATCGGCAATGAGTGAACAGCTAAGCGATATTAACCATAATCCATTACCTGGGTTAGCAACGCTTTATCATGCTTGGGCTTTAGGTGGTTTAGGACTGTCGATTACCGGTAATATCATGGTTGACCGCAATGCACTTGGCGAGCCAAAACAAGTGGTATTAGATGAACAAAGTGATTTAAGCGAATTTAAACGTTGGGCGCAACAAGGCAGCGTTAACGATACCCAATTGTGGGCGCAATTAAATCATCCCGGTAAACAAACACCGAACTTCATTAATGCAGAGCCTATTGCACCATCGGCAATAGCACTAACGAACGGTTTGGAAAAAGGCTTTAATACACCACGTGCGCTGACCGAATCAGAGATATTGAACATTATTGTTCAGTTCCAAACCAGCGCCAAACTGGCCAAACAAGTCGGGTTTACTGGCGTACAAATTCACGGTGCCCATGGCTATTTAGTTAATCAATTTCTGTCACCACGTCACAACCAACGTGATGACCAATGGGGTGGGACAATTGAAAACCGCATGCGCTTTGTACTGTCAATCTATCAAGCAATACGTACTGAGGTTGGCAACGAATTTCCGATTGGCATTAAACTGAATTCTGCCGATTTTATGCGCGGTGGTTTTACCGAAGAAGAATCCATGCAAGTAGTCAAAGCATTATCTGATGCTGGCATCGATCAAATCGAGATCAGTGGTGGTACTTATGAAAGTCCAACGATGACCGGTCACAAAGTGAAGAAGTCAACATTAGCGCGTGAAGCTTACTTCCTTGCTTATGCTGAAAAAGTACGTGCTATTACCGATACACCGTTAGTTGTGACTGGTGGCTTTCGTTCAAGTAAAGCCATGCTTTCTGCACTGCAAAGTAACGCAACAGATTTTATTGGACTCGCGCGTCCTATGTCGTTAGATACCCAGTTGCCGAATAAATTAATGGCATCTGATGACCACAAGATCAGTTTACCGAACTTAACCACAGGTGTTAAAGCCATTGATCGCATCGCGATGTTAAACATTACGTGGTACGAAGCCCAGCTTGCGCGTATTGCTAAACAGCAGCAGCCAAAAGCCAATTTAGGTACTTGGCCAGTATTTTTCAAAACTCTCTATGGCGCAGGTATCTACGCATTTAGAAAACGCCGCGCTTAGTCATAGCGTCACCCCGCAATCACATTGTATATAAGCCTGGTTATAAACAATAACTAATTAGGTCTGCGCCTAACCCCCTTGCTGATATACAGCAAGGGTCGTGCTGAGCGTCGCCTTACGGACTATAAATGTGTTAGCATACCGAAAAACTCACCCCATTTTCACAAGGTACTTATTCATGAAAGTTGTTCGCTGGCTACTAGGCCGTCTAATTTTAACGCTTAACTTTATCTTCACGCCAAAAAGCATGAAACGCCCAGCTGATGCACAAGCAAAAGTTGATAGCGAGATCAATAACATGTCACTTTACCAATTTGAGGCTTGCCCATTTTGTGTAAAAGTACGCCGTAGCATGAAGCGTTTAAACTTAGATATCACCGTACGCGACGCGAAAAACGATGCGACGTTTGGTAACGAACTAGAACAACAAGGCGGTAAACGCAAAGTACCTTGCCTACGTATTGAAGAAAATGGTCAAGTACAATGGATGTATGAATCAAGCGACATCATTGCCCACTTAGAAAAGAAATTTGCTTAATCTAGCTAGGCAAGTTTAGCCATTCATAGCACATAATGAACACCAGTCTGATAGTAATGTCAGACTGTTCTTATCAAAAATCATCGTCAGTATCTCCTTAATATCCCTATTTTACCCACGATTAAACTGTTAAAAGCACTCAATCCATATTAACAGCTACCAATTGTTACCACTCAGTAAAAGTAAATTACTATTTAATGGGATTATCAATGTCACAGAAATAACTATAATGGCTCCAACAAAACGGGGGTCCTCAGTGTTACCTCACAACTGACAGTATAAATTAGAGAGAAAATAGAATGACTGACAAATTTATCAAATCAAAAGCGGCAATTGCTTGGGGCCCTAACCAACCACTTTCTATCGAAGAAATTGATGTGATGTTACCCCGCGCTGGTGAAGTATTAGTGCGCATTATCGCAACTGGCGTATGTCACACTGACGCATTCACTATGTCAGGTGATGATCCAGAAGGTATCTTCCCAGTGATTCTTGGTCATGAAGGTGGCGGTGTCGTTGAACAAATTGGTAAAGGCGTAACAAGTGTTGCCGTTGGCGACCATGTTATCCCGCTTTACACACCAGAATGTGGCGAATGTAAGTTCTGTAAATCAGGTAAAACTAACCTTTGTCAAAAAATTCGTGAAACACAAGGCAAAGGCGTAATGCCAGATGGCACGACGCGTTTTTACAAAGACGGTCAACCAATCTTCCATTATATGGGCTGCTCAACGTTTTCTGAATACACAGTATTACCAGAAATTTCATTAGCAAAAGTAAACAAAGAAGCACCATTAGAAGAAATTTGTCTATTAGGTTGTGGTGTAACAACCGGTATGGGTGCGGTACTTAATACTGCCAAAGTGCAAGAAGGCGATACAGTGGCTGTATTTGGTCTCGGTGGTATCGGTCTTTCTGCGATTATCGGTGCTCAAATGGCAAAAGCAGGTCGTATTATTGCTATCGACATTAACGAAAGCAAGTTCGAACTGGCCCGTCAATTAGGCGCAACAGATTGCATTAACCCGAAAAACTACGACAAACCAATTCAAGACGTGATCGTTGAATTAACGGACGGTGGTGTTGACTACTCATTCGAATGTATCGGTAACGTTGACGTCATGCGATCGGCATTAGAATGCTGCCATAAAGGTTGGGGTGAATCGATTGTTATCGGCGTAGCCGGTGCGGGCAAAGAGATCTCAACCCGTCCATTTCAACTGGTAACAGGTCGTGTATGGCGCGGTTCTGCATTCGGTGGTGTGAAAGGTCGTTCAGAGTTACCCGAAATTGTAGAACGCTACATGGCAGGTGACTTCAAACTAAACGATTTCATTACTCATACTATGAGCTTAGAAGATATTAACGAGTCATTTGAATTGATGCACAAAGGCGAAAGTATTCGTACTGTCATTCATTTCGATAAGTAGCGTTTTCTACAAGAAATTTTTTGATAAGTAAGCGTTTACAAATAATCGTGTTATATCCGCCTTCACATACAGCAAGTATGTGAAGGCGTTTTTTAAGGCATAAAAATTTCTATATTTTCTATTTCTATAAATCAAAGTGAGCAGGTAGCGTTATGGGTTGGTTATTTCTTTTGTTAGGCGTATTGGCAGAAGCTACATCACACGTGGCTCTGAAAGCGACCAATGGATTTAGCAACTTCTGGCCCAGCGTCATTGTCGTCTTTGGTCACCTACTCGCTTTTTTGTTCTTAGGCCAAGCCGTTAAAAACTTACCCGTTGGTATTGTGCATGCTTCATGGGCAGGGTTAGCGATTATTTTAGTGACCTACATGTCGAGCTTAGTCTACAAACAACACCTTGATACTAAAGTTTGGATCGGCATGTTATTTATCGCCGTCGGCATTGCCTTAATCAATCTTTCATCGACACCTCATACCCACTAAGTCCAATTAAATCGCTTAACGAACAGTTTCCAGCAATTTTTTGTGCGTTGTTACTGAGTAAAGCATAAAAGCAGTTTAATTCTTCCTTGTATTTATGCTATCTTGGGCCGCTTTTAACGCTAATCAAAGGCTCACCATGGCACGTAAAGGCACTCTATTTATTGTATCCGCTCCAAGTGGCGCAGGAAAATCAAGTCTTATCAAAGCACTTCTAGATGCAAACCCAAGCAGCGATATGAAAGTGTCTGTATCTCACACGACTCGAGCAATTCGCCCTGGTGAAATTGACGGCACCCATTACCACTACATCCCTGTAGCAGACTTCAAACAGCAAATCGAAAACAATGAGTTTTTTGAATGGGCTGAAGTATTCGGTAATTACTACGGCACATCCCGTGTAACGATTGAAAAAACACTGGCTCGCGGTATTGATATTTTCCTCGATATCGATTGGCAAGGTGCGCGTCAAATAAAAGAACAAATTGCGGATGCACGTGGTATTTTTATCCTGCCTCCAAGCCGTGAAGAGTTAGAGCGTCGTCTAAATAGTCGCGGCCAAGACAGTGAAGAGATCATTGCAAGCAGAATGGCGGAGGCAGAAGCTGAAATGTCACACTATAATGAATATGATTACCTCATTATTAATGACGATTTTGCGACCGCATTAGAAGATCTTCACGCGATTGTGCGTGCAGAAAGACTCGATTCAGCAAAGCAAGCAGCAAAAAACAGCGTAATTATGAAAGATTTGCTGGTTAAGTAAGCAAAAATAAAGTATAGTTCCTCGTCATTTTTTAGACTTAATTCACTGGGAGTTCCTGCATGGCACGCGTAACTGTAGAAGATGCTGTACAACAGGTTGGTAACCGTTTCGACCTAATATTAATGGCGGCACGTCGCGCTCGTCAATTACAGATTCATGGTAAAGAACCTCTAGTATCACCGGAGAATGATAAACCGACTGTAATCGCCCTTCGTGAAATTGAAGCGGGTCTAATTACCAACGAATTAATGGATGCTGGCGATCGTCAAGAACAGCAAGAGCACGAAGCACAGCAAATTGCAGCAGTAGCAGCAATCGCTGAAGGCCGTGGCTAATAACGAATCATCTTCCTCGATGATTTTATAAAAAAGGTGCATATTGCACCTTTTTTAATACCTAAATTTTATCTATTATCTTTTATAACCAACATTCCAAAATGCTAATTCAAGATTGAATTGGCATAAATATAACAAAGATGTAAATTTAAAGGTGCAATTAGTTCCACTTTTTATTATCTTGCTAATACGATCATCTTATTTATATCAACTTTTAGTAACGAGGCAGTACTTGCATATATTCGCAAATTTAAAAGCAACGACATCAACCTACTTATCGGTTGAACAAGTCGAACTCATTGAACATGCTTATTTAGTCGCGCGGGAAGCGCATCTACCTCAAAAGAGAAGTACGGGTGAACCTTACATTATTCACCCTGTTGCCGTTGCTGAAATTCTTGCTGATATGCGCCTTGATCATAAAACCATTATGGCGGCACTGCTCCATGATGTGATTGAAGATACAGAAACAACCCAAGAAGACCTTGCGTCATTATTCGGTGGTACCGTTGCTGAATTAGTGGAAGGTGTTTCTAAACTTGATAAGCTTAAATTCCGCGATCGCAAAGAAGCACAAGCGGAAAACTTCCGTAAAATGTTCATGGCGATGGTACAAGACATACGCGTTATCTTAATCAAACTGGCCGATCGTACCCATAACATGCGTACCCTTGGTGCATTAAGACCAGACAAACGCCGTCGTATCGCCAGCGAAACCTTAGAGATTTTTGCCCCGATCGCTAACCGCCTTGGTATTCATAATATTAAAAATGAATTAGAGGAGTTAGGGCTAGAGGCCATGTACCCTATGCGTTACCGTATCCTAACTGAATCGGTAAAAGCGGCACGTGGTAACCGTAAAGAAGTGATGTCTAACATCCGTCAAGAAATTGAAGGTCGTTTAGTCGAAGCTGGCGTCCCTGCGAAAACAGATGGTCGTGAAAAACTCATCTTTAGTATTTACAACAAGATGAAGAAAAAGCGCGTACAGTTTCATGAAGTTGTTGATATTTATGCATTTAGAATCATAGTTGACGATCTCGATACTTGCTATCGTGTACTGGGGCAAATGCACAGTTTATACAAACCAAAAATAACCCGCTTTAAAGATTATATTGCCATTCCAAAAACCAATGGTTATCAGTCTTTGCATACCTCATTAGTGGGTCCACACGGGGTACCGCTTGAGATCCAAATCCGCACTAAAGATATGGACCTTATGGCTGACCGTGGTGTTGCTGCGCATTGGTCATACAAACAAGGCGCAGACAAAATTAATACCACCGCACAATTGCGTGCACAAAAATGGATGCAAAGCCTACTCGAATTACAGCAAAGTGCTGGTTCGTCGTTTGAATTTATTGAAAGTGTGAAAACCGATCTATTCCCAGATGAAATTTATGTGTTCACACCTAAAGGTAAGATCATCGAATTACCACGTGGTGCGACACCGGTAGACGTCGCTTATTCAATCCATACCGATGTTGGTCATACTTGTGTTGGAGCCCGTGTTAATCGCCAGCCACATGCGCTAAGCCAACCATTGAAAAATGGTCAAACCGTTGAAATTATTACTGCGCCAGGTGCGCGACCAAATGCCGCATGGTTAAACTTTATTGTCACAGGCAGAGCACGCGTTCGTGTCCGTCAGCAGTTGAAAAACACGCGCACCGAAGATTCAATTATTCTTGGTCGTCGTCTATTAAACCACGCATTAAACGGTGTTAAAGTTGATGACATTGACGTCGAAAACTTAAACAAAGTACTCGAAGATACCAAGTGTGAAAATCTAGATGCACTGCTTATCGAGATCGGTTTAGGTAACATGATGAGTATTGTGATTGCCCGCCGCCTACAAGGTCGGGTTGATGAACTAACCGATCTGTCACCGCGCTCGGAAGAAGCTAAAATGCCAATTAAGGGCGCCGAAGGCATGCTCGTTAGTTTTGCTAACTGTTGTCACCCTATTCCAGGTGACCCAATTGTTGCCCATTTAAGTCCAGGCAAAGGTCTGGTCATTCATATTGAAACCTGTCGCAATATTCATGGTTATCAAAATGAACCAGACCGTTATATCCCAGTTGAATGGGATGAAAATATCGACCCAAGCCAAGAATTTAAAACAGAGATTCGTATTCAAGTGGTTAATCACCAAGGTGTATTAGCGAAATTGACCAATACTGTGGCCTCGACTGGTGCCAATATTCATAACATAGTTACCGATGAAAAAGATGCCCGTGTTTATAACGTTGATATTCTTATTACCGCGAAAAACCGTAAACATGTGGCCGATGTCATGAAGAAGATCCGTACCCTGCAAGACGTACTGAAAATATCACGCAGTTATAATTAAGCATTCAATGAACAATATGAATGTATGTATAACACAGTGTTAGTTTGCTGATAACGAAGCCGTTGTAAAGGACGGCTTCGTTATACAAACGCCATTCAACCACCCAGACTCGCCTAAGCTAAGTTCAGATATTCGCATTAGCCCGTGATTTGGGTATAATACCTCGCCAATTAAATCTGATAGAGTAAGACCATGACCCCAGAACGTCTCGAACGCATTACTAAAATGCTCCAACACCGCCAACCAGATCTTACTGTTTGTATGGAATCTGTGCATAAACCACATAATCTTGCAGCCGTAGTAAGAACTTGCGATGCAGTGGGTGTCAACAATGTTCACGCGGTATGGTCTATACGTCCAACAAAAGTATCTGGTGGCACTGCAACAGGCAGCCAAAACTGGGTGAAAGTACACTCTCACGATAACATTGCTGCAGCAATCAAAGAATTAAAAGCCCAAGGCATGCAAGTGCTTGCCACTAACCTTTCTGATACTGCTGTTGATTTCCGTGAAATTGACTACACTAAACCAACTGCGATCTTAATGGGTCAAGAAAAGACCGGTATTAGTGCAGAAGCATTGGCACTTGCCGATCAAGATATCATCATCCCTATGGTGGGTATGGTGCAATCGTTAAACGTATCAGTAGCAACCGCGACGATCTTATATGAAGCACAACGTCAACGTGATAATGCAGGCATGTATCAAGGCGAAAGCAAATTATCCGCTGAAGAGCAGCACAAAATTTACTTTGAAGGTGGCCACCCTATCTATGCAAAAGCATGTAAACGTAAAGGTTTAGCTTACCCTGCATTAGATGAAGAAGGTCAAATTGTTGCTGACGAATCGTGGTGGAATGCACTGCGTAGTTCAAACTAGGCCAGCTTAAATTAAGCTTTGCATTTAATACCAAAATGCAAAGCTAGCATAATCTAAATCTTCTGATAATATATGTGTATATGTACAGTAGATTCGTGAGTGATTATGCGACTAGATAAGATCCCGGTTATCGAATTAAAAGGTGTTGGCGCCAAAATGGCCGAGAAATTAGCAAAGCTGAACTTAGTCACGGTTCAGGATCTGCTTTTTCATCTACCAAGCCGCTATCAGGATCGTACAACCATCTATCCTATCCAAGACCTATTACCCGGTCTGCATGGTACTATCGAAGGCGAGATCGTCAGTTGCGATGTCACGTTTGGTAAACGCAAAATCATGTCTTGTAAAGTCAACGACGGCACAGGCATTATCACGTTATTATTTTTCCATTTTAATGCCGGACAAAAAAACAGTTTCAATATTGGTAAAACCATTACCGCGTTTGGCGAGTTTCGCCGTGGCCGCTTTGGTTATGAAATTGTCCATCCGGAATATAAACTTGCGCATGCTACCAGCTCAGAAATGAGTGAAGAAACGCTAACGCCGATATATCCTTCAACAGATGGGTTAAAACAACTTACCTTACGAAATCTAACAGACCAAGCACTGCAACACCTTACGCAAACGACATTACAAGAATTGCTACCAGAAGGTCTATACACAGGGCAAATCGAGTTAAATCATGCCATCCAACTATTGCACCGACCAACACCCGATGTCTCGCTTGAGCTGTTAGAGCAAGGTAAACATCCTGCGCAACAACGCCTTATTATTGAAGAACTACTGGCGCAAAATATCAGTATGCTGCAATTACGTAAAAAAATGCAGCAGCATCCTGCAGTCAAATTACACCCTAGCAAAACAATTACCGATAAATTTTTAGCGCAATTGCCTTTTACGCCAACGAATGCCCAACAACGTGTTGTCGGTGAGATCCAACAGGACCTCCAGAAAGGCTATCCTATGATGCGTTTAGTGCAAGGCGACGTTGGGTCAGGCAAAACCCTCGTTGCGGCCTTAGCGGCGCTGCAGGCTATCGGTAACGGCTATCAAGTCGCATTAATGGCACCCACTGAAATATTAGCGGAACAACATGCGCTTAATTTCAAAGGCTGGTTCAATCAACTGGGTATCAAAGTCGGTTGGTTATCCGGTAAACAAAAAGGCAAAGCGCGAGAAGCTGAGTTGGCATCCATTGCGAGTGGCGAAACGCAAATGATTGTCGGCACCCATGCCATTTTTCAAGACGCGGTAAAATTTTTAAATTTAACCTTGGTCATTATTGATGAGCAACATCGCTTTGGTGTCGAGCAACGCCTTGCCCTACGTGAAAAAGGCGCGGTCAGTGGTTTATACCCGCACCAATTATTTATGACGGCAACGCCGATTCCACGAACCTTAGCCATGACGGCTTATGCCGATCTAAATACCTCGGTTATTGACGAATTACCACCCGGGCGAACCCCGATCACCACCGTAGTGATGCCAGATAGCAAACGCGGTAAAATCATCGAACGGGTTGCATTAGCCGTTAAAAATGAAGGTCGCCAAGTCTATTGGGTATGTACACTCATTGAAGAATCAGAAGTATTAGAAGCCCAAGCGGCTGAAGATACCGCTAATGATTTACAAAAAACGTTACCCGATTTACGTATTGGCTTAGTACATGGCCGAATGAAAGCCATTGAAAAACAATACGTCATGGCGGCGTTTAAGAACAAACAATTGGATTTATTAGTCGCCACCACGGTTATCGAAGTCGGTGTTGATGTGCCAAATGCCAGTTTGATGATTATCGAAAATCCAGAGCGTTTGGGTCTGGCACAATTACACCAACTGCGTGGTCGTGTCGGCCGTGGTAAAGTAGCCAGTCACTGCGTATTACTTTATCACGCACCGCTTTCCGATACTGGCAGTAAGCGTTTATCGGTATTACGGGAAACCACAGACGGGTTCAAAATTGCACAACGAGACCTCGAGATCCGTGGCCCGGGCGAAATGCTCGGCAGTAAACAAACCGGTATTGCCGACTTAAAAGTGGCAGACTTAGTGCGCGACCAACAACTTATTCCTTTAGTCCAAAATATTGCTCGCCACTTACTGCAACAGCATCCCGATAATGCCCATGCGATCACCCAACGTTGGATGGCAGACAAAGACATTTATTCCAATGCCTAACCACTGATTTTTAATCAATTAAGGTTATCGAATAGGTTAAAATTATGCACCAACTGGCATAACGACAAAGGTCGCGCTAAAAATAGCTGCCAGTTTGGGACCACTATAAACATCAACTTCAATATCAAGCTTGGCGTTACGTCCTTCGATTAATTCCACCAAACTGCCCTTCATTCGGTATTTATGAGCAACCGCGAAGGGCGCTTGGTTAATTGGTCGTTTATAATGAATATTACCTTTAGACAGGACAATATTACCCAGTAACCCCTGCTCTTTTAGCATTAACCAAACTAACCCCCAGCCTGTTAACGTCGCCTGACTGTAGATACTGCCAGCAAACATAGTATCGTGAACATTGACATTGGCATTTAATGGCGCCGCTGTTTCGAATCGCCAACCACTGTACTGACGAATATTAATGCCCATATGCTGGCTAATCGGGATCTTGGTTGCCCATTCTTGTTGTAATTCTGCGCACCAATCTGGATGTCGTAAAATCTTATCCATGGCGTTCACTTCTTTAATCATCTGACGATGACGAACACCTTCACTAATTTGGCCACTGCCGACTAAAGAGAACCCGCACTTTTCATAAAATGGCACCGCTTCGACACGCGCATTCATGACAATTCGTTCACTACCAGCCTTGTAAGCTTCATCTTCTAACGCCGAGATCAGTAAACTGCCTAATCCCTGCTTACGGTGACTCGGGTCAACCGCCATATAGTGAATCTGAGATTCATCCGCTCCCGCGGTATAAATCCGCCCACACGCGATGGGTGTGCCGGCATTATCCAAGATCATACGATGCTCACTGTGCTCATCATAGATATCTTTTTCGCTACCAGGCGGACGCTGCAGTGGTGCTCTTAATAGCGACCAGCGCAAATGATAATAATCTTCTAACTCTTGTTCCGTTTCAGGTATATGCACGTGAAACATATTCTCTCCTTGTCTATAACTATCACTCATGGTCTGCGGTCTACACTTGCAGCCAAAAAGTAACCGGTCCATCATTGACTAACGACACTTGCATATCTGCAGCAAAGCGCCCTGTCTCTGTCGTTATTTCTTTTTGACGACATTGACCAACAAAATATTCATATAAATGATTGGCATCAGCAGGGGCGGCAGCACTCGAGAAACTCGGTCTTGTACCAGAATTGGTATCTGCCGCCAACGTAAATTGAGATACCACCAACAGTTCACCATTGATTTGATTAACATTTAAATTCATTTTATCGTCTGCATCACTAAACACCCGATACGCTAATAATTTTTCACATAGACGCTTAGCTTTCGCCTCGGTATCGCCTTTCTCAATGCCTAATAACACCAGTAAACCTTGGCTTATTTTACCGATAACTTCATCTTCAACGCTTACATCTGCTTTGCGTACACGTTGGATCAATGCGATCATGCCTTTCCTCAATAATCATTATTAAATTTTAATGTTATTGATAATACCGAAACTCCTTAAATTAATCACTGACAAACTCAAACGCAATAATCTCAGCCATGAGTTCTGTCGCTTTTCGTAACGCATCTATCATGCCTGGCTCACAATCAAAATGACCCGCATAAGGCACAATAAACAGCTGTGCGAATGGGAGGTGCTGACATAACTCATACGTAGGCCCTAACGGATTAGAAATATCAAAGCGCCCATGCACCATGATCATCGGTAAATGTGATAATGAGTCTAGACACTTAAAAATATAATTGTCAGAAATAAAACAATTTTTCGAAAAATAATGACATTGTAACGTCGACATACTTAACGCCACATCGGCATCAATCAGATCCACTTTACTGCGGAACTCTGGATGTGGATTACCAATTTGCACTTGCCACTCCACCCAGGCTTTTGCCGCTGCCATTTTTTCTATTTCATTATCACTCACTAACAACTGGCTATATGCAGAAAGTAAGGCACCATAATCTCTTCCGTTAGCGCGACTAACCAGCTGATTAAAATGCTCAGGAAATAGCTGTGCGGCACCACCTGATGCTGAAAATTGCCACGTTAGATCCTGATTACGCGCTAGAAATAAACTGTGTAGTATTAAGCCCTGTATCTTATCTCGATGATTCAAGCTATACAGTAACGCTAACGTCGCCCCCCAGCCTTCCCCGAATAATACGCAACGGCGAATATCTAACAGCGTTAAGATAGCACTGATATCCTGCAATAAATCTTGGGTGGTATTGTCTTCAATACAGGCATACGGTTGAGAGCGTCCACAGCCTCGTTGGTCAAACAAAATTATCCGGTATAGCTTAGGGTCGAATAAGCGTCTATCGTCTGCCAGAACCCCTTTACCGGGACCGTCATGCAGAAATAATAGCGGTATACCATCAGGATTACCCACTTCCTCAATATAAAGACTGTGTAGGGGACTTACAGATAAATGATGTTCAGCATAATGCTGGATGGCCGGGTACAGTCCAATCATAGCAATATCAACCTCTTCTCCCACAACAAAAGACACTAGAGGTTGATAGTTGAACCGAACATTAGCGCAACAATGTTAATCCGCTTGCAGTATTAACTTTGCCTTACTTAGCCAGAGCTGTCATCCATAGATAGATGTTTTTGCTGTTGATTTTGTGACTGTTTTTTCAATTTAACCTGTGCTTTTTTATGCTCATCAAATTCTGTTAATGACGCGGTAATTTCAGCCCCGAGTAGGACAATCAACCAGCACAGGTAAATCCAAACTAATAAGATAGGTATAGTTGCTAATGCGCCATAAATCACTTCATAAGAGGGAAATTGTACTAAATACCAAGTAAAGATCCGTTTGATACCTTCAAATAACAAAGCACTAATCGAGGCGCCAATAAATGCATAAAGTAACGGAACGTGACGATGAGGAATAACCACATACATCACAAATAAACCCAATGTACCCAGCAAGGCAGGCACCAACTTTAACAGGCTAACAATCCCGGTCACTTCAGTCACATCAGAAACAAATGATAAGGATAATAAATAAGACGAAATACCTAAACTAAGGGCAATAAATAATGGACCAAAAGTTAATATCAACCAATACACCGCAAATGATAAAAAGAAACTACGTTCAATTTTACAACGCCAAATATGATTAATGTGCTTATCAATGGTATTAATTAACAGCAATGCCACCATAAACAACGCGCCAGAACCAATCGAGGTCATTTTTCCTGTATTGGCAACAAAATCCTGTAGATATTCTTGAATCGTACCCGTCGCATGTGGCACTAAATTAGTATATAAAAATGCTTCAACACTTTGCTGCCAACTTTCAAAAATAGGAAAAGCCGACATCACCGAAAAAACGACAGTGATTAATGGCACGAGAGAAAGTAAGGTTGTATACGCTAACGAACTGGCGTTAACCGTGATCCGATCATCACTCACGCGTTGACCTAAATAGCGCAAAAATGCAAAGCAATTTAACAAGAACAACCACAACACGGTTTTAGTTTTTGCCAACAGCAACAGTAACGGATGTTGATAAGATAACGTAACCACAAGTACCCTCCCTGGTAATTTGAAGATAAAAAAAAAGGTGATACCTAAGTATCACCTTTTTTTGAAATAGCGCCAAGATTATTAATTCATAACCTTGTTAACTATTATTATTTAGCTGGACGGCTAGCACGTTTACGATCGTTTTCTGAAAGAAGTTTCTTACGGATACGAATGCTTAACGGTGTTACTTCTACTAACTCATCAATATCGATGAATTCAAGCGCTTGCTCAAGAGTCAGAACGATTGCTGGTGAAAGCGTTTGTGCTTCATCAGTACCAGAAGAACGAACGTTAGTAAGCTGTTTACCACGAATACAGTTAACTGTTAAATCGTTAGAACGGTTATGAATACCAACAATTTGACCTTCGTATACTTCTGTCGCGTGACCTAAGAACAGACGACCACGATCTTGTAAGAAGAATAAAGAGTAAGTAACTGCTTTACCAGTTTGGTTACAAACTAATACACCATTCTGACGTTGACCAATTGTACCGCCTTTATGTAGACCGTAGTGATCGAAGCTATGGTATAAAAGACCAGAACCAGATGTCATTGTTAGGAATTCAGTTTGGAAACCGATTAAACCACGGCTTGGGATCATGAAGTCTAAACGAACACGACCTTTACCATCTGGAGTCATGTTAGTTAGTTCCGCTTTACGGATGCCTAACTGTTCCATTACAGAACCTTGATGTTGATCTTCACAGTCAACAGTCAATGTTTCCATTGGCTCATGTAGCTTACCGTCAATCATACGTTCGATAACTTCAGGACGAGATACTGCTAGCTCGAAACCTTCACGACGCATGTTTTCAATTAAGATGCCTAAGTGTAGTTCACCACGACCAGATACTTTGAATTTATCTGGATCAGCAGTTTCTTCTACTTTAAGTGCAACGTTGTGTACTAACTCTTTGTTCAGACGGTCAAGGATGTTACGTGATGTAACAAATTTACCTTCTTTACCACAGAATGGTGAGTTGTTTACTTGGAACGTCATTGTTACAGTTGGTTCATCAACTGATAACGGTGGTAGCGCTTCAACATTGTTCTGTGCACAGATAGTGTCAGAAATTTTTAGTTCGCCTAAGCCACTTATTGCAATGATATCGCCCGCTTCTGCAAGTGCAACATCATGACGTTCAAGACCTAAGTAACCTAATACTTGGCCAACTTTACCTTTACGCTGTTTACCGTCAGAACCAACAATAGTAACTTGTTGATTTACTTTAACAGAACCACGTGTGATACGACCAACACCGATCACGCCAACGTATGCGTTGTGATCAAGTTGCGAGATTTGCATTTGGAAATCACCGTCACGATCGCCTTCAGGTGGAGCAACACCGTCAACAATAGCTTGGAATAAAGGTTCCATGTTTTCAGTTGGTTCATCTGATTCAGAGTTAGCCCAGCCATTTAGTGCAGAAGCATAAACAACTTTAAAGTCTAACTGTTCATCAGTTGCGCCTAGGTTATCGAATAAATCAAAGATTTGATCCATAACCCAATCAGGGCGAGCACCAGGCTTATCGATTTTGTTGATAACAACAATTGGCTTAAGACCGTGTGCAAATGCTTTTTGTGTTACGAAACGCGTTTGTGGCATAGGCCCATCAACTGCATCAACGATCAAACAAACACTGTCTACCATAGACATAATACGCTCAACTTCACCACCGAAATCGGCGTGTCCTGGAGTATCTACGATGTTGATACGGTAATCTTTCCACATAATTGCTGTGTTTTTAGCAAGAATAGTAATACCACGTTCTTTTTCAAGATCGTTAGAATCCATTACACGTTCTTCATTACCACCACGTGTTTTTAAAGTACCTGACTGTTCTAATAACTTGTCAACTAAAGTGGTTTTACCATGGTCAACGTGAGCGATAATCGCAATGTTGCGTAGTTTCTCTAGCACTGTGATGCCTCTGTATATTTTATATGGGTAAAAATTAGGCGGTATTGTAACCGCCTCGCTGTGATCTACCTAGCAAAATTTTGGCACAGAGTAAAATGATTGCAATTTATTTTATTGAAAAATCGTGCGATAGGTACTGAATGGACTTTTAGCACACAAAAAATAAATAAATATAAGCCATATCACACCGTGAGTAATTAGGCTTATAGATGATACGTTTTATCAACTATATTTGAATACGATTTTACTGGTAATCCCTGAAAATAAACCATAATATCAGAGTTAGTAATCGTAAATGTATGCGTTTATTTACCGCAACAACTTCTGCACCAAAAAGGTGCTCTGCACGCACGATGTTCGTGCAGCAATAGGTTGAAGCAAGGAGTGACACATACATTAAAACAACAAAATCAACAACTTAAATAGTTGGCACATATATGGCATTATTTAAATTATGATTGTTTACAGTCAGCCACTTTAAATGAAGCCATCATATTGATGACACCGGAGGTTATTTTTTATGTCAGCAGAAAGCGTATTAGCTCTAATTAAAGAACAAGACGTTAAATTTGTAGATTTACGTTTTACAGATACTAAAGGTAAAGAGCAGCACGTTTCTCTACCACATCATCAAGTTACTGCCGGCTTCTTTGAAGAAGGTAAAATGTTTGATGGTTCATCCATTGAAGGCTGGAAAGGCATCAACGAATCTGACATGATTTTAATGCCAGATCCGGCAACAGCCGTACTTGACCCGTTCACAGAAGCAACAACACTGAACCTTCGTTGTGACGTACTAGAGCCTGCAACGATGCAAGGTTATAGCCGTGACCCACGTTCAGTAGCAAAACGTGCACTTGCATATTTACGCTCAACTGGTATTGCTGATGATGTATTCTTCGGTCCAGAACCAGAATTTTTCCTATTTGATGATGTTAAGTACAAAACTGACATGTCAGGTAGCATGTACAAAATTGACGCTGAAGAAGCTTCTTGGAACTCTGATAAAGAGTACGAAGGCGGCAACATGGGTCACCGTCCAAGTGTTAAAGGTGGTTACTTCCCAGTATCACCAGTTGACTCTGCACAAGACATCCGTAGTGCAATGTGCCTAATAATGGAAGAAATGGGCTTAACAGTTGAAGCGCATCACCATGAAGTAGCGACAGCAGGTCAAAACGAGATCGCAGCACTATATAACTCAATCGTTGAAAAAGCGGATGAAGTTCAAATTACTAAATACGTTATCCATAATGTTGCACACGCTTACGGAAAAACAGCAACATTTATGCCTAAGCCACTTGTAGGCGATAACGGTTCTGGTATGCATTGTCACCAATCACTACAGAAAAATGGCGAAAACATTTTTGCTGGTGATCTGTATGGCGGCCTATCTGAAACTGCGCTTTATTACATCGGTGGTATCATCAAGCACGCAAAAGCAATTAACGCCTTTGCTAACCCAGCAACTAACTCGTACAAACGTTTAGTTCCAGGTTTTGAAGCACCAGTAATGCTAGCTTACTCAGCGCGTAACCGTTCTGCATCAATCCGTATCCCAATCGTACCATCGCCAAAAGCGACACGTATTGAAGTACGTTTCCCAGATCCAGCAGCAAATCCATACTTAGCATTCTCAGCAATGTTAATGGCGGGTATTGACGGTATTAAAAACCGCATCCACCCAGGTGATGCAATGGATAAAGATTTATACGACCTTCCAGCGGAAGAAGCAGCAGAGATTCCACAAGTTGCCTCTTCACTACAAGAAGCACTATCAGCACTCGATACTGACCGTGAATTCTTAACGGTTGGCGATGTAATGGCAGACGATACTATCGATGCTTACATTGCAATAAAAGAACAAGAAGTTGAAAGACTGAACATGACAACTCACCCAATTGAGTTTGAAATGTACTACAGCGTATAATTTCTGATTAATACAAATTAATATCAAAAAACCCGCAATTAAGCGGGTTTTTTATTTGTTAAACAAATGTAATTAGGTGAAAATAACCATACAAATCAAGTAAGCAAAGACAGGATGTCGCCATGAAACACGTAATGTTATTCATATTAATAATCACAAGCTATGCCAGTGTTGCCGCTATTTATCAATGGACTGATGAGCAAGGTATTACCCATTTTTCGGATGATGAAAGTAAACCCGCATCAGCCAAAGAAATTAATGTGAAGCTCACACCACCTTCCATTGACTCTCTAACTCAATCAATCACCCACAAAGCAAGTCATGCAAATACCACTATGAATGATAAATCTGTCACGCCAATTAGCATTCATATCAACACACCACGCGATCAACAAACGATACGCAGTAACACTGGCGAAATAACAGTGTCAGCCGCTCTCAGTTCAACACTGCAGTACGGCTCGAATATTCGTTTATTAATTGATGGCATTATTCATAGCGAACAAATTGAGAACCAATTTAATGTCACCAACGTACCGATTGGTACGCATAAATTACAGTTACAAATAATCAACAATTTAGGCAAGGTAATTGCATCATCAGAACTCATTACTGTTTATTTACATCGATTTAAGGCCAACTAAGCATTACAGCTTTAATTTTACCACGCTGTACAGTAATATTTTAAAGTCAGCACCAAATTGGTGCGTTCGGTCTCGGGATGTTTATCCTAATAAGGAAGTGCCATGATAATGATCCCAGAACCTCAACAGTCATTAATGAATAACTTAGTTTCTTCGGTTTTCGTTCTCAATCATGATCTGTATATAAAATATATCAATCCAGCGGGTGAACAATTGCTAGGCTCCAGCGCTAGCCGGGTGCTTGATGTGAAGATCACGGACATCATCGAACATACAACGCTAGACCTTTCGTTATTGGCAAGTACAATTAAAACAGGGCAAGGATTTACTGACAATGAAGTATCATTAGTCATTGATGATCGCCAACTATTAGTCGAGATTTCAGCAACATTAACGAACTTTAACTCGGAAGTCTGCATTCTAATTGAAGCGAGGCAAATAGATTTACAAAAGAAAATCAGCCAAGAGCTTTATCAACATGTACAACAGCAAGCAGCGCAAGAATTAGTACGTGGTTTGGCCCATGAAATTAAAAACCCACTAGGGGGATTACGTGGCGCCGCACAATTGTTAGAGAAAGAGCTACCAACGGCGGAATTAAAAGAATTTACCGGTATTATCATCGAACAAGCCGATCGATTACGGACGCTAGTTGACCGTTTATTAGGGCCACAAAAGCCTGGTCAGAAAACCATTTTAAATATTCACTCCGTCATTGAAAAAGTAAAACAATTAGTCGAATTCGATTTACCGCCAGGCATCATTATCGAGCGAGATTATGATCCATCTATCCCTGATTTTGAGATGGAACCAGACCTATTACAACAAGCACTACTTAATATCATTAGTAATGCAGTTCAAATACTAAAAGAACATGGCATCATTAAAATTATTACGCGCACAGCACATCAAGTGAATATCCAAGGGCAGAAATATCGCTTATGTGCTGAAATAAAAATCATTGATAACGGACCAGGTATTCCAGAGCACATTAAAGATACCTTGTTCTACCCAATGGTTACTGCACGTGAAGGCGGCACCGGACTTGGTCTTTCTATTGCTCAAAACCTGATTAAACAACACAAGGGTAAAATTGAGTGTCATAGCTGGCCAGGCCATACCGAATTTGCCATTTATCTGCCACTAAGAAAATAAAGGATTAAACTATGACAACAGCAACAGTTTGGATTGTCGATGACGATAGTTCCATCCGCTGGGTTCTCGACAAAGCATTAAAATCACAGAAATTTGAAACCTCTGCATTTAGTGGTGCGCATGCCTTATTAAATAAACTCGAATTCGAACAGCCAGATATCATTATTTCTGATATCCGCATGCCAGAAATGACCGGATTAGAGTTAATGAAAAAAGTACATGCCATTCACCCCGATCTCCCGATCATCATTATGACTGCCCACTCCGATCTAGACAGTGCAGTCAATGCGTATCAGGCGGGTGCATTTGAATACCTACCAAAACCGTTTGATATTGATGAAGCAGTGTCCTTAGCGACTCGCGCAGTGACCCATGCCAAAGAGCAAAGCAAAAATCGTCGTAAAAATAATAAAGTGGCGCCAGTGACTGAAATTATTGGTGAAGCACCCGCCATGCAGGAAGTTTTTCGCGCTATCGGTCGCTTATCACGTTCTTCGATCAGCGTATTAATTAATGGTGAATCTGGTACGGGTAAAGAATTAGTTGCACAAGCGCTACACAAACACAGCCCACGCGTAAATAACGAATTTATTGCCTTAAACATGGCTGCAATTCCCAAAGATTTGATTGAATCAGAACTTTTTGGTCATGAAAAAGGTGCCTTCACGGGCGCAGCAGGTGTGCGTAATGGTCGCTTTGAACAAGCTAATGGCGGTACCCTATTTTTAGATGAGATCGGGGATATGCCGATTGATATTCAAACCCGATTATTGCGGGTACTTTCTGATGGGCAATTTTACCGTGTAGGTGGCCATTCTCCGGTGAGTGTAGATGTACGAATCATCGCAGCAACGCATCAAAACCTAGAAAAAAAAGTAGCTGATGGTAGTTTTCGTGAAGACTTATTCCATCGTTTGAACGTCATTCGTATTCATATTCCATCGTTAAATGAACGTCGAGAAGATATTCCTAAACTCGCCAATCATTTTTTAATCAGAGCGGGTAAAGAACTGAGTGTCGAAACCAAAATTCTCAGTAAAGAAGCACAAACCTATTTAGCTAATCATCATTGGTCCGGTAACGTTCGCCAACTTGAAAATATTTGTCGTTGGTTAACTGTGATGGCCAGCGGCCAAGAAATATTCATTGCTGATTTACCTCCTGAGATCACCGAAGAGCAACCGCCCTTAATGAGTCATGGTAGCGCAGCTCAAAGTGGCGACTGGCGCACGCAATTAAAAACCTGGACGGCACAGCAACTCGCATCAGGACAGCGTGATATCCTTGCTGAAGCAATGCCTGATTTTGAACGTATCATGTTACAAACTGCATTAGAGTACACGCAAGGTCATAAACAAGATGCAGCAAAACTACTGGGCTGGGGTCGTAATACCCTCACCCGTAAGTTGAAGGAACTCGATATTAATTAATCATGCTTAGGCAGTTAACCTATCCTTTAAGTTAACTGCCCGCTTACTAATTCAGTGAATCATGTTTTTCAATAATATAATTATGGAGTATCAAAGCTAAGTCATTATCAATATCGAAATTCAACGCCAGTCCTTTACCATTATTATTTTCATTTTCAATCCGTACAACGTTAGCCTTAACTAAATGAAAACCACGTTGTGGGATCTTTAAATAAAAGTTCACACAGTCCCCTTTTTGAAGGTTGAAATCGATAGACGAAAATTGCTGCGCACTGCATAACATAAACAAACCCGACGTCGATATATTCAGAACCGCACCCAATAATACTTCACCTTGCGGATCAAATACCTTTAAACCTTTGGGATCCGACAGGCGCCAATAACGCCCTTCTCCACCTTTATAATCAATGATATCGGGAGGACCAAGCTCCTTTAGCTCATCGCTATAGCCATCACTAATAAGATAAAGCGGAAAACGAAATTCCTTTTTTTGGCTTTGCGTTACCAATACAATGTCATCAGATTGCGCTAATACATTCAGCATTTGCTTTGAGATATGCGAGATAAATACTTCACGGCTAACATCATCAGCCTGACTCTCTATTACTTCCTGTAATAAATTAAGTTCATCTTGAGTTAAAACATCCGTCACTTTCTTTGGCATGAAAAAACCTTTATTGCTTTGTCGAGAAACATCCTGTTTGCTATACAAAGAGTGGGAGTAATTCGAATCACATTTTCATCTAGTTATACTAATCTTAGTAAACCAGAACAGGTTTAACCTTGCAAATATAAAAACTGTGAGCTTGATGACACTGTCATAAAAATAAGTATTAACAAATAACGATTCCGATATCACGACAAGTGAGCTGAGCATGGAAGTAAATCTAGATAATATGAATAATGAAGTCTGTCTAATCGAGACGATAGAAGTAAAAGGCGAGTTTATTATGGAGCAACGTCACCGCCATGAGCGGCGGCAACGTCAATCAAATCACTGTTCTCGTTACGAGCGCCGGTTACACGATCGACGTAATGCCCAGAGAAACAAGATTGATATTACAATCTAATGATGGTGATGGTGAGGTTTGGCATTTCTAAAACTATGCGGTAATAATTCCAACATAAAGCTACGCGCACCGCGACGTAAAATACTTATCGCAAATAGAACCGTTACAATGACTAGACTCAAATAACGCCACCAATCATCTTGCCAATGTGGTGCTAGCGTTAACCATGGCTTAGGCAATTCAGGTACCCAATACATAATCCCCAGGCCTAATAACAAGGCTACAGTGACAATCGCCATAACCACAGCCATTGCAATGTGCTTACCTTGATTATCTTTAATAAAGCGGTATAAATCTAAGTTAAGCGTTGGTCCCACTAAACTAAAAGCAACAACCGCACCTGGCGATACGCCGGCAATAAGCATAATCGCTAATACAGGGGTAATACCCGTCGCACAAAAATGAAAGGGTAACGCAATCAAGATCGCCAGAACCACTTGTAACCAAGGTTCTTGCTGTAAAAACTGCCAACCAATCGTCGGGGTAAATGTTGCTGCGGCAATTAATCCAAACAATACCCAAGGTGCAGTATGATCAATTAAATGCGCAAAACCATGTTCAAAAGCATGCTTCAAACGCGATGTAGATTGTTTTAGCTGTTCAGGTGTCGCACACGTTTCAGTATTTAAATCATGTTTCTTAAACAATAACCCAATCAATAAACCCAAGGTTACCGCTAAAATAATCGCCATCACTAAACGAATACCAACCCACTCAGCACCGAGTAACGGCAATGAAATAAGTAATGCATCAAACCCGATCACAGGCGACGCCACCAAAAATGACACTGCTAATGCAGAGCCGCAGCCCGCTTTAATCAATTGCTTATACATGCTTGATGCATCTGGAATACAGATCGGCAGAGGTAAACCAATCAGCGTGCCTTTTAATGCGCCAGCGACTGAGCCAGTACTGCGTAATTGGCCAACCAGATTGAATGCAGGTTTCACAAAGTTAATCAGCCATGTCAGGATATAAGCGAACAATAACGCGGGGGCCGCATGTAACGACAAGCTCACAAATCGTAATAAGGTTTCAGCTGTTTCATTACCGTGCGCATGTCCCGCATGGTCATCATGTCCCGCATGGTCATCATGTCCTACATGGTCATCATGCCCTACATGGTCATCATGCCCTACATGGTCATCGTGTCCTACATGGTCATGCCCTTCATCTTCCGCATGCTCATGTAATTCGATATCGACCTGTAGCTCAGGAGATGTCGCCATTTCTGATACCAACACGGTTTCTTCCGAACCGTGATCATGCGGCGCATAACCTAACCAATGTGGCAGTAATACCGCAAGTAAACAGATGGCACCAATTAAGCTACCCGTACCAGCGGCAAATTTATCACGTTGAGTTTCTTTACCGTGTTCCTGTTTATAGGGCTGGTGAAATACAACATGTAAAATAGAACCCATCACTAATGCTTGGAACCAGATCAACCAGTTACCACTATCATGTGCGATCAGTTCTCCACCCAGCCAAGTACCCGCAACCGTTGCCACTGACATTGCTGTTAATACCGCTAGCGGTAATGCTCTGCCGTAATGCGGACGTAACAACCACCACACAGTCAAACCGACAGGAAAACGATGGAGAACCACACCGATTGCCAATAAATAAGCGGTCTGATCATTTTCAATCGCAAGCGCGCCGCCATCGGTAAGAGCGTGTAAAACTAGGCCTAACACGCCTAATATCAAGGTAATAGAATGGGTTTGTTTGGCGACTTTATGAAATATTTTTTCCACCATACCAGGGCCAAATAAGCCGACTAGCATCAGTCCAAGAACGGCAATACCCCCACTTTCCAATAATTCTGGCAAGATATGGAATAACACCAAACCGCCAATGGAAACAAAGATAAAACTATCAAAGAAAGCAAAACGATCAGATTTAGAGCCGACAAATTTACATAAATAAGGGCCAAGGAAGAGGGTCGCGATGCTCAGAAATAAAAGTAAAGACATGGTATAAACACGAGGTCAGTAAACAGGTGTTATAATATAACATAACAGCCGTCACTGATGCCAGTCAGAAATGTTATATTATAACAATGCTGACTGGCATTAATAAAACGTAGATTAAATTAGCCGTAGAGGAAAATTATTTTACGACTTTAATGTTATGTTTTTCTAATAAATGTACATATTCTAACGAAGCATCTTCGTCAGTAATCACCATATCGACCTGATCGAATTGATATAATGGTGTATTGTGAACTTGACCGAATTTAGAAGAATCCGTGATGACAATATTTTGTGCACCTTTTTCTAAAATAGCCACACCGACATCAGCACGCATCATATTACGGCTCGTAAAGCCCGTATTTGGATGCAGACCATCGATACCTAAAAATGCTTTAGTAAAGTGAGTATGCTTGATGCAAAGACGCGTCAAGGTACCCACCATGCTTTCACTTTCATGCTGATAAAGACCACCTAACACGATAATCTTAACATCGGTTTCTTTCATTAAATGGGCAATATAGCTGCTCGGTGTAATAATGGTTACATCACTACGTTTACCTAGCTCTTTTGCCAGTAAAGCATTCGCACTACCACCTTCGATCATGATAGTTTCGCCATGCTCAACGAGGCTTGCTGCACACATTGCCATTTTACGCTTGTGCTCATAATTGACCGTAATACGATGCGACACGTTATCGGTATTATGCGGAGTAGCGCCACCATGAACACGACGGATGAATCCTTCTTTTTCTAACTTGTTCAGGTCATGACGGATCGTAACCTCTGAAACACCCAGCTTATTCGACATTTCGCCAACAGAAGCACGTCCCTTTTCATTTACAAGATTAATAATATCAGTATGTCGTTGCTGCATGATTTCTCATATCCCACACAATTTAAGTTTCCTATAAAGTAGATAGTACCACTTTCATCTGAAAGTCATAAGTACTAATTAGAGCTACAAATTGAAAAACTCAGATACATCGTATAACTGAGAGCTTCATCGCTAATACTAAGTTTAGCTTATTGTACCGACCATGTTTTTTCATGCCACGTTTGTATGATATAGGAAATTTCATACCAGTCGTGTGCACTCGTTACTCTTTCTCTGAACGCTTTATTATGCGGTTGCTTTATCATAATGCAATTATCAACCCCAGCATTTTTCGCATCCAGCAAATTATCATATTTATCATCTACAAAAGCATGGATCTCATGCGTCTGTTGAATCTTGTTTAAATAAGTCGCTTTTGACTCTCCAAACTCAACAAAAAAGATATCTTGAAAAATATTACCGAAGCAATGATACATGTTTGCTCGACGCAGCGCTTCCACCTGAGGGTCACGACTACACGCAGTAATACAAAAAATATCATAACCTTCTTGGATTAGTTTAGTTAGAATTCGCGAAGCACCTGGCAGCGCATCTAATGCACCAAACTGCCAACTAGATGCAAACTCTTTTAATATTTTAACATCTTGACCTTCTTTAACACCTAACCACTCGCATAAATCCCATGCTAAGGGTTTACCAGTCACTTTTTTATCATATTGGTGATTAACAAACTCACGTAACCGAGAACCAAAATCTAATACCGTATCATCAATATCAATGACTATCGCTTTCATAGGCGTATTTCCATTTTTGTGATTATGTCTATCATTAATAACTTTGTAAAATAAGATAATGTTATCGAAGAACAATATTACATAGATACCAAGTTATGTATATTTAACTTCTATGAAATCAGGTCTCCAATACTAACGTAATAGTCAGAAAATCGAGAGCACTATTTTCCTTAAAACAACAATGATTACATTCAAACAGGCATTAAAAAGGCACCCTAAGGTGCCTCACTATTATTTAATCTCTTGCGGAATTAGATCACGCGAGAAAACTGTTGCTGACGTGCGCGTTGACGTAAATACACATCGAAACACATACAGATATTACGGATCAACAATTTACCTTTCGGTGCTACTTGCAACATATTGCCTTCAATAATAACCAGTTCATCGTTAATGAAGGTTTGTAATAATGCCATGTCTTCAGCAAAGTAAGTGGCAAAGTCTAGCTTGAAAGTATCCGCAATCTTATCCATATCCAGCTCAAAATTACACATTAGCTGTTTGATCACCGCGCGACGAATCGAATCATCATCATTCAGACCCACACCACGCCATTGTGCATGACCAAGCTCATCCACTTGCTTATAGTACATTTTTAGTTCTTTTTGGTTCTGCGAATAAGCATTACCAATTTGGCTAATTGATGATACACCTAAACCCAACAAATCCGTTTCACCTTGAGTCGTATAACCTTGAAAATTACGGTGCAGTATACCTTCGCGCTGAGCAATCGCTAATTCATCGTCTGGCTTTGCAAAATGATCCATACCAATAAATTGATAACCGTTATCGGTCAAAAACGCGATCGCATCTTCTAAAATAGCTAAGCGATCAGAAGGCGACGGCATATCTTCTTCTTTCATTTTACGCTGACCAGCAAACAAACTTGGTAAATGCGCGTAATTAAATACCGTTAAACGTGCCGGATCTAAATCTAGTACACGCTCCAAGGTTTTATGGAAGGTTGCTTTGGTTTGATGTGGTAAGCCATAAATTAAATCAATATTAGTCGATTTGAACCCTAACTCATGAGCACGTTTGATAAGCGCAAAAATGAAGTCTTCATCTTGATCACGGTTGATTGCCGCTTGCACTTTTTTATCGAAATCTTGCACACCAAGACTTAAACGATTAAAGCCAACTTTCGCTAATAAATCAATGGTACTTAGTTCAATTTCACGTGGGTCAACTTCAATCGAAATTTCAGCATCGTCGTCAAAATTAAAGCTGTTTTTTAACGCATCCATCAAACGTTGAATTTGTGGTTGCGTTAAAAACGTTGGAGTGCCACCGCCCCAATGTAATTGCGATACATTACGGTTTTTGAAAAATGCAGCTTGTTGCTTGATCTCAGCTTCAAGCACATCAAGGTACGGATCGGCTTTATGCTGATGGCGGGTAATGACTTTGTTGCAACCACAGTAATAACAAAGCTTATGGCAGAAAGGAATATGCACATACAATGACAACGGCTTATCAGGTGTCTCATCGCAAGCAAAGCGAAAGTCTTGATAACCGAAAGACTCATCAAATTCCAACGCAGTTGGATAAGATGTATACCTTGGACCACTGTAATTATATTTTTCGATCATAGCCTGATCCCAGACTAATTTTTGATTTAGCATATTCATCCCCTAAGACAACTCACGACAGTATGCCGAAAATAAACATCATGCCGTTTGTCTTACATCATAATATTAACGATTAGTTCCGTTATTTATTAACACTCGAACGTCGTTAAGCGGGCTACGTCTTTTTGCACACGTTCTGCATATTCACCTTCAAAACGAAAACGATCTAAATCAAATTGCATACGCGTTTTTTTTGGTAATTCACTGCGAGCATCCATGATTGGCATATGTTTTACTTTGTCATAAAACGCATGTAAGTCAGGATACTGCTGCGCCCAATCAACAGGTTCTAAAGCAGGTATAGCCGCCAATAATTTACTGATACGAATAGTGCCTTCTGACAGGTCACATTCTTCACGCCCCATCGCTTTGGCAATGATCTGTACACTTTCAGTAATGCGGACTTTACGTGCAGCAATTGCTTCATTTTGTTGATTAAGCTGCTGTACTTGTTGTGCTTTCACACGATACAGTAAACGTCCCGCATACACTGATAATGCCAGAATGATCAGGCATCCGATGCCCATTAATATCATCCAACTCGCTTGCATTATTAGTCCTCTGCGTCGTTATTCTTTAACTTCTTCTCTGTCGCTAAGAAGCGTTCATATAACTCATCTTCCGATAATTTTTCATTAGTAGTTTGAAGTGCTTTAGCATCAAGTTCTGCCATCATCGCTTCATCCCACTCATCTTCATCATAATCTTCTTCAAACTCTTCGTCATCAGCATAACCAAGTTCTTCAAGTAAGAATGCATGACGATCAACACCTTCATCGACATATGCTTGGTCATCACTGTTTAGCACTTCATTGTTATCTAAACGTAGTAATAGACCACTTAGGCGTGCATCATTTTCTAGTTTGTCTAGCTCTTGCTCAAACGTTAATACCGGTGCAACAGGCTTAACTTCAGCTTTAGGTCGTTTCACTTTAACAATCGCAGGTTGCACAACTGGTGTCGGTGTCGTTAGCAATTGAATCGGTGCTTTACTGCCTACTCTTGGATCGCCCGACTTACGTGAACCACCCGTGCCTTTTTTACCTTTTACAGCTTCCGTGGTTTTATTACCTGATGTTAAACCTTTACGCTTTTTTAAACGTTTATGCTTACGCGCTTCTAACGCTTGGGTATTCGTTTCACGCTTTTTGCGGTCTGATTTAGCAATAGCTAGCGGGCCGCCTGAACGTTCTTTTCTTTTACGAGTCATAGTATTCTCTGTCTTTAATCTGTCTAATAACAAGGTTCACAATTATCTTGTTGACCATATTGTTTATTAGCGGGTATCGTATTGCGCCTTATTTAAAGATAGTCAATTGACCCGTCTTTATTAAGGGCATAATGAGGCAATTCTTTAAGTGAGCGCAGACTATCAAAAAAGCGAGGAAGAAAAAAGGTAATTCCGATCTGATGAAAATAAAAAACTCAGCCGAGGCTGAGTTTTTTACGATATTAAAATGAACTCACTAAACAAAAATGATTAGTGAAGACCACCTAGATATTTAGAAATCATTTCCATATCGGCAGGTTTCAATTTATATGCAATATCATGCATCATATCATTTTTGTCATTTGCACGTTCTTGGCTACTAAATTTCTCTAGTTGCGCTTTAATATAATCAGCATGTTGACCTGATATTTTCGGGAATTTAGCTGTTTCGCTACCATTACCACGTGGGCCATGACATGCAGCACAGCCAGCAATGCCACGTTCGATATCACCACCACGATATAATTGCTGACCTGCAGCGATAACGTCTTCAGGTGTTTCTTCAGGCTTCATAGTTTTAGACGCAAAAAACGCCGCAAGATCCTGGATGTTTTGTTCAGTTAACATTGCAGACATACCCATCATGGTTGGATCATTACGACCCTTTTCACCACCAGTTTGCATCGCCAGTTGAAAATCTTTCAACTGCTTAACAATATACGACGCATTTTGCCCCGCTAACTTAGGATAGATACTTGCAGGACTATTACCATCAGCACCATGACACGCTGCACATGTACCGGAAATAGCTTCACCCGCAGCTGCATCCCCTGCAGCTTGGGCGGTACCCATTAATCCGATTAACATTGCAAAAGATAAGACAAGACTTTTCATAGCATTCCACTTGTTATTTTCAGCTTCCGATCCCATGTCACGGCGTGACATGTTACACTTATTATTATTCTATTTGACTATTTTACACATTTTCAAAAAAAAGTAATCATTTAACACAATTTCAATGAGAGATATTAGATTGGATAACAAAAAGATACACTTCGAAAACGCTGCATTTAGGATTAGTGCGCCAGACATTAGTCACCTAACAGACGATTCGGGCATTGAAATTGCTTTCGCTGGGCGATCTAATGCAGGCAAATCAAGTGCATTGAACACGCTGACACGCCAAAAAAGCTTAGCGAGAACCAGTAAAACCCCTGGCCGTACGCAACTTATTAACGTATTTGAAATCGAAGAAGGCAAACGTCTTATCGATTTACCGGGTTACGGTTTTGCTAAAGTACCTTTTGAAGTAAAGAAAAAATGGCAGAAAGCCTTAGGTGAATACCTTCAAAAACGCCAGTCATTAAAAGGTATCGTGGTATTAATGGATATTCGTCACCCATTAAAAGACTTAGATAAACAATTAATTCTTTGGGCGATTGATTCTGATATCCCGGTGATGGCGCTATTAACCAAAGCAGATAAATTAAAACAAGGCGTTCGCAGTAAAACCGTTAAAGAAGTAAAAGAGGCGGTAAAAGAATTTGGTGGTGACGTAACAGTAGCCCCGTTCTCATCATTGAAACATACCGGTATCGATGTGCTTAAAAACAAACTATGCGAATGGTATGCTTTGGAACCTGCAATAAACATTGCTAGTGACGACGATGAAGCGTCTGACGTTGAATACATTAACGAAGACTAGTTCAAACTCTGAATTTCAGGCAAAAAAAACGCCTCGTCAAAAAGTGACGTGGCGATGAATAATAAATTCAATTTGAAACAAAAGGTTTGAAATATAATTTCGAACCTCCATACCCTACCTCGCTAATATACTTCAAACTTATTTACACCGAAAGTAAAATACGTTATTTAGTTACATTTTTTGTGACAAAGCGCACCTGCATCGTTATTTTATGTAAAAAAACAACAAAACCAGCTCTGAGACTGGTTTTCTTTTAAATCACAATATAATGAAATTAACGCTTAATACAAAATTAGTGCGCTTCATCCCAATTATCGCCCACACCTGCTTCCGCAATAAGTGGTACATCCAATGACATTGCCGCCGCCATCAACGCTTTGATATTAACAATGTAGTCGTCCACATGCTCTTCTTTGATCTCGAATACCAATTCATCGTGAACCTGCATTAACATACGAATAGAGTCTGTTTCCACAGTTTCCATCCAGCCAGCTACATTAATCATCGCCTTCTTGATAATGTCAGATGCAGTCCCTTGCATTGGCGCGTTAATTGCCGCACGTTCAGCCGCCATTTGACGCATTTTATTACGTGCATTAATTTCAGGTAGGTATAAACGACGCCCTGATAAGGTTTCAACATAGCCTTTATCTTTAGCCACTTTACGTGTTTCGTCCATGTACGTTAATACACCAGGGTAACGTTCAAAATAGCGCGTCATGTATTGCTTAGCTTCTTTTTGCGGAATGTTTAACTGACGACCTAAACCGAATGCGCTCATCCCATAAATAAGCCCGAAGTTAATTGCTTTGGCACTACGACGCTGATCACTCGTTACTTCATCAAGCTCAACAGAAAATACTTCTGCAGCCGTTGCGCGGTGAATATCTTTACCTTCCGAGAACGCCGTTAGCAGCCCTTTATCTTGTGATAAATGCGCCATAATACGTAATTCAATTTGGCTGTAATCCACTGCTACATATTTATAACCCGCTTCTGGAATAAATGCCTGACGGATACGTCGACCTTCACCCGCGCGTACTGGAATATTTTGTAGATTTGGATCGCTTGAAGACAAACGACCAGTCGCAGTAACCGCTTGGTGATAAGACGTATGCACCCGCCCGGTTTTTTCTTCAATCAAGGTTGGCAGTTTATCGGTATAGGTTGATTTTAGTTTACTTAAACTGCGGTACTCTAAGATAATTTTTGGTAATGGATAATTTAGAGCCAGTTCTTGTAACACTTCTTCTGCTGTCGACGGTGCGCCTTTTGGCGTTTTCTTAATGATCGGTAATTCCATTTTAACAAATAGAATTTCTTGCAGCTGTTTTGGCGAACTCAGATTAAATGGTTGCTCGACAATTTCGTGTGCTTTAGCTTCTAGCTCCAGCATGCGAGTTCCAAGTTCAACACTTTGTGCATCGAGTTTTGATTTATCAATCAATACACCTTGGCGTTCTACCGTTGATAAAATACTGACCAGTGGCAATTCAACCTCGTTAAACAACGCCACTAGCGAAGGTTCCGCCTCGATCTTTTCCCACAGTACATTGTGTAAGCGTAACGTAACATCGGCATCTTCCGCTGCATACGGTGACGCTTGCTCTAATTCAATCTGGTTAAAAGTTAATTGTTTTTTACCTTTACCGGCGATCTCTTCAAAGCTAATCGTTTTATGGCCTAAGTATTTATCCGCTAAGCTGTCCATGTCATGACGCGTCGCGATACTGTTATAAACGTACGATTCAATCATGGTGTCATAAGCAATACCCGCGAGGTTAATACCGTAGTTTGCTAGCACTGATTTGTCGTATTTTAAATTTTGACCCACTTTTTTTGCATTACTGTCTTCGAGTAGTGCTTTTAGTGACGCTAATACATGATCACGGTCTAACTGCTCGGGCGCATCTAAATAGTCATGGGCAACCGGTAAATAAGCGGCTTCGCCTTCTGCAACTGCAAATGACAGTCCCACTAATTCAGCTTGTATATAATTAAGACTCGTGGTTTCAGTATCGAACGCAAACAGATCGGCTTTTTGTAACTTCTCTAACCAGCGATCAAAATCTGCTTGGGTTAAAATCGTTTCATAATTGCTGCGATCAATTGTACAAGGGGCTACAACGTCATTACTGTCAGACTCACTTGCCGCTGAACTCGATTTTGCTGCTTTACCTGCATACACATGTTTAGTTGCATCAGCACCGCCTAATAACGCCGCTAACCAACGTTTAAAGCCCATCTGCTGGTATAACTCAGCCAATGCATCGGTATCTGTTTCTGCGATAGCCAGATCATCAAGGGTTACACCGGTTTCAACATCCAATTTGATCGTCGCTAATGCATAAGAAATTTCAGCATTACCTTTATGCTCGATCATCTTTTTAGCGAGGGTTTTCGAACCACGGAAACCTAAAGGGGCAATAGCGTCTAAGTTATTGTAGATATCTTTAATGCTGCCCAATCCCTGCAGCAAACCTAACGCGGTTTTCTCCCCAACACCTGGCACACCCGGAATGTTATCGGCAGCATCACCCATAAGCCCAAGCAGATCAATGATCAACTCTGGTGGTACACCAAATTTGTCTTTAACACCCTGTGGATCCAATACCGTGTCCGTCATGGTGTTGATCAGCGTGACATTCTCATCAACCAACTGCGCCATATCTTTATCACCAGTACTGATCAATACAGCACGACCTTCTGCACTAGCTTGCTTGGCGATCGTACCGATCACGTCATCGGCTTCAACACCCGAAATACAGATCAAGGGTAAACCCAATGCCTTAACGATGTCATGCACCGGTTCGATCTGACAACGTAGATCATCCGGCATTGGTGGACGATGCGCTTTATAATCTGGGTACATTTCATTTCGGAATGTAGGACCTTTGGCATCGAAGATAACCGCGATATGACTGGGACTAAATTGTGTTAATAAGCTCTTTAACATGTTAACGACACCATACACAGCACCCGTCGCCATACCTTCAGCATTGGTCAAATGCGGAGGTGAATGATAAGCACGAAACAGATACGAAGAGCCATCGACAAGCACGAGGGGATTGCTAGGGATCGTAGACATAAAATAAACTCAGTGAAATAAATGATGAATAGGCTAAGCATGCCACAAGCCGTGAATTCTCGCTATGTTGATGATAAAAATATATCTTGCGATCAGATCTTAACCACTCGATCATAGATCTTGATCTAACTGTGGATAACTCTGTTGACAATGACGATCAAAAAACTCAGTAAAAAATATAGATCGTTAATGGCAACAACTAAAACAATTAAATAACAATAACTTAAATATTTAAACTGTAAGATCTAAAGTTATCTAACGCTTTTAGGTTATGTGGAAAAGAATCTCAAACTGAGAATATTATGTGTAAAAAGAAGGCATGATGATTAAAAAGAATACATCATTGAATAAATAAAATGTTTGATTTATGTTAATGAAAAATGATTTTGTTGCAGAAAATAAAAAGCCGGTATCAACCAGACTTCTCGATAATCGAGGGATAAGAAGTCTGATCTACCGGCCCGAAAAAATTCGGTNNAAGCAATGTGAGCAATGTCTTGTCCTACTGAAACAAATAATGATTTCCTGAAGAACAAGCTAACAATAACGATTCTCATTTGCGTTTGCAAGGGTTTATTTATATAAAATCAAAATAATTGTCATTAATCACAAAAATAATAATGTAACAAATACAGAATAGCTGACACCGTAATCGTGCAGACACTCGAGAACAATTTGGACATAGTTCGGTGATATAGAATAGTTGAAATAATAAATCTGCAGAAAATAAAAAGCCGGTATGAATCAGACTTCTCGATAATCGAGGGATAAGAAGT
>NZ_LOCN01000002.1:51016-111696 GCF_001574435.1 Moritella sp. JT01
GAAGCAATGTGAGCAATGTCTTGTCCTACTGAAACAAATAATGATTTCCTGAAGAACAACCTAATAGTAACGATTCTCATTTGCGTTTGCAAGGGTTTTGTATAAATAATAAAAATTCAAATAAAAAGCCCAGCGAGGCTGGGCTTACAACACAATTTAACTTTCGATATTAATCTGCGATGGCTAACTGCTTCTCTACTGATTTTGCATACCCTGATAACACGACAGTATGTAACTTGGTCGGTATCGCTTGTAAATGAGCAGTAAATTTAGCGCGTTGCTCAGCAGTGACTTTACTTGCAGCCTGCTTATACTCAGTACTGGCATGTAGTTGCTCTGCCGCTAATAAATTAGTCCCATGCAAGTAATAATTATTATTGATAGTCTGATCAATACGCTCGGCCAATTCAATCGCATCGGTAAGATCATCAACAATGACATCACCAAAAGTCACGTTAACATGGCCTTTAAAGCCAACAATACCTTGAACAATACTATCAATATCTTCAAATTCAGTTTTATTGTACTCACCCGCTGTCGCTAATTGTGAAAGTTCATTCGCCTTAGCGGCATCGTTTGGATCATATTCGTAAGAGATAGTCACCGGCACGATATTTAATGATTTCATGTATTCAGGAAAGCTAATTTTCTGACCTTTACCATGCATATACATCATTTTTAAAATTGCAGGGTCGGTCTGATCATTACCATCTTTAGCACGGCCTTCTTTTTGCGCAATCCAAATCGACTGTTGTTCAGTTTGGATTGAATGGGCAATATAACCGGATAATGATTTAAATGCCGCAATCATTTCACGCATCCCTTTCACAGAACGTTTCACAATAAAACTTTTATTCAAACGCATCAAATCGGATACAAATGGTTTTTTCAATAAATTATCACCAATGGCAATACGCACAGTATCATGACCATGTTGGTGTAATCCCCAGTTTAAAAATGCTGGGTCCATCGCAATATCACGGTGATTCGAAATAAATAAATAATTTTTATTTTTATCCAACTTCTCTATACCGTCAAAGGTAACTTGAGTGGTTGTGGTCGCTATCATTTTTTCCATATAAGCGATCACTTCGTGCTGAATTTCGCTAATACTGGTGATTTTTCGACATTTACGGCGTAACGCCATACGGATCATCGGGAATATCACCCAACTAAAATGTTTAATCAAGCGCGGAAACTGAAAGTGCGCGATCGCCGTAATAAATTCGTTATCGTTAACTAAGCGTTCAACAACACTTGTTATTTCGTCATCATTAAAAGGACGAATATCATCGTATAAACCCACGTCTGTTGCCATTCGGCACCTCAATTGCGTGTAAATTAAAAGCATAAAATCTAGAACGGGCGATTATACCTTAACTGCCGTTACATTTACTGTAATAAAACAAAAAAGGCGCTAAACTTTTCACATATAAGTGAATAAGTTTAGCGCCTTTCGCCCCCTTACAAAATTAAGTTACATTAATTTAATTTCACAGAGGAGAGGTTATTGTTCGCATTCGCTTCAAATGTGATAACACCCGCTAACTTAGTTAATAAAATACCATAAAGCGGTAAAAAGATGATTAAACTGATCAGCAGTTTGAACCCATAATCTACCGTGGCAATTTCAACCCAATTAGCCGCCATAAATGGATCAGCACTTTGATAAAACGCAACAAAGAAGAAAATAGCCGTATCGATTAAATTACCAAATACCGTTGATGACACTGGTGCAAACCACCATGTTTTTAATTTTCTTAAACGATTAAAAACAACAATATCAAGAGCCTGTCCGCATAAATAAGCTAGAAAACTCGCGAGAGCAATACGACCCACAAAACTATTAAACTCACTTAGCCCTGCAATTCCTTGATAACTACCATCAAAAAATACGACAGACAGAACATATGAAATCAATAACGCAGGTAACATAACTTGCGCAATGATGCGCTTAGCCATGCCCGCACCAAATACACGAATGGTTAAATCCGTCGCCAGAAAAATAAACGGAAACGTAAAAGCACCCCATGTAGTATGGAAGCCAAAAATATTGATAGGGAGTTGGACTAGATAGTTGCTCGCCGAGATCACCAAAATATGAAAACAAGAGAGACAGATCAACGCTTGACGCGTCTGCATTGCAGTTAATTCACGCATAATAAACCTTTTTAGTTAAATTCATGGGGTAAGGGAACCCATGCAAATTGTGCCGCACTTAGGCGGACGAGCATTATACAAAAGCTGACATCGAATTCAATGGAATTATATTTAAGATATAAATTTTTCACTCAAGACCAGAGCACCGCTTAATCTATTATCTTTCATTATTATCAACCCATTACTAACTTATACACCAAAATGTCACTTGGGATTAAAGCTCACAATATTTATAAAACTATAAATTTGACTAATCTTTTTTAAAGCTTGTATTATGTGCTTCGATGCCTATAACCATAATGGTCACTTTGAATGTTAAGACTTTACAAGTACATGTCTCAAGATGTAGCGCTCAAATTTATCAGTAACCCTGTGCTTAGAGTTACTCCTAGATGGGCGTTAAATGATCCATTTGAATGCAAACTAGCTAATACAACAAATGAGCAATTGAATAGCCTTAATGGCAGTGATGATTTAAATATTCATTTTGAAAGTTTTATGGGGTTACATGGCATAGTTTCCCTATCAGAAACTCCAGATAATCTTCTAATGTGGAGTCATTATGCTCAAGAACATAAAGGAGCCGTAGTTGAGTTTTTCATCGATGAAACAGACCCGTTAAGCATCTTTAATATTAGTAAATGCCCTATATCCTCAGATGCAAAACTTGGTAAAGTCAACTACCGTAAACGCCGAAATTATCCGTTTAACGTGGATGCAGAATCTTTAGAACCAATTAGAACACACTACTATTTAACGAAATCAGACGAATGGATTTATGAGAAAGAGCACCGATTTATAATTCCGGCAACGGAAGCTAACTATATGAAATCTGAAAAGTGTTCAAAGTATAATTATGATGAAAATGGCTTAGCCCTCATTGGGTCATCACTGGGTGCTAGTGAACAGCTGCAACTATGGAAGGACTCTAAGGAAACAGGAGCTATGTTTTTTGCCAGTGTTAATCCTAAGAAAATTGGACGATTTATTATTGGCTGTGATGCAGACTTAGAACTTTACAAAACGGCGATGATAGAAGCCGAACATAGCTATCCGTATAGAAGTTTTGCTGACTCTATATCTAATAAATTTCGTGGTGTAGAGATTTCAAAACTTCATTCAGAACGATTTGAACTGTTTTTTGAACCGCTAAATACTGAAATCCATAGTATTTAGATGTACTAATATCCTTGTATATAAACTTATACAAATGCGACCAAAGAGGCAATTAGCTCTAACGCTATTATTGGAAATAATTATATTATGAACCATAAAATGCACTCAAACAGAGTGCATTCAACCTATTACTTGGCATTCTCGGCCTCTATTTTTCGCCTTAACTCCAGCTCAAATATTCGCTTATCATGTTCAGAGAGAGTTATTTTTATATCCCTATCAGACTTGAAAGACTGCCAACTTAACCATGATGCAAACATCACCAAAGGCGGTATGCCAAGCTGGGTTAAGAATCCAATAGCAGGAAAATCCATTACAACACCGCCCGTTTATTTACCCATTTCTCCATGGCCGTGCGTAACATCCGCCTAAAACCAAACGTATCAATGTAAACCATCCCCAAACCGTACCAATAATATTCTGGTACCGTTTCTAATGATCCAAAGCCAAGACCAACGTAGTTCGAATAGTCAGGCAGAAAACAAAGTATTAACGGGGCGGTAGTGATTAATAATAAATATTCATCTTTCCAGCCGCGACCGTTTATACTAATTTCATCCAGTTTGGCCGCGTTAGTGTCACCCGCCGCCGCCCGTTTTGCTTTGGCTTCTGAAACTGCGGCTTTTAATACGCCATCTTGTTTAATTTCATCTGCTTTATTTTTACGTACAGCATTGAATGCACTAAATCCAAAGCGCTTAGATTTGACGCCTACATTGGAAAAAAGGCAATCCAATTAACGGCGTTAGAATGCTAAAACACAAACGGGCTGAAATGGGATTCTTGCAGCCTAAGAAAATGACCTACCTACTTGAAAAATTAGAAAACTCACATAACAAAGATGCGCAGGTTATTACCAAGATTTGTTTAAGTACAGGTTGTCGATGGGGTGAAGCCGCCAACCTTCGCAGCGAGCATATAGCAAAAAATATTGTAACCTTCGTCAGCACCAAAGGTAACAAGCCGCGTTCGGTGCCAATATCACCGGCACTATCAAACATAGTGCCTAAACGGACAGGTAAACTATTCCCTAAAAGTTGTAACGACTCAACATTCAGAACTGCAATTAAGAACGCAAAAATTAAATTGCAGCGCGGACAAATGACACACGTTTTACGCCACACATTTGCCTGTCACTTTATGATGAACGGAGGTAATATTTTGGTGCTGCAACGCATACTTGGTCACGCTTCGATTGTGGATACCATGAAATATTCACATTTTGCGCCCGACCACTTAGAAGATGCGGTTAGGTTGAATCCGATAGCAGGCATTGATACCCTCACTCCGTCAACCATAACATACGCTATGCCCAGTGATTTTAATCACATGTCTGCTTCGTATAAATTAAAAGTCTCATTATTTTTTCTATCCCTAACGCAAAGATCTAAGGCATTCATGCACCATTCAAATTTAAAACGGCTTGGTGGTTGTAAGTTACATTTATTATAGAGACTGTTTATATAATTCCGTTCGTCTAGCTTAGAGTCATACTCTCCAATTATTTTCATGTACTCATCAACGTCTTCTATTAGATATGCTGGATACTTAGAAACTACATTGCGATGCCTAACGTAACTATTTCCTCTGCCCATTCCTTGTCGTGCATGTTTCTCATGTAACGCCCACATTCTAACTAGTTCGCAGCTAGTTCTATCGCTATTGAATACTTCATGATTAAAAATGCCTATTGCTTGGAATTTTCCACGCGTTACATAGGCAAAAAGAACATCGTCCGTTCTATTAGGTAGAGCATCTAGATGAAAATGATGAAACCCTGCAGTATTTAAAATTGTATCTTTGTCATCTCGATAGTCAGGTGGGTTTATTTCTGGTGTATATCCATATTGATGAGCTCTTTTTGAGTGATAAAGATTTATATCTTCTCCATTTCTTACCTTGTCGAGAAGTGCTTCAATTTTATCTTCCAATGCTTTGTAGCGACTATCCGCTTTTACTTCTGGCTCAATCACTGCAGTCCGACATCGAGGAGGGACAATTCTTGATCGCCAATGTAAATAATAAGTAAGAACTTTATGTAAACTTTCAGATTCTAGTTTTTGTGATGTAGTTTTATCGTTTGGATAAAATGTTAACTCCTTGATTAAACCATCCTTAAACTGTTTTATTCTTGTTGATTCTTCCATCGGCTCCCCATAGTATTCATTTACTAAATTTAACTTTACAGTTTGTTGGGGGCTTTTTCAATTCAATAATAAAATCATAGATATGCGGCCTATTGGACATAAAAGTGACAGTACGCCGTGACATTCCTCCTCTTAGATAAAACATCTTCCCCGATACTTATTTTTACCCTTTAAAACTGCTTTCAACCTATCATTTCGGATAGGTTATTTTGCACTTTTTTGGTAAGTCTAGCTTTCACATATGTTTTGATTGGAAAGCTTTTATCTAATGCTTTTGTAATATGAGTTAAGCATCCCAAGGTTTTCCTACCCCATCAATTTAGCATCAACAATAACTCGATAAGTCATTCAGTTGCATTTTGTTTCAGGCTCTATTTTTATAGGAAATTGGCGGCATGAAGCACATCTAATCAGATGTACGGCATATCAGAAGTGAGGTGTGAATTATAAAGCATACGCAAAGACACTCAATAGAGTGTGGTTTAAGGGAAGCCATGTAAATTGTGCCGCACTTAGGCGGACGAGCATTATACAAAAGCTGACCCGCAATTCAATGGAATTATATTTAAGACATAAAAAGCACTCAAATTGAGCAGGCCATATTTATGTGTAATGGGAACGGTTAGAGCGAATTGTTTTACACTCCCCCTATAAGCATTTTATAAAAATTGTCATAGTTTTTGGTAAGCAGTCAGATTTATCTTGTAGGCGAGGTTTATATCAATATAATCAGCCATATAGATGATCTTACATGTTACTTAAAAGACCAGGTTGATAATTTATAAGACAATTCGACGTCCCTAAAAATACAAATATTACTAGCTACTAGGAGTTTAGAAATGATTTGGGTTGCAATACTGATTGGAATATTATTACTATTTTCATTTCCTAAGCAGATGGGGATACTGATAGGGGTGGTTGCTGTCGGGTGTGGCGCAACATACTTATATTCTGAAGCAGAGAAGAGTAAAAAGATAAAGCAGATTGAAGCCGTAATTGTTACCGTAAGCTTTAATACCAAGTATTGCTCTGAAGAATTTCCAATATTTGTAAACATAAAAAATAGAAGCAATAAAATAGTTGAGAAAGTGAGCTGGGGAATTAATGCTTATAGAAAAGGATATAGCAGTAATGTAGCCGACAACAACTATTTTAGAGAGTACTCATCAGACAAAATACTTAATACAGGGCAACACTTTGGAGTTTGTTACAAAGTACCACCACTTTCAGGCACTTTAAATCCAAAAGATCTTAACTGGTTAGCGGTAAATAAAAGCATTGATTTCAAACAGCGCCAAGCTCAATAAGCGGCTAAACCGCACAATTTTCTTCTTGCAGGATATAATAAATGAAAGCAATAGATAATATATTTGAAGACTCTGTTAATATTCCTTTATATCACTACACTGGGATTGGTTCACTTCTAGGTATCGCTAAAGGGGAGGCACTTTGGGCTAGTAGCATTTCATATATGAACGATTCTAGAGAAATAGTTCATGCTTGTGAAACAGTTGAAAGAGTTCTTCAATCTCGACTTGCCTTTGGAAGGCAAGATGAAGAACATGAGTGTCTCACGCAATTACAAAAGTATACGGAATTTTTATCAACACTTTCTCATAAATTATTTGTTTTCTCTTTATCTGAAAAACCTAATTTACTAAGTCAGTGGAGAAGCTATACTCCACATGGGAAAGGAGTTAGCCTAGAATTTTCCGCAGAAAAAGTGAACTATATAGCTAAACATTCAGACATGAAAATAGCTCGCTGTATTTATGATGAGATAGGACAAAGAGAAATCATTACAGCTCTAATTGAGCGGCTATTGGTAAACTTTAGACAGCAACTCCCACATATGCCCGTTTTTCATGGCCACCCATCACAGTGTTATAGTCCTTTCTTAGATCAATATAAAAATGATATTCTTCAAGTGTTAGCAATTATTAAGGACGAAGCATTCGAAGAGGAATGTGAGTGGCGGTTAATCTCCCCTCATTATCCAGAAGGTAACAACACCAATCTAAAGTTTAGAGAAGGAGCATCTATGTTAGTTCCATATATAGAGCTTCCTTTAGGTAATAAACCATTTTTCAGTCATGTACGAATGGGGCCATCTCAACATCAAAACCTAGCGTTTGAAGGTTTAATGATGTACCTCTCTAATGAAAACATTAGCAACTCTCTTGGTAATTGCCAAATACCATATAGAGAATGGTAAGAGCGGTTTTGAACTAAATTCTATATGAAACACCAAATGCACTCAAACTGAGTGCATTATTCAATGGCTTTCTGCCTTCAAGTTTTATCTGTTTTCTTCAATACCGTTACGCGAGCATTTAAATTCACAATATTGTCTCTTATCCCCATTTTATTTTTATCAGCTGCCAACCTACCCAACACGTAAAAACTACAAGTGGATTAATACCAAGACTGTTTAGCAGGAAAATCACAACACAGCCCATTTATTTACCCATTGCTCCATGACCGTACGTAACATCCGCCTAAAAGTTGCAACGATTCAACATTCAGAGTTTCAATTAAGAATGCAAAAAACGAGTCATCATATACCGTCATCACACTTTAAAAACAACATAACCATAACAAAACGATTCACTGATCTGGATCAGTTTATCGAATGTGGAAAACGGTATTATTACTCATAAATAAGTAATAATTACTTGCTAATACAAGCATGACTATTTACTGATATAACCAATAATAAGAGGACGAACACGATGGAAATTTGGACTAAACTTTTAAGCGACCTTTTTTCTGACACGGTCGGCATTGCCTCGATTAGTGTCATCGCCCTCACCCTTATTATTGCCAGTGTACTTATCGGTATGTTTATTGTGAAGAGCCGATAACCACGATAAGGTAACAACTACGGGTTAATTACTATTAGCAAATACCGACTATAATAAGTGCATAGTCATGAATGTTAGCCGCTGTGCACCCCAAGTTATGCCTTGCATTAATTAAGGACATTCAATTACCCGGAGATGTCCATGATCACTATCATCAACCTTTCTGAAGCCAATCTGTTTATAAACCTGTCTAAAACAATCACTCACAGTGATTACGAAAATGTATTAGAACCCGTCATAAACGATATTCTTAAACAGCACAGTCAGATAAATGTCTGCGTGATATTTGCAGATGATTTTTCGGGTCTTGAATTTCATGCCTTAATCGATGATGCCATGATGGGCATAAAGTACTGGCAATATTGGCATAAAATAGCCTTGGTTTCCGAACCCAAATGGCTGCATTCGATTGCAACAGCCATCGAGGCGATCAATCCCATTACTGTCGAAACTTTCTCAACAATATTACAAGCAGAATTATGGTTTAACGAAGAAGAGTATTTTTAATTGATGTAATGATTCTGCGCCTACGCTAACTTTGTTGCTATTTCAGCAAGAATACCCTGGTCTTCTTCACGGGTAACAGCAAGCCATGCACTGCATGTGTAATCTTCAAATTCAAACAACAAATTAATATCCTTATATTCCAACATCCAGGCGTGGCGATCTGCCCCCCAATTTTTATCACATACTCGCGCACCTAATAGCGTGACTAATTTGGGTGCAAGCGTCATAAAGTTTTCAAAGCTCACCGCTTCATGTTCTAACATCAAAATATTATCTGTTGCTTGCTGCGTTGCCAGTGTCCAATTCATTGTTTTATCCTTAAATACGATCAATCTGTACTGTTAATCGTAAGACGCTATTTTAGTTAAAAATTGACGACCGAAACGTTCTAATTTAACGTGACCAACACCGTTAATATCCAACATTTCAGCTTCATTTTGTGGTTTTATTTCTGCCATTTCAGCCAATGAAGCATCATTAAACACAACATAAGGTGGAATATTTTCACTGTCGGCAATGTCTTTACGTAACTTACGCAGTGCAGCAAACAGCTTACGGTCATAATTAAAGTTAGCAATACGACTATTGCGTTTTGGTGCTTTATCGACATTCGTAATAGGCTGTAATCGAGGTTCTGCTAATTCTAGCTCTTGCTCACCACGTAATACCGGACGTGCCGCTTCTGTTAATTGTAATACCGAGCTGCGGGTAATATTTTGTAACAATAACCCGCTATGCACGAGTTGGCGTAACACACTTAACCAGTGCTCTTGCGATTTATGTTTACCAATACCAAACGTCGATAACTTATCGTGCCCACGCTCTTTCACCCGTTGGTTTTGCGAACCTCTTAATACATCAACAACATACGCCATACCAAATGCCTGACCAACACGATACACGCACGACAATGCCATTTGTGCATCTTTAGCGCCGTCATATCGCTTCGGCGGATCTAAACAAATGTCGCAGTTACCACAAGACCGATCATTAAACTCACCAAAATAATTCAGTAATACCTGACGACGACACGTTTGTGCTTCGGCAAATGCCACCATGGTATTGAGTTTATGCATTTCAACACGTTGCTGCTGCTCGTTCTCAGTTTGTTCAACCATATAACGCACCCGCATAATATCCGCGGGATCAAACATTAATAACGCTTCTGCAGGTAAACCATCACGCCCAGCTCGGCCTGTCTCTTGGTAATAGGATTCAATATTTTTTGGTAAGTCGTAGTGCACAACAAACCGCACATTGGGCTTATTGATCCCCATCCCAAATGCCACGGTCGCCACCACAATATCCAATTCATCACGAATAAAGGTTTCTTGTGTATCTTGGCGCTCTTGTTGGGGCAAACCCGCATGATAAGGCTTGGCATCAAACCCTGCCCGAGTTAACCCTTCAGCCACTTCTTCAACGCGTTTTCGACTTGTGCAATAGACAATGCCACTGACACCGTCTTGTTGTTTTACATAACGTTTAAGCTGATCTAACGCTTTAAATTTTTCCACCAACGAATAACGAATATTAGGTCGGTCAAAACTCGACATACTCACTTTAGGATCGTTCATTTTCAATTGATTCAGTATATCTAAGCGTGTGGCATCGTCTGCCGTAGCCGTTAATGCCATCAAAGGCACATTTGGAAACAACTGTTTCAACTTCCCTAACTCATTGTATTCTGGTCTAAAATCATGACCCCACGACGAAATACAATGCGCTTCATCAATGGCAAATAAACTGATTGGTAATTGCTGTAAATACTGTAAAAAATCACCCACCATCAAACGCTCAGGAGATAAGTACAGAACTTGTAGACGGTTATTATGTAAGTCATTAAAGATTTGCGCAGACTCTTGTCGCGCTAAGGTTGAATTCATATAAGCAGCAGAAACACCACTGGCTCGCAGTGCATCAACCTGATCTTTCATTAATGAAATTAACGGGCTTAACACGATCGTTAACCCGCCACGCACCAAGGCGGGTATTTGATAGCATAATGATTTACCGCCTCCCGTAGGCATAATAACTAAACTATCGAGTCCTGCGACAGCATGTGCGATCACATCTTCCTGACCCATACGGAATTGTTGATAGCCAAAGACGCTCTCAAGTACTTGCTGAGCAGATGGAAGAGTTGAAACAGATGCTGTCATGATAGTTCGTTCTCGGTTTAATTCAATTAGGGTTGTTCTGAAAATAACGTAATCGGTAATTTTAGCAGGATATGCATGCACTAAACAAACGCTACTAAAACAAAATTCGCGCGAATTATTCAACTGTAGTCATCAATATACAGAATATTGCCTACACTGGATCGTAACAGTATAAAAAATAGTTATATATCCCCAAAAATCCCCACATTCAAGGAGAGTCAATTGTGGAACCAATCAACCCAGCGATAGCCGCCTTTTTACCCAACGAAGTTCAGGATATGTTCTTCCCTTTTGCGAGTGTCATGCTTGCACCATTATTGATGAACTTGGTGATAGGCTTTGCTTTATCTTGGGTTATTGGTGTCCACTTCCGCTATTTCGCGTCTTCATTTTGTAACCGTCAAGATTTCTCTCGTCTATTCCCTTTACTTATGTTGACGGTTATCTTAATTATCTCAATTGTTAAAGCATCTCTCGCACTGGCGCTGGGCCTAGTGGGTGCGTTATCAATTGTACGCTTTCGTACCCCGATCAAAGAACCTGAAGAACTGCTTTATTTATTTTTAAATATTGGTATAGCTGTCGCTCTGGGTGCTGGGCAAACCACTGCAGCAATCACAGCATGTATAACCACCTTAGTACTGGTGAGCTTTATTAGACATTCCAAAACAGACCATCATGGCGAAAAAGGTATTTTCTTATCATTACGTCACCAACATGAAGGTGAAAATCAAGTAAGTATCAGTGAACTGCAAGCGATCTTCACCACCCATACCACCCGCAGTGATTTACGCCGCTATGATCATGAGCGGCAACTCGTCGAAGCCACCTTTTTTATCTCTTTTGCCAACAGTGAACATTTGGATAATTTATTTGAAGCATTAGAACATCGATATCCAGGAGTGGCGTTATCTTTACTCGAACAACATAACATCGCTGGAGTGTAGCCATGCTCCTATCCGAAAACAGATCGCGGTTTGCAAAACGCGATCGCTGGTACACGATTGGTGGGTTGTTATTGATATTATTACTCATAACCCCATCGCCGAAAACCGTTAAGAACTGGCTTGTCCAGCATGGTTTTGTTGCACATAGTACTGACCGCAACACAAAAAACAAACAACTATTAAACGCCCTGATTGATGCGCCACTAAAATACCTCAACGCCGATACTAATATCCCGAACTTACAGTTAGATATTAAATATCAAGATTGGATGCGCTTGGTTGCCGATCGAAAACAAGCATTAAAAGAAGGTCAGATCCCCGATCAACGCTCTGAAGTCAAAGCCAGTGTCAGTTATTTACAAAACAAATATAGCGCTAAGGTACGTCTACAAGGCGATTTATTAGATCATGTTGCGGCACCACTGCGATGGTCGTTACGTGTCGAATTAAAAGGTAAAAGCAGTCTATTAAAGGTAAAAAGGTTTGCCTTACTCAGCCCAAATGTACGCGGCAATCACGCCCCGCTATTATTTACGAAAACCTTAGATGTGGCCGGGTTTGATATTATTTCACCTCAGCATATCCCAGTAAATCTGACGGTTAACGGCACACCTTGGGGATTAATGCTATTAGAAGAAGTATTCGCCAAAGAGTTACTCGCCAATAATAACCGTACCGAAGGACTCATCCTAAAATTAGAGCAAGCGACACAAAATGAAGATAATAGCCAATTACACAAAATATTTCGTCCAAAAGTATTTCAACAACGTAACGCGATCAGTGATCCGAGTTTAAATAGGCAACGTAAGATCGCTTTAACCTTACTCAGTGATTTTCTTAATCAACGCCGTAAAGCCTCCGATGTATTTGACAGTCGTAAACTTGGCCAATACATAGCAACTGTCGACCTGTGGTCTGCATGGCATGCTTTTAGCTGGAACAACTTACGTTTTTATTACAATCCACATACCGCCAAACTTGAACCAATCCAAAGTGATGAAGCATTATCTCCGGTACCGGATAAAATTTTATTACAGCCCGTCAGTGCCCAATTCCCGCTAATCCAAGCCATGCTGAACGATGACAAAGTAAAAGACCAATACGATAAAGCGCTTAATCACCTTATTACCCTTGTTAACAACAAAAAATTACCTGAACAATTAGACATTTTACAGCAGCAAGTCATTAAAAAAATGCAGCATGGTTCGCCATTACTGCAAGGCTATAATTTTGATAGTTTAACGGCCCATGCACAATGTTTAGCAGACGGTTGTCAATCACTCCCCACTATGCCAACAGAGTGGCATCGCCATGTTGATACATTCAGCGCGGAATTACCTTGGGATCTTGCGAGTAAGTTCCGCTATAGCAACAATGAAAAACAACTGCAATTACGTAATAACAATCAAGCACCTGTATCTATTATTGATATAGTTGTGAGTGATAAATGGGGCAGTGAAATTAGTTTAGTTGATGCGCCCGAATTACCTTTTATCTTAACCAGAAACCAAGCTGACGGCAGCTTAATCATTGATAACGATGAAGCGTATAGTATTAAATTACTCAGTCGCCAGAATAATAAAAAACTCCAAACATATCGCTTTGAATTAGGTGAATCAGCAACGCGTTTTTTGCCTCGACCTCTGCCGATGCAGCAAGAGTCTGATGTACTTGCTAAGTATGACTTTATTCAAGTGCAACAAGATGGTTGGTATTTCAAACCCGGTAATTGGCAAATTAATGATTATCTCATCACCCCTGAAGATACCCGAGTGTATATGCCAGAAAATACCCATTTACGTTTCAGTAAAAATGCAGGCATGCTTATTTTCGGGCAACTTGATATTGAAGGCAGCACCCAATATCCGGTCACGCTCACTGCCAGTAGTAAAAAAAATTGGCAAGGTATTGCGGTATTCGGCTCGGGCAGTAAATCAACAATCCAACATTTGGATATGGCAGCCAGTGCCAGTCCAAAACAAGGTAATTGGCAACCCAGAGGGGCACTGTACATGTACGATGTTGACCTTAATGCCAGTGATATGACCTTGCGTAATAACCGCTCCGAAGATGCTTTGAATATGGTTAATAGTAAATTTAATTTGACTAAATTACTCATCGAAAATGCTTATTCTGATGGCTTTGATTGTGATTTTTGTAAAGGCACGATCAGTGACAGTCAATTCAACACAGTCGGCGTGAGGTCTGGTGGTGATGCCATTGATATTAGTGGTTCAAACATTATCGTGCGTAATAGCAAATTTAGTCAAATCCGTGATAAAGCCATTTCAGCGGGCGAACACAGCAGCGTTGATGCGAGTAATATCCAAGTGAATAATGCGGCATTTGGTATTGTCGCGAAAGATGGTTCACAAGTAATTGCCGCTGATATTCATGCTGTCGACATTAAGCATTACCTCTTCATGTCTTATATGAAAAAACCATTCTTTGGTGGGGCGAGTTTGCAAGCGTCTAGTTTTAACTGTGATCACTGCAGTAATATCAGCATGCTTCAAAAAAACAACTATCTGTCGTTAGATGGTCAACAACAAACAGCTAAAAAATTAAACGTGAAAAAACTTTACACTGGCTCCATGCGCTCGGACAAACCCAAATGATTCAAGACTATCGCTTTGAAATTAAAATACCAATCCCGCTTAATCGCTTAGAGTACATGCTGTCTTGGTTGAGACTATCACCAATGGGGTTTCGCCAACATCACCCGGCTCAACATGTAAATAGTGTTTATTTTGACAGTTACCAAATGGCTTGCTTTGCCGAGAATCTCTCCGGTATTAGCAACCGTAATAAAATGCGTATTCGTTGGTATCACGATATTACTAATGCAGGTAAAGCGCAGCTTGAATTTAAGCTGCGCCGTAGCGGTAAAGGCTGTAAAGTAATTTACCCTTTACAGCTTAATTTTGATGACCCCAATATCAGTTGGTCAGAGCACATTAAGCACTGCCAATCTCAGCTGACTCTACAGGCATTGTCAGAATGGGATAGCCAAACTTACCCCATATTATTAGGACGTTATAAGCGCCAATACTTAATTAGTTTTTGCGGGCGAATACGCGCGACACTTGATAGTGATATGGAAGTATACGACCAGCGCTATTGGAGTAAACCGAATACCACTCGCTCACATAAAATGGGTGACTATGTACTATTAGAATTAAAGTGCCAAGATCAACATGAACGTCTGCTCAGTGATTTAGTCAGTCGCTGCCCGCTTAATCCATCACGACATTCAAAATACGTGAATGGTGTGAGACACATGATTTATGTATAGGCCTCTGGTTGGCTGCAGTGCTGGTTTACTGATGTTCATTTCAGTAACGTCGGTCGCAGTCAGTCAAGTATATCCTTCTGCAGGTACCGCTTGGGTGATCACTGGCCAACAACAAGCCGCGACAGCACCTCATTTACAGCAACAATTTCATTCAGCCTCTGCAGTATCACAATGGGAAGATACCCATGCTGATATCAGTATTGGTGGGCATTATAGTCAATATAATGCCAAAAACATTACCCAACTTGGTTATATGTATAGTCAAAAACTAGATTGGCAGATGGGTCAAAAGGAGCAGCAATTACGACACTGGATAACCCTGAAGCAGCAAGAATATGAATCGTTATTTCTACACTTTCAAAACGACACTCAATTTGAAATACCAAACAACAAACACGGTGCGCATACCCCACTCTACGGCATTCCCGAGTTTGTTGCCATTCAACAACCTTCAACGCTAACGCGGCAAGGTCGCATTAAGCCCATCAACATGCCAATACAGCAACCGTTGGCGCTAAAAAAAAACCAATCCTTATATTTATTTTCATCAGAGAAATTAATGGGTTTAGATATCACGTTTAATGGGCAACAGCTCAACAGTAGCAGCATAACAATCTCCTATGCAACACGAGATATAACGACAGAAACGCTTGAATATGCTTGGCAACCATTGCTAACACAGCCTCTAGCATCGACATTAAACAGCCGCTGGAATCCGCCGCAACGTTGGCCAAGAGTCAGTATTTCACCACAACTCAGCTCGCAATTAAGCGCCCAATTAAACGTTAAACACGCCCGTTTTTATGTATTGAAAATTGAGATTAATAATCCAATTACAGGGTTAACGTTAACTAAACTCCGTTTACCAAGTTGGTATCAATTTACTGAAAAATCAAACCAACACTATGTCACAATCCCCGGTTGGGATCCCATTAACGATAGTAATAAAGATGGCTATATTGATGATAGTGAATACCTGCAACGTTTAAATAATAATGCCAGTGCTCGCTTGCCTTATCAAGCGCGCTTAATACCCTTGGGTAGAATGTGGAATGAAAAATCAGCGCTGTGCTACGTTAATTTATTCTCTGCACTCAATCGTACTTTACTAACAGACTATCTTTATCAACATTGGCAACAACAAGGCTATCAAGGTGCTTATAATGACTCACTTTACCGGGTTCCGAACAGCACTCAATTTCCCACCACCACTGGAGGAAATATTCTCGAATTACAACTCCCGGTTCGACAAGCGGGCAAATCTTATTGGCAGAGTCTCAGCGCCTTTAATCAGCATTTACAACAAACAAACCCACAAGCTTGGATTGGTGCCAATATCTCTGATTTAAACCTCTTTAGCCAACCCGACTTACAATCTTTGGTTGCCGGGTTTAATTTTTTTGTACGTGAAGATTACATTCATCCAAGCCTAGGTTTGTTTCAAAAACGCGGGTTACTGCAACGTTGGGAACACTTCTTATTAAGCGCACAAGGTAAGCGTAGCGTGTTGATGGCGCATATGCGTAAAGGCGGAAAAGTACGTTGGCAAGGCCATAGTCAAGTGAACTGGCAGTATGATCAAAGCACCAATCTGGCTATTTTCTACTTACTGAATAACCCCCGACTGGATTTTTATCAGCAATGGAATAATAGTTTTTATTACTCGAGCAAAAATACCCGAGCAGATAACTACTACCAACCCGGCATTCCAAACAATGTCGCTTACCAGCCCACAGCAATGTTACGCTATAACATTGGTCAACCGATTTCAGCCCCCGATAATTACCCTCCAGTCGACTATGTCGATAAAGACAATAATATGATGGCGACCAGCGTCGATACACAACTCACTGTAAATAATCAAACGCTAGCAATCACGCCAAGCCATTGGTTTTATTTTTATCGTCAAGCCAGCAGCGTATTACCCTGGCAGCAACCGCAACCGCCAACAGTAGCCGTCATCGCTCGGCGCTATCAACATGGCTTAATACTTTATTATACCGACCGTAATGGCAGTGATAAAAAATTCAGTGAGCAAGCAAAGGTAACCCTAGACTTACCCGGATATTACCGACGTCTTAATGCTGATGGCAGCCTCAGCGAACGAATAAATAAAATCACATTAACCGGTTACCAAGGCATAATATTGATACCAGAACCCAGTCCTTCATAAAATAATATCCGCTGAATAATTAATTTAAGGTGTATTTTCGATGAAAGTGAGCTACCTTAACGTAACTCGTTTGTTAAACCCTCGATTTTAATAGCACACACAGTTTAGGCAGGACCCATGCAAACAATGACAGAGCAAGATGTAATTGATCAAGAACTCACTGAGCAGCAAATGTTGGATTTCATCAGTGATATGTTTATGAACCAAATGCCATTTAACGACCTACTCGGCATGCGTATTACCAACTACACCACTGACAGTATAGAATTACGCATCAACATGGATGACAAATTGATTGGTAACCCTATCCGAAAAATACTTCATGGCGGTGTAACAGCGAGTCTGCTTGATGTCGCTGGCGGCATGTTAGTGGCAGCAGCAGCCATCCCCAACATGGAAACAAAAAGTACCGCTAACTTTCATAAAAATCTAAAGTCACTCGGTACGATAGACTTGCGAGTCGATTATTTACGTCCTGGTTGGGGAGATGAATTTACCGCCACAGCACAAGTGATTCGTTCGGGTAATAAAGTTGCGGTTACCCGTATGGAACTGCACAATCAAGAAGGGATTCACATTGCCTTTGGTACCGGCACTTATTTAGTCGGATAACCAACAATAAGATTATTAATATCACTACCCCTGCTTATCCATCATTGTTATGCTAACCAATCTATCTACACCTATAAACATCACTGGTATAAGTAATGACAACCAACAATGATACTAAACAAGGGGTGATATTCGCAATCCTTGCTTACGTAATGTGGGGCATGGCTCCGATCTACTTTAAACAATTACATCAAGTACCAGCCTATGAAATATTAGCCCATCGCGCGGTATGGTCTTGTATTTTAATTGCCGTATTACTGAGTCTATTCAAGTTATGGCCAATGGTAAAATCGGTATTATCCGTACCTAAAAATGTGTTATTACTGATCTGCACATCATTATTAATCAGTGTTAACTGGTTAACCTACATTTGGGCGGTAAATAATGATCATTTACTCGATGCCAGTTTAGGTTACTTTATTAACCCGATCATTAACGTTTTTCTTGGCATGATATTTTTGTCGGAAAAATTACGTAAATTACAGTGGGTTGCTATATTACTTGCGGTGATAGGGATCTTAATTCAAGTTATCACGCTAGGATATCTGCCTTGGGTAGCCTTGGTCTTAAGTTGTACTTTTGGTTTCTATGGATTACTGCGTAAAAAATTACGTCTCAATGCGCTGGTTGGTCTGTTAATTGAAACCATTATCATGCTGCCTATCGCGGCCACTTATTTATTTATCTTCGCGGACTCAGCAACATCGGATCTGAGTGCCAATAGTATGCACCTTAACTTGCTATTACTCAGTGCTGCCTTTGTCACCACAATACCGCTACTGTGCTTTAATCATGCAGCTATACGCTTACCTTTATCAACGCTAGGTTTCTTCCAATACATAGGCCCAACATTAATCTTTATTCTTGGTGTCACGCTCTATGATGAAGTAGTGAATACCGAAACACTGCTGACATTTGTGTTTATTTGGGCTGGGTTAGTCGTGTTTAGCATCGATGGTTTTAAAAATAACCGTCATCAACGTGCGCGATTAAAATCTTAGTTCATTACTGCAATACATATAAAATAAGCACCCTTAGGTGCTTATTTTATTTTGCCTATTTACTCACGTCATAATCTTCAATTTTCAAAAAAGTAATGGGTACATCAAGTCTACCCCGTACTAATTTTCCAAACTGATCATAACTGCCATCTAAAAATGAAATATTCACTTCTGAGACAGCAAAAAATGTCGTCATTAATGATGTGCTCGTTCGATGACTAATACAAGATTCAGAAGCCGTTTCACCAACAAAGGTATTTGTTATCTTCAACTCAATCAGTAATTCACAGTTATTACTAATACTGAGTTGAGATTGAGTCAAACTCGTCAATAGTTGTGGCGTATAATAAGCGCCAGCAAAGTCAGATGCGCGTGGAATAGAATAAATGTATAAACGGATCAAGCCATTCGGTGTGGCGACTAATTGCATAATACGCTGACGAAATGGTTTGTTTGAAGAGTGAGTAATGCGACTCTCCATATATAACCATTCACCGTCAATACGGTCTTGCCAAATAGGAGAGATATTTAGATCGATGTTAATTGCACGTCCTTGAATCACATCATTGGTCGATCTATGCATGCCAGATAGCCATTGCTTTAATAACGCCGTATGTTCTGATTTAAAAACAGCAGAATAGGCAAATGAACTGAATAAGCACATTAGCGCGACGATAAATCGTAATATCAAAATAACTCCCTGTAACCGCATAGGTAGCGCTAACATCCAAGTTAGCGTTTAGTATGCAGTGATACTATCCTAAAAATCGCGCAACTATACTATAAAAAATTGAGTGAGACTATAGAGCCTGCAATCTAGCGTAAGATACTACCAACCATTTACTGCCTAGTTGATCAAACTCAATTTGAATACGACATTGCGGACCACTGCCTTCGTAGTTCATCACAATACCTTCACCAAATTTAGTATGCAGTACACGTTGACCTAACTGATAGCCAGTCGACTCAAATGACATTTTTTCTGAACCCGCACTAAAACGCCCAAACTGAGTTGGTTGGCGAATTTGAGTTTTTAAACGAATCTCTTCAATATACTTTTCGGGTATTTCTCGAATGAAACGAGACGGACGATGATTCATCTCTTTACCGTATAAACGACGCGACTCCGCATAACTGATATATAGCTTCTTCATCGCACGGGTAATACCCACATAACAAAGACGACGCTCTTCTTCCATACGCCCCGCTTCTTCTGTCGATTGCTGACTTGGGAACATACCTTCTTCGACACCGACCATGAATACCACTGGGAATTCTAAACCTTTTGCCGAGTGTAGCGTCATCAACTGCACTGCATCTTCAAATTCATCTGCTTGCCCCTCTGCAGACTCTAATACTGCAAAAGCTAAGAAGGCAGATAGCTCGGTCATTTCTTCACTGTCATCTGGGATCTTGAAACCACGCGCCGCAGAAACCAGTTCCTCTAAGTTTTCAATACGTGACTGCGCTTTCTCACCTTTTTCTAGCTGATACATAGATTTCAGACCTGAGTATAAAACCACATGATCAATTTGTTCATGTAGGGCTAACTCGGCAACGTCGTTATCCAATTCGGTGATCAGTTCGACAAACTTACGGATCGAACTTGCCGCACGGCCTGCGATCAAATTGTTATCGAGTAGATAGATCGCCGCTTGCCACAAGGTTGAACCTTGCTCACGGCTAGCATCACGTAATAATGACAAGGCTCGATCGCCAATACCACGCGTTGGTTTATTCACAATACGCTCAAATGCCGCGTCATCATCACGATTATTTTTAAGACGCATGTACGCCATTGCATCTTTAATTTCCAAACGATCAAAGAAGCGATGACCACCATAAATACGGTAAGCGAGCTGCTCTTGTAATAACGCATCCTCGAGCACACGAGACTGGGCATTGCTGCGGTATAAGATTGCGCAATCACTGAGTGAACCACCTTGATCTTGCCACTCTTTAATGCGGCCAATAACAAAACGCGCTTCATCGACTTCATTGAATGCCGCATACAAGGAGATCGGGTCACCTTCTTTATCTTCTGTCCATAATTCTTTGCCCATACGCTCGCTGTTATTAACGATAAGCGCATTGGCAGCATTGAGAATATTACTGCTCGAACGGTAGTTTTGTTCAAGCTTAATGGTTTTAGAACCCGTGAAATCGGTTAAGAAGCGTTGAATATTTGCGACCTGCGCACCACGCCAGCCGTAAATAGACTGATCATCATCACCCACGATCATCAAATTACCGCGATCGCCTGTCAACATGCGTAACCACGCATATTGGATATTATTGGTATCTTGGAATTCGTCCACTAAGATATTAGAAAAACGATCTTGGTAATGGGCTAAAATATGTGGTTTGTGCAGCCAAAGTTCGTGCGATCGTAATAACAACTCACCAAAATCGACTAAGCCCGCACGATCACAAGATTCTTGATAAGCTTGATAAATCTTGATCCAGGTACGTTCAATCGGATCATACGCTTGTAAGTGTTCAGGACGCAGACCTTCATCTTTTTTACCGCCGATATACCACATAGCTTGTTTTGCTGGCCACTGCTTCTCATCAAGGTTCATGGCTTTGATCAAACGTTTCAATAATCGCAGTTGATCATCACTGTCAATAATTTGGAATTCAGCGGGTAAGCCGGCATCTAAATGGTGGGCGCGTAATAGACGATGCGCGATACCATGGAAAGTACCGATCCACATGCCTTGCTGACGACCTTTTAATAGCTTATCAACACGGCCACGCATTTCTGCTGCGGCTTTATTGGTAAATGTCACCGCTAATAAAGAATAAGGCGAGCACTGCTCCACCTGCATTAACCAAGCTAAGCGATGTACCAATACTCTGGTTTTACCACTACCAGCACCCGCTAAAATCAGCATACTCGATTGTGGTGCAGCAACAGCATCACGCTGTTTGTCGTTGAGGCCGTCCAGTAAGAGAGATACATCCATAATTTAGTCACCTTAGACTGTATATTTAATCAGTAGAATGGGGGGATTATAACAGGCTTGTTAATTCATCCAAGTGCGTTATTTCAATATCAGGTAAATGACTGGCTTTGTTACTCGTCATGAGCGATTGTTGTTGGTCATTAAACCACGCAGACATGAAGCCATTGGTGATCGCACCAGCCACATCGGACTTAAGATGATCGCCGACATGCAAAATATGTTGTGGCGGTAAGGCTAATCTCTCTGCTGCCAATGAAAATAAGTCGGGATACGGTTTCATTCTCAGCCCATTACCTGGTTTTATCACGGCCGTGAAAAAAGGTGTTAAACCAATTTTATCAGTATCGACATTACCATTAGTGATCGCAATTAATGGGATCTTACTGGCAAGCGTTGCTAATACCGCAAAGGTTTGTTCCGGCACTTGAAAATCACTACGCACCGCCTGAACTTGCGAAAAAATAGTATTAGCGACAGATTTAGCCTCTTGTTCACTATAGCCATGACGTAAAAATAACGTCATTAAACAGGCAATACGGATCCCACTAACATCATGTATCAAGTGGGGTTGTTGATGAAGAACATGACGCTTTAACTGTGACCAAGCATTATCATCTAAATGTGTAATGTGTGGATATTGACTGCGTAAATGCATATGCATCCAAGCCTCGGCGCGACGCACAACTGGATAGTTATCATATAAGGTATCGTCAAGATCGAAGCTCATGGCTCTAATCTGGTGTAATCGTCGATAGAATTTCATCAGTCATCTCTTTTCTTTTTTGCGCGAGGATGAGCGGCATCATACACTTTGGCTAGATGCTGAAAGTCCAAACTGGTGTAGATCTGCGTGGTACTGATATTAGCATGCCCTAATAATTCCTGTACGGCACGTAAATCACCACTCGATTCGAGCATATGAGTCGCAAAAGAATGGCGTAACTTATGTGGATGAACATGACTGGTCAACGTTTGCTGCTGCCCCCATTTGGCCATCCGACTTTGTACACTGCGATGAGATATACGACGTCGTAATTGACTGACAAATAATGCCGATTGCGCGTTGTCAGCATATTCACCACGCACTGCTAACCACGCTTGTAACGCGGTGATCGCGATACTACCAATCGGTAACTGACGCTGTTTATTACCTTTACCAATCACCCGCATGGTTTTTTCTCGCAACTTAACATCTGTTAAATCCAAATTAACCAGTTCGTCTAACCGTAAACCCGCAGAGTACATTAACTCCATCATGGCTTTATCGCGTAACACTAAAAACGGGTCATCTGTATCTACCGTATTAGACACGGATAATAATTGATTAATTTCATCAACATCTAAGTTCTTAGGTAAAGTTTTATGCTGGCGTGGTGCCGATACCCCTTTCGCAGGGTTCGCGGTGAGATCACCTTGTAATACCAAGTAATCACAGAAACTGCGTAATGCAGATAATTTGGTTGCCAGACTGCGAGGCGATAAACCCAGTTTATGATTTAAAGCCGCTAATTTACGTACCTGGGCAGCATCAAGGGCGCGCCATTCCGTGATCGGTAACGTCAGCATTTGCTCGGCGAATAAGGTCAGGTGACGGCGATAATTACGGGCTGTGTGTAGGCTTAATTGTCGTTCACTGGTGATATAACGTAAAAAACGTTCGATAGGTTTAACTAATTGTGCAGGTAGCTCACTACCTGCAGCGGTATTTTTTTTAAATGGCGTTGTCACGTGAAGGCATCAGTTGCGGTAACAGGGTAGAGATAATGCGACAAAGCTGACCTAACAGCAAGTTATCCATGCCCGCCTGATAATGATCGGCATTGGCACTGCCAATAGCGAGCAAACCGTATTCACCTCGTTCACCTAATGCCATTAATGCCACAGAGTTAACCAAGGCATCTTGGCCAAACAATAATGCTTTATCCACGCCTGCGACAGGACCAAAGTAATGATCACCGCCTGCAAATTGTTTCTGGCGAATACGCACTAACTGTCCAGCAGAAATAGCTAACGGTAGATATTGTGATTTAAGGTGAAAATAGGCTTCATTTAAATGTAAATTTACAGCCGCTAACGGTAATTGAGATTGGATCTGAGTGACCAAAATACGTTGCATTTGCATCACTGAAGTGCAATTAAACAAGGCCGTATAAATATCTGCATAGATACGAAATAATTTATCGTTGTCAGCCGCAATGGCCACTAACTGCTGTAACTGTTGCTCTAAATCGGCAATACGTTGTCGCTGTCGTTCTAACCGTAATGTCACTAAAGACACACTACCTTGAGCGCCATGAGAAATAGGCAAGGTATCGACTAAGTCATTATTACGCACAAAAAAATCCGGATCTGCCTGTAAAAAAGCAATCACATCTTGCTCTGAGATAACAGGCATTTCCGCGTTCAACATCGAAGGTTCAACGTTGATCATATATTAATCTGTCCATCATAAACATGGGTTGCTGGACCCGTCATAAATACTGGTGTACCTGGACCTCGCCATGAAATTTGCAATTTACCACCAGGCAACTCAATACACACATCTTGACCGAGTTTACCTTGTAATTGGCCAATCACAGCCGCAGCACAGGCTCCGGTTCCACAAGCTTGTGTTTCACCAACACCACGTTCATAAACCCTTAATTTAGCATGGTCAGGTGATAATACCTGCATGAACCCCGCATTTACACGGTTAGGAAAACGTTCATGATGTGCGATCGCATGACCGAGTTCGGCCAATGGTGCAGTCTCAATATCATCCACTAATGTCACGCAGTGCGGGTTACCAATCGACACGGCGCCACAAAACACAGTGCTGTCTAACGCACGTAAAATATAGGTTTTTTCTTGCTTGGTGGCACGGAACGGAATTTTATCTGGCGCTAATTCAGGCACCCCCATATTTACCGTTATCTGGCCATCATATTCAACCTGTAAGGAGATCTTACCTGCGCTCGTACTCACCGCGATCTTGCTCTTGTTCGTTAACCCTTTATGACGTACAAAACTTGCAAAACAGCGAGCGCCATTGCCACACTGTTCCACTTCGCTACCGTCAGAATTAAAAATACGATAATGAAAATCAAGATCAGGATCATAAGGCGCTTCAACCACAAGTAGTTGATCAAAGCCAATACCGGTATTTCTATCCGCTAAACGACGGATATTATCATTATTAAAAAAGACATTTTGAGTAACACAGTCAACGACCATGAAATCATTACCCAGACCGTGCATCTTTGAAAACTGTATAAACATATGAACCTGTAACCCCTATTTCATTCAGTAGATAGAATATTATTATGCAGGTAAAATCGCTTCGTCTTTCCAGATCTCTGCAAGCGCTTCTCGACGACGAATCAAATGTGCAACATCACCATCTACCATGACTTCGGCAGGTCTACTACGTGAATTATAATTAGAACTCATGGTTGAACCATAAGCACCGGCAGAGCGTACAACAATATAATCATCCATCGCGATCGTTAAATCACGGCTCTTACCTAAGAAATCGCCAGTCTCACAAATAGGACCAACCACATCATAGTTTAAACATTCACGCTCTAATGATTTGTTCACTGGCGCAATCGCTTGCCACGCACTGTATAACGCTGGGCGAATAAGATCGTTCATGGCTGCATCAACGATAGCAAAGTTTTTATGTTCCGTAAGTTTAATATACTCAACTTTACTTACCAAAATACCGGCATTCGCCATGATCGCACGACCAGGTTCAAAAATAAGTGCCAGTTTACGTCCTGCTAATTTATCTTTTAATGCCTGCGCATATTCAGCAGGTTGTGGGGGTGTTTCACCATCATAAGGTACGCCCAAGCCACCACCAACATCGAGATGTTCCAGTTCAATACCTTGCGCTGATAACTTATCAATTAACACTAATAGCTTATCAACAGCATCCAAGAAGGGCGATAGCTCTGTTAATTGTGAACCAATATGGCAATCAACACCTTTTAATTTAATACCCGACATTTTATTCGCAGCTTTATAAACGCTTTCAGCTAAATCAATATCGATACCAAATTTATTTTCTTTTAAACCGGTAGAAATATAAGGATGGGTACCCGCGTCAATATTAGGATTCACTCGAATAGATATAGGTGCCTGTATTCCACGGCCCACGGCAATGTCATTAATACGTTCCAACTCAGCCGTCGATTCAACATTAAAACAATGAATATTATGATCGAGCGCTAAATTAATTTCGGCGATGGTTTTACCAACACCAGAGAATACAATTTTACTTGGATCACCACCGGCCGCAATCACACGTAATAGCTCACCGCCAGATACAATATCAAAACCCGAGCCCAGACGTGCCATCACATTTAACACTGCAATATTTGAATTAGCTTTTACTGCATAACAAACCAAATGCGGATGCGTACCAGCAGCATCATTAAATGCATGCCAATGACGTTCAATTGTCGCTCTGCTATATATATACGTTGGCGTACCAAATTTGTCTGCTACATCTGCAACTGCACATTGTTCCGCAAATAACTGGCCATCATCCTGATAATTAAAGTAATCCAATGCTCTATCCCTTTTCTTTTAATTCGTACACTAATTCATTCATTGCACATCATGTGACAATGTATATTTATTCTGCGTCGCTACTTAGCGTCTTGCCAGCTTCGTCATCACTATCCACACTTTCTGTAGTCGGTGTTGCGACCTGGATTTGTTTTGCTTTTTTAGCATCGGGTCCCGTGCCAGGTGCATATAAAGGACCTGACATACCACAACCACTGAGTAAACCAGCGCTAAACATAAAGGCTAATGTAATAAATTTTGTTTTTCTTACTTGGCTCATAACCGACTCAATGATAAATTAATCCTATCCCTTATAATCGCACTGACAAAATTAAAAGCAATAGGATTAATAAAAAATGACTGATTCAGAATTCCACCAACAGGTTGATGAACTATTAATAAGCTTTGAAGAGATTATTGATGACAGTGATGTTGAACTCGATTATGAAAACAGTAACAGTATTTTGACTCTATATTGTCGTGATGGCTCGCAAATTATCTTGAATAAACAAACACCATTACACCAACTATGGGTAGCAACAAAAGCCAATGGCCATCACTTTGCATTTATCAATGATGCATGGATTGATAACCGCACCCAACAAGAGTTATCACAGGTATTAACCGAAGCAGTTAAAAATCAAGGCGGTGAAAGCGTTAATTTCTAACGTGAAGTGATAGGTCTTGTTTATATAAAATCTAAATTTTAGACAAAAGAAAAGGGCTACACTAGTAACTAGTGCAGCCCTTTTACGTTGTCGTAATAGCTCATATCCTTGAACTGATTGTGCTCCCTGCACTTAGACATTTACCTAATCCATTAGGTGATTTACTTTTCCCCAATCCTTTGAGTTGTTCCTTTGGCAATCCTAGCCTAACAAGTCATCCTAACCTGCTTCTCATCTCCATCCTGGAGGTGTCCTTTATTCACTCTGAATCCGTGAGTGCTATCCTTGTAATCCACCACATCCTTGCAGTTTCATGTAGAGTGCCAAGTCATCATCCTGATGAACTTCCTGCGTCTCTGGAAACAAATATAGCAAACCTAAAAACAATAAATAGCGATGAAAAACAAATTTAATTAGTGCTTAAACACTAATTACTTAGCACAAATGGCTACAAAAGCCGTGAGAATAGGCTTTAACAATAAAATAAAGAGAAATATATACAATGGATACCTCGGATCACTCCTTAATAAAAGTACTTTATCTATCAACACGAATAGTCGATCTCTTACAGGATAAAATCAGCCCATCAATATAACGCAATAATAGTGCCTACTACGGTCACCTTAGCAGCAATAAATATGTGATCTTGATCGTATTCATTGATTAATCACCAATAATTATTAAGCCAAATGGTGCTAATAGCTGTTCCTGCTGCCAACTACAAATACGTGTACCATGCAAATTAACCCTTCTCGGATCTAAACCCGTTAAATCAACGTGGCTTAAATTACAGTGCTGTAAATTAAACTGCGACCACATGTCTGCCGAAAATTCACCGCGACTCAAATCAGACCCTTGTAAAGAAGCGCCCAGTAAGTTACAGCCCATCCAGCGGTTTTCATATAAATCACATTTTTCGATGCGTTGATCAGAAAAATTGGCATAGCTCAAATTACATTGGGTTATATAAGCAGAACAAAAGAAGGTTTTAGCCGTAATATAATTGGCAAAGCTAGCTCGACTAAAATCCGCCCCTTTCAAATTACAACTACGGAACTCAATGCCAAAACATTCTGCGCCAGTAAATTGAGCCATACTTAAATCGCAGTTTTTAAAACTTGCACCTTTTAAGTCAGCATAAGCAAATCGGCAACCCGTAATATCACCGCGTTCGATAAACTGACAATCAATAAATTCGGCATCACTTAATTGCGCATGATTGAAATCACAGCGATAAAAATAACAGCGAGTAAAGATCGTCGACTCTAAGTCTTGATCAGTAAAATCTGTTTCAATAAAGGTGTTATCAGTCGTCTTCATTATCTTGCTCTCTTGTTCGAATTAGCATCAGATTACTATCAATACACCTATCAGACCTAGTACTATTACAGTGTTAATTCCAAATAAAACAGTTCATTATAATTGATGATTTAAGAGGGGTAATGAGACCATAGAGAAGGAAATATTAATATAATTTATCCGCGGCAAAATATACACCATCGGTTAACAGCGGTACATTACGAGACTTTAATTAGGCATGGTAAGAAATGAGCGATAACAATGAAATAACGTACAATAAAGCAACAGCATGAGCACTATGGTCTGCTAGAAAAGAGACGTAAAATAAAACTGTAGATAAAGAAAAGGACGGCATAAATGCCGTCCTTAAAGTAGTCATGTAGCTCTATCCTTGAACTAATTTTGCTCCCTGCAAATTGACTGACCTAATTTCCTTTAGGTTTAACTCCCAATCCATCGGGTTTCTTGTTATTACCATCCTGGTACAATAAATCATTCCGATTTATTTCATCTCCATCCTAGAGGTGTCCTTTAACTCAAATCCTTTGAGTGTCCATCGCATCTTCATCCTGAAGACTTTTCCTTGCGACCACATCCTGTGGTAAATCCTATTTCGATAATCCATTATCAAGTCGGTAATCCTTACCAACTGCTTACTGCGTCCTTTCGAATACCTACTATAGAGTAATCTAATATCACCGCAATACAGAAATTGTTTTTTTTTGAAAAAAAATAGACGTTCTAGCTCACGCTTTAAAATAAACAAAATAAAATCAATCACTTAAAAACTTAGTAAACGTGTATCACATAGACAGAAACGAATATGCCCACAACAATGTATCCGCATATTCTTACAGCATAAATAGTCAATGTCTTACATGCTAAAAACAAATAAAAAATAAAGTGTGCCGTTTTCGATAAATGGACTAAAAGATGAGGATTATTTATAAAAAAATAGCATTATTTAGAGGATACGTAGGGAATGACTTCTAATTCTTTATTTTCTGAATGAACGATATCGTAAAATTGCGGTAAATTGAAATTGGCAAATGCACCTTCGTTACGTGATTCTTCTTGTGAATTCGTATAAAAGCGATGAACACCTTTGATTAACTCATCTTTATTACCACTAAGATGCTGGTAAGTTTCCACGCGATTGGCTTCATCGACAATATAAACGTTAAAACCATTTTTATAGTTTTCAAAAAAGAACTGTACTAAACCTTCTGACGAATGAGATTCAACAGCTAAAGGTGTGCCTTCTGCCGTGGTGGTTTTATCAATGCGTAGAGGCATTTGTTCTAGCTTTCGCTCAGAGATATGGTTATACAGATCCAGAGATGTTTCAAGCTTACGAATAGACACACCACGACGCTCAAAATAAATACCAAAGCGATCATCACTAATCGTCAGCATTTTAACAATCTGATCTTTATCGCGTTGTAATCTGGTACTTATACAATCTCGCACCAAACGTTCAAAGCTATGACGAATCAAACCACGGAAATGTAAGCTATAACAAAATACTTTAATGGAATCGGGTTCTGTCGCATCTTGATGCATCTTGCCCATGATAGTGGTTAATGCATCAACAATACGTTCTTGACCAGAAAAGTGCAAAGTACGCACTTCATTCCAAGAATTACGATAAATCAGATCAATACTACCCACTAAACAGGCTTTACAGTCACCAAATGAGAATACATCACTGGTATTAGTATCAAACTCAATAATTCGACCGCCCCAGTGATTAGTCGGATCGTATTCTAAATTTAGGTAAATAGATAAATCACGGATCTCACAAGGACGACTTAACGCCTGATTTGAGGCCGGTTTTGCTTGAATAGGGAATTTACTTTTAAGATCTTTACAGAATGAATTCAATACATCGCTGTTCATATCTGAGTCTTGATTAAAAATTTCGACCTGAGTCTTATCGGTCATTAATCCATTAAAATAGCTCCACGCCACCAACTTACTCAGATAGCCGTTATGTTCTAAAGGCTTACGACCAACAATCTGCATCGGCTCTAACGAAGAGTTATATAAGTACCAACCCGAATTATTAAAACGACCGTCTGGTACTTGCACGAAACTTAATTGTTGCTCGGACAAATCAGGCGAGATCTGTGGATTAATAAAAGTCACTTTACCGGGTAGCGATTCGAACGCAGCATATAACTTACGCGATAAAATACCAATATCAGCAGGATTAATCGATTCACTAATATTATTACGGCGGGCGAAACCAATCAGATTACGATAACCCTTCATCATCGCATCAAGCAATTCAGGATGCGCTTCCTGAACTTGTTCAATCTTCCAGTTATCACGATTATCTAGATGAGCAATACGGTCAGGATGCCAATTCCATTCACTAATGACTTCAGCCACAGAAGTACGGTGCCATTCTGGACGGGCATTTTTCTCATTAGCACAATTACCGCTAAACATTTTTAAATAAAAACAGCGACGTAGTAAATCTACACGCGCAGTATCACCTATTTTTTCGAGATAAGCGGTTACTTTCATTAAGATCTGGTAATAGGTGTCGTGCGACAGTTCCAGCTGTGTTGAAGACGCCAACTGAAAATTTTCTTTCATTATTTGCGATAATAAACGGTTATTTGGATATTCAGCCGAATAAGCTTCCATTAATAAGGTTTTTAATACCGCCTTATAAGGAGAATCGATACCTTTATATAATTGCCACAACGCAGAACCAAAGTATTCTTCAGCAGGGATACAAGGAAAACCACCTAAATCAACCCACTCGTTACGGTCAAGGACCCCGTCGGCAACCAGCTGATCAACATAATCATCATAATTATTATCAAATTCAACCGGTAAAATATGCCATAAACTTGGCTTACCCGCGATCCGTAAGGCACTGCGATAAAATTCATCCAGTAATAAGAAATGTTGGGCACTGCCACAACTCTCTTTCGTCATTACCGCATTATTCACTTTTCTAAATTTATCTTCAGCAATCAAGAAAAAGTTAACTTCAACATTAAAGGTTTCTGCCCACGCCGTTATCAATGTGCATTTTTGCTCTAGAAAATGGGCGTCCTCATCACTCATAGCCGGATCATGACATACCCAAATATCTAAATCACTACGCCAATTTTGACCAATAGAACCCGTGCTCCCCATTGCATATAAGCTATATATAGGAGAACAAGTGGCACATTTATCATCATCTAGTGCTACATTTAATGAGGTTAAATAATCTTGTTGTTGTTCATCAGGGGTAAATAAACAGATTCCCTGAGGTACAGGTTCATCAAGATAAACAGGCAGGTTTGGGTGATTAAAATGCAGTAAAAGAGGTAAGATAGCTGTCACTTCACGCCCATTATCATCCATAATGGATAAGGCGCGATCAAGTCTAAGTTGATTAAACAACTTAGCTTTATGTTTCAGTTCAACAATTTTATTCTGCAAAATAAAACCTTAAATGAGAGAAACCATGCTTAAATTTTATTGATTTTTTACAATTAAATTTAGCCATTACGGCAGACATAGAAGTGTGATGATGCTAACAGTTTTCTAGATAATGGTAAACTTATAGCGCCAAAATAGTCGCATAATTAATGTTGGAATTAGGGTGACCGAGTATTCATATTGCAGTCGCCTTTCGTTAATTTGTTTATTACTATTAAAAAACCAGCTGTAAACAAACCATTTACGCACACTTTATAGACAAAGAGCAGTAAAAAAGATCGCCCCCAAGCAGTTTAAATAAAATAATCCAATTAGGGGTTGCATAAACATTTAGAACTGGATAATATCTGCCTCCTCGATTAGGGGCGCTGCTTCAAAACAACGTTTCCAACATTAATCGAAAGTATGGGGTCCTTAGCTCAGTTGGGAGAGCATCGCCCTTACAAGGCGAGGGTCACTGGTTCAAGCCCAGTAGGACCCACCATATATTAAATCTGGTTATATCTTTTATAAGATAAGTAACGGGATTTACTATGAAGAAAGAATTCGGGGGCTGTTAGCTCAGTTGGTAGAGCAGTTGACTTTTAATCAATTGGTCGAAGGTTCAAATCCTTCACAGCCCACCACTTTCTTTATAACACAGTATTGTCGCGGGATGGAGCAGTTTGGTAGCTCGTCGGGCTCATAACCCGAAGGTCGTAGGTTCAAATCCTGCTCCCGCAACCAGTTTATACGATAGACATAACTATCGCTAAAAAAATAATGTGGGTCCTTAGCTCAGTTGGGAGAGCATCGCCCTTACAAGGCGAGGGTCACTGGTTCAAGCCCAGTAGGACCCACCACTTAAATTGTGGTGTTTATGTCATAAGACATAAAGCTATAAAAAGAAAGAATAAGGGGGCTGTTAGCTCAGTTGGTAGAGCAGTTGACTTTTAATCAATTGGTCGAAGGTTCAAATCCTTCACAGCCCACCACTTTCTTACAAGAACAAATAAAAAAACCTCGTTTATCGAGGTTTTTTTATACCTAAAATTTACCTGCCAATATAATCATCTCAACACTTGACCTTCCCCTTAAGGTAAAGATTATGCTCCCTGCCATATTCATTATTTGTTTACCTTTTTTGATGTGTCTTTTTTCATGCGTATAGTGTTATTTATTTTATTAATATTAATAAACACATTCTCATTACCACTTCAGGCAATGAGCATGCGCACGATGCCAGCCAATATTTCTTGTTATATGCAAGACATGCCATGCAACTCTCAAATCAATATGAGTCAAATGCTGCATGATAATCCACAGCTTCAACATTCAACAAACCAATATAATAACGATGATTGCAGCAATATGGATAATTGTAGCGACTGTAATACGACCTGCGTATCATCATTTCTTAATTATAATAATAAGCTGCTCTTAAACACCTATAAACAAAGTAACTTGCTACGTTACGAATTAACCCCGCCTCTAAAACAACACCAAGATAGCCTATATCGACCTCCTCTCATTAACTGATTTTAATAACTTTTTAAAAATCAATTAATTAAGGAAATAGAATGTCATCCAAAATTTATTTTGGGCTATTCGCATTACTGACTATAAATGCCAATGCTCAACAATTAACGCTCTCGATTGCAGAAAATATTGCGCTACAACGCGATCCTTCTGCAATCTTATACAGTGCGCAACAAGCAAGTTTAAAAGCTCAAGGCATTAGCCAGTCACAACTTGCAGACCCTATGATTAAGTTCGGTTTAGCCAATGTGCCCGTTAATAGTTTTTCATTATCCGATGATCCCATGACCCAATTTAGCCTTGGTTTATCACAACAGTTTTCAGCAGGTGATACCTTGGAATTAACAGCCAAAGGGTTCTCGCTACAAGCACAACAGAGCATACAATTTGCAGAAAACCGCCAATTAGAATTAAAATTGCAGATCCGAGAATTATGGTTTGATATTAGCTTTGCCAAAATAGCCCAAACCATTCTCGCCAAAAATCAGCAATTATTTAGTCAGCATGTTACCAACCTCTACCGTCAATTTGAGTTAGGTTATCGTCAAAACCAAGATCTGATTAAAGCAGAATTAGAACTCGCCAAGTTTGATGACAAAATTGCCGCCTTTGCGCAGCAAGAGCAAGCACTGCGCGGGCAACTCGTCTCTTGGATTGGTCCACAAGCGTTTGATGAATTTGATTCTCAACTACCAACGTGGCCTAAAAGCCTTGAATATGTGCAACAAGCTGATCTAAAACACTATAGATTACTGGCTGATCACCCACAGGTATTAGCCGCGCAACAAGCCATTGACGTAGCTCAAAATAATATAGCCACCGCTAATGAGTCCTATAAACCAGCCTTCAAAATTGATATTGGTTACGGTCATCGTGAAGCGCTAGATATGACGACCGGATCCAGCCGTAGTGATTTAATCAGTGGTTCAGTCACCATGAACATACCGCTATTCACCAGTAATCGCCAAGACCAAGTCGTCATAGCAGCCACTCAAGGTAAAGGTATTAAGCAAGCAGAAAAAGATCTATTACTGATTAAATTCAATGGCATATTAAATGGTGCTATCGCTAATTTCAGTAATACCCAGGCCAGAATGCAGCGCTACCAAGACACCCTTCTAGTGCAAGCTAAAGCCAATAGTGATGCCGCAATACAAGGTTATCAAGCCAATACCAATGATTTTGAACAAGTCATCAAAGCATTAATGGATGAACAAGCACTCACGCTTGAATATCAGCAATTGCACTTTCAAAATTTAAAAAACTTAGCTCGCATTCGTTATTTTCAAGCATTATAGAGGCCGATATGAAAACATTACTTACCAGCTCAATTACATTAGCATTGGGTCTTGCTGCAGGTACTTGGTTTAGTACACAAGCAACAACGAATACAACTAGCGCAGAACCAGAGATCCTGTATTGGGTAGCCCCAATGGATGCTAATTACCGCCGCGATAACCCCGGTCAATCACCGATGGGCATGGATTTAGTCCCTGTTTATGCCGAGCAAACGCAAAATACCACAGCCCAGGAGCCGCTGTACTGGGTTGCACCGATGGATGCCAATTACCGCCGTGATAAACCGGGTCAATCGCCAATGGGCATGGATTTAATACCGGTATACAAAGATGCCACAACGGCAAGCGATGCAGGCTTAGTGACCATTTCATCACGAGTAGAAAATAATTTAGGCGTGCGGACACAACCAGCCCAACTTCGCCCTTTCGTTACCCAAATTAATACCGTTGGTATGCTGGAATTTAATCAAGATTCGTTATGGCAAATCAATAGTCGTGTGTCTGGTTGGGTTGATAAACTCTACATCAACAATACAGGTGAGTATGTCTCGAAAGGACAGCCACTATTGACCTTATATTCACCAGAACTTATTAAGGCCCAAGAAGAGTTACTCAACACCCTACATATCGGTAATAAAATCCTCATCACGTCGGCAAAACATCGCTTGTCTGCATTGGGTATAAACCAAACACAGATTAAGCAGCTCATGCGAACTAAAAAAGTGATCCAAAATGTCACGATATCAGCCCCTGAATCCGGTTATATCACCGCACTTTCGATCCGTGAAGGCGCTTATATCACGCCTTTAGCGCAGATAATCGAAGCTGGATTATTAACGGAAATATGGTTACAAGCCGAAATTTTTGAATCTCAAGCCGGTCAAGTGAAAATCGGTGACAAGGCTAAAATGCAGGTAGATAGTTTCCCTGGGCAAACCTGGTTGGGAGAAGTCGATTATATTTACCCGGAATTAAATGCCGCAACCCGCACTCTAAAAGTCAGAATAAAAATAGCCAATCCTGATGAGCAATTAAAACCAAACATGTTTGCAACGTTAACGCTTAGCAGTCAACAACAAACCAACGCAATACAAGTACCCCGTGAAGCCATCATCCGCTCTGGTACCTTTGACCGTATCGTACTCGCCAAAGGTAACGGCCAATATCAATCAATCAAGATCACTTTAGGCAGAGAGTCTGCAGGTTATGTTGAAGTGTTAGCCGGGCTTAAAGAGGGTGATGAAGTCGTTACCAGTGCACAGTTCCTGTTGGATTCAGAATCAAGCTTAACCGCAGATTTCAGCCGTATTGGTCCGCCAACAGCAAGTAACAAGAACAGTATGGCAATGGATCACAGCGCAATGGCGGGAATGGATCTTAGCTCGATGAATATGGACAGCATGGACGATAAGGCGATGTCGAAAACAACCACACCCGCAGTTGAAGATGATTTAGCTTGGTTAGACTTTGATGATGCAGGAGAACTGTAATGATCAAGAAAATAATTGAATGGTCGATACACAATCGTGTCATGGTATTACTGGCGACTTTGGTCGTCCTTATCTACGGTAGTTTTGTGATCAAAAATACCCCGATTGATGCTATCCCAGATCTCTCTGATGTACAGGTTATCATTAAAACCAGTTATCCAGGGCAAGCACCACAAGTTGTTGAAGATCAAGTCACCTACCCACTGACGACGGCGATGTTATCGGTGCCGGGCGCCAAAACAGTGCGCGGTTACTCTTTCTTTGGTGACTCTTATGTTTACGTTATCTTTGATGATGGTACTGACATGTACTGGGCTCGCTCGCGTGTTTTAGAATATTTATCGCAAGTGACTCCGAATCTACCCAGCACTGCAAAACCAGCACTGGGGCCTGATGCAACGGGTGTGGGTTGGGTATATTCGTACGCACTAACCGATACCAGTGGTAATCACGATCTAAGCCAACTTCGCAGTATTCAAGATTGGTTTTTAAAATATGAATTACAGACCGTACCCGGTGTATCGGAAGTCGCGACTGTCGGGGGTATGGTTAAGCAATATCAGATCAGTGTGAACCCTGATAAGCTGCGCAGTTACCAGATCCCATTATCATTAATCACGAATGCGATTAAACGCGGTAATCAGGAAGCGGGAGCCAGCGTCATCGAAATGGCGGAAGCCGAATACATGGTGCGTGCAAATGGTTATATCAGCTCAATCGATGACTTGAAAAACATCCCCTTAAAACTCAGTAATACCGGCACACCTTTATTACTCGGTGATGTCGCTGATATTGTACTAGGCCCACAAATGCGTCGTGGCGTTTCCGAACTAAACGGTGAAGGCGAAGTGGTTGGTGGTATTATTGTCATGCGCTACAGCGAAAATGCCCGTGACGTTATTGCCGCAGTCAAAGACAAACTACAAACATTACAAGCCTCGTTACCGGAAGGTGTTGAAATTGTTCCTACCTATGATCGTTCAACATTAATCGACAATGCGGTCGAAAATCTTTACCTGAAATTATTGGAAGAATTTCTTGTCGTTATTGTGGTTTGCGCATTATTCCTATTCCATATTCGCAGCTCATTAGTCGTATTAGTCAGTTTACCCATCGGTATTCTGGTGGCCTTCATCGTAATGTCATGGCAAGGCATCAATGCCAATATCATGTCTCTAGGTGGGATCGCGATAGCCATTGGCGCGATGGTCGATGGGGCAATTGTGATGGTCGAAAACGTCCATAAACATATTGAGAAAACCCCGTTAACGGATAAAAACCGTTGGCAGATCATCAGTAAAGCGGCTTCAGAAGTCGGTCCGGCATTATTTTTTTCGTTACTGATTATTACTTTCAGCTTTGTCCCCGTGTTCGTACTGGAAGGCCAAGAAGGTAAAATGTTTGCCCCGCTCGCCTTTACTAAAACTTATGCGATGGCGGCATCAGCTGGACTCGCAGTTACCTTAGTACCAATTTTAATGGGCTACTTTATTCGCGGTAAGGTTTTACCTGAACATAAAAACCCAATCAACCGCGGTTTAATCGCATTATACCGTCCGGCATTGGCATTCTCTCTCAAAGCGCCAGTACTACTACTTTGTATCGTTATTGGCCTTGTCGCTGTCGGTTTTTATCCTGTAAATAAGATCGGTAGTGAATTTATTCCGCCGCTTGATGAAGGTGATCTCATGTATATGCCAACCACTTACCCTGGCATCAGCATAGGTAAAGCCAGAGAGTTATTACAGCAAACCAATAAGTTAATCAAAACCGTGCCCGAAGTAGAACGCGTATGGGGTAAAGCAGGTCGCGCCGAAACTGCCACCGATGCAGCACCATTAACCATGATTGAAACGTTCATCACTTTAAAACCGAAAGCCGAATGGCGAGAAGGGGTTACCTCTGAGAGTATACGTCAAGAACTTGATAAATTAGTCCAATTTCCGGGCTTAACCAACGCTTGGGTAATGCCAATCAAAACCCGTATTGATATGTTAGCCACAGGCATCAAAACGCCGATTGGTATCAAGATCGCGGGTGAAAAACTTGCTGAGATTGAAAAAATTGGTAAACAGATAGAAAAAATCTTACTTAACGTACCCGGTACCGCATCCGCTTATGCTGAACGTGTTGTTGGCGGACGTTATGTGAAAATTGATATCGAGCGTGAAAAAGCGGCGCGCTATGGGCTGAATATTGCGGATGTACAAGAAGTCATATCCACAGCAGTAGGCGGTGTTAACGTCACTCAAACCATTGAAGGATTAGAGCGTTACCCGGTAAATATTCGTTACCCTCAATCTTATCGAGACAGTATTGAGCAAATTAAATTATTACCACTGATAACACCATTAGGTGCAAGAATCGCCTTAGGTGATGTCGCAAACATCTACGTCGAAGACGGTGCTCCGATGATCAAAACCGAAAATGCCCGCCCTAATGGTTGGATTTATGTGGACATTGAAGGCCGAGATCTCGGCTCTTATGTAGTCGATGCCCAGCAAGCTGTAGCCGAGCAATTAGTATTACCCGCAGGGTATTCAATTACCTGGTCGGGACAATACGAATATATGCAACGTGCCAAAGAGACCCTATCTGTGGTGATCCCAGCAACGCTCGCGATTATCGTATTATTACTGTATCTCGCCTTTAGACGTGTGGGTGAAGTATTACTGATCCTCGGTACACTGCCATTAGCCATGATTGGTGGTATCTGGTTATTATATTTACTCGACTACAATTTCTCGATCGCCGTCGGTGTTGGTTTTATCGCCCTAGCTGGTGTATCTGTCGAAATCGGCGTAATAATGCTTGTTTATTTAAACCAATCGTTAGCAAGCGCACAAGCGGCAGGTAATTTCACCAAAGCCAAATTACAGCAGGCGGTGATGGATGGTGCAGGCTTACGTGTTCGCCCAATTATGATGACAGTAGCAACCGTGATCATCGGCTTAATCCCCATTATGTATGGGGACGGTACGGGTTCACAGATAATGCAACGCATTGCCGCACCTATGATTGGAGGCATGGCATCAGCGATCATTCTGACACTATTAGTATTACCTGCGTCTTTCTATTTGTGGAAATCAATCAGCTTAAAGTCCCAGATGATTGATGAGCAAAATGTAATCAGCGCGAATAAATAAATATATTAAGGAAGCAAAATAATGTTTAAAAAAATCACAATAGCAATCGCACTTAGCGCCGCCCTCAGTTCACCAGCGTTTGCCCACGGCGATGAGGATGGTCACTGTGAAGATACCCAACTGGGCAGTGTCATGACAGAAATGAGTGATGATTTAAAAGCCTATGTCGGCGCCTTTAAACGTAATGACCAAGCTGCAATGCAAGCTCAGCTAACCAAATTATTGGCGAGCAGTGCTAAAGCGAAAGATGAAATACCATTAAAACTGCAGCAAGGCATGCCCACTATGAAAAATATGGACCACAACAACATGGCTAATATGAAAGGCATGGAAGGTATGGACCACAGCAAAATGGCGAATATGAAAGACATGGAAGGTATGGACCACAGAAAAATGGCAAATATGAAAGACATGAAAGGTATGAAAGGTATGGTTCATAGTACGCATATGCAACATATGGCTTATCAGCAAGGTATGGAAAAATTAACGCACCTTTTTAACCAGTTGCAAAAGGCAACATCAAAAGGTGAAGTTAAAACAGTCCTTGGTAGTATTAAACAACACATCAAAAAAAGTCATAAAGCATTCCGCCTTAATTGTGACTAGTTAATCATCATTAATTTATTAAGCTGCAGTAGTACACGCTGCAGCCAATAACCCACAATATAAATCATTATCTTAACCTCCCCCTTACTTAACTAGCACACCTACGCCCTCTGAATAACGTACTATTTAGACCCAATTATGTACGTTATCGCATGCTTAAATAAGGTGTATTATTTACAAATAAGCCCACCTTAGATCAACTATTAACGGATTAAATCTGTTAATATTTAGCTAATCTAGTTAAATTTGGAAATACAATGGCTACTGAAACACTAAGAATTGCAACCCGTAAAAGCCCATTAGCAATGTGGCAAGCTGAATATGTAAAAGCACGTCTAGAAGCAATTCATCAAAACCTTACCGTTGAATTAATCCCAATGGTAACCAAGGGTGACATCATTTTAGATACGCCTTTAGCAAAAGTGGGTGGTAAGGGTCTTTTTGTAAAAGAACTAGAAATAGCAATGCTTGAAGATCGCGCCGATATCGCCGTGCATTCAATGAAAGATGTACCAGTTGCATTTCCAGAAGGTTTAGGCTTAGAAGTAATTTGTGAACGTGAAGACCCACGTGATGCATTTGTTTCAAATACTTACCGTCAGATCGAAGAATTACCACCAGGTGCAATCGTTGGTACATGTAGCTTACGACGTGAATGCCAACTAAGTGAAGCACGTCCAGATTTAAAAATAATGAACTTACGAGGCAACGTTAACACGCGTTTAAACAAGCTTGATAACAAAGATTATGATGCGATTATTTTAGCTGCCGCAGGCCTAAAGCGCCTAGATATGGAATACCGTATTGCGAGTTATATTGAACCAGAGCAAAGTCTTCCCGCTGTTGGTCAAGGTGCTGTCGGCATTGAATGTCGCGTTGATGATGAACGTGTAAAAGCAATCCTAGCCCCTTTAAATGATGCTTTAACCAGTGACAGGGTCATGGCAGAACGTTCTATGAACCTCGCACTTGAAGGTGGTTGCCAGGTACCCATCGGTAGCTACGCACTAATCGACGGTGATGAGCTATGGTTACGTGGACTTGTTGGTAAACCAGACGGTACTAAAGTCATTCGCGCAGAAATCCGTGGTGACCGTAAAAATGCACGCCAGCTGGGACTCACACTTGCAGATAAATTACTGGCACAAGGTGCAAAAGAAATTTTAGCGGCTGTTTATAATAACGCAGACGCATGAAAATCAGGGCGCTAATCACTCGCCCTCGCGTTAAAGGCGAGCAACTCGCTCGTCAAATTGAGGCAGCTAATGGGGCTGCCTTATGTTGTCCGTTTATCGATATATCCGCAGGACAGCAATTTAATAAAGTTAGTTCATTACTGGAAAAATTACAGCCTGATGACTATATTATTGCCATAAGCGATAATGCTGTAAATTATGCTCATCGCAGTTTAATACAAGAAAATAAAATTTGGCCACAGCATATAAATTACATTGCAGTAGGTCCAACAACAGCACTACGCTGGCAAAAATACGGTGTAAATCACGCCAAAATACCCCAAACACATGATAGCGAAGGGGTGTTAAAACTACTTACTAATACGGCAGTAGAACACAAAAACATTGTTATTCTACGCGGTAATGGGGGCCGGGAGACGATGGCAGAAGATCTAATAAAACGCTCGGCTAACGTGACATATTGTGAAGTTTATCAACGATCTTCCCCCTACTACGAACCCGAGTTGTTGATTAATAAGTGGCAACAATTCGCCATTAATAGTGTTATTATCACTAGCGGTGAGATTCTGGGTAACCTAATAAAAACGATACCCTACACAGCGTTACCTTGGGTACTAAACTTGCACTTTATTGTTCCTAGCCAACGAATAGCAGCACTTGCTCATGCGTTAGGAATAGAACACGTCACCATTGCTAGTGGTGCATCAAATAATTCATTATTTAATGCTGTTAAGCAATTGGATATGCAGATAGGAATAAGCTAAATGACAGACAATAAAAAAAACAGTCAAAATGCCAATACCAAAACAACCAACAAAGGCATTGTTGATTCATCAGATACGATTACAACGGAAGGTAAGCCAGCAAGTAAAGCGGGTATTGTCACTGGTGCGGTGGCGATCCTGTTAACGCTAGGCCTTAGCGCAGGTCTCTATTATCATAGCCATCAGCAAAACCAACTACAGCAACAAGTGCTAACAAAATTACAAGCACAATTGCAAGATCAAAAAAACGCACAGCAATCATCACGTCAGCAGCTAAGCGAAGACAAAAAAGCTGTAGCCAGCCAATTAAAGCAAACGGCGCAACAACTTAGCCAGATCCAAGACAGTGAAAAGCTAACCGCGGCACAACTCGAAACCGTACAACTGGCGGTCGCGAACCTTAAAATGCGTAATCCCAATGAATGGATGCTCGCAGAAGCGGAATACTTAATTCGTATGGCGGGCCGTAAAATAGCGCTAGAACAAGATATTGATACCAGCTTAGCCTTATTATCATCTGCCAGTCGTCGTTTAACACAATTAAATGATCCGAGCTTATTACCACTACGCAAAGTGATTGAACAAGATATTGCCACACTGACTAAATTACCGCGTATTGATCATGATGGTTTAGCACTGAAACTCGCGATTCAAATAGAAGAAGTGGATAATCTCGTATTAGCAGGCCTTACTCGTCCTGATGTCGTGAAAAAAAACAGTACATTATCAAGTAATAGTTCAGACTGGAAAGCGAATCTCACTAAGTCATGGCAATCTTTCAGCGATAACTTTATCACGATCCGTCGCCAAGATAATTCAGTTGACGCCCTGTTATCACCACAAGCAGCTTGGTATTTGACTGAAAACTTAAAAACACAACTGTTACAAGCAGAACTCGCAATATATCGTCACGATCAAGCTAAATTCAAGCATGCACTGAAAACAGCAAAAACTTGGATTAAGCGTTATTACGATGTAAATCAACCCGCAGCCAAAAGTATGCTGGCGAATCTTGATACATTGAGCAAAGCAACGATTACAACAAAATACCCTGCAAAACTAAACAGCGCGGCACTGATCCAGACAACCATCAGAGATCGTAAAATCAACGGATTAGCCAATAGCACAAGCACAAAATAAACGGAGGCAGATAAAATGGTTAGATTTATAGTATTAATCGCGCTGCTTCTTGCAGGTGCAATCGGTGCCCCATATTTAATGGGCAATAAAGGTTATGTCATGATTGCAGCCGGCGATTACGTCATCGATGCAACAGTCAGTAGTGCCGTAGTGATGGTGATTGCTTTCTACTTTACTTTATTAGGGTTTGAAGCATTAATCAATAAACTGACTTACAGCCTAGGTTGGTTTAATCGCTATCATCAAGCTCGCGCTAAAATACAAACAGAAAAAGGCATCTTAGCATTAGCCAGTGGTGACTTTAAAAAAGCAGAAACGTTAACTTTAAAAGCAGCCAAAAAAGCACAAGTACCCGTGTTAAATTACCTTGCCGCAGCGCAATCTGCACAAGGTCTTGGCAACGAAAAAAAACGTGATGAATATTTATTATTAGCACACAAGAATGCAGATAAAAATATCCTTGCGGTCGAGATAACACAAGCTAAGTTGCAAATTGAGCAGCAGCAATTTGAACAAGCATTTGCATCACTATCTGCGTTACATGATAAACATCCAAAGCATAAAGTAGTGCTAACAATGTTTAAAGCTGTCTGTATTGAAAGAAAAGAATGGGAACAATTACTCACGCTTATTCCAGCATTACAAAAACAAAAATTACTTACCTCAGGCGAAGCTGATGAACTACGTAAACATAGTCATTTCCAACATTTAGGTGAAGTAGCCAAACAGCAAGGCAGCACTGGATTACTTGATACCTGGAGCTCACTACCAAAGAAACTTAAACATGATGGCCGTTATCTAGCAGAAACAGTTAACCTGTTAATAGGACGTAACGACCACCAGTCAGCTTATCTGCTGCTGATGGACGCATTAAGTAATGAACTGTATCCAGAACTGATCAGCCTAACACCTAAATTAAACCTTGGTGATTACCATGCGCTCATCGAACGTCTTAAGCGTCTGCAGAACACGCGTGAAGGCTCAGGTTTATTAGCTGTATGTATTGGTCAATTAATGGTAAAAGAAGGTCGTTGGAGCGAAGCCGTAGAAGAGTTAAGCCAAGGTATCAGTCAATCACCGTCTACCTCTGCGTACAGTGCTCTAGCACATGCTTACGAAAAATTAGGTCTCGTTAATGATGCAAATGCGACGTATAAAAAAAGCTTAAGTTACCATCAACAAGCTTAATCGTACAACTCACAACTAAGCCAGTATCATATTCAAAATAATAAAAAGCCGTAACATCTGTTACGGCTTTTTTAATCCGAATACATTCATTATCAATTAAATGAATTCAAATGCATCGCCATATAAATGTTCTTTGACGCCTAGCGGTGCAAAGTCAGTTCGCGCTGCACCAGCCATTTCAAAACGACCAGCAATATAAACATCACATGCCGCTAAATCAGCAACATCTTCCATCACTACTTTATGCACCTGCCCAACTTTACCAGACCATTGCTCTGGAGCGGTTTCGACAACAGGAATGAAAGTCACCTGTGGATGCGCATCAGCTAATTCTTGTGCCAACGAAAATGCATATAAATGCGATGCTTCACGCGCACCCCAATATAATGAAATAGGACGTTGATTAACTTCTACCGCACGCTCTAGAATAGATTTTGTGTAAGAAAAACCAGTGCCGCCTGCAATTAATACCAAAGGACGCTCAGACTCTTCTCTTAGACCAGCATTACCACCTGGCAGTTCAACTTCGATAGTGCCTGATTTTAGTCTTTCCACGACTTGCATTGCATACGAATTTTGTTCTGATGCACCAATATGCAATTCTAAAATATCATCATTACTCGGATTTGAAGCAATAGAAAATGGGCGCTTGTCGTCTTCGGCCATGACCACCATTAGATATTGCCCAGCCTGGAACTCAACTTTTTGTTCTGGCTTTAACTTCACGTTAAATACAGTCTCTGTATACGACTCTAACAATGTCACTTCACACTTAATTCTTAACATACGTTCCCTTTCAATCTCAATCTCTGACAAGCTCGAATTTTTATGATCTAGCTCATTTATATCACAAAATCCCTAATTCGTCCCATAAATCATCGACTCGCTGCTTAACCTTCTCATCCATCACAATTGGTTCGCCCCATTCGCGATCTGTCTCACCAGGCCATTTATTGGTTGCATCCATACCCATTTTTGAGCCAAGACCCGATACCGGTGATGCAAAATCAAGGTAATCAATTGGTGTATTCTCAATCAGCGTGGTATCACGCGCAGGATCCATGCGAGTGGTAATTGCCCAAATCACATCATTCCAATCGCGCGCATTAATATCATCATCACAGACAATCACAAATTTGGTATACATGAACTGACGTAAGAAAGACCACACCCCCAGCATCACGCGTTTCGCATGGCCTGGATATTGTTTTTTAATTGTCACGATCGCCATGCGATAAGAGCAACCTTCAGGCGGTAAATAAAAATCAACAATTTCAGGATACTGCTTTTGTAAAATAGGCACAAAGACTTCATTCAACGCCACACCCAGTACCGCAGGTTCATCTGCAGGACGGCCTGTATAGGTCGAATGATAAATGGCATCTTTACGCATCGTAATATGCGTCACCGTAAATACAGGAAAAGAGTCAGTCTCGTTATAGTAACCAGTATGATCACCATAAGGGCCTTCTTCTGCCATTTCACCCGGCTTAATGTAACCTTCCAAGATAATTTCAGCGCTAGCAGGCACCTCAAGATCATTGGAAATAGACTTAACGACTTCAGTACGACTACCACGTAATAAACCTGCAAAAGCATATTCAGATAACGTATCAGGTACCGGCGTTACGGCTCCTAAAATTGTCGCGGGATCAGCACCTAGTGCCACAGACACAGGGTAGTTTTCACCTGGGTTTAGTTCTTGGAATTCTTTAAAATCCAGCGCACCACCACGATGTGATAACCAACGCATAATTAATTTGTTTTTACTCAACACTTGCTGACGGTAAATACCTAAATTCTGACGTTTTTTATAAGGACCTTGGGTGATCGTTAAACCCCAAGTAATTAATGGGGCAACGTCTCCAGGCCAGCAATGCTGAATAGGGATCTGACTTAAATCAACATCATCGCCTGTTAGCACTATCTCTTGGCAAGGTGCTTTACGCAGTCTTTTAGTGGGCATATTCAGTACCTGTTTAAATATCGGTACTTTTTCCATTAACTCTTTAAAACCTTTCGGTGGTTCAGGCTCTTTTAAATAAGCTAACCATTCACCCACTTCACGCAGTTCACTGACGCTTTCACGTCCCATGCCCATAGCGACACGATCAGGGGTACCAAATAGGTTACCCAGCACAGGCATAGTATGACCTTTCGGATTTTCAAATAATAATGCCGGACCGCCTGCTTTTAATGTGCGATCGCAAATTTCCGTCATTTCTAGATACGGATCAATTTCTTGATGAATACGTTTTAATTCGCCTTTGCTTTCAAGTAAGGCAATAAAGTCTCTCAGATCTTTATATTTCATAAACAATTCCACGCTATTTTTTGAAAAAAAAACGCCACACACTTGTTATAAAAACAAAATATATGGCGTTTATTTTAAATATTAATCACAGACAGTTAACTTAAACGATTATGATTTTTGCTTCTTCATTGCTTCGAAGAATTGATCATTCGTTTTCGTCATGGCTAGCTTATCAATCAGGAATTCCATTGCATCGATCTCACCCATTGGATGAATAATCTTACGTAGGATCCACATTTTTTGTAGCTCAGCTTTATCTGCTAATAGCTCTTCACGACGGGTACCTGAACGCGTGAAATCAATCGCAGGATAAATACGACGTTCTGCAATTTTACGATTAAGGTGTAACTCTTGGTTACCTGTACCTTTAAATTCTTCGTAAATGACTTCGTCCATTTTCGAACCAGTATCAATCAATGCTGTTGCGATAATAGTTAAAGAACCACCTTCTTCAACTTTACGTGCAGCACCAAAGAAACGTTTTGGACGGTGTAATGCATTGGCATCAACACCACCAGATAAAATCTTACCGGATGATGGTGTGATCGTATTGTAAGCACGTGCCAGACGGGTGATAGAATCCAGTAAGATGATCACGTCTTTCTTGTGTTCTACAAGACGCTTGGCTTTTTCAATCATCATTTCCGCTACTTGTACATGACGGCTCGCAGGCTCATCAAAAGTAGAAGCAATAACTTCACCACGTACCAGACGGCGCATCTCTGTTACTTCTTCCGGACGTTCATCGATAAGTAGAACCATCAATATCGCATCTGGATGATTTAACGCAATTGAAGAGGCAATGTTTTGTAATAACATGGTTTTACCGGCTTTCGGCGGTGCCACAATTAAACCACGTTGACCTTTACCGATCGGCGCACTTAAATCAAGAATACGTGCGGTAATATCTTCGGTACTGCCATTACCACGTTCTAGACGAAGACGTTCAATCGGGTGAATTGGCGTTAGGTTTTCAAAGAGGATTTTATTACGAGAGTTTTCTGGACGGTCATAGTTAACTTGGTCAATCTTTAACAGCGCAAAATAGCGTTCGCCATCTTTTGGCGGTCTAATTTTACCGCCAACGGTATCACCCGTTCGTAAGTTAAAGCGACGTATCTGACTTGGTGATACATAAATATCATCAGGTCCGGCGAGATATGAGCTGTCTGCTGAACGCAAGAACCCAAAGCCATCCTGCAAGATCTCCAAAACACCATCACCAAAAATGTCCTCGCCGCTTTTCGCGTGAGCTTTTAGGATCGAGAAGATGATATCTTGTTTTCTTAAGCGAGCCAGATTTTCTAGACCCATAGATTCGCCCAGTTTTACAAGTTCAGAAACTGGTGTGTTTTTTAATTCGGTTAAATTCATAATGATGAGTTCGAGCTTATGCAACCTTTGCGTAACGGAATGTCAACCAAGGATAAAGTATTTGAATCAATGATCGAGTGTGTGAGCCATTAACTAAGTAATGAATCGATAATTTGAGTTATTAAATCAATGATTGAATCATTGATTATGATGCCTGATTCGGCACATAGAACAATAAACGAACAATGAAGTTAGCATTTATAATTTTATTCGTCCACTGAATAATAGCATACTGACGAGATTTAAAAACAAAATCTCGTCAGTATTTTACATGTTACAGGTTTTCGTCTAGAAAACTTTGTAATTGCACTTTTGATAATGCGCCAACTTTAGTCGCCGCTACAGCGCCGTTTTTAAATAACAATAAAGTCGGGATACCGCGGATACCAAATTTAGGTGGCGTACCTGAATTTTGATCGATATTTAATTTACCGATAGTGACTTTACCTGCGTACTCTTCAGCAACTTCGCTTAAGATCGGTGCGATCATTTTGCAAGGTCCACACCACTCAGCCCAGAAATCAACTAGTACAGGTAATTCTGAATTTAACACATCCATATCGAAAGCAGCATCGGTTAGCTGAATAATTTTGTCGCTCATTTATTACTCCAATAAAAAATAATTTTGTTACTACATATATGTGGCACTCATTGCCCTATTTCAATAGATTTAAGTTCTTAATGCAAGCTTAACCTGATATGCTAAATAAATGAGCAAAAATCATCTTACAGAACATAAGTTCTCCCAGTTTGGCCTTAATGCCGACGTACTTGCTGGGTTAGAAGCTTCAGGCTTCGAATATTGTACACCAATTCAAGCACTTAGCTTGCCATTTGCCATCCAAGGTAAAGATGTAGCCGGTCAAGCACAGACTGGTACAGGCAAAACTATCGCATTTTTGGCCGCTATTTTTCATCATTTATTGAAAACAAAACCAGCCGAAGATCGTCCAAAAAATAAGCCTCGCGCTATTATCTTAGCGCCAACACGCGAACTTGCAATTCAAATTCATAAAGATGCGTTACCGATTGCCAAAACAACAGGCCTTAAAATGGGTCTTGTTTATGGTGGCGAAAGCTACGATATTCAACGTGAAAACCTTGAGAACGGCGTTGATATCATCATCGGCACTGTGGGTCGTATCATTGATTTTGAAAAACAAAAAACAATGGATTTATCCGGTGTCGAAGCATTAGTATTAGATGAAGCTGATCGCATGCTAGATCAAGGCTTCATTAAAGATATTCGCTATTTAATGCGCAAAATGCCAGAGCCAAAACAGCGTCTAAACTTACTGTTTTCTGCGACCTTTACTTGGGATATTCGTGAATTAGCTTATCAGCACATGAACGAACCAGAAGAAGTCACTGTAGAAGCAGACAAAGTAACAGGCAGCAGCATTACTCAAGAGCTATTTCACCCGTCAAATGATGACAAAATGGCTTTATTACAAACGTTAATTGAAGAAGAATGGCCAGAACGTGCCATTGTATTTGCCAATACTAAGCATAAATGTGAAGAAATCTGGGGCCACTTGGCAGCAGATAAACATCGCGTAGGTTTATTAACGGGTGATATTCCTCAGAAAAAACGTAATAGTATTCTAGAACAATTCACTCAAGGTAAATTAGACATTCTTGTCGCGACGGACGTTGCAGCACGTGGTCTACATATTCCAGCGGTAAGTCATGTATTTAACTACGATTTACCCGATAATTGTGGTGATTACGTACACCGTATTGGCCGTACTGGTCGTGCTGGTGCAGAAGGTCATTCAATTAGTTTCGCTTGTGAAAAATACATTTATAATTTACCCGCGATTGAAGAGTTCATTGAACATACGATCCCTGTTTGTCATTACGATAAAGCCGCATTATTAACTGACTTACCACGACCGATCCACACTAAACGTGCTCGTCCGAGTAATTCAAGATCAATGAATGATCGTAACAAAACGCGTCGTACTGGCCAACGTCAGCATAATACGCATAACAAAACCCATTAATTAAATAGTTTGTTTATAGATAAAGTGATTAGTGTGAGTAAAAAAAGTTCGTCAAATTTATATGCCGTTATTGACCTCGGTTCAAACAGCTTTCATATGCTGGTCGTTCGCGAAGTTAACAATAGTCTACAAACTGTTGCTAAAGTTAAACGCAAAGTAAGACTTGCTGCTGGCCTTGATGCAGAAAATAATCTCAACCAAGCAGCACTTCTGCGCGGTTGGGATTGTTTAAGTTTGTTTGCTGAACAACTACAAGACATTCCAGTCGAGAACATTCGGATTGTTGGTACAGCTACATTACGTTTAGCAAAAAATGTAGCTATATTTCTTGCTACGGCAGAAAAAATATTGGCTCATCCGGTAAACATTATTTCCGGTGAACAAGAAGCGGCGCTTATCTACAAAGGCGTTGCCTATACCAGCAGTGGTCAAGGCAATCGTTTAGTGGTAGATATCGGTGGCGCAAGTACTGAACTCATTATTGGTGAACAAGCACAAGCAAAGCTGCTTTATAGCTTTAAGATGGGTTGTGTTACTTGGTTAAATAACTATTTTGCTGATGGTAAGCTCAATCAACACAACTTTACGCAAGCAATTGATGCGGCAAAAGCGGTTTTGAACCCTCAGCTAGAAAAGTATTTAACCATTGGCTGGAATACGTGTATAGGTGCTTCAGGTACAATCCAAGCGTTACAAGAAATTATGGTCGCGCAAGGTGAGAATGAACAGATAACACTGACGAAATTACACTGTATTCAGCAGCAAGCGATTGCCTGTGGTGATATTGAAAACCTTAATATCAAAGGCTTAACAACAGATAGAAAACCAGTATTCACAAGCGGCTTGGCTATTCTTACCGCGCTATTTGAAAGCCTAGAAATCAATAATATGTTTTTAGCTGGCGGCGCGTTAAGAGAAGGCGTTATTTACGAAATGACCGGACTGCGTGCAAGTCACAATGTACGTCAACAAACAGTAAATAGCTTGATGGTAAAACATCAATTGGATCTGGGACAAGCTGAACGGGTTAAAAGTACCGCGTTAAAAGCATTTGACCAACTAAAAATGACGATTTCTGAAGACGATACCCAAGCAGGACCTTTACTTGCTTATGTCAGTTCTTTACATGAGATCGGCTTATCGATTGATTATAAGAAAGCACCACAACACGCGGCCTATATTATCGATAACACAGATATGCTTGGTTTTACCAAAGCCCAGAAGCAATTACTGTCGGCGTTATTGATTAACCAACGTGATGAATTAAATTTATCTTTGTTAGCACAACAATCAGCAATCAGTTACGCAAGTGCTTTACTACTTTGTCGTATCTTAAGAGTGTCATACACGCTAGCCTTACGACGTACTGATGGTACAATTCCAGAGTTTTCACTCATTCTCGCTGAAGAAAATACATTAATAATCACCTTGCCAGCACAATGGTTAGCGCAGCATCCATTACGCGCAGCCGCATTAGCATCTGAGTTAGAATTACAAGCTAAGCATAATTTAGTATTACAAGTTAAAGAAAAGTAATAGATAATTAGAAAGTAAAAAACCGAGCATGAGACTCGGTTTTTTATTGCCGTAAAATGATTACGCGTTATTTTCTTTAAGCCATATCGCTACGCGTTTTGCAAAATATGTCAGAATACCGTCAGCACCAGCACGTTTAAAGCATAGTAATGATTCTAGAACACATTCTTGTTCTTTCAACCAACCATTTTGAATCGCAGCCATGTGCATTGCATACTCGCCACTCACTTGATAAGCAAATGTTGGGACGCCAAATTCATCTTTAACACGACGTACAATATCCAGATAAGGCATACCAGGCTTAACCATCACCATGTCCGCACCTTCCTCGATGTCCATCGCCACTTCATGTAACGCTTCATCCGAGTTTGCCGGGTCCATTTGGTAAGTAACCTTACTGCCGCCTTTTAGGTTACTCGCCGAGCCCACCGCATCACGGAAAGGTCCATAATAATTAGATGCATATTTTGCAGAGTAAGCCATAATTTGTGTATTCACATGACCCGCCTCTTCTAATGCGATGCGGATAGCGCCAATACGACCATCCATCATATCTGAAGGGGCGACAATATCTGCACCCGCAGCAGCATGAGATAACGCCTGCTTCACTAAAATCTCAGTGGTAATATCATTAAGGATATAACCCGAGTCATCAATGATGCCGTCTTGGCCGTGAGTAGTAAACGGATCCAACGCCACATCAGTCATGACTCCGAGATCAGGGAATGATGATTTTAATGCACGTACTGCTTTTTGCGCTAAGCCATCAGCGTTATACGCTTCTTCTGCAAGTAAGCTTTTTTTCTCTAACGGGGTAACAGGGAAGATAGCAATCATCGGAATGCCTAACGCGACCAGTTCAGCCGCCTCTTCTAACAGTAAATCAATCGATAAGCGTTCAACACCCGGCATTGATGCGATCGATTCACGACGGCCTGTACCTTCAAGTACAAACATCGGATAGATAAGATCATTAACTGTTAATTGATTTTCAGCCACTAAACGACGAGAAAAATCATTTTTACGATTACGACGAGGGCGACGATTTGGGAAACCACCTAGAATAGTTTTACTCACGATATCTCCTTGCGAGGTAGGAATTCGAATTGGGAAACCAAGTACGGTTTGTACTTGGTTAGATAGCCATCTTACCGCGTGAGTAAATGAATATCAGCACCTTGTACTGAAATAGCATCAACAATTACATTAATTGACGAATTAATCGCAGCCTTTTGATCTATCTCAGGTAGCGCATACACATAAGTCGCAGTTGATAGTAAGAAACTCTCACATGTCGTTAAAAGGTATGGTATCGGTAAATCTTTAATTATACCGTTATGAATACCCGTATTAAGTAATTCCGTAAAGAAGCCTAATACCTCTTCCCAAATAGCCAGTTGGATCTTTTTATCAAAATACAACGAATGGCTACAAAGTAGGATAAACGCCATTTTTTGTGGATGATGAACTAACCAGTGAACACCGTAAACCCAGATATCAGTTAATCGAGATTCAGTATTATGATCATTTGGCTGCAATAAAGCCTGAGCAAATTCTCTTTTTACCTCAAGATATAAGGCTTCGATTAATGCTTCTTTCGTGGCAAAGTGATGAAACAAGGTACCCGTTGCGACTTTTGCTTCACGTGCAATCGCCGCCGTCGTCGTACCATGAAACCCATTGACCGTGAACAGCGCTAACGCGGCATCCAAGATCAGTTTTTTTTTTGATTTAGTCATATTATCTCAAGAAAAATTTCAAAATTATTTTTTGTATCAAACTCCCATAAGGCGCATGAACAAAGCGCGTAGAATGAAATTTTCCTTGTTTCAATATGGTTTTTGATTTTGAAAAAGTACGGAAGCCTTCGATGCCATGATACTGTCCCATACCAGATGGGCCAACACCACCAAACGGGGCATCATCAGCAGCAAAGTGCATGATTGTATCATTAATCGCAACACCACCGGAAATCGTCTCACGTATGATCTGTTGCTGAGTATTTCTATCAAAACTCATGATATATAACGCTAATGGATGTGGACGTTTTTTAATATAACGGATCGCATCATCAATCGAGTCATAAGGTAGAATCGGTAACAATGGACCAAAGATCTCATCTTGCATGAGCTGCATATCATCACTCACATTTAATAATAGATGCGGTAACATACGGTGTCTTTGATCATCAAGGCTATTGCCATCTTGCATTGTTTCTACTTGCACACCCTTTTGCTTCGCATCTTCTAACCATGATTTAAGACGCCCATACTGACGATCATCAACAATATTGGTGTAGTCATCATTCTGCATAGCAGCTGGATAACGGCGATTGAACTCATTACGGTACTCTTTCACAAACTCCGCGACTTTTGCACGTGGACAAAGGATATAATCAGGCGCAATACAGATCTGGCCAGCATTAAGACTTTTACCTAACATGATACGGTTAACTGCCACTTTGATATCAATATCAGGGGCAACCACCACTGGCGATTTACCGCCTAATTCAAGTGTCACAGGCGTCAGGTTATCTGCGGCGGCACGCATTACATGCTTACCCACAACTGTCGAACCGGTAAATAATAAGTGATCAAAAGGTAACTTGGTAAATGCCGCAGACAAGGCCACCTCACCTTCAACAATGCAAACGTCTTTACTATCAAACACTGAAGTAATAATTTGCTTTAATACTTGATTGGTCTTTGGGGTAAACTCCGACATTTTTAGCATCGCACGATTACCGGCTGCAATACTGGTGATCAATGGCATAACGGCCAGATTAATCGGGAAATTCCAAGGTACAACGATACCAACTACACCAACAGGTTGATAATGGATGGTGACACTTGCTGGTGCTAATAACAAACCAGGATTACGTCGTGTCGGCTTCATCCACTTCGCTAAACGCGCTAAAGTATAATTAAATTGTGCCGTCGTTGGTAAGATATCAGCGATTAAAGTGTCGTAACGAGAACGATGGCCGTAATCTTCAGAAACAGCGGTCAGTAACGCTTCTTTGTTTGCCAAGAAAGCGGCTTTAAATAATGTTAAGCGTTTCTTACGCTCAGCCATACCCCATTCAGGTTGGGTTAAATAAGCTTCTTTTTGCGTTGCAAAGATCTGTTCCATTTCTACAATATCATCGATACTGTCGCTATCATTCGTTCTGATTGTCGCTACACTCATAATTTTCATGCCTCAATATAAAAACCGACTAGTTAGTCAATTAAAATAGACTGCTTAGTCGGTTTTGTCTAGTCTTCGATACACAAAGTATTAACGAAGCAATAGGAAGTGATAGTGATCACAGCTTAGGTAACTGAAAGAACTGTTCAGTCACCTGTAAACTGCGACGTAATAATAGCTCAACATCCTCATTACGCGCGGTAGCAATGGTTTGTGCAACATGCGGTAGATAGCAAGGTTCATTACGACGTGATTTCGGTTTTGGTTTTAGATTTCGCGGTAATAAATACGGCGCATCCGTTTCTAACATTAACCGATCAGCAGGAATATCTCGCACCAATTGGTATAACTCCGAACCACGACGTTCATCACAGATCCAGCCGGTAATACCAATATGTAAATCCAATTCTAGGCATGCAGCCAAATCACTCGCAGAACCGGTAAAACAGTGCAATACAGCCGCGGGTAACGCTGATCGATACTCTTTCAATATTGCAATAAAACGTTCATTAGCATCACGTTCATGCATAAACACTGGCATATTTAATTCGGCAGCCAGCTCTAACTGCTTTGCAAACGCAGCTTCTTGCATTGGGCGAGGAGAATAATCACGATTAAAATCCAAACCACATTCACCAATAGCAACCACGCTATCATGTTGAGCCAGGGCTTTAATTTGCTGCCAACTCTCATCAGTAGCATGGCGAGCATCATGTGGGTGAATGCCTGCAGTGGCATAAAGTTGCTGTGGATAGTCTTGAGTAAGTTGATAAGCAAGCTGGCTTTCGGCGATATCCGTGCCAGTAACAATTAAACGACGCACCCCTTGGGCAGAGGCACGTTCAATAACATCAGGTAAATCTTTGTGAAAAGCAGCGTTTGTTAAATTAACGCCTATATCAATCAGTTCCTGCTTCTTCATCTTTTGTCTCGTCCTGTTTAACGTAAAAACGAGAAAATAATAAACCTAACTCAAACAATAGCAACATAGGTATCGCTAATAATGTTTGTGAAATAATATCTGGCGGTGTTAATAACATCCCCATAATAAATGCTGCCACGACAATGTAAGGGCGTTTTTTACGTAAACTGTCAGGCGTTGTCGCACCAGTCCAACATAATACCAATGTAGCAATCGGGATCTCAAATGCGAGACCAAACGCAAAAAATATCTTCAACACAAAATCAAGATAGCTACTAATATCAGGCGCGAATGTGACCCCTTCCGGCGCAGCTTCCGCAAAGAACTCAAATGCTAAAGGAAACACAACGAAATATGAAAAAGCAATACCAAGATAAAAGAGTAAAGCACTACTAATCACCAACGGCGCGATCAATTTTTTCTCGTGCTTATATAAACCTGGCGCGATAAAAGCCCAAACTTGATACAAAACCCAAGGGATAGCAATAAATGAAGACACAACCAGAGTTAATTTTATTGGCGTGAAGAATGGTGTCGCGACATCTGTTGCGATCATCGTTGTGCCAGCAGGTAATTGCGCAATCAGTGGTGCTGATATCAACTGATAAATATCATTAGCAAAATACACTAATGAAATAAAAACTAAGATAATTGCGGCACTCGCACGCAATAACCTATCTCTCAGTTCGATTAAATGAGCAATCAAAGGCTGAGTATTTGGATCTGCTGCCATTTATTTTTTATCCTGTTCTATTACCTGTTCTGCTACTTTAGGCGTTTGGTCAACACTCGGTGTAGATGTTGACGTCGATTTATCTGCATCCGCATAAGGACGCGTCACCGACGCTGCAGCATCACGTAAAGAGTCAATAGAGTTTTGCAAATCAGGACTAATATTATTCATCCCTTGCTGCTCCGCTTTTTTCAAATTGTCATGCATTTCTTGAATTTTCAATTCATGTGACAATTCCTCTTTCACAGAGTTAGCTGCATCCTTGATGGTTTTCACCCAAGTGCTCACAGTTCTGATTGCGACAGGTAAACGCTCTGGCCCTAATACTAATAGGCCCAGCACTGAAATAACCACAATTTCCCAAAATCCGATATCAAACATAGATTATGCCTGTTCTTTATCTTTTTTTGTTTCTTTGGTTACGTCTGTTTTTGCTGCAGTCGTTTCTTCTAATACTTTATTTTCTTCTTTCGTATCTTTAGGCTCGTCACTCATGGCTTTTTTGAAGCCTTTAACTGCCGCACCTAGATCACCACCAACATTACGTAACTTCTTAGTTCCAAACAATAAAAGAATAATTACAGCAATGATAATTAACTGAGTAACACTAATTCCGCCCATGATAAAACCTTATTTTATATAATTGAATACGTCATTATTAACGTCGATCAGTATACAGTATATAAGCTACATATTTACTACACTCTGATCTACGATAAATTTTTTTCGCTTAACTCACTTTGTTGTTCCAGCTACTTAAGCTTAAACCAGCCGACTATTAACAGCGCTGAGCCAATACTGGCTAACGTCGTGGCTAGCGAAGTAGTATCAGGATTGTACACGATCGCCGCACAAATCATAAGTACGCCACCACTACTCAGTAAATAACGACCTTTGTTTGCGTACGCTTGCTGCTGAGTAAACCGCTCTGCTTGGGTAAACAGCGTATCTAATTTAGCTTGCTGCTTAGTCGCTTTCGTTAGTGTATCAAACACCAATTCAGGCAGCTCTGGTAACTTTTCAGCCCAAAACGGCGCACGTTGTTTTACTGCAGAAAAGACCGCTTGTGGCCCCATCTGTTCTTTCACCCAATTTTCAAGAAATGGCTTAGCCGTATCCCATAAGTCTAGCTGAGGATAGAGCTGACGACCTAATCCCTCAATGTACAATAATGTCTTTTGCAATAATACTAATTGCGGTTGTACTGTCATATCAAACTTACGCGCAGTAGCAAATAGATTAACCAGTACATGACCAAAAGAAATTTCAGCTAATGGTTTTTCAAAAATAGGATCACACACCGTTCTGATCGCAAATTCAAAATCATTGACATCAACATAGGATGGTACCCAACCAGAATCAACGTGTAGCTCTGCGACTTTACGATAATCACGATGAAAAAAGGCTAACAAATTCTCCGCTAAGTAACGCTTGTCTTCACGATTTAAAGTACCAACAATACCGCAATCAATACCAATCCAGCGAGGGTCTTCAGGCGTTTCATAAGAAACAAACACATTACCTGGATGCATATCAGCATGGAAAAAACTATCGCGGAAAACTTGGGTAAAGAAGGTTTCAACACCACGCTCAGCCAAGAGTTTCATATTGGTACCCTGTGCCTCTAGCGCAGCAATATCTGATACCGGGATACCATAAATACGCTCCATCACAATCATATTTTTATGACTAAAATCAGGGTATATCTCTGGTACATACAATTCTTTAGAATCAAGAAAATTACGACGTAACTGGATTGTATTCGCCGCTTCACGCTCTAAATTCAATTCATCAAGAATCGTTTTTTCATAATCAAGAACCACCTCAAGTGGTCTTAAACGTACAGCCTCGGGGACTAACTTCAGTAATACTTTCGACAAGCGTTTCATCAACTGGGTATCGGCACGAATAATCGGTTCGATATCAGGTCGAATAATTTTAATAACAACTTCTTCGCCATTACTTTTTAACTTAGCTGTATGTACTTGTGCAATAGATGCTGATGCTAACGGCACCGGATCAAAATCATCAAACACATCATCAATAGGCTGACCAAGCGCAGATTCGATCTGCTGCATCGCTAATTGACTATCAAATGGTGGCACTTGATCTTGCAACATAGCTAATTGCTCAGCAAACTCTTGTGGCAATAAATCACGACGCGTTGATAACATCTGACCAAATTTAATAAAAACAGGACCGAGTTGCTGCAATGCTAGTTTTATACGTTCTGCAGGTGACTTCTCTGCATGTTGATTTTTGATCCAAAAAATAGATTTTCGAAATAATCGTGCTGATAACGGCTGCAATTGTGCAGGTAACAACTCATCAATACCATATTCCAAAACAACTTTTTGTATATGATAAAAGCGCTTTAGCTCAACCAATGTCATTTATACATCTTCCTTACGTGACAATAATGCCAAGCGCATTTCAAACCGCTTACATTGTTGTTCTAACTCACTGACTTCATCACAAAAATCAGCAATTTCTAACGCGCCGGGGGCTAAACGTATTTCTTCAATTAAATACTCTGCAACATTATGACGTGCAATCATCATGTTATTTTTCAGCCAAGCTTGGCTCGACTTTGCGCCTTGCAATAACTTATGTGCAGCAACATCACCGGTGTAACGAGATAAATGCTCTTCCCAATCAATATCTAATTCTTTTAATATAATGCTGAATTTGCTTGCTACCATGGGATCGCCGCGCATATCCAATTCACCTTCTTTAATCAGTGCCGTGAATTGTGAACTATCTTGTAACCGAGCAAGACTCGATAACTTTATATCCATACAGCAGTCAGGTTCACCGTCATACTTAGCTAACACATCAACCTGAGATGAAAAAATAAAATAAAGTGGTTTTGGTAGTTCAGCAATATTTACTTTTAACACTTTACCTTTTAGCGACGCGATCTTGTCTACGGCATTTGCATCAGCTTTTAATAATTGATTCAATAATGTTTCAATTCCCGCAGTAACGAGCATTTCGATTGGCATCAGCATTCCTTAGAATTTGTAACCGCGGTGCAGCGCAACAATACCACCAGTCAAGTTGTGATATTCAACGCTTTCAAAACCAGCCGTTTCCATCATACCTTTTAATGTTTCTTGATTTGGGTGCATGCGGATTGATTCAGCTAGATATTTGTAACTATCTCCATCATCCGCAATTAATTCACCGATCTTAGGCAAAATATTGAATGAATAAAAATCATAAACTTTATTTAATGCGTCAGAATCCGGTTTTGAGAATTCAAGAACCAATAAGCGACCGCCCGGTTTTAATACACGGAACATAGATGCTAATGCTTTATCTTTATCTGTTACGTTACGTAAACCAAATGCAATAGTAATCAGATCAAAATGATTATCAGGGAAAGGTAATTCTTCAGCATTCGCTTGAACGTAAGTCACGTTACCAACAATACCACGGTCACGTAATTTAGCCCGACCAACTTTTAGCATTGAATCATTAATATCAGCTAACGTTACAGAACCAGAATCTCCAACAATACGTGAAAACTTAGCAGTTAAATCACCTGTACCACCGGCAAGATCTAAAACTTTATGGCCAGGTCTTACACCACTGCAATCAATCGTAAAACGTTTCCAAAGACGATGAATGCCCATAGACATTAGGTCATTCATCACATCATATTTAGCCGCTACTGAATGAAACACACTCGCAACCATATCGACCTTTTGGTCTGACTCTACAGTTTTATAGCCAAAATGAGTGGTGTTATTTGATTTATCTGTCATCGAGCTGTCCTTAATATCAGTTTAAGCGGATAGTTTACTGCAACTCAGAGCCAACTGAAACGAAACAAATCATTTAATCTATAAAAGGTAAAAAATACCGTCTCAATCGGCAGTATTAGAATAGAAAAATAAATTTGACGACGCATACAGTGCTTTTTGTGCTGGCCTACGCCAAACCAACACGTGTTCCACCAAGTAATACCGAAGGGACATATGAACCTTTAGAACCAAATGGATAATATATTAATAGATGAGTTGAAAGACTGGTTTGAGTACCGATATAGGCAAAAGATACGGTGTATACACCTAAAATTAAATGACTAAGTACGCTAGAATAAAAAGTCAGTATTCAGCGTGGTAGAGCAGAGAAATGCCAGGTGTATTTTCAGTCCCACTGAATACTATTCATAAGAACTACCACTCCGCACAATCTGCTCGGTACTTTATCTCTGAATTTCAGGCACAAAAAAAGCCTGAATCTTTCGATTCAGGCTTTCGTTGTTGTTGGC
>NZ_LOCN01000020.1:0-1571 GCF_001574435.1 Moritella sp. JT01
AGTCAAAAACTTTTAATTGAAGAGTTTGATCATGGCTCAGATTGAACGCTGGCGGTAGGCTTAACACATGCAAGTCGAGCGGAAACGAAGAATAGCTTGCTATTCTGGCGTCGAGCGGCGGACGGGTGAGTAATGCTTGGGAATCTGCCTAGTCGAGGGGGACAACAGTTGGAAACGACTGCTAATACCGCATACGACCTACGGGTGAAAGGGGGCCTCTTCTTGAAAGCTCTCGCGACTAGATGAGCCCAAGTGGGATTAGCTTGTTGGTGAGGTAAGAGCTCACCAAGGCGACGATCCCTAGCTGGTCTGAGAGGATGATCAGCCACACTGGAACTGAGACACGGTCCAGACTCCTACGGGAGGCAGCAGTGGGGAATATTGCACAATGGAGGAAACTCTGATGCAGCCATACCGCGTGTATGAAGAAGGCCTTAGGGTTGTAAAGTACTTTCAGCGAGGAGGAAAGGTAGTAGATTAATACTCTGCTACTGTGACGTTACTCGCAGAAGAAGCACCGGCTAACTCCGTGCCAGCAGCCGCGGTAATACGGAGGGTGCAAGCGTTAATCGGAATTACTGGGCGTAAAGCGCATGCAGGCGGTTTGTTAAGCGAGATGTGAAAGCCCCGGGCTCAACCTGGGAACTGCATTTCGAACTGGCAAACTAGAGTTCTTGAGAGGGTGGTAGAATTTCAGGTGTAGCGGTGAAATGCGTAGAGATCTGAAGGAATACCAGTGGCGAAGGCGGCCACCTGGCAAGTAACTGACGCTCAGATGCGAAAGCGTGGGTAGCAAACGGGATTAGATACCCCGGTAGTCCACGCCGTAAACGATGTCTACTCGGAGTTTGGTTCCTTGAGAACTGGGCTCTTAAGCTAACGCATTAAGTAGACCGCCTGGGGAGTACGGCCGCAAGGTTAAAACTCAAATGAATTGACGGGGGCCCGCACAAGCGGTGGAGCATGTGGTTTAATTCGATGCAACGCGAAGAACCTTACCTACTCTTGACATCCATAGAACTTTTCAGAGATGAATTGGTGCCTTCGGGAACTATGAGACAGGTGCTGCATGGCTGTCGTCAGCTCGTGTTGTGAAATGTTGGGTTAAGTCCCGCAACGAGCGCAACCCTTATCCTTATTTGCCAGCACGTAATGGTGGGAACTCTAAGGAGACTGCCGGTGATAAACCGGAGGAAGGTGGGGACGACGTCAAGTCATCATGGCCCTTACGAGTAGGGCTACACACGTGCTACAATGGCGCATACAAAGGGCTGCAAACCAGCAATGGTAAGCGAATCCCATAAAGTGCGTCGTAGTCCGGATTGGGGTCTGCAACTCGACCCCATGAAGTCGGAATCGCTAGTAATCGTGAATCAGAATGTCACGGTGAATACGTTCCCGGGCCTTGTACACACCGCCCGTCACACCATGGGAGTGGGCTGCACCAGAAGTCATTAGCTTAACCTTCGGGAGGGCGATGACCACGGTGTGGTTCATGACTGGGGTGAAGTCGTAACAAGGTAGCCCTAGGGGAACCTGGGGCTGGATCACCTCCTTACGTAAAGTTGTTA
>NZ_LOCN01000020.1:1770-4795 GCF_001574435.1 Moritella sp. JT01
GTAATAACAATATAGTGTTCTTGAGTATTCTTGAGGCGAAAAAAACTAGATAATACCTAGTTATTTCAATTGTACGGTCGACTTTAGATTGTATGGTTAAGTGACTAAGCGTATACGGTGGATGCCTAGGCAGTCAGAGGCGATGAAGGACGTGTTAATCTGCGTTAAGCTGTGGGGAGTTGATAAAAAGCGTTAATCCACAGATTTCCGAATGGGGGAACCCACTCTACTTTGTAGAGTATCGTAACGTGAATACATAGCGTTACGAAGCGAACCGGGAGAACTGAAACATCTAAGTACCCCGAGGAAAAGAAATCAATAGAGATACCCTTAGTAGCGGCGAGCGAACGGGGTCTAGCCCTTAAGCAGTTTGGAAGTTAATGGAAGATTCTGGAAAGTTTCACGATACAGGGTGATAGTCCCGTACATGAAAACGACCTTACTGTGAAATCGAGTAGGACGGCACACGTGATATGCTGTTTGAATATGGGAGGACCATCTTCCAAGGCTAAATACTACTGACTGACCGATAGTGAACCAGTACCGTGAGGGAAAGGCGAAAAGAACCCCTGTGAGGGGAGTGAAATAGAACCTGAAACCGTATACGTACAAGCAGTGGGAGCCTACTTTGTTGGGTGACTGCGTACCTTTTGTATAATGGGTCAACGACTTAATTTCAGTAGCAAGGTTAAGCGAATAGCGGAGCCGTAGGGAAACCGAGTGTTAACTGCGCGAATAGTTGCTGGGATTAGACCCGAAACCCGGTGATCTAGCCATGGGCAGGTTGAAGGTTGAGTAACATCAACTGGAGGACCGAACCGACTAATGTTGAAAAATTAGCGGATGACTTGTGGCTGGGGGTGAAAGGCCAATCAAACCGGGAGATAGCTGGTTCTCCTCGAAAGCTATTTAGGTAGCGCCTCGCGTCTAACTATTGGGGGTAGAGCACTGTTAAGGCTAGGGGGTCATCCCGACTTACCAACCCTTTGCAAACTCCGAATACCAATAAGTTCAATCGCGGGAGACACACGGCGGGTGCTAACGTCCGTCGTGGAAAGGGAAACAACCCAGACCGTCAGCTAAGGTCCCAAAGTGTATGTTAAGTGGGAAACGATGTGGAAAGGCTCAGACAGCCAGGAAGTTGGCTTAGAAGCAGCCATCTTTTAAAGAAAGCGTAATAGCTCACTGGTCGAGTCGGTCTGCGCGGAAGATTTAACGGGGCTAAACATACCACCGAAGCTACGGATGCAAAGACTTGTTCTTTGCATGGTAGAGGAGCGTTCTGTAAGCCGTCGAAGGTGAGTTGAGAAGCTTGCTGGAGGTATCAGAAGTGCGAATGTTGACATGAGTAACGATAATGGGGGTGAAAAACCTCCACGCCGAAAGACCAAGGGTTCCTGTCCAACGTTAATCGGGGCAGGGTGAGTCGACCCCTAAGGCGAGGCCGAAAGGCGTAGTCGATGGGAAACAGGTTAATATTCCTGTACTCACTTATATTGCGATGGGGTGACGGAGAAGGTTAGGCTAGCATGGCGATGGTTGTCCATGTTTAAGGTTGTAGGCAAGTGACTTAGGTAAATCCGGGTTGCTCTCTTAAGTGAGAATGCTGAGAACTGATGACGAGTCTCTACGGAGATGAAGTAGTTGATACCCGGCTTCCAGGAAAAACCTCTAAGCTTCAGATATAAGAGAATCGTACCCCAAACCGACACAGGTGGTTAGGTAGAGAATACTAAGGCGCTTGAGAGAACTCGGGTGAAGGAACTAGGCAAAATGGTACCGTAACTTCGGGAGAAGGTACGCCAATGATGGTGAAGGACTTGCTCCGTAAGCTATTGTTGGTCGCAGAGAAATGGTGGCTGCAACTGTTTATTAAAAACACAGCACTGTGCAAAATCGAAAGATGACGTATACGGTGTGACGCCTGCCCGGTGCCGGAAGGTTAATTGATTGGGTTAGACTTAGGTCGAAGCTCATGATCGAAGCCCCGGTAAACGGCGGCCGTAACTATAACGGTCCTAAGGTAGCGAAATTCCTTGTCGGGTAAGTTCCGACCTGCACGAATGGCGTAATGATGGCCACGCTGTCTCCACCCGAGACTCAGTGAAATTGAAATCGCTGTTAAGATGCAGTGTACCCGCGGCTAGACGGAAAGACCCCGTGAACCTTTACTATAGCTTGGCACTGAACATTGAACCTACATGTGTAGGATAGGTGGGAGACTTTGAAGCATTGTCGCTAGATGATGTGGAGTCAACCTTGAAATACCACCCTTGTACGTTTGATGTTCTAACGTAGGCCCCTTATCGGGGTTGCGGACAGTGTCTGGTGGGTAGTTTGACTGGGGCGGTCTCCTCCCAAAGAGTAACGGAGGAGCACGAAGGTTGGCTAAACATGGTTGGACATCATGTGGTTAGTGCAAAGGCATAAGCCAGCTTAACTGCGAGACAGACACGTCGAGCAGGTACGAAAGTAGGTCTTAGTGATCCGGTGGTTCTGAATGGAAGGGCCATCGCTCAACGGATAAAAGGTACTCCGGGGATAACAGGCTGATACCGCCCAAGAGTTCATATCGACGGCGGTGTTTGGCACCTCGATGTCGGCTCATCACATCCTGGGGCTGAAGTTGGTCCCAAGGGTATGGCTGTTCGCCATTTAAAGTGGTACGCGAGCTGGGTTTAGAACGTCGTGAGACAGTTCGGTCCCTATCTGCCGTGGGCGTTTGAGAATTGAGAGGAGCTGCTCCTAGTACGAGAGGACCGGAGTGGACGAACCACTGGTGTTCGGGTTGTTATGCCAATAGCATTGCCCGGTAGCTAAGTTCGGAACTGATAACCGCTGAAAGCATCTAAGCGGGAAGCAGGCCTCGAGATGAGTTCTCACTGGAGCTTTAAGCTCCCTGAAGGGCCGTTGGAGACTACAACGTTGATAGGCAAGGTGTGTAAGTGCTGTGAGGCATTGAGCTAACTTGTACTAATTACCCGTGAGGCTTAACCATACAAATTAAAGTATGATTAATTGAAAT
>NZ_LOCN01000021.1 GCF_001574435.1 Moritella sp. JT01
TCTGCAAGTGCTCACACAGATTGCTTGAATAAATTGTTAAAGAGCATACTGAACGGCTGCTGCCGTGTCAGTGAGATGGAGTATAGAGAAATGCGCTTTATTGGCAAGACTTTTTCTTAAAAAAAACTTAACAGCTCAAATAACAACCAATAAGTGTCAATTTAGTCGTTAACTATCGATTTAGCCGCAGATAATAGGTCTGTAAACACAGCATCCGCTGCTTCTGCACCTTTTTCACATAGCACTTTACCCGTCGACACCAAATAATTGGCTTTGAGCTGTGATTTTTGACCTGCCTGAATATCAGATAATTTATCACCCACTAAATACGAGTTAGCAAAATCAATATCTAGCTCTTTACCTGCACTATCTAACATCCCTGTATTTGGCTTACGGCATAAACAATCTTGCTTATAATCACCAATACCTTTTTCGGGATGATGAGGACAATAATAAATACCATCAAGATCGACACCCCGATCGGCAAGTGACCAATCCATCCACTCTGTTAGTGTCATGAATTCATCTTCAGTATAATAACCTCGTGCGATACCAGATTGATTTGTTATTACAACTAATAGATAACCATGCGCCTTCAATAGTTGCATAGCTTCAATGCTGCCATCAATGAATTCAAAATCATCAATTTGTGAAACATAACCTTTATCTTTATTAATCACACCATCACGGTCTAAGAATACAGCTGCAGTTGCCACTATTTATTACCTTTATTATCAATCATTCTAATGGCACATTATTTCACGTCATAAAAATTACGCAATCCATACCTTCTTAGATGCAAACCTAAGCTATTTGAGCTACCTCAATAGAAATAAAGATTGGTATAGCCATCTAGATGTAAAAAAGGCCATTGACTTTGAGTAACTTAATAACTAGCATATGTATCCAGTTGTTATTCATAAATGAAGAATTAATATCTAATCTTATATATCAATTCTTATTTTTCGTTTTAGGCGTTGAAATGATCAAATTAGCAAATATAAATAAAATATTTGAAACTACAGACAAGCCTGTTTATGCCTTGAAAGACGTGAGTTTAAGCGTCAAAAAAGGCGAGATATTCGGTGTGATTGGCTCATCCGGTGCGGGTAAAAGTACATTAATACGTTGTGTTAATTTACTTGAAACACCGACATCAGGTTCAATTCAGCTAGATGGCGTCGAACTAACAAAATTAAATAAAACAGAGCTATGTGCTGCACGACGTCAGATCGGCATGATATTTCAGCACTTCAATTTATTATCATCACGTACCGTGTTTGATAACGTGGCACTACCACTTGAATTAGCCGGAGTGGATAAAGCTGCAATCAAAAACAAGATCACACCTCTACTCGAACTCGTTGGTTTAGAAACAAAACATAACGCCTATCCTTCTGAATTAAGTGGCGGTCAAAAACAGCGTGTTGCGATTGCACGAGCGTTAGCGTCTGAACCTAAAGTTCTCCTTTGTGATGAAGCCACATCAGCGCTTGACCCAAGCACCACCAAATCAATTCTAGCGTTATTAAAAGATATTAATGCACGACTAGGTCTGACTATTCTACTTATTACTCACGAAATGGAAGTTGTTAAAAATATCTGCCATAAAGTTGCGATCATTGATAAAGGCGAATTAATTGAACAGAACACCGTCGCTAAGTTCTTCGCCAATCCACAAACAGAATTAGCACAGCTATTTATTGAAGCAACGATAAACCTCGAAATTCCAGATGAGTATAAACAACGATTATCATTAAATAGAACGACAAACTCAATGCCACTAGTACGCTTAGGCTTTACAGGTAACAGCGTTGATACTGCGGTGATTTCAGAAGTAAGTAGAGCATTAAACGTCGATGTAAATATTTTAAGTGCTGATATTGAATTCGCAGGCGGTATTAAATTTGGCTATATGTTAGCTGAATTGATAGGTAATAAAGAAGACACTATCGCAGCAAAGGCTTTTTTCCAACAACACGCAGTTAATGTAGAGGTTATCGGTTATGTCGACTGAGCAAATGATTGACTTATTTTTTAGTGCAACCCTCGAAACGTTAGCCATGGTTGGTATTGCAGCTGCAATTGCATGTTTACTTGGTATGCCAACCGGGATCTTGTTACATGTAACAAAAACAAACGGTATTTTAGCAAACAAAAAATTAAATAATGCATTAAGTGTGATTGTAAATATAGGTCGTTCAGTACCTTTCATTATTTTACTTGTTGCAATCATTCCGTTTACACGTCTTATCGTCGGTTCATCAATCGGCACAGGCGCAATGATCGTTCCACTAACAGTCGCTTCAATCCCTTTTATTGCTCGATTAATTGAAGGCGCATTATTAGATGTGCCTGCAGGACTAATCGAAGCGGCGCAAACAATGGGCGCAACACCACTACAGATTATAATGAAAGTATTAATCCCAGAAGCAATGCCAGGAATTATCAATAGCATCACAATCACGTTAGTAACACTTGTAAACTACTCAGCTATGGCTGGTACAGTAGGTGGGGGTGGCCTCGGTGATGTTGGTATTCAGCATGGCTACATTGGTTTTAACCCAACTATTATTCTAATTACCGTTATCTTATTGGTAATCATCGTACAGATTATTCAATCCATCGGTGAACGCCTAATAAGTAAAGTCGACCACAGAGAATAAACTTTAACAACTCAAGGAAATATTAATCATGGAATTTTCACTAAAGAAATTAGTATCAGTAACCGCAATTGCATCAAGTGTGTTATTAAGTGCATGTAGTGGCGACAAAGACTCAACAGTATTAAAAGTGGGCGCAATGGCGGGTCCTGAAGCAAAAGTAATTGAAGTTGTTAAGAAAGTTGCTAAAGAGAAATACAATCTAGACATTGAAATAGTCACGTTTACAGATTATGTGACACCAAACCGAGCACTTGAAGAAGGTAGCATTGATGTAAATGCGTTCCAACATAAGCCTTATCTAGATGCGCAAATCGAACAACGTGGTTACGATATTACAGCCGTAGCAAACACATTTGTTTATCCAATTGCAGCATACTCAACATCGATCAAGCGCGTTGACGAGCTTAAAGAAGGTAATAAAATTGCAGTTCCAAATGATCCAACTAACCTAGGTCGTTCATTATTATTACTTGAGCAACAAGGTATCATCGCACTTAAAGCTGGCGCGGGTATTAAGGCTACAGAATTAGACATTACTGCAAATCCATTTGGTGTTGAAATTATAAAATTAGAAGCTGCGCTATTAGCACGTAACTTACAAGACGTAACAATAGCGGTTATCAATACAACATTTGCAACTAAGATTGGGTTATCACCAACTAAAGACGGCATCTTCGTTGAAAATAAAGAATCTCCATACGTAAATTTAATTGTTGCTCGTAACGACAATAAAGACTCAGAGAAAGTAAAACAATTCATCGCTGCATTCCAAACTCAAGAAGTGTATGACGAAGCTAAAAAACTGTTTAATAATTCAATCGTAAAGGGCTGGTAATCAGCAGCTACGCGAACGACCAGTACGATAACGGGTCTAAATAGTGATAATAAGGTGTGGTTGGTAACAAAATTTATTCTGTATTATTTTTGATATCAACCACATTTTCTACCAAGCTTAGTGAATCGATCATTATCAGAGATTCATTAAATGCCCAACTCTTTATTGAACAACGCATCTCTGTGGCCTTCTATAACCACAAGCATAATGATTTTTCTTTCAGTGCCGGTAATGGCTTCCCTCTCTGGTGATACAGATGGACGCAACAACCTTTCGTCTTATCCTCTAATCAACTTACCAAACAATGAAATAAATTCATTTTCGATTAATTGGCAATGGACAGATAGCAAAGGAAAGAGCTTAAAGATAAAATCATTTTTTGATACCGATATTGTTGAAACATCATTATTAGACAGTTATAAATTGTCCTTTTCATTGAGTTATCCAATCAAAGCGATTCATACCTACTTAACGCCAAGACTCGAATTTGCTATCGATCGTATTAATTTTTACACGCCAGATGATCAAGAAAAAATAAAAGACATACAATACGCATTTACCAATAAAGACGAAAGTAATGCCTCACAATTATTTTGGCAGGCCTACAACCAATATCAAAACGATGCCTTTTATCACTTAAAAATAACCCCTTGCGTGCATCCAGATGATGAAGATTTACCTTGCGTTAGACCGAATTACTCTCAACTTTTTTATGAGTATAGGGTATACCTAAAAGATATTGCGACACAACTCGCCAACCAAGAGTCCATTAACTCAGCGGTCAAAAATGCACAGCATTGGGTTTATGCTATCCCTGACAGAGAAGAGCATAAGGATAGTTTCTTCTCTCCAATTAGTGTCTTAAAAACCAATGAAGCAGACAGTGATGAAAAAGCACTATTATTAGCGACACTGATTAGTCAACTCGCACCTGAATATGAACTTTTCATGCTTTATCCATCAGACAGTATTGGCAGTGTGTCACCTGTATGGCTAACCATTGATAGTAAAAGTGGCGTACAAGGCCAAAAAATCATGATTAATCAAAATCAATACACTGTCATATTAGGGTCAAAAGTGAAATTAGATAAAATATTATCGTCCGACACAGAATTGATTAGTGAATCATTATATTGACCACAAATTTGTACTTTAGTAATCAAAAATCCTTGAAAGTAGAATAAGATATGAAAACAAGATAGCTTGATATGGCTAGTTAATTGACTATCGACTTAAAATTTTCACATCAATTTCATATTTAAAAGGATACAAATAATGAAAAAAATACTGACGGCTATTACGCTATCACTCGCCTCTTTTGTCGCTTTAAGCCATAATCTAACGTTGGGAGACAATGTTCCTCAAGTTACAATCAAAGATAAAGGTTATATTGATTTAGTCGAAGGTGAGTTCGAGTACCGCCAGTGGTCTACAGCTGAATTACAAAACAAGGTTATTTTAATTCAACATATTGCAGGGCGCACGTCCGCTAAAGAATTAAATGATCCAATGATTGACGCATTGAAAAAATCCGATTTTCCATTCGAGAAATACAATACCGCGACATTAGTTAATTTAGATGACGCAATTTGGGGAACAGGCGCGATCGTAGCTAGCCAATTAAGATCAAACAAAGAAGATTTCCCGGATGCCATTTTTGTTCTTGATGAAGACGGTGATATTCGTAATAAGTGGGGTCTAACTGAAAAAAGTTCTGCGATCATCTTATTAGATCAAGGTGGCAAGATCTTATATGTCAAAGACGGTGAAATGAATCCAACAGAAATCGACACTGTAATTGGGCTTATCAACGCCTATATATAATATTAATATCTAAATAGCCTTCGGCTCTTAGATATACAATACCAAGGACGAGTAGAAGTAGCTTTTTATTACGGTACTCGTCCAAATAACTTTAAGATATAAACCAACATAAAAATTTCCTCGCGAGCCAGCAATTTCACATATCAAAACAATACTTTCAGGCCTATATCAGGTATAAATAAAGCTTATTACCCTTAATCTGAATACGCGGCTAGGTTTTGCTATGTCTGGAAATAATACCAATATAAATAAAGTTGAATCGAATATTTTAAACAGTATTCAACAATTAAGAAAAGTCTCTAAAGATAGAGGCATTGACGGTATGTTGACGGTAAACAAACACACCACATTTGAACATAGGGCGATCCAACGTGTTAATCAAGAACAAATAAAACAACAACAAAATTTAGAAAGCATTGTTGTTCGCGCCAATAACTTTTGTGACGATGTCACCAGCGAAGTGATTGACCCAGACTGGTTAAGTGCTTTTATGTCGATGGCAAAAGATATTTCAGGGCCGCATATGCAAACATTATGGGGTAAAATTTTTGCGTTAGAATTAAGCCATTCCGGCAGTTTCTCAGTAAAATCACTGCGTACACTCAACCAAATGACCCAACGTGAAGCGCAAATGTTTCAAGTTGCCTGTAACTTAAGTTCTCAAGTAGGTTATGACACTAACCGTAAGATTATACTTAACTGCCAGAATACTAACAAAAGTTTCTTATTATTTAATAAGCCGCAATTTAAATCGATTAACTTAGGCCGACACAAACTACCCTACAGTAGCTTTTTAACCTTATCTGAATTGGGATTAATTCATAACAATGAATTAGAAATGGTCAATCTCCCACGAGATAAAGACTTACCGATAAACTACGGGGAAGAGAAATTAACGGTGAAAGTAAAAAATCGCTCATCAAGAATGAAGTATTATCGTTTTACGAATATTGGTGATGAGCTGGCTAAACTCATTCCTCATGAAAATAACCATGAATATTTTTCCGAACTAACCAGCCATTTACATAACGCATTTTATTTTTAAGTTTATACCCAAGTTACTTAAAAATGCTATATCAGAGGCTAGCAGGGCAAAACGAATGAAGGTATCGTCGGCGTTATGAAGTCTTGATTTAGAATAACTAAACCCTCGACTTCATGCCTTGAATATCCTCTTCTTTCGCTTTGCTGATGGTGCATTTCGAAGGGTTCTGTCGCAAACTGCGAGTTTAGTGGTTCAAAATCAAAGGTGTGCTTTTCCTCAGATACAATTATGCAGCTAAAGAATAAAACTGCTCCCATGGAGTCATATTTTCAGACTCCATCATCTGACCTTGTTTGAGCATAGAACAAAGTTCAACACCTGCTAATGTTGATTCAG
>NZ_LOCN01000022.1 GCF_001574435.1 Moritella sp. JT01
CTCTGCAAGTGCTCACACAGATTGCTTGAATAAATTGTTAAAGAGCATTGACCTTGACGCCTTGCGTCGTAGTCAGGCTGCGTATTCTACGCAAACCAGATTTGAAGTCAAGCACATATTCATGCTTTATTCAGGACGTTTAGAAAGTAACCGAAGTTATTTTAAACACCTTACCGAACGGCTGTTGCCGTGTCAGTGAGGTCGCATTATAGAGATCTAGACTCACTTGGCAAGTTTTATATACCGTAATTAACTAGATAGATTGGACTGTACGATAATCATGCATATGACGTGCATTAAGTGTGGGGTAACTGAGTTAGTTCGAAAGGAAAAGTGATTATTCATACAATAATCACCTTCTTAGTTACTTACACATTCATATATCTAGATATAAGCAGCTTAAATAATTAACTTATTTACAGCTCGGCTTCATCGGACTTGATTTGACGTATATATAAGTACACGGTATGTTTTGAAATATTCAATTTTTCCGCAACCATATTAATTGCATCTTTAATATCAAAAATACCTTGTTGGTGAAGTGAGATTACAATGTGCTTATTTTTAGCATTATTGGCAATATCAGTTCGATTGTTAATATCAGCAATAGTTTCTTCTACAGAACGATCAACCAATTCTTCAACTGTCGTTGCGAAGTTTTCAGAAGACAACTCAGTTTCTCTTGTCTCAGGCGTAGGTAATAACTCCTGAACAAAATCAATAAACGACGCACCAATATTAATGTTGATACAAATTAAGCCAATTGTTCTTTCTGAACGGTTTTTGATTGCGATCGTCATCGAACGCATCATTTGACCATCTTTTGTCTGTGTAAAATAAGCTTTAGAACATTGCTTATTTTGTGCTGATATATCTTGTAGCATTTTTAATGCTAAATCAGTGATCGGAGAACCTTCAACACGACCTGTATTAAAACCATTCTCAATTTTAATCACAGAACGGTCTACGCTTTCTAATGAATGTAAGATCACTTCACATTGCTTACCAAATAAAGTAGCAATACCTTCAATAACACCATCATAAGATCTTAAAATACGGTGATCTTCATCCGTAAATGTATTTGAACTTGTCAATTCATTCTCAATATTATCTAGTTCAAGTAGCACAACTATCCCTCGCCTATAGCTAAGCCCATTTGGGAGGCAACGTTAGCATAGTTAAACATTAAAAACCTTGAACCGGATTCCAGATATTATATTAAAATAAAATATCTAACCGATATTAATAACTACACAAATACATTAAGGTAATTACTTCATCGCTTGTTTAACATAAACATCAAAGCGATTTTTCTTAGTTTCAATTGCCATGCTCGGTTCAACGTTTGCTATATATTCCGCATAATCAGGACGTTTAACAACAACACGCTTCGTCGCTACGCGCATAGCAGGTTCAAACAGACCATCCGCATCTAAATCGGCTCCAACTAAAGATTGAAAAACGCGCATCTCTTTTTTCACCAGTGCCGATTTCTTCTTATGTGGATACATAGGGTCAAGATAAACCACATCAGGAGTAATGCCCAAACCTTCTAATTTCGATAGGCTTGATGCAAAGACCAATTTTAGCCTTGTTCCAATCCAGCCACCGATCTCTGCATCTTCAACGGCTCTTTTTAAACCATCTTCCAGTAATGCCGCAACAATTGGCGAGCGTTCTAACATAGTGACATGACAACCTAATGATGCCAGCACAAATGCATCTCGCCCTAACCCTGCCGTGCCATCAACGACAGATGGTGTTACTCCCGACTTTAAGCCCACGGCTTTTGCAATTGCTTGCCCTTTACCACCACCAAATTTACGACGGTGATTAACAGCTCCACCAGCAAAATCAACATATACAGAACCTAGCTTCGGCTCATCAAGTTTAAATAATTCAAGTCCCTTATCCGAATATACTAATTGGAATTGAGCATCAGCCACAGGCTCAAGAGAAAAATCCCACTGTTTGGCAAGTCCTGCTATATGTTCAGAAAAGAGTGAATCTGTTGTGATTATTTGTATGCTGTTCATGTATACCTGATAAGGTTAGGTGTAATTATTCAAGTTAGATTGCCTATATTAGCAAAAAATACGAATACAACCTAAATTCAGTTGATGATTAGAGGAAGATAGAAAGTGTGAATTAAAAAACACTTTCATTTTTAGAGAGAAATTCTAATAGCTCATGCAGTGGTATCGGACGGCATAATAAGAAACCCTGTGAGTAATCACATTTTTTCTCTTGTAGGTAATTCAATTGCGCTTTTGTTTCAACGCCCTCAGTAACGACTTTCATCCCCAGATTATGGACAATAGTAATAATACCATCGAGTAGTAAATTATCTTGCTGGTTCTCAGGAATATTAATAATGAAACTACGGTCAATTTTAACGATATCAGCAGGCAAGCTGCGTAAATAGTTTAGTGATGAATAACCCGTACCGAAATCATCAATCGCAATTTTAACACCAGCACTTTTTAAAGCATTAATACGTTGCATATACTGACCGTCCATATCCATCAGTAAACTTTCCGTTATCTCCATGGTCACCGAACTATAAGGTAAGTTATGTGAAGAAATTACTTTGAGCCATTCTGATACTTGCATGTCTACAGTCTTAAATTCGAGACTAGAACGGTTCACACTCATTTCAATATAAGGATAACCGGCTTCATGCAAAATTTTCAGGTCACAGCACGCCTGATCTAATACATATTCCCCTAAACCTTGAATGAGACCGCCTTCTTCAGCCAGAGGGATAAACTCCGCTGGTGAGATAAAGCCTCTATCTTGATGATTCCAACGAACTAAAGCTTCTACCTTATCAATTTTACCCGTGACATTATCAACTATAGGTTGATAGTACACATCAAGACTGCCACGTTTTATGGCATCCGCTAACTCAACAACCGTTTGATGCTTAAGTATCGCGGCATCACTTAACTCTTGCGTAAACGTAACGCATTGATTACGACCTTTACGCTTTGCTTCAAATATCGCTTGTTCTGCACTTTGCATTAACGCTTCGACCGATACCCCATCTTCAGGGTACATGGTAATACCGACCGATGCTGTCACATAACGCTGCTGATTTGAGAGTTGATAAGCTTGCGCAAAAACACCTTGTAACTGTTTAGCATATACTTCGGCTTGACGTTTATTCACCACTTCAGGAATGATAAATGCAAATTCATCACCATCAATTCGGGCAAGAAAATCATTTTCTCTACTTCGGTATTTTAATCGCTCTGCAGTCTCTTGCAGTAGGCGATCACCGGCCATAAAATCTTCTGAATTATTGACCGATTTAAAGTCATCAATATCAATATAGAGGATCGCAAATTTTTGCCCATGTTTAGCTGATCTATCGATAACTTGACGAATTTCAGCACTAAAATACTGACGATTAGGCAAACCAGTTAGCGTATCAAAATTAGACTGGCTGATAATCTGTTGATCTGTTTTCTTCTCTTCTGTCACATCAGTAAAAACAGCAAAGAAATATTTAAGTCTACCACCTTCTTTAATACTCGAAAGCGTCACTTGTTGCGCAAATATCTCACCCGCTCGATTACGGCTCCAGATAACACCTTTCCACTCATTATTATTTAACAATGCTTCAGAGATGCCATTATAGAAAGCTTCATCATGAACGCCAGAACGCAATAGATCATGTGTATGCCCTATCGCATCTTCGGCGCTATAGCCTGTGATTACTTCAAAAGCAGGGTTAACATCAATAATCTTTCCATTGGAACCACACAACATAATGCCTTCAGCACTATGTTTATACATACTTTCAATAATGGATAGGCGTTGTCTGTTATCTTGCTCTTCGGTGAGATCTTGAATAGTATTAATAAAATATTGAATGTTATTAACGTCATCCTTAACTGCCGTGACGGTTAACTTTGTCCATAAGATACTACCGTTACGATGGCGATAACGTGTATTAAGCGTAAAATTATTACGTTTGTTGGCATATATTTCTTGATAATATTCTTCAAACTGCTCTATATCTTCATCAAAATATAAATTCAGGCTACTGGTATTCAGTACACCCTTTTCACGTAAACGATGAAAATCTTCCAATTCATAACCAAACATCTTACATGCTTGCTTATTCACCCATTTAATTTCACGCTTCGCATTTAGTTTGATTAACCCTACTGGCGTTGTCGCTAAAACAGTTTCAAGAATACGCTCTTGCGCAGATGCCCTTTTTTTCGTTAACTCCTCAGCGGTGATATCTTTACTAATGCAATCTAGGCGATACACCAGGCCTGACTCATTAACAATAGGATAAATATCACTTTGAATACGTTTTGAATTGCCCTGTAGTGTCCTAATATTGAAAATACTGCGTATAGATGTCGTTGAATTAGACTCTATAGCATTTTGAAAGTCACGAAATACAGAAGCTTTATCTGATTTATGTACTAATGCTAACAAAGCCTCTAGTTTATCAATTTGTTCTACATTATCGGTTTCAATAATACTGGCGGCAGAATCAGAACATACTAATCTATCCTGTTCCAAAAAGTAGCTCCAACTACTTAAGCGACCTTTGGCTATGTTATCTTCTAGCCACAATGTATAAGCACTTAACTCTGCAGGTGGGTCAAAAGTCGTTATAGCGGAAGGCAATGTAACACGTTCTTTAAGCTGAAGTTCTTTTTCTAAAAAGCTAGACACTAAGCGGATTAAATTTAACTCAAGCTTATGTTTAGAAAGTTGGCGAGGAAAAAATACGGATAACACACCAATAGGTTGGCCAGATACATCATTTAAACGGATACCTAAATATGCTTGTGCTTGCCATTTTTGCAGTAATTTTTGGTCAGGGAATCGTAATGCTAAATCTTGCTCATATTCAGCATAACCACGTTGATAAGCAGCAAAACATGGCATCGATTTAAAATCAATCTCAGCATTGGGAACGAATACCCCCTGCTGTAAACAAGACAACATAGAGAGATCGAAAGACTCGGGGCAAACAGTCGCAACATAAAGAGTATCAACACGCAGTAATGTGGCTAAATTAGTGAGAAACAAATCCAGATGGTTTGTCGCACATAATGGTGTCGCATCAATGTTTATGTCACTAAGCGTGAGTGTATCAATCATACATCCTTGTCCAGAAATTCAGTTAGTTTAACTACAGTAGATTGATATCCCTTCAATTATCACCACAGATTATTTACAACTATGGTAATACCATAGCACTAAAAATAAAGTGGTAAATATCACGCCAAGATAATACACAATTTACCACTATTTTAAAATCAAAACTAAACGATAACCGCTACAACTCAGCAGTTATCGCCAGTTATCCATTGTATTAATTAATTCCTGAATGATTTAATAACGCATATGTACTCGGTTTACGCCCACGGAACTGCACAAATAATGACATTGGCGTATCACTACCCCCACGTTCAAGCACACAATTCATAAAGTCACGACCCGTTTCGGCATTAAAAATACCTTCTTCTTCAAAACGTGAAAAGGCGTCAGCGGATAATACCTCAGCCCATTTATAGCTGTAATAACCCGCCGCGTAACCACCAGCAAAAATATGCGAAAAACCATTTTGGAAACGATTAAATTCTGGCGCCGGTAATACAGATACTTTTTCTCTTACCGAGTTTAATACCGATTGAATATTTGAACCTTGCGCAGGGTTATATTCCATGTGCATGCGAAAGTCGAATAAACCAAACTCAATTTGACGTAACATGCCCATCGCAGAATTAAAATTCTTAGCGGCTAATAGCTTATCTAACATAGCTTGTGGTAGAGGCTCATCTGTTTCATGATGACCCGAGATAAACGCAAGCGCCTCTTCTTGCCAACACCAGTTTTCCATAAACTGACTTGGTAGTTCTACCGCGTCCCAAGGTACACCATTAATACCTGATACAGCCGCCGGGATTACTTTTGTTAGCATGTGATGCAAACCATGACCAAACTCATGGAATAAAGTAGTCACTTCGTTATGGGTAAATAGCGCAGGTTTATCACCAATCGGTTTATTAAAGTTACACGTTAAGTAAGCAACTGGCTTTTGCAGTTCACCATCTGCTTTGATACGGTGCGTTAAGCAATCGTTCATCCAAGCCCCGCCGCGTTTATGTTCACGTGCATACAGATCAAGATAGAAACTACCGCGCAACTCGCCCTCGTCATCAAAGATCTCAAAGAAACGCACATCTTTATGCCAAGACTCTACGCCAAGCTCTTCGATAATATTTAGGCCAAATAAACGCTTAACCACTTCGAACATGCCTTTGACAACGCGATCTTCAGGGAAGTATGGACGTAGCTCTTCATCAGAAATGGTGTATTTAGCTTGTTTTAATTTTTCAGCATAAAATGTTAGATCCCAGGCTTCTAGCGCTTGTGCCATAAAGTTATCTTTGGCGAATGCTTGAATTTCTGCTAATTCAACTTCTGCTTGTGAAACTGATTTATCGGCAAGGTCAGTTAAAAATTCTATCACTTGGGCTGGTGTTTCTGCCATTTTGGTGGCGAGTGACTTTTCTGCAAAATGTGCAAAACCAAGTAATTCAGCAAGTTCATGACGCAGTGCAATAATTTCATTCATTATCGCCGAGTTATCCCACTTTCCTGCATTTGGACCTACATCTGATGCTCGAGTACAGAATGCTTCGTACACTTCACGACGTAACTCTCTATTCTCAGAATACATCATCACGGGTAAATAACTTGGGAAGTCTAAAGTAAATAGATAACCTGTTAATGATTTACTTTCTGCTGCTGCTTTGGCTGCTGCTTTCGCTGATTCAGGCAAGCCAATAAGTAATGCTTCGTCAGTAATCTCTTTCTGCCAACCTAAAGTAGCATCCATAACATTGTTACTAAATGTTGATGTCAGTTGTGATAAACGTTTAGTGATCTCACCATAACGCTGTTTATCATCATCTTGTAAATCAATACCTGACAATCTAAAATCACGTAAGGCATTGGTGATCACTTTTTGCTGTGCTGTCGATAATGTTGCAAACTCACTACCGTCATGTAAACGCTGATACGCTAAAAACAAAGCTTGATTCTGACCAACCTTGGTCTGGTACTCTGACAGTAAAGGTAAACAAGCATCATGGGCTTCACGTAATTCATCACAGCTCACCACTGCATTTAAGTGGCCAATAGGCGACCAAACACGTCCTAACCGATCATCACTTTCTTCTAAAGGCGCAACCAAATTAGCCCAAGTGACAGTATCTTCATTCGCTAATACGTTAGCAATAACCGCTTCACAATCAGCAATTGCTTGCGTTACAGCAGGCACTATGTGCTCGGGTTTAATACTCGCGAACGGGGGTAAACCTGTCATAGTCAAAAGTGGGTTAGTCATAGAGTAATCCTATTTATAATGATATTAATTAGTTAATGCGGCTATAAAATGATAATTTCAAGTATAGTGAGTAAATATCGAGAAACGCTCAACGCGTAAAATTTAGCATCGATAGGTAAAAGTAATGACCGTGAATGGCTTTACCTACTAATAATATCTCTCAATTCAGTTTAAACTGTGTAATTAACTTTATAACAAAACAAGGTGATGAACTTAGTCATATAATAAGTTCATCTTCTCAATTAAGGACTATAAGAATATGTCACAACATTTTGATTATATTGCCATTGGTGGTGGTAGCGGCGGTATTGCATCTGCAAACAGAGCTGCAATGCACGGTAAAAAAGTGGCCATCATCGAAGCAAATGCGCTAGGTGGTACTTGTGTTAATGTTGGTTGCGTACCGAAAAAAGTGATGTGGCATGGCGCACAAATCGCCGAAGCTATGCACCTTTATGCAAAAGACTATGGCTTTGATGTTGAAAATAAGGGCCTTGATTGGGGTAAGTTAGTTGCGGCACGTGAAGCGTATATAGGCCGTATTCACACCTCTTATGACAATGTACTGGGTAATAATAAGGTTACCGTGATAAAAGGTTTTGCAACCTTCGTAGACAAAAACACAGTAAGCGTAAACGGTGAAACGTACACCGCCGATCATATCCTGATTGCAACGGGTGGCGCACCAACAATTCCGAATGTACCTGGCGCTGAGCACGGTATTGATTCAAATGGTTTCTTTGAGTTAACAGTACAACCAAAACGCGTTGCAGTTATCGGTGCCGGTTATATTGCGGTTGAACTAGCAGGTGTATTACACGGTCTTGGTAGCGAAACACATTTATTTGTCCGTAAAGAATCTCCACTGCGTAGCTTTGATCCAATTTTGATTGATACGCTGGTTGATGTAATGAATACCACAGGTCCAAAATTACATACCAATTCAGTACCAAAAGAAGTAGTGAAAGAAGCAGATGGCTCTATCACCTTACATCTTGAGAATGGCGAATCACAAAATGTTGATACCCTCATTTGGGCTATCGGTCGTCATCCTTCAACAGACAAGATCAACCTTGCAGCAACGGGCGTTGAAACCAATGACCGTGGCTACATCAAAGTAGATGAATACCAAAACACCAATGTTGATGGTATCTACTGTGTGGGTGATATTATGGAAGGTGGTGTTGAGCTAACACCTGTCGCAGTTAAAGCGGGTCGTCAATTATCTGAACGCCTATTCAACGGTAAAACAACGGCGAAAATGGATTACAACCTGATCCCTACTGTTGTATTTAGCCACCCTCCGATTGGTACTATCGGTCTAACAGAAGCAGAAGCTATTGCACAATACGGCGAAGAAAACGTAAAAGTATACCAATCTGGCTTTACTGCTATGTATACCGCAATCACTTCAAACCGTCAGCCTTGTAAAATGAAATTGGTTTGTGCGGGTGAAGAAGAAACCGTTGTAGGTCTACACGGCATTGGCTTTGCTGCTGACGAAATGATCCAAGGTTTTGGTGTCGCGATGAAGATGGGCGCAACCAAAGCGGATTTCGATAGCGTTGTTGCTATCCATCCAACTGGCTCAGAAGAGTTCGTTACCATGCGCTAGATCTAGCGCATATTCTGGTGTGTATATAGTTGATATGCGCACCAACTTTTCCACTTTCATTTCAATAATATTCCCATCTCGCTATAGAGATCACGAAACGACGCCTTCCTTGTTAAATACGCACACAAAATACTTAACATTCAGTTAACAAGCCGATATATTATTCATACGTTAGCATTAGCCACTTAACCATACTTCGCAGGCTCACCACTTTCTCACCATATTGATAAGGATATTTTTATGGGCACATTATTGCAGCCAGTCACCTACCTGATTAGCCGATTATCATTTCAGAAAAAGTTTGGTTTAGTGATCTTACTTCTTGCCACACCGATTGTATTTTTCTCATTTAAAATCATCTCGCAAACACAAAAAGATATCGCATCTGCGGAATCTGAGCTGCAAGGCTATCAATTATTAAAAGCCCTACCAGAAGTCGCCAATAAGTTAATTGATTTTCGCCATCTGTTAAGCTTGGAAGTCGCAGAACTCGAACCTGGAGATGACAAAATACAACAAGCACAAGTGCTCGCAGAAAATACCTTCAATCAATATTACCGCTCTTATACGGCGGCAACAGGATTACAATTATCGGCGTTTGATAAGATCACGACCGATTGGCAACAACTCAAAGCAGACAGTGACTTCCTATTACCAGAAGAGATTTTCTACGCTATCGATTTAATGTTAGAAAACTTGCGTATCGGTACCCGTGAGATCAACAGCGAAAGTAAATTATTATTTGATTCACACCTCAGTAGCTATTACCTGATTAATTTAACCCAAAGTCAGTTGCCAAGACTTATCGACTTCTCTTATCAAGTGAGTGACAAAGCAGCTGAGACGGCAGCGTTTGCCGCGTTTACAGCCACCAGCTTCAATGATTTAAGCCGCCGAATTGATCAACTTAATATTATTTTTTCAGCAACCGATAATGATGTGCAAGCATTAGTGGCAATTAACCCCGATTATCACAACATCTTAGCCACGCCATTTGAACAGATCAAAACCACCATGGCGACACTCGAAGATCTTCTCGACCGCCAGTTAATAAATACCGTATCAGCCGAGATCAAAATTGACCCAAATACGCTTTATCGTTTAGGTGAAGAGTTACGAGTAAAAACCAATGATTTGTATCAAGTCGCCTTTAATACGCTCGGTACTGAAATAACAGTCCGACTCAGTGAACAAAATAGCGAGCTAAATATTTTTTACGCGATATTGATCACCTTATTTGTGGTTTGCATGGTGATCTTATTAAGTATTTATATTTCTCTAACCGAAACCATACGTAGTATCAGTCAAGTAGCGCAGAATGTATCAAATGGCGACCTTTCGCAAAACGTGAAGATTGTCAGCAATGACGAACTGGCTATTATTGCCCAACACTTCAATAGCACCATTGATGGCATGCGCACGTTAGTCAAGCAACTCAATAGCAGTGCCGTTGATGTGCATAGTTCAGTCCAGGACATTAAAGATAAAACCAATTCAGCAGAAACCACCATCACCGCACAACAAACGGAAACTCACCAAATAGCGGCGGCAATAAAACTAATGGCGGCCACATCAACGGAGATGGCCATTAATGCCAATGATGCCACCAGTGCAACGCATGATGCTGAGCGTGCAGTATTAGAAGGTAAACAAGTTGTAGATCAAACAATCATCGCCATTAATGCCATTGCTTCAGAGGTACAAACATCGAGTGATACGATTCAGAAATTGGAAAATCATTGCGCCGATATTGGCGGTGTAGTGGAAGTGATCAAGAGTATTGCCGAACAAACCAACTTACTGGCATTAAATGCCGCGATTGAAGCGGCCCGAGCCGGAGAGCAAGGCCGAGGTTTTGCCGTGGTAGCAGATGAGGTGAGAACGCTAGCAAGCCGTACACAACAATCAACCAATGAGATCCAAGTGATGATTGAGCGCGTACAAGCTGGCGCTAAAGAATCAGTAAAAGTGATGGCAATAGGTCGAGAGCAAGCCAACATGGGGGTGATGCAAGCCAAAGAAGCCTCAAATACCTTTGAAGCTATTACTTTGTCAGTCGATAAGATCGTTTCACTCAATAACCAAATAGCCAGTGCGATTGAAGAACAAAGTCTCGCAGCAGAGGAAATTGAACGTAATGTCAGTAATGTATCAGCGGGAGCTGACTCGGCACGCGCGGTTGCCACAGGAGCCACCCAGTCAGCACACAACCTATTAACGGTTGCCGATAAACTCACTGAAGTTGCCGAAGAATACGCATTTTAGACTCGGTGTTTTAGCGTTTTCACATTAAAAAAGTAGTGGCTTGAGCGTGTTTTATTGCTTTAAGCCACAATTTAACTATTTGAATATAAGTTATCCCGCATGAAACACTAGATCTGAATAAACTTGCCGATTACACTGCCAATACGCCTTAACCTACCCCCCGAAATTGGTGCAAATGAAAAATCAAAAAAAAGCCATGCTGTTCGGCTTAATAACAGTGTTACTCTGGTCCACAGTGGCCTCCGCATTTAAAATTACCCTTAGCCATTTTGCGCCAATTCAAATGGTTTTGATTGCCTCATTAACCAGTATCGTTTTACTACTGGGAATTACTTATCAACAAAAAAAATTACACCTAATCAAGCAATACTTTGTCAAACAACCGCTATTCTATTTAACACTAGGGGTGATTAATCCGTTTCTCTATTATTTAGTGTTATTTAAAGCCTATGACTTACTGCCCGCATCACAAGCCCAGGCATTAAATTACACGTGGGCAATCACCCTCACATTATTATCAGTGCCTTTTTTAGGCCAAAAGATCCGAAAAAAAGACTGGGTTGCGATCTTATTCAGCTATACCGGTGCATTAATAATTGCCACTAAGGGTGACCTGTTAGGGCTAAATTTCGAAAGCCCACTTGGGGTGGCATTGGCATTATTAAGCACCTTGATTTGGGCAAGTTATTGGATCATAAATGCGAAGAATAACAATGATCCAATTGTCAGTTTATTACTCGGTTTTTTATTAAGTTTACCCTTTACCTTAGTCGCAACCGCATTACTTTCCGACTTTAATTTTAATTCTGTAGAAGGAATTTTAGGGGCAATTTATATCGGTTTATTTGAAATGGGAATTTCATTTGTACTGTGGTTAATGGCCATTAAATTAGCCACCAATACCGCACAGGTAAGTAACCTTATCTTTATTTCGCCGTTTATATCGCTGTTTTTGTTAAGTGCCATTGTTGGGGAAGAAATTCATCCCTCAACCTTCGTCGGCTTAGTAACAATTATCATCGGACTCGTCCTCCAACAAATTAACTGGCGTAAAAAACGTCGTGCCGTAACAGCGAAATAATTGTGACGCTTGGTGGCTGATAAATAAAATCAACCACCAGCTGAGTTAAATTAAACCGTAATAATGACTTAATCACGGTTTAATTACTGAAAGTATCACAATCCCCATTACCTCCTCTTGCATATCTAAAGCCTAACAGGTTAATGTTTCAATATTCTCTCTTTCTATAACCAGAACATGACCCTATAAAACGCAGAGTAGTGCGTCAGGTAACATGACGAACCGGACAGCAAGATGCCTCAAACAATAGAACAGAAATTAGCAGCAATACGTACCCATATGAATGCAGCAAACTTAGACGCATTTATTGTTCCGCGCGCAGATGAGTACCTTGGCGAATACGTACCAGCACATAATGAACGCCTATTATGGTGCAGTGACTTTACCGGCTCAGCAGGCACGGTAATAATCTTAAAAGATCGCGCCGCCATTTTTACCGATGGTCGTTATACGATTCAAGTTAAGCAGCAAGTTAATGGCGATTGCTTTGAGTTTTATCATCTTATCGAAACACCACATGTTACTTGGTTAAGTGAACAATTACCCGCCAATGCAAATATCGGTTATGACGCCAAAGTACATAATTTAAATTGGCATAACGCCAGTAAAAAAATCTTAGCAGATAAACAAATAAACTTAGTGGCAGTCGATGAAAACCCTGTTGATTTGAGCTGGTCAGATAGACCCATACCAACAGAAAATTTAGGCCTGTTACTCGATGAGCAATACACAGGCCAATCAAGTTTAGAAAAACGCCAACAGATTGGTGCCGATATTGAGAAGCAAGGTGCTGATGCCGTTATTATCAGCGCGTTAGATTCTATTGCTTGGTTATTGAATATCCGTGGTAAAGACATTCATTGCTTCTGTGTGATCTTAGGCAGTGCGGTATTACGTAAAGATGGTTCAATGACATTCTTCACCAATCCATCGAAGATCCCCGCGGGTTTTCACGAACACGTTGGCGCTGGTGTTAAGATTGTTGATGAATCACAGGCAACTGCAACTTACCAAGCGCTCGGAGAACAGCAATTACATGTATTAGCAGATCCTGAAGCATCAAATGCATTCAGCCAGCTAACCGCACAGCAAGCTGGTGCGACTCTCATTGCAGGCAATGATCCAGTGGCATTACCAAAAGCCTGTAAAAACGCAGTTGAACTTGCAGGTATGCGTACCTCACATATTCGTGACGGCGCTTCAGAAGTACGCTTTCTTCATTGGCTAGAAACAGAAGTTGCCGCAGGGCGTTTGCATGATGAAGGTTACCTTTCTGACAAGCTGACAAGTTTCCGCGCATCGAATGAGAACTTCGTTGAATTAAGTTTTGATACTATTTCAGCAGCAGGTGGTAATGCCGCTATGTGTCACTACAATCATAATAATGGCGTGCCAGCACAACTCCCAATGGACAGTATTTACCTGTTCGATTCAGGCGCTCAATACCTTGATGGTACAACCGATATTACCCGTACTGTTGCCATTGGTACACCGAGTGCTGAGCATAAGAAAATGTTCACCTTGGTATTAAAAGGCCATATCGCACTGGCGAAAATGAAATTCCCAGCAGGCACTAACGGTGGACAACTGGATTCACTCGCGCGTCAATTCTTATGGCAACAAGGTTATGATTATGACCACGGTACTGGGCATGGTGTAGGTTGTTTCTTGAATGTACACGAAGGTCCACACCGTATTGGTAAAAATTCTAACGGCGTAGCATTAGAACCGGGTATGGTGGTATCCAATGAGCCGGGTTACTACAAACAAGATGAATACGGTATCCGTTGTGAAAACCTAATTTATGTTGTTGCTAAAGATAATGGCCATGATGGCAAGACATTCTACGAATTTGAAACATTAACACTGGTTCCTTTTGATTTGCATCTGATAGATCAACAACTACTCTCACAAGACGAAGTAAACTGGATCAATACTTATCACGCTCAAGTACGTGACGCATTATCACCATTGTTAACCGGTGCTGATTTACAGTGGCTATCTCAAGCTACACACGCTATTTAATTAATTATTATGTAACCAATCTAATCGATTAGATTGGTTATGCATTAAAAGGAGTTGGCATGACCCAACCACAGAACGCTATTTTTAACGAACACAGCCAAAGCTACCATCATTTAGAATACAAATTTAAAGACGATGTTTACTTAGCCAATATTCAAAGTGCACTGCGAACAGCACTATGCAAACAAACGAATGACATTAACATCGTGATTGCCTTTGGTCGTAGTGCCACGAATACGCTATTACCTGATTTACAACTCACTGCATTTGACGATTTTACCGAGATAGCGAGTCCACACGGAAAAAAAGCTATTGCCAGCCAAGGTGATGTGATGTTTTGGATCCACAGCGACAACGCCAGCCATACCTTAGAGCAAGCATTTCATATCCAATCGGCGCTAAGTAAAATTGCCGATACCCAACTGGATATTTCCGGTTTCCAATACCATAAGAATCGCGATTTAATTGGTTTCGTTGATGGTACCGCAAATCCAAAAAAAGATGCGCGCCAATTAGCCTCGCTGATCCCAGAGGGGCAATCAGGTGCAGGCGGTAGCTTTGTATTGTCACAAAAGTGGGTACATGACTTAAGTAGCTTCAATGCAATGCCAGTACCAGAACAAGAAGCGGTTGTCGGTCGTACTAAAGAAGACGATATCGAGTTATCCGGCGATGCTATGCCAGCTAATTCACACGTCAGCCGCACCGATGTATCGGGCATGAAGATATATCGTCGTAGCTCGCCTTATGGTAACGCATCCGAACACGGACTATACTTTTTAGCATTCGCATGTGAACAATTACGCTTTACGACTCAGCTACAACGTATGTATGGAATACCTGACGGAGTCACAGACAGATTAATTGATTATTCAGATGCTGTAACAGGATCATATTGGTTTGCCCCTTCTCAAACAGAACTAGACACATTAATGAATTAATTTGCATTCAACCGGGAGCGATGATTATGTCGAACGTTATTTTGTATATAGCTACTAGCCTTGATGGTTACATAGCCAAAATGGACCATGACATCTCATGGCTCTCACATGTAGAAGTAAAAGGTGAAGATTACGGCTACCAACAATTTTTCGATGGTGTCAGTGCCGTGATCATGGGGAACAGTTCTTTTCAGGTGATTAAAGACTTTGCCGATTGGCCTTATGCCGATAAGCAATGCTTTGTCGCCTCTCACTCACCCGATATTACCCCGAATGATAGCGTCACCTTTATTACCGACCCGGCAGCAACGATCAAACAATTAAAAGCCAGTTCTAAAGGTAATATTTGGTTACTTGGTGGCGCTAACTTAGCAGATTCTTTATTACGGCTAGATTTAGTTGATGAATTAATTTTATCTACCATTCCTATTTTACTCGGTAATGGCATACGTTTATTTAATGCACCTCTGCCAGAACTGGGAGTGACGCTATTATCCTCGAAATCCTATCCGTCAGGACTGGTACAAACACATTATAAGATAATAAAAAACAACAAAAATGAAGGATAGATACGAGTCCGCATTAATACAGGCTATGCCGCTAATATATATTAGCGGCATAGCCTTACCTCTAAGCAGTCATCGACCCACCTTTTAAATATCCTCAAAACAAGTGTTAACTTGCGTTTTACTCTATTCACGGTTTATCTGTATTAAAAATTAAAGTAATATTATGTTATTCATCGTTTTATTATAAAGCGAATGCCCTTTTTCGAATCTAATACTAAGTATAAGAGTCTTTCTCCATGTCTAAATGGTTAACAGCTGGTGTGAGTATTATCTCTATCGCCGCAGTCGGTTATTTCAACGTGTTCTATCAGCCACAACAGGATCTCAACCGCATTCAATTCCCACTACAACAAGACTGTCGTGTAAATCAGCAAGAATGTCAGGTGCAGTTAACGCCAGATCAAACTATCTCGCTGTCGATCACGCCATTCAATGCAAAACCAATGACGCCTTTATCCGTTAATTTAAATGGCACAAAAATTGATAATGCCAGTATAAGCATAAACGGTGTGAATATGACCATGCCCGGATTTCCGACGTCGCTAAAGGCCATAAAGAAAGATAAATACCAAGCAGAAACAGCACTCGCGATCTGTATATTGGGTGAAATGCTGTGGCAAGCAGACTTAACCGTCACGGTTGCTGGTCAGCCTTATTTAATCCCTTTTCAATTTACCACCACGACTCATTAATTCAGGATGAACAAATGCAAAAATCAATAATCACCACACTTATCGCGACTGCGATTCTTTCTGCAGCACCGACGTTTGCTGCGGAAAAAACTAACATGATGATCATGGATGCGTGGGTGCGTGCAGCGCCACCATCAGCAAAAGTACAAGCCGCTTTTTTCACGGTGATGAATCACAGTAATAAACCGATCGTGATCACAGATGTTGAAGCGCAAGGTTTTGGCCGTAGCGAACTGCATTTATCAGGTAAAAAAGATGGCATGATGACAATGCAAAAACAGCAGCAAGTAACTATTCCTGCAAATACTGTTTTTCAGTTTAAACCGGGTAGCTATCATGTGATGTTATTAGAACCAAGTAAGATCGCTGCACCGGGTGAATTGGTCAATGTATCGTTTACTTTATTAAACGGTGAAAAGATTAACGTAAAAATGCCTGTGAAACGTGATAACAGTAAGACAAAAATGGATCACAGTAAGATGGACCATAACAAAATGGACCACACGAACATGAAACATAATTAGTTTCGACAAGGGATCAACGAATGAAAAAATCTAAGGCTATAATCGCTGCGGGTATTATCGGCCTTAGTGCGTTCGGCGCTATAGTTGCCAATAATATGCAGCAATCAAGTTTGCCGACATTCACGACGGCTTACGCACAACCTAAGCAAATCACCTTGCCAGATTTCGTACTCGGCGATAATCAAGAATACACTAAGGCCTTATTTAAAGGTAAATGGTCATTGGTTTTCTTTGGTTATGCCAGCTGCCCAGACATTTGCCCTACAGAGCTGTACAACCTCAACCATGTAGCTAGTATCATGACTGACGCTGGTAAAGTCATGCCACAAGTGGTGTTTATCTCGGTCGACCCACAGCGAGATAGTAATGAAATGCTGACAACCTACGCGCATTTTTATAACGATGACTTTATGGGGATAACAGGCGCGACGAGTGAGATTGATAAATTAGTCGCTGGTTTTGGGGTTATTTATCAAAAAACGTTTTTAGCGAATAATGGTCAATATGTCTCAGTGCCTTATAGTAGTCCAATACCAGAAGATCAGCGTGAGAGTTATTTAATTAATCACTCTTCTCGACTGTATTTAGTTAATCCAGAAGGACAATATGTAGCGGCATTTGCACCGCCCCATAGCGCAAAAAAAATAGCTGCAGACCTGCTTAAATTATAATAATGTGGATCGCGCGATTAAGGGCTCTTTATTATAAATATTAATAAATCGGTAATTGCGTCGTATTTTTCAACCCTTCCATCGCAAAGGAAGAGGTGACATCTGTTAATCCATCGACGCAATTCACTAATCGTTTATAAAATACATCAAATGCAGCCATATCTTTCACCAACACCTTCATCATGTAATCGTATTCGCCAGCCATACGGTAAAACTCGGTCACTTCTGCAAAGCCATCGACACTCACGACAAACTTTTTAAACCAACTATCACTGTGATTTTGGGTTTTGATATTAACAAAGGCAGTGAGTGCGAGGCCGAGTTTTTGCTCATTTAATAATGCCACTCGACGTAAGATATAACCGCTATCCTCTAACCGTTTTAACCGCTTCCAGCAAGGCGATACCGTTAAACTCACCTTATCCGCGAGCTCAGCCACTGACAAAGATGCATCGCGCTGCAGTATGTCTAAAATCAATTTATCCTTCGAATCTAACATAATGGAGTAAATCCTTTCCTTTAAAGCCAATATTAGCAGCATATATGAAATCATATTTCCGCTTAAAAGCAATATAATTATCGTATTAAATATTCCTGCACTGATATAGAGATAGCCTTATGAATACAAAACTCGTCGCCACATTATTATTTGCATCTGTATGTTTGATCTGGGGTACAACCTGGATGGCTATGGAAATTGCAGTTCATTCAATTCCACCGATCACTGCAACTGGATTACGTTTTGCATTGGCTGCACCGCTATTAATTTTAGCTGCTCGCAAGCTCAATATTCCGCTGATGTTCCCAAAAGGTAAAAATCTTGAATTTGCGTTAATCAGCGTGTTTTATTTTGCAGCACCATTTACCTTAATGATTTTTGGTGAGCAATATATTTCGTCAGGCTTAGCATCCATTATTTTTGCCACTATGCCGGTTGTAGTATTAGCGTTCGCCGTATTAGTACATCGCCAAAAAGTACACATTCACCAAGTAGCAGGTCTCGCCATTGCTCTGTTTAGCTTAATTACAATTATTAGTAATGAGATGGGTGTGAGTGCAAATGGCAGCCTAATCGGTGTTGGTGCATTAGTGCTAGCCGTATTAATGCACGCGACGATTTATACCAGTGTCCAAACGCGTTGTCAGGGTATTCACGTACTGACTTACAATGCACTACCGTGTCTGGTTGCTGCAGTACTATTATTGACTGTTGGTGCATTCACAGAACAACCTGACTTTAGCACATTCACATCAACATCTTGGTTATCGGTTATTTATCTTGGTGTTATTGCAGGTATTGGCGGCATCATGGCTTACTTCCAATTAAATAAAGTGGCTAGTCCGTTTCAAGCATCAATCTGTTTTCTGGTGTTCCCCGTTATCGCGCTTGGCCTAGACAGTGCAATCAATGGCAGAACAATTAGCCACGAATCATTAATCATGATGGTAATACTAACTGCAGGTGTTTTATTGTGTAAATTACCGATTGAATTAATCAGTAAACGTTTCACAAAAATCACCTCTAAAGTAGAGAAATCGTCATAATTCATGACCGATTTTATAATATAGGCTGCGTTCGCGTTATGCGATAGCAGCCTACTTGCATTATTTCAGTGCCGTTAACGACCTATCCCAATCTTTCCAAACCACTTCTAAGCCCATGGTTTTGACTAGTTCGGCCATTTCACTTGGTGAACGGTCATCATCAATTTCAAACTGCTCTAACGCTTTCTCTGTATCGTCAGAATAACCTCCGGGTTGGGTTTTCGAACCCGCACTGATAGTTGTTATGCCCAAGGGAATAACATTGTCACGAAAATGCTCGGACTCTCGAGTCGATAACGATAATTCCACATCCGGATTAAACAATCGATAAGCACAAATCAACTGTACTAATTGGCGATCATTCATAATCGACTTCGGCTGAAATGCACCTTCACATGGTCTTAAACGTGGGAACGAAATTGAATACTTGGTTTGCCAATAACGTTTTTGCAAATAATCTAAATGCGCAGCAACATGGAAACAGTCGGTACGCCATTCATCCAAGCCAATTAATGCACCTAGCCCCATTTTATGAATACCAGCTTTGCCTAACCTGTCTGGGGTTTCAATTCGATACTTAAAATCAGACTTCTTACCTTTGATATGGTGCTCGGCATACGTCCGGGGATGATAGGTTTCTTGATACACTAATACTGAATCTAACCCCAATTCTTTTAGTTCTTCATAATCGGCTTGTTCTAGCGGCTGCACTTCCAGAGATAAATGCGAGAACTGCGATTTCAATTCATTAAATACCTGACGAAAATACGGCATACCCACTTTACGTTCCGACTCACCTGCCACTAATAACAAATGATCAAAACCCATTTTTTTAATCGCTCGCGCTTCACTGTTTAACTGCTTCATATCCAGCGTGGTACGACGAATTTTGTTATGCATCGAAAAACCACAATAGGTACAAATATTAGAGCACATATTAGAAAGGTATAACGGTACATAGAATTGGATGGTATTACCAAAACGTTGTCGTGTTAACTGTACACTACGCTGTGCCATCTGCTCTAAATAAGGTTCTGCCGCAGGTGAAATTAAGGCTTGAAAGTCATCCAGATCGAGTCGAGACTTCGATAATGCCCGTTCAACATCCGCCGCCGTTTTGGCATAAATGGATAAGCGAATATCATCCCAATCTAATTTTTGTAATTGCTCGTAAAAGCTCATATTTAATCCTTAAGTTGGCGTTATTACAGATCTAAAAATGCCGTTAATGGACTAGAAGCAACTGCAGTCTGTGCTTGGGTACCTAACCCAGCTAAATAAGCTTGGCGACCGGCTTGCACAGCTAACGCAAATGCTTGACTCATTGCCACTGGATCTTTAGCCACCGCAATCGCAGTATTAACCAGTACCGCATCCGCGCCCATTTCCATGGCTAACGCCGCATGTGATGGCGCGCCAATACCGGCATCAACAATCACAGGGACTGTCGACTGCTCAATAATAATCTCTAAGAACTCTGCAGTACGAATACCTTTGTTTGAACCAATCGGCGCACCTAACGGCATAACTGCAGCAGTACCCACAGCTTCCAGACGTTTACACAATACCGGGTCGGCATGAATGTATGGCAACACATGGAAACCATCACGCGCTAACAGTTCTGTGGCCTTTAAGGTTTCAATTGGATCAGGTAATAAATATTTTGGGTCAGGATGAATTTCTAATTTAATCCAATTGGTTTGCAATGCTTCACGTGCTAATTGCGCAGCATATACCGCTTCTTTGGCATTACGCGCACCAGACGTATTTGGTAATAAGTTCATGCCTGCTGCAATCAAAGGCTTAAGAATATCATCATCTTGATTAGCTAAATCAATGCGTTTTAATGCCATAGTCACTAACTGGGATTGAGATGCAATCAAGGCAGCAGCCATTATTTTTTGATCGCTAAATTTCCCTGTTCCGGTAAACAATCGTGATGAAAAGGTTTTATCGGCAATAACCAGTTCATCGTTTGGTAATATGAATGCTGGGTTTAAAGTTGTTACTGACATTTAGCCTCCTGCAATAGCTTGAAATAAAGTCACTCGATCATTTTCTGACAATTGAAAATCATCCCATTTTTGACGTGTAATAATGGCTTGGTTCACCGCTACTGCAATGCCTTTTCCCGGCTGTTCTAATACCGTCAATAATGACGTAATAGTCGTCACCGCTAGGTTCTTTATTTCATCGTTAATGATTAATTTCATCTTCTCTTCCTGTCCCTCACATCCAAATATTCAGCAATGAGGTTATTTAATTAACTACTTAGTTTTACTATTTATATTCAGCACTTATATTTCATATTGGTATTAGCGACCTGCACACACAGAGCAGTCGGGATCTTTCATGACTGAGAGGTGCTGCCATTGCAAGGTTTTACCATCAAAACGCATTAACCGATTTAGTGAAGACAGCGGCATGCCGGTTAAATATTTAATCGCTTCCAATGCTTGCAAAGAACCAATAACCCCGACCAACGGCCCAAGCACACCCGAAGTACTGCAATTATTGACTTCCACTGTATCTTCAAAAGGATATAAACAGTGGTAACATGCCGAATCAGCTTGTTGGGCGTTAAACGAGATCAGTTGCCCTTCCATGCGAATACCCGCCCCGATTATTAACGGTAGTTTCTGGGTCACACAGATCTTGTTTATCGCTTGCCTGGTCGGCATGTTATCGCTGCAATCAATCACTAAATCAATTTGGGCAAGCATATCTGCCATTTGATTACTCGCACTATCGAGGGTTACTCGCTGTGCGATTGCCGTGACACTTATATGTGGATTAAGCTGTACTAACGAGGCTTTTGCCGCGCTAACTTTAGTTTGCTTTAACTGCTGTTGAGTGAAAATGATTTGCCGTTGCAGATTACTTAACTCAACATGATCATCATCCGCTAAGTATAAATGGCCAACACCAGCAGAAGCCAAATACAGAGCAACAGGCGCACCAAGGCCACCCACACCGACAATCAATACGTTGGCATTGCGCAATGCTAATTGTCCCTGTTCGCCGACGTCACCAAGCAGTAAGTGCGCGCTATAACGCATATATTCCTGATCACTTAATGCTGTCATAATAGTCCCGTCATATTAATCATTCACACATACTAAGGGTGATTGCGGTTCAACGATCGCCAATAACTCTGCAATGGCTTGCTTATAGTCGTCAGCGCGAGTGATCGCAGTGACAACGGCGACACTCCCCACACCTGTCGCTGCCACTTGCGGTGCTCGCTTTATGCTAATACCGCCAATTGCAACTAAAGGATAGTCTTGCATTAAATCAGCATAACGCTGTAAACGCTGTAATCCCTGCGGTTTTGATGGCATGTCCTTGGTCACAGTCGGATAGATATGACCAAGGGCGATATAACTCGGTTTTATTTGATGAGCACGTAATATTTCATAATAACCGTGTGTGCTTAAACCCAGTTTTAAACCGGCTGTTTTTATCGCCACAAAATCGGCAATCAGCATGTCTTCTTGACCTAAATGCACACCATAAGCACCATGCTCAATCGCTAATTGCCAGTAATCATTGATAAATAAGCGCGCTTGATATTGACGGCCTAATGCCACAGCAGCTTTAATATCATCAACCACTTCAGCTGGTGTTTTATCTTTAATACGTAATTGCAGGGTTTTAACCCCTTGTTGTAATACTTTCTCTAACCATTCGACCGTATCCACCACCGGATACAGTCCAAGGCGATTGGTATCACAAGGTGCAAAGTCATAAGCTAATTGCATTTGCAGTGCTAAGCCAAGCTGATCGCCTAATCCCGTATTCGGTAATACGACCTGTGGGAAATCACTGCGATCGGTAGGCCAAGCTTCATAAGTTTGGTTCAAGTAGGCTCTGGCTACCACTAATGCATCATCCACCGGATAATCTTGGGCGATCACGGCTGCCAATGCCGAAGAAAAAATACCACTGTTTTCATCTTTGCTTCGTGGCGTTAATGTCGCGCCTGGTGACGATAATAAAATTTCACGTTGCGCATCAATATAAACGTCGAGGACGATAGATTGCTGCTTATCATCATGATGACAATTAACAGTAATCGCTTTAGCACAAACACCTTTGACACCAAAATTCAGTAGTGTGTTGATCGCTTTTTTCGTCGCACTGAATAACACAGCAGCATCTGTTCCGCCTTGCTCTTGCGGTAAGATCAATACATCCACGATTGGTAATAAGCGTATTTTAATCACATTTATTAGCACTGTGTCTGCCGATTCAGCCTTTGCCATATCAGATAATGAAATTGATAACGGCTCATAGATAACACTGAGTTCTGGATGTCGTTGCTTATATGCTTGTAAAAAATCAGCTAAGATCTCTACATGCGAAGTTGTCGCTATCACACTTATTTTAATGGCAGATGCCACTGGTGCGGCAGTCAATACCGCTAGCTCAGCAGAAAAATCCGCATCGGATAATAGCCTCGTCGATACATGATAACCACGTCCACCCAACGCATTAATCGTATTAATATCGGTTTTAGTCGCAGCATTATCGCGAGCATCGAGGCTCGCGATAGTCCAAATAATGGCTTGAGTCATTACGTTATTATTCCATTTTCTCAGTTGTAGATTCAGGCATACGACCATTTACCGCATCATGTGTTGGTGGCAGGTATAATTCAGCACCGTGCTTTTTAAACTCTTCCGACATCATCTGCATTCCCGCTTGAGCATCAATGACAACCACTTCATCGAGCAATTGAATACTGATTTTTTCTTGCTCGGCAGTGTAATCGCGGACATCTTGTGAGATCTTCATTGAGCAAAATTTCGGTCCACACATAGAACAGAAATGCGCAACTTTACCGGATTCTTGGGGGATATTTTCATCGTGATAAGCACGTGCAGTATCAGGGTCTAATGCCAGATTAAATTGATCATTCCAGCGGAATTCAAAACGTGCTTTCGACATCGCGTTGTCACGGATTTGAGCACCCGGGAAACCTTTCGCTAAATCAGCCGCATGCGCAGAGATCTTATAGGTGATCATGCCTTGCTTAACGTCTTCTTTATTCGGTAAACCTAAATGTTCTTTGGGTGTCACATAACACAACATGGCACAACCGTACCAGCCTATTTGGGCGGCACCAATACCCGAAGTAAAATGGTCGTAACCAGGAGCAATATCAGTCGTCAATGGACCTAAGGTATAGAAAGGCGCTTCATGACAAATATCGAGTTGCTTTTCAACATTCACTTTAATCATGTGCATTGGGATATGGCCTGGGCCTTCGATAATAACTTGTACGTCTTGCTCCCACGCCACTTTCGTTAACTCACCTAAGGTTTCTAATTCAGCAAATTGGGCTTCATCATTGGCATCAGCCGCACAACCTGGACGCATGCCATCACCTAACGACAGAGATACGTCGTAGGCTTTACAAATCGCGCAGATCTCTTCGAAATGGTCATAAGCAAAGTTTTCTTTATGATGGGTCAAACACCATTTCGCCATGATCGAGCCACCACGTGACACGATCCCGGTAAGGCGCTTTGCCGTCATTGGTACATAACGCAACAATACACCCGCATGAATAGTGAAGTAATCAACGCCCTGTTCTGCTTGTTCGATCAAGGTATCGCGGAATACTTCCCAAGTAAGATCTTCGGCGATCCCATTTACCTTCTCTAAAGCTTGATAGATCGGCACAGTACCGATTGGCACAGGTGAATTACGCAGGATCCACTCACGCGTTTCATGAATATTACGGCCTGTGGATAAGTCCATTACCGTATCAGCACCCCAGCGTGTCGCCCATACTAGCTTTTCAACTTCTTCTTCAATCGATGATGTGACTGACGAATTACCAATATTGGCGTTTACTTTTACAAGAAAGTTACGACCGATGATCATCGGCTCAGATTCAGGGTGATTAATGTTGGCAGGAATGATCGCACGACCTCTCGCGACTTCATCACGGACAAATTCAGGTGTGATCGTTTCCGGTATACTTGCACCAAAATCATTACCCGCATGTTGTTTTAATAACAGCTCATTACGGATCAACTCACGTCCCATATTTTCACGGATCGCGATGTATTCCATTTCAGGGGTAATGATGCCTTTACGAGCATAATGCATCTGAGTAACATTTTGACCTTCAAGCGCCTTTATCGGCTTTGGTAAATGTTCAAAACGGATATGATCAATACCATCATCTGCGAGACGCTGCTGAGCAAAGTGCGAAGTAACGATTTCTAGTTCTTCAATATCGTTACGCTCTGCGATCCATTGCTGTCTTAATTTAGGTAACCCTTGATGTACGTTTATTTCAATCGCGGGATCGGTATAAGGGCCAGATGTATCATAAATGGGGATCGATTCATTTTGCTCATAAATCGGGTCATCTTTACTGCCCGCGACTAACGTTTCATCAAGATTAATTTTTCGCATCGCAACTTGAATATCGTCACGGCTACCTGAGAGATGAAATTTTTCTGAATTAGGAAACGGTTGGCAGCTGAGATTGTTAATAAACTCTTGTGCATTTTCGCGGTTTTCACGACGTGTTGGTTTTTTGGTATTATTGCTTTGATTTATATTGGTAGTAGACATAGCACTCATTCCTTTCTAATAAGATGATTGCTTGTCGTTGAGTATGGAGAGTAGTGATATAGATATATTGATCGTAGATGTAATAGTAAGCGGCCTGATATCCCTATGGCTAACTTACAATGACACGAATAATATTCGTATTAATCACTCTTGTTTCCTCACGCAGGTATTAGCCTGATCAGGTTCCACGGATCCCATTATTAAATGGTCTCAGCCCTAAAGCACTCCGACAAGATGTACCGAAGTATAGACTGGTATGGCGTTAAAAAACAAGCAAAAAAAAAGCGCCCTATAAAAGGGCGCCTTTACTATCTAATAACGGTGAGTAAGTGAATCAGTGGGCCTGTCATCACTTACACACGACTTTAATTGCATTCAGCAAATCAATTAAAGGTTATTTAGTAGGTTTGCTAAGTTCTGTTCAGCTTCATCAGTAGTGATTTCTTGCATTACTTCTTCTACTTTACCAGCACGTTTTTTAGCACGTTCTTGGTGATAAGAGAAGCCTGTACCTGCAGGAATCAGACGACCAACGATAACGTTCTCTTTCAGACCGCGAAGGTCATCAATCTTACCATGAACAGCAGCGTCGGTTAGAACACGTGTTGTTTCTTGGAACGATGCTGCCGAGATAAATGACTCAGTAGCAAGAGACGCTTTAGTAATACCCATAAGCATGTGTTGGAACACGGCTGGTTGCTTGCCTTCAGCTATAAGCTGACGGTTAGCAATTTTCAGACGTGAAACTTCAGCTTGCTCACCTGGTAGGAAGTGACTATCACCAGCAGAGATTACGTTAGCTTTACGTAGCATTTGACGAACGATAGTTTCAATGTGCTTATCGTTAATCTTTACGCCTTGTAAACGGTATACTTCTTGAACTTCGTTCGCGATATAGTTCGCAACATGGCTAATGCCACGTAGACGTAAGATATCGTGTGCTGATTCAGGACCATCGGCGATAACTTCACCTTTAGCAACCTTCTCACCTTCGAACACGTTCAAGTGACGCCATTTAGGGATCATCTCTTCGTAAGCTTCAGCACCATCAGTAGGTGTGATAACTAAACGACGTTTACCTTTAGTTTCTTTACCGAAACTAATAGTACCTGAGATTTCCGCTAAGATAGCTGCATCTTTTGGTTGACGTGCTTCGAACAGATCCGCTACGCGTGGTAGACCACCCGTAATATCACGTGTTTTCGAGCTTTCTTGAGGAATACGCGCTAACGCTTCACCAATAGTCACTAATGCGCCATCTTCTAAGTTAACGATTGCATTTGAAGGTAAGAAGTATTGTGCAACAACTTCTGTACCAGGAATGAATAAATCATTACCTGCTGCATCAACAAGTTTAACCATAGGACGTAAATCTTTACCAGCAGCAACACGTGCAGCAGGATCCAGAATTACCGTGCTAGATAGACCAGTTAGATCATCAGTTTGCTTAGTAACCGTAATACTCTCAATTAAGTCAACAAACTTAATTTGACCAGCCACCTCGGTGATGATTGGGTGAGTATGCGGGTCCCAGTTAGCAATGATGCTACCAGACTCAACAGCTGCGCCGTCTTTATATTCAATAACAGAACCGTAAGGTAATTTATGGCTTTCTTTAGTACGACCGTTTTCATCAATAATCGTAATTTCTGATGAACGTGACGTAATAACCAGTTTGCCTTCTACATTCTCAACGTATTTCTCGTTGTGGAATTTAATCGTACCCGTGTTTTTAACTTGGATATTATTTTCTGCAGAGGCTCTCGATGCCGCACCACCAATGTGGAATGTACGCATCGTTAACTGTGTACCAGGTTCACCAATTGATTGTGCTGCAACAACACCAACTGCTTCACCTTGGCCAACCATAACACCACGTGCTAGATCACGACCGTAACAAGCTGCACAAACACCGAAGTCATTGTCACAAGTAATTACAGAGCGAACTTTCATTTGATCAACTGAGTGCTCTTCTAAGAAGTCACAAAGTTTTTCGTCTAGTAATGTGTTACGTGGAAGAATTACTTCACCAGTACTTGGATTCACAACATCTTCAGCAACAACACGACCAAGAACACGATCGCGTAGTGGTTCAACAACATCACCACCTTCAATATGAGGAGTAATGATTAGACCATTTTCAGTACCACAATCAATCTCGTTAATCACAAGATCTTGTGCAACGTCAACAAGACGACGAGTTAGGTAACCCGAGTTTGCTGTTTTAAGTGCTGTATCGGCTAGACCTTTACGTGCACCATGCGTTGAGATGAAGTACTGAAGTACGTTTAGACCTTCACGGAAGTTAGCCGTAATAGGTGTTTCGATGATCGAACCATCTGGTTTCGCCATCAGACCACGCATACCAGCTAGCTGACGAATCTGTGCCGCACTACCACGTGCACCAGAATCGGCCATCATAAAGATGCTGTTGAAAGATTTCTGTGTCTCAACATCACCTAAAGAGTTAACTTTAGTTTCTGTAGACAAGTTATCCATCATTGCTTTTGAGATATGCTCATTCGCACGCGCCCAAATATCAATCACTTTATTGTAACGCTCACCCGCAGTAACAAGACCAGACTGGAATTGTTCTTGGATTTGAGTTACTTCAACTTCAGCCGCTTCAATTAGCGTTTTCTTCGCATCCGGAATAACCATGTCATCGATACCAACAGATGCACCAGAAAGCGCAGCATAATGGAAACCGGTGTACATTATTTGGTCAGCGAAAACAACAGTGTCTTTCGGACCTAATAGACGGTAACAGTCATTCAGTAGCTTACCGATCTGCTTTTTACCTAACGCTTCGTTAGATACTTTCAGGAACCAGTTAGCTGGATTCGCTGCAAGTTTAGCTTCTTCTTCAGCAGATAAAGTTTTAATCGGATCAATTAATTCATATGGTAGACCCTTAGGCGCTACTAAAGAAAGAATCGCACGACCAACTGTTGTGTTTTTCAGTTCAGTGCGAACTGTAACTTCACCAGTGTCTTCATCTTTAAGATGTTCAGTAATACGTACTTTAACACGTGCATGTAGTTCAACAAGGTGGCTGCGATAAAGCTTTTCAGCTTCTTCAGGGCTACCTAGTACCATGCCCTCACCCTTAGCGCCAACGCCAGAACGAGTCATGTAGTAAAGACCTAATACAACGTCTTGAGAAGGTACGATAACCGGTTCACCATTCGCAGGTGAAAGAATGTTATTCGTAGACATCATCAGTGTACGCGCTTCCAATTGAGCTTCAATTGTTAACGGTACGTGTACAGCCATCTGATCGCCATCGAAATCGGCGTTGTATGCAGAACATACTAATGGGTGTAACTGAATCGCTTTACCTTCAATTAGAACAGGTTCGAATGCTTGAATACCAAGTCTGTGCAGTGTTGGTGCACGGTTAAGCATGACTGGATGTTCGCGGATCACGCCGTCTAGGATATCCCAAACTTCAACGCCTTCGCGTTCAACCATTTTCTTAGCTGCTTTAATCGTCGTTGCAAAACCAAGTGATTCTAATTTACCGTAGATGAATGGCTTGAATAACTCAAGTGCCATTTTCTTAGGTAGACCACATTGGTGTAAGCGTAATGTTGGACCTACTGTAATTACAGAACGACCAGAGTAATCTACACGTTTACCTAGTAGATTCTGACGGAAACGACCTTGTTTACCTTTGATCATATCAGCCAAAGATTTAAGAGGACGTTTGTTAGAACCTGTAATAGCACGACCACGACGACCATTATCTAATAGTGCATCAACAGATTCTTGTAACATACGTTTTTCGTTACGTACGATGATATCTGGTGCAGCTAGATCTAATAGACGTTTTAGACGGTTGTTACGGTTGATCACACGACGGTAAAGGTCATTTAGATCAGAAGTCGCAAAACGACCACCATCTAGTGGTACTAATGGACGAAGATCTGGCGGTAATACCGGCAGTACGTTCATGATCATCCACTCTGGTTTATTACCAGATACAGAGAATGCTTCCATTAGTTTAAGACGTTTAGTGATCTTCTTACGTTTAGTTTCAGAGTTTGTAGTCTCTAATTCTTCACGCATTTCTTCGATGTCTTGGTTTAGGTTTAGATCTTGTAACAAAGATAGTACAGCTTCTGCACCCATCTTCGCATCAAATTCATCACCCCATTCTTCTAGGTTGTCAAGATACTGCTCTTCAGTCAGCATCATGCCACGCTCTAGCGAAGTCATACCTGGTTCGATAACAACATATGATTCGAAGTAAAGAATACGTTCGATATCACGCAGTGTCATGTCTAGTAATAGACCGATACGAGACGGTAATGATTTCAAGAACCAAATGTGTGCAACAGGAGACGCTAATTCGATGTGGCCCATACGGTCACGACGAACTTTAGTTTGCGTTACTTCTACGCCACATTTTTCACAGATAACACCACGGTGCTTCAGACGCTTATATTTTCCGCAAAGACATTCGTAATCTTTTACTGGGCCGAAAATACGCGCACAGAATAAACCGTCACGTTCTGGTTTGAAGGTACGATAGTTGATGGTTTCTGGCTTTTTAACTTCACCAAAAGACCAAGAACGGATCTGCTCAGGTGATGCTAGACCAATCTTGATACCATCGAACTCTTCGGTCTTACCTTGCTGTTTTAGAAACTTTAATAAGTCTTTCACGTTTTTCTCCACTGGGAGTGAAAACTACGCAGCCTCAACTCACAGAGTGAGTCGAGGCGCAATGCTAATTCAAAAGTTTGAATAATCTCTTAATAAGAGCTTATTTCTTACCTTTGTTTTCATCTAGTTCGATGTTGATACCCAATGAGCGGATCTCTTTCAACAATACGTTGAATGATTCAGGCATACCTGGGTCCATACGATGATCGCCGTCTACGATGTTTTTATACATCTTAGTACGACCGTTCACGTCATCAGACTTAACAGTTAGCATCTCTTGTAGAGTATATGCTGCACCGTATGCTTCCAGAGCCCATACTTCCATCTCACCGAAACGCTGACCACCGAACTGAGCTTTACCACCCAGCGGCTGCTGAGTAACTAGGCTGTAAGAACCGGTAGAACGTGCATGCATCTTGTCATCAACCAAGTGATTCAGTTTCAGCATATACATGTAACCAACGGTAACTGGACGTTCGAATACATCACCAGTACGGCCATCAAATAACTCTAATTGACCTGATTCTGGTAAATCAGCCAATCTAAGCATTTCTTTGATTTCAGCTTCAGCTGCACCATCAAACGCAGGCGTTGCCATTGGCAGACCTTTACGTAAGTTGTGCGCAAGAACACGAACCTGCTCGTCAGAGTAAGTTGATAAATCAACTTTCTGATGCGTATCACCGATGTCGTATGCTTTTTGCATAAATTCACGGATCTTAGCAAGATCTTGTTGTTCTTTGATCATGTTATCGATTTTAGTACCGATACCACGAGCAGCAAGGCCCAAGTGAACTTCAAGTACCTGACCGATGTTCATACGCGATGGTACACCCAGCGGGTTAAGTACGATATCAACTGGCTCACCAAACTTATCGTGTGGCATGTCTTCAATAGGAACGATTGTTGAGATCACACCTTTGTTACCATGACGACCAGCCATCTTATCACCCGGTTGGATACGACGTTTAACAGCTAGGTATACTTTAACAATCTTAAGTACACCCGGTGCTAGGTCATCACCTTGGGTAATTTTACGGCGTTTGATATCAAACTTAGAATCAAAGTCAGCGCGTAGCTCATCGTGTTGCTTAGCTAGGCCTTCTAATTGAGTCTGCTGTTCTTCATCAGTAAGCACGATTTCAAACCATTGTCCGCGAGAAACAGCATTAAGTTGCTCTTCTGTTTTGCCAGCAGCTAATAGTAAGTTCTTAACGCGACCGAATAAGCTTTCTTCGAAGATAGATAATTCTTCAGTTAAGTCTTTTTTCGCTTCACGCAGTTGCATCTGCTCGATGTCTTGTGCACGTTTATCTTTATCTACGCCATCACGGGTAAATACTTGCACGTCAATTACAGTACCGTAAACAGAGTTAGGTACACGTAATGAACTGTCTTTCACATCTGATGCTTTTTCACCGAAGATAGCTCGTAGAAGCTTTTCTTCAGGCGTTAATTGTGTTTCACCTTTAGGGGTTACTTTACCTACCAGGATATCACCCGGCTTAACTTCAGCACCAACGTAAACGATACCAGACTCATCTAGCTTAGATAATGCGCTTTCACCCACGTTAGGGATATCCGCAGTAATCTCTTCGCTACCAAGTTTCGTATCACGCGCAATCGATGATAATTCTTGAATGTGGATTGTCGTTAGACGATCTTCTTTTACAACACGTTCAGATACAAGAATTGAATCTTCGAAGTTGTAACCATTCCAAGGCATGAATGCGATACGCATGTTTTGGCCAAGTGCTAATTCACCTAGGTCTGTTGAAGGACCGTCAGCAAGCACGTCACCTTTAACCACAGCTTCACCAGTTAATACTGTTGGGCGTTGGTTAATACATGTGTTTTGGTTCGAACGTGTGTACTTAGTTAGCGTGTAGATATCAATACCCGCTTCACCTGGTACAAGTTCATCTTCGTTAACTTTAACGATGATACGACTTGCATCAGCATAGTCGATTGAACCGCCACGTAGCGCAACAACAGTTACACCAGAATCGATTGCTACCGCGCGTTCAATACCAGTACCTACTAATGGCTTATCAGCGTTTAGTGTTGGTACTGCTTGACGTTGCATATTCGCACCCATCAATGCACGGTTAGCATCATCGTGTTCTAGGAACGGAATTAGCGATGCCGCCACAGAAATAATTTGCTGTGGAGATACGTCCATATACTGAATTTGGTCCGCTGACATAAAGGTTGTTTCACCTTTGTGACGACATGGAATAAATTCATCTTGTAACATACCATTTGTATCGATAGTTGCGTTAGCCTGTGCTACTGCATACAGACCTTCTTCGATAGCAGAAAGGTATTGAACGTCATTAGTGACTTTGCCGTTGATTACTTTACGGAATGGTGTTTCTAAGAAACCATAATCGTTAGTACGGGCAAATACAGCTAGCGAGTTAATTAGACCAATGTTTGGTCCCTCTGGAGTCTCAATCGGACATAAACGACCGTAGTGAGTTGGATGTACGTCACGTACCTCAAAACCAGCACGTTCACGTGTTAGACCACCAGGCCCTAATGCAGAAATACGACGTTTGTGCGTCACTTCTGACAATGGGTTATTTTGATCCATGAACTGAGACAGTTGTGATGAACCAAAAAACTCTTTAATCGCAGCTGAAATCGGCTTAGCATTGATTAAATCTTGTGGCATTACTGCATCAAGATCACCAAGACTTAGGCGTTCACGAACAGCACGCTCTACACGAACTAAACCAACACGGAATTGGTTTTCTGCCATTTCGCCAACTGAACGAATACGACGGTTGCCAAGGTGATCGATATCATCAACTTCGCCTTTACCATTACGGATATTAATCAAAGTTTTCATTACTTCAACAATATCAGCTTTGTTCAGGATGCCTGAGCCAGTATCTTCTTCGCGGCCAATACGGCGGTTGAACTTCATACGACCTACAGTAGATAGGTCATAGCGTTCTTCTGCGAAGAATAGATTATTAAATAGACCTTCTGCCGCTTCACGCGTTGGTGGTTCACTAGGACGCATCATGCGGTAGATTTCAACTAACGCTTCAAGTTTGTTAGTAGTTGAGTCAACACGTAATGTGTCAGACATGTAACTACCTACATCAAGGTCGTTCGTATAAAGAACATCAATGATCTTGATACCAGCTTGAGACAATTCAGCCACAGATTCTAGTGTTAGTTCAGCATTCGCTGCAACAATCACTTCGCCTGTTTCTTCATTGATGTAATCTTTAGAGGCTACTTTACCAGCGATATACTCTAATGGTACTTCGATCTCTGTTACGCCGTCTTTTTCAAATTTCTTGATATGACGAGCAGTAACACGACGACCATTTTCAACGTATACTTCACCGTTAGCAACGATGTCAAATACCGCAGTTTCGCCACGTAGACGCTCTGGCTCTAGTTCCATCAATAACTTGCCATCTTTAACTTCAAAACGTGTAGTATCGAAGAAGATTGCTAAGATTTCTTCCGTCGTGAACTCAAGTGCACGAAGAATAATTGATGATGGTAATTTACGACGACGGTCAATACGAACGAATAAGCAATCTTTCGGATCGAATTCAAAGTCTAACCATGAACCACGGTAAGGAATAACGCGTGCGTTATATAGTACTTTACCTGATGAATGAGTTTTACCTTTGTCGTGATCGAAGAATACACCTGGACTACGGTGTAACTGAGATACGATAACACGCTCTGTACCATTGATAACAAAAGTACCAGTTTCAGTCATTAATGGGATTTCGCCCATGTAGACTTCTTGTTCTTTGATATCTTTAATAGTACCTGCTGGTGCATCACGATCGTATAATACAAGACGTAATTTAACACGCAGCGGTGCAGAATAAGTAATGCCTCGGGTTTGACATTCTTTAACTTCAAATACAGATTCACCTAAACGGTACGATACATATTGAAGTTCAGAAGTTCCAGAGTAACTTTTAATAGGGAACACGCTACGGAATGCTGCTTCCAGGCCGTATTCACCTGTGTGATCCATTTCTAAAAACTTTTTAAAAGAGCTCGTTTGGATAGCCAACATTTGCGGCTTAGCCACAACTGGTGCACTTTTACCAAAGTCTTTACGGATACGTTTTTTTTCGGTATTAGAGTAAACCATTTGGTTCCTCAGCTCGCTGATAAGTGACCCACTCTGCCCTGAATAAGGACAGCTCTAACAACATCATTATATGTTTTTTATCCTGTCTCGACCAAATGAATTGGGCTAAACAGTGCGCAGAATTTTGGTTGAAATGATGTGAAATTTCCAAACATCCTATAGCGCAAAAAGGCCGGCGATTAAAGAATCACCAGCCAATGCCTTATGAGGGCAATAATCTATTTAAGAATAGACTATTTGATCTCAACAGTACAACCAGCTTCTTCTAGAACTTTCTTAAGTTCTTCAGCTTCAGCTTTTTCTACAGCTTCTTTAACAGCTACAGGTGCAGATTCAACAACACCTTTAGCTTCTTTAAGACCTAGGCCTGTAGCAGCACGAACAGCTTTAATAGCTTTAACTTTGTTTTCGCCGAAAGAAGCAAGAATTACGTCGAATTCTGTTTGCTCTTCTTCAGCAGCAGCAGCAGCGCCGCCAGCAACAACTGCAGCTGCAGCTGATACGCCGAATTTTTCTTCCATTGCTTCGATTAATTCAACAACTTCCATAACAGAAAGTTCAGCAATTGCGTCGATGATTTGGTCTTTAGTGATAGACATGTGTCATTCCTAATATATTAAAATTTATTTTAGACAAAGCGGCTAAATTAAGCAGCTTCTTGCTCTTTTTGATCGCGTAAAGCAGCCAATGTACGTACAAGTTTGCCAGCTGATGCTTCTTTCATAGTCATCATTAACTGAGCAATTGCTTCGTCGTATGTTGGTAGTGTTGCTAGTTTATCAATGTTTTCCGCACCGATAAATTCGCCTTCAAATGCTAACGCTTTAACTGTGAAAGATTCTTCTTTTGCAGCGAAGTCTTTTAATAGACGAGCTGCAGCACCTGGGTGCTCATTAGAGAATGCGATCAGAGTTGGACCGGTAAATACTTCGTTCAGGCACTCAAATTGAGTACCTTCAACAGCACGCTTCATAAGAGTATTACGTACTACACGAATGTATACGTTATTCTCACGAGCTAGCTTGCGAAGACCAGTCATTGCACCTACAGTAACGCCACGTGAATCAGCAACTACTGCAGAAAGCGCAGCCTTGGCAGCTTCGTTGACTTCAGCAACAATTGCTTTTTTGTCGTCGAGACCTAATGCCATGGTCTATACTCCTGGATAAAACCGATATGAAATCGGTATTAAAAATTTCCGACCAATATCTTGCCTTAGCAGTCACATCAGTCGAACCATTACGGCTTGGATTCCAGAAAAAAATAAATTCTTCAGAGGTCCTGCACCATCTACGTAGGAAAGATCAAGTATTAACTAAAATAGCCGATCATTATTAAGTCATGCTTACAGAGTAAGTACAACTCCTACGGTCTTGGACGGAAGTAAGCAACACTAAGTATTAAACCCGATGTACTTACTTCAACCCACATTTTTTGCCGGTCGGTTAAGATTAATAAATTAGTATTAACCGACCAGCTAAATTTAAGGAACCAAATTATACTAAATAATTTCGTTCCTGTAAATTATTTAGTTTCTACAGTTGCAACATCAACAGTTAGACCAGCACCCATCGTAGTAGATAGGCTGATCTTCTTGATGAATTGACCTTTAGCAGAAGCAGGCTTTGACTTAGTCAATGCTTTAAGTAGTGACTCAAGGTTTTCTTTGATGTTACTAGCTTCAAAATCCACTTTACCGATAGTAGTGTGGATGATGCCAGCTTTGTCGTTACGGTAACGAACTTGACCAGACTTAGCATTTTTAACTGCAGTCGCTACGTCAGGAGTTACTGTACCAACTTTAGGGTTTGGCATTAAACCACGTGGACCTAGGATTTGACCTAGTTGACCAACAACACGCATAGCGTCTGGAGATGCGATAACAACATCAAAGTTAAGCTCACCGGCTTTAACTTGTGCAGCTAGATCTTCCATACCTACGATGTCAGCGCCAGCAGCTTTAGCCGCTTCAGCGTTAGCACCTTGTGTAAATACTGCAACACGTACGTCACGACCAGTACCGTGTGGTAGCACAGTAGCGCCACGCACGTTTTGATCAGATTTACGTGAATCAATACCTAGATTGATAGAAACGTCGATGCTTTCTTTGAATTTAGCAGATGCTAATTCTTTAAGAAGTTCAACAGCTTCAGTGATTTCATATTGCTTAGTTACTTCCACTTTTTCGCGGATAGTACGCATACGTTTAGAAAGTTTAGCCATGTTCAGTATTATCCTTCTACGTTCAAGCCCATTGAGCGAGCTGTACCAGCAATAGTGCGAACCATTGCATCTAGATCAGCGCCCGTAAGGTCTGGTTGTTTAGTGTTTGAAATCTCTTCCAGCTGAGCGCGAGTAACAGTACCCACTTTATCAGTGTTAGGACGACCAGAACCAGACTTGATGCCTGCTGCTTTCTTAAGTAAGAAAGATGCTGGAGAAGTCTTCGTTACGAACGTGAACGAACGATCAGAATAAACTGTGATAACAACAGGAGTCGGAGAACCCTTCTCTACAGAATCTGTTTTTGCGTTAAACGCTTTACAGAATTCCATGATGTTAACACCGTGTTGACCTAATGCAGGTCCAACCGGTGGACTAGGATTCGCCATACCAGCTGAAACTTGCAGCTTAATATATGCAGTAACTTTTTTAGCCATTTTAATTTACCTTAAATATGGGTGCGAACGCTGTATCCGACATGGATACTAGCTTCCCGAAAAACAAGGGCAGCGAATTATAGATATAATCGCTGCCCTTGCCAAGCATTTTGTTGAGATTTAATTCAATAAAATGCGAATTTTATTTTCTTTAACCTAACCTTTAACCTAATAGGTTAAAGGTATTAGCCTTTTTCTACTTGACCGAAATCTAATTCAACCGGAGTAGAACGACCGAAGATCAATACAGAAACTTTTAAGCGACTTTTTTCATAGTCAACTTCTTCTACAACACCGTTAAAGTCTGCGAATGGACCGTCTGATACACGAACCACTTCACCCACTTCAAATAGCGTTTTAGGACGCGGCTTATCAATCGCGTCCTGAAGACGGTTAAGAATGCGGTCAGCTTCTTTTTGGGTGATTGGAGCTGGACGCTCTTTAGTACCACCAATGAAACCAAGTACACGCGGTAAACTGCTTACCAAATGCCATGATTCATCGTTCATTACCATTTGAACTAAAACGTAGCCAGGAAAGAACTTACGTTCACTCTTGCGACGTTGACCGGCACGCATTTCAACAACTTCTTCCGTAGGAACAAGTATATCACCGAAATATTCTTCCATTTCGTGGATCTTAATATGTTCAAGTAATGTTTTTTGAACACGACCTTCAAAACCGGAAAAGGCTTGAACTACGTACCATCTCATTTTCTGTTCAGACATGAACTTATACCTTTACATCTGTGATAAATGCCACTACACGAACTAGAATACCATCTAATCCCCATAGCACTAACGCCATAATAGCGGTAACAACTAATACGATAAGTGTAGTTTGGATCGCCTCTTGGCGTGTAGGCCAAACTACTTTACGTACTTCTGTTCTTGATTCAGATGCAAATTCAAGCGCATTGCGCCCTTTACTTGTCTGCAATGCAATGCCACCAGCAATAACAGCGGCAATAATTACAGCAACTGCGCGGATTAACACTGATTCTTCACTAAAAATATTGTTACCAATAACTGTGCCAATTAGAATTATTGCAACTAGTACCCATTTTACGGTTTCTAGTGCTTTTCCTTGGTTTTCAGTATTTGAAGTCATACTACTAACCTGTACCTTAAGACAAAAAAAATCCGCTGTTACACGGTGATGACAGTGGCAGGAGGGAGATAATCGCACTCACAAACATAGGTTTGGAGACCGCCTTTCTACCAATTGGAGCTACCCCTACAAACGGAGCTCCTAATTATAGGGGCTTTCGTTTTTCATGCAAGTTATTCGTAAAAAATTATGAATAATATTTGAATTACAAATAGCTTAAATTCGTTATAATTAAATTTATCTTTGGATTTTTAAATCTTGATTATTTTTAAGGTATCGTTATTTGGTATGGAGAATATAGAGAAGAAGAAATAATTGACCTGAAAAATGGTGCTGATACCCAGAATCGAACTGGGGACCTCATCCTTACCAAGGATGCGCTCTACCGACTGAGCCATATCAGCAAATTTGGAGCGGGCGGCGGGAATCGAACCCGCATTATCAGCTTGGAAGGCTGGAGTAATAGCCATTATACGACGCCCGCATGCGTCTTGAATACAAAGTGGTGGAGGGAGAAGGATTCGAACCTTCGAAGGCTGAGCCGTCAGATTTACAGTCTGATCCCTTTGGCCACTCGGGAACCCCTCCACATATTGTACTTCAGTAACGAGTTAAATGGTGCCGACTGCCGGAGTCGAACTGGCGACCTACTGATTACAAGTCAGTTGCTCTACCTACTGAGCTAAGTCGGCGGCGTCACTTAACGAGGAGAGATATTAGAGTAACCCCCTACCTCTTGCAACCTTAATCGATAAAAACCAGTTTTTTTTTATTTACATGGTGAAATATTAGCCATTTCGACTAAGCTTCGACTTAAAACCATGAATAAGGTCCATTTTAGATTAAATATCTGCACGTCGTAACGATACTTCACCACCAATTTGCGGACTAATAATGCCATTAACATCTAATAACAATGCACCACTTTGATCAATACCTTTCGCAATACCGTATTTTTTCTTATTTCCGACACTCACGAGTACAGGGCAATCTTTAAATGCATCACAATTGTTCCACTCTTCAACAAAATATCCAAAACCAAACTGCTCGAAATCAGTTAATATTTTGATTAGGTGTGTTAAATAACGCGTGGCTAATTCATTCCGATCAAGTGAGTGCGATAATTGCTGACTTATATCAGTCCAAGCTTGATCAATTTCTAATCCTGCTTGTAATGGCATATTCACGTTTAAACCCAGACCAATAACTAAATGGCATTCACCACCCGCTGTCGCAATAATCTCAACCAGTACACCAGCAATCTTTTTACCATCCACGTACACATCATTCGGCCATTTCAATTGAGTATTAGCAATACCAAGGTCTGTTAATGTACGCGCGACAGCAATACCGATCACTAAACTGAGTCCAGATGCAGCTTGAATACCGGCATCTAAACTCCAGTAGGTACTGGTATAAAGATGTGAACCATAAGGAGACACCCATTTTTTACCACGGCGTCCTCGTCCAGCAGTCTGATATTCAGCAAAACAACTGTGACCTTTGTTTAATAACGCCGCTTTATCCAATAAATGTTGATTGGTCGAACCGAGAACTTGATGACTTTCAATGCTGACACCACTACCGTCTGCGATCAATTGAGCATCGAGCAATTGTAAAGGTGCAGAAAGCTTATAACCTTTACCTGTCACTTTAAATACATCCAGACCGATGCTTTCTAAAACTTTGATCTGTTTACTTACCGCCATGCGGCTAACGCCCAGTCTTTCACCCAGAGCTTCTCCAGAATGAAATTCACCATCTGCCAGTAAACGAATCAGTTGCTGCCTTGATACCGTCATATTAACCACGACACACCTCCGCTAGATTGGTTTCTCCATCACGACCCATAAAGCGAACCTCATGGTGTAATTCAATTGCAAATCGTGCCATCACCGTAGTTTGGATATGCTTTGCGAGTGCAATAATGTCACCAGCGGTTGCAGAACCCGTGTTAACAATAACCAGTGCTTGCTCCGTGTGTACTTGTGCTCCGCCTTGCCGGTAACCTTTTAGATGGCATTGATCAATTAACCAGCCTGCGGCTAATTTAATATCATCACCAGCAGGATAATGAGGGATGTTAGGATGCTTAGCCACAATAGCGTTAAATTGCGTTAAATTGATGATCGGGTTTTTAAAAAAACTACCCGCATTGCCGAGCTTATTTGGATCCGGTAATTTTTGTTGGCGCGTAAGGCAAACCTGCTTAAAAATTGCTAATGCCGAGGCGCCATCCCCTAAACTCGCTAATGGTCCATAGTTAATTTTGGCAATCCAAGGTTTGTGTAGTTTAATGCCGACAGCGGTGATCACCGCGCTGTCTTTAAGTTCACCTTTGAAAACACTGTCACGATAACCAAATTGACATTCTGCGGGTGCATAACGCTGTACTGTTAGGGTCTCGATATCCAGTACATCCACATAATCACAGACATCCTTAAATTCAACGCCATAAGCGCCAATGTTTTGTACTGGTGCGGCTCCGACAACACCCGGGATCAACGCCAGATTTTCTAAACCATCATAGCCTTGGGTCAATGTCCATTCCACAAATTCATGCCAATTTTCTCCAGCCGACACATGTAAACAAACCACATCATCTGCCGATTCATTCACTGCTATGCCCGTCAAGCAAATACGGATAACGAGTCCATCAAAGTCATCACAAAATAATAAATTACTACCGCCGCCAAGAATTAACCGTTGAGGCGCAGGGATCTGTAGTGCTAACTTAAGCTCACTTAACGTGGTAACGGTGACAAACTGTGTGGCATAGGCATCAACACCAAAGCTGGTATACGGTTTTAAATTGTGATTTTTTAGTATTTGCATGAAATAATTAACACTCATAAGGCATAATTCACTGCAGATAGTAACGTATCTACATGCAAAACCGAATAATAAAAGGCAACAACATGCAGTTTCAATGGTTAAAAAAAATAGAGAACCCGTTAGTTAAGCCTTTCTATAAGCAATATTTGCCCTATTCAAGACCCAATAAAGCCGAGCATATTGCTGTATTAAAAGAGGGTAATAACATTGTGGCTTGCGCGCGGCTGCGCCCTATTGGTGAGTTATCTTTATTAACGGGTATGTTGGTCGCTCCCGATCACCGGGGTCAACGACTTGGTCACCATATTTTACGGCACATGCGTCCTCAATTTCAGAATAATAAGACGTTCACTTTTGCTTTGCCTCATCTTGAACAGTTTTATGGTCAGCATGACTTCTATCCGACAACGCAAGCGCCGAACGATATTCAGCAACGTTTTTTAGCCTATCAAAAACAGGGTAAACAGCTGCTGTTATTAGGATTTAATGATTCGAATCAAGCTGACATCTGATTATCTTTATAATAAAGTGAAATTACGTTAAGCTGATCACAGCCCATATTTAGATTAATAGACATCATGACAATTAAAACAGACGAACTTAGAACTACCTATATCGACCAGGTGATCACTCCAAGTCAACTGGTTAAAGAGTTTCCATTATCTGATAACGCCGCAAAAAAGCTAATAAATAGCCGTCGTGAAATCGAAGCGATTATTGAAGGCAAAGACAAACGCCTACTGGTTATCATTGGCCCTTGTTCAATTCATGATACTAGCGCGGCGTTAGATTACGCTCGCCGTCTAAAACCATTACAAGAGCAGTATAAAAACAGCTTAGTAATTGCAATGCGTGTGTATTTTGAAAAACCACGTACTATTGTGGGCTGGAAAGGTTTGATCAGCGATCCTGACTTAAACGGTCAATACCAAGCGAACAAAGGCTTACGTCTAGCTCGTAAGCTACTCGTTGATATTACTGAAATCGGTTTACCAATCGGGACCGAATTTTTAGACATGGTTAACGGTCAATACATTGCAGACTTGATCAGTTGGGGTGCAATTGGCGCCCGTACTACAGAAAGCCAAGTACACCGAGAAATGGCGTCAGCCTTGTCTTGCCCTGTCGGTTTCAAGAACGGGACTGATGGCAATACCAAAATTGCCATTGATGCGGTACGTGCAGCGCAAGTATCACACATTTTCTACTCTCCCGATAAAGATGGCTTAATGACAGTATACCAAACGCATGGTAACCCGTTTGGTCATGTGATCTTACGTGGCGGTAAAACACCTAACTATGATAAATCACACATTGACGTGGCGACCAAAGCATTAAGTGATGTAGGTTTAACACCGTCTGTCGTGGTCGATTTTAGTCACGGTAATAGCCAAAAGCTCCACACCAATCAGCTACTTGTTGCTGAAGATGTGATGGCGCAAATGCGCACGGGTAGCATGCAAATTTCAGGTATTATGGCTGAAAGCTTTATCGAAGAAGGCAACCAAGCTGTCGTTGCTGGTGAGCCTTTGGTTTATGGTAAGAGTATTACCGATGCTTGTCTCCATTGGCAAGACACCGAAAAATTATTAGCGGACCTTGCACTGGCAGCAAGAGATCGTATCGCTATCGCATAAGCTCAGTGCTATATTGCAAAGACTAAAAAGCCGCGTTCATCACGCGGCTTTTTGTTATCTAATCAATCACGCTTCTATTCTTATAAAATGATGTGTTATAAAATGATGCTTTGTAGATCTGCACTTTTTCGGTTAAGCATATGCGTTGATTGAATACGACGAATGGTGCCCGACTTACCACTAATAACCAAAGTTTCTGTCGTGGCAATATTACCTTTACGCTGCACACCTTCAACCAGATCGCCTTTAGTGATACCTGTTGCGGCAAAAATCACATTATTGGTTTTCGCTAATCTATCCAATGGTAAGATCTCACCAACAACCAAACCAAGCGCCTGGCAACGTGATATTTCAATCTCACCTGCCGCGCGGTTTTCAGGAGTATCACCTTTCACATCATGACGAGCTAATAATCGCGCCTGCATGTTACCGTCCATCGCACGAATCGCCGCGGCTGAAATAACCCCTTCTGGCGCCCCGCCAATGCAATACATCATATCGACGTCACTATCAGGCATGCAGCACAAGATAGACGCTGCAACATCACCATCAGGTAATGCAAATACACGCACGCCCATTGCTTGCATGGCTTTGATTTTATCATCGTGACGTGGTTTGGCTAACGTCACCACCGTTAACTCAGTAATGTCTTTATCTAGCGCGTGAGCAACATTACGAATATTGTCTTCAAGGGATAAACGTAAGTCAATGGCGTCTTTAGCACCTGGACCAACGACTAATTTCTCCATATACATGTCCGGTGCTTTTAGAAATGCACCTTTTTCACCGACAGCCAATACTGCAACTGCATTGGATTGACCCATTGCAGTCATACGTGTACCTTCAATCGGATCAACAGCGATATCAACCGCGTCAGCTCCAGCTATTTTCGTACCGACTTTCTCGCCGATATACAACATAGGTGCTTCATCGATTTCGCCTTCACCAATAACAATTTCACCATCAATATCGATTGTATTTAACATCACGCGCATGGCTTCAACAGCAGCACCATCTGCAATGTTCTTATCACCGCGGCCTAACCATTTATAACCGGCAAGAGCAGCGGCTTCAACGACACGCGAAAATTCAATGGCAAGTGTACGATTCATATCTTAATTCCTATATATAAGTAGGTGCATTTTAAAGTGCCACCTACTTAATTACAATTTGAGAGTATTAATATTTAAAACTAAAAAAACCCAATACAACAACATCATTATGCGCTAATCACCACATCCGTTTGTGGAATGCAGCTACACGCCAATATTTTTTTCGCCTTTTTACCATCATCTGTTAATGCATGGTCGGCAAGTACGCGCACTTCACCCGACTCTAACGTTACGCGGCAAACACCACAATAACCTGCACGACAGTTATAGGGAATATTCACGCCATTTTTTTCGGCTTGTTCTAATAATGTGGTTTTGTTATCACCAACAAAACTAGTATCCCAACTATCCAATAAGATATTCACTGGTTTACCTGGGGTATCAGAATGTTTATGGTCTCCAAAACTCTCTTGAAATTGTTGATCAGCGGGTACATCCAATGTAGTGAGCGCTGTAGCCATAGTCATCATGAAGGCTTCGGGACCACAGACATAAGCTGAGCGGTCACTTATATCACGCACAACATCAGCCAGCATTTGCTGGTCAATACGTCCTCTTAACCCCGTCCAATCACTCTGTATACTTTCAGCCGTCAACGTTAAGACTAAACGCATATTGGAATGTTGACGAGTGAGTAATTGCAGTTCATCAAGGGCTATCAAGTCTACCGCTGTTTTTGCACAGTAGAAGAAGACGATATCTTTATCACATTCGGTATCCGCATAATAACGCGCCATTGAAAGCATAGGAGTAATACCACTACCCGCTGACAGTAATAATAATTTTTGTGTCGTTGCTGTAAAGGCATGGAATGGCCCACGTGGTGATGACGCACCTAACCGATCGCCAACCGCTAAATTGTCATTTAACCAATTTGACGCTTTACCATCAGGGACCCGTTTTACCGTAATCGCTAACAAGTCAGGGCGGCTTGGTGATGATGACAAGGTATAATTACGCATCACCAGATTCTGACCAATCTTTAAATTAAGGGTAATAAATTGACCGGGTTTATAGTTCAATAGCGTAGCTGGTTCAACACGAAAGCGAAATGTCTTAGTATCTGGTGTTTCATCAATAACCGCGACACAGCAAAGCTGGCGAGTTTCATTTTTATTCCACAAGGTTTTAGGTTCAGAATTATGGTTTATTGCAGTCTTTGGTGCTGACACAATTGGTGTTTGTTTAGGGCGGTTATCGACATAAAATTTAGGCGCGTGGTACTCCAATATTTCAACAGTATCACCAAGCTTAATTTCCTCATCGTTATGACTAATTAAATTTTGGCCAAAATCGATCTTACCATCATTACCTTTGCGGAATAAACTTAACGTCTTAAGCGGTTCTTTATCTTCAGAAAATCTTGTTTCTCCTGGACTTAATGTCGTAAATATACAACGCTCGCAGGGTTTCACTAATTCAAATTCAGCATTACCAATTTTGATCCGCTTCCAACTATCTTCCGCAAATGGTTCACAGCCCGTCACAATGAAGTTAGCTCTAAATTGGCTCATCTCGATTGGTCGCGGAGTGCTGCGATTTAATTCATCAAGAGAGGCTTGTGAAATTAATAAAATCGGATAGCCATCAGCAAAACTTAATTGTTTATCGAAATTAGAAACCTGACGTGACGAGCCTGTTCCAAAATAAAGTAACTGGCAGTCTATCTGTAAGAACTTACCAAGCCATTGGTTAATCTCTTCGCTGCAACGCTGACCTTGAATAGTCGTTCCCCAAACCGTTACATCTGTATAATCCTTCTGTAGCGCTTTAAACGTGAAAGCAATCGGCGGCATCAGTGGCGCTGAAAGCATGATTCCTTGCGCCACAACTTCAATTTTAATCCTTGTGATTTTAGGCTGAGTTCGCCCCGTAATAAACTGTCCTTGCATGTCACTAATAACAAATCTGCGATCATGTTCTAAGCCCATTTCACTCACATGGGAATGGGTTAAGTTAATTGCTTTTGCTGATTTTAATGGGTAAATAGCAAGTGCAGATAAATTTATTTTAGCCACGAATTAATTCCCTTACTGTAACGACGTTAACACTCTCAGTTAACTGTTCATATAACTGGTCATATAACTGAAAACGCAATAAAATACTGGGCAAGATAGTAGCTTACAATAATAACCGCATAAGCACTATGGAACTGTTTTTTAAATCGGTCGAATGCCAGCGTCGCATCTGAAAACAAAAATATTACCGCACCAATAAACGCATAAAAACTGGCTGTGTTATCCAAGCTAAAGTAACGCTCACCACTGATCCAAGCCATTACTACAATAATACTCATGTAAACCAACACAGGCACTTTCATTTCTGCTAGTGATGGCCACAATAGGGTTAAGTAGAGCATTGCTATAATGGCTAAAGGGAAGATAAGCGGCCAAGTATAAGTCAACTCCAGAGCCATCGAAAATGCAATAATGTAAGTAATATGCGCCAACAAGAAGCTCAGTAATCCCGGTATGAAGCGATCCTTGGGTAACATAAGGAAGACATCCCCCAAGGTTGAGAGCAATAAACCAAGTAAGATCAGCCAGACATAATCATTAAACCCCGGCGCAAGATACCAACACAAGGCAGCGATAGAAAGTGTGGTCGCAGGTTTAAACAGATAAAATAACCACTTTCGGTCTTGGTAGGCACCATATAAGTGCAATATCGCGCACACAGTGATAATAATAGTGCTGGTGATAATCGTCGTTGTAAATTCCATTTTGACAGTCCCATCGCATCGAATAAATACTCAATTCTGAGTCATATCCACCGTAATGAGCAAGTATTAAAGCGGTATAAATGTGCGTGAGTTAACATTTATAAACATAACAACCTGTAATTTAAGTCTAACACTAGACAGAAATCCACAAACTATACTAGTTTATTCATTCATAAACCTTAGGAGGCATGAATATGGAACAGCAACAAGCACTACAAAATCATCTGGTCGCAATTGAAATGTATATTTGTCATTTAGGTAAAACATTTGAAGAAGCTTGCAACGAACTGAACTTAGATATTACCGATCAGTTAGCACTAAAAAGCCTGATGGTTTCATAAGATAAATTCGTCAGCATTTAAAAGAGAAGTATTTACCCTACTCTTCTAAGCTGACTTTGCACTCTTTATTAATCGGCAGGACCACGTCTGTAACGGGTATTTCAAAACCAAGCACACGTACCGTTTCGTCAATTAAAGCCTGCTTGGATATCGGTTTATTAATATAACCGTCCATTTCTGTATGCTTACAGGTCACTAGATCAAATTTAAATGCATCCTCTATAAGCGCTATAATGGGAGTGTCACGATTATCACTCGTACCGGCCCTAATCATCTTGGTCGTTGCAATACCATCTGGACCAGGGATCTGCATATAAATAATATCGAAAATGTATTTTTGGATCAAATCAAGGCCTTCTAAACCTGTATTCGCAGTAAACACCTGCATTTGCAATTGCGTCAGAGCTTGCTGAAAAACAATTTGATTCATTTTATTATCTTCGATCAATAATACTTTTAACCCTGCTAATTTATCTAATGCTAAATCACTACTACCAATAATATGCTGTGTGCGTAATTGGTAAGCATGAGGCAACCTTAAATTAATCTTAAATTGTGCACCCTCACCTAATTTACTTTCGACTTGTAAACGACCTTGCATTAAGTTAATCAAACGGGAACAAATCGCTAAGCTTAAGCCTCCACTTGGTAAATCATTGGATTTATGATTATAAGGTAGCTGCTCGTTATCAAACAAATGCGCAAGTTTAGTCACTGGAATACCAATGCCAGTATCACTAATCGTAAAAACAATATCTGCTACAGCCACCTCTTCATTTGTATCATCGACCTTACTGCAATTGACTTTAAGTTCAACAAAGCCTCTATCGGTAAACTTCAACGCATTCGCAACCAAATTGACCAGCACTTGTTGTAACCGAACCGGATCACCGATATAAAACCGATGCAGATCGTCACTATAATTCAGGCTAAAGCGTACGCGTAAATTGTTATGCACAAACGGACGTAGCGAGGTGTAAACTTGATCGAGTATTTCTAACAAATCAAAACGAACTTTAGCGAGTTCTAAATTACCCGATTCGATTCTCGAGTAATCAGTAACATCATTCAGTACCATCTGCATATGATTAGCAGAGTGCTTCATTAACTTCAGATATTCTGCGGATTTAATATTTTGTGGCATTTCACAAAGTAACTCAGCAGTACCTAGAATACTATTCATTGGCGTTCGAATATCATTACTTAAACTCTCGACAAATTGCTGCTTAGATTGCGCTAACAGTATTTTATTTACTCGAGGTTCGGTCATTGTCTCTATCTGATCATTCAATAAGTTAACTAACCCATCCAATTCTATATAAGGAGAGCTAAATGGTTCATGATGATTATCTTTATCAGCAAGCGCGTCATGGCACTTTTGTTGTAGTTTCGCTAATGGCTTGGAGACTAATTTGTCTAACACCAATTTTGAGATAACAAGCGAGATTAATAATAGTGGCAATATTGTTAATAAAAGGTTTATTTTTAAGGTCGTAAATACATCTATAAGTAATGGGTTAGCTTGTTGAAGTGTCACTTCAATCGCAATAAAAATACCCGCAATAACCAACGCCAACATCACTAACAATAATGTTCTTATTTTACTATATAACGAATATTGTAAAATGACTTTACTTGAATCGACCTTGATATCACGCATTCCATACATCCTTCTATTACCTATATAATAAATTTAGCTAAAATTGTCAAAATTGCTGCAATAACTAATATTTTTTCATTAATGACAAATGCACAATGCGCTTTTAAAAAGGGATAATGATTTATTTCTGAAGGCATCTTCTGTTTATGCTGTATAATAGCCAGCAGTCACTAGAAAATAGGGTTGGAATTTGAGCTTTGCTCCTATATAGTTCTCGCCCCTAAATAATTTCTAGCCATTATTTTAATTCTATTTAAGAGGTAGCTTCTTTGCGCTTTCAAGATTTCGGTATCGATCCACGTTTAATCAGTTCAATCGAGCATTTAGGATTTGAACAAGCAACAGAGGTGCAGGAAGCAGCTATTCCACTTATTTTAGGTGGCTGTGACATCATGGCTACATCGCAAACGGGTAGTGGTAAAACCATTGCTTATGGTCTGCCAATATTACAACGTATGTTAAAACAGCGTCGTTTCGAGCACCGCGCTGTACGTGCTGTGATCTTAGCGCCAACGCGTGAGCTTGCGATCCAAGTACATGCAAACATGAAACACTTGGGTATGAGTCTGGATTATCAAATCCAACTGATTATTGGTCGTGAGTCTTTCCAGCACCAAGAAAAATTATTACGTAAAAATCCAGAAGTTTTAATTGCGACACCAGGTCGTTTGCTTGATCATATCCGTGAAAAATCAATTTCGCTTGAGCACTTAGAATTCTTAGTGCTCGATGAAGCTGATCGTATGTTAGACATGGGTTTCCGTGATGACGTATCTGCAATCTCAAAAAGTGCGCCAAACGTAAAACGTCAAACGATGTTGTTCTCTGCAACACTAGAGCACGTTGACGTTGCTAATATTTGTAATCAAGTATTACGCGCACCAGAACGTATCGAAATAAACCGTTCAAACGATCAACATGAGAAAATTGAACAGCGTTTATTCTTCTCTGATAATCTGACGCACAAAGAAGAACAACTAGTTCATCTGGCTAAGACTGAAGACTATCGTCAGCTGCTAATCTTCACAGCAACAAAATTAGATACTGAACGTCTCGCAAAACTATTAGTTGATAACGGTATCAATACCACTTCAATTCACGGTGACATGTTACAAAATCAACGTAAACGTACGTTAGAAGATTTCCGTCGTGGACGTGTTGAAGTATTAGTGGCAACAGACGTTGCCGCGCGTGGTCTTGATATTCGTACATTAAGCCATGTTATCAACTTCGATTTACCGATTAACCCTGAAGACTTTATCCACCGTACTGGTCGTACTGGTCGTGCTGGCGCAACAGGTATTGCAATCTCACTCGTAAGCCCGAAAGACTGGACTTCATTTGGCAAGATCCAAAGTTACTTAAAAGTTAAACTACCTTGCACTATGCTGGAAGGTTTTGAAGCTAAGTTTAAAGGCCTTAAACCAAAACCTGCGAAAAAACGTTTACCAGAAAGTAATAAAGGGCGTCCAACTAAACTCGCGCGTAAAGGTGATAAAAATGCACCGACACACAAGCAGAATACCGCTCCTAAGCAAGACAAGAAACAAGCGATGCGTGATTCAATGGCAAGCGCCGTGGATGGCGGTTTCGCTCCGATGAAGAGAAAGCCAAGAGCCGAAATCATCGACGATGGTCACGAAGAAGATTAACAATCTGACTGTATTAGCCCGCACAATCTGCGGGCTTTTTATTAGGCTGATTGTATCCATGAAGTATATGGATATAAAAGTAATGGTACTGTGATTGAAATGTGATAATTGCTCGCTAATATTTAAATTAACATTTAATTTGAATATCGAGGCCATTATGAAGTTTATCTACATACCACTACTTTTTTTAACCATACTGCTTGCAGGCTGTGATGACTCAAACTCCTCCAGTATAAATAACATCAACCCAACCGATGACGTCGTTTACGAGCTTACCTTTAACTCCAACTGGAGTGCAGCTAACTTTCCAACTAATTACCCCGCGACAGCACACTTCTCTGGCTTAATAGGCCTTACTCACAACAATCAAATTAATATTTTTAGACGCTCAGAGTTAGCCAGCCCTGGAATCATTGTTGTTGCCGAAACGGGAGAAAAAGGCACACTAATAAATGAAATCAACACGCACATAACCAATAACGATGCCGATAAAATCGTCGACGGAGCTGGAATCCCTGCAGATAGTAACTCGGTTTCATTAAGTTTCTCTGCTAACACCAATTATTCTTACTTCTCAATCGTATCTATGCTGGCACCTAGCCCAGACTGGTTTACCGGTATTGATAATTTGCAACTATATGAAAATAATAAATGGAAGGATAATTTAACCCTAAATCTACGCGTATATGATGCAGGCAGCGATAGTGCAGACACTTTTACTGCAGCTAATGCACCTCAAATAAACAAAGATGTTATTACACGCCTTACAACAGATTCAGCAGATACTAACTTTTTTGATGGTGTACATCGTGACAATGGTACATTTATTGGTACTATTACACTAAAGTTAAAACCTTAAATACGTGTTTATCAGTTAAGTTATCAAGCTATGTATCCAAGGTTGTTTTACCAAGCAGCTGCCAACGTTTATCGTTAGCAGCTGCGATTTATTAATGAGGACTTTGATATATGGCAGGATTAAGTTTAATCGCCCTACTCGATGATATTGCATCGGTATTGGATGATGTTGCACTGATGACCAAAGTCGCCGCAAAGAAGACGGCTGGCGTGTTAGGTGATGATCTCGCACTTAATGCACAACAAGTGTCAGGCGTGAGTGCTGACCGTGAACTCCCCGTTGTTTGGAAAGTGGCTAAAGGTTCTTTTAAGAACAAAGCGATCTTAGTACCTGCCGCCCTACTCATAAGCGCTATTGCACCTTGGTTAATTACCCCATTATTACTTATCGGTGGCTTGTTTTTATGCTTTGAAGGTGCCGAGAAACTCCATCATGCTAAATCCACATCCGATCATGAAGAGAACAGCGATGATGATGCATTAGCGGGACTATCCATTGAAGAATTTGAAGATAAGAAAGTCAAAGGCGCAATTAGAACAGACTTCATTTTGTCTGCCGAGATTATTGTCATTGCCTTGGGCACAGTACAAATACAACCCTTAACAACCCAGTTTACCGTGGTGAGTTTAATCGCCGTATTAATGACGGTCGGTGTTTATGGTCTTGTTGCCGCTATCGTCAAAATGGATGATGTCGGTTTATATCTCGTTAATAACAGTCAAGCAAAAAGTATCAAACACTACCTCGGTAATGGCCTACTGACTTTCGCGCCAAAACTGATGCGCTCATTAGTCGTAATCGGGACAATTGCAATGTTTCTTGTTGGCGGCAGTATTGTCATTCACAGTATTCCAGGAACTCACGATGTGATTCACACACTACTGACTATTTTACCTGATGCATTGGCACATAATGCGATTGTCGCGGGAGTCACGCCCGTGTTAATTAATGGCTTAGTGGGGTTGCTAGCAGGTTTTATTGTGTTGATGGTGGTGACGGGTATACAAAAACTAAGAAACTAACTGCATAAACAGCATGAGTAACGATAATGAGGACACCAACATACATCAGTGTCACCGTCGTTACTCATCAATCAAAATTCCGATTAAGCGCTAAGGCTTAACACCAAACTTCAGGTTTAATCACAATACTCGTCTCGCCAGATAACACTTGAATATCACCATCTTGGATCATCAATTGTAGCTCCATATTACGGCTATATAACTGCGCCATTTTCTCTGCAGTTTCATCATTAATAAACTGAATAGATAAGTTATCTGCGCTGTATTTTATCTTCTTAAACCATAATGCAGCACTGCGATCGCCGTACGTATAAATCGTCGCTTTCTGTGCTTGATTACTGGCTTTCTTTAGACGTTTGTCCGATGGCTGACCTAAATCAATCCACTGCTCAATCACACCAATATCAGACTTAAACCAAATATCCGGTTCTTCATCTTCGCCTAAGCCTTTAGTAAAGCTTAAACGCGCTTCAGCATCAACATTTAGCATCCAAGCAAGTAGACGTAACATCAGACGATTATCGGTCTCAGACGGATGCTGAGCCAGCGTCAGGGGAATATCATTAAGATAAACATGATTATCAAGATCAACGATTGATATTTTTGCTTTTAAAATGGTTGCTGTTAAAGCCATGGAAGTCACTAATAAAGGGGATATGACAGGCATGATACACCAGTCTTTAGAGCAAGAAAGCTTAAGGCAAAAAAAAAGCCTAATAATCGCAAATTGCTTTCACAACCTGCCAACTATTAGGCTTTATCGGACCGGTTTAACGATCTATTTAATTAGTGTTTTACAACATCATTAAACGATTTCGATTGGACCACCGAATCCATTAACGGCCGGTGCTTTACCTTTGAATTTCTCAAACTCTACCTGACATGTATTTGCCGAGGTTGCTTGCGCAAGTTCAGAGGTACCCACATCCATCGTTAAGTTGTTTGGATCGCCATAAGTACAAAGTGAGCCGATACTTTCGTCTTCAGGGCTATACCAAGCACCCTCTTCAATACGAATAACATTCACCGGGTAGTTATCATCAATTACTGCACCTGCTAGTAGCTGACCACGGTCGTTAAATACACGCACGATGTCACCGTCTTTAATGCCACGTTTCTTCGCGTCTGCGGAGTTCATGTAAACTGGTTCACGACCTTGAACTGTGTACGTTGCGCGGAATTTTTCTGATTCACACATTTGTGAATGCAGGCGTTTATTCGGGTGACAAGACTGCATCCATACAGGGAATTCAGCTGATTTCGGACCACCGTGTGAACGTTCTGTTTTCTCGAACCACATAGGGTGGCCTTTACAGTGCTCATAACCAAAACGCGCAATCTTACGACTGTAAATTTCAATGAAACCAGATGGTGTACCCAGTGCATTAACTTCAGGATCTTCACGGAAGTCGGCATGACGCGTCCAGTTTTCACCGTCACCAAAGTGGAAGTAACCTTCTTTCCAAAATTCATGGAAGTCAGGCATATCCCATTTTCCAACATTCGCATCTTTTGATTTGTTATACAGCGTTTCTAACCACTGAACTTCACTCTTACCTTGAGTATACTCTTTGCTCTTGCCCCAACGTTTCGTTAATTCAGTAAAGATCTCAAAGTCAGTTTTAGATTGGAATAGCGGGTCAACTAGCTTCTTCATACCCAGTAAACCTTTCGCACGGTATGAACCATAGATATCTAAATCGTTACGTTCGTACTGCGTACAAGCTGGTAACACGATATCAGAAAAACGACACGTTGCTGTCCAGTTATAATCAATCGCGATCACAGTTTCCAGTTTCTGGAATGCCGCTTTCATGTTGTTGCGATCTTGATGACGATGCCAAGGGTTACAACCCGTGAATACCATCATTTTGATATCAGGGAAGGTGATTTTTGAACCATTGGCATCAATCACTTTACCTGGATTTTTCAGCGCATCAACAAAGCGTGCTACAGGGATCGTAGAACTCGCGCCTTTGAAGTCTTTGCTTTCGTGACGTGGTTTTTGGCCTGAATCTGGGTTACGAGGGAATGAACCCGCACCAACTGCACCAGAAGTAGGTACACCAATAGAGCTATAGTGATGACCATAGCTGATGCCACCGCCAGGTAGGCCGATTTGACCAATCATGGCAGCTAATACCGCGCCCATCCAATATGGTTGTTCACCATGTTCCTGACGTTGAATTGACCAGCCAAATAAGAATTGAGTACGACCGTTAGTAATTAAACGAGCGAAGTCACGGATGTCATCAGGCGATACACCACAAATTTCGCTCGCCCATTCAGGCGTTTTCTCAACTTTATCTTCTGTTTCACCCTGCACGTATTTCAAGAATTCTTCAAAACCAAGTGCATAAGTATCTAAGAATTTCTTATCATGTAGATCTTCTTTTACCATAGTGTGTGCTACAGCAAGCATAAACGGTACATCGGTATGTGGATTGATGTATCTGTGTTCATTACCTAAGAAGTTTTGCGTTTTGTTCTTAACCGGATCAACACTGATCACGCGGATTTTCTTTTCAGCAACTTTATCTTTTAGCGCTTCCAGATATTCAAAACTATCATGGGTTTCACAGTTCCAACCTACTTGTAGGTTTTTCACTGGATCCGTTGCCCATAAGATAATGGTTTTACTATTATCTAGAATTAACTGCCATGATGTACCCGGTGCATATACTTCTGTCGAACCAAGTACGTAAGGCAAAATTGTTTGACCGGCGCCCGTTGAGTAATCGCCAACATCTTTTACTGACGCACCGTGCATTGCGATTGCACGCGCCATGTGGCTACCACAGCTATGTAGTTGACCTGTTGCACGCCAACCGTTAGCACCTGTATGTAGACCTGATGGACCATACGTATTCTGAACACGTTCTAATTCTTCGTAGAACATGTCTAACGCTTGATCCCAAGTAACACGGATGAAGCGATTATCACCACGTTGTGTTGTATCACTCTTCTCACGGTTCAGATACCAATCTAAACGAACCATAGGGTAACGAACACGTGATGGACTATAAATAATCCCTTCAATGCCTTGCAGCATGTCCGTTGGATATTTATCTAACTCAAAGGCTTTAACTTCTGTAACCTTGCCGCCGTGGATTTTAGCGCGGAATGCCCCCCAGTGCGAACCAGTTAACCTCCATTCAGCACGCTCAGCCATCGTTGCTGCGTTTGCTGTTTTTGGTACTAATAAACTAGGACCAATCACCGCCACTGCTGATGTTGCCATCACACCTTTTAGAAAAGAGCGACGACTGACAGATACATTTTCATTTTTAGACTTTTTGTCTTTATTAAACATAGTCATACTTCTCTTTGAATTAGTGAGCATCTTTGCTGTAATCTGATGAATGGTTTTGTAGATACTTCAAGATAACATCATGTGTATCACCATCTAAGTTCACAAAACCTTGCATGCCAGCAAACATACCAACCCACGTATTTGCATCGAAATGAGCTTCTGCTGGTTGGGTATGACAAACACTACATGTGGTTTGGTAAGCCTCTTTCGCGTAATCCCAAATGTTTTGTAGGTTCTCTTCATACCCTTTCTTATCAACCCATAATGTGAACGTTACTTGTTCCCAAGGTAGACCCGTTAAATCATCTTCTCTCTTATCACCACGTACGAATAACGATTCATCTTGTGATGCTTCTTTTGACAATGTTGCTTGTACAATATTTTTAGCAAAATCAAAGTACAGTACGCGACCGTAACCTTTGGCTTTATGCCAAGTCACTAATTCAATTTCCAGACGTTGACCAGACTCAGCGATAACTTTAAACTTAGTCGCAGGTGTTAATACACCCAGGTACTCAGGTTCTTTATCATCTATATAAAGTGGTGTTTGCACCAGAGAATAGTACTCTTTACCAATTTCAAATGAGTGACCTTCCAGGTTTCTCGCCATTTTACCCAGTTCACTGATTGCAGATGTATCCATTTCAGGTAGGTGGTGGGCAATACCTTTATGACAATCTAAACAAGATTGATCACGTTCTGCCGCTTTACGCATTTGTACTTGCGCACGTTCAGACATTTTGGTGAAATCCATGCTCTTATAATCATGACAGTTTTTACATTCTAAAGAACCGTTGGCTTTAAATCGAGCCCATTCGTTTTGCGCTAAGTGTAAACGCTTAGATTCGAATTTTTCTTTCGTATTCACCGTACCCAATAACCAACCAAATACGTCTTTACTCGCACGCGCTTTGGCTGCGATTTTGTTTTGCCAGCGATGGGGAACATGGCAATCAGGGCAAGTAGCACGGACACCACTACGGTTTGACCAGTGAACCGTAGTTTGAATTTCTTGATAGTTATTTTCTCTCATACTGTGACAAGAAATACAAAATGCTTCTGTATTTGTCGCTTCTAGCGCGGTATTGAAACCACCCCAGAAAATAACGCCCGCAATAAAAGCAGCACAAGTCACAACACCTAAAGAGATATGTTTACTTGGTTTATTAAACACACGCCAAGAGCGAGCGATTATAGAGAATAATTTTTTCATTACTGTAATACCTGGATAATTAGTAATTGATTAATTTGATTAATTTGATTAATTTGATTAATTTGATTAATGCGTAGGTAGGCCAAAAAGGATATGACTCATCCAAATGACAAACCCATAACCAAATACACTAACGGTTGCGAGGATTGGAAATAAGAACACCGTTAAGAAGACAAATAACTTCCATTCGGCCTTCTTCTCGACTTTCTTGACCTCTACATTGCTTGCTTGTTGTTTCATCTCAAATTCCTGCAGCTAGATGATATATAAAATTAGAGTTTAGGACAGTGTAAAGCAAGGTCAAGAAAGATTAATTGCAGCAGATCAAGGAAAGGTTATTTTATAAAACAAATAAGTATTTTTTTAGTGTCAAATTGTAACTAAACACAGCGGTGCGCTATTTTCGTCTACTAGATAGCAGGAGTATCACTAAAAAAGCATATATAATGGGTTCAATCCAGCCGGACTTCACCGACAGATAATAATGAACGGGGGTTAAAACTGCAGATAAATATATGAAATTGTGTAACTTTTGCCAATTCCTCCGCATTTTACGACGTATCCACATTGGCGAAGTTAACGCTAACAGCAGTAAAATTATAAACGCGATCATGCCTAGCCAGATATACGGGCGTTTTACCAATTCTTGGAAAAATAAACCTAGATCCCAGCCTAAATCTAGCCAAGCAAAAGCAACTAAATGTAGCGTTGCATAAAAGAAACAGTATAAACCGACCAGGCGACGGGTTGAGATCAACAACCCTTCTTTGTAGCGCTTTGCCAAAGGTGAAATAACCAAGGTGGCGAGTAATAAATTTAATGCGCCTTTACCCAAAAAATGGATCACTGCTTGCACAGGGTCGCCACCCAATGCATCAGCATCAATTGCTAACCCGAGATATACTAATGGCATAATGGCCAGTACATGAATATAAGCCTTCAGATACGGCATATGCTTGTAGGTCAGCATTGGCATAATTAAATGTACCTCTTCAGATCCATCCCACGATACAGGTCAGCAACTTCGTCAGCGTAGCCATTGAAAGGTAATGTTTTTATGCGTTTAGATGTAAAAATGCTGCCATTACCGATACGACGCTCTGATGCTTGGCTCCAACGCGGATGGTCTACAGCAGGATTCACGTTAGCATAAAAACCATATTCACGTGCAGCAAGGCGATTCCAAGTGGTTGGTGGTTCTTGTTCGAGTAAGTGAATTTTAACAATTGATTTAATGCCTTTAAAACCATACTTCCACGGCACAACTAAACGAATAGGCGCACCATTTTGCGGCGCGAGGGTTTTACCAAACGCACCAACAGACAAGATAGTTAACGGATGCATCGCTTCATCAATACGCAATCCTTCAACATAGGGCCAATCCAGACTACCGCCTAAATAAGAAGATGCTTGTCCCGGCATTTGTTCCGGATCATATAAGGTTTCAAACGCGACATATTTAGCTTTTGATGTTGGATTGGCTTTTTTGATAATTTCCGCTAGTGAAAAACCTGTCCACGGGATCACCATCGACCAAGCTTCCACACAACGCATACGGTAAATCCGCTCTTCCAAATCCGCCACTTTAAATAAATCATCGTAGCCGAAAGTAATTTCTTTTTCCACCGCACCGGTGATCGTCAACGTCCATGGCTCAACTTTAAAATTCTGAGCATTTTTTTGTGGGTCTGTTTTCGCCGTGCCAAACTCATAAAAATTATTATGTGACAGTACTTTTTTCTCAGGCGTCCAGATCTCACCATCGGCGTAATCTTTACTGCCAATGAGTGTCAATGGCGATTGCACAAACGCCTGACTGCGGGCTTTTTTCTTACCGCTATCAAAAATATCGAAGATGCTGGCTTGTGCTGGACTCGCAGCGGCCAAACCAACACCAGCAAGGCCTAATTGCTTGAGGAATTGTCGACGTTGCTGATAAACAGGTTCCGCAACAACATCATTTTCACTTGCTTGAGATTTTTTTTTACACTTAATAATCATTCCGTTACCTGCTTGGTTAACTTCCCATATACTAATCATGAGCTATTTAAGCAAATTGTTCATCACAGAATTATCACAATAGCGGCACAATTTGATCTAAATGCAGCACCGCCTTATATAAATACGGGAATCGCTATCAGTTTTCGATCATGATTTTTTATAAGTCCGTTTTTTGGCTGGTTTTTTCTTAAACCGTCCACCTGCTGGTTTGCCGCTTGAAAGACCACGTAAACCATCAGGTAGCGTTGCTTTAGCCTGCTCAATCATGCCTGCTAGCTGTTGTAATAAACCGCCCATAAAATGCTGGTAGCTGGCTTCTTTTTTACTGATACCATCAAGTACAGATTCCCATTGAGCAGTCATATCCGGTAAGGTCGCCGATTCAGGTAAAGCATTAATCAAGCCTTTACCCGCGTCTGTGGATAAAATAAGTTTGTTATTACGTACCAAGAAGTTACGTCTAAATAATAATTCAATAATCCCCGCACGCGTGGCTTCGGTGCCGAGCCCATCGGTGTCTTTTAAGATCTTGCGGATCTCACTGTCTTTGACATAACGAGAGATCCCGGTCATCGCCGCAAGTAAAGTGGCATCACTAAAATGTTTCGGTGGTTGAGTTTGTTTTTCAACACACTCAGCGTGTTGGCATAATACCTGTTCACCTTGTTTAATGGTCGGTAATTGCGCGGCTAATTCTTTCTCAGCTTCAGTTTGCTTGGCATTACTTGTTGCTGATTTCGGAAATAATATTTTCCAGCCTTGTTTTAAGGTCATTTTGGCTTTGGCGATAAACAAACCACCTGCGATAGTTATTTCTGCAACCGTATCTGCGTATTCATAAGGCGGATAAAATTGACACAAATATTGCCTTGCGACTAATTCATAAATGTTTTTTTCACTGCTATTGAGACGCTCTACACTGCTGCTTTTTTCGGTGGGGATAATAGCATGGTGGGCCTCAACCTTACTGTCATTCCAGACTTTGCTACGTAAGCCTTGATCGGCATTTAAGGCCGCTTGCTGCAATGATCCACTGGTTTTGGCTATTGCGCTAATCACACTACCACGGTGCCCGTAATGTTCCTTGGGTAAATAACGACTGTCTGAACGTGGATAAGTAATGAGTTTATGGCGTTCGTACAATGCTTGGCAGGTATCTAATACTTGCTGTGCACTCATACCAAAACGTTTCGCACCATCAATTTGCAGTGAAGAAAGGTTATATGGCAGTGGCGCGGCTTGTTGTTTATTTTTCTTTTCCAACTTAGTGACTTCGCCCGTTTGGCCCTGGACGCGACTAACTACATTCTCAGCCAGTTTTTTTACCAGTACCCGACCGTCTTCATCCATATACGGACGACAAGCTTCACTCGGTTTCCACTTAGCGGTGAACATCTCTTGCTGCTGGGTTTGTAAATGCACCAACACTTCATAAAAAGGTTTACTGACGAAGTTAGCGATCTCGATATCACGTCTCACCACTAAACCCAAAATCGGGGTTTGTACGCGCCCGACAGACAACACACCTTGGTAACCAACTTTTTGCCCCTGTAGCGTATAAGCCCGAGTCATATTCATGCCATATAACCAATCTGCACGCGAGCGCGCTAATGCCGACACCGATAAAGGAATAAAGTCACTGTTTGGTTGCATATTATTCAGGGCTTTTGTCACTGCTGCCGGGTTAAGGTCGCTGATCAATAAACGTTGGGCAGTATTTTTCTTTTTCGCGGGGGTTTTAAGAAATTCAATCACCTCATCCACCAACAATTGCCCTTCTCGATCCGGATCGCCAGCATGCACAAGACTCGTGGCCTTTTTAACCAGCCCTCTTAATACGGTCAGTTGTTTACTGGTATTGGGTTTTTTCTTCAGTTGCCAGGTTTCAGGTACGATCGGCAGGTGTTCTAACCGCCATTTTTTAAACGCTTCATCGTATGCATCCGGCTCTGCTTGTTCGAGTAAATGGCCAATACACCAAGACACCACATCTCCGTTACCTACTTCAATATAACCTTGTTGTTTTTTATGGGGTTTAGGTAATACATCGGCAATAGCACGACCAAGGCTGGGTTTTTCGGCAATATAAAGTTTCATGATATTAGCAATTACGGACTGTATGAATAAACAGTTAATGTAGCTAATTTCGACGTGTAAGTCTATGACTTAAAAATGGGGGATATAAGTGAGAATAGATTAACGTATTAAACGGAAACGGATACGTTAATCTGTTATCGATAAGCAGCGTGATTAAATTACACGATTGCGCGGCCTAAATATTCAACTAAAGCCTCAGAAAGGTTTAACCATTCATCTTCAGGAACATATGCACTCGGATCATCTTCATCATACTCACCGAACTCTTCCCAATATACTTCACGCACTGCACACGCAAATTCATTGTTTAATTCGGCCATTTCGGCAATGCTGCCAAACCAAATAATATGGCGTAAATCGACCGTTAACTCATTCACGTTTTCGATCCATTCCGCATCTGAGTACGCTTGTTCTTGCAGTACTTTAAAGCGCTGTTTTGCTGCATAAACTAACTCGCCGTCCATTTCGCCGGTGTCAGCCAAAATATCTAGATACTCATCATAAATAAACTCAACGGCCTGTTCGCGGCTATTACACCAGTGTAGCTTAGTGCCTCTGCTGCCTAATACTGATGCATTGTACGAATCATCAATATGCACGATAGCCCAGCTATCTGTAGATCTACTCATGGTTTTCTCTTTAGTTTATGTAACGACAGATTATCAATCGCTATTATAACCAAAAATCGTTACGCTTGTATCTAACTAGATAATACAGGCAACGGATATGAGCACAAATAAACAACCGAAAATTGCGATCATAGGCGCGGGCTGGTTAGGTAAACCGCTAGCACGACAGTTATTATCGCAAGACTATCAGCTTACAGTCAGTTGTAGCCATACCGAAAAAGCGGCAAGTTTAGTTTCTCAAGGTATTCCAGCAGTAAGCGCCACCCTTAGCGATGAACCACAAGGTGATTGGGCAAGCTTGTTAAGCAATAAAGATATTGCAATTTGCCTGTTGCCAGCCAGTAGAGGCAATCATGCAAATGCACCATTAGCGGTGCAAATTGAACAGTTGTTAGCGCTACTCAAAAAATACCAAGTGGGCAAATTTATTTTTATTAGTTCCACCAGCATTTATCACAAAACAGACCAAGCATTGACCGAAACATCCCCCTTAAATTCAAGCAGTACTGTGTATGCGGCAGAACAGTTAATTCAGCAACAACAAAATATTGATTGCACCATTATCCGCTTTGCAGGGCTTATTAGCGAAGATAGAAATCCAACGCGAAGTTTATCGAAAAAGAGTACCGATGGACATATCTTTGACGCAGGAGAATCACCAGTAAACCTGATTCATCAACATGATGCCGTTGGGGTCATTGAGCAAGTGATCAAACAACAATGTTGGGGAGAAGTATTCAATGCCTGTTGCGATCACCATCCCAGCAGACAAGATTTCTATCAGCAAGCAGCTAAACAACTGGGTATTACTATTCCAAGCTTTACAGCTAAGAACAGCAAACCACATTGCATCATTGCCAACGAGAAGTTAAAGCAACGATTAAACTTCCAATTTACACATCAGTCAGCTACAGATTTAGTAATTTAGGTTTTGGCATTTGACTTGGTTTGAGGCTATCAAAACAATATAATGACATGAGAATAGGATGACGAAACCAAATGCGCAGGCGGCCCCAACGAGAAATAGTCTTTACTTGTTTGGAGACAACAGGGGTATAACATACAGCAGTGCAGGTTGCACAGGTGGGTTTTTCTATACCACTTTCACAAAATGCCAGTTTACGCGCGGTCATTTGTTGTAAACGTTCGCACTCACGACACACTTTACCTTGGTAAACATGATGCTGTTTACAGTACATAGTGATCATTGCATTTTGCAGGCGCATTTCACGGTTTAAACGTGGCTGCGCTAAAGTTTCAGTAACTGTTTTCATCGTGTATCTATTTTATCTGTTCGCCAACTTAACGGTTCAATAAATCCGTTAATCTCTTGGTTCAACAATAAAATGAGTCTTGTATAAATTCAGAAGAGCGCAATTAGAACAGCAAAATAATCGAACTGCAAGACAAAAAAACAGGCGTTTAGTTTACATCCGTTTTTTTGCCTTACTCCATTATCATGCCACAATAACGCAATAATGTGTCTTAACTACTGCCCAGCCTGCACCAGTGCGATAGTGACAGTATCTTTCGTTAATAACTCAGGTAATAGCTTCCCTTGTGGTAATGCCGGACCAAACACCTGATTAAATGGGATCGCATAACGGCCATGGCGTTTTAAATACGCTTCAATTTGACTATCGGGCTTAGTCCAGTCACCTTTCATCGCCACAACGTTATTCGCATTTAAGCGGGCGATAATATCAGTGCGTTGCAATACTGCACGTTCATTCACCACACAGGTAATACACCAATCAGCGGTAATATCGATAAACACGGTTTTTCCTTCTGCTACATATCCCGCAATCTTTTCTGGCTCAAATACTTGCCAATGTATTTCTGATTCAGACTGAATATCGCTACGCTGTAATAACGTCACGGATTCTGGCGACCAAATAATGGTATTCGCCAACAGCAGATATATTGCAAATGTCGTGACGAGCGATTTAGGGCCAGGTTTCACGATTAAGAGAATCACCATAGCACAAATAATGACACTAAAAGTAACCCACAACATCATGCTTAAATGTGCTTTCAGCAGCCAAATCAACCACACTAACGTCGCGCACAGTAAGGCTGCTAGAAACTGACGAAAGCGCACCATCCACAGACCCGGCTTTGGCATTACTTTCACGCTATTCGGCCACATCGCGATAAGTAAATATGGCAGTGATAAACCCAAAGCTAAACCACTAAATATCACCATAATCTGCCAGCTTGAGCCAGCTAAGGCAAAGGCAACCGCGGTACCTAAAAAAGGCGCAGAGCAAGGCGTTGCTAATAACACCGCAAAGATACCTTGATAAAAATGCCCCTTATTAGAACCAGACAGCCTATCCATTAAACTTTGTGGTAACTGCACATCAAATTTATCTAATAGATTTAATGCAAATAACAACAATACCGGGATCATGATCAATAAAAATGCGGCCGACTGGAATTGCACTCCCCAGCCAAAACCAATACCAAAATACTTCAAGCCTATAAATAATAATGCCAGCAACCAAAACGCCACAAAAATACCAGCTGCGCTTAATAAAAAGTTAACCCGTCGTTGCGCACTCGATTCACTGACCGATTCGACCACACCTAATAATTTAATCGACAATACCGGTAATACACACGGCATTAAATTAAGAATCAAACCACCAACAACTGCCAGCAGCAACATGTATATCCAACTTGGTAAGGTTTGTTCAATCACGGTGGGTTTAATGGTATCGGTAAATGTAATACCCCCGTGTGCATTGGTTAGCGTCACTTTTAACGCTTGTTGAGGATCTAATCGAGCAGGTGTGCCCGCCATGTCTTCAACTCGTATAATTAAACGCGTCACCCCATCTTGCTGGCTGATTTGAGGCTGACTAAATAAAGTAAAATCGACACCTTCAACAAAACCATCAAGCACTGGCGTTGTTAACCCTGCCACTTCAATTAATAATTGCGATGATGCACTGTCCCAGCCGAGCTGTTGGATAGAAGCCGACGTGGCACTAATATCCACCGGAACATTAGCGACGTAAGGCTGTAGCTGCGCACTTGAGGCTTTATCAATGCTGCTTGCTGTCGCGGGGAGATTTAATACCAGATTCACTTGAACACGTATGCACACTTCACGACACACTAAAATGGTCGTTTTAGCTTGTAACGATAAGCCTTTACTGGGATCAATAACGGTAACTTGCAGAGGATAAATAACTTCGTGTTTGTAACCATAAGTCTCAACATCATACACCATCATGCGCTGCGGTACCGGCCATAACCATTCAACATCCGCTAAGTTTTCAGATCCTTGCCAGTCAATACTCGGTGGTGCTCCGGCTAGCCCAGCTGAACTCCAATAGGTTTTCCACTCATCATCTAAGGTTATTTTTAACCCCATAGACAATATCGTTGCGCCGTTAACGCCATTCGCCGTTGATAGTAACTGCGCCGTCGCGACTTTCGCCGCAGGATCAAATGCACTAGCACTTTGTTCCGCATAAACGAAAGAAGAAAGTAATAGGCAGATTAAAATATAAAATCGCATTCAATAAGTTCCAAATTTTTACACTACACCTATCTTAAGTCACCTGTCTTAAGATATAAAATTAAAAATGTATGTATACCTCATTAATTATCTAACCCCGCCATAATTAGATATACTTCTCGCCGAAGACGTCACTAACACGCATATTAAGGTGGATATTAAATTTATCCCCCTTAATCGATTTAATCACATCACTTTTTACAATGGGCAATTAAAATGGATTACGCATTTGTTAAACACATGCACATGGGCATGGCTTATCTTAGTATCACTTTCTTTATTTTTCGTTCAATTTTATCGGTCACAGAATCTGCATTATTACAAAATAAGGTAATCAAAATATTACCGCACATCATTGATACGCTGCTTATCTTGTTAGCGGGTCACTTAATGATGACAATCCAACAATATCCGTTTGCAGATGCTTGGTTAACGGCAAAGTTAATCGGCCTTATCGCTTATATTATCGTGGGTACAATTGCAATTAAACGCGGTAAGACAGCTATCATACGTTTATGGGCAAGTGTGGCTGCGGTAGCAATTTTTGCTTATATTCTGGGTGTCGCAAAAAGCCATGATGTGATGTCGTGGTTAGCTCTCGCTTAAGAGGTTTATATGACAGCATCTGCACTATTACAACAATACAGCACGCTGTTCCAGCCGTCAGGTAAACCTGTATTGGATTTAGCCTGTGGCGCGGGTCACAATGGTTTGTATCTGCATCAACAGCAAATACCCACTATTTTTGCCGATCAAAACCAGACTGCATTAACGAGTATAGCGGCTGTATCGGGTGTGAGTACCGAGCAATGCTGGCAGGTTGACTTTGAACATGGTGAACAACAATTACCCGCTAATCACTATCAAGGCATAGTGGTATTTCGATATTTACACCGTCCACTCATTGACGCAATCAAGCAAGCAGTATGTTCTGGCGGTATTGTGATCTATGAAACTTTCACTGTCGAGAACAGACAATTTGGTCGACCTAATCGTGATGCATTTCTATTACAGTTGGGAGAATTGAAAGCGATGTTCAGTGACTGGGAATGTTTGCATTATTTTGAAGGGATTGAACGTAATCCTAACCGCGCTATTGCACAGATAGTCTGTAAAAAACCGTAAAAAAAGCGCCATGTTGAATCATCAACATGGCGCCCTTATCACATTATAACAACCCGTTATTAAGCACGGATGAAGTCAATGTGTTGTAATTTTGGCTTGAACGCATGGCGTTGTAGCGCTTTAACTGTAACAGCCATTTCAGTACCATCAACAACAAGCGTGATTACAGAAGAGAAGAACTCTTCGTTACGCTGTGCGTTGTTAACAACATCGTGCTCTAATTCGATAGAGATAGCTTCTTCGCCTTTACCGTAGATTACAGCAGGGAATTTGTTAGCGTGACGTAGGCGGCGGCTCGCACCTTTCCCAAGGTCTGAACGTACTTTTGCTTCAAAAGTGAAAGACATAATCTTTTCCTAATAAGTAGTAGTAATATTTAGATCTGGACTAAAATCCAGATAAGTAAGCGTCTTTTAACTGCTGCCTGCGACCGGGCAACAACAGTATAATTAACGGGTGCGGATAATACCACGCCAGCCTTATCACAACAAGTAAATGCACAGAACTAAAAATATCCAGTCTATTTGCAATAAGAGAAATGTACATCTACCAGGAATTAATATTGTTTGACGCCCTTCGACATATATTTTAATAAAAAACAAACCACTAAATAATGTCGAAAAATGCCAAATATAGTCAGTTCACAAAATAAAATGAAGAATAATGTACTTCAATAAGGATAAACTAGACAGAAGATTCAGAACATTATAATAAACTGGAATAACATTTAAAATGACGCCTAAATTAGAGTGATCAATCAAAAATATCACGATTTTCAACACAATAAGCATGTACACCTAGAAAGTAAGTTTTAGATCACTAAACCGAGCATTTCAATAAGTTAATGCTACTTTAGATAAAGTTTATGCTGTTATACTGGAACGTAACTACCCCCTAATATCAACGATAATACTTTAGGACCTTGTATGCTGGACTCAACATTAATTAGGCTAAGCGAAGATGATAACCAAGCCGAAGTCCGCCTGATCCCAAATAAACACGCGCCACTCGCACTAGCCGATTTACTTGAATTACTGAATGTTGAGCCTTTCAATCAACTATCCCCTATTCTTGCGAATCTTGAAGAAGCCGTCACCCAAATAAATAAATTCGCGGATAAACGCGCTGGCACTGAAGAGTTTACCTTTATTCTCGCAGAGCGTAATAATTGTAAAATTGATATCAGCCTCAGTGAAGACAGCATGCAAGCAGAGATGAATTTAACGGCGGGCTGGGGTGATAACCAAATTTCAATTGATGATATTTTAGCTGAACTCAATAACAGCAACATCCACCTTGGTATTGATAAACAAAAAATAACTGAACAACTTACACAACTCTCAAGCCTATCACCTGGTGAACGAGTTAAGATTACAGTTGCCGAAGGCCAGCTCCCAATTCATGGTAAAGATGCTGAATTGAAACGCCAAGTATCATTAGCCCGAGAACGATTATTACAACCACAGATAAAAGCTGACGGTAATGTTGATATGCGTAACCTTGGTGAAATAAACATGGTTAAAACTAACGACGTACTCATCGAAAAAATACCGGCAGATAATGGTACCAAAGGATTCAACTTACTCGGTAAAGAGCTATTACCAAAGTCAGGTAAAGACACTAAGCTACAAGCGGGTCCGGGCACCTGTATCGACCCAAAAAATCCATTAAGACTACTTGCAACCATGACAGGACAAGCCGTAGAGGTCAGGGGCGTATTACAAATTGATGATATGCTAACGATCAAAAATGTCGATGTAAGCACAGGTCATATTACATTTAAAGGTAGCATTTTAATCACAGGTGATGTTGACGCCGAGATGATAGTGAAAAGTAGTGGCGATATAACTGTTATGGGGTTTGTTGACTCCGCAACCTTGGAAGCTGCAGGCGATGTTATCGTCAATAAAGGCATCTTAGGCCGTCAATTAACAAATAAGAGTAACAATCAACAGCTCGCTACCAAGATTAAAGCACAAGGACAAATACGCGCTCAGTTTGTGCAATACTCCGAGTTAACTGCCGTTGGGAACATTACCATCACCAAGCAGTTATTACACAGTGTTACCCATACTAAAGGGAAACTTACCGTGAGCGATGGTTTTAACCGCCATGGTGATATCGTTGGCGGCACTGTAAATGCGAATAATGGCATTGTTGTAGTCAACATCGGAGCGATGTCAGGCACCAAAACTGAAATTTTTTGTGCCATGCAAGAAGATGAAATTCGGGTGCAAGTACAAAACCGTAGCCTAGAATTAAAAACGTTAGTTGAAGAAGATGATTTGCTGTGGATCAAAATTAATAATTTACCGCCAAAAGATAAATGGAAACATGATCACGGTGTCGTGACTGAAATCAAAGAAATGCTGTATGAAAAAAATAGGTTTAACCAACAACGTGTGAATAATGAAATAGAATTACAGCAGCTACAACTTGAATTAGATCAATATTTTCACGTACACAACATTGAAGTAAGTAAATGTATATTTGATAACGTTACCTTACATATAGGTACAGCATCAACCGTTACTCAGCGTGAATACGGCCCTTGCCGAGTAATACATAAAGATAAACAAATTGATTTTGATTATGCTGATCATAGTTAGATAATAATAAATACCGAGCTCACTAATTTTATATACGCGAACAAAAAGGCCTAAGTGATCACTTAGGCCTTTCTTTCAATATTCGAGCTTAATAAACTTACAGACTTGCTAGTGCTTGGGTAAAATCAGCCAGTAAATCATCAGTATCTTCAATACCAATTGAACAGCGGATCATATTCTCACTAATACCCGATTCCTGTCTTGCTGCTAGGCCAATTTCATGGAAAATGGTGGGGGCCACAGGCAGTGCTAAACTACGGTTATCACCTAAATGCGTCGCGCCAATAACTAGCTTCAACGCATTTAAAAATTTGCAACAATCCAAACCTTCTTTCAAGTCTAGACTTAACATCGACCCAGATGCACCAAATAACGATTTAGCACGGGCATATTCTGGGTGTGATTCCAAACCTGGATAATAAACACGTTCAACTTTTGGATGATTCTCTAGCATTAATGCTAAAGCCAATGTCGAATCTGACGATTGCTTAATTCGCAGGGCCATCGTTTCTGAACCTAGCGCTAATTGGCCAGCCGCTTCAGAACTCAGACAAGCGCCCATATCACGTAAGCCTTTCTTCTTCATTTGCGCATAACCCCACATAGCCGGATCACCTTTACGGTACGCTTCAAAGATATTCGGGTATTGCGACCAGTCAAATAAACCAGTATCTGTTACAGAGCCGCCAATCACATTTCCGTGACCACCAAAATATTTTGATAGTGAGGTAACAATAAGGTGACACTTCACTGTTTTAGGTTGGAACAAATACGCCGATGTTAATGTATTATCAACAACATATAGTAGCCCTTTCGCATCACACAATTCGCCAATTTCGGCTAAATCACAAACTTGTGTTGCCGGATTAGCAATTGTTTCTACAAACACCATTTTCGTATTTTCTTGGCAAGCTGCAGCAACGTTAGCCACATCTGTCGCATCAACTAATGTTACTTCAATGCCAAAACTTTTTAATGTACCAAATACACTTGAGGTATTACCAAATAAGAAACGGCTGGCAACAATATGATCGCCACCTTTTAATAAAGTCAAAAATACCGCGACAATCGCCGCCATACCAGAGCTAAAACATAATGATGCTTTACCCTGCTCCATTTCGCAGATCATGTTTTGTAACATATCAATCGTTGGCGTAGCTTGACGAGCATAGGCTTGGCCAGCTTGGCGGCCTTGGAAGATATCGATAAGATCTTGAATGTCATCATAACCATAAGTGGCAGAGTTATAAATTGGCGCGTGAATAGCCCCAAACTCTAAATTTTGGTTGTGATCATGATGAACTAAATGAGTAGTGAATCCCTGCGATTTCATTGTTATTCCTTCATACAACAAATTGACGTTAACCTCATTATTGATCAGGATGAGGTTAACTTATAGCATTTATGTCATTTATAATTAGCGGTGAAGGTTATGGGTGAACACCACGACTAATTGGGTTTTGTAATGAGATCAATGTTTCGGTCGATTGTACTTCTTCAATCTGTTGAATTTTATCAATCAGTACTTTTTGTAGTTCATCAATTGAGCGCGTCATCAACTTCACAAAAATATTGTAATTACCCGTTGTGTAATACGCTTCAACGACTTCATCTAACGCTTTTAATTGCGCCAACGCAGAAGGGTAATCCTTTGCGCTCTTTAGATTAATACCAATAAAACAACACACGTCATAACCGAGCTTTTTCGGGCAAACTTCAACTTTAGTGCCAAGAATAACACCTGTTGTTTTCATTTTTTCGACACGTACATGAATAGTACCCGCACTTACGTTAAACTTTTTCGCCAGTTCCGCATAAGGTACACGCGCGTTAACCATGAGTGCATTAAGGATTTTTTTATCTAATTCATCAAGATGAGCATTAAGCGACATTACAACTTTTCCGATCATAAGTAACAATACAAGAAGTCGATTATAACGCTAAAACCCTAATCATCTAGCGTATAATTTGAATAATCTTGAAAAAATACCACCTTTTTGACTGCATAACTGAGATTTATCCAATATTCCATTAATTAACCTTTGAATTTCATCTAAATTAAAATAAGTTTCACGACAAAGTGAAAAATACTATTGGTCACATAGCAAGCTTGAGTTACCATTTCGGCCTGCACACAGCGTAATTTTTCATTCAGGTAATGTCATGTCTCAACAACAATACAATCTTATCGTCGTACTCGGTGCGACCGCATCGGGGAAAACACGTTTAGGTGTCGATCTGGCGAAACAATTAAACGGGGAAGTGATCTCGGGTGATTCTCGACAGGTATATACTGGTTTAGATATTGGATCAGGCAAAGATTTAGCTGAATATGGCGAGGTACCTTATCATTTAATTGATATTATCGAACCCGGTAAAGAATATAACGCCTTTCAATTTCAACACGATTTCTTCAAGGTATTTAAAGACATTAACCAACGCGGTAAATTCCCCCTCCTTGTCGGCGGTACTGGTTTATACATAGATGCGGTGGTTGCTGGTTATGAATTTGTGCAAGTCGATAAAAATATTAGCCAGCGTGAACAGTTTGCCGACATGGCACTCGAAGCCGTACAACAAATCTTACTTGAGTTAGACAGCGATGTGTATCAAGCAACCGATATTACCGTGCGACCACGCTTATACCGCGCTATTGAAATAGCCCAGCATGCAACATCACTAACCACGCCTGCGGTTAAAACCCCTCTACCTGATATCAAACCACTTTATTTTGGGATCAAATGGGAACGAAGTGTATTACGCCAACGTATTACCCTACGTTTAAAAGAACGCTTAGAACACGGCATGATAAAAGAAGTGAAAGGCTTGTTAGCGCAAGGTGTCACACATGAAAAACTAGAATACTTTGGCCTTGAATATCGATTTGTCAGTCAGTATGTTGCGGGTAAGATTAGTTATGAAAACATGTTTGATAAACTCAATGTCGCGATCCATAAATATGCCAAACGCCAAGATACTTGGTTTAGAAGGATGGAACGTAACGGGGCTAAAATACATTGGTTGGATGGCACCAAAAATATCAATGAACAAGCTCAGCATGTACTGAGTCAATTTAATCAAGTCTAACTAGATATTAACCATAAATTTCAAGCATAAAAAAGCCACACCGAACGGGTGTGGCTTCTTATCTTATTAACTTAAATATTTATTATCTAAGTCTTTATTATTTAGTTACTTGATGCTCTGGATTATATTTATCCATTACTACTGCACAAACAGCATCACCGGTAATATTCAATGCAGTACGTACCATATCAAAAATACGGTCTAACGCGAATAATAGTGGTAGGCCTTCGATTGGAATACCCGCCGCTAATAATACAGCAACTACAAGGAAAGACGGTCCAGGAACACCCGCTTGACCAATCGCACCTAATGTCGATGTGAAGATAATTGCAGCATAAGCAGCCATACCTAATTCAACGTTAAACATCTGTGCAAAGAACACGGCCACTAGCCCGTAATAAATAGCATTACCACTCATGTTGATCGTCGCACCTAACGGCAATACAAACGATGCCGTTGAGTTAGCAATTTTTAATTCTTTTTCACATACTTCCAATGTCACTGGCAATGTCGCCATTGATGACGCCGTCGATAATGCTAACGCTTGTGGTTTCTTCATCGCAGACATGAATTTCAGTACTGGCGTATCAGAGAAGAATTTCACAACAAGTGGGTAGAATATAAAGCCATAGATAATAGTCGCAGCAATATAAACAACAAATAGTTTCATTACCACCGCTAGCGCACTAAAACCGAACGTACCAACCGATTCCGCCATCAGGCCAAATACACCAATTGGGGCAATAATCATCACGCAGTTAATCATCCAAACGAATGCATCGATAATGGTATTTAAGCCATCCATAATTGGTTTTGCACGTTTACGCTCAACTTTCGTTAACGCAATACCAAAGAAGATACTGAATACTAAAATTTGGAGAATGTTACCACTGCTTAACGCACTAAATACGTTAGTGGGGATCATACCAATAATAGTGTCAAATACACCTGGTAGTGCACCCTGCTCAGCAGTTACAGCAACGAGTCCAACGGCATGTTGAGAGAAATCAACACCAGCGCCCGGTTCAAATACAGTACCCATCACTAACGCTAGTGCGACAGCAATCGCAGACGTCAACATGAAGAATACAAATGTACCTACACCAATTTTACCAGCAGAAGGACTATCACCTAGATTCGCCGCACCCGCAATAATCGATACAGCAACAAGTGGGATCACTAACATTTTGATCAGATTAATGAACAAGGCACCCAATGGCGCAAAAATAGCAGCGCCTTCACCCATAAAGGCACCGACCGCAGCACCGACAATCATAGCGACTACAACTTGAAATCCAATATTTTTAACTAGACTTTTTTTATCCTTAAGCAAAACACTCTCCTAATAAGGCTTTAAGCAATACATTATACGTTAACGAAAAACGCGGCGAAGATAACACAGCAAGTTAGCCATAAATGTGATCAAACGCTAACTTTTTAAGTGTATGTTTGCAAAATCGATAACAAAGCAGTGTCTTTTTAGGATAAATGATAATCTAGGGGCTAAATCTCCGATCCATCAATCTTGATTAAGTAATGCCATTAATCCACTCACGCGTTCCGTACGTAATTTAATCGCTTTTTTCAGTACAGTGACGTTGGTAAATATGTCTAGCTTCTCTTTTGCACGGGTAATACCGGTATAAACGAGTTCTCTGGTTAGCACTGGATTAAAGCGATTTGGTAGTATCATTACCGTATGTCTAAATTCAGAACCTTGCGATTTATGGATCGTCATCGCAAAGACAGTTTGATGTGGCGGCAATCTGCTCGGTAGAAAAGACTGCACATTACCGTCAGCCATTTCAAAATAAACCCGCATACGATCATCGTCATCTTGCATGCAAATACCAATGTCACCATTGTATAAACCAAGGCCATGATCGTTATTGGTGATCATAATCGGTCTACCCGCATACCATTCAGACTTATTTTTACGGATCTTACGCGCCGACTGTAACGCCTTTTCGATACGTTGATTTAAACCATGTACACCAAAGTCACCCTCTCTGATCGCAGTTAGAATTTGAAAATCATTAAAACTGCGCAATATTGATTTAGCTTCGTCTTCGCTCGGTGATACCACAACCTTAGCAAGGTAATCTTGATAACCTTGCTTCGCCATCGTGATTAGCCCGTCGTAAGTTTCTGTCGATAACGGGTGCAAGTGAATATCATCGTGTTGATTTTCCCAAACACGATCAAATTCATTCAGATCACCTCGATTCACCGCGCCAGCTAAACAGCCAATACCCGATTCGGCATCAAAACGATAACTCTTACGTAATAAACACAAACTGTCATAAATCGCTGTTGCATCAGAGGCTTGATATTGACTCAGTTCATAATCAGTAATCTTCGATAACCAGTTAGCTTGCTCTGCCGAATAACCGGATTCGGCATAGGCACAAATATCGGCCAATACAGAACCCGCTTCTACCGAGGCAAGCTGATCTTTATCGCCCAACAGTATCAATCGTGCATGCGGTGGTAATGCCGCTAACAACTTTGCCATTAGCGGTAAATCCACCATCGAGGCTTCATCTACAACCAACACATCAAGATGTAAGGGATTATCTTTATTATGACGAAATGCTTGTCGATTCGGGATAACACCTAATAATCTGTGTATCGTACCCGCTTGCTCGGGGATAAGATCCGCGACGCTAACGTGTAAATCGAGTTTACCTTTGGCACCCGCAATCGATTCAGTTAACCGTGCAGCGGCTTTACCCGTTGGCGCTACAAGTTTAATGGTTAACGCTTGTTGCGCTAATAATCCCTGTTCGATTAATAACGCTAATAACTTGGTTACTGTGGTGGTTTTACCTGTACCCGGTCCCCCGGAGATAACTGAAAAGTGACGCGTAGCAGCAACCGCCACCGATAATTTTTGCCAGTTTAAGCAGTATGCTTCAGGTATTAAACTATCCAATGCATGTAATTCTTGGGCATTTTTAGCCGTGAGTAATACCTGCTCAACATCCTGCCAACTAATCCGGCCTTTCTTCACCACATCAAGATATTTAGCCACAAATGCTTGCGCACTAAAATTGGCTTCTCGTTCTTTGGCGAGTATAGGAAATAGGAAACCATAATCACGCTTGAACAAACGATTTAGACTGGCGCTTAAATCGGGTTGCTGACTTTGTTTTGCTAAGTCTTTTAATTGCTGCGCCACTTGTAACTCGTAAGCCCAGTATCGCTGTAAATATAATTTATTGGCATCGTTCACAAACTGTAGCGGAGCCGACTCACCAACCACCACCGAATTTGCTAATAATGTCGGCCAAGTAGTGCTACGACTCGGTACTTCAGCGAGTAACAGATGTGAACGGGTTAAATTCAAATCAAACAACGCATTGCTGTCTATATTTTTTAAATCAATACAGACATGCCCTTTGCCCAGTTGATAACTGGTTAAGCAAGCTAATAAAATAATAGCGGGATCAGATTCATAATTACTGATAAAACGAGCAAACTGGTAATCCAATTGACGAATTTTATTTTCGTTAGCTAATTCTTTGAGACAATGAAGTACACTCATGATGCGAGTTCTCCTAAAAATAAGTCATCTAACTGCATAACAAAGTCGTGTGATGGTTTAGTGAAGAATACGCCATATTGATCACCCGTTTCGACTTGCATGCCACGTAAGAACAAATAATAAACGCCACCGAAATGTTGCTCATAATTGTAATCTGGAATACGTGAACGTAAGAAACGGTGTAACGCTAAGGTATACAGTTGGTACTGCAGTTCATATCTGTGCTCAATCATCACCTGATTAATCGCACCAAAGGTATAATCTACTTGGCTGTCACCTAAATGATTCGATTTATAATCCAGCACGTAATAACGCCCTTCATAAACAAACACCAGATCGATAAAACCTTTTAACATGCCACTCACTTGCTGAAAATCAAGTTCACCAGCCTGCTGAGAAAGACCATCATGCTGCTTTATCAAGGTATTTAAATCATCACAGTTAAGCGATGAAATTGGCATAAAGAATTCCATCTCCACTTTTTTCTGGGTGGGCGTTAACTGACGTAAACTAAAACCATCCTGCAATGGACAATCCAGTACTTGGTTAACCAGTTCAAGTAATACTGGCAGCCAAGCTAAGTCATACCCTTCGCGCTCGAGCAGTTGTAATATTTGCTCGGTGAGTATGTCTTCGTCAACATTGGCAAAATCAATATGTTCAAACACCGAATGCAATAAAGTCCCGGCCGCAGCACCACGTGGGAAACTAAAAATATCCCAACTTATTTCCTGTTCATCTTCTTTTTCGGTATCCACTTCGGCATCGAATCCCGGTAATTCTAGCGATGCATCATAACTAGCATGACGGTTACCATGACTATGGCGAGACAATGCAGAATAACTCGTTACCCACCAATTTTTACTAATCGGGTTTGTCATCGTCTTAGCTTGATAAACCACAGGCGGCGCAACGATGGGTTGATAAACATCTACCGCCGCTAACGGTGGAGATACTACATCAACACAAGTCTGCTGTTCGGCAAGTTTTTCGATACAGGCTTTAAATTCAGTATCTTTACACTCTTCGCCTTGCTGTAATAAATATCCCATCGCATTTAAGTGCATTTTATTATGAGAATTACCCATTTTAACCGCACCTAAGCCTAGCCAAGTCGCATAAACACCCCGCGTTAATGCCACATATAACAGACGAAGATCTTCAGCGAGACGTTCTTGGTCAGCTTGTTCTTTCGCGGTCTCTAACGCTTCTTCATCATCTAAATCAAGATGTACATAAGTATGACCATCTTGGTGATAAAGTGGTGTTGATGCTTGTCTTGTCGCACAAATAAACGGCAGGAATACTAAGTTATATTCCAACCCTTTTGATTTATGGATCGTCACTACCTGTACGAGATCGGCTTCACTTTCTAAACGAACCAACTGCTCTTGCGCATCACTATTTGGGTTTTCAATTTTTTCACCAAACCAGCGGAACAGACTATACTCGCCATCTAATTCCAAACTCGCTTCTTGCAGTAATTCGCCCAAATGCAGAACATCAGTCAAACGTCTATCACCACCTTGCCCTGAGAGCATGATCGCGGCAATATTTTGCTGATTAAGTAACAATCTTAATGCCGGTAAAAATCCTTGCCACTGTAGGGTATTTTGATATTGCTTAAATTCCGCAACGGTTTGTTCCCAGACTTTTTCATCATTACTCAGCTGGTCTAACTCTATCGCAGGTTTTTCAAAAATAGCGGTCGCTAATGCCGCTCGTAATAAACCTTCATCTTCTGGATTCAAAATAGCAGCAAAAATATGATACAACTCGCGCGCTTCACGGGTTGCGAATACACTTTCACGGTTCGACATATATACACTAGGGACAGATAAAGCATCAAGCTGGTCACGCACTAACTTAGCTTCCGCCCCCGTTCGCACAAGAACAGCAATATCACCCGCTTTAACGGCCCGACCAGATAAGATCGCGTTACCTTGCTGCGCATCTGTTAATAATGTCGCGATCTGATTAGCGGTCGCTTTGGCATAGACTTGTTGATAGAGGCCCTTGGTCATATTTTTCTGACCTTCTTCTTCGTGTAACCAAAGCTGTAACGCTGCAGGTTCAACACCATTCAATAACAAAGGTTTGCTTTTACCTTGCGATTCAACAGGCTGAAAACTAATACTGTCTTCATAAATGAAAGGTTTATTGGCATGCCCAAACACACGGTTTACCGCACTGACCATCGCAGTCGAAGAACGCCAGTTTTTAGCTAAGGTATAATGATCATCAACATTTTCACGTGCTTGCATATAGGTAAAAATATCTGCGCCACGGAAACTATAAATAGCTTGTTTCGGATCACCAATCATAAATAAACCAGCACCATCTTGTTTACCGTAGATAGTATTAAAAATATCGTATTGCTGCTGATCGGTATCTTGGAATTCATCAATCATGGCAATCGGATATTGGCTGCGAATACATTCAGCTAAACTCGCAGCTTGATCGCCCACTAATGCTTCAGATAATCCCGACAACAGATCATCAAAAGACAATAGCTGTGATTGATTTTTGGTTTTCATCACACGAGCACGCACGTACTCAACCGCTTTCACAATAAAACAATCTTTAAGTGATAATGGCTGTGTTAATAAAGTGTCGATATCACTAAACACTTGATGCTCTGGCGGTTGTTTACCTTTTTTCGTTTTAGCGGTTAAAGCATGCTGGGCAAATTTAACGATACTATCAGGTAAGTCATTTTGCTTAGTTTCTGATTGCGACCAACTGAGCATTTCATTTAGCCACTTTGCCACGCTAGCAACACGATAACTATTGCCATTCAAGTTACCCGCTTGAATTAATTCACAGAGGTCACTGGCATTTGTAAACCATGCGTCTTTGACCTGCTGAATCGATAAAATTAATTTATCATAACTCTGCTCAATATCATCGCTGCCGGTTTTAGCAATAAACTCGATATCGGTATTAGATAAGTACCCCGAAATATCTCGCAGCAGTGCTTGTGGTGAGGACCAAAAGCTATGCACCATATCAATCATACCGTCTTTATAACGATAGAAATGACTACGCCAAAAATCAGCAATAGCATTAAATTTTAGCTGCGATTCATCAGTAATAAATTCGCTTTCAAATAATGCCCCGGACTCAAATGCATTTTGCTTCAGCATACGCTGACAAAAGCCATGAATGGTATAAATAGCCGCTTCATCCATCTGCCTTTCTGCAGCCAATAATGATTTAGCACAACGCGCATAATCCTGATCCTGGGTATCAGCCAGTAACAGACTAATCACCGGATCATCACTATAGCCAATACTAAAGGCAATACGTGCTTGATGAATACGAGCCCGAATACGATCACGTAATTCAGCCGTTGCCGCTTCTGTAAATGTTACTACCAATATTTGATCGACATTTAATGCTTCAATTTGACCTTCTTTGTTATAAGCATTATCGCCGCCATGACCCAATAATAAGCGCAAATATAAACTGGCAATGGTAAACGTTTTACCTGTGCCTGCAGATGCTTCGATCAAACGCTCACCATAGAGGGGGAAGGTCATCGCATTAAGGATATTTACGTCAGCCATTATTCAGCATCCTCTAGGTATTCAAATATTGGAAATAACACCGACTCTGAAGACGCAGACATTAATGTATATACCTCATCATTTAAGCGTGGAAAACTACGTTGTAAATAGTCATCGGCATTTTCACCCATACGGTTATAGCCACCTTCGAAATTCAATATAGCTTCCGACCTTAATTTATAATCATCAGGCTCTGCGGTTGTACATTTAGTTTTTGCCCAACCCCAGCCAGTTTTAGGGAATAACGCCAAAGGCTGGCAGCAGCCATCGTTATAAACCTCAAATAATTGAAATAGTAATTCTCTCGCCCGAGATTGCTCAATGACTCTAAGTCGTTGCACAACTGGTTTACCCGCCGCTAAGTGGACAAGCGTTGTCGCTACTGGATTTTTAATACTAATACAGAAACATAAATGCTCCAGCCAAACTTGCAGGTAATCCTTACCGTTAAAACCACTCGGTTTATGTCGTACTAAACCACCGTTATATATTTGCTTTAACCAACCAACTAAACGCCCTGAAACCAAAGGAATATCGACTTCGAGATCATCATTATTGTTGGTTAATAACGGCATTAATACCTGAGCAAGTTGATTTACAGTGCTCACTTCTTTATCCAGCGAGATCTGCCCAAACCGACCAAGTGGTAAACGTCCAGAGGCAACCAAGCGTTCAGTCACCAGACTAATGTCGCCACCCATCAATTCAGTTTCCAACAATTGCGCTTTAAGGTGATATTTTTCTAAATTATCAACATCAAAAGGTTCGTCATCAAGCACATCAAGACTGGCCTGATTAAAATAAACTTTTAAACGTCGGTTAAAGAAGTACTTAGTCGGATGGCGATAAAAACGTAATAGTTCAGCTAACTCTACCTCTTGCATATCATCATTGGGGATTAACGCAGGCAGCGGTTCCGTCAGAAATTGTCTTAATTCTTCAGTAGGGGCGAGCGCAGGTAGCCACTCTTTGGCAAAAGAACAAGGTGCTTCAGGATTAAAATAACGTGCATCAAATGGCTGTAAAGCATGCTGCTGAATGAGATGTATTAATAATTTTTTCGCGGATTCATCTGGCGACAAGTCCTCATCACCGGTAATACAAAAACTTTGCTGACAATACTGTAATAATTCAGTTATTAACACTGATGGCAGACGTTCACTCTTATCGCGAATACTACTGCCAATATAGCTGATATATAATTTACTTTGGGCTGAAATCAACGCTTCCAAAAATAAATAACGGTCATCATCACGGCGACTACGATCCCCCTGTTTATGATCGTTAGCCATTAAATCAAAACCCATTGGCGGAATTGAGCGTGGATAAACACCATCATTCATACCAAGCAAACAGATAACTTTAAACGGAATTGAACGCATCGGCATTAGGGTACAGAAGTTAATTTGACCCGCGAGAAATTTTTGACTAGCACCGGCTTGTGATAACGCATTATTTAAATAATCACGTAATACTAACGGAGTGATTTGTTTGTCATAACTGGCACTTTTTAATTGCTCATCTAAATGTGAAAAAGCATCTCGAATCATTTTTATTGATTGCTCATCATCCACATCAATTTTATAAAAACTATCTATCAGCGTATTACCTAACTTGATCCAGTCTGCTATCGATTTCGGATCTTGTAATGACGTAAGACTATCTAATAATGTTTCAATAAAGTGAGCTAATTTACCGAGTAGTTCAGCTTCAATCCCCTGCACTTCTTGATAAGGCAATATGCCTTGATAAATATCATCACCACCATAAGCGTAACCTAGCAGCATACGATGTAAGCCAAATAGCCAAGTATTTTGTTTCATCCCCGGTAAGTCAAAACGCGTTGCATCATCTTCATCTAAACCCCAGCGAATACCAGATTCATCAATCCATTGACGTAATCGGTTAAACTCATCAGGCGTAATAGCAAAACGAGCCAGTACCGCAGGTACTTCTAATAACGACAATAATTCAGATACGTTACAACGTGATAAAGGTAGAGCCAGTAATTGTAAAAAGCTGAGTAAAATAGGATTATCATACTGCGCGCCACTATCTGAGATAGAAAATGGAATATACCGTTCATCATAACGGTCCATCGCACCAAACACGGCTTGGATATAAGGACTGTAACCATTTACATCAGGCATCATGATAACCACATCTCGGGGATTAAGATCTGGATTCTCCGAAAACATAGTGAGCAAATTATTATGTAATATTTCTATTTCTCGCATTGGACTATGACAGCTGTGTAGTTCAAGTGAAGTGTCTGCAGGATTAATAGGGAGTTTATAACGACTATCGCGTGTATTGGCATCCTGTTGCGAAACATTAAACTCTGCCATACTGCGATCAGCCAAATCTAAAATATCGCGCTGAATACTTGCAAGTAGTCCATCATCGGTCGGTTCCACAAAAACATCTAACTCCTGACAACCAAAACCCGTCAATAACGCTAAATTATCGCGACCAAGTTTACCCATAGACGCGAGTAGTGGATTACCCACTTTAAATGCGTCATCTTCATCAAAGAGAGCGCGAACAGTTTGTTCATCATTAGCGCTCACTTTATCACTCATACCAAGGCTCTCATTGTTATGGTTAACCATAGTACGTTGCTTTAACAGCCATTTAGGGTCTATCAGATCACCCCAGTACAAGCGACAAGGGTTCGATAACATAAAGTGTATTTCAGTATGCATACCAAGTGCTTGTAATGCATCTAAATAACGCGGTGGTAATGCAGATACCCCGAATACAAATATACGTTCAGGTAGCAGCTTTGCATCAAAAGTCGAACTATTCAGACGGGCGATAAATTGATCATATAAGTTGGCACGGTGATAATGAGATTGGCCCAACGCGTCTGTTTTAGCAACTAATTCACGCCATAGTAATGGCTGCCAAGGATGAGTATCGGCATGCATATTATCACCACCTTCCCATCCCGCGATCCACTCAGGTCGGTACACTAAATATTGGTCAAACGTGTCCGATATTTTTTGGCAGAGTTGAAATAAGCGGTAATCATCTTGATCATCCGCTAAATAATGCTTTAACGATTCGAATTCAGGTAGCACTAACAACTCAGGAAGTATTAACATTAACTTCCAAGACATAGCCTCTTTATTAAATGCACTTTTGTCGGGAATGTCAGGCAATACCTTTTGGAACATCTTCCAAATAAAAGAAGCAGGTAATGGAAAGGTAATATTAGCCGATATGCCCATCGACTTTGCCAACTCCATTTTCACCCATTGCGCCATACCTGGACTTTGAACCAAAACTTGCTCTTCGACAAAAGGGTCGGCAAGTGGATCTTTCGCAATAAAGTGAGCCATTAGCTCTTTTAAAATATCTAATTGATTCGAATGATAAAGATTAAACACGGTAACTCCAGACTAATAACCTACTGGAATTGTGGAGCATACGAACTCACTATGCAATGTAGAAAAAACGACATGCTGGTTTTTGCGACAGAAATATGAAAACGTACTCCCAGATGAAACTAAAAGCGCAAAGATTAACGGTTTTTATCATTTAAATGGTAAACATTGCTAACCCCAAACACACAAAAGCCAGCCGTAGGCTGGTTTTTATTGTCTGTAATTTTTTATGTTCAGCTGCTTAAACTCGTGATCTTTAATTCCAACTCGCAGTAATCACATCACAGCCGTAAATTACAGACACAAAAAAGCCGATACCATTGCTGATATCGGCTCTCTCTAATTTGGCGCTTGGC
>NZ_LOCN01000023.1 GCF_001574435.1 Moritella sp. JT01
AATGTCGGCCTGAAAAATTGATTGTCATATCATAATGCCTCTTCGAATATCGAAACATTATCAACATGTTGGTTTATTTAGTCAACTTTGCGACAGAACCTTTCGAAGTAGCTTGGGTATATATCATTTAGCGACAACAAAAAACGGGTTTAACACTGACTCTTGGTGGTTATACAATAATGGTGAACCATCAAGTTGCACTACTTTTGCACCTGCAGCACTAGCTACGGCATGTCCAGCGCCAGTGTCCCACCAACAAGTTGGACCTAATCGTGGATAACAATGTGCACTCCCTTCGGCAATCAAACAAAACTTCAATGAACTACCAACCGGAATAATATCTGTTTCTGTAAAACGCGATACATATAACGCCATTTCTGGACTTGCATGAGAACGCGAACCGACCACTTTAACGACTTCATCGTCAGGAATTGGTAACGCAGCTAACTTAACGGTTTCACCGCCATGTAATAAAAAAGCACCGTCAGTATTCGTATAATAAAGCTTATCTAATACAGGTGCATAAACAACACCTAATATTGGTTGCTGATTGTGGATCAAGGCAATGTTAACGGTAAACTCACCATTACGTTTAATAAACTCTTTGGTGCCATCGAGCGGATCAACAAGCCAAAATGTTTGCCATTGCTTTCGTTCATCCCAAGGGATATTTGCGCCTTCTTCCGACAAAATTGGGATATCAGGAGTAATCGCGCGTAAACTGGCAACAATAATGTCATTGGCTGCAATATCAGCTTCTGTCACTGGTGAGTTATCATCTTTCGTATCAACCTTAAAATCGCGCTGATAAATCGTTAATATCTCTTGTCCCGCTGCTACAGCGATATCATTAACCTGACTGACTAAATGATCGATTGAACTCTCTATTGAACTATCCATTTATTCGCTACGACTCCCTTACTGACACACGATTTTTATAAAAATGTTACTTAATATACGCTTACAAAACTGTTACTTAATATGACCTTGCTGTGAAAGATAAGTCATGATCTGTTGAACTGAAGTTGAAACCGGATTATTGCCATTATCTAGATACAATTCAGGTTTATTTGGCGCTTCATAAACAGAATCAATACCGGTAAAATTCTTGATCTCACCTGCTCGCGCTTTTTTATAAAGTCCCTTCGGATCACGCTGCTCACAAACCGTAAGATCCGCATCAACATGTATTTCGATAAACTCACTGTCACCCAATAATGAACGAACTAATTCACGCTCTTGACGGTGTGGCGAAATAAAAGCAGTTAATACAATAACACCGGCATCAACCATTAACTTCGCCACTTCTCCCACTCTGCGAATATTTTCTTTACGGTCATCATCGCTAAACCCCAGATCACCACATAAACCAAAACGCACATTATCGCCGTCTAACAAATACGTATGATAACCCGCTTTGTGTAATTCATTCTCTAATGCGCCCGCCACTGTCGACTTGCCAGAGCCACTTAAGCCCGTAAACCACAACACACAGGGTTGCTGTTGTTTATTCGCTGCTCTTGCTGCTTTATCTACAGTATGTTTATGCCACACGATATTTTCAGTTGCTGTTGTATCAGCATTACTTTCATTGGTAATTGTTGTCATTACATGCTCACAGATAAAATGGGAATACATATGGGATCATTACTAATACCACAGAGGAATAAGCAATCGATGTCGGGATACCGAGTTTAAGGTAGTCTGATAGCGCGTAATTTCCTGCACTATAAACCATCAGGTTGGTTTGATAACCGTAAGGCGAAATAAAGCTGGCACTGGCGCCAAAGATAACCGCCATAATGAAAGGTAACTCACTCACCCCATAACTTTGTGCCAAGCTAAATGCAATTGGGAATGCCAATGCGGCAGCGGCATTATTAGTAATTAACTCACTTAATAATAATGTCGCAAAATAAGTCGCAATAAACGCGGCTAATACCCCCCTGCCATTAAAAGCCTGTATTAAATAGTCCGCTAATAAATCTGAAACACCACTGGTTTGTAGCATGTTCGATAACGCTAATGCACTGCCAACGACGATCCAAAGATCAACGGGTAAACGTCTGCGAATTTCTTGCAAAGATAAAGTACCACTCATGCAAAGCAGTAATACGAATATAACTAAGCCTTTTAATAACGGTAATGTGCCCGTGAGTGCTAAAGCAATTGTGCCAACAAATCCAGCTAATACACCAATACTACGCTTATCACTTAAACGTGTGGCAACATCTAAACCACTGACCACGACAAAATCACGACTCAGATCTTTACTGTTTTTAAACTCTGCACCCGGTGCTAATAATAAGGTATCACCAGCACGTAATCGCACATTACCTAAGCCTCCGCGTAAAGGACTATGCCCACGGCGGATAGCCACAACCACAGAATCAAAATGTTCTCTAAATTTACTTTCTTTTAGAGTTAAGCCGTTTAATTTTGAGGAATGACTGACGATCACTTCAACAAGATGTTGACCATTCAGCTCACCTTGACCAAATAATTTCAGCCCTTTAATATCTTGCAGCACACCGACAGAATCAACGTCACCACAAAACAAAAGTTGATCATTGGCTTGCAATACTTCGTCTGGGCAGACAGGACAAATCACGTCGCCATTTCGCTGTATTTCGGCAAGATATAACTGTTTTAACGCACGTAAATTGTTTTCAGCAATGGTTTTTCCAACCAGGTCTGAATTAGGTTTTACATGTGCTTCTAAAAAATAGACTAATTCTTCACTCTCATCTTGGGTATGATCGGGTAACCGATGGCTCATGGTAATAAGTACAATCATGCCAGCAGCAAAACCAGCTAAACCGATAATAGAAAATTCAAAAAATCCCAATGAGGGAAGCCCTGCATCAACCACAAAACTATTCACAATCAGATTGGTCGATGTACCAATTAGCGTCAGTGTGCCACCAAAGATCGCAGCATAGGAAAGTGGAATAAGTAATTTAGTGGGCGCATGGGTATTGTTACGTTTCACGGCACCAATTAACGACGCAACAACAGCGGTATTATTGGTAAAAGAAGAGAGTAAAGCGGTAGAAATACCGAGTTTAGCAACCACAACCGTAAAACGGCCTGTGGATAACTGCCGTCCTATCCAGCTAATTAGACGCGTTTTTTCAATCGTAATCGAAATAAGCAATAATAAAATTAATGTGATAAGAGAAGGATTGGTAAATCCAGCCATGACTTGTGGCATTTCAATAAAACCAGACAAGTAAGCTAAAATAACCATCCCACCAAATAAACTCGATGGTCGAAACTTACCTGAGATAAGCAAACCAATGAAGATCACTAGTGAGACTAAAATGCTTCCCTGTATCACATTCATAACAACATCCTACAGCTTGCTAATATCGATAGCTTGCCATTGTGGGAAGTGCTTACGCACTAATGCATTCAACTCAACTTCAAAGTCACTAAACTCATGCGAGTTAGTACTCACTGTTGCATCAAGTATTTGCTCAATCATACCGGCACCAACAGTCACATTGGTTAAACGGTCAATAACAATAAAGCTGCCAGTGTCAGAAACATCGTTGTAGTTATCTGCAGGTACCAATTCAGTCAGCGTTAACTCACATAAACCGATTTCATTCAGTGTTAATGTGCTTGCCGCAGATTCAGCCATGGTATTCACATCGATCTTATGACGGATCAAATTGAACTGACCAGTCGTTTTTTTACTTGCCAGTTTAATGTCATATTGACGACCGGTTTGTAATGCCTGATCTGACATCCATACAACATTCGCCAATAATGAATCTGATAATTTGGGTTGATCAGCTACAGCAACAAGAATATCACCACGGCTCACATCAATTTCGTCAGTAAGCGTTAAGGTAATAGCTTGATCTTGATGTGCAGAGACTAACTCACCATCAAAAGTAACTATCGATTTGACTGTACTTGACTTACCTGATGGCAACGCAACCACTTCATCACCGACACTAATTTGACCTGCTGCGATAGTACCAGCGAAACCACGGAAATCGAGATTAGGACGATTCACATATTGCACAGGTAAACGGAATGGTTTATCAAGTGCTTCATCGGATGTATCAACCGCTTCTAAACATTCTAATAATGTACGGCCTTTAAACCAAGGTGTGTGCGTAGAACGATCAACAACGTTATCACCAAGTAAAGCTGACAATGGCGTGAATTCAATGGTAATGTCGTTAAGCTTTTCAGTAAAACCTAAGTATTCCTCTTTGATCTCTTCAAAACGCTGCTCAGAGAAATCAACAAGATCCATTTTATTAACGGCCACAACAAAATGTTTAATACCCAGTAATGACGCAATATACGAGTGACGTTTAGTTTGCGTTAATACCCCTTTACGCGCATCAATTAAGATCACCGCAAGATCACACGTTGAAGCACCTGTTGCCATATTACGCGTGTATTCTTCATGCCCCGGTGTATCAGCAATAATAAATTTACGTGTTGATGTCGAGAAATAGCGGTATGCTACATCAATGGTAATACCCTGCTCACGTTCAGCAGCAAGACCATCAACCAATAAGGCTAAATCAATCGCTTCACCTGTTGTACCAGACTTTTGGCTATCAACATGCAACGCAGCTAATTGATCTTCATAGATCTGGTGCGAGTCATGTAATAAACGACCAATAAGGCTACTCTTCCCATCATCAACACTACCGCAGGTTAAAAAGCGCAATAGGCTTTTATGCTGCTGTTGATGTAAGTAGGTTTCAATATCTGTTTGTGCTAATTCATTTGCTATTTGAGTGTTCATCTGCCCTGCTCCTACCTAGAAATAACCTTGACGTTTCTTCTGTTCCATTGAAGAAGAAGAATCATGATCAATCATACGTCCTTGTCGTTCACTGCTCGTCGCCAGTAACATCTCTTCAATAATTTCAGGCAATGTTGTCGCTTCAGACTCTACTGCGCCCGTTAATGGGTAACAGCCGAGGGTTCTAAAACGAACCATTTTTTCTTCTATCTTCTCGCCTTCTTTTAACTTCATGCGATCATCATCAACCATGATCAGCGCACCATCACGTTCTACAACAGGACGTTTGGCAGCAAGGTAAAGTGGCACAATTTCAATTTGTTCTTGGTAGATATATTGCCAAATATCCAGTTCAGTCCAGTTGGATAATGGGAACACACGAATGCTTTCACCTTTATTCACTTGGCCATTGTAAGTACGCCATAATTCAGGTCGTTGGTTTTTTGGATCCCAACGGTGATGCTTATCACGGAATGAATAGACACGCTCTTTGGCACGCGATTTTTCTTCATCACGTCGTGCGCCACCAAAAGCCGCATCAAAACCGTATTTATCCAGCGCCTGTTTAAGCCCTTGGGTTTTCATAATATCGGTATGCTTAGAGCTGCCGTGATCAAATGGACTACAGCCCATTGCGATCCCTTCTGGGTTTTGGTGTACTAACAGATCAAAACCGTATTTAGCAACCGTCTTGTCACGAAACTCAATCATTTCGCGAAACTTCCAGTTAGTATCAACATGCAATAATGGAAATGGGATCTTACCTGGGTAAAAAGCCTTACGAGCCAGGTGTAGCATCACTGACGAGTCTTTACCGATTGAATACATCATTACCGGATTATCAAACTCTGCCGCAACTTCCCTGATTATGTGGATACTTTCAGCTTCCAGCTGTTTAAGGTGGGTCAACCTCTGTTGATTCATCTTCTACTCCATCAGACCAAATTGGATAATTTCATATCGTTTGAATCAATATAGCGCCTTTACTTATAACCGACAAAGAACATAAGCTGATTTTTTATAACTTTTAGGAATATAGAAAGCTAACAGATAGATTATATAGAAAGTTATATAAAATTATTGTTGAAGGTAATGCGAGGCTAAAACAGCAGGTTATATTGCTCACTATCATTATCACCAGCAAGACCAACATATAAACCAATTAAACGAATGCTACGTTGTTCTTGCTTTGTCAATGCTTGTGCAAATAAGTCAGTAAAGAGATGTTCATCAAGCGTGGTAATACTTTGTTCTGCACTAGTAAGCGTAAAATCATTAAACTTAAGCTTAGCGCCTTGTTTAGTGATCCGCATATCAGGAGAAGCTTTTTCTAGGCGTTGCAACAAGGTTTGATATAGCTGAGGAAATAACGCCATACACTGTTCTAGCGTGACAATATCTTCTGGTAGAGTAATCTCAACCCCCACCGATTTACGATGTCGTTCATTGCAAACAGGGCGATTATCAATCCCCTGACAGCGTTCTAATAAGCTATGGCCTAACTTGCCAAAGCTATCAATAATATCTTCAGGTGGGAATTTAAGCACATCAGCACACGTATACAAGCCGACACGATTGAGCTTTTTCCAAGTGACTTTACCCACTCCTGGGATCTTATTTAGAGGTAAGTCTGCTACAAAGGATTTAACTTGCGATGGCGTGATAACAAACAGTCCATTCGGTTTATTTATATCTGATGCCACTTTCGCCAGGAACTTCACTGGTGCGACACCCGCAGACGCAGTGAGTGCCAACTCACTTTCGATAGTTTGACGAATATCTTCGGCAATTAACGTGGCACTACCAGAAAATAATTTACAATCAGAGACATCTAAATAAGCTTCATCTAACGATAAGGGTTCGATCAAATCGGTATAGCGAGAAAATATTTCATGGATCTGCGCTGAGACTTCTTTGTATACCTGCATGCGTGAGGGCACTAACGTTAAATCTGGACAGAGCTGCATTGCTTTATAAGAAGACATGGCAGAGCGCACCCCATATTGGCGGGCGATATAGTTGCACGTCGCGATCACCCCACGGCGATCACTCATCCCACCAATGGCAATAGGGATATCTTTATAGGCTGGATTATCACGTATTTCTACATTGGCGAAATACGCGTCCATATCGATATGAATTATTTTTTTCATGACTTAACTAGTTATAACCAAGTAAATATGACTGTATAAAAGACCAGTTAATTATAAATAAAATTAGTGGATAGAACAAATTATTAAATCAGAAATTGAAGATGATGAAGTTTATATATTGAACTTGAATTTTATTTAAGAGCATATATTTATCCTTAATTTGTACATCCATGTACAAATTAAGACAACGAATAAAATTAAATCAAATTTAATTTATCTACAATTGTCAGCCAACCGCCCGGTTCACGCATCAGTTTGTCCGCTCGTAGATGTTCACCGCCAAGTTTTAACTTGTGACCCGAAAAGTTAATTAATACTCTCTCTTTTTCTATTTTCCCAATTTGCGAAAATAACTCACGTACCATATCTAATGCAGGCGTCTCCCGAGCACATGCTCCCGATGAACCGGCCTTCATTTCATAAAACGCACGATGATGCAATTTTTTAGCCGCCTCTTCAATATCAAAAGCCATTTTCGATAATCGATGAGCCATTGTTTGCCCGTGTACAAAACTAATAGCAGCTGTAGCACCACCACCGACATTACCAGGAATAAGATCTGAAGCCAACGCAGCCGACTGCGATTCTACTTTAAGTTTTTTAGCATCAATAATAACCTTGCAAAGATTATATTCTTCTGTCAATTTTTTGCCTTTATAGTGACTAAGTAATTTCTTAAGCCTCACAAGATGCGCAACAGTCTTAGCATCAGAACGTCCATGGCGAGCGACACCTAACGCATTCACGTGAGTAACACTACTGAGCATACTGCCACCAAACGAAACCGAATCACCAATGATTTTCTTCACCATTCTCTTCTTAAAATATGCGGTAGTCTTAGTATTCGTATATAAGGCAGCATCAGCTGGAGAAAGTAGTGGGTTAGCTGTAAGTTGTGCCCCATTACTGAAGTTTGTTTTCCATTCATAAATATTAGTAACAGTGTCATGTACTAGCATTAATGGGCCTAGAATAGTAGAAGCTGAAGCTTCCAACGGCCCGACACCTGTATACGCGCTATCTCCATCCCGAATATGTTTAGCAAGGTCATTAAAACCATCAGCAGAATCCCCTATCCAACCTGCTATATCACCACGCCGGTCAATAGCTAAGGGCCCTAATGACTTTACACGGGCTAAAGCTTTTTGAGCCTTTGTGCTGGAAGGTGGATTCTGATTAGCACTTAATGCAGCATTACTCGTAGCGCTTGTCGCAGTGGTACCTACGCTGGCAATCCCTGCATTGGCCAGTACTGCATTTCTATTTCTTGCATTTTTTCTACCAAGCATAACTTTATTCTCTAATATATCGAATTAATGAAAACCTAAATATCTTCTCTGGATTTATTGACGTTTCAGACTCGAAACTGCTTTTATTATTTGTCTTAATCAAACACAAAATCGTCTTCCATATTAATTTTACATCTCATCCATCACCGAAAACGCAAGTAATCGCATAACTCGAGATAGAAAATTTAGAGATAAGAGTGCTAATAGCATACGTTGTCGATTACAGCTACAGTGTAAGGGATTGTAATCTACGGCTTAAATGACACAGCCGAAACATGAATAATCAAAAACAGAACTGTATAAAACTAATTAAGACAGGAGGAAATAATTGAACAAGGAAGGTGTAAAGATAGAACATTATATTGAGCCAAAAACAAAACAAGGTGCAGATGCACCTTGTTATATTTAGCTAATAGAAACTGTAAAAGCTAATTAAAATACATAACCAATACTTACCATGTATACCAATGGATCGATGTCTGTTTTAATTTTAACATCATCAGTACCTACCTTAAATGTCACATCAGTGCTGATATCCGCATACATTACCGATGCATTCACCAACCACTTATCATTGATCATATAGTCAATACCAAACTGTGCAGCTAAACCAACCGAATTACTCATATCTAAATTGCTCAAGCCAGCGTCAGTACCTGCATCATTAAACTTAGTATCATAAAAAACAGTAAAGTTAACACCAGCGCCCACATAAGGACGGAACTTAGAACTTGCATTACCAAAATAATACTGTGCTAATAGCGTTGGTGGTAGCTGATGAACTTCAGCAATAACACCGATTCCCTCTAATGCAACCTCATGGGTGAACGGGCTAGCAGCGACCAATTCAATACCAATATTATCTGTTGCCATATACGTAAAGTTAAGACCAAGTTGAGTATTATCATTTACCTCAAATTCACCTAAACCCAATACATTATCACTTGACTCATTTGGTGCTACAACGATGGCGCCCGCACGAACAATCATATCCCCTTGTTGATGAGCAAAAGCAGGGGCTGCAAGCGTTGCTGATAATAAAGATGCGGTGATTAATCCTGATAATATTTTATTGTTCATGTAGGCTCCATCAATTCGAGTATGTTTTTAATTTCAAATACAGCTTCATTACACTTGATGTTATTTTTCATAATTTCGTAATAAAACATTAACTTAGGTATACTTTACCACATTAAAAAAACACATATTTGATCCATATCAACCGCAAGCAGAATACTCACTAATGAGTACTACCAATATGTGAATAATATTGAATTAGATAATCAGCGTCTTTAGGAAGGTATTAAACAAGAAAAGTAATATCGATGGTTTAGAGAATTGAATGAAATGATTGGAAGAAAAAGCTATAAAGTGCGTATTGCACTTTATAGCCAGATGCTTAGCATAAACTAGATGATACGATGCTCGTTTAACATCTTTTGTTTAGCTTCTTCTTTTGCCATTTTAACTTTACGTTTATCGCAAGGATCGGGACAATCACACGCCTTTTCCATGCCTAAGTTACTAATACCACCACAGCTACCTGTGATCGATTTCTTTTGCACGATATAGCCAATCGACATACCAGCAATAACTAGCGCAAAAATAACAAATGTTGCAGCAAAATAAGCCATATTAGCCTCTATTTTAAATAACGTTCGAACTGTTTGGTATACACTTCATTATAACCTGAATCTGAATCTGACTTTGAGATCATCAATACAGCTAAGCCTTGCTGTTTGGCAAACTCAAGACCATCTTTCTCACCCATCACCATTAACGCCGTGGCGAATGCATCCGCAGTCATTGATGAAGTATGGATAACAGTCACAGAAACCAGCTTATGTTTAATTGGTCTACCGCTTACTGGATCAATCGTATGCGCAAAACGCTCACCATTAAGCTCGTAATAATTACGGTAATCACCTGATGTAGCAATTGCATTGTTACCAACAGCAATTACTTCTTGCACACTTTGACCGCCACCTGTCGGTTTCTCAACCGCAACTTGCCAATCAATACCGCGTGCATTCACACCATTAATACGCAGTTCACCGCCCACTTCGACCAGGTAGTTTTCAATCCCTAATGAAGTAAAATATTCAGCGATAACATCGACGCCATAACCTTTAGCAATTGAAGACAAATCAACGTATAAACCGTCAATGTCTTTGCTTAAAGTTGTTTCTGTCGCAGCTAAATGCTGAATACCAATACGTTGCTTAACAATATCTAATTCTTGCTGTGACGGTATTTGTTCTGGTTTATTATCTGGGCCAAATCCCCACAGATTAACCAAAGGACCAACGGTTACATCTAATGCACCATTCGTCAGTTTATTTAAACGAAGAGCTTCTAGCACGACTTTTGCCGTATCACGTGATACTTCAAAACCAGTAACTGCAACGCTTTGATTAAAGCGCGATAACTCTGAATTAGGACGATAAGTCGACATCTGATCGTTAACTAATTCTAAACGTTTATCAATCTCGACTTGGATATCTTGCTTATCTTGTTCAGACAGTGGGAAACCCACTACTTTCATATGATAAGTTGTACCCATAGTAGGACCAGAGAAAAGCACTTCTTCTGTACTTTTTTGCTCACTACAACCAAGAATGAAAATGGCTAGCCCCATCAGAGCTAGCCATCGATACATCGATTTGAATTGAATCAAAAACTATTAACCAAAGTCATCGAGTAAGATGTTTTCATCTTCAACACCAAGATCTTTCAGCATACCGATAACAGCAGCATTCATCATTGGTGGACCACACATGTAGTACTCACAATCTTCTGGCGCTTCATGATTCGCAAGATAATTCTCAAGGATCACGTTATGGATGAAGCCTGTGTAACCTTCCCAGTTATCTTCTGGTTGTGGATCACTTAATGCTACATGCCATTCAAAGTTTTCGTTTTCTTTAGCAAGCATATCGAAATCTTCTACATAGAACATTTCACGCTTAGAACGAGCACCATACCAGAATGAAACTTTACGGTCTGTATTTAGACGGTTAAGTTGATCAAAGATGTGTGAACGCATAGGCGCCATACCAGCACCACCACCAACAAATACCATTTCATTGTCAGTTTCTCTCGCGAAGAACTCACCAAATGGACCTGAAATCGTTACTTTATCGCCAGCTTTTAAGCTAAAGATGTACGAAGACATCTTACCCGCAGGTAAAGAAAGATTACGCGGCGGTGGCGTAGCAATACGCACGTTCAGCATGATGATACCCGCTTCTTCTGGGCAGTTAGCCATAGAATAAGCACGGATAGTTTCGTCATCAACTTTAGACTCGATGTCAAAGAAGCCAAAGTGCTTCCAGTCACCACGATATTCTTCAGGAATATCATAATCTGAATATTTAACATGGTGAGCTGGCGCTTCAATTTGGATATAACCACCGGCGCGGAAAGGAACCACTTCGCCGTTTGGAATAGCCATTTTAAGCTCTTTAATGAACGTTGCTTTGTTATCGTTAGAGATAACTTCACATTCCCATTTCTTCACACCAAAGATTTCTTCTGGTAGTTCGATGTCCATGTCAACTTTTACGCTAACTTGACATGCTAAACGCTCGCCTGCACGTGCTTCACCTTTAGAGATGTGATCAAGTTCAGTTGGAAGAATATCACCACCACCTGATTTAATTGTTACACGACATTGACCACATGTGCCACCACCACCACAAGCTGATGATACAAAAATACCACTACCTGCAAGTGCTCCGAGTAATTTACCACCCGCTCCAGCTACCACTGATTTATCAGCGTCACCGTTAATACTAATTGTAATATCACCTTCACTTACCAGTTTAGACTTAGCAAACAGAATTACTGTTACTAGTGCCAAAACGATAACCGTGAACATGACTACGCCGAGAATGATTTCCATCGACTTATCCTTTGCTCTTGAAACATGCTGACCGAAGCCAGCTGTTTGTTATAACTGAATACCAGAAAATGACATGAAACCTAGCGCCATAAGACCCGCTGTAATAAAGGTAATACCTAAACCACGTAGACCATCTGGCACATCTGAATATTTCATTTTCTCACGAATACCGGCCATCGCAACGATAGCTAACATCCAACCTAGACCACTGCCAAAACCATATACTATTGATTCTGTGAAGTTGTAGTCACGTTGTACCATGAAAGATACACCACCGAAGATTGCACAGTTTACTGTGATCAACGGTAGGAAAATACCCAGTGCGTTATATAAAGCTGGTAAGTATTTATCTAATACCATCTCTAAGATTTGTACTAGTGCAGCAATTACACCAATGAACGTGATGAAACCTAGGAAGCTTAAATCTGCTTCAGGGAAACCAGCCCATGCAAGTGCACCTGGTGCAAGTATGCCACTATAGATAACTTGGTTAACAGGGATTGAAATGGTAAGTACAGCTGTTACTGCAACACCAAGACCAATCGCTGTTGTCACTTTCTTAGAGACTGCAAGGAATGTACACATGCCTAAGAAAAATGATAATGCTAAGTTTTCAATGAAAATAGCACGTACGAATAAACTAATATAATGTTCCATCGTTTACCCCTTTGGCTCAACTTGCTCTGGTTTCCACGTACGTAGAGCCCAAATCAATAAACCAATGATGAAGAATGCACTTGGCGGAAGTAGTAGTAGACCATTTGACTGATACCAACCACCATTTTGGATTAGTGGTAAGATTTCAATACCAAACCAAGTACCAGAACCAAAGATTTCACGCACTGTCGCAACAGCTAATAAAATAGCACCGTAACCTAAACCGTTACCGATACCATCTAAGAAACTAGGAATTGGCTTGCTCTTCATTGCGTATGCTTCAGCACGACCCATTACAATACAGTTTGTAATGATCAGACCAACGAATACCGAAAGCTCTTTTGATAACTGGAACGCTACCGCTTTAAGTACTTGGTCAACAACGATTACAAGTGATGCAATGATCGCCATTTGCACAATAATACGCACGCTATTCGGGATCATGTTACGTACTAACGAGATAAAGAAACTTGAAAATGCTGTTACCAACATTACCGCTAGCGTCATCACTAATGCAGTTTCCATCTTAGTTGTTACAGCCAGAGCAGAACAAACACCTAGGATTTGTAATGCAATTGGGTTGTTAGTAACGATGGGTGAGGTAACTACTTCTCTTAACTCAGACTTAGCCATTGTTTAAGCCTCCGTTTTGCAATTTCTTCAAGAAAGGACCAAAACCGTTTTCACCAATCCAGAACTGGAATGTATTTTCAACACCTTGGCTAGTTAGCGTCGCGCCAGATAGACCATCAATACCTGAAGGTGTCTTACCTTGACCGCCACCTTTCACGATACGGATTGCAACATCACCATTCGCATCGAATAGTTGCTTGCCTTCCCATTTAGCTGTCCACTGTGGGTTTAACACTTCACCACCTAGACCCGGAGTCTCATTTTGGTCATAGTACTGAATGCGTTTCACTGTTTTGCCATCTTTGTCGATTGCAACGAATGCATACATAGTTGACCATAAGCCACGACCGTATACAGGTAAAACATAAGATTCAATATTACCCTGTGCATCTTTTACAAGATAAACATCAGCAACATTTGAGCGGCGTTTGATACCAGCAACATCTTTACCTTTTAGGTCGGTACTTTTCGCTAGATCTTTTACGTTTTGAAGTTGATCAAATGTCGCTGCATTTTCTTCAACATACTCACCCGTACTTAAATCAACAAATTTAGCTTCAACAAATTCAGCGTAAATTTCGCCAACGTTCGCATTTGCTTCTAACTTGCCAGCAACAGAAAGTAGGTTAGTTTGCTTATCTAATGCTTTGTTAGCATTTTGAGCATCACGTAAGCCTACAGCTGCACCAGATACGATGATTGAACAAACTAAACACAGCGCCGTAACGACTGCGATAGTTCTCATTGGAGTTTCTTTACTAGCCATTGCGTGCAAGTCTCCGTTTAATGTTAGCTTGAACCACAAAGTGATCAAATAGAGGTGCGAATAAGTTAGCAAATAAGATTGCTAGCATCATACCTTCAGGGAATGCAGGGTTAACTACACGAATCAGTACAACCATTAGGCCGATAAGGATACCGTAAGCCCATTTACCGCTATCAGTAAATGATGCAGATACAGGATCAGTCGCCATGAACATCATACCAAATGCGAAACCACCCAGTACTAAATGCCAGTAGAATGGTACTTCGAACATTGGATTAGTATCAGAACCAATCATGTTGAATAGTAAGCTTGTCGCTACCATACCAATCATTACACCAGCAACAATTCTCCATGATGCGATACGAGCAAACAATAAAACACCGCCGCCTAATAGGATTAGCAATGTAGATACTTCACCCGTAGAACCTTGCATGTTACCAATGAATGCATCCGCCCAAGTCAATGAACTTGTTAGACCTTCAAGACCGCCAGCAGCTGCAGAGCTTAGTGCTGTAGCACCAGAGAAACCATCAACAGCAGTCCAAACAGCATCACCTGAAATATCAGATGGGTATGCGAAGAATAAGAACGCACGACCTGCTAATGCAGGGTTTAAGAAGTTCTTACCTGTACCACCGAATACTTCTTTCGCGATTACAACACCGAAAGTAATACCGATAGCCGCTTGCCATAATGGAATGTTAGCAGGCAGGATAAGTGCAAATAGGATAGATGTTACGAAGAAACCTTCATTTACTTCATGCTTACGCACTGCCGCAAATAAAACTTCCCAGAAACCGCCCACTATAAACACGGTTGCGTAAATAGGAAGGAAATAAACAGCACCGTATAGCATATTGGCTATGATACCGGCACCCTCACCCATCGTCACGCCAAGTGCACTCAGTAGCGCAACATGCCAGTCATCAAATGCGATACCTGCACCTGTTGCGATAGCCGTATTTGCTTGAGCACCAATGTTGTACATACCCCAAAAAATCATTGGGAAAGTACACATCCACACCATAATCATGATACGTTTTAAATCGATGTTATCACGTACGTGTGTTTTACCTTTTGTCACAAAGCCAGGTGTAAATAGGCCAGTTGCAATTGCTTCATACAGGGCAAACCACTTCTCGTGTTTACCACCTGGTTCGAAGTGATGTTCAATCTCTTCGATATAATTCTTAAGACCCATGCTTAACCTTCCTTCTCAATTGTCGTTAGACAATCACGTAGAATTGGACCAAAGTCGTACTTACCAGGGCAAGAGAAAGTACATAATGCTAGATCTTCTTCGTCTAATTCAAGACAACCTAACGTAATCGCTTCGTCTGTATCACCCGTTACTAATGAACGCAGTAACATATTTGGTAAGATATCTAATGGCATAACACGCTCATAGTTACCAATAGGCATCATTGCACGATCACTACCACCAGTGGTTGTAGTAAAGTTGAATTGACGTGCGCGGTTGAATGCAGAAGTAAATACGTTAGCGATAGAGAATTTGTCGCTACCAGGTTTCATGTACCCGATGAACTCTTTCTCACGGCCTTCAGCTAATACACTGATTTGGCTGTGGTAACGGCCAAGATAAGCATGTACACCTTCCGACTTAACACCAGATAATACAGAACCTGAAATAATGCGATTTTCACCGGCATTAAGTTCACTTGCAGTTAATTCTGTAATTGATGCGCCTAGACGAGTGCTAATTAAACGTGGATTTTTCACAGCAGGGCCTGCGAGTGAAATAACACGGTCAGTATGTAGTTCACCAGTAGTGAATAACTTACCAAAAGCGATAACATCTTGATAGCCAATAGACCAAACAGTACGGTTCGTACCCGCTGATTCTAATAAATGGATATGTGTACCAGCAAGGCCAGCAGGATGAGGGCCAGCAAATGCTTGCTCTTCAACATTTGATGCTGTTGATTTAGGTAATGTACCTTCCGCTTTACAAACGTAAACTTTACCGCTTGTTAAAAGTGAAATAACATTTAAACCATCAACAAATGCATCGCTGTTTTGATTAATAATTAATGCAGCATCTGCAGCTAATGGGTTAGTATCCATCGCTGTAACGAAGATTGCTGATGCATTACTATCAATTGCAGGAACACGGCTAAATGGACGAGTGCGTAATGCAGTCCATAAACCTGAGTCTACAAGATTGTTAACCACTACATCGCGGTCAAGATTAGCAATTTCAGTTGACTTGAACTGAGCGAATTTCTCACTCTCGTTACCGTCTACGTCAATCACTACCGATTGTAAGACCCGCTTAGCGCCACGGTTAACTTCAGCAATTGTTCCTGCAGCGAAGGCTGTATATTTTACGCCCGGCGTCTTTTTGTCTTCAAAAAGAACCTGACCTTTCTTAACACGATCACCAACTTTAATACTCATCGTTGGGCGCATTCCAATATACTCTTCACCTAGAACAGCAACTCGTTTGATAGCAGGGCCACCATGAATCACTTGCTCAGGTTTACCTGCGATAGGTAGATCCAGTCCTTTTTTTATCGTAATCATACTCACATGCACTACTTTTTTTAGGAAGATAAAGAACACTTTTATCAACAAAAAACGGTACGCCTAAAACAACCCACAAGTAGGTACTCACAAGGCGGTACGTCTTAGTTAACAAAAAATTTTGGCTTATTCTAGCACTAATTTAATATGATTGCTCGCACTTCATCATGTAACGAGTACTTATAAAGCAAACTTATCAAAGCGTAACTAAATCATAAATAAAAGATTAAAAACAAAAGCTTAAGCTAAGTTAAAATACATGAATCAGTTAATAAAGTATAAAAACATATTTTATATAACTCATTTAAATCATATTTGATGATAGATCGATTAATTAAAAAAACAGCTTCGAGAATTAACATTAACTCACAGTATGTAACATACAATTAATCATTTATTTAAATTTACGGATAATTAGCCTAAACAATCTGGAGACTCGGGAATTTTTTGATCTTGATCATTTTTTTTAGCCCATTGATCAGGGGTATAGGCATGAATTGATAATGCGTGAATACCCGCTTCAAATTGAGCCACCAACGCAGTGTTAACCATTCGATGACGCGCAATCAACATTTTCCCTTCAAATTCCGTCGCAACGATCACCACCGAAAAATGGATTTCGGTGCCCGGTGGCACATTGTGTTTATGACTATCACAAACCACCTCTAAATGCTGAATATCAAAGCTCGCCAATAACTGCTGTTTAATATCGTTACCTAATGACATTTAAAAACCTCTTCTTTTATATATTTAGTAAAATAACAGTGTAAAATGCACGATCAACCTGAACTGGATCATATTATGAACACTGAACTATCTCTTGAAAGTATCGAATTATCTTTGTACCGCTACCCTAAACGTAGCGTTGAGCAACTGCAAGCTTGGGACTCTGCTGATGAGTATATTCTTAATACTGTTGCAGATTTAACGCTTGCTGAACAATCTTCAATACTTATCTTCAATGATAGTTTTGGTGCATTAACCTGTGCGTATAATCAACACAATGTCACGACAGTGAGTGATTCGTGGATCAGCCATGCGGCAATCGCGCAAAATCTAGATGAAAATGAGTTAAGCACAGAACAAGTAAAAGTCCAAGACTGTCTTGCTGCGTTACCGAAAAATATTGATTTAGTCTTAATTAAGATCCCACGTACATTATCTTTATTAGAACATCAATTGGCAATGCTTAGCCATGTTGTAACGCCGAACACGACGATCATTGCGGGTGCAAAAGCGAAAGATATTCATAATTCTACCTTAGCGTTATTTGAAAAGTACCTCGGCGAGACTAAAACATCATTAGCGAAGAAAAAATCACGTTTGATCTTCTCGACTATCACAGAAACGAAAGCACTAGAGATCCCTGCGCCAGTGGCTTGGGATATAGCGAAAACAAATATCTCGTTATCTAATCATGCCAATGTATTTTCACGTAACAATTTAGATATTGGCGGCAACTTCTTTATGCAGTATTTACCAAAAGGTGAATACCAGCATATTATCGATCTTGGCTGTGGTAACGGTGTTATCGGTATTACTGCGGCACGCTTAAACCCACAAGCTAAAATCACCTTTGTGGATGAGTCATTCATGGCAATTGCATCAGCGAAAGAAAATGCAGCGGCTAATATAGCCAATCACGAACCTGACGTTGAATTTTTAGTGAATAACTGCCTTTACGATTACGAACCACACAGTGTTGATCTGGTGTTATGCAATCCTCCATTCCACCAAGAAAAAGCGATTACCGATCATATTGCATGGCAAATGTTCAAAGATGCTCACCGCGCATTAGCTTGGGGCGGCGCACTTTACATTGTTGGTAACCGCCATCTTGATTACCATATCAAACTTGACCGCCTATTCGATAATCATGAAATTGTCGCCTCAAATGCCAAGTTTGTTATTATTAAGGCGCAAAAATAATATGCTAAAAAAACTGCTGTTAAGTATCAGTCTATTACTAACCGCCTGTGCGAGTGCCCCTCAGCAAGTTAATATTACGGCTGAGCCAGCGCCATTAACAACGCAATATACAGGTACTCAGGTCTCGCTAACAAGTAAAGACATCCGTGATGCGAATTACTTAATTGCGATCCATAAAGTCGGTGAACCAGCACTGTTGCTTAATAACCAAAGCTCACTGGTTAACCTTACAACGGCGAAACTACAACAGGGGTGGGAGCAGCAGGGCTTAGTTTTCTCACCACAAGCAGACATCGCGATTAATCTTGAACTGCAAACCGCAAGAATTGATGTTCAACAAGATAGCTTTGAGCATCAAGCTGAATCAACGCTAATGCTGATCGTATCAATTGATAATAAAGGTCAAACACTGACGAAGCAATTTCGCAGTGCATCAACCTTAACAGGCGCATTTAGCCCATCAATGAGTGACTTAGAAACGAAGTTTTCTCAGCAATTATCGTCGCTATTGAACGATGTATTTAATGATCAACAGATCAGTGATTATCTAACACGTTAATTATACTAATTATTTAACTCGCTAATTATAGTAAGCATACAATTGCAAAAGCCTCGCTCGATGACTTATCACAAGTATCGAGCGAGGCTTTATATTTTCTTACTGTAACCAATTAGAAATAATCGTTAAACTCGATTATTTCAGCATAGTGATGCTTTCAATCACTATGTTAGTTAATGGTACATCACTGTAATACTTCTTTTTACCGGTTGGTTGTTTTGCCATTTTATCAACAACATCCATCCCCTTAATCACACGGCCAAACACGGCATAACCCGCTTGCGACGGACTTGAACCCGAACGATTTAAGAAATTATTATTTTTTAGATTAATGAAAAACTGCGATGTAGCTGAATTGGGGTTATTCGTACGCGCCAATGCCAATGTGCCGCGCTCATTACTCAAGCCATTATTCGCTTCATTAACAACTGGTTTTTTTGTTACCTGCTTTTCAAGGTTTTCATTAAAACCACCTGTTTGCGCCATAAATCCAGGGATCACACGGTGGAAAATAATACCGCTATAAAAATCACTTTCAACATAACTGATAAAGTTAGCCACAGACACCGGAGCTTGTTCTGGATATAGCGCAATCGTTATATCGCCAAGGTTAGTTTTGATTAAAGCTTTAGTTTCTGCCGCGATCGCGGTATTAAACATAAATGTTGAACACAAAATTAAGAGTAATTTTGAAAAAAAGTGATTTATTCGCATGATATAGGTTCCATTCAGTTATAAAAATAAGCGTACGCTTCGCTACTATAGCAGATGTTTGATCTTTGAAGGATCTTCTAACATCTTAGACATTGACGAGCGCGTTTATGACATGAATATGAATTATTGTTATTTTTTTAAGTTCAACACTTAAAAAAATTAATCTTTTGAGATGTTTCACACTTTACCCATTAATCAGTATTAAGAATGTTCTAATTAATGACAGCTTAATTTTTTAGTCTAGGATTAGAATCAGATACGAACAAATGAGGATATTTGCATGGAAGCGAAAAAGTTCATTGACGAGAAATCTGACGTTTTAGCTAACTATCTCGATTTTTTTCTAATGAAAAAACTTAGTTATGCGCAATTAAACCATTTTCTCTGGGAAACATTACGAGAATGGGATGATTTGGATATTTATGACGAGTCTACAAGTAGCTGTAAAGAACAGGTCTTTTGGTTCCTGTTATTTGAGCTAAAAAGCTGGTCAAGCCAACAGATTTTTTCCAACAGAATATTGCGCCAGCAATTACATACCGGCGCTTTATTTCTACAGGGTCAGGGGGTTAAACCATACAACTGTATTGGTATTAGACCTATCACGGAATATTTGGACTAATTTCGCCATCACAATTATAAAACATAATCGATTAAATTAAACCAAGCCCAGTCAGTGGTCGGGCTTATTTAATTTATAAAAATACGGTAGTATCAGCAAACACTTACGTTAGATGGATGCTGACATTGCCGACTACTCTTCAAACCTTATCGATTTACCTTAATCCCCGTGTACTGTTTATGGGATTATTTGGTTTCTCCTCTGGATTACCTATTCTTTTGGTCTTCTCTACATTATCATTTTGGCTACGTGAGGCCGGAGTCGATCGTGCCAGTATTGGTTTCTTTAGCTGGATAGCACTGACCTATGGCTTTAAATGGGCTTGGTCACCCTTGATTGATCAGATCCAGCTACCTTGGCTGCACAATAAATTGGGTCGACGTCGAAGTTGGCTATTGTTTACGCAAATAATGATCATTGTAATGCTAATGATCATGGCAACTCAAGATCCCCAACAAAACGTGATCTTATTCATTATCGCATCACTTGGATTAGCACTTTTTTCAGCGACCCAAGATATTATTGTCGATGCCTTTCGAATTGAGAGCGCAGATACGCGCTTACAAGGTGCCATGGCAGCCACTTACATGACAGGCTATCGTATTGCCATGATTGTGGCGGGCGCAGGTTCATTAGCCATTGCAGCGCTCTATGATAATAGTGCTATTTATAATGCCGCAGCTTGGCAGTTCGCTTATGCTTGTATGGCGCTATTTATGTTATTTGGTATTTTTGCGACCTTACTTTCTAAAGAACCCATCGCAAAACATAAAATACATCATGTCCATAATATTCGCGACTTTCTTATTACGGGGATAGTGAAACCCCTAACCGATCTATTCCAACGATACGGTAAAACCTGCTTACTATTACTGGGCATTGTCATCACCTATCGTATTAGTGACATTGTTATGGGGATCATGGCTAACCCATTTTATGTGGATATGGGTTATTCGAAGGCTGAAGTAGCCACAGTCGCAAAAGTCTTTGGGGTGATAATGACACTGGTTGGGGCCGGACTTGGTGGGTTGTTGGTCAATGGCTTAGGCTTACTTTCTACTTTATTATTAGGTGGTGTGCTTGCTGCGTTGACTAATGTGTTATTTCATTGGATGGCCGGCAGCATGGCAACCTCACAATTAATGACAATGCTTGCCTTAATACTCCCAGAGACTTGGTTGCAAACACAAGACCCTGCCCTCTTGTTATTAACCTTGGTGATCAGTGCAGACAATCTCAGTGCAGGTATTGCCACTTGTGCCTTTGTGGTGTTTTTATCACGCTTAACCAATACCCAATTTACCGCCACTCAATATGCGCTGTTCTCGTCAATCATGGTATTACTGCCTAAGTTTATTGCTGGGTTCTCTGGGGTTGTGGTCGATGCGTGGGATTATTCAGCCTTCTTCATCGGTACTGCAGTGTTAGGGATTATTCCAGTGGTCTTTATTGTAATATTAGTTTACATGCAAATGACAAAACGCTTTAAATGGATTGAATCTTAGGCATAAAAAAGCCCAGTGTGTATAACAGACTGGGCTTTACGTACTTATATGACATGTATTTATATGAGACGACTTAGAGCAAGTAAATACTCATACAAGTCATGGCATATTAGTCACGGAAGTTATCAAACTGGAACGGCTGACCTAGTTCAGCTGTTTTCACATGCTGCATAACAGCTTGTAAATCATCACGTTTTTTACCTACAACACGTACTTTATCGCCTTGAATAGATACTTGTACTTTAAGCTTGCTGTCTTTAATTGATTTAACCACTTTTTTAGCGACTGCGCCTTCAACGCCTTGTAAAAACTCAACGTCAGCACTGCACGTTTTACCCGAGAATTCAGTTTTACCTACGCTCATCGAAGAGCTGTCTATATTACGCTTCACTAAAGCACTACGTAAAATATCAGCCATCTGACGAAGTTGCATATCTTCATCTGTGCGCATTTTTACTTTTTCTTTAATCAGCTCAAAGCTTGCATCAACACCACGAAAATCAAAGCGTGTGCTTAGTTCACGATTTGCATTGTCAGTTGCGTTTTTAACTTCAACCATGTCGACTTCAGAAATAATATCAAATTGAGGCATCTTCATATCCTATCATTTATAATAATATGATTATCTAATAGATGATAGTTGTAATTCAACCATTAACTACAGAAGTAAGTCACTAGGACGCATTAAGTAACGATTAACTGACTATAATTGCTATTATGCCCCTTTTTATTGAGATAAGTATGTCATTGGACAAATATAAACTCTGGTTTCGCTTACTCTTTGTTATTGTTATATTCACAATCTGCCTACTTGCTTTTGGCAAACCTTCAACGAGTATAACGCAATTAGGTTACGACAAATTAAATCACTTAGTTGCCTTTGTGACATTAGCCTTACTCTTTGATTATAGTTTCCCAGATAGAACAATAACGTTGTTTATGACATTACTTGGATTCGGTATTTTCATTGAATTTATTCAAGGTATGATACCCGGTCGCACAACAAGCCATTGGGATATCGTCGCCGATTTAATCGGTATCACCAGTTACTTAATCATTCAACCATTACGAGCAAAAATACATGGCTAATTGGAACATTCTCGGTGCGGGTGCTATCGGGCATTTCTTTGCAGAAAAATTATTAAAATCAGGCCAACACGCCGCATTTATATTGCGCCCCAAGAGTGAGGCTCATATCCGTACATTTAACGTTGAAGATTTAAATGGCGGACATTCGAGTAACACCGTAATGGCACAACCTAACCTCACACCTAAATGTGACTTTTTACTGGTTACACTAAAAGCCCAACATGTGCTTCCTGCATTAACCTTACTTCAATCACAAATCGATAAGCATTGTTGTATCGTGCTCTTGCACAATGGCATGGGCACGGCGGAACAAGCCGAAAAGCTATTCCCTCGGAACGCAATCATAGTTGGCACAACGTCCAATGGCGTATTAAAACTGTCAGACGATCATATTCGCCATACGGGGGCTGGTGTCACTTGGTTCGGCGCATTTAATAATCAAGCTAAGCGTTATAAAGATATCGCCAGTCAGTTATTTGCACTTGAAGAATTAGCATGGTGTGAAGATATACGTGAGAAATTATGGCTTAAATTAGTGATTAACTGTGCGATAAACCCGTTAACCGCACTCCATCAATGCAAGAATGGTGTATTGGCGAGCCCCGCGTTATATCCGCATGTGGTTAAGGTGGTACAAGAATTAGCGCTTGTTTGTGAAAAAGCCCGTTTGCCTTGGTCTTATTCAGAGCTGCAAGCACAGGTCGATAATGTTATTGAACGTACGGCTGAAAATTTTTCTTCGATGCATCAAGATCATTACTTTAACCGTCAATCCGAAATTGATTACATTACCGGGTATGTTTTAAAAGTGGCGAATGCCTACAGTATCGACATTCCTACAAATAAAGCCTTATATGATCAAATCAAACAGCACGATACTGAATTAGCTTAGTTACATAATTCAACATTACATCATGATCAAAAAAGCCAGCAACTGATTGCTGGCTTTTACTCATTAGCTTGATAAGGATAAAGCCTTAACAGCGTAATGATTAAGGGTAGTTAAAAGTTAAGGACGATAAACTTTTACGTTCGCATAACCTTTTTCAATCAGGTATAACGCTTGCAATTTACTCATCACACCACGATCACAATACAGTAAGTACGTCTTCTCTTGATCTAACTCGCCAAACTGATTACCTAACTTAAAGAAAGGCATGTGCTGAACTTCTAGCCCATCAACATCAAGTGGTGAATCTTCAACTTCGTCAATACTACGAATATCTAAGATCACTTCATTTTCTGCAATTTCAGTTACCGCTTCAACATCGCTGACTTGCTCTTGTGCTTCTGTTGCGATTTGACGAATATCGATTACTTTAGCATCCATAACAACTTGATCGATCAAGCTCATGTCAAATTTAGCTTCTTCCGCTTCGATCTTCTCTTTCACTGCTTTTACGGTTGGTTTCTTCGAAATAACACCGCAATATTCAGGAATTGTTTCAGAAAATTCAGCAGTACCAATTTTACGCGCTGTATCAATAATGTCTTGCTTATCAGCAACAATTAACGGACGTAAGATCAAGGTATCCGTCACGGAATCGATTAACGATAAGTTACGAATCGTTTGGCTTGATACTTGACCAACCGCTTCACCAGTTACCAAAGCTTCAATGCCTAAACGCTCAGCAATTTTAGACGCAGCGCGCATCATCATACGCTTAAGTACCACACCCATTTGTGAGTTATCTACTTTCTCTAAGATCTCAGCAACAACAGGATCGAACGGTACGCTAACAAATTTAACTTTGTGTGATGAGCTGTACTTGTTCCACAAGAAATATGAAATTTGTTTCACACCAATCTCATGCGCATCACCGCCTAAGTTGAAGAAACAGAAATGCGTTCGGCTACCACGTTTAATCGTTAAGTAACTTGATACCGCAGAGTCAAAACCACCTGACATTAATGACAACACATCTTCTTGTCCTGCCATAGGGAAACCACCTAAACCTTCATGGCGTTCAGTCACGAGGTAAAGTTTATCATTTTCAACTTCAATTTTAATCGTTTCTTGTGGTTTTCTTAATTGTACACGCGCTGCTTCTGTATGCTGATTTAAGCCACCACCAACATAACGCTCTAAGTCAATCGACGTAAAGTCATGCTTACCGTTACGCTTTGCACGTACACAAAACGTTTTTCCAACTAAAATATCTTTATAAACGGGTAATGCTTGCTGGAAAATATCATCAAGATCGGTGAAAGTTGACTCTTGAACTTCGAGTGAATGGGCAATCCCAGGGGTATTGCTTAATACTTCACGATAAAAATCGCGGTTTTTATCACTGTCATCTGTCGTGCGGACAACAATTTTATCCCACTCAAGGATCACGCGTGCATGTTCATCTTCACGGCGTAGAATATTACGTAAACTCGATTGCAGCATTTTACTAAAACGCTTACGTACAGATTTACTTTTCATCATTACTTCTGGGAATATTTTTACAATAAATTTCATGGTTTTGCCTACATCATAGTTCAAACAAACAGGTGGCCCAGCATTTCATCGAGCCGGGTGTTTCGCTGATATATTCGATCATTTCAATCAAAATAAAAACGGGCCCACCTTAAAGTGAGCCCGTTGCAGTTACTGGGCAGCAGTATACTTAAAATGCCTAAATATGCAAGATGCTAGCGACTGCTCACAACCCTTGTTAATTGCGGTGTTGCATTACCCACTAATTCAATTTCCACTTGGCTGCCAACTTCAATTTTGGCTTTCTGTAACCAAGGTCGTGAACGCCCAGAAACCTTCGTTATCTGTCGACCAGATAACGCCAGTGGTTGTAAATGAACAATAGGCGTAATACGACCACTTTTACCCATTTGATACGTTATATCAATAACATGACTTAATCCTTTCGGCCCACTAAATTTTAATGCAAGCGCCCAACGCGGAGCATGCTGGGTTTGACCATATTCACGTTGCAGTGCATTCTCAGCTAATTTAATGACCACACCATCAAGTAATAACGTTTCCATGCTTTGGTAATGCGCAAGCCAATAATCGATGTCTTTAGCACTATCGATGACGTGACTCATCTTCGACATATCAGTAAACCCAAGCATGGCGAGTTTCGCTAACCCCATCAATTCATCGTTATAAGGTGAGTCAACCCAACGCCAAGGTATAAAACGCAGACTCATCACATCTGCTTGTGTGGGTGACAATTGACTGGCAATGCCCGCGGTCATGTGTCGAGAAGACACATACTTACTTCGTTGCTGCCAATCTTGCTGACTAACGTATAATTCGCCATGGATAACCAGTGTATGCGGATGTGCAATAATGCTATTGACTGCATTACTGCGTAACATCAGCGCTAGCAAGTCTTTACCTTGTCTACCATCCCCTCTGCTCGATGCGGCAACTAACATGCCTTTTTCATAAACTAACTCCACAGCCATACCATCAATTTTCGGTTGGATAAGTAACTGCTTGTCTTGATGACGTTGATAAAACGCATCCATTAAGGCACGGTCACGTACCGAATTTAAGCTCAGCATTCTTTGTCGATGCGGGTACAGCTTATTGTCATTTGTACCGACCTCGCTTAATACCGGTGATAAGCAGTGAGATAGGAGCGCTAACTCATCAACTAATAAATCAAACTCTCCATCATGCAGTAATGGTTCTTGGCCCGCGTAATAAATCTGGCGGTGTTTAATAATCTGTGTCTCTAAATAGCTAATGCGATGTTGATTAAGCACACTTGGACAACGAGAATAGGCCTCTGCCTCCTCTATAGGTAACTTAATTTCAAGATCAGGAATGGCATCAGCAGCGAACAACTGCTGATAGCTTGATACGAATAACGAAATGAGTAATGACGAAGTTCGAGTAAACATCCGATTTCCAAACAATAAATGGTATAACTCAGTATGATAAACAGAATGAAAGTTAACGAATTAATTTGATGCTCATGAGTAGAAGCATCGAAAGGCCGTAATTCATTGAGATAATTAGTCGTTCTAGATCACAAATTAACAATTCAAATAATACGTATTTTAACTACTGATTAACACTGTACCATTCTTTTAAAATCGAATTTCTTGAAGTTGTTTGACCATCAACTACACTAAAACTATAATCCGATTGTTCCGCCACGAGAGGTATTACCATGCAGCTTTCCGATATCAAAAGCATGTATCACAGACATGAATTAGTTGAGGCTATCGTCGAACCATCTTTGGTAGCAAACGGGTGGATTGTAGAATTTAAATCTGAAAATGGAGATATTATTCCTTTAACCGATTTTAGCGGCCATGAAAAGTGTTATCGAAATTTAGATATCGCGACAGCAACTGCGCAGCAGGTCGGGTTTCCATCTGTGAGAATCGATGAACCATTTTAACTATCTGCTCTATATTTAATTCTAAGCAAAAAAATGGTCAGTGCATCATCGCACTGACCTTTAGGTGTATATCATTATATACATGTTTATATACATTAAGGATCAAAGCTTTCACGCATAAACTCGTCTCCATCACAGCCAGCACAAGAAAGTACAATGGCAGGATGAAATAATTCTTTTTGATAACCACAACGCACACACGTGAGTAAACCAAAGCCAACTTCGTCACCAGTTCTATAACGACCTTGGTGTTGTAAATCATCTCCGACCTCAGTCCATTCGACCTGTGTTTTATCCGTAATCGCTGCCAATGCCCCCCACGTAATTTTATCCCATGCTTGATACCAGGCTGACAACTTAAAACTGCTAACACTCGTCTGATAATCTTTATTAAATTCACCAATATCATGGCGAATATAAGCAGATGCTTCTGTTAATTCTTTTTTTGTTAAATCACCCGCAGCACCTAAATAAGCTTCTGCTTTAAGTACAAATCGTTGCGTAAAATCATTACCCATAAACAGTTTCCTCCCTTTAAATCCCAGAGGATGTACAGATAAGTGGCGCACTGAATTTTGATACTGAGTATTGAGCTTAGCCATATAAACCTCCGAATTAATGTAATAACAGTTAACCTGCATTTATTAATAAAACGTCATCTATATTCATCAGTAAACATTATTTATTGTCAGCAATAACGAGCCCCTTAGAAGAAGGGATATAGTTACTGCTATAACTTAAGTATATGCCAAAATGCGCACCCAACAAGCGCACTGCATCACATAGTTACCTTGTAAAAGTCTTCAATAAGCATTATCAGTATGGAAAACTTATCGCGATCTGCAAATGAAACTTGTTGCCCTTAGTCTGCTAAGGTATTCTATGGCAAAATTTTGTTTATAAATCCTACCAAGAACAGACTGGATATTACCCATGCAAGAACAATATACTCCAAGCAGTATCGAACCTCAGGTTCAAAAACACTGGCAAGAAAATAAAACATTCGAAGTACAAAACGACGAAACTAAAGAGAAATTCTACTGCTTGTCTATGTTCCCATACCCAAGTGGTCGACTGCACATGGGCCACGTACGTAACTACACAATTGGTGACGTGATCGCACGTTTCCAACGTATGCAAGGCAAAAACGTATTACAACCTATCGGTTGGGATGCATTTGGTCTGCCTGCTGAAAATGCTGCAATCAAAAACAACACGGCACCAGCGCCTTGGACGTATGAAAACATTGATTACATGAAAGGTCAGCTAACGTCTCTAGGCTTTGGTTATGACTGGAAGCGTGAAATCGCAACATGTACTCCTGAATACTACCGTTGGGAACAAGAGTTCTTCACTAAACTTTTCAACAAAGGTTTAGTTTATAAGAAGACGTCATCAGTGAACTGGTGCCCGAACGATGAAACAGTACTGGCTAACGAACAAGTAAATGACGGTTGCTGCTGGCGTTGTGATACCCCAGTCGAACAAAAAGAAATTCCACAGTGGTTCATTAAAATCACTGCATATGCAGACGAACTACTGACGTCAATTGATGACCTTGACGGCTGGCCTGAGCAAGTTAAAACGATGCAACGTAACTGGATCGGTCGCAGTGAAGGTATTGAATTAGACTTTGTTGTTGATGGTCAAAGTGACGAACTAAGCAAGCTATCTGTATACACGACACGTCCAGACACAGTCATGGGCGTAACGTATGTGGGTATCGCAGCAGGTCATCCACTGGCAGAGCAAGCTGCACAAAACAATCCAGAATTAGCTGCATTCAACCTTGAATGTAAAAACATGAAAGTGGCTGAAGCTGATCTAGAAAAAATGGAAAAGAAAGGCATGGCTACTGGCCTATACGCTATTCATCCATTAAATGGTCGTAAAGTACCTGTATACGTAGCAAACTTCGTATTAATGGGTTACGGCACAGGCGCAGTAATGGCGGTTCCAGCTCACGACCAACGTGACTATGAATTCGCAACGAAATACAGTATCGATATCGTTCCAGTAATCAAACCTAGCGATGGTAGCGAACTAGACGTTTCTGAAGTAGCTTACACTGAAAAAGGTGTACTGTTTAACTCGGGTGAATTCGACGGTTTAGAATTCGGCGCAGCAGTTGATGCCATTGCAGCTAAATTAGAAGCAAACGGTCAAGGCACCAAGAAAGTTAACTTCCGTCTACGTGACTGGGGTGTTTCTCGTCAACGTTACTGGGGCGCGCCAATCCCAATGTTAACACTTGAAGATGGTACTGTGGTGCCAACACCAGCAGACCAACTGCCAGTGATCCTACCTGAAAATGTGAAAATGGACGGTATTCAAAGTCCTATTAAAGCAGATTTAGAATGGGCTAAAACAACATATAACGGTCAACCTGCACTACGTGAAACAGACACATTTGATACCTTCATGGAATCATCTTGGTACTATGCACGCTATTGTAGCGCAACATCAGAAACTGAAATGCTAAACCGTGAAGATGCAAATCACTGGTTACCAGTCGATCAGTATGTGGGTGGTATTGAACACGCATGTATGCACCTACTATATGCACGTTTCTTCCACAAACTGTTACGTGATGAGCAAATGGTTGATAGCAACGAACCGTTCAAACGTCTGCTTTGTCAAGGTATGGTACTTGCTGATGCATACTACTACACCAACGAAAATGGCGGTCGTGTTTGGGTTTCTCCGTTAGACGTTACCGCTGAGCGTGACGAAAAAGGTCAAGCAACGAAATACATCGACAATGAAGGTAACGAACTTGTTCATACTGGCATGACTAAAATGTCTAAGTCTAAGAACAACGGTATCGACCCACAAACAATGATCGATCGTTTTGGCGCTGATACAGTACGTCTATTCATGATGTTTGCAGCACCCGCTGACCAAACGCTAGAATGGCAAGACTCAGCAGTAGAAGGCGCACACCGTTTCCTACGTCGTGTCTGGACACTTGCTTATAACCACATCAGCAAAGGTGACGTTGCCCCTCTTGATCTTGCAGCACTTAACAGCAAACAAAAAGAACTACGTCGTGAAGTCCATAAAACAATTGCGAAGGTATCTGACGATATCGATCGTCGTCAGACGTTCAATACTGCGATTGCCTCTGTGATGGAATTAATGAACAAGCTAACTAAAGCACCTCAAGAAGCAGAGCAAGATCGTGCATTACTTCAAGAAGCCTTAGTAGCGGTAGTTCGTCTACTTGCACCTATCACTCCGCATATCTGTTTTGAACTGTGGGGTAAATTAGGTCAAGAAGGTAACATCGACGAAGCACTATGGCCTATCGCGGATAAAGCCGCTATGGTTGAGTCAGAAAAATTAATCATCGTTCAAGTAAACGGTAAGCTGCGTGCTAAATTAACTGTACCAGCAGACGCAACACAAGAATCTGTTGAAGCATTAGCAAATGCAGATGTAAACGTGACTAAATTTACCGATGGTAAAACAGTACGTAAAGTAATTTTCGTACCAGGTAAACTACTTAACATCGTTGCTAACTAAGATTATTTATTGTCACGTTCTACAGCGTTAATAGCTGATTAATTAACGCTGTATTTACTCGATTAATAGACAACTTAGACACAAAAAATAGGCCCTTCATTCTGCTTTTATTTTTATAGTAGAGTCTAGGGCTTTTTTGTTTTTAGATTACGTGTAAAATTACCTACAATTCACTTATATATTTTGTAGGCATTATGATCGCATCGGCACTGAAACCAGGTTTTATTCGACTAATTTGCATCTTCCTCTTTACTGCTATTCTTGGCGGCTGTGGCTTTCATTTAAAAAATGGCAGTGGCATTCCAAATGAATTACGTAATTTAACGTTAGTATCGAGTAAGTATTCCGATTTAACACGCCTCATCAAACAAGAGTTACGTTACAACAAAATTAACCTTGTTGTTCCGACTGTAACATCAACAACGAGCGATAAGTCTCTGACAACAGAAACCGATAACTCTTCTAATATATTGGATGAAGATTCAACCCAAACCAAAACGACGGCAATGGATCCTGCACTGTTAAATTCACAGACACCCATACTAAGAATTATGTCCGAGACCTCAGGTTCACGTACTGTGTCCCTCTATTTAAATGCAAGCGCAGCTGAATATGAACTTAGCTATGTAATCGAGATGGAAGTACGCTTACCGAATCAAGAACCACAATATTTTACTGTTGCCCTACAACGCGATCTGTTAAATGATTCACAAAAAGCACTCGCTAATTCACGTGTATCAGAACTATTACAGCAGGAACTACGTGAAGCGGCGGCACAACAGGTTGTTCGTACCTTAAGCCAAGTTATAATCGAACCACAAACCATTAATGATAACGATGATGAAACCGAGCTAAGTGAAGCAGCACTCAATACAGAATTAAATACAGAGCTAAATACAGAGCTAAATACAGAGCTAAATACAGAATTTGAAGCTAACTAATGCGCGTCTATCCAGAACAACTCGATCAGTACCTAAAAACTGAACTCAAACCCTGTTATTTAATATTCGGTGAAGAACCATTATTAAAAATGGAAGCGATTGAGCAGATTAAAGCAGCCGCTAAAAAAGTCGGCTTTGATGAGCATCATAAGTTTCATGCAGAACCTACCATGGATTGGCCTGCGGCTTTTAATACTTGCCAATCGATGTCACTGTTCTCTAGTCGTCAAACTGTCGAGCTCATCTTTGATAAACGCCCAACAAAAGAAGACATTAGCCAGCTGAATGATTTGTTTAAGCTGCTAAACCCTGATCTTATTTTAATTCTCAGTGGTCCGTATCTCACCAAAGCACAGCAAAGTGCGAAATGGTTTACGCAGTACTTTAAAAATGCACTCTACATTCCTGTTGGCCATCCCGAAGGTCGCTTTTTTGCCAACTGGATGCGCCACCGTCTTAAACGTGCCAATTTAGAAGCACCAACGGATGTGATCACCCTTCTGTGTCGTAGCTTTGAAGGTAATTTACTGGCAGCAAAACAAGAAATTGATAAGTTATCCCTGCTCTATCCTGGTCAGACATTGAACTTGGCACAATTGCAGCAATCAATTACCCAGCATTCACACTTTAGTAGTTTCCAGCTTGTTGACGCCCTGCTTGCCGGTAAAGTAAATCGTGGTCAGCGGATCCTCCAGCAATTACAAGCAGAAGGTGTCGACCCGATTGTCATTAACTGGGCGCTAAACAAAGAAATCAATCAACTTTATCATTACAGTTTGATGCAGCAGCAAGGCTTGTCTGTGATTGACGAAATGAAAAAGCAACGCTTATGGGCAGGCCGACAGCAGATTATAAATGCCTGCTTAAGCCGCTTATCATTAAGTAAAATTGAGCAAATGCTAGTATTGTGTTCAAGCGTTGATAGTGCAATCAAAACCAGTACTAGTGTTGATCCTTGGCTATCATTACAAATGTTGAGTATCAGCTTTGCAGACTCAACTTTGTTACCCAATTTTCATCATTCCGAAATTAAATAGTTTTCATCATGCAGATATTGAATAACTTTCATCATGCTGAAGATTAAAAGATTTGTGTCTTTATTAATAACTAACGGCTGTTTATGACTGACTTTACACCTACTCGCGCCATCGGTATTTTAGGCGGTACATTTGATCCGATCCATTATGGTCATCTTCGTCCTTGCTTAGACTTATTACAGCAACTTAATTTAGCTGAAGTCAGATTGATGCCAAATCACATCCCACCACACCGTGCGGCACCGGGATCCAGTGCAGACCACCGACTAGCGATGGCAATATTAGCGGTAGAAGACTGTGATGAGTTAAGCGTTGATACGCGCGAGTTAAATCGTACAACGCCTTCTTATACCATTGATACGTTAATCGAGATCGCGGCTGAAAATCCAACAACACCCGTGTGTTTTTTAATTGGTCTTGATTCACTTAATAGTTTACATACCTGGTATCGTTGGCAAGAATTGCTCGATTATTGTCATCTAGTCGTCAGTTATCGTCCTAACTACGCATTACAATTAGCGCCAGAAGTACAAAAATTATTTGAACAAGTGCAAACAACGGATGCCGAAGTCCTAAAGCAGCAAAAACAGGGCCGTATTTTACTCTGGCCAAGCACGCAATTAGAAATATCGGCGACACGGATTCGTCAGTTGATTAAACAGCAGAAAAGCCCCCAATATCTACTGCCTGATAATGTGCTGTCTTATATATATAAAAATAACTTGTATAAGTAAACTACAAGAGATACTGACTCATAAACAAGCTAGGTATATATTTAGGCATTATTCACTGTTATAATTCGCGGTTAACTCGATAAAGTTCCTCTGGAGGACCCTTGCAAACTTCTGAACTGCAAGCATTTGTACTAGATAAAATTGAAGACATGAAAGCCCGCGACATTCAAGTTATTGATGTTAAAGGTAAATCACCAGTAACAGATTTGATGATCGTATGTACTGGCACATCAAAAACTCACGTTAAGTCGATTTCTAATCACCTTTACCTTGAAGCTAAACGTAACGAAGTATTCGTTATGGGTATTGAAGGTACAGAAGATAGTGAATGGGTTTTAGTTGATATGGGTGACGTAGTAGTCCACATCATGCAACAACAAACACGTGATCTTTACCAACTAGAACAACTTTGGCAGTCTGTAGGGGCATAGTCAAATGAAAATTCAGCTAGTTGCAGTTGGCACTAAAATGCCAGCATGGGTAGAAACCGGGTATAAAGAATATGCACGTCGCTTCCCTAAAGATATGCCTTTTGAATTACTTGAGATCAATGCGGGTAAGCGTGGAAAAAACGCTGACATCAAACGGATCTTAGAACTAGAAGGTGTAAAAACGATGCAAGCGATCCCGAAAGGTAATCGCATCGTGACTCTGGAAGTTACCGGCAAACCTTGGACTACAGCACAACTAGCCGTTGAACTAGATAAGTGGAAGCATGATGGTCGAGACGTTAGCCTATTAATTGGCGGCCCAGAAGGACTTGCACCAGAATGTATCGCGGCATCAGAACAACGCTGGTCGTTGTCACCGCTAACCTTACCACATCCGATGGTACGTGTAGTGGTAGCCGAAGCGTTATATCGCGCTTGGAGTGTTACAACAAACCATCCTTATCATAGAGAGTAATATTGGTGGCAAGGAAGCGTATAACCTTACGAGACCATTCTGCGGAAACAGCATTATTTAGCCGTCGCATCATGGTCTCATTTATTTTTGTTCTCTGCGTGCTTGGCTTGTTATTAAGTAATCTTTATTACTTACAAGTCGATTCATATCAAGCTTACAAAACCCGCTCTAACGAAAATCGGGTCAAGTTAGTGCCTATCGCACCCAATCGTGGGCTTATCTATGATCGCAATGGTATACTTTTAGCGGAAAATAAACCCGTTTTCAGCTTAGATATGGTACCGGAAAAGATTACCGATATTGACGCCACAATCATCAAGTTAACAAGCTTATTAAGCCTAACTGAAGATAACATTGACGATTTTCATACTCGCTTAAAACGCCAACGTCGCTTTAAGCAGGTATCAATATTAACCAATTTATCTGAATCTCAAGTTGCCCTATTTTCAGTTCAGCAGCACAAATATCCCGGGATTTCCGTCAATGCACGATTAAAACGTTATTATCCATTTGGTGACGCACTCACGCATGCGCTCGGTTATGTCGCTCGTATTAACAGCAATGACCTTAACCGATTAGAAAAAAATGGCCTACGTGCAACCTACGCGGCAACCCATGATATCGGTAAGCAAGGTATCGAACGTTATTACGAAAAAACGTTACACGGTAAACCTGGCTTTAAAGAAGTTGAAGTCAATAATCGCGGTAAGATCATCCGCACACTCAAAATTACACATCCTGTACCAGGCAACGATTTATACCTGAATATCGATATACGCTTACAGATAAAAGCACAAAAGGAATTAGCGGGTCGCCGTGGTGCGATAGTTTTACTCGCGCCCAAAACAGGTGAAGTATTAGCAATGGTCTCTAGCCCGAGTTATGATCCTAACTTATTTGTACACGGAATTAGCAGTAAAGATTATAATCGCCTATTACAGTCAAAAGATCACCCCTTGATCAACCGAGCAACACAAGGGCGCTATCCGCCCGCATCAACAGTAAAACCACAGTTAGCTATCTTGGCCTTAGAAGACGGTGCAATCACCCCAAATACCCTTATCAATGATCCTGGTTGGTTCCAAATCCCAAATACTAAACGGCGCTTCCGAGACTGGAATCGTTGGGGGCGTGGTAAGATTAATGTTTACACAGCCATCGCTCGATCGTCAGATACCTTCTTTTATAATCTCGCTTATAACGTCGGCATTGATAAAATCAACAATTTTATGACCGAGTTTGGCTTTGGTGAATATACCGGTATTGATGTTAAAGAAGAAACCAATGCTATCTTACCTTCACGAGAATGGAAACGCGCACGTTACAATCAACCTTGGTATCAAGGTGACACGATTTCCGTCGGTATTGGTCAGGGTTACTGGTCTGCGACACCAATCCAACTTGCGAAAGCGACAGGTATTGTTGCAAGCCGAGGCCTACGCCCTGTGCCACAGCTTGTTCGGGATATAAAATATACCAATGGTGATCAATTTAAACCGGTCGTTGAATTACCACCGCTGAAACTCAGAGACCCCGCGAACTGGCAAGTAGCCAAAGACGGTATGCGCGGTGTTGTAACCAGAAAAGGTACTGCACATCGTGCGTTTGCTAACACAACCTACACAGCGGCAGGTAAATCAGGGACTGCACAGCTATACCAGCTCGGTGAAGAAAAATACGATGCCAGTAAGATCCGCGAACGATTACGTGATAATGCCATGTTTGTGGCTTATGCACCGTTTGAAGAACCAGAGATTTCAGCGACTATCATTCTAGAAAATGCCGGTGGTGGTAGCTCACAAGCGGCCCCATCAGCACGTCGTTTATTTGATGTCTACTTTGAAAATAAAAGGAAAATGAATGCCAGATCGTCGTCATAATCAGAGTATTTGGTATAAATTACATATCGATTTCCCCTTATTATTTGGCCTGTTAAGCCTGATGGGTGTCAGCCTTGTGGTACTTTATAGCGCAGGTGGCGCGGACATCGCGCTGATGGAAAGACAAGTCGTTCGCATGTTTCTTGCGTTAGGGGTAATGCTTGCGCTAGCACAAATTCCACCTTCCACTTATCGACGCTGGGCATTTCCCATCTTTGTCATTGGTACCACTTTATTAATCGCAGTATTACTGTTTGGCCATGTAGGCAAAGGTGCACAGCGCTGGATTGATCTTGGCTTTACCAAGTTCCAACCATCTGAAATAATGAAAGTAGTCATGCCATTGGCCGTTGCTCGTTACATGAGCAATCAACCAATCCCCCCCAGTTTTAGATCTATCATAACTGCGTTAATCATGGTCTTGGTCCCGACATTATTGATCGCAAAACAGCCCGATCTTGGCACCTCGTTACTGGTCGCGATTTCAGGTATATTCGTTATTTTCTTAGCGGGGATGTCATGGCGATTAGTGGTGATGGCTTTTGGACTGGTTTCAGGCTTTGCGCCTATTCTGTGGTTCTTCTTAATGCGTCCTTATCAAAAACAACGGGTATTAACCTTCCTCAATCCAGAAACCGACCCATTGGGCTCTGGTTACCATATTATTCAATCTAAAATTGCCATTGGTTCAGGTGGATTTTGGGGTAAAGGTTGGTTATCTGGTACCCAGTCACAACTGGATTTTTTGCCTGAGCGTCACACCGATTTTATTTTTGCGGTATTTAGTGAAGAATTTGGTTTATTTGGTGTGATCTTACTACTGTCACTTTATTTATTTGTGATCTGCCGCGGTTTAGTAATCGCAATACAGGGCCAACGCGTATTTGAACGCCTTATTGCAGGCAGTATAACCATGACATTCTTCATTTATGTGTTCGTAAATATCGGTATGGTAAGCGGATTATTACCTGTAGTAGGCGTGCCACTGCCTTTAATTAGCTATGGCGGCACTTCGATGGTGACATTGATGGCAGGTTTTGGCATTCTAATGTCTGTAAGAACACACCGTCGCTTAAATTGAGGAATCCAGATGCTAGGTAAAAAAGTATTATTTCTGCTAGGGTTAGCAGCGTTTCAAGCTAATAGTGCTGAGTTAAACAGTGAGCACAATACTTGGGTTGAAGAGTTAAGTACTCAATATGACATATCAAAACAAGTACTTACAGACGCCATAGGGCAAGCTAAGTTCGATGAAAACGTATTAACCAAGATCCAGACACCCTGGGAAAAAAAGCCTTGGTATAAATACGCGCCAATTTTTATTACCGAAAGTCGCATTAACAAAGGTGTCGAGTACTGGAAACAATACGAAGATACCTTTGCTAAAGCCGAAGCTGAATATGGTGTCCCTGCACAAGTTATCGTCGCCATTATGGGTGTTGAAACCTTTTATGGTAAATACAAAGGTAATATTTCGGTACTAGATTCACTTTATACCCTCGGTTTTAACTATCCATCCCGTGGTAAATTTTTCCGTCAAGAGTTTGCACAATACATTAAATTAAGTGAACAACAAGGCTGGAATCTGACAGAAACGCAAGGCTCATATGCGGGTGCGATGGGCTTAGGTCAATTTATCTCATCAAGCTATAGCCATTATGGTGTTGATTTCTCTGGTGACGGTAAAGTTGATATGATCAACGATCCTATCGATGCAATCGGCAGTATCGCTAACTACTTTAGTCAGCATAAGTGGAAAACCGGTGAGTCAGTCGCTTACCCTGTTAAAGCCGACAGTGAAAAAATCGCAGCATTACTGAGTAAATCATTGAAGATCAAGCATACATGGGCAGACTTAAAAGCCGCAGGTGTGGTACTAAAAGAGTCTGATGAACGGGTGCCAGCAATAACAATTGAAGACTCAAGCCCTGCGAAATTACTCAAACTTCAACAGCTTGATAGTGATGAATATTGGGTTTACCTTGATAACTTCTACAGTATTACGCGTTACAACCACAGTCCTTTGTACGCAATGGCTGTATTCCAATTAAGTGAAAAGATTAAACAAGCTAAACATGCGCAATAAACAACGTTTAACCCTACTTTGTATCTGCGGCCTTTTGGCCGCATGTTCTTCTTCTCGTTATCAGTACAGTGATGATCACGCACCAGAGAACATCCCCCAACTTGAGGATATTGCCGACGCAGTACCAACTCCCCAAACTTACAGTCGATATGCAAATCGCGACTATCAAGTGCGTGGTATTGATTATCAAGTATGGCGAGATATCAAAACCCTAACCCAAGAAGGTAAAGCGTCTTGGTATGGTAATAAATTTCATGGCCACAAAACCTCAAACGGTGAAATCTATGACATGTTCTCAATGTCTGCGGCGCACAAAAATTTACCCCTGCCGAGTTTTGTTAAAGTAACGAACCTAGGTAATGACAAAACCGTGATAGTGCGGGTTAATGATCGAGGGCCTTTTCATCCAGAACGTATCATTGACCTGTCCTATGCTGCGGCTTATAAACTCGACATGTTACAATCTGGTACGGCCAATGTACGCGTTGAATTAATTATTCCGACTGCCGATAACAGCACCTTATTTACCCCAAAGCCACAATGGTTTATTCAAGTGTTAGCGTCAAGTAATGAAGCTAAAGCGCAACAGGTTGCCAACGGTTTAGGGAAAAAATACAATACCGATAATCGCTTAGTCATCAGTGGTAAGTTCCATCGAGTACAACTTGGGCCTATCTCAGAGACAGGGCAAGCACAAGATTTATTAGCGAAAGTTCAACAAGAATATACAAATGCTTATATTTTGAAGGAACTTTCCAGCAAAGTAGTATCTAATAAATAAACTTTAAATAGTAAGACAACCATTCAGCTAGTTTGATAGACTAGCTGCTATTATCGAATAAATTTGATTAAAAACCGTTTAATCAAGTTTATTTATTTAAGTTATCAATGACTTAAATCCAATTTTAATTAAAGCGAAGTGAAACGTGGCCAATCAATTTAAAAGACTTATCCTAACGAGCCTCGCAGTGGCGAGTTTTTCATTAAGTGCAGCACCAAGTGTTATTCCCGATACACCCGTAGTAGCCGCTAAAGCATTCATACTAGTTGATTTTGATTCCGGCAAAGTAATCGCAGAAAAAAATGCAGATGATTCACTAAAACCTGCCAGCTTAACTAAAATGATGACCAGTTACGTTATTGGCCAAGAAATAAAAGCAGGTAACATCAATCTAGATGATGAAGTGACCATCAGTAAAAATGCATGGGCGAGAAACTTCCCAGACTCATCGAAAATGTTTATCGAAGTAGGTAAAACAGTCACGGTCAAAAAATTAAACCAAGGTATTATCGTACAATCAGGTAATGATGCCTGTGTCGCAATGGCAGAACATATCGCCGGTACAGAAAGCGCGTTTGCTCAGTTGATGAACTCGTGGAGTAAGCAGCTGGGGATGGATGATACACATTTTGCTAATAGCCACGGCTTAGATAGCAAAAAACAATACACCACAGCGCGTGATATGGCGACATTAGGACACGCACTTATCCGTGATGTCCCTGAAGAATATCGTATTTACTCGCAAAAGAAATTTACCTATAACGGTATTACCCAATACAACCGCAATGGTCTTTTGTGGGATAAAAGCATGAACGTTGACGGCATTAAAACCGGTCACACCTCAGGAGCAGGTTTTAACTTAGTGTCTTCAGCGACCAAAGACAACATGCGTCTAATTGCAGTCGTGCTGGGGACTAAAAGTGGTGATGCACGTAAAGCTGAAAGTAAAAAACTACTTAACTTTGGCTTCCGTTTCTATGAAACAGTAACACTTCACGAAGCGAACAGTAGCATAGTGTCAGAACGTGTGTGGATGGGTGAGCAAGAACAAGTTGAACTGGGTCTAGCAAACAAATTAACACTCACAGTACCCCGCGGCCAAGCAAAAAATCTAACGGCGGCTTTTGAAATCCAAAAAGAACTAAGTGCACCGATCGCTAAAGGCGATATTGTTGGTAAAATATTTTATAATCTGAACGATGAAGAGATTGCACAAGCCGATTTAATTGCGCTAGAAGACGTAGAATTAGGTAGCTGGTTTAGCCGATTAATTGATTATTTCAAATTATTATTTGCCGGTTGGTTTGGTTAATCCTTTCCCTGACACCGTTACCCGATTATAATGACGAATACAAAGGAGGCAATTGCCTCCTTTGCCATTATTTCTAAGGTACGAGAAAAACTAATGTCTTTAAATACTAAATTCGACGAACTGCTTGATTTTCCTTGTCAACTTAACTTTAAAGTTATCGGTACTACGGATCCTAAACTCGAAGATAGCATTGTTGCTGTGGCACAAAAACATGTCCCAGGTGACTATGCTCCTAGCTCTAAAAAGAGCAGTAAAGGCACTTACAACTCTGTAACCATCAAAGTTAAAGTCCAAGACAAAGATCAAATAGAAGGCTTATACGTGGATTTCGGTGCGATCCCAGGTGTGATCCGCGTTTTATAATAAATAATATCCATATCAAAAATCTAATTAGTGTTGCTAATTAGATTTTTTTCGTTGGTGTTAATCATATAGAAGAGCATATTTTGTCAGAACATAGCATTATAATTCGTCAACTTAATCGCCAATCTTACACAACTGTATTTGACGCGATGAAGTCGTTTACTGATAACAGAGACGACAACACAGAAGATGAACTTTGGTTTGTTGAGCACGACCCCGTGTTTACACAAGGTCAAGCTGGTAAAGCTGAACATATACTCGCCACTGGCGACATTCCTGTCGTCCAAGCCGATCGTGGTGGTCAAGTGACTTATCACGGCCCTGGTCAACAAGTGGTGTACTTCTTACTCGATATAAAACGTCGTAAACTTGGCGTTCGAGATCTTGTCAGCCATATTGAAAATGGTATTGTTGCCGCACTGGCTGAAGCAGGGATTGAAGCCTACCCTCGCGCAGATGCACCCGGTGTTTATGTTGCTGACAAAAAAGTTGCTTCATTAGGTTTAAGGATCAGAAAAGGCCGTTCATTCCATGGATTAGCACTTAATGTAAACATGGACTTATCCCCTTTTTTGCGTATTAACCCTTGTGGTTATGCGGGTATGAAAATGACCCAAACAAGTGATCTCGGTGGTGCTACCAGCCTAGGTGAAATACAACCTAAGCTAGTCGAACACCTATGTTCCCTGCTAGAATACACCCAATTAACTTTCAAAGATGGATTAACAGAGCATGAGTAAAACCGTTCGATTAGAGCCAGGCGTTAAACTTCGCGACGCAGATAAAATGGCTAAAATTCCAGTCAAAATTATTGCTACTGAGAATGATGAAATCCTGCGTAAGCCATCGTGGCTGAAGATCCGCCTACCAAAAAGCTCTGCTCGTATCCAAGAAATTAAAGCTGTGATGCGTGAAAACAACCTGCATTCAGTTTGTGAAGAAGCATCTTGTCCAAACCTTACTGAGTGCTTTAACCACGGTACTGCGACCTTTATGATCATGGGTGCAATCTGCACTCGTCGCTGCCCATTCTGCGATGTTGCTCATGGTAAACCATTACCACTCGTTGCCGAAGAACCGCTTAAATTAGCGCAAACGATTGCCAAAATGAAGCTAAAATACGTGGTTATTACCTCTGTAGATCGTGATGATTTACGTGATGGTGGCGCACAGCATTTTGTCGATTGTATCCGTGAAATCCGCTTACTGAATCCTGAAATAAAGATCGAAATTTTGGTTCCTGATTTCAAAGGCCGTATGGATAAAGCATTAGAAATCTTTAAAGATACCCCACCAGATGTATTTAACCACAACCTAGAAACAGCACCACAACATTATAAAATGGCGCGTCCAGGTTCTGATTATCAGTGGTCTTTACGTTTATTAAAACGCTTTAAAGAAATGCACCCGAACGTTCCAACTAAGTCAGGTCTTATGATGGGCTTGGGTGAAACCAACGAAGAGATTGAAGAAGTAATTAAAGATCTTGCTGAGAATGGCGTAACGATGCTGACACTAGGTCAATATTTACAACCTAGCCGTCATCACTTGCCAGTGAAACGCTACGTTCACCCAGACGACTTTGATGCACTTGGTGTACTTGCAAAAGAAGTTGGCTTTGAGCATGCAGCTTGTGGCCCATTTGTACGTTCTTCATACCATGCAGACTTACAAGCACAAGGCAAAGAGGTTACTTAACTTTTAAGCTCTGCTTTATCAAAGCTAACACGATAATATATTTTCGCTGTTAGTTTTGATTTAGCCCTATCCATAGCAAGTCATTAAGCATCACGTCACAATTTAACTATCCAGCTATCTGAGCACTATTTAGCAGGTTTTTTTTCATCGGTTTCAAAATAAGAACCTGGTGCTGTAAGTAACCGTTTCGTCGCATCAACAGGCATTTCTAAAATACCCTTAATTACCCCTTTTGCCGCCCCTTTCGAGGCGTTTTCACCAATCTTATCACTAGCTTCAACCAAGGCTTCAACACGTGTGAGCGTTGGTGGTATATCCACGCGAACTTTTTCAATCTGAGTTAAAATTGGTGGAATTAATCCATTAATATCATCCACCCGTTTGTTCACCGCGTCCACGCGCCTCAAAATGGCAGGGATCCGTTTATCTATCGCATTAACTTGCTGTAATACCGCGGGTAATTCAGCTCGTACAGCCGCCACTTCAGCTAGAATAGGAGGGACAGCTAAACGTATTGCTTCAAGCTCTTGCAACATTGGTGGAATACTCACGCGAACAGATTCTACCTCCGTTAAAATAGCGGGTACACTGTCACGCACAGCAGCAACTTCGGTTAATATATTCGGAATGATTTGCGCATTTATCAATTCAACTTGTGCCACTATCGCCGGAATTTGCACAGAGATATCATCAATTTTCTGCAATATATTAGGCATAGCCTTACGTACTTCACTCACCTCTTTGGTCAAGTTCAGTACCGCATACGAAAAATAACTTAAGCTCACGGCAATCAAAGCTGCAACTAAGACCGCTGATATATTCAACCGTGAAGCCGCTTTATCTACCGCTTTTTGAGCCATAAGCTCCTCCGTATTTCATTACCCGTAATATAAAAAAAGGCAGTCACACATAACGGACTGCCTTAGCACTTAATCAAATTAACAAAACACTGAAATGTTTATGGACGAATTAAGCCATCACCAATCGCAATCCATTTGTACGTTGTTAGTTCTTCTAAGCCCATAGGCCCACGAGCATGTAATTTTTGTGTTGATACTGCAACTTCGGCACCTAAACCAAACTGACTACCATCCGTAAATCGCGTACTTGCATTGACGTAAACAGCAGCAGAGTTAACGGCATTCAAAAAACGCGTCGCATTGGTTAAATTATCCGTTAAGATCGCGTCTGAATGCTCTGTCGAATGCTCACGGATATGTACAATCGCTTCTTCAACATCATCAACAACTTTAACGCCCAAAATAAGCGCTAGCCATTCTTGATCAAAACAATCTGCTGTTGCTACATGCACGTTTTTCGCATTAACGTTTGATAATGCAATATGTGCTTTTGGCTCTGCACGCAATTCCACTGCATTGCGCTCTAAACGCTCAGCTAATAATGGCAAGAAGCTACTGGCTATGTCTTTGTGCACTAATACCGTATCTAATGCATTACAAGCAGAAGGACGTTGTACCTTGGCATTTTCAATGATCGCAAGCGCATCTTCAACATTCGCTGACGCATCAACAAATGCATGACAAATACCCATGCCACCCGTAATAACAGGGATCGTACTTTGTTCTTGGCATAAACGGTGTAAACCTGGACCTCCACGTGGGATGATCATGTCGACATATTTATCCATTTTCAATAAAGCGGTCACCAAATCACGATTCGGATCGGCAATCACTTGAATTGAATCTTTTGGTAATTGCGCTTTTTCTAACGCGGTTTGGATCACATTCACTAAAATCAAATTCGAATGAACGGTTTCTTTACCACCGCGTAAGATCGCAGCATTACCTGTTTTCAAGCTTAGTGCCGCAATATCAATGGTCACATTCGGACGCGCTTCATAAATAACACCTATCACGCCTAATGGAATGCGACGTTTTGATAAACGTAGACCGTTTTCAAGTACTTTACCTTCAGACTCTGCGCCAACTGGGTCAGGTAAGGCAATGACACCACGCACGTCAGCAATGATCGCAGCCAGTCTTGCTTCTGTTAATAATAGACGATCAAGTAACGCATCGGTTAAGCCATTTTGCTTAGCTGCATCAATGTCTTTACTATTGGCAATTAAAATTTCGGCTTGATTATTTTCTAATTCACACGCGATGCATTCTAATGCGTTATTCTTTTGTGCCGTGGTTAACGTTGCTAATTCATAACTCGCAAGTTTGGCTTTCTTTCCTAATTCTTGTAACACTGTATCTTCCTTAAAGTAAAACTAAATCATCGCGATGTATGGCAACAGCACCGTAACCGTAACCTAATATGCTTTCAATATCACACGAATGACAACCCGCAATCGCAGTTAACTCATCGCTGGTATAGCGGCAGATCCCACGGCCGAGTAATTTGCCTTGTAATGTTTGCAGCTGAACAACATCGCCACGTTTAAATGTTGCTGACACTTCGGTAATGCCTTTCGGTAATAAGCTACTGCCTTTTTGTGTCACCGCACTTACCGCACCATCATCAATGATAATAACTCCCGATGGCGGAGGTCCGGCAAGAATCCATTGCTTACGACTTTCTAATGGGCTTGTATGCGAAGGAAATAAAGTGCCCACCCGTTTGCCTTCAGCAACACGCAACACCACATCTTCAGCAATACCAGCAGCAATAACAACATCAATACCTGATCTGCAAGCAATTTCAGCAGCTTGTAACTTAGTGGCCATACCACCAGTGCCTAAACCGCCGACAGTACCGCCTGCTAACTGACGTAATTCATCGTCGATAACATCAACAACTTCAATCAGCTTAGCATCGGGGTTATTACGGGGATCCGCCGTAAACAAGCCTTCTTGATCGGTTAACAGCATTAGCGTATCCGCATTCGCTAAAATAGCTGCAAGTGCCGATAAATTATCATTATCACCCACTTTAATTTCCGCTGTAGCGACCGCATCATTTTCATTAATAATCGGCACAATACGATTATCTAATAATGCCCGCATAGTATCGCGTGCATTTAAAAATCGTTCACGATCATCCAGATCTGCACGTGTTAGCAGCATCTGGCCGACATTTAAACCGTAGATATTAAACAGGCTTTGCCAAATAAAAATAAGCTGACTTTGACCTACAGCGGCCAACATCTGCTTATTTGCCATGGTGGGGGCCAATTCAGGAGCACCTAAATGTTCACGTCCGGCAGCAATTGCTCCTGACGTTACAACAATAATATCATGCCCTTGTTTGTACAATTTCGCACATTGACGAACCAGCTCAACCATGTGTGCACGATCTATTTTCGCCGTGCCACTGGTTAATACACTGGTTCCTAATTTCACCACGATGGTTTTCTTAGCCATTTAACTCATTCTCGTTACTAACTTAACAAGTATTTTGACCTGAGAACCGAATTTATACAATAGGGAAAGCTTGATAGGCGGGGAAAGTACAGCGAAATACGGTACTTTTATCAGATCCAACGTGGCATTTATTATCAAACAGAAGGATCCAATGCGATTAGCAACAATAAAGATCGAAACAACCAGTTAGGCAGCTGACAAAATCAGGGTCTTAGCCAAAATTAACGAAGGTTTTAAACTCAAGGTTAATTGATCGGTTAAACAAACAGATAATTTTTCATAGAATTGATTTAGCGACTGAGTAACGTCATGCTGATAAGAGTCAGGTATCGGCGCTGCAATCCACTCACCCAGTTTGTTATAGACACCAAATTGATAATGATATTCAAACGTATCACTAACTAACTCCATCTCTAGCCACCATCCATAAAATTCACGAAATTCAGGTTCAATCTCTGCATCAATACAAATGCTAAAACAATCAAAATAAAAAGAGGTGGGCTGGCAGTGATGTTCTCTTAAATAAGGACCAAGTGCATTTAAAATACGAATACGTTTACGGAAATAGATCAGATCGGGGTCATTCAGTATTGGCATAATGATTATCTCTTATTTGCTTATCGTGATGAATTAAGAGCGATAAAGGAGTCTCTTTAAATGTCAGGAAGAACTGTTAAGCATAGCTAATAATCAATAGCGGTCAAATTATAAAACCAAAATTTAGGTGATTTTAAGAATATAATTCTAATAAATGGCAGCGTCGTGATTTACAACGCTGTTTAATAACGAGAATACAGACTGACGTATATTCTAGGTAGTTTAATTAATCTTGTTTGCAGATTGGTTCTACAAATTCAATCGCCATATCCCAAGGTAACTCAATCCAAGTATCCTGGCTAATAGCAGTAACAAAGTCATCCACTAAATGCTCACCAAGTGGTTTCGCATAAACAGTCACGAATTTAGCTTTAGGGTACATTTTACGAATTGTTTTCGCTGTTTCACCGCTATCAACTAAATCATCAATGATAATAAAACCTTCACCATCACCTGGTGCAGATTTTAATACTGTCATATCACGCTGATGATCGTGGTCATAACTTGAAATACATACAGTATCAACATGACGTAAGTCTAATTCACGCGCAAGAATAGCTGAAGGCACTAAACCACCACGACTAACCGCAATAATACCTTTCCACTGTGTTGCAGGAAGCAGCTTACGAGCAAGTTTACGCGTATCACGCTGTAAATCATCCCAAGATACTATAAATTTATCACTCATTTAACCAACCTCTATATACACTTAGCGAACGAACTAACGTGTAGCTATATAAAATCATCAACGAAGGGTTTATGTACAAAAAAGCCCTGATTTGTACACTCAATTTGCAACCCGTAAAGATACCAGTACTTGACCCGCAGGACAAGTTACCAGCTGAGAATTACCTCTTATTGAGCATGATAAAACGACAACTTGTTTACGCTATCGCAGAACAACAGATTAACACAGCGCATTAGGAATATTCCTCTTTACTATCTCAATAAACTGGAACATCCTTTGTATCATGCTAAATATAATGATTAATTCCAATTAAGGAGCTACCCAAGTGGCAAATTTAAGTAATTTAGAACCGCAAATTGTCTGGAATATTTTTGAGCAGATGTGTGCCAACCCGCGTCCTTCAAAGCATGAAGAAAAAGTATCTGCATGGATCCAACAATTAGCGAAAGATCATAATATTGAGTGTAAAGAAGATAAAGTAGGTAACCTTATCCTACGTAAAGCGGCTACCGCAGGTATGGAAGACCGTAAAGGCGTCGTATTACAAGCCCACATGGACATGGTTCCACAAAAAAATTCTGACTCTGAGCATAACTTTATTACTGACCCTATCGACGCTTATGTTGACGGCGAATGGGTGACAGCCCGTGGTACAACATTAGGCGCTGATAATGGGATTGGTCTAGCAGCAAGTCTTGCTGTTATCTGTTCAAACGATATTGAACATGGTCCTCTCGAAGTGCTCGTGACGATCGACGAAGAGGCTGGCATGACAGGTGCATTTGGTCTTGAAGCAGGCTGGTTAGAAGGTGAGATCCTACTAAACACAGATTCAGAAGACGAAGGCGAAGTTTACATGGGTTGTGCTGGCGGCATCGATACAACAGTGTCTTTCCCTATCGAACGTGAAAACACTCCGACGGATCACCAAACATTTGAAGTATCTATTTCTGGCCTAAGAGGCGGTCACTCAGGTGTTGATATTCACCTTGGTCGCGGTAACGCCAACAAATTACTGGCTCGTCTTTTAAAAGAAGCGGGACGCGATATGGGGGTTCGCCTTGTTGAGATTAACGGCGGTTCACTACGTAACGCAATTCCACGTGAAGCTTTTGCAGTTATTACTGTTGCGCCAGCACAACGAGAAGAGTTTAAAGCGTGTTTAGAATTCTTTGCTAAAACAGTTAAAAAAGAGCTTACAGCAACAGAACCTAATTTCTCAATCTCACTGTTCCCAGTTCCAAATGAACCAACAGTGATGACTCAAGATTGCCAGACTCGCCTTATTACTGCACTTAACGGTGTATTCAATGGTGTACTGCGCATGAGTGATGAGATTGAAGGAGTCGTTGAAACATCATCTAACCTTGGTGTAATTCAATCACGCGGTAAAACAGTACATATTCAATGCTTGATCCGTTCTTTAGCTGACTCTTGCCGTCTTGATGCACAAGAAATGATCGCATCAGTATTTGAACTTGCGGGTGCCGACGTGAAATTTGACGGTGCTTACCCAGGTTGGAAACCAGATACTAGTTCACCAGTGATGCAGATCATGCGCGACGTATATGAAAAAGAGTTTGGTTCTGTACCAAAAATCATGGTTATCCATGCAGGTCTAGAATGTGGTTTATTCAAGACTTCATACCCAACGATGGACATGGCGTCATTTGGTCCAACGATCTGTTTCCCACATTCTCCAGATGAGAAAGTGAACATAGAAACAGTGGGCATGTTCTGGAAATACCTACTTGCGATCTTAAAAGCGATCCCAGCTAAGTAAGCTAAAACACGCTATATCGATTAACTCATTTACTTTGAGTCTTCGAACCGTTATCACAAAGCCAAGTCTCGCACTTGGCTTTTTTGTAGCTCACATACTAATATAACTTCAATATCATCTTCTTACAAAGTCCATTAACGGTGTACGCCTATGAATGAGATCCTCGAACTACAGACCAATCAAGTTTCTTTTATCAGTGGCTTAATGGCGGGTTTTTCTTTATCCATCGCCGCCCAGATCGTACGTAGCCACCGAAAAAGCATCTATAGTACCATCACCCTACTTATGTTTACCCTGACCTCCTTGTTATTTGTTGTCGCATTGTATATCGACGTGCGTTTAAGTATTGAAGTCGCGACCATTACTGCCTTTTCGGCTCCTGTATTAGAACAAATTAGTCAAGTTCGTGCTATCGGCACCACCTCTGCAAGCATTGCACTGTTTCTATTTATTATCGCTATCGGCATGCTGACCTGGCTACAAGGTAAAGTCGCTGGAATATGCGGTACACTGCTTGCTTTCATTACAATGATGTTAGTGGTCATTGCGAAATACAAAATTGATACAATAGCCCAATTACTTCACAACTAATGTGTACTTCACAAGTAATTGATACTACATATAACCGTTACTGCATGTATACCGATTGAGGGATGACGCAGCTAGGCAATATTTGCTACAATTTAGTTATGTAATCGATCCTATTGAAAGAATAAGCGAGTGATGATGAAAAAAATACCCATTTTAATAATCAGCCTAGCAAGTTGCTTTTCGACATTCGCAGTTCAAGCAAATAGCGCAGGTGACGCATGGGATGCCTCTAAAGAAGCCATGGGAGAAGCATGGGATAAAACCAGAGAAGCAACCAATAAAGCAATGGAAGCCGCGAAAAGTAAAACGGAAGAGCTATTAGAGAATAGTGCGGATAACAGCGATGAGTGGTTCGAATCCTTAAAACAAGGTGCAGAGTCAGGCTGGGATAAAACCAAGCAAAAAATAGAAGAGTTGCAAAAAGAATTAGATGAAGCCAAAAAATCAGCATCAAAAGAAGACGAAGAAAAAGAGACACAATCAACACCAGAAGCAGCGCCGGTTGATAACGCAACGCCTGAATGGCAAAAAGCTTAGTTCAAATGAATCAGAACTAAGCCTCATTAACAACCAAGCGATATCAGTGGTAGCTTGAACTTAAATTCCGCTGCCAGCCACTTCATCATTTTCTTCATGTAGACCACACTCACGCTTCAAACCAAAGAAGCGTGTTTCTTCTTCCGTCATCCCAGGTCGCAGTGGTTGTGACGTATGCACATCACCGACCGAAACATAATTCTGTTCCCACAACGGATGATAATTCAACCCGTTATTTTTCAGATAATAATGAATTTCTTTATTGGTCCAATCAATAATAGGCAAAAATTTAAAACAGCCATTTTGAATAGACAATACCGGTAATGCTTCACGACTTGATGACTGACTACGACGTAATCCAGAAAACCACACTTGTGCACCTAACTCTTTAAGTGCGCGCTTCATTGGTTCTACTTTATTAAGCACGTTATATTGCGTGATCCCTTCAACACCCTGTTCCCATAACTTACCATAACGCGACTCCTGCCAAGCAGGTGATTGTGGCGCAGTATATATTTGTAAATTAAGGCTTAGCTGTTGAGTTAACTCATCAATAAACTGATAGGTCTCAGGAAATAAATACCCTGTATCGGTTAAAATAACCGGAATATCAGACTTAAACTGCGTTAATAAATGTAAACACACGGCCGCTTGAATGCCGAAGCTCGATGACAATACTAATTTGTCACCCAACTCAGTGACAGCCCAATCGACACGTTGTTCTGCGGTCATCTCCTCTAGCTGAGCATTAACCACAGCCAAAGCTGATTTCTGGCTCGCCTTATCTAACGTTAATAATTCATCTAGGTTCAATTTAGCCATGGAAATCTCTCGACGCTATAATCACAGGTTTAATCACTTCACTACGTATCACGAAATCACCAAAACGTTCGTCTGGTAATGCATTAGTTGCCCATTCAGCAATTAATTCATCAAGGATCGTTAAGATCTCAGTTTCACCAATATTCTCGCGGTACATCTTGTTTAAACGCATACCGTTATTCTTCGCGCCCAAATACATATTGTATTTGCCAGGCCCTTTACCAACAAAGCCAACTTCCGCTAAGAATGGACGACCACAACCATTGGGACAACCCGTCATACGCATCACAAAGTGTTCGTCAGGAATACCGTGTTTTGTTAGCAAGCCCTCAACTTTAGTCACCAATGACGGTAAATAACGCTCTGCTTCAGCCATCGCTAACGCACATGTCGGCAGTGCAACACAGGCCATTGAGTTCAAGCGTTGCTGACTTAATTCGTCAGAGTACAGACCATATAAACGTGCGAGACGTTCGATTTGTTCTTTATCTTGCTCTGCTACACCGGCAATGATTAAGTTTTGGTTGGCTGTCATTCTAAAATCACCTTGGTGGATCTTAGCAATTTCAACTAACCCGGTCTTAATCGGATGTGTTTCGGTATCAACAATACGGCCATTTTCAATAAATAGGGTTAAATGCCATTTATTATCAACGCCTTTGATCCAACCAAAGCGATCACCACGAGTGGTAAATTCAATTGTTTTTGGTACTTCAAACTTAATACCTGAGCGTAATTCTACTTCTGCGCGGAATTTATCCACACCGTTATCTTCAAGTGTATATTTCAAACGAGCACGTTTACGATCAGTACGGCAACCCCAATCACGTTGTACTGTTAATACCGCTTTCGCGATTTCAACTGCATCTTCAGGTTTTACAAAACCAAAATCATCGGCTAAACGCGGGAAAGTATTCACATCACCGTGCGTTGTCCCCATACCGCCACCAACTAATACATTGAAACCAACTAGCTTACCGTTATCACCAATCGCAACAAAGTTTAAATCATTAGCGTGAATATCCACGTCATTGTGTGGCGGGATAGCCACTGCAATCTTAAATTTACGCGGTAAGTAAGTGGGTCCATACATAGGCTCAACTTCATTACTATGCACTTTTTCACCGTCTAACCAGAGTTCTGCATAGGCATTGGTGTTTGGTAATAAGTCATCACTTAAACGAATTGCCCATGCATAAGCTTCTTGGTGTAATGCTGACTCCACGGGATTCGGCGTACACATTACATTACGGTTCACATCACCACAGGCAGCAATCGAATCCAAGTTCACCGAGCCTAATGCTTGGATCAATGGCTTCACTTGCGGCTTTAAAATACCATGGTACTGAAACGTTTGACGCGTCGTTAAACGGATACTGCCATAGATAGTTAAGTCACTAGCAATACGATCTATCTCTAACCATTGCTTAGGGCTACAAATACCTCCAGGTACACGCGCTCGTAACATAAAGCTATGACGAGGTTCTAACTTTTGTTTCTGACGTTCGGCACGAATATCACGATCATCTTGCTGATAAAAACCGTGGAACTTAGTTAATTGCATATCATCATCTGACAGTCCGCCAGTGATTTGATCCGCTAAGCCTTCAGCAATGGTGCCGCGTAAAAAATTACTTTCTGTTTTAATGCGTTCGTTAACCGCTAATTTCTTGTCGCTCATCAGTAAACATCCCTCTGATAACGTTTATTTCGACGTAGTTCAGCGACATACTCTTCTGCTTCACTACGCGCTAATTTACCGTGTTCTGCTACAATCTCGATCAATGCTTCATTCACATCTTTCGCCATTCTATCGCCATCACCACAAACATAAATATGTGCGCCTTGCTCTAACCAGGCATACAACTCTGCGGCATTTTCACGTAAACGGTCTTGCACATAAATTTTCTCAGCTTGGTCGCGTGAGAACGCCACATCCATCTTAGTCAATAGACCCGATTTCAAGTAGTCCTGCCATTCAGTTTGATATAGGAAGTCATCAGTAAAATGTTGGTTACCAAAGAATAACCAGTTATTTCCTGCAGCTTCACGTACGTCACGTTCTTGTACAAAAGCACGAAATGGCGCAATCCCGGTACCTGGACCAATCATGATCACAGGTGTGTCATCATTGCTTGGTAAACGGAAGTTATCATTGTGTTCAACAAAGACTTCAACCTCGGCACCTTCTTCAAGACGCTGAAGGAAACCAGAAGCACCACCAATGCGTTGCTCACCACTTTGCTGATAATCAACCACAGCAACGGTTAAATGTACTTCACCTTCCGCTTCATTAGGACTTGAAGCAATTGAATAAAGGCGTGGGGTCAACTTGCGTAAACCACTAATGAGTTGCTCTGCTGTTAATTTTGCTTTCTTTTCATCAATCACATCTAAGATTTGACGACCATAACAATAGTGGCGTAATGCTGTTTTATCATCGAGTAATTTAGCTAATTTTTTCGAACCCGATATTTCAGCATAAGCCTGAATGAAACTTGGATAACTCTGGGTCAATTCGAAACGATTAATCAGTGCATCACGTAAACTTTCTGTTTCATTAGCCACAGTAACGGTTTGTGTACCATCTAATTCCAATTGGTCTAGAATAGCGTCAACAAGAATTGGGTCATTCTTAAACCAGATCCCTAATGCATCACCCGCTTGGTAATTAATGCCAGAATCTTCTAATGCAATTTCAACGTGACGAATATCTTTATCAGAGAAACGGCCCGTGATCTTTTGATTCACTAATAATTCGGTTTTAAATGGCTTCTTTTTAGAATACGTATTCGCGACATGATTCGTCGCCAACGCTGCAATAGGAGTGGTCGCTTCCTTAAGCGTTGCTTTAACAGCAATAAGCGCCAATTCGCTCCATGTTGCAACTGCATCATCATAATCAACATCGCAGTCTGCACGAGCAACGACAGCTTCAGCACCAAGGGCTGCTAAGCGTTCATCAAACTCTAATCCTGTTTGGCAATAAAATTCGTAACTTGAATCACCTAATGCACAAACGCTATATTTAAGTTCAGGTACTTTAGGCGCTTTTTTAGAGGCCAAGAACTCATGAAAGGTAACAGCATCATCGGGGGCTTCGCCTTCACCATTGGTACTTGCAACAATCAGTAAGTGTGATTCTGTTTTCAATTCTTTGGCTTTATAATCCGCCATATTCACAAGTCGGGCTGCAATGCCTTGTGCTTGTGCTTGTTCATAAAGTTCTTCCGCTACACCTTTGGCATTACCGGTTTGTGAACCAAATAAAATAGTCACACGTTGAGCAGGTTGAGATACCGCTCCTTGCGCCTGTACTTGACCTCCAGATGCTTGACTTATCCCTGCCAAATACCCACTGACCCACGCGGTTTGCGTCGGTGACAAATCATTAAGTGCTAATTGCAATTGCGATAACTGCAGTTCACTCAATGGACTCGTCAATGATGATAGTTCCTTTAATAGCATATTACGGCTTCCACTGTGCTGAATTAATTAAAGGTTAACGACTGTTAAGGATAACCACAAAGAATAAATAATGATTTTTTATTCCATTTTGTTATATAGGAAATGCTTTGTTTGTGTATGTATAACAAATAAGCCACAAGTATTATTAACACTTTACCTACCTAGGGTTAACATTAACATTTCAATTAAACTGGTTTACATGGCAAAATAGTGGTTTATAAACACCATTATCAGGATAATAAAATGGCAACTTATTTACTAACACAGTTAAATGAACAAGGCGTATTAACCTTAACCCTTAATCGATTAGATAAGCTCAATGCATTTAATGGTGCATTTTATACTGAGCTAACCGAGGCTTTTAACCAGGCAGATACCAACCCAGCAGTGCGCGTAGTGATTCTTAGAGGCTCTGAAAATTGTTTCTGTGCGGGTAATGATATGGCCGACTTCATGAACGGCATGGACTTTTCTAAAGACCAACCATTAGTGCAATATATGCTCGCCTTATTACACTTCTCCAAACCAGTGATTGCAGCAGCAGCGGGCCCTGCGGTTGGTATTGGTACGACAATGTTAATGCACTGTGATCTGGTTTACCTTGCCGATAATACTGTACTTCGCTTACCATTTACAGATCTTGCAGCTGTGCCTGAATATGCCGCAAGCCTGATATTACCCCGAATGGCGGGTCATCAGCGAGCATCTGAAATGATGTTGCTTGCCGACAAATTTGATGCACAAACAGCATTAGAAATTGGTCTAGCAAATAAAGTACTGCCTGCTGATGAATTATTTGCAATGGCAGAAAAAAGTGCATTGAAACTTGCAGCGAAAGCGCCGGCGTCATTACGTAACACCAAAAAATTAATGAAAGCTGAACTGATTAGCCAAATAGAAAAAGTGATCCATATTGAGCTAGCGCATTTCTCGACAGCGCTTGAAAGCGAAGAATCAAAAGAAGCGGTGAGCGCATTTATGCAAAAACGTAAACCGGATTTCTCACGATTCAATTAACCGTTCACCTTAACACCCATTTGTGGATACAAGTTTAACCACAAACAAATACAGTTATAAAATAAGGTACAAAGTAGAACATAAAATTACGCTTTGTTTTCTGTTCTACTTTACCTCTCGAGATGGTCAGCGCATAATTAAACCTTATACATGTTTATATTCCAATGAATATTAACAACCTATCTTGAGTTGTTAATTATACCCCCCGCTTTTCGCGGTATATATACGGTGTAATAACATGTCATTCTTATATTTTACGCGGTAAATAATTATGATAACAAACAGTGATGGTTATATTCAGCTGATCCATTTTTTAGCTGACAACTTAGCTATTTTTGAAAACCATAGCCAACAGAGCGCTTCAACAACAGATACAATTGGAGATATTTTTTCTGAACATATCGCCAGTAATACTATGGTTGTTTGTAATCAACATCAGCAGCTTACTGAAAAGCATCGTTTTGTTATTATCCGTGAAATAGACGCGATAGTCGGTGACTTAGAAGAAGTATTATCAAGCGCTTGGGACGTACCGCCAAGTAATGATCAAATGGCATTTATCGAAGAGTTTGTCGGTTTAATGAAAAATCTGTTTGATAGTGAAATATCTAAATTAGTTTAAATAACCCGATGTAGTAAGTTAAGCTTAATAAAAAGCCAGCTCACATTATATGCGCTGGCTTTTATATTGATGATAAAGCGATATTATGCTTTTAAACAGCGTTCGCCACGTGCGATACCACAAACACCGCTTCGAACAACTTCGACAATCTCAGTATGCGACGCTAATGTTTGAATAAAGGCATCAAGCTTATCGCTATCACCCGTCAGTTGTACCGTGTATAACGAATCTGTAATATCAACAATTTGACCACGGAAAATATCTGATGTGCGTTTCACTTCTGCACGTACAAAACCCGCCGCTTTTACTTTAATAAGTAATAGCTCACGCTCAATATGCGCACCTTCAGTAAGATCACTTACTTTTAATACATCAATCAGCTTATTTAATTGCTTCATGATTTGTTCAATCACAGCACGGTCACCGTTCGTGACCAACGTCAAACGTGATAATGTTTCATCATCCGTCGTTGATACAGTCAAAGACTCAATGTTATAACCACGTTGTGAGAACAGACCAACGATGCGTGACAAAGCACCCGACTCATTTTCTGTTAATATTGAAATTATACGTCTCATGATGTGGTTTTCTCCGTCTTACTTAAATACATATCATCCATTGCGCCATATTTAATTTGCATCGGATATACATGTTCTTCTGGATCAATAATAATATCCATGAATACAACACGGTTTTTATTTTTTTCCGAAAAGCACTCAGTAAACGCTTTATCAAGATCTTCAGGTTTACTCACCTGAATACCAACGTGATGATAAGCTTCTGCTAATTTAACAAAATCAGGCATAGACTCCATATAAGAATGAGAATGACGGCCATCATAGAACATTTTCTGCCACTGCTTAACCATGCCTAACGCACCGTTATTCAGGGTAATAATCTTCACTGCAATACCATACTGCAGACATGTCGATAATTCTTGGATGTTCATTTGAATAGAACCATCACCAGAAATACAACATACTACTTTTTCTGGGTTGGCTATTTTAGCACCCATTGCCGCAGGGAAACCAAAGCCCATCGTGCCTAAGCCACCAGAGTTGATCCATTGACGCGGTTTATCGTACGGATAGTACAAGGCACCAAACATTTGATGCTGACCTACATCCGAGGTAATAATCGCTTTACCCTCTGTATGTTTATATAAGCCTTCGATAACCGCTTGCGGTTTAATTGACGACCCTGTTTCATAACTGAGGCATTGCTTAGTACGCCAACCATCAATTTCTTTCCACCACGTACTACGTTCTTCTTCATTGGCAGTGACTTGCAGTTCATCAATAATCTCTAGCATCTGCTCAACAACCACTTCGATAGAACCAACAATTGGAATATCGGCATGGACTGTTTTCGAAATTGACGTTGGATCGATATCTACATGAATTATTTTGGCGTCTGGACAGAATTTATCAATCGCATTCGTCACTCGATCATCAAAACGTGCACCAAGACAAATAATCAAATCAGAGTTATGCATCGTTTTATTCGCTTCAAACGTACCATGCATACCTAACATACCGATATTTTGTGGATGTGTACCCGGGAATATACCCAGTCCCATCAAAGTATTCGTTACTGGTAGGTTTAACTGTTCTGCAAATTTCAGTACTTGCGCTTCAGCGTTGGCAATAACCGCTCCGCCACCAACGTAGAGTACTGGTTTTTTCGCTGTTGCAATTGCTTTAACCGCTTTACGTACTTGTCCTTTATGACCCAATTTAACCGGGTTATATGAACGCATAGAGACGCTCTCAGGGTATTTGTACGGAAATTTCAATAACGGGTTTTGTGTATCTTTTGGTAAATCAATCACCACCGGTCCAGGACGACCTGTTGACGCGATATAATATGCTTTTTTGATTGCATCAGGAATATCAGCAGCGGTTTTACATAAAAAGCTGTGTTTTACAATAGGACGAGATACGCCCATCATATCCGTTTCCTGGAATGCATCGTTACCGATCATTGACGTAGGAACCTGACCTGATAAAACAACAAGAGGAATCGAATCCATATACGCTGTTGCAATACCTGTAATACAATTTGTTGCACCTGGTCCAGATGTAACAAGGACGGTACCAACTTTCCCTGTTGAACGTGCATAACCATCTGCAGCATGCACTGCAGCTTGCTCATGGCGCACTAAAAAATGTTCAATTTGACTTGATTCGAATAACGCATCATAAATATCAAGAACAGAGCCACCAGGATAACCGAAGATATGCTCAATACCCTCATCTTCCAGTGAGCGGATTACCATTTCGGCACCAGACAACATTTCCATAAGCAGGCCCTCCCGGCCCATATCCTAATTCTAGTTTGACAACTGTCCACATTGTAACAAATTGGTTACAAGTTTAAACTTCCCATTGAATTAGATTTAACTTTATTTTTATTGGTTTATTTATTGAAATTAACAAAATAAAATCATCTTTAAAAGTGATATGAGAAATTAAATATCAAAAAAATTCATCATCACCTCTAATAACGATATATTTCGGTCTGAAACGAGGGAGAAACAAAGAATATTAACTTTTCAAGTTACTGATTTAAAATAAAAAAGTTTACATGTTGATATATTAGCCGTGTAATAGCACTGCTCAATGTAAAAATAGTCCACTTAAAAAATAACTAGATAATGAAAGATATTTAACTATACCGATGGTTGCTCCATCATTTCAATGGCCGTATTTTCATTTCGGTTCGCCAACCACATATTTAATGTGGATAATGACATCGGTTTTGCGTACCAATATCCCTGTACCTTGGAGCAACCTTGTTTTAACAAAAATTCTGCTTGCTCGGGTTGTTCAATGCCTTCACCGAGTAATTCTAATTTTAAAGCGTCACCCATCGCACAAATACCTTTGACGATATTCTGACTACGCTCAGAATCAACGACGCCTTCGATGAAACTACGATCGAGCTTAATACCATGAAATTGGAATTTGTGTAGATAGCTAAATGAAGAATAACCAGTACCAAAATCATCAATCCATAATTTAATACCTAAATTATTTAATTCACGTAATACACGTAAATTATCACTGTCTGCATTCATTAATGTTGTTTCAGTTATCTCAAAATGGATCTGACTCGGTAATAATGAGTAACAAGCCAAAATACTTCTAACATTATGTACAAAAGCACGGTCAGCCAGCTGCTGCGGTGAAATATTAATGGCAATAAAATAATCCGGATTATTAATCTGTAATAACGATAAATCACCACAAACCTGCTTAATAATCCACTGTCCCATCGGCACAATAAGGCCGGTTTGCTCTGCAACAGGGATAAAATCGTCGGGTGGTACCAAGCCGCGAACAGGGTGATTCCAACGAATAAGCGCTTCAAAACCCAACTCTTTTTCCGTAGCTATATCAATAACGGGTTGATAATAAATTTCAAACTCCCCTTTACTAATGGCCTTGTTAAGCTCTTGTTCTAGCTTTACTCGATACTCTAATTCTCGCATGTATTCCGGTTTGAAAAAGGCAACACCATGCTTTCCAGACTCCTTCACTTTATACATTGCCATATCCGCTTTTTTCAGTAACGAATCGCTACAAGTACCATGTTCAGGACTGATGCTGACACCAATACTGACACCGATAGAGATACTCTCACCAGACAGCTCAATTTTTCGGCGAATATTTTTCAGCAGTTTGTTCAGGATAGGTGCGATATCATTGGCTTCTGAAATACCCATGATGAGAATAGCAAACTCATCGCCACCAATACGAAAAATATTGGTCTTATACAAATTAGGTGGTGGTGTGTTATCTAACGATAATTTAATACGTTGCGCTATGATTGCGATAACTTGATCGCCCACTTTATGGCCTAATGTATCATTGATATTTTTAAGATCATCTAAATCCAGAATACATAACGCAATCTTACCTTTCCCTTTAGCCATGCTGGCATCAAGTCTTTCTAAAAATTTAAATCGATTAGCTAACCCAGTTCCGCTATCTAAATAAACCGATAGGTCCAGATCTACAAGTTGCCCTTGTAGGTTATGTAATTCCAAATTTATTTTCCGCAAAGTCCGCTTATAGCGATATGCCTTATAGACACACACCACACTAATAACACTGACAAGCGCGGTAATAATAAGTGAGCTCGGAATACGCATGGTCACATGGTACAGTTCTAATAAAAAGAACCAGGCAGTATCACTGGAAAACGTTAAAATATAGAGACAAGAAAACAGCGCAAGTAATCCACCTAATACAATTACGGTGAATAATACTTTACGCCATTGATGCGAAGAATTTCTGGTATTAAGCCTGTTCATATTAGCACTATCCATTGTTACCAATCTGCTTACCCATATTGAGTTAATATTAGTCTAGATAAATAACAATGGCGTGAATAATTTACGAGGCTTAGCAAGATATAGTCGAAAGTGTTAGAGCAATAAATATTACTCAGTAATAAATATGAGCAAGAAATAGTACTCCCGTTGTGAGCCACTAAAAAATGTGCAACGGGATTAATCATGAGAAATGTAAATACTTAAGACTTTACATTTTTTCCTTTTTTAACAGTGCTATACATACTTTCAATCAAACTACTATAACGCTCCTGAATAACTTTACGTTTTAATTTAAGTGTTGGTGTTAGTTCCCCATTTTCATTGGTAAAAGGTGACGCCATCAACTTAAATTTCTTCACTTGCTCAAACTTAGCCAGCTCTTTCTGCATCTCTTTAACACGTTCATCAAGTAACTCGACAATCTTGGTATGCTTGAGTAATTCAACATAGGATTCATATTTTAAATTAAGCGTTTTAGCGTGCTCTTCAATCGCTTCTTGGGCAGGTACAATCAAAGCTGAAGCATATTTTCTTGCATCAGCAAATACGGCAACTTGCTCAATGAAACGATCTCGACCTAATGTACCTTCAATTAACTGTGGGGCGATATATTTACCACATTCAGTTTTCATTAGGTCTTTCAAACGGTCCGTAATATACAAATAGCCATTTTCATCAATCGCGCCTGCATCCCCCGTTTTTAACCATTCACCATCAAATGTGTTTGCTGTTTCTTCTGGTTTATTAAAATAACCACGCATGACAGTAGGTCCTTTGATCATAATTTCATTTTCATGACCCAGTTTCACTTCAATTCCCGGTAATACCGACCCGATAGAGCCTAATTTAAAGTCTTTAGAATAACAGCTAACTGTTGCCACTGTTTCTGTCATGCCGTAGCCATATTTAATATGGATACCAATTGATTGAAAGAATAAATTTACTTCATCATCAAGTTTTGCGCCGGAACAAGGGAAAAAACGCACCTTGCCACCAAATACAGCGCGTAATTTCGTGAATACTAGTTTATCGGCAATTGCATGTTGTAATTTCAATAACGGTGATACAAACGTACCAGCTTGTTGCGCTTCAAAGCGTTTCTTACCAATAGCCACAGCCCAATGAAATAATTTTTTACGTACGGCGGGGGCATTTTCAACTTTATTCATCATCGTAGTATGAATTTTTTCATACAAACGTGGTACCGCACACATCACCGTAGGCTGGGTATCCGTTAAGCCTTTTTGGATTCTTGCTGGATCTTTAAGATATGTATTTTCGGCGCCCCAGAATAATGCGTTAAACGTCCAAATACGTTCAAAAACATGACTTAACGGTAAAAATGCCAATGAGATATCATCTTCTTCTAAACGTGTTTCCGGCTCATTCACTGCCAATGCAGCTTGAATGTTGGCGTAATCAAGCATCACACCTTTCGGCTCACCAGTAGTACCTGAGGTATAAATTAACGTAACAAGATCATCGTTTTTTGCATTCTCAATACGATGCGCTAATGCTATCGATGATGAACTATCAGGGGTGAACGCCAGCATGTCGGCATAGGCAACCACGCGGGGATCATCGGGTAAAGTAACGGTTGGAGAAAAAACAATAAGCGATTGCAGTGATTCACACTTATCCAGTAATGGTAGCGCAAGCTTTAACTCGGCTTTATCGCCAATAAACATACACGTCATCTTAGCGTCATTAATAATGTATTCTGCTTGTGATGACGTACTACTTGGATAAAGTGGCACAGAAACAGCACGACACTGTTGTAAAGCCAGATCGGTAATTGTCCATTCAGGTAAATTATTTGACCAAATACCAACGTTATCCTGAACTTTAAGTCCACGGTTAAGCAAGTTATTTGCAAGCCCTTCAATACGCTCGCCCATCTGCTTCCAGCTAATGCGATCCCAGCCTGTTTTAGTTTTACTTTTCAGGGCTGTTTTATCTTGATACTTCTCAATCCTTGCAAGGATCTGATTTACGAAATGCTGACTCATGTCTATTTCTCATGTTAATTCGGGCGCAAACAAACTCGGCTTACAGTTGTAAGCCCGAGAGGGTAGCTTGTAAAATGTCATTTGTAAAATAAATGAATATTTTATAACCTATTTAACACTAAAAAACCCAACAATAGCGTCATTTTAATCAAAATCGGCTCATATCGCCGAAATTTATAACATCTTTGACCATAAATATATCTAATGACTCGCTAGATGTGACCAGCTATCTAATGGTTCGTCACTCGCTCTTTCCACTAAGGAAATATCGATCCCCATATCCGTTAACTCTTTTAGTGTTAGGTCATCTGCAAGCTCAACCATCTCACCTTGTTCATTTTTAAATAACATATCCCACCTCATGATTAAAAACCTATTTTAAGTGTGGCATAGATCAAGAAAAGGTCTAATATTCCTACTTCATAAAGGTGAAGCTCTATTTATCCTATAATACAAGGGACTTCCCCTCCCCCCACGAATCAGCTATATAGCCAAACGACGTCAAGGTTCACCCTCAGAGGCGGACCTGTATATAAATTAATTGACAAAAAACGACCAAGCCTGTAAAGATTAAGACATCAAATTAATTTATACATATAGATGGCTATTTATCGCAACCTAAGAATAATACGCAGCGCAGAAATACTCTTTTATATAACGGCAATTGAAGGATTCATAATGTCAAACCAGGTTATTATTTTTGATACGACCTTAAGGGATGGAGAGCAAGCATTATCAGCGAGCTTAACCGTAAAAGAAAAGTTACAAATTGCCTTTGCACTTGAACGTTTAGGTGTTGATGTAATGGAAGTTGGTTTTCCAATTTCATCACCTGGTGATTTTGAATCCGTGCAGACGATCGCGCGAAATATTAAAAACAGCCGTGTTTGTGCCCTCTCTCGTGCACTAGAAAAAGACATTGATGCTGCTGCCCAAGCGCTTTCCGTAGCGAAAGACTTTCGTATTCATACCTTCATTTCAACATCTGACATTCATGTTAAAAGTAAACTAAAACGTAGTTTTGATGATGTTCTCGAAATGGGTCGCCACGCCATTAAACATGCGCGTCGCTACACCGATGATGTAGAATTTTCTTGCGAAGATGCAGGCCGTACGCCTATCGATAACCTATGCCGTATGGTTGAAGAAGCCATTAAAGCCGGTGCAACGACGATTAATATCCCCGATACTGTTGGCTATACTGTGCCATCGCAATTCGGCGGTATTATCACTGATTTATTCAATCGAGTCCCTAATATTGATCAAGCGGTGATCTCGGTACATTGTCACGATGATCTGGGTCTCTCTGTAGCGAACTCAATTGCAGCGATTGAGCAAGGCGCACGTCAAATCGAGTGTACTATCAATGGTATTGGTGAACGTGCAGGTAACTGTTCATTAGAAGAAATTGCCATGATCTTGCACACACGCCAAGATTTATTAGGTAAAACCACCAATATTAACGCACAAGAAATTTACCGTACCAGCCAGCTAGTCAGTCAACTCTGCAACATGCCAGTACAGGCTAATAAAGCGATTGTGGGTGCCAACGCATTTTCACACTCCTCAGGTATCCATCAAGACGGCGTACTAAAAGCAAAAAACACCTATGAAATTATTACCCCTGAAAGCATTGGTCTAACGCAAAACAAGTTGAACCTAACCTCACGTTCAGGTCGTCATGTGATCAAGCATCGTATGGCTGAACTTGGTTATAGCGACAATGATTATAACCTTGATGACCTATATACAAGCTTCTTGCAACTGGCAGATAAAAAAGGCCAAGTATTCGATTATGATCTTGAAGCGTTAATCTTCTTTAATAATTTGCACGAAGATGAAGAACACTTTAAATTAGATTATCTCAGTGTTCAGTCCGGTTCTGGTGTGAAAGCAACCGCGACTATTAGCTTGATCTCACAACGAGAAACAACGGATGAACCTTGTACAAATACTGAAGCTGCGATTGGTAATGGTCCGGTTGATGCCGTTTATAAATGTTTGAGTCGTATTTCAGGCTTCGATATCGATATCGCTAAGTACCACATTACTGCAAAAGGTGAAGGTAAAGATGCACTGGGTCAAGTCGATATAGTTGCAACGTATGAAGGCCGTAAATTCCACGGCATCGGTTTAGCCACAGATATCATTGAATCTTCGGCACTGGCTTATATCCACGTAATGAATAATATCCATCGTGCAAACGCGGTAGAACAACAAAAACTAAAAAAAACAAAATCAATAATATAGAGAAGGCGGCTAAGGATGACTGTAACAAAACACAATATTGCTGTATTACCAGGTGATGGTATCGGTCCAGAAGTAATGGCGGAAGCAATCAAAGTACTTGCGGCTGTGCAAAGTAAGTTTAATTTAGAACTCACGTATGATTTTAATGACGTTGGTGGTATTGCTATCGATAATCACGGTACCCCATTACCAGCAAGCACACTCACAGCGTGTGAAAACTCAGATGCAATCTTATTCGGCTCTGTCGGTGGTCCAAAATGGGAAGGACTACCACCACAAGAACAACCTGAACGTGGCGCATTATTACCATTGCGTGGGCACTTCAAGCTCTTTTGTAATCTACGCCCAGCTAAAATTTATGCGGGTCTAGAAAGATTCTCACCACTGCGCGCTGATATTTCAAACAACGGTTTTGACGTCGTTGTGGTTCGTGAATTAACAGGTGGTATTTATTTCGGTTTACCAAAAGGTAGCAAGGGCGAAGGCGCTGAAGAGACTGGTTTTGATACCATGTTATATAGCCGTGCAGAAGTAGACCGTATTGCTCGCATCGCCTTTGAAGCAGCAAAACTACGTGGTAATAAAGTAACCTCTGTGGATAAAGCTAACGTACTAGCAACATCTGTTTTATGGCGTAAAGTGGTACTAGAAGTCGCACAAGATTACCCAGAAGTTGAACTTGAACATATCTATGTCGATAACGCAGCAATGCAGTTAATCAAAGATCCATCGCAATTTGATGTACTGCTTTGTGGCAACTTATTCGGCGATATCATCTCGGACGAATGTGCAATGATCACGGGTTCTATGGGTATGTTGCCGTCAGCAAGTATGAACGATTCTGACTTTGGTCTGTATGAGCCAGCAGGTGGTTCTGCACCCGATATCGCAGGTAAAGGCATTGCGAACCCAATCGCACAGATCTTATCTGCAGCAATGATGTTACGTTACTCACTAAAACAAGAAGAAGCAGCACAAGCTATCGAGCAAGCGGTTTCATTTGTATTAGAAGAAGGTTATGCGACAGGCGATCTGCACAGTGATGCGAATACTAAACCAGTACAGAACACGGCACAAATGGGTGACTTAATTGCTGCTAAAGTTAGCGCTTAATATAACAACTCAAGCTAGTCATGAACATGATGCTTTTTTAATAAAGTAAATGGTTATAACGAACAAGGCCGATAGTGATAGTCACCATCGGCCTTTTTATTGGATTATCATGTTATCTGGCTTTATTTATGATTCAAATATAAATAAAAATCACTAAGTCAAACTGGTAAATTCAACACCTATTTGATAAACATCTCCGTCACTATCAACCCGTGTTACTTTCGCTTCAGCCTGTAGAGGCGGAACACGTGAATCGCCTGTTGGTAGAAAAATACTGACACTATCATTCAATGAAAAATAGCTTTCAGGTACATCTAACGACATTCCACTAGCGCTTAAATCACGACAGATAGCGGTAACATTCCTTTCTTTATCCGTTACCTGAACCGGTGAGTCGATTAGCATCCGATGATAACTACGTCGTTCCAAGTTAGCTTTTAGCACATCAATATCCCTCTTATTGCTATAGTTTATAAATGATCTCAAGTTATAAACAATTAAAAACTATGAATAGTTTTATCTTGTTTTGAGTATAGTCATCATTTATTAACTCGGCGTTATATGACAAGAATAATGCGATCCAAATAGCTATTTGACTATAAATATTAGCTAGCAGTCCAACATGCCTTTATCGACAATAAAGTCGATGATCTGCTGCAAGCCAATTTTCTTTTTCATATTGGTAAACACGTAAGGCTTATCACCGCGCATACGCTTGGTATCCTGCTCCATCACTTCCAGCGACGCGGCAACATCAATCACATAAATCGTTAAGTCGGCTAATTCAGGACTAAACGTGGCACTCAAATTATCACCACCACTTTCGACAAATACCACATCGAGCGTTTTATGTAGCTTCGCTAACTCCTCAACCGCCGCAAGATTCATTGATGCGTCTTCACGGACGCCACCTCGCTTCGCGCCCGTACCAATCCGCTTTATATTCTAATTGTCTTACTATTTCACCGAAATTAGCATCGTGGATATGTTTAGATAGCTTACGGTTCTTAACCATATTTTTGACCTTCAACGACTCGATGCCTATCACTTGGTTTTCGTTTATAAGTGTCGTCGTCATTTTATGGGTAAAGTCTTTACGGCAATTGGCGAGTTTCTTCGCGTATTTATTGGTTAATCGTGGGTTATTGAACTTTGTTCCATCCGAACAAATCGCTAAGTCTTTAATACCGACATCAACACCTACGGTCTTATTCACGACTGGTAGCTGCTTAACATCTTCTTTTACAAGCATTGATACACAGCACTAAGTGCTAAACTTAGACTCTATGTGCAAATATGTCAATATTAATAACAACGCATACAGTAAAACAACAAATCAATTAAAAACAAAGAGTTAAAGTCGACTTTAAAGTTATAAAATAAAGTTTATATAATAAATATGAATATTGTTGGTGCAGATACGTATCTACATGCACCACTAAAGGGATAATCAAATGTAGATAAGAGGGAGGTCAGGGTAAACATTGCGACAAAGCCAGATTTTCAGGATCTGCCGCAAACCAAAATGGAGAGAGTTTCTCAATTAACCGGTGTGAGCATGCGGACTAGAATATTTCCATAACGGTGTCCAATACGATTTAAGTAACTCGCCAACCGCTTCACCTTCAATAAGATAATTAACTTCGGAAAGGTTTCCTGGATACATATTGTCAGATCCAACAATACATACTTCGTCATCAACAATCATAATCTTGGCATGATTCCCTGGCGCAGACTCCACACTACCGTAAAAATAACCACTGGCACTAATAGTCGTCCAGAATGGGTGCCCAATGACCCCTTTTTCAGGAGGCTCTTCCGATAACGATTCCGTTTTTAAAGTCGCAGTTCGCCCTTCCGGCGGCAATTCAGGCCACTTATATGTTTTCCCTTCGACTAGCTTATCGACAGGTACTTTGTCCGTATAAAAGAATGGCGCAACAAATAATCGAGATAATGTATCTGCACGTTTTCCATCACTATCATCAAGCAAGGTGTCAGTATCAACATCGTGAGTGATGTAATATTTAATTAATTCAAATGTGCGAACGGCACCAGAGCCAAATGAATATTGATCACCTCCCGCACCTGCACCCGCATCTAAGGGAGACACAACGATCTGAACATGCAAGTTTTCATTCTTTAATAAAGCTTCAATGAGCCAATGACAAACAACGTGATCTTTCCAATTTTTCTTCCAAGCGCTAATGACGTCCTGCTGTGACATACGAATACTGTTTTTAGCATTTAAAATAAGGCTTTTCTTCATAATTTCAGAACCTATTTTAAAATCAGTGTCTCGGTTAGGACCCGTCCAGTATTTACCTACCGTTAAAATTCGACTGGCCTTTTTATATTGATCTAACTGAGCATAAGCATTGTAGACGCTGCGTTCTTCGAATACATCGGCCTTTAGATCTGCTATTGAACGTAAATCAAAATCTTTAATATTACTTGTTGGAGGCTGTGGTGCTAAGTCTGGTCTTACCGGATCTGAACCTGGTTGAACACCCGTCTCATGGACCGTTAAAACATTATTTTGTTTTTCTTTTATATAATCCAATACATAGCTTAGTGCTAACGGATCACTTGGGTAGTCAGGTTCAGCATCTCTGTTATTCCAATTAAGTGTATCAACATCTAATGATTCTTTGGTTAACAGAAAAGTATCTGCTTTCCACATCTCATTTAAAAATAACTGAGATCCATAGCTTGCATCACCATGAACCACCACTGATACATCATGAACTGGCGGATAACTTCTGAATAAATCCATATTTAAATTATGACCACCAACCAAAGACTCAACACCATCACTGACGATAATTTTGGTATGATTCCAGGTCATTTTTGTATCTGAGTCAGATATTAATGCAGCAGGTAAAAACTTCTTTTGCGCCGACATCCAAGAACCTGATACACGCTCAAAGAAGCGACCCACCACAAATTCTGGCATGACTTCCCAATGTTGAGAACGACTGCGTATAAGACGAACCAATGCAGATTTAAAATCAGTTAAATTCTCAGGTTCATTGATCGGGTATAAGGGGGTTTGTCCAAATAAAAATCTAAATTGCGTCGGTTCACTTCTACCCATCTGCTTTGTTAATGATGTATCGATTGCACCTAAGATAGCTTTAGCCCAATCAGGATCAGGACTATTGAGAGACGATACATCACATCGGTAACGTGTTTTTTGAACAATTTCAACGATTGCTCGTTCAAACTCACCTTGACGTGCAATCGCTCTCGGCATTATCTCTGGTCCAAAAGACATCCCCCAAATATTTGGGGTATCCAGTAACCTTACATAATTGTTTTCGCTATCATGATAAAAAAGCTTATTTTCGGACAACTCACTTTTAATATCGTCTATTTTACTCATATTTATTCTCATCTATTGGCGTTATTTTAAAAACTAAGGAATGGGGAAACCTAACCAAAATACAAACATTTGAATTAAGTTGAAATGTACTTATAAGAACTTCCAATCAACCCAACCTTTGTTTTTTCGTTCCGTAGTAACAGGGTATGAAAGCTTATAAGGTGGATCGCCAACCACATCATCCATGTAATAAGTATCATTTGGATTTCGTCCCCAAATAGATGAAACACGTCGAACATAAGGTCTATTCGGAAAAGTTGTGCTGTTTCGAGTTGCCCCCCCTCCCATTACGTCAAACTCACGATGGAACCGATGAATTTCCTGTCGTAACTCTAATACACCTTTTTCAACGGCGCAGGGAGTAGAAAACCTCGAGCCCCATTCAGTCAAATAACCTCTGGCTATTTTGTATATCAATTCGGGCACAGGCGCGACAGTCGAACTCGTATTTGTTGGATCATAGTTACCATCGGCAGTCGTATTCCCCGCAATTGTGCTATGTCTTCCTCGACAAGTATAAAGTTCATAACCTTTAGGCTGAGGGCGATTTTCGTCAGGTAATAGTGGGTCTGCCTGCTGTACTTCGTTTGCCATTACCCCCCATGCTGGATACCTTGTAATCCAATCCCACCACGATTGATCATGAATCTTTATATCATTACTCTCGCCTCTCATTCGTCCATTTGGTCGAGGTACTAATGCCTGAAAAGCATGGTCTTGAACATTCAAATTGTATGACTGATCCCACGAGTAAATGCCAACATAATTAACAACATTCGGAGGCAGTTGCGTAAGAATACTCCACCAAGTCCCAGGCCCCGGAACAGGGTCAATCGCGAGGATATTGACTGGTGTATTTCTTGTCTTTTCATCGCCGTAAGCGTAGAGAAACCACGCTGCCATAATACATTCACAAGCACCTCGGCTGTGACCAATAAAATTAAATGTTTCTGCTTTACTCGCCGCTGCAACATTCGCTCCGTGTAATGCTAAAGCTGGCATTGTCCAACCAACTATCGATTCTTTATATTTGGTGTACTGATTACCGCTTATATAGTTACGAATATCATGGAGTAAATCGTCGGGAGCCTTAAGAGGCCCGTTTATTAATAATGGCTCACTTGTATCTCTTGTATGAGCCCAATCATTCTCACCAGCCCCTCTTACCGTCTTTCCTACACCGCCTAGTTCATTAATAATTCTCACTGGAATATATCCAGTTGAAGGTAAATATATATCTTTATCGCTCCCCTCTCGAGACACCTCACCTTCGTCTCGAGTACAAGCAGTACCAGAGAATGAGACCGTCATGACGCTAGCTTGCTCAGATAATGAAAATCGAGGTAAAGCAGAAAGAGGCGAGCTTATAAATAACCCCGTACCGCCCAATAGCCCTGACTTAATAAAATCACGTCTTTTAAAATTCATAGCGGTTTACCTGAAGGTGAGAGCACTTGTGATATGGCGAAAGTGACAATTTCACCACGTAGTAGAGAAAACACTACTTTTTTCATTTTATTTCCTTACTTTTTAACAACATGGAAAATATAACAGACAACTTATATCATGTTAATAAAAATAGTAACGTAAGGGAATGTAACGTACATTAAGATGTATGCCATTAATTTAATTGAAAATAATTAAAAACAAATTATTGAATAAGCATTTCCCATTACTGACAAAAAAGACATTAAGTACAATTGTAGTCAAATTTACACATAAATCTGTAATTACGATATAAACCAGCCTTTAACCACCTACAAATGGCTAGCTATCTGGTTGTTTATTATATAAATAAAAATGTAAGCCACATTCTTGAATGTTAAAATTTTAACCGCAGATTTAAATTCCCAGAAGTTATAAAGTAATCATATTAAAAGAATGTAGTGAATAAAATATAAGCCAATATAATTATTGCCTCTGGCTCTTTAACCTAAATGAAAATACAATGTGCGTTCACTCATCGGGGTGCTACCAGACTTTTCATTGAAAAAGTCATTGTGGCTGAGATAACACCCGTAATAACTTGAACCAGATAATGCTGGCATAGGAATGAGATTCGACCAATTGAGTCATAAGTTCTATGCTTCACATTCTAGGAGAACACGTGAAGCACACGATCAAAAAACTAGCACTTTGCACAGCCCTACTATTACCTTCGCTATCATTACAAGTCGCTAACGCGGCTGACAAGCCAGTATTAAATGTTTATACCTACGATTCATTTGCATCCGATTGGGGCCCGGGTCCAAAAGTAAAAGCCGCATTTGAAGCGGAATGTAATTGCGAACTGAATTTTGTAGCATTAGAAGACGGGGTTAGCATTCTTAATCGTGTTAAACTGGAAGGTAAATACACCAAAGCAGATATATTATTAGGCTTGGACAACAACCTGATGGCTGAAGCAGAAAAAACCAAACTGCTTGCACCGCACCAACAAGATACCAGCACATTATCACTGCCAAACGAATGGACGAATAAGTACTTTATTCCATTCGATTATAGTTACTTTGCATTTATCTACGACAGTGAAAAACTGGCCAACCCACCAACGAGTTTGGCTGAGTTAGTTAAACGTAAAGATCTGAGTATTATCTATCAAGATCCACGCACCAGCACACCGGGTCTTGGCTTTATGTTATGGGTAAAAGCCGTTTACGGTGATAAAGCACCACAAGCATGGCAACAAATTGCAGCTAAAACCGTCACCATTACTAAAGGCTGGAGCCAAGCTTATGGCATGTTCTTAAAAGGCGAAGCGGACATGGTATTAAGCTATACCACATCACCGGCATACCACATGGTGGCAGAGAAAGAATTCAAATATAAAGCAGCCGAATTCAGTGAAGGTCATTACCAACAAACAGAAGTGGTTGCGCGTCTAAAAGATGCTGCAAATCCTGAGTTAGCCGATCAATTCATGGCATTTGTACTCACTCCCGCGTTCCAAGATGTGATTGCAACAGGTAACTGGATGCTACCAGCGAAACAAGCGGCGGCACTACCAAGTGAGTTCGACCAATTAATTACGCCGGAAAAAACCTTAGAGTTCACACCAGAAGAAGTGGCTCAATCCCGTAAATCTTGGGTGAAGGAATGGCGTAACGCTGTTACCCAATAATTAGTCAGTAACTAATCAAAAATTATGGTCGCGAATTCGCATAAATACTGGTGGTGTAGCGCAGTGCTCGCCATCAGCATCATTTTACTTCTGGTGGGTGGTAGCTTTACTGCCCTACTTAATTTTTCACAAGCGGAATTAGACTTTCGCAGCGTCCTTACAGACTCGTATACCCAACATGTTATTAGTTTTAGTTTATACCAAGCTGCCTTATCAACCGGCTTGAGTATTGGTTTAGCGATCCCGTTAGCACGCGCGTTCTCGCGCCGAGAGTTCGTGGGTAAACAAATGATTATCAAACTGTTTAACTTATCACTCGTACTGCCCATTATCATTGCCATCTTTGGTATTATTGCTGTGCACGGTAAAAGTGGTTGGGTTAATCAACTATTAGGGTTTTTTAACATAGAAACAGGCCATTATATTTATGGCTTAACCGGTATTCTTCTTGCCCATTTATTTTTTAATGTTCCGTTAGCTACACGTATTTTATTACAAACATTAGATTCAATCCCCAGTGAATCTTGGCGTTTAGCCAGTCAACTTAACTTACAGTCTCGGCACATTTTTATCACCTTGGAATGGCCGAAGATAAAACAACAATTACCCTCGTTAATCAGTCTTATTTTCATGCTATGCTTTACGAGTTTCGCTATTGTGATGTCACTCGGTGGTGGTCCTAACTATGCCACGTTAGAAGTGGCTATCTACCAAGCGTTAAAATTTGAGTTTGATATCGAGCAAGCTGTAGCCTTGGCTATCATTCAAGTCGCGATCACCGTATCGTTAATGATCTTTAGCGCGGTATTTTTAAAGTCACAACCTATGTCTGCGCCATCAGGTAATTATTTTCGTCGCCCCGATTGCCACACGCTAAGCAGTAAAATCTGTGATGCGATAAGCTTTATCTTAGCCAGCTGTCTGTTAGCGCCTCCAATGTTGGCTATTTTTAGCAGTGGTATCAACAGCAGCACTCTCACCGTTCTTAGCGACCCGATGTTGTGGCAAGCCACAGGTATCTCACTACAAATAGCCCTGAGCTCGGGCTTATTGAGTTTGTTACTTGCCTGCTCGATTTTATTCTCGACACGCATATTGAAAGTGCGCTTTAAGCTAATGGCATTCGCGTATGGCATCGAAAATATTGGCGCTATTATTTTAGTGGTTCCGGCACTGGTACTCGGTACTGGGTTGTTTTTATTATTGCGCCCCTATGTTGATGTATTTAGTATTGCCGCGTGGTTAGTTATTTTAATCAATGCCCTCATGTCATTACCTTATTTACTTCGGGTATTAAGCCAACCGATCCAAGATAGCTTTGCTGCTTATGACAAACTGGCGGTTAGCTTAGGCTTATCACGCCTACAACGTTTGCGTATTATCGAATGGCCATTATTACGTAAACCAGTCGCGATGGGGTTAGGACTGGCGTGTGTATTATCTCTGGGTGATTTAAGTGTGATTGCATTATTTGGCAGCCAAGATATGCAAACCTTACCTTTGGTGCTCTATCGTCAACTAGATAGCTACCAACTTGATGCCGCCGCTGTTACCGCGATTTTCTTATTAACCCTTTGCGGTGTTATTTTCTATCTGTTCGAACGTATTATTGGAGGCAAAAATGCCTAATAGTCTTCTCTTAAACAATACTAACTCCCTAAGTAATACCAATGCATTATTACAGGTCGATAATATTATCTTTGCTTATGAACAAATGCAGATGCAGTTTGATTTAACGGTTAATCGAGGCGAAACCTTAGCAATACTCGGCGCAAGTGGTTCAGGAAAATCTACTCTACTGAACCTTATTGCCGGTTTTAATCAGCCTTTGTCTGGAGATATCCGTTTTCAACAAAACTCGATATTAGCAAAAGCACCTGCCCAGCGACCGATAACCACGTTATTTCAAGAGCATAATTTGTTTAATCATTTAACCGTTAAGCAAAATATTGCCATTGGTTTAGCACCAAGCATGAAGTTAGATCTCGCGCAACAAGCCGCACTTGAAATGGCCGCACAGCAAGTAGAAATGACCGCGCTACTTAACCGCTTACCTGCAGACTTGAGTGGCGGCCAACGTCAACGTGTTGGCATCGCACGTTGCCTTGCCCGCAAACAGCCGTTATTACTGTTAGATGAGCCTTTCAGCGCGCTCGACCCTGCATTACGTCAAGAAATGTTACGTTTGATTACCAAGCTGAATAAAGAACATGGCATTACCGTTTTAATGGTCACCCACAATCCAGATGATGCCCTACAGATCGCCGATAACATCGCTTTTATCGATAACGGGAAAGTAGCATTACATGCACCGGCGGCTATTTTAGCAGACCACAATGCACCCGATATGTTGAAACGTTATCTGGGGACGCTGAATAAGTAATAACCTACAAAAAACCGCGTGCTTTGAGCAATGCCGTTTTAAAGTCATCTTCATGATCTTTGGCCAAGCCAGGGATCATGTCATTCTTTGCTGCATTGCGCATTTTAAGGTGATAAATAAGCGCATCATCACTCAGCTCAGCTAATTGCCCTTCAAATTTCATCTCTTGTGCCAAAGTAGATAAAAACTGTAACAGATTCACATCCGGTGTTTTCTGCCATTCAGGCTGTAATAATTCAATAATCTCATTTAAGCGGTGATATATCATTCCATTAGATTATCCTTATAATAATAAAGGTTATTATACTTACAATGAGGTGTAAGTTAAGATAAATTAATTATAAATTATCGCTAACAAATGGATACAGATCAGCCTCTTGAATTCTATAACATATTCAAGAGGCTAGCTTCAGGCTTTAATAACAGCACTTAAAAAAATAATGTATCTTTATTGCTTCATTGCGACAGAATCTAATAGAAAGTGAATCACTTTTTTATCTGCTTTCGGGTTAAGGTTGAACGAAAATATTAAACCATGCTCTATTTTTTTATTAATCGTTAATAGTTCAGCTGATTGCTCAAATGAGTTATACATCTTTTTACTCCATTTATAGGGAGTAACCGGATCATTTTTTGCGGCCACAATCATTACACTGTTTGGCATCAGTTTCGTCCCTGTTTCCTCGATTTTCCGAATTGGATCCGTTTTTGCTGACCAACCTTGACACATGCCCGCATTATTTTGATAAACCGTTTGCCCAAAAACAGCTGACTTATTCATAAATTCATTTTCTGAACGTTCTTTTTTAATGTGCTCATCTGTACATACGATTGCACGATGAACCGCATCATATTGAAACTTCCACTCTTCTTGTTCTATTTTTGCTTTCTTCTGTAGCTGATCGATAACACTCCAAAATTCAACACCCTCATCATTATCTAAAAGCTGAAATAATGGTTCTTTAACAGATTCCCACTTTCCATCAATATCTACCGAACGCAAAGCATCAAGCAAGGTGATAAAATGTTTTTTTTCAAGAACAGCACCATCAGCAGTACTGAAAAAGTCTACATTTTCAAATCTAGACATCATCCAACGAAGCTTACTCATATCGCCAGATACATCACGATTAGAACGCTTTAGTCGAATACGTAACGCCTTATTAAAACCTTCGAGGCTTGAATAATAAAGTTGATTTGCGTTAGTTAATGCAGGATCCATTGCTGAATCTAAAACGAAAGATCGCACATGTTCAGGGTACATATCCGCATAAACCGCGCCTAACCGAGTACCATATGAGTAACCAATGTAACTAATTTGCTCTTCATGTAATGCAATACGAAGGGATTCAAGATCTTTTGCAGTGGTGTTTGTCCCCATATAAGGGGCAATAGATTGAAATGTTTTATCACATCCCTCGCTTGATAATGCACAGTCAGCGATCTCTTCAGCAAATGCACTACCACCAGTTCCACGAGGATCAAAGCCAACAACATCGAAGTATTCATTCACTTTATTATACCCAACTTTCGGGTATGCTTGGTTCCAACGCGCAAGGTCGTTTACCATCTCCATTGCTTCTAACGAACCCGGTACACCCGGACCACCAAAATTAAATATTAAAGACCCGATGCGTTCAGCTTCATTTTTAGCTGGTGTTACTGTGTAAAATAGATTAACAGTATCTTCAGGCTTATTGTCGGTTAAACTGTAATCCTTAGGAACAGTCAAATAGTAGCACTGCGTATTTAATGATGAACCTTCCGGACATTCAACTTCCTCACTCATTGGTGAATAAACTGAAGATGCAAATACTTGCGGGGAGAAAACAAGTCCCAATAGAAGTTGAGAGAAGATAAACTTTACCTTGTTCATTTTATTTCCTTATTTTTTAATGACATGCCAAGTGGAACGCATCATTTATAACACTTTAAAAGAAATAGTAATGTAAACAAACTTAACGCTACTTAAGGGGTAGTTAAATGATTTATTATATAAAGACAGGATCAACTACACACGAAGGTATTCTGATTAGGCCTTAGAAAGAAGTTTATTTTAGATCTCGGAGAAATTTTAGAGTTAAAGTTATAAGTCCTATAGTTTTCTCCCTAAAAACCCTATAAAAAACTACTAGATAAGTGTTTATTATATAAATATTAAGTGTAAGGGAGATTCTCGAAGTGTAAGTTTAAACTAGAAATGTAAAATTATAACTAAACAGGCTTACATCCTATATAACCTAAATTACACAGGATGTTTTATTTTGTAGCCTAATATGTATCAACCGAAAATCAAGTTAAAGTGTTAACTGCCAGCGTTGTAATGGTTTATCAGCGTTAATGCCACGGCCCCAACGATCGATACTGTCAATCGTTAAGATGCGAGCCGGATTAGGCACTAAGGTTTTTAACTGCTTGCTAGCTCTTTTTGACGTTAGCACCCACAAGCTATCATCGTCAGTTAATAGCTCAACAAGTTGCTGCTTATCTGCCGCCGACCACTCTAATTCCGGTTTGGTTAAGCGTTCAACCACAAACAATTGATTGCCCGACGCAAAGTCTTCTAACTCACTCGACAGCAATACAACTGAATCAATCTCATGGTCTAATAACATGGCTTGTTGCTGGTTAATCAAGTGACGCACCGACATCATCAAGGCTTGCTGGTTACTCGCAATTGTCGCCGCTTGCTGTGGCCATACTTGTTGCAGATCTTGACTTACAATCGCCGTCATACGGGTTAAATTAGTCGGGTTAAGCCAAGTGTAAGGCGAAATGCTACCGTCTTCTAAACGCAGTGCCGCAACACCTTGCGCACGAGGGGAAATGGCTTGTGATGCATCCACTTCGATCATGCGAATGTTACCTTTACGTGCGTGTACGAATAATGGATCTTGCGACCATACTGCACCGAGGGTAATACTCACTTGCGCATCAATAGCCGCTTTCTCTGTTAACGCAGATCCTTTAGTGCTAAACCAATTGGGTAAACGCGATAAACCATAACGTTTTGGTGGCAAATATTGCGTGGTTATATCCGTGCCTTTAGTTAGCTCCGTCGCTAACATGTAAGTCACAGGCGTTGCGGTAAGAATATCTGCGGCATCGACCTTCTGGCTAAAACCTAGCGTTGTTGCTAACAGCAAACATGCCGAGCTGATGGTAAATAATGAAGAAATCATAATAGGTTATCCCTTACGAACAATGCGGTAGCAAGTGGCAGTTAAGAAGAAGCTCGTCGATACAATAATGATCGCCGCGCCAGAAGGAATCGGGAGTTTTAATTCCATTGGTAAGATTGTGCCCAAAAGACAGCTGATCGTCGCTAGCAATGCCGACATAAGCACAAAGCTACCCATGTTTTTCGTTAATAAACGTGCTGTTGCACCTGGGATTAATAGCAGTGCCCCCACTAATACCGCACCGACAATTTTTACCGAAGCAATCGTTACTAGGGTGATCATCATGACAAATAGATAGTCGTAAAAATTAGTCGCATAACCACGTACTTTCGCAATATCAGGGCTGATACAGGTTAATAAAATACGGTTAAAGGTCGGTATCAATACCAGTAAAATAACCCCGCAAGTCACCGCTAAAATCAATAAATCATAATCGGTGATCGTTAAAACCGAACCGAACAACACATTCTCTAACATGTGAATATTAATCTTACGTGCCACATACATCAGCAATGCCGCACCCACCGCTAATGCAAATGCCAAAAACACACCCACCAAGGTATCGTATGGCACATTAGTACGGTTACGCACAAAATGCAGTAGCAAGGCGAAGATCATACAAAAGCTGAATAAGCCGATGATTGGATTCTCAGCTGGCTCACCTAATAATACGCCTAAGGCAATACCTGTTAACGCTGCATGGCCAACCGCTTCTGAAAAGAAGGCTAAGCGTTTGGCGATCACTAACGTACCTAAACCACCCAGTAGTGGCCCCAGTAATAACGCGGCGACCACCGCATTCACCATAAACGAATAAGAAAAACTCTCACTCAACCAACCGGCATCAACGCCCAGTTGTGCCCAATGACGGATCGTATCCATTATTTAACTCCTTGATCGAGCTTGATTGCTGGCGTATTTGTACCCGTATAATGATTGAATAATCGCTCGATCTTCTCTGGCATCAATACCTCAGATACCGGCCCTGTATCGACCAGCTGACGATTAACCACATGCACTTGTCCACCGAAACGACGAACGGCGGTCACGTCATGATGCACAGCTAATATGGTTTTTTTTTCGCGCACTAATTCGTGGATCAAGGATTCAAGGTAACGCACGCCTTGTTCATCCATGCCCGTTGTTGGTTCATCAAGTACCAACAAGTCTGGATCATCTAATAATGATTGCGCGAATAATACTCGCTGCTGCTCACCACCCGATAACTGCCCCATACGGCGGTCGGTGCGGTTAGCCATACCGACTCGATCGAGTTGTGCCAGTGCTTCATCTTGTTCTTTTTTACGCTTACGCCAAAACAGTGGATTTCGACTTTGATTTAAAAGAATAAAATCCATCACGGTAAAAGGTAAGCTCGACTCAAACGAGGCCTTTTGTGGTACATAACCGATATTGCCTTTACGCTCTGGCCATTGAATATCAATATTGCCAGTGAAAGGGGTTAATCCTAAAATAGAGCGCAATAACGATGTTTTACCACCACCATTGGGCCCCATGATCACATGGCATTGCCCCGCTTCTAGATAATGCGAAATGTCTTCTAAAATGACATTATCACCATATTTCAAACCGACATTTTGTAAACGAATTGCAGGTCCCACGATTAACTTCCTTGCTGCTTGTTGATAGAGGCATGAGTTGTTGAAGGAACTATTGCGGCAGTGTCAGCCAGTGACCGCTTGGCTGCAAACTTCATCGCTTCAACTAAGGTCGCGAGATTACTTTTCATTTCAACAGCCACTTTGCTTTCTTCATACGCACCATGGGTCATGTGTGAAAAACGGTAAAGTTGTACACCTGTTGCGGCTTCAATAGTTTCAACGTAGCGACTTGGCATATTTAACTCGTAGAACAACACATCGATCTTCGACGCGCGGATCTTTTCGATAGTTTCTTGTAACTGACTCGCACTCGGCTCAACGCCGTGCGCAGGTTCTATCACCGCAGCTACGTCAACACCAAACTCTTGCAGGATATAACCATAAGCATTGTGCGTCGTAGCCACCAGCATGCCGGATGTATCTAAGTCACCCAGCGTTAGCATAGCTTGACGTTTCATCTTGCGAAATTCGGCTGCGTATTTACGGGCATTTTTACGGTAAGTACGCGCGTTATCAGGGTCGATCTTTGATAACTCAGTCGCTATGGTGTAAACCTTTTGGATCGTCGTTGATAGACCAACAAACGTATGTGGGTTTACTGCACCGTCACCGACAGATTGACCAATAGCAGGTAACAAGGGCACATCTTTATTGGCTTGAATCACAATCAGATCATCACGATTTGCGGCTTTAATTACTTTTAAGGCAAAGTCATCATGGCCAATCCCATTCACCACGATCACGTCCATCTGTTTAAGACGACGTAAGTCATTCGGCTGTGGTTGGTAATTGTGGGGATTAAACCCTTCGTCAACCAAAGGTAATACGTCCGCTTTATCACCCACAACCGCTTTCACGTAGCTGTAATAAGGCTGCAAGGTAATACCGATTGTTAATTTATCAGCGGCTTGTAATGATCCGCTTATGAGCAATACCGCTGTAGTAGCGACGGCTGCGATTAGACTTTTTAGGCTTGTGTTGATGCTATTTTTCATTATATCTGCTCTCATTGTCGACTGGCGTCACGCCTTAGTGGCTGTCTTTATCTGTATTGTCTGTATTGTCTGAGTCGCTATCATCAGCAAACACCACTTGTTTCCAACCTGCGCTAATAAGATCTGCTGTATTAAGCGCATTTACTGTCATCGGTGCAGGTGTGGCAATATCTAATGCTAACCACACATCAGGTCGTGCATCTTGGCTATTCAATATCACCGCAACACTGCCTGTTGTCAGCGCAGGAATGCCTTGGTATAAAGCTGGCGCGACTTTACGCCAGTCATGTTTACCTTTACGTTCCCAGCTTTTATCCATGATAAAAGGTGCTAACCACAGATCTTTAAGTTCAGCCAGTTCGGGCCATACATCTACATTTTCAAACTCGACACTTTCTAGCTCAAGACTGTCTTGATGAATATTGCGGATCTCTTCGTGTGCTAAGCGCAGTTCCGCGATCATCGCCAATTCAACAGACGGTAAATCTTTAATCGAGATCTGATGGCTCGCAAGTACTCTCTGGCTCGACGCAGTTTGGTGGTAAGGTAAAAGTAATGCCGCTATCGCTAAGATTAAAATGATTAATAACGCCACCCACTTACCTTCACGACCCCCGTCATCGGCATGGACTGATTGACTGATCATTTTTCGCTAATCTCAACAACATCGACTTCAACTGGGTTTTCATGGCCCGCATCGAATACTAAGTAGAAGTCAGTATCCGGCTTGTTAAACTCTACAATTGAACGCTTGTCAGTCATCGCTTTAGCAATCAGGTTGTCATCGTAGTCATACATATTTACAGCGTAATCAACCGCAGTACTGGCATCACTGTAACCCGCCTCACAAGCCACTTTGTCAGACTCGAACCAGCAGATCATTAGTGGAAAATGGGCACTTGCCGTCCCAGAAAATAAACCCGTCATCAATGAAAGCGCTAATAGCGCCGATTTGATTGGCATTTTTGTCATGAAGACCTCAACAATTAACTATTAACTATTAACTATTAACTATTAATAAATAACTAAGTAATAACTAAGTAATAACTAAGTAATAATTAAGTAATAGCTAATCGATAAATAAGTAAGCAAAAGCCTGTAATCAGATTGCGTCTAATTACAGGCCATAATATAAATAATTCAGTTCCACACAGGACTGACTTAGTCGTCGTTAAAAACTACTGTAATAGTGCTTCAAAGGTGAAATGCACGTTCACACTGGCTTTATCTGCCATCGGATCATTTTTCAATTCACCTTTGTAGTTGGCTTTCATCAGATAACGACCCGCAACATTTGGCGTGAATGTCACGTTACCGTCCTTGTCACTCACCACATTAATTTGCTCTTGATGGTTACGGTATAACGTACCTTCACGGGTAATATCAGCAACAACACCAGCTTGAGGTTCGCCGTTAAAGAAGAATTGGAAGCTTACTTCTTCGCCTTCAACAATGTCAGATGGGTGAGTCAGTGGACGCATCTCTAGGTATTTACCTTCAATTTCTAATGCTTTTTCTGTTGGCATTCCAACCGTTACATAGCTTTCTGCACGGGTATAACTTAATTGTGTACTTACGTCGCGTGCTTTTTCTGGTAGCAGGTTACTACGCTCAGCTTTATTCGCTTTAACGTATTTAACGGTATCGCGACGACCCGCTTTATAATATGTGTAATAAGACGGTACGTTGTTGATTGCGACTTTATGCGTGCCTTCTTCAACAAAGTAGAAGTCAAAGATAGAACGACGTTTTCCGCGGATCACAAAATTAGGACGTTCTTTACGACCGTCTGGCATGATAACTTGTGCAAATTCACTGCCCGCAGGTTTATCAAATACAAAGGTACCGTGTGATGCCGTTACATCAAACGTTAACCAATCGCCACCTTCTTTCGATACGGTGAAGTGTGATGGTAATACCCAACGTGGATGTGCGTTTGCCGTTGTTGTTGCCGCTAGTCCCGCAATAACCGCACAGGCTAGACCTAACGCTTTCAATTTTTTTACTATAGTCATTAATCTTTACTCGCTCTATTATTTAATTAGGTAGTTGATACGGATATCACCGGTTTCTTCTGTCGGTGCAATGGTGTGACTAAACGGCTTGTCACCTAAAGTCATTTTTTGGCGGATATAGTTACGGCCACCGTGTTCACGTACAACTTCAACATAAAATGTGTAACTGCCCGCTTCAACGCGGTTACCATCATTATCTAAACCATCCCAAGTGAAACGGTAATCACCGGCAGGACGGGTTGCTGATGTTACGCCGTCAACTAAAGCACGATCATAACGTCCTACTTTTCGCCACCAGCTGCGTAAGTCTTTTAACCATTCATCTTTACCCACCCATAACTCAACCGTACGCACTGATTTACGCTCTGAATTCTCGATCCATATCGCCACATAAGGACGGGCATACATGGTGGTATCAATCTTAGGCAGACTAAATTCAACATCGAGTGTTGCAGTGGCCGGAATTGGCGCTGCAGTGGCAAAAAAAGCCGGTAATAACAGGCAACTTAATAGTGCAACGCACTGACTAAGACGCTTAAATAACAAAGTCATACAAGATCCTTTAAGGAACGGCCACCACAAAAATAGCCAAGGTAACGAGGGAACCAAACAAGGTCCATTTCAATGAGGTTGCGAAGGTTTTCTTTTTTGGTACCAGTAAACACACACCCGTTAATACAAAGAACACCATCAACAGCGCGGTAACATCGATAAACAACTTCCATACGTCACCGCTGTTACGGCCTTTATGTAAGTCGTTTAATACTGCAATAACTCCATAATGGGTTTTCTCAATCACCGCTTCAGTCGTGGTCATATCAATAAATACCGCCACGTTATACCCCGGTCCCTTGTAGTCCATCGCGATCTCACCTTCAATTAATTCACCGTCTTCAACTTCGGTAAATACGTCTAATGCAGAAGGTTGACCAGAAAGCTTGGCGTGTTCGGTAAGGTAATTAACAATGCCGGCTTTATCGACAGCAACTGCGCCATTGGCATCGCTGAATAAATCTTGCGGAAGGGTAAGGATAGTCTCTTGGATATCAGGCTGGCTGCTCACAAACAGACTTGGACGGTTTAAGGTAATGCCGGTGATCGAGAAAAACAGCACCACTAGCAATAACGCCATGGAAATATAGATATGTAAGCGACGCGCCCATAATTGCACTTGTTTGTTTTTTAAGAATGTTTTGTTTTTTGGATTAGCCGCTTTGTTTTTCGATCTTGCAGGTGTCTGGGTGAAAGATTGACTGAAGGAAGACATGATCGTAATAACACTGCTTGATTATGGGATTTAAGTACAGGCAATGTAATTGATAATTGTTTTCATTGGCATTGAATTTACATTATTTACGTTAACTCATGCCAATGCACTAGTAGTGATAGTTAAGTCCATTGATTCCTTCATTATCGTCAATATCATCGTCATCAATAATGTCACAATACGTCTTAACTTCAGCTTCGGTATGAGGAATGCCTGCTACATCAGCAAGCTCCCACGAACGTTCACAGCGTTGAGTTCGTTCACACCACAAATAACCCGCGGAAGGCAAGCAACCATACTCGTCACGATCGCCACCGATAGGCTTATACTCGGGGTCAGAATTGCTGCAGGCTGTAATACTTAATACTAACAAGGTTAATAAACCATATTTTAAACGCATAGTGTGCTCCTGATCCTATATAAAACAATTCTGGTTCATCGTTAGTATCCTTGCATAATAAAAGTCGCACTTTTAGCAGAATCAGTATGGGTTAAGATGCAAGTCGCTGTGGTACTTTCAGCGATGCTCATTGGCGTAACAGTGTAACCTAAAGGTAATGATGAACCACTGAGTAGACTTCCGGCATCATCACAATTATCAATGTGTACAGCCTCTCCCGTCGATAATCCCGATTTTGAGATCATCTTGGCAGCGTAATTAAACGTATTTGCACTTTCAATACTGCGAGCAATATTAATCACACTGACATCTAATGCGGCATCGGCAAGATCAATAAATCGAGGTACAGCCATCGCACCTAATATGCCTGATATAACTACAACAGCACTTAATTCAACTAACGTAACTCCAGCTTGTTTTTTCATTTTTTAGACCATCCATGATCATGAATCCACGATTATTTTTGCTGATAAATATAGACAGCAAAAGCTCACTGCCAATTACGATATTAATTGGTAAATATTACGCCAACAACTAAGAGTATAGCTACAAAACAACAAGGCATAACCATTGATATATAACTGGTTTCATACATAGTAACTGTAGTGCTACAATTTTTGTTTTGCATTCTAAAATTAAAAAAAACCACAAAAAAACGGGCTTAAAAGCCCGTTATCGGTATCATTAAAACCTGATTGTTAATTACATATTATGCTCAGCAAAAGAGGCTAAACGACTACGTTGCACTCCTTTTAAGAACACATTGGCACTGCCGTCAAAATCTTTAAAGCGTTCCACTATATAAGTAAGACCCGAGGTTACAGCGGTTAAGTAACTACTATCAATTTGCGATAAGTTACCCGAACACACAATTTTAGTGCCCTCGCCACAACGCGTAATAATGGTCTTAAGCTGCGCTGCAGTGAGGTTTTGACACTCATCTAATAATACAAACGCATTTTGAATCGAACGACCACGCATAAAGTTTACCGACTTGAACTGTAAGTTCGCTTTCTGTTTAATGTACTCAACTGAGCCATCTTTACATTCATCGTATTTATGCAAAACTTCTAAGGTATCCGTGATCGCGGCCAACCAAGGCAACATTTTTTCTTCTTCCGTGCCAGGTAAGAAACCAATGCTTTCCGCAATTTCTGGCGTGTTACGTGTAACAATCACCTTGTCATACATTTTTCGCTCAACGACTTGCTCTAACGCCGCCGCCATCGCCAAAATAGTCTTACCACTCCCTGCGGGGCCGGTCAGAATGACCAAATCAATATGCGGATTAAGTAAAGCTTCCAACGCCATGCCTTGGTAAATATTCTTAGGATGTATACCCCACGCTTTTTTTGACATCAGGCGTTCGCGACCTAAATCAACAAAACTAATTTCTCCCTTGTCCTTTCCGACAACACGGGCGGCAAAGTGATCCGTTTCATCAATCAGGTATTGGTTAATAAAAGTATCTTTAAGCAATTCCGTTTCGACAGTATGAATGGTCTTTGAGCCCATGGTTTCACTTTTCATGCTTTCACTGTGGCATTCATTTATCTCTTGCCAAAAGTCGCCAGTGAATTTATGAAAGCCGGTCGCTAAAAACTTAATGTCATCAATCAATTGATCGGAACGGTAATCCTCTACCCGATTAAGCCCTGCGCCCTTCGCTTTCAAGCGCATATTAATGTCTTTAGTGACTAGTACAATTTCGCGATCAGATTGGTTTTGCAGAAACAACGCGGCATTGATAATACGATTATCGGGTTCATTTTCAGTAAAGAAAACATCTTGCTTCATCACGCTATGATCAGCAAAAATAGAGATCTTGCCCAATTTATTTTTACTTTCTATTTTTTGCAATGGCACACCTTGACTGATTTCTTCAGGGGTGGCGTTTGAAAAAATATCCTCCAATGCACGAATAGCGACACGAGCATCCCGACTGACATCCCTTTTTCTATCCTTAATATTATCGAGCTCTTCTAAAACAGTCATGGGGATCATGACATCGTGCTCTTGAAAGGTGAAGATAGATAAAGGTGCATGTAACAACACGTTGGTATCGAGAATGAAAACTTTGTTATTGGTACTTTCCATAAAAACACCTCTTTTAGTTCGACTAACCCTTAGCGCTTAGCCGTCGACCTTGTTGATTTCATTTTTAGCCATTTTTTTACAATATCTGTGCTGCAATACGATATACTTACAAAATACATACCTCTGATGACCCTATCAGGCTTTTATTACGGAAATAAGAATGACAGCAACCAAGACAGCACTTGACCCTAAGCTTTTTAAAGAAATCGAAATCATTTGTGAAAAAGGTGAAGAGCAGCTCGAAGCTGAAGAATACAAAACTGCGATCGATACCTTTATGCAAGCTTATGATCTTGTTCCTGAACCTAAGATCCACTGGAATGTATCAACATGGATCCTAACAGCACTAGGTGATGCACACTTCATGTTAGGCGATTGGCCGTCATTAGAAGAAGCAACGGGTTTTGCTATGTTATGCCCTGAAGGTGCGGTAAATCCTTATTTACACCTACGTTTAGGTCAAGCACACTTTGAACTTGGCAACATGGGGCCTGCGAAAGAGCAACTAGAAAAAGCATTTGAAGCTGAAGGTGCAGAAATCTTTGGTGATGATGACCCAAAATATTTAGCCTTTGCCAAAGCTAAATAAAACAAGAATTCTACCACCCTCTTTTACTATTATAGTGGGTGGTTATTATTCTGACCAAAACACCGAACAAACAAGTACCTAATCTAAAATAAGCGTTAACCCTAATGACGCAGGTGTCGCTACCGTTACGATTAAATTCGACTCTAAAAATGACGTGAATAATAACTAACAAAATAAAGGTAGGGCTCGTTAGATATAATATTGAAGCTCCCCTACCTCGCTTCGCGCCAGACAAGTCGGGGAAGGAAGGGGATTCTTGTCGTCAACGGCTTAAGCATTGCAATATTAA
>NZ_LOCN01000024.1:0-5544 GCF_001574435.1 Moritella sp. JT01
TTTGATATTTTCATTGGTGACAAAATGGTGCATGTCATTGAAGCCAGCGTAAAGATCACGGATGGCCGTAAAGCCAAAAAAGTACGTGGCATTACCAAGGGTTATATCGATGGTCCGGTTGACGCCGAAGTCACCATTAAATTAGATCATGAGAACTTTCTTATTCTGCAGGATGTAGCCAAAACGGCGGGCAGCTGGAAAGGCATCGAACCTTTTGATATTTCGTTCTTAGCGGAAGTTGCCGCCGGCACCAAGAATATTGAAGCCTTTGGTGTACTGCCGCAGTTAGACGAGATCTTGAATATCAAAGCGGAAGGTGGCGAAGAAGATACCACCACGATCAAAGGTCCGGTTACGTCGACTGATTTTATCAAAATCAATGGCATTCCTTATCTGACTGCAGAAGAAGTGAGAGACCTGTAATGGCAGCAATGAAAAACCTCACTGCAAGTAGTTTGCTTAAAGCGATGCAGGCCAAGCAGTACAAAGTCTTTGAAGGTGAGTTAAACCTTAACTTGATTGGCGTTCGTCACACGGACACCAAGGCAAACAGCTTTAACGATCTGCTTTGTGTCCTGTATCAGCAAGACGGTAAATGGCAGCTCGTCAGTTTTAAATGCACCACGGATGCAGGCACTTATTACCGTGAAAACCCCTGCAATCTGGATGGTACCGCGGTACTTGCCGCTATGCAGCATCGCAGTTTATGGACCTTCGGTTATCACCAGGGAAAATACCCTGCGTTAGTGCAGCATAAACCCGTCACCGTTTACAGAGACAACAACAATGATAATCAACTGGATTGTGAGAATAATTTACAACGTGGTTATTTCGGTATTAATTGCCATCGAGCGAGTGCAAATCATGAGTCAAAGCAAGTCGACAAGTGGTCTGCAGGTTGCCAGGTATTAGCTAACCCGAATGATTTTAATAAGCTGATGGCCCTTTGCCATCAAAGCCGTCAGCAATGGGGCAGTACCTTTACATATACCCTATTGAACCAAGCTGATTTGACCCCAAATAAAGAGTGAGAGTGACCATGGCGTTAGAGCAAAAAATTACCCTAGAAGTGAATGACATTGAACTGAGTTTCAATGTGAACGTAACGGCTTACAACAAGTTTTTAAACCAAAGTAACCAGGTTAATAAAATTCAACCTGCGACCAACTTCTTAATGACGGTTGTGGACAGTGAATGCAAAGCAACATTAAAAGAAATGTTAGCCCTGCCTGGTGCAGCGCTGCATCTGGTCGGCAGTGTTGTTGAAGAGTATCAACCTGAGTTCAATATCACCGTAAAAAAATAGAACAGCGAGCAAAAGAGATAAGCAGAAACCGTTTAGATCAGTTGCTCGCCTATCAGCAAAAATGGCTGCCACACAGCGTGGCCACCGAAGACAGTTTAGCCCAGGCATTGTTTTTGGAAAATGATAATCAAGAAAAGCAGCAGATCGCCATCAACAACGGTATTTGCATGGCGTTAGACAGTGGTTAAGTCACAGGTTGAGGGGAACGAATGAGCGCATTAAGTAAGTTGGAAAAACTCATGTACACCATTGGCGTTGTTGATAAAGCAACAGGGCCAGTGAATAAGATCATGGACAAGATAAACCAACTTAGCGCCCAAACGGCCAGTGCTCAAAACCAAATGATGAGTGGTTTTATGGGTACTGCAGGCGGTGCCATGGCATTGGTCAGTAGTTTGTCTCCGGCTATTGATCATGTGGCTGCGCTTGGTGAAGTGCAAACATTGGGTGTAGCCAGCGAAGACTTAACCAAACTAACTAAAACCGCGTTTGAATTTACCACGCATTTTGGTGGTAACTCTGCCGAGTTCGTGCGCAGTGCTTACGATATCCAATCCGCTATATCCGGGCTAACCGGTGATGAGCTTGCCTCCTTTACCAAAGCATCCAATGTATTAGCGGTTGCAACGAAAGCGGACGCCAGCACGATCACCAGTTATATGGGCACCATGTACGGCATCTTTGAAAAAACAGCCAACAAAATGGGCAAGTCTGACTGGGTGAATCAGATTGCAGGGCAAACCGCTACAGCAGTTAAAATGTACAAAACCACTGGCGCAGAAATGGAATCAGCGTTTAGCTCATTAGGCGCAAAAGCGGCCAATCGTGGTATCGACGCGGCAGAACAGTTTGCGGTACTCGGTGAACTGCAGCTTGTGTTAAGTGGTTCCGAAGCCGGGACCAAATATGCATCATTCATTGATGGTATTGGTAAAGCGCAAAAAAAACTAGGCATAGAGCTCACCAATAGCCAGGGCGATATGCTGAGTATGGATATCGTGCTTGAACGTATCAACCAAAGGTTAACTGGGGTTGGTAGTGTCGCCAGAGGTGATATTTTAAATGCAGCATTTGGTTCAACTGAAGCGGCGGGTGTTGTCGATATATTAAGTACAAAAACCGCCAAACTAAAACAGAATATTAGCGAGTTGACCAATGTCACGGATGCATCCAAGGCCAGTGAAATGGCGAATATCATTGCCAGTCCCTGGGACAGATTTAGTGGTTCATTAAATGGCGCCGCAACGGCGATGGGTCAAGCCGTATTACCGATTATTGAACCGGTTGTCGATATGTTGGTTGCTATGTTAGGTGGCGTGATATGGCTAACCCAAGAATTCCCGACATTAACGGGCGTACTTGGTGCTGCTGCTGTTGGCGTCATTGCATTAATGATGGCATTTAGCGCCATGAATATGATCATCGGTATTTATCGTTTTGCATTGATTGGGCTGAGTGTTGTCAGCAATGCCGCCGCTGTATCAACAAAACTATGGCAGGTTGGTTTGGTGGCACTGCGCGTGATGGGGTTCTTAGGCAATATTGCAGTGATGGGTGCTTATCTTGCTGCTATCGGTCTCTATCGTGGCGCTATGTTAGCGGCGCAGGGCGTTACTTGGTTATTTAATACAGCATTACTTGCCAATCCGATTGGGCTGGTTATCGCTGGGGTTGTTGCGTTAGTGGCTGCCGTAGCGGGACTTATTTTTTATTGGGATGCCATTGTTGCTGCCTTTAAAGATTCATCGTGGGGGCAAGTTCTGATTAAGATATTTGACAGCGTTATGTCTGTGTTCAGTGCTCTGATTGATAATGTGACATGGGTGCTCGAAGCACTGGGATTGATGGACGGTAAAGAAATGACCATTAACTCAAAAGTGGAAGAGGTGACCAAAACCGCAGCGCCAATATCAACTGAAAACACACTATCAACGAAACTCAACACAGAGACACTTGGATCCAACCATCTTGCAAACATGAATACACGAATTAACCAGGCTAACGGTTTTACACCAGTTGCTGCAAACCAGGTATTGAGCACAGAGGCTTATGCAGCGAACAACTTAGTTAATACAAATACGCAGTTCAATCAGGTTAGCGGTTTATCGCCAGTTGCAGCTTCGCTTGTTGAAAGCCAAACGTTTAATGAAACAAGTGCACACAGTGCGCGTATTCAACAGTATCAAGAAAGCAACCAACAGCTGGCGAAGGTAAGCCGTCCACGTATACAGCGAACGCAGTATTTCCAGCAAAGCAAACAAAGCGCGAATAACCAGAGTAATAGCAGTGCCGATAACAGTAAGCGGGTTTATATCGACAATGTAGTGATGAAAAGCGACAACCTCGCGCATGATTTTGAACAGTTAATGGAGTTAGCCGGATAATGATAAATATGCATGTTGATTTAAATATTGTTGATGGGGATTTTGTATTTAATTCCTCGCTCAGTGCTGGCAAATTATCTGCGGCCAAAGTGATTGGCCAAGACGTTAAGCACCGCATTATCGAAAGTGGCTTACTGGTTAAGTTAGTGAAGCAGCGCAACGTCAATGGTATTGCGCCAGTGCTCACCGATTTAGAGCTGGAAGTGGAACAAGACGACCGACTCAAGCCTGGCACGATTTTAATTACCTACAACAGTGATAAAACCTTGTCGATTGAAGCTGAAACTAAGCAATACGGCATAATGAAATGGGCGGGGGCATAACATGGTACCTGATTTTAAAAAGATGATGGCGGATGCTGGGTTACCAGTGAATGAGACAGTCGCCAAGCAGCAATGGGACCAGGTGTTAAGCGAACAGCAAATTATTGTCGAGAATGGCAGTCCGTTTAGCCCGTTTTGGCGCACAGTTAAAGCCTTAATTACTTTGCCTGTCGTTGGTTTACTCGATTGGATAGCCCGCATATTGATGCCCGATTTATTCATTATGACCGCCAGTCGCAGTGCGTTAATTGGGTTACATGGCCCAAGCCGCAATGTCTTTGTTGTGGATGCAATTAAGGCTAAAGGCATGCTGACATTAACACGCACAAACAGTGATGGAGTTTTGAGTATACCTGCAGGTGCCTTGGTCAGTAGTGCCAGTATTGGCGGCACTGTATATCAGTTAAGTATCACCCGTCCTTCAGTGTTTGAAGAGGGGGAATCGGTGATAGAGGTTCTTGCTGAAGCCACAGCTGCAGGGCAAGGGCATAACTTACCTGTGGGCAGTTATAACCAACTGGTGAATCCAGTCGAAGGTGTCAGTATTCAGAATAAACATGACTGGCTGCTTATCCCTGGTGCTAACGAAGAAAGTACAGAAGCATATCGTAACAGGATAAGAAACGTATTCGGCACAGCTGCTAAATGGCACATCAATACCGTGTATAAATCGATAATCAGCGATTTTGCGATACCGGTCGACAACATTGAAATTATTAACCATGCACCGCGTGGACCAGGTACTGCCAATGCGTTTATTTACCTTAATGTTGGGCAGGTATCAACTGGCTTATTAAAAGTCATTAATCAGCATATCAGTGATGATGGTCATCATGGCCATGGTGATGACTTTCAAGTGTATGCAATGCCTATGCAAGACAAAGTGATAACAGCAACGTATTCACTTCATGCCAATAGCGCTGATATTAAAGCGGATATAAAGACCTTTATCCAGGCGGCGTTTCGATTAAACGATGCGTATCAACCAACACGAACGCGGCCGAATTCGTCATTTAGTATGAGCCAGTTACAAGCGCAGTTACATAATCAATTCCCAGCACTACGCAGTATCGAGTTTGATTGTGGTGATATTCGAACGGGTTTGTGGTTGCCGGCACTCACGGACTTGGTTGTAAAAAATGGATAGTTCTCAGCAAAAGAAACAACCCGAAATTGCGACTTGGTTAAACAAGGGCCATGCCGAGCAGTTAATGAAAGCCGCGCAGCACTATTGGAACAATACCAAAGACTGGGTGATGTGGGCTGTAGCACAAAAAGATGAGCAACAAAGTGCAGAGCCATTTTTAGGTTTGTTAGCCTGGGAAAGGTTGACCGAAAGACTGGCAACCGAACCGACTGAGTTTTTTAGGAAACGGGTTCAACATGCACTGGTTAATACTATCGATGCGGGTGAGATAGCAACCATTGCCGATATCTTCAATCGTCTGGGTATTAACGTAATCAAAGTAACTGAGCGTATTGAAAACAGGGATTGGGACATTATTGCGCTCGATTTTAGCAGTCATGCGGT
>NZ_LOCN01000024.1:5769-167169 GCF_001574435.1 Moritella sp. JT01
TAAGTTTCTATGTCAGAACAACAGGTAACCGGCATTCTTACTAATGCTGGCAAGCAACATATTACAAACTGTGCACTAGCCAACTCGGGGCTAAATGTCTCAACGCTGGTGTTAGCGAATGTACCGAACTTAAGTGATAACGCAGAGCGTGATCCTAATATGACAATCCCAGCACAAGCTCAAATTGCCTATGAAACGGATGAATTACTCGATGGTTTCATTGATGAGCATACCGTGGCTTGGGCATGTGTATTAGACCAGGACGTTGGTGACTTTGATTATAACTGGATTGGCTTAGTGACCAGTAATGGCACCTTGCTAGCGCTTGATTATTTACCTCTGCAGCGTAAGCGTCAGGGCGTGAATAACGTACACAACCGCAGTTTTGTATTGAAGTTCGCTGCAGCCAAAGCCCTTGCACGTATCGATATTAAAGCCAGCAGTTGGATGTTTGATTACAGCCCAAGGCTAGACAGTATGCAACTGGCCATTGTCGCCAATGCTACAGCGCAAATTGACAACATGACGCGTCATTTAGGCTTAAAAGATGTCGTCACCAGCTTACGAAATACTATCGAACTGCAGCAAGTTCACATCGGAACTTTAGAGCAAGAAGGGCAAACACTGAAACAAACACAATCAGCAATGATAAATCAGCGTCAGGAACACGATGGTGAGATACAAACTTCACTTGCCAAAATGGCAACCGCACAGGTCAGTACTATGTACCGACAGGTAAAACATATTACATCGACTAATAACGAATAAAGGGGACAGAGCATGACAATAGAGCAGAACATTGCAGAACTCGTGCAAGCCAGCAATAACCTCACTGGGGTTGTTGATGGAAAAATACAAGAGATTGATCAGAAGGTTAAGCAAACGCAAGATAGCCTTAATGGCTGGAAAGGGTCGGTTCAAGCTAAAGATATTAATGGCCAAGCGCTGTATAAATCTGTGATTGATTTAACCGGACTGAGTTCAGACCGTTATTACCCTGTGTGGTGGCTTTTTCCCAATAATCGTGCGGGCGCCTCGTTCATTAATATTGTACGTAATTTTAGTGAAAATAGAAGTGATGAACCCTTTGGTCCAGGTGTTACGCATCTAGCTGGCTTAGATTTTTGCATGGAAGGGATTGATTATATGTGGGGGGGAGATGCGCAAAGTTTTGTTATTAAACGAATTGGACAAACGTACCGAAAAACAGTTCGTAACGCAGCTTTTGGTATTAGCTGTATTGCTCGGCCTGTATCAGGGAAATTCCCTTTATATTCAGGTGTATCTGATGGTTCAGTCGGACCGTGTCGAAAATTTAGCGGTTGTTATCTACGTGGTGGTTTAACTTACCATGTGATGAGTAGTATGAGTAACGCACCGAAGTATTCAAGAGAAGACAGTGAAGTGTCAATTTATTCAGCTGTCGCATCTACTTGGGAAATAAACTGGAAAGTCAAATCGTACCATAAAGATGATGAATTTCTGGGTCCCGAATATCCAGAGTGTCGCTTGCCATATTCTTACCACTACAACAAATTATTCGCGCCTAAAGATGCATAGTTAAAGACCGTCATTAAGGAATATATATGAACAGAGTAATAGATACGTTAGTTGATAAGTTGGGGCATGAATTAGTTAATGTACCTGCAGAGCTCAACGTATTAGTTGAAATGGGTTTTAGTGAAAACGAAGCTGTTGTACTTATCAACAGCGTAATAAGCGCTGAAAAATGGCTTGAGATAAGAATCAAACGTGACAAGTTAATTCGTGATACTGACTATCTTGTGCAACCTGATTATCCGTTATCCGATAGCCTTAAATCGGAGATAATTGTATATCGTCAAGCATTACGTGATATCCCACAATCAGTGGGCGATCCTGACGATGTCGTTTGGCCACAGAAACCAAATATAGAAAATGCATAGCATTAGCCTTGCTTCTCATCAAACCGCGACCCTTTGCACAACTGCAGAGGGCGGGGCCTTATTAGCCAACGCCATTAAGGATGAAAGCCGCCAGTTCAGACCAGCGGCTTTCAATGCCCTGGTCTTATGGGTTAGCAGTGATAGCCTAACCGATTTAGCTAAGCGCCTCACGCCGGTTAATGAATACTGTCCATTAGCTGGTTTTGTTGAATGCGAACGTTATGCAGCGAGTCTAGCAACATTAGATTCAGATAAACTCACTCGTCCTCAAGGGGCTGAACAATCAATTGAGTGGACGGTATTTAGTGATAAGCGGTCGATACCAGCGCTTAAGCTGCAATATAAGGCTGATTCATTAGCTCAGGTGAATGACCAGGGACAAGGTTTGATCAGTGATATTGATAGCGCATTAGCAGAATGTAAGCAGTTAAAAAATCTACGAGATACGCGTTTAACGGCAACTGAATTCACCCGCATTAACACCGGCTTAAATTGCACTAGCATCAGCGCCAATACAGCCAAAGGTTTAGCCGATAAGCTGCAAGGTCTTGGTGATGATAAAGCGTATTGGGCTTTTTGTGCGTTTGTAGGTAGCAGCCACGAACTTGAACCGATTAAGGAACTGTTTTTATGATAGCGCTCGATGGTTGGCAAGTACCAGGTTATGAAACCAAAATAAAATGCAGTTTCAAATTAGCCGGCGAAGATTTAAGTGGCTACGGCTCGTTTTCTATGTCATCCGATAACGGGGTTAAACCTGCCGTATTATCGGTCACTACCAAGATCCCCTTTAAAGATAAATCAGCGTTAGCCAAGTTAATATCCAAGGCTAAAGAGCTTGATGAACACGGCGCCAGAATCATCCGCACGGTGAATTGTGATGTAGCAGAATCATTCAAAGTACGTAAAACCAAGTTTGATGGTGAAATGAGCGCGACCGAAGATGAAGAAGTGAAGGCTTGGATTGTCAGTTTTAACTTACTTGAAGTTATGAGTAAGTCAGAACGCGAACAACTGCAGCTAGATGGCGAAGCCAGTAACAATACAACACTGCAAAGTACCGATGGCCATAATTCACTGCAGCAACAATTTGAAAATGTAGAGGGTCCCTAACTTAGGGGGAAAGCTATGGATAAAGAGATGGGTAAACCCGATTCGGCTCGATTAACCACCGTATTAACCATTGGTGGTGAACCTGTAGTTAATATTATTACCAACAGTGTCCAGCTTGATTTGTTTAGTCCTGGTCGCGCTAGTTTTGTTGTTACTTGTGAGCATGAACCGAAAGGCATCGTGGAGTTACACCTAGGCTATCGGGTCGATAAACTGCAGCCTTATTTCATGGGAGTCATTGAATCCAAGTATCAATCATCCGGTTGTTGGTATCTGACTTGTCGTGAATTACTCGGCGCGTTGTCACTGCCGGCTAACATGGCCATTCGTTTTGCGACGATGAAAGATGTGCTGGACCAACTCTCGCTGACTGGTCTTCAATTTATTTATCCAGATACAGGTTATCTCAATCAGCCGGTTCCGTGTTTTTATCATCAAGGCGATGGTATATCGGTATTACGTCAGTTGGGGAAAATATACCAGGTACCGGATTATATTTTTCAGCAACGGCCCGATGGCAAAATCTACGTGGGCAGCTGGCATGATTCAGGTTGGGCCAAGTCGGTCATCACTGATTTTTCAGAACACCCAATCAAACCAATCAGCTCGAGTAAAGGTGAGCTAATTGCGATCCCTAAGTTACGTCCAGGACTAAAACTTAATGGCCGTTACCTTACCGAAGTGACATTAACAGGAAATAAGCAGGTTATCAGATGGTCAAAAACGCTATACGCCGCTTAGTATTACGTTACTTTCCCGAATTAGGACAGCGTAAACACTTACCGCAATTGGCTAGAATAGAAAAAATTTATGATATGCCGGTTAATGGCGCCAGTGTAAGCAGTGCATTTCGTGCCTATAAAGCGGCTGATATTCAATTATTAGATGCTGTGACAGGTCAGCCCTTAGCAGTTCCTGTCTTTGAGCAAGTGAGTATTGCGTCAGGGCAGGGACATGAACATGGTTTGTTTGTCGAACCAACACCAGGCATGCAGTGCTTAATTCAATACATTGATGGTCTTGATTCATTGCCGGTGATCACGTCGCTGTTACCCTGGCATACTTTGGTACCCGATCATCGTTCAACCGATGTGAGTCTGCAGCAATCGCATCGCAGTAAATTAGTTGGTCGTAATGGCGATTGGCAGGTGCAGACCGATGGTGAAGTAAAACAGACCAGTCAGAAGTCGATAGTGGAAGCCCAAACCAGCGAGCAGAGTTACCACGAACGCAGTACCAAAGTCGCTACGCATGACATGAATAAAATAGACGGTAACCAGGTCAATGAAATTATGGGGGCGTTAAAAATACTCGTCGGTGAAAAGGCGATTATTACCTCGTTGGATAACCTGCTTTTAGGCAGTAACAAAGAAGTTAAAATACAAAGCGCAGAAGACATGCATTTCGATAGTACAAAATCACTGATCATTAAAGCCAAGAATATAACCGAAGATGCAGACACGATTAAGCTTAATGGCGGAAAAGGGGTGATCACTTGCGCCAGTATTTGCCCATTCACGGGTAAACCACACGTTGATGGCTCCACTACCGTTTTTGCAGGGAAATAATATGGCATCAAGTAAGAATGAACTTAAACAGTTTATAATCGAAGAATTTAAAGCACTAGGTTTTGTTACAGAGGGAGAATTCGCTATGGCTGAAAAATTAGCAACGGCCATTGCAAATGCTACAGTAAGAGAGCGAGTGAAGAATGCGAGCGTAACAATCACGTCGGGAAGTTCTGCTGGTACTTATAAAGTGGATTAAATGACGGCCAACTGGTGAGTATAACACAATGCATGTGGCTATATGCTAATTAGGGATAATTCAATAAATTATCCCTAATTAGCTAAAGAATAGATAAGTATTTGTAAATAAAAAGACCTCAATGAGGTCTTTTTATTAGCTTATTAACGTATATGTGGTCGATATGTGGTCACTTATAAATAATAATTCATTAAATTCAGATGCTTAAGTGTGATACTAAATCACCTTCGGGTGGTTTTTTTTATTTGTGCATTTTCTACTTTCTGAGTCTATATTTTTAGTATGAGGTAGAAAAATTAATGTTTTATGTACGTTAATATTATCCCTCAGGATTAACTTTGTATTCTTTAGGAGTATTAATAATGGAAATGTCACGGCCTCATGATGGAATAATTGTTTTGCAGGTAGTTCACGATCTCGACACCGAGCACGTTGTTAGTATTCAGCCGAAATTAGAAGCCTTAGTTGATGAATATACTGAAAATATTATTTTAGATTTTTCAAGTGTCCACTTTATCGATTCAACCGGTATTGGCGCGATTGTTTTTTTATTCAAAAGATTGACCTCACAACGACGAACTCTTTCTCTACTTAAAGTTTCAGGTCAACCTTACAAGTTGATGACGATGTTACGTGTAGAAAACGCTATCCCCTTTATTGAAAATATAACTGAATGTGACGCAAGTCGCTCGGCATAAGTACAAGGCCGTAAGGTATTAAATGAATAAATTAATGCTATGGATATCTATATGCGTTTCTTTTTCTGCTTGTACAAATTGGCCACGACAAGGCTATTTTGAAAATACGACTATACATACAGAGGAACGAGTCCAATTTAAACAACATTATTCGTATTTAAATTTGCATGTTTCAGTAGCTAACCTACGGGGTGCCAAAAAGTGTACACCAGCTTATGTTAAAGCGGTCGAAAATATTAACAGCCGTGTTGAAAAAGCAATTGCCGTGGAAGACCCGCAAGATATAAAAATTGAAATGGCTATTTTAGAACGTAATATAACGGATTTAATTGTTAATCTTAATCGAGTGAGTGCTAATACTAATTGCGCACAACCGCCACGTTCATTTACCTCAAATTTTGTTCACCCTTTAACTTACCAACTTGATCTCTTATTGTACTGTGCTCCACAATTTGAAGTAGATAGCGCTGTTTTAACTGCGCTATATAAAGTGTGCCTTCGTCAGATCAGCTTTTTACTGCTAGATAACCCCGATGTTGAGATTGAATATACTAAATACAAGTTGTTTGAAAGTAGGGGGAATCCAATAGGTGATGGTTCAAATATCAATTACAATCAAAGTCTCGTTTTTCATGATGTTAGTACAATCGTCGATGTAAATAATGAGTTTAAAGACACGTTAAATGATCGTGACGATGAAGATTATAATGACGACATGCGTAAATATTTGATCTTTGATCAAGTACCAAGTGTGAGTGTTCAACAATTATCTAAATTAGAATTTAACATAGAGCAAGAACATACTCCTGTACTTGTTCATGAAATTCAATCCTCCAATGATGTTAATCATGAGTCAAAATATAATCCCGAAGTTGAATATGCAACAAATTTAGATGATGTTGCATTACTTAATTTACGTACAGATGCGATTCTAAATTATGTCTCAGATCTTACAGCGAATGAACAAAAAAATAATGTTATTTATGAAGAACTCAGGCTTGGTGTCACACCACCAACCGCCCCTGTAATTACAACACTTATGTGGCTATCAGAGAGCAATAAAAAGGTTAACCATAAGGTAAAAGATTGGCGTTTCTTACTGACAGAAGGTGAACTGTTTAGTGATGCGAAATTACCGAAAGGACTCGCTTTATGAAAATGGTATTATTTTGTTTTGCTTTATTATTCACATCTCCTATCGCTTTAAGTGAAAGTGAATTCATTGATTCGGGTGATCAATTGTTTATTTTTATGCCTGGTGAGGAGGACTTTGAAAAACCATTTCAAGTTGACGCAAGTGGTTTTATTCAATTGCCTGAAGTTGGGAAATTACATGTAAAAGGCAAAACCTTGACAGTCGTATTAGAAGAGCTGAAGGCATCGCTTAGTGTCGTATTCCGAGATATATCAAAGTTATATATTGAGTTTCGAGCACGAGAAAAATTAATCACGGTGTTAGGTTATGTGAAGGATCCTCGTGAAGTGGTATTACCAGAACTGGGTAATGTACAGATGGCATTGAATAAAGCCGGGGGGATGCTGGCTGGCGCACAGCTCGATAATATGCAACTGCAACGAGGCGCTGAAGTTATCATATTTAATTTCAAACGTTATTTAGAAACGGGTGATGACAATGAACTTCCTGCATTGAAATCTGGCGATATTATATTTGTCCCATCATCGCCATTGACCGGTAATGTGCAGATGACCTTTGATGCGAGGTCATTAAAACTAGGCGGAGACGCAAGTGACACTCAAAAAGCCGTGACGGTTTTCGGTGAGGTTAATGCACCCGGCACATTTTCCTATGTGCCGGGTATGACAATTATTGAAAGTTTAATGAAAGCGAATGGCGTTACGCGTTATGCCAATGTGGGTAAAATCAGAGTTATGGGGAGTAAGGCTCCACAAACGTTTGATTTGAAATTATATCTTGATACAGGCGATATGTCTAAGTTACCCAAGATAAAACCCGGTACGACTATTTTTGTGCCTATTCAGGTTGAAGACATCAAAGTTGGCTTACAGGTCGTGTACGTGATGGGGCAAGTGAATAAACCGGGTGCTTTTGAAGGCCGTGAGGGGATTACTTTCATGGACATGTTAGCAAATGCCGGCGGGCCGAATCGATATGCTGATACTCAGCAAATTAGAGTACTTAAAGAAAATGGTGAAACATTCCGCTTTGATTTAAAAAAATATTCGGATGATCCTGAAAATAACCCATTTCCTGTTATTGAGGGGGGGGATGTGATTTTCTTACCTGAAAAAGCCGATATGATTGAAAAATCATGGCTCGTTGAATCACACGATGAAGCAATAAAAATTATTGGCGCGGTCAAAAACCCGGGTCGTTATCAATGGGATGATGATATGACATTCCTTGATCTACTTGGCCATGCTGAGGGACCAACCGAGAAGGCTGATTTATCAAAAGTAATGATTGTTGGCAATGATGGTTTAGGTGAACGTCTGTTTTTCGATTTAGACAAATTCATGAAAGTGGGTGGTGATTATTTAACTCTGCCGCAGCTATCTGCGGGTGATACAGTCATGTTTACGGAGTTACCGGATGATCCAACAAATAATAAATCAAAGTGGATAAAACAAGAGTCTGAATCTTCTATATATATTCTTGGTGCCGTCGGTGCGCCTGGCCGGTATGCATTTAACAGTCAATTAGATTTCTTAGATTTATTATCTGCAGCGGATGGTCCGACTAATGATGCAGACATAAAGCATATTAAAGTAACACATCGTAATAAACGCTTTGCAAAATCATCAACGCTGGATCTCGACATGTATTTTGAGACTGGAGATGAAAGTCTTTTACCGCAAGTCTTACCAGGGGATACGATCTATATTCCAGCGAAAAGTGAACAAGGGGAATTAAATAATACCGTTAATATTGTACAGGTATTAGGCGCTGTGCATAACCCAGGCCGTTATAAATATGATTCTTCACTGGATGTTGTTGGTATATTAACAATGGCTGGAGGACCTACCACAGAAGCTTATATTGATCGTATCATCATTTTGACTAAACGTGGAGAAATGAAGCATAGTGCACGTATTTTTAATATGAAGCATTATCTTACTCAACCCGACTATCGAGATATCCCGATTATACATGCTGGTGACACTATATATATTCCTAATGAGAAAGAGTCTAATTGGAGCCAGTTGTTGGATATATTAGGGAGTGCGTTAAGTGTTGTTACACTCTTCATTGTCGGCTCTTCATTATGAATATCTTACCGGAAACGTTTGTCGAAATTGAGCAGATTTATCAGTTAATTGCGAACGAAAATATTAAGTCATTAGCAATAAATTGTTCTCAAGGAAAAGAAGGCGGAACTGAGTTAGTGCTAGCATTAGCTCGGCGTCATAAAGTGGCGGGGAGTAAGGTACTGATAGTGGATCTTAATACATTTAAACCTGCAATTACCAATCAGTATATTAACGGGAAAAAATCATGGTCTCTCGACGATATGAATTCACAAACGGCTTGTATAGCAAAGTTTACTGACATGATTGATATTTTACCTGCGCCAAAAAGTGAGCAAGATCAAAATATTAGCTTCCGAGATGAAAAAAAGATAAAAAATTCTATCGAATACTGGTTGCAGCACTATAACTTTATTATATTTGATACATGTGCAATCACGCGCACTAATTTTTCTAATATACCAGGTGAAGTTATTGCTAGAGGATGTGATGCCAGTTTGCTTGTTGTTGCTCCCGGTATCTCGCTTGAGAGTTCAGTTGTAAAAACAATAAAAATTTTTAAATATAATAATGTTAAATTGCTTGGCACTGTGATTAATGATGTCAAATGTCCACCATTGGATATGCAATTAAGAAATTCAGTGCGCAGACGATTACATGGTTTTCCGATATTCAAACAATGGTTGCTCAATCGAATTTCAAACGTGGAATTATTAAAAGGTAAATTTGGCCGCTGATGAAAACACAACTGTTTGCAAAGCAATATCCATTAAAACTGGATTCAATTAGTGAGGTTCGGCGTCTCTTAACGACATTATGCCAACAGCTCGCTCTTGAACAAGCTGAAATTGATCGTGTAACGTTAGTGTTAGCTGAATACCTTTCTAATCTCTATTTTCATAACCAAGGTACTGTTAACTGGTTCAGTATTGAGCTCGCCGGAGTTAAAAGTAATTGGTATTTTGAAGTATCAGATACTGGTGAGAGTTTTGACCCTTATAAAGCCAATGTTAACGATATTTTTAATGGTGAGTTATTAACGAGTGGTATGGGGTTAGCTTTAATTCAGAAAAATAACCACAATGGTCATTACGAGAGTGAAAATGGCATTAATAAATTCACTTGCCCCTTAAAGAAACAGAAAAAAAAGCTAAACGTCGTTATTGTTGATGATGATCAAACCCTATTGTGGGCATATAAAGGCTATTTGCAAAATGATTTTGTCGTGCATATTTTTTCAGCGGCAGTATTAGCACTTAAATATATTCAACATGAAGGCTGCGATCTTATTATTGCCGATATTCACATGCCGGAAATGTCAGGGTTTGAGTTTAGACTGAAAGTTGAGTCCTTCGAGAAGGGTGCATTGACACCGTTTGTATTCTTAACGGGTGACGATAATCTATCAGTGCAAGAACAAGCCGCGGAAGTTTCTATTGATGATTATTTAATTAAACCGATCACTAAAACACCGTTACTTGCAGTTTGTAACCGTGTAATACGTCGTACTAATCAACTGGCATTGCATTATCAGCAACGTATTGTGGAGTCACTCAGTCGACCGTTTAAACCGTCACTACCACCGAAGTCTGGTGACTGGAATTTCTCACTTGCTCATACGCCAGCAAGTGAAGGTGGCGGTGATTTTGTTTTTTTTCATGATTATGGTGAAAGCAAATTACTCATTTTAGGTGATATTATGGGACATGGGCCTGTCGCTAAATTTCATAGCTTTGCGATAATGGGCTATTTAGAGGGGTTAATCACATCTATACCCACCTGTCCAGGTGTTCTATTAGCAGGCTTGTCTAGCAGGTTATACTTAAATCAGTTACTAGAGTCCAGTATGTTAACGTGTATTGTTATAAAGTTGACAGGAAATAAATGTGAAATCGCCACCGCAGGGCATCCACAGCCTTATCTATTGAATGACGTTGGATACAAAGCAATTGATTGTAAAGGTACTGTATTGGGACTCTTACCCGATGAGGGGTATTCCGCCGTCACAGTACAGCTAAAAGCAGGAGAAAAACTTTTTTTCTATTCAGATGGCATTTTTGAGAATATAGATAGGAATTGTGATTGTATTGGCAATATACTAGATGGTATTAAAGGAACAACAGCTCAATATGTATTAGATCAACTATGGTTACGTTTTGAATCACTTTTACCCGGACAATTACAGGATGATGCCACTGCAATTGTCATTGATCTAAACAATAAATGAGTAATAAGTTCAAATTGAAGACATGAGGTAATGAAATGGAAAACACAGTTATAAATGAAACGGTATTCTCTCAATTGTTGGTTGATGTAGGTGAAGACATGTTACCTGCGTTGGTCGCTGTTTTTAATGAAGAAACCACGGAGCGTATTAATGACTTACAAGCATTAATGCTGGATGTTGATAATAATAAAGTGGCACAAAGTTGTCATAGTATAAAAAGTAGTGCTGGTACATATGGGGCGTTATTAGTGCAGCAACATGCTGAAGAGTTAGAGATTATGGCAAAATCGAATCATACCGAAGAAGTACAAGCGAAATTACCATTACTAATACATAGTCTCGAAGATGCAATTAATGCGCTGGCGTTAAGATGTGATTAACAACCGATTCAATTGCTTCTTTTAATTTTACACGATCGTGATAGTGCTTATTAATGTCTTCACGTAAGTCATGGGTATAGGTAGGATAGGTCAGTTCTGACTGTTTATCTATATCCTGTATAACGGCACTAATGATTGGAAAACCAAGTTTTTTTTCACACCACTGTAAGCGTTCTTGCAGGGGGATTTTTGATGCTGGACCTACCTCTTGCTGTAAATTACCTAAGTAAATCACTTTTGCATTGCTCCTACGTAACGCTTTTTGTATATCTTTAAGCAACAGCGGAGGCATAATACTGGTTAGAAACGACCCCGGGCCTAATAATATTAAATCAGCTTTCTCAATTGCCTGTACGGCTTCGAATGTTGCTGCAACATTTGGGTGTACGGTTAATTGATTTGGAAACTCACGCATTTTATCGACAGACACTTCACCATGCACATCATTACCACAAGGTGTGACTGCGATTAAATCACTTGGCTGCTCTGACATTGGGATTAGTTGACATTCGATATGTAGCATATTACGAATAAGATTTACAGCGTCTAGTGGACGCACACAGAGGTTATCTAAAGCAACCAGCATTAGGTTGCCTAAGTTATGATTTTTTAGTTCACCTTCGTTCTTAAAGCGATATTCAAACAGCAAAGAACCTATATCAGGCTGAGTTACTAGCTGATTAATACAGTTACGAACATCTCCCCAAGCGATACAGTTTTCAGAACTTCTAAGTCGTCCTGTTGAACCACCATTATCTGTTGTGGTTACTATGCCCGTTAATCTTGACCCTAAAAAAGAAAGGGAAGATAGCACACGTCCTAGTCCATGACCGCCGCCGATAGCGACAACTTTATCGAGATCTGAAAGTGATTTTTGCAACATATTACAATACTAAACTTGAGAGAATGACAGAATCTCATCATATCTTGAAATAAAATGTTTTAACAATTAACTTTACCCATTTGTTGCATTAATAAACAGTAATAAATAAGAATATAGTAATTTATAGATATGGCTCACAATCGAGTATGAGTATGAGTATGAGTATGAGTATGACTATATTGGCATAAGTTCTTTTAAGACTTGTAATGTATGGGTGCAGTTAGCTTGTTGTAATAAAATTTGCTTTCGCTCAACTGGTATCGGTAAGAGTTCTAACCAGCGTTGTGATATCCAACTTGCATTATTCATTTCTTTTGAGCAGTACAACTCATCCAGATCTGGATGTTGATTGAATATATCCGTTAGTTTGTCGGTTAAGTAGCGATCTTGTTCAGTGATGTTTTGATCTGGCCAATTAGAAATGTGATGGATTTCGGCTATTTTTAATCCATCATCTTCGACGGTTATATCATCGATGATGAAACGATCAACACCTTCAACAACAATGCCAAGGAAGCCATCATCGAGAGGGTAAAAATCAACAATTTTAACGTGTGTGCCGATCGGTGATATACGTCCAAATGGACCAGTCTGTTTAGAATCAATCATGACGATACCAAACCCTGTCATTGTTTTAGCGCTGTCTTTGATCATGCGTATATAGCGTTCTTCAATGATACGTAAAGGAAGTCGACCATTAGGGAGTATATGAGAGGGTAACGGGAATAATGCGAGTTGAGTTGATTGCAAGAGTGGGCTCATTAGTTATTGGATATATAACTAATAATAGTGTTGTTTAAAAAGTTTGCATTTTTGATTGAGAAATAGAAGTAAAAACATAATAAGGCTTATATTTTTACTTCTATTATTTGATTACGCGCTAGTTTTATTAAATTCAAGATACATAACAGCAGCTTCAACACGTGAACTTGCTTCTAGTTTCTTCAATAAACTTTTAACGTGAACTTTTACAGTCCCTTCTGAAATATGCAGGTTACTTGCAACATGTTTGTTGCTGTAGCCTTTTGAGATTTCAAGTAAGATTTGGTTTTCGCGTTTAGTTAGCTTAGCTAGCTTTTCTTCAAAGTTATTATCTTCATGTAGACAGTCTAAATAGCCCAGTAAGCTTTCAGAAAGAGCCTGTTGGCCAGATAATACATCTTGTAATTGCTCTAGTAGCAGATCCGGTTCTGAATCTTTTAATAAGTAGCCATCTGCACCCGCATTGATTAATTTAATCACGTCTTGTTTGTTATCAGAAACCGTTAAAATTACAACGCGAGAGCTTAACTCTTCAGCGCGGAGTGCTTTTAATGTATCTAAGCCTGACATGCCTTTCATATTCAAATCAAGTAGAACAAGATCGGGTTCATGTAGTTTGGCAAGCGTGATAGCTTCTACGCCATCACTGGCTTCACCAATAACATTAAATTTGTCTTCTAATGTAAGAAGTTGAACAATCCCTTTTCGCATTAGCGGATGATCATCAACAACTAAAATTGTGTAACTATTGTCAAGCATGTTTGTTTTCCCTGTCGAAGGTAAGTAATACCAAGGTGCCTTTTGTTATATTATTTTTAATTTCTAGTTTAGCACCTAGTTTTGAAGCGCGTTCACCCATTATGTTTATCCCATAATGGTTGGATTTCGTTGGGTTAGCTGTAATGCCATCACCATTATCCGAAATAGATACTTTGATAGTACCATTTTTATTCGTGCCACAGTCAATCATTATTTCGTTTGAGTTCGCATGTTTGATTGAATTTAATACAGCTTCTCTAATTATTTGCAATATATGTATGTGTTGGTTGGGTTTAAATAAATGTTCTTCTAATTCGTAGCTTAGATGAATTTTGGATTTTGTGCGCTGACGCAGTTGTGCGAGCATGATCGAAATGGCTTCAGAAAGGTTCGCATCATCAAGCGTCAAACGAAAAGTATTTAATAATTCTCTTAGCTGCGTATAAGATAATTTTAGGTTAGTGTCGATTTCATCCACAATATCATTGGTAGCCGATGTGATTTCTTGATTTTTTAAATGACGTTTCAATAACGCGACTTGTATTTTTAAATAGGAGAGTGCTTGTGCAAGTGAATCATGTAATTCCCGCGCAATAACGGCGCGCTCTTCCATTAATAAGGAGCGTTGTGCTTCTAAGTTACTTTGAGAACGGTGCTGAGCACGAGAAATAATTCGACAGTAACTGCGTAAGTGCTCTTGATCATTTGCTTCACGTTTGAGAACAGTCAAGGTACCAAATGACTGCTCTTCGAGTTCTAATTTTAGGTCAATAGTTTGCTCACCATTATCAAAGCCTGAATTAAGGTAAATAGTTTCAACTTCCGATCCCGTTAATACAAGTTTGTAGAAATTAAGGCCATTGAGTTCGGATACACTTTGTAGTGTTTGTTCAAGCATATCGGCGTTAAGGTGTGTGACGTGTAATTTTTGTGATGTGGTATAAAGAAAGTTAATTTTATCTTTCGCTTCTTTTAACTGCTTGGTTTTGGCATCTACCTGTTGTTCTAACGTACTGTATAATTTATTTAAATCTTGCGCCATGTGTGAAATGTTACTCGCTAACGAGCCTATTTCATTTTCATAGAAAAAATCAAACGAGACATCGAACTCACCTTTTCTAATTTGATTTGATGCGGCAAATATTTGCTGTAGTGGTTTTAATACCTGTACTTGCATTAAACGGATAGTGATAATACATACCGCAAAAATGAGGCCGATCCCGAGCCCTTTGATTAGCGTAATAATTTTAACTTTATACTCAGAATGATTTTGTAAATGTTGTACAAAACTATCAATTTCTAATACAAAATTGTCGACATTATCTAAGAATTTTTTGGGATTATTACTGTGTAATATATCTAATTGCGTTTGCCATCGATCATTCACATCCATAAATTCGGTTTTTAATTTTAATGTGATATCCCAGTTATCGACAATATTATTTTTAATGTGCGCCAGTGATTGATTGAAAGTATCAATATGGTGCTGACGTAATATTTCAGATTCGTCCCGGGATAAATTGTAAGCGATTTGGTAGCTTTGCATTCGCAGAGCCCCCGCTTTGTTAATTGATGAAGCATCAGAAAGACTGAGCGGTAATGCAACTAAGGAGATAAACGTTAGCATTGAGGCTAGCGCTAGTATACTGAACATCCCACGGCCGATTAAAATGATAATAGACTGGTGGGAAGGGATTATATTTTTTATCATGTGAACTTTACTGTTGATGAATTGAGCTGTTAATAGCTAATAATTTACATGGCAATTTAATTTCGATCAATGATTTATCATATTCCACTATAATTACGTACATCATTCCTTTAAATTAATTTAAAAATAGTTTAAGTTTAACGACTATAAAAATTTAATATAAATCAAACTCCGATCCTTAACGATCTAAATTTATTGTTATAGATATGATCTTAAGGACTCATAGCATGAAAAATTGCTATAAGGGTTTAATCAGAAATGGTTAGGCCTCCCGTATTTGGAAAGGTGTTTATGCAACTTCAAGATCAGTTTTCGCGTAAATTTTATTATTTACGCTTATCAATTACAGACGTCTGTAATTTCAAATGTAACTATTGTCTACCAGATGGCTACAAAGCCGAAGGCAAGCCTGAGTTTTTAGAGCGTAATGAATTACGACGTATCGTGTCAGGTTTTGCTGAAATGGGCACTGAAAAAGTCCGTATTACAGGTGGTGAACCTTCATTAAGAAAAGACTTTACTGATATCATTTCAGATATCGCTTCGATCCCCAAAATTAATAAAGTGGCCACGACAACCAATGGTTTTAACCTCGAAAAATATGCTCAACAATGGCGTGATGCGGGGTTAGACGCATTAAATGTGAGTATTGATAGTTTAGATGCACGCATGTTCCGTCAAATTACCGGTAAAAATATGTTCCATAAAGTAATGGCGGGTCTTGATGCTGCTTTTACTGCCGGGTTTGAAACCGTAAAAGTCAATACGGTGCTAATGCGTAATTTAAATGATATTGAGCTTGGTGATTTTTTAAATTGGATTAAAACTAGACCAATTCAATTACGCTTCATTGAATTGATGCAGACTGGCGATAATCAAGCTTTGTTTGATAAGCACCATGTTTCAGGTGTGAGTATTCGTGACAAGTTAAGATTACAAGGGTGGGTCAGTAAAGTGAGAGGTAAAGCTGACGGCCCCGCACAAGTTTTCGTTCATCCTGATTATATCGGTGAAATTGGCTTGATTATGCCGTATGAAAAGGATTTTTGTTCAACGTGCAATCGTTTACGTGTCTCGACCAAAGGACGTTTGCACTTATGCCTGTTTGGTGAAGAAGGTGTTGAATTACGCGATTTGCTACAAAATGATAACCAACAAGCAGAATTAATTGCGCGTGTTGTTGATCACATGTCCGATAAAAAATCGACTCATTTTCTTCAGCAAGGCATCACTGCCAATACACCACACTTAGCTTCTATTGGCGGCTAATTCAGAGTCATACAAGCTTAAATACTTTAATCCCGCCTCCAAAAATATAACGTAGTGAATTGCTACGTTATATTTAATCTCGCTTTAAATATGCGCATATTATTGCTGTTGTCTATAATGTTAGAAATATTTGTCTATTGATTCAATAGGTAGATTCAATCTAGTACAAACACAAAATGTGACATCCCTCACCTTTATTTATTGATCTAAAATAAGTTTTGTTTAGCTTACCCATTAGTGAGTATTTTAGGCGTGTATTATATGCATCATTATGAATCGAATATCTTTATAGAGTGGTGTGCGCCTTAATTTTTCACATTAAAAAAGTCATTTTCATAAGGTGGTTTTGATGAGTATTAATCTAGCGCGACGCTCGTTATTTCGTCGTAAACAACAAGACAACGTTGTACGTCTACCTTGGTTAAAAGCAGATTTAGACTTTACAGAGCAGTGTACACGTTGTGGTGATTGCACCGCCGCTTGCCCAGAACAAATAATAATAGTCGGCGATGGCGGGTTTCCTGAAATTGATTTTAGCGTATCAGAATGCAATTTTTGTAAAGAATGTGTAAATCACTGTAAAGAAGATTTATTCGATTTAAATCAATCACAAGCATGGGCTAGCAAAGCTGTTGTGTCAGATAGGTGCTTGAATATTGAATCTGTATATTGCCGAAGTTGTGCTGAATCATGTGAGTCAGAAGCTTTAGCATTTAATTTTATTCATACAACGTTCGTGAGTCCGGATGTTGTATTCGATGATTGTAACGGTTGTGGTGCGTGTGTATCTATTTGCCCTGTAAGTGCTATTACAGTGAGCCCTCACCGTTAGGGTTAGTTATTAAGAATACGTTTATAATAATTATAAGGTCATAAAATGGCAGAACAAGAAGTTCATATATCGAGTCTAATTATTCACGTAAAACCAGAATTTTTGGTAGGCGTGAAGCATAAAATATCAGCGCTCCCAGATGCTGAAATTTACGGTGATAGTGAAGAGGGTAAAATTATCGTCGTATTAGAAACGACCAATCAGAAATTTGTTACCGATATTATTGATAAAATTAATAACTTCGAACATGTCTTAAGTACTTCTCTTGTTTTTCACCAAATTGAAACTATCGATCCATCATGTGAGGATGATCTATGAAATTAACCAGACGTGCGTTTGTTAAAGCAAATGCTGCAGTCTCTGCGGCTGCAATTGCTGGCGTTACTCTTCCTGCGAGTGCAACAAATCTCATTGCAAGTAGTGATGAGACTAAAATTAAGTGGGATAAAGCCCCATGCCGTTTCTGTGGTACAGGTTGCTCTGTATTAGTCGGTACACAAGGTGGACGAGTTGTTGCGACTCAGGGTGACCCTGAAGCGCCTGTAAATAAAGGCCTTAACTGTGTTAAAGGTTACTTTCTATCTAAAATCATGTATGGCAAGGATCGTTTAACGACGCCTTTACTGCGTATGCGTGATGGTAAGTTTGCGAAAGATGGTGAATTTGCACCAATTTCATGGGATCAAGCGTTTGATATCATGGCTGAGAAATGGAAAGCATCACTAAAAGCAAACGGTCCAACATCAGTGGGTATGTTTGGTTCTGGTCAGTGGACCGTAATGGAAGGGTATGCTGCAGTTAAACTGATGAAAGCAGGCTTCCGTTCAAATAACATTGATCCAAATGCGCGTCACTGTATGGCTTCTGCTGTTGGTGGTTTCATGCGTACCTTTGGTATTGATGAGCCAATGGGTTGTTATGATGATTTCGAAAATGCAGATTCGTTTGTACTCTGGGGTTCAAACATGGCGGAAATGCATCCTATTTTATGGACGCGTATTACTGATCACCGCTTAAGTAATCAGCATGTCAAAGTTAATGTATTATCTACTTATAAACATCGTTCTTTTGAACTTGCTGATATGGGGATTGTTTTCAACCCTCAATCTGATTTAGCAATGGCTAACTTTATTGCTAACTACATTATCCAAAATGATGCAGTAAACTGGGATTTTGTTAACAAACACACTCACTTTAAACGTACTGCAACGGATATCGGTTACGGCTTACGTGACGAACATCCAATGCAAGCGAAAGCTAAAAACCCTAACTCGGGCAAAATGACAGCAATGACATTTGAAGAGTATAAGGTGTCTGTTGCTGAATATACGGTAGAAAAAGCATCTGAAATTTCAGGTGTACCTGCTGAAAAACTGATTGCGCTAGCGAAGCAATATGCAGATCCAAACATCAAAGTAATGTCGCTATGGACAATGGGTATGAATCAACATACTCGCGGTGTATGGATGAACAGCCTTGTTTATAACATTCACTTACTTGTTGGTAAAATCTCACAACCGGGTAATGGTCCATTCTCGCTAACGGGTCAACCATCTGCGTGTGGTACAGCACGTGAGGTGGGTGTATTCTCACACCGTTTACCTGCTGATATGGTTGTTGCAAACCCGAAACATCGCGCAACTGCTGAAAAGATTTGGAAATTACCAGAAGGTACAATTCCTGCAAAACCTGGTTTACATGCCGTAGCACAAGGCCGTGCACTTAAGGATGGTACGTTAAATGCGTATTGGACTATGTGTAATAACAACATGCAAGCTGCACCTAATATGATGGAAGAAGGTTTACCGGGTTACCGTAATCCAGCTAACTTCATTGTTTGTTCGGACCCGTACCCAACAGTAACGGCGCAAGCATCTGATCTTATTTTACCAACTGCAATGTGGGTAGAAAAAGAAGGTGCTTATGGTAATGCAGAACGTCGTACGCAAGCTTGGTATCAACAAGTTAAGTCTATTGAAGGCGCAAAGTCGGATCTATGGCAGTTAATGGAATTCTCTAAACGCTTCAAAATCGAAGAAGTTTGGGGTGAAGACCTATTAGCTAAAATGCCAGAGCATCGCGGTAAGACGATGTACGATGTACTTTATCGTAACGGTAATGTTGATGCTTTCCCATTAAGTGAAGCACAAGAGTTAAATGATGATGCACATGATCAAGGCTTCTATGTGCAAAAAGGTCTGTTTGAAGAATATGCAACATTTGGTCGTGGTCATGGCCATGATTTAGCCCCTTATGATGTTTACCATACTGTACGTGGTTTACGTTGGCCTGTGGTTAACGGTGTTGAAACCAAATGGCGTTTTGCTGAAGGCAGTGATCCGTATGTAGGTAAAGGTAAAGGTTTTGAGTTCTATGGTAAGCCAGATGGTAAAGCAAACATCATCTTTGCACCATATGAAGCGCCACCTGAAATGCCGAATGAAGAATATGATATGTGGTTATGCACTGGTCGTGTTCTAGAGCATTGGCATTCAGGTTCAATGACAGCGCGTGTTCCAGAGCTTTACCGTGCAATGCCTGATGCGCTTTGTTACATCCATCCCGATGATGCGAAGAAACGTAATGTACGTCGCGGTGATGAAGTTCTTATTGAATCCCTTCGTGGTGAAGTGCGCTGTCGTGTAGAAACACGTGGCCGTAACCGCCCTCCAGTAGGCTTAGTATTTGTACCTTGGTTTGATGCGCGAGTATTAATTAACAAAGTATGTCTAGATGCTACGGATCCGTTATCAAAACAAACGGATTATAAAAAATGTGCAATTAAAATTACCAAAGTGTAATTAAAAACTGCATATCTTACTGAATGAGTTTGCCAGTAAACGATACTGGCAAATAACGGATTTATTTGCCAATAGGCGGAGAACATAATATGAGAAAATTATTGGCTGTGCTGCTAGCTGCAGGAACTTTATTCTCTGTATCAGCACAAAGCACCGAAACAACGAAAATTGAAAATGTAAACAATGGTGGTGTTGCATCATTGCGTGGTATTACGGAGTTAGATACCACACGTAAAGCGGATGAGCTGAAACGTGTGATAAAAGATCGTAGCCCAATCGATCGTGATTACGTATATCAACCACCACTTATTCCGCATCAAACACGTCATTACGAAGTGTCTTTAAATGCGAATAAATGTTTGTCATGTCACAGCTGGAAATACGCGGGTGAAATGGGCGCGACTAAGATCAGTGTAACGCATTATCAATCACGTGAAGGCGAAGTACTATCAGATGTGTCACCACGTCGTTATTTCTGCTTGCAGTGTCATGTGACACAAGCTGACGCATCACCGTTAATCGAAAATGATTTTAAACGTGTAGATTCATTGCGTTGATTTATCTAAATGAAAGTAGCCTAAACGAAAAAGAGGCGATAAAATGAAACTGATTTTAAATTTTTGGCGTAAATTAACGACACCAAGTAAAGCAGCTGTTGGTACTGTTCTAGCGATGGGCTTTATCGGTGGTATTATTTTCTGGGGTGCTTTTAACATGGGTATGGAAGCGACAAATACAGAAGAATTTTGTTCTGCTTGTCACGCGCCAATCGTTAAAGAACTAAGGGAAACTATCCACTACTCAAACCGTTCTGGTGTGCGCGCAATCTGTTCTGATTGTCATGTACCACATAACTGGACAGACAAAATTGTACGTAAAGTACAAGCGAGTAATGAAATTGTGGCATTCTTAATGGGTAAAATTTCTACTCAAGAAAAATTTGAAGCACGTCGTAAGCACTTAGCTGTTCGCGAATGGCAACGAATGAAAGAAAATGATTCACAAGAATGTCGTAATTGTCATAACTTTGAGTACATGGACTTCTCTGAGCAAGGCCCGCGTAGTAGGAAGCAACATTCTACAGCATTAGCGAGTGGCGAAAAAACATGTGTAGATTGCCATAAAGGTATTGCCCATCAACTACCAGATATGTCTGACGTACCTGGTTGGTAGATAGAAAAAGGAAACACGATTATGAGTACGTTAGAATACGTTATTTGGCATATCCTAGGCTACACGGCAATACCGGTTATTTTACTCGCTGGTTTTCTTGGCGTAGCAGGGTTTTCAGTATGGGCATTGGCGCTTACTGCGGATAAAAGTAAATAATAGCTACGTAAATTAAATAAGTAATGTTAAGGCCGCATTTATATAACGCGGCCTTTTTTGTTCTCCAGTGTAGCCTTGAGCTGGGTCTCATATCCCTGTATTATAGCCCCACAAAATCCCGTTTATTATTGATAAAATAAGCATTGAATGAAAAATAAAAATGTATCAATTGGTTTAACCAATCCTAAAAGTCCTACTAATGTTGGCGCTGTCATGCGCGCTGCTGGCTGTTATCAAGCTGATGCAGTTTATTATACCGGTGTAAGATATGACCGAGCCTCAGCCTTTCAAACCGACACCCAGAATATCGCGGCTAAAACACCATTAACGGGTGTTGATAATTGGCTTGATAGTATTCCAGAATCAACCAATATTGTTTGTGTTGAATTAGCTGAAGGCGCAATCCCGCTACCCGCGTTTAAGCATCCTGATAATGTTATCTATATCTTTGGACCTGAAGACGGCACCATAGATCAAAAAGTAATTGATCGTGCATCAGCGGTTGTTTATGTGCCTACCGTTGGTTGTATGAACCTTGCTGCTACGGTGAACGTTCTACTGTATGACCGTCTGGCTAAATCAACCGAAACCATTGCTAATGATGCGTTGATTCGTGAAAGTCGCGATAATAACAACAAAGTTAAAGTGACTAGCAAATAATTATTTAATAAACATGACCGAATTGAAAAGGAAAAATAATGAGCCATGCTGAATCAGGGTTTAAGGCCGCAAAACTTGCCGTATTAACCGTATCCGATACCCGTAATGAAGAAACAGATACTTCAGGGCGCTTTCTTGCAGAAGCTCTTGTTGCTGACGGTCATATTTTAATGGATAAAAAGATCGTCATTGATGATAAATATAAGATCCGAGCTATTGTATCTCAATGGATTGCTGATGAAGATATTCAAGGTGTGCTAATTACCGGTGGCACAGGTTTTACTGCTCGCGATACAACGCCTGAAGCGGTTCAACCATTATTTGATAAAGCGATCGAAGGCTTTGGTGAATTATTCCGTGCAGTTTCATACGATGAGATCGGAACATCGACAATTCAGAGCCGTGCAGTGGGTGGTTTTGCAAATAAAACTGTTATTTTCTGTATGCCAGGATCAACGGGTGCATGTAAAACGGGCTGGAATAAGATCTTACGTGAGCAGTTAAATAACTCTCATCGTCCATGCAATTTCATGCCACACATTTAAGAAATAGGAATTATTAATGTCTCAAGAATTTACTCATGTAAATGCTTCTGGTGAAGCAAATATGGTTGATGTTACAGATAAAACCGTCACTCAACGTGAAGCAAGAGCGGAAGCTATTGTGCGTATGTCTGCGGATACACTTGCGCTAATTATGTCGGGTGACCACCATAAAGGTGACGTATTTGCGACTGCTCGTATTGCAGGTATCCAAGCCGCGAAAAAAACGTCTGATATTATTCCGCTTTGTCATCCGCTTATGCTGACTAAAGTGACGGTTGAATTAACGCCTGAGCCAGAAAACAACCTTGTACGCATCGAAACGTGTTGCAAGCTTTCGGGTAAAACCGGCGTTGAAATGGAAGCGTTAACAGCCGCATCCGTTGCTGCACTAACGATTTATGATATGTGTAAAGCGGTTCAAAAAGATATCATTATTGATGGTGTTAAGCTGCTCGAGAAGAAAGGTGGCAAGTCAGGTCATTTTAAAGTTTAGATTGCGCAGGGTATTATGATGATTAAAGTATTATTTTTTGCACAAATTAGAGAATTGGTTGAATGCGCGGAGTTAGACGTGACTGGCCAGTTTGAGTCTGTGAATGCATTACGTGCAGAACTCGCTGCTAAAGGCGATAAGTGGGCGCTGGCGCTTGATTCTGATAAATTGCTGGTGGCTATTGACCAAGAAATTTGTAGTTTGGACTCGCCACTTAATGACGGCGTTGAGGTTGCATTTTTCCCACCCGTTACTGGAGGCTAAATGAATACAGATATGATTCAGATCCAAACTGAAGATTTTGACCTAGCAGCAGAATATGCGGCATTAGGTAAAAGTCACAGTACTGGTGCTGTTGTTACTTTTATCGGTAAGGTACGCGATTTTAACCAAGGAGATAGCGTATCCGGTTTAACACTTGAGCATTATCCTGGCATGACTGAAAAGTCACTGGCTAAGATATTGGTTGAAGCTGAAACTCGCTGGTCTATCCAAGGCGTTAAAGTTATTCACCGTGTTGGCGAATTAGCATTAGGTGATCAAATTGTTTTTGTTGGTGTGGCAAGTATGCACCGTGGTGATGCGTTTCAAGCATGTGAGTTCATTATGGACTATTTAAAAACCCAAGCGCCATTCTGGAAAAAAGAAGCAACGGAAGCGGGGTCTCATTGGGTAGATGCTCGGGAAACTGATACTACAGCAGCAGACCGTTGGAAGTAATTGCAGATCATCAACAATGATTCTGTAAATAATATATTGTAGATACTGTTTCGTAAATACAACAAAGGCCCTATTAAACAAACTAAGTTGGTTATTTAATAGGGCCTTACCATTTTAACGAATAGCTAAGCTAATTGTTATTTTTGTTTTGGCGCTGCTACATTACCTTTACGGTGTAACTTAGCACTTGTTTTACGGTGCTTACCTTTACTTGCTTTTTTCGATGGCGCAGTTGTTTTTGGTTTATGCTCAACTTTTTCTTCACCAACCGCTTTGTTACGACGAGGCTGACGACGCTCATGCGAAGCACGACCACTAATGTCTGCAATTAGACGATCACGGTTACTTACTTCATAGCCTTTAACAACTTGGCGTTCAATCTTATACCCGATCATCGCTTCGATATCAGCCAAGCCATGCTCTTCTTCACGACATACAAATGATACAGCATTACCTGTTTCGCCTGCACGGCCTGTACGACCGATACGGTGAACATAATCTTCTGCTAGGAATGGTAAATCAAAGTTAACTACATGCTTAAGACCTTGAACATCAAGACCACGTGCAGCAACATCTGTTGCAACTAGCGCGCGGATTTTACCTTCTTTAAACTCACCTAATGCACGACGACGTGCGCCTTGGCCTTTATCACCGTGACAAACGTCAGCTTTAATACCGTCAAGTTTTAATTCCTTAACGATGTTATTAGCCGCTTCTTTAGTGTTAACAAAAACTAATACTTGTTTCCAGTTTTTAGTACCGATTAACTCAGAAAGTAATTCTTGTTTACGGCGCTGCTCAACAGGGTGAATAACGTGTTTAATTGTTGACGCTGTCGAGTTTTCTTTTGAAGCAGAAACAATCACTGGGCTAGACAGTAATTCATTTGCTAGGTGCTTCATTTGTTGAGATAACGTTGCAGAGAAAAGCATTGTTTGGAAATCATTCGATATAGATTCTAAGATCTTACGAATATCGGTGATAAAGCCCATATCTAGCATACGATCAGCTTCGTCTAGTACTAAGTGTTCAACGTTAGCAAGGTTGGTGTTGTTAAGTTGTAGGTGTTCTAATAAACGACCTGGCGTTGCAACTAAAACATCAACACCTTGTTTAAGCTGTTTAGTTTGCGTTTCCATTTTAACGCCGCCGTATACACTCACAACGTTAAGTTCCATGAATTGGCTGTATGCTTGAATGTTCTCTGTTACTTGCGCTGCAAGCTCACGTGTTGGTACTAAGATTAGTGCGCGCACGCTTCCTGAGTGGATGTCTTTTGGTGTATCTGCGATTTGTTGCAAGATAGGTAAAGCAAACGCGGCTGTTTTACCAGTACCTGTTTGTGCATTTGCTAGAATATCTTTACCGCGACCAGCTGCTGGAATAGCTTGCTGTTGTACAGGCGTCATTTGGTCATAATTACAAGCATCTAGCGCGCGTAAAATTTCGGGAGTAAAACTATATGATGAAAATTTCATTGGATATCCTAGCAGTTCGGCAATATGCCTCATTAAGGCGGCATATTATACAGTAATAAATAACCTAGGTGAATGTATGATTTACGTTAACAGATAAAAAAATCAGACTTAATTTATTAAACGGCTTATATTTTAAACATTGTTGAGCTTGGATAGCACGGTCAATATGCTATAATCGACCGCTTATATTGGTATCATAGGTTTTATAATGAGTAATGATCAAACGTTTAAACTAGTCGCGATTGAAGGTAATATTGGTGTTGGTAAGTCAACATTATTACCCTTACTTGCTGCGAAATTAACCGAACATGATAATGCTGACTGGCAATTAATCTTAGAAGATGTTGATTCAGACCCTGAGTTTAAACGCTTGTTACAAGCGTTTACGGTAGACTCGACACGCCGCATTGAATTTCAGCGCTATATTACCAATAAAAGAGCGGATATCTGTAAAGATTTAGATCCTAAATTCAATTACATTATTGAACGTTCGTTGTTCTCTGATCTTGTTTTCTGTCAAGCCAACTTAGCAGAAGCATGCCGCCCAGATGGTAAAGATCTTGATTACTATTATGATATTCAAACTAAATTAAAAGATTACCCGCGTGTGTCTGCCGTTGTTTATCTACGCTCTGACGCGGAAACTGCGTATACGCGTATGCTTTCACGTGCACGTGATGCAGAACAAGGTACATCATGTGATTATCTACAATTAATATCTGATTGCCATGATACATTTTTACCGCATATTTGCCGTAAATATGACACCGTATTGTTAACTGAAGATTGGACACACTTTGGTTGCCCAACGACATTAGCTAAACGTATCATTAGCGAAGGTATTTAGTTGCTATTCAATGGCGTGGTAGATACTGCGCCATTGAATTTAGATTGTAATTAGACTAATCTGTTATTCATCAGTTCCTTTTTACATGGAAAGTACGATTCTATATTTGAACTGTGCTAAGTAAGGTCTCAGTCAGTGAAACTACCCGTTTTATTTGCATTTATTCTATTTTTATATTCTTCAATTTTCTCTCCTTCCGCGTTTGCTGTTTCAAGTATTGATTTCGAAATTAAAGGTGTCTCAGGTGATATCGAGGACAACGTCAGTGCTTATTTATCGACGATTTCTCCCCCTAAAGGTAAGAATTACAGTTACTTCGAATCTAAGGTTCGTAAAAATCTTATCGAATCAATTCAAGTTTTTGGTTTTTATCGCCCCGAAATCACGGTCCACCTGACGGTTGATGATGATGAACTTATCGTATTTATTGATATTAAATTAGGGGAAAGGGTGACGTTATCCGTTGTTAATGTGGAAATTAATGGTGGTGCAAAAAATGATACGGCTTTTATTCATTTATTGAATGAAATACCATTGCACAGAGGTGACAATTTATCACATGCGGACTACGACAAATTTAAAGGGGATATCAGTAAACTTGCGTTAGCACGGGGTTACTTTGATGGTAAGTGGCTAAAAAGTGAAGTGCGCGTTAGTGTTAAAAAAAGTAGCGCAGAAATCGATCTTACCTTTGATAGTAAACAACGCTATGTATTTGGCGAGTCTGTTTTATCCAACCAAACCAAATCTGCATTGATAGTCTCTGAGCTAGCAACGTTTGAAGAAGGGCAAGCGTATGAGTCCCATTTGGTAGCTGAATACAGTTTAGCATTATTTAATAGTCGATATTTCCAGTCTGCATCTGTTGTGCCTAATATTAATGGCAGAGCCGATGGTAAAATACCGATGGTAATCACTGTTATAAATCATCCTAGCAATACGTATGAAGTCGGCATTGGTTATCTCAGTGATGTTGGTGTTAGAGGCACATTAGGTTGGAAAAAACCTTGGATTAACAATCGTGGTGATAGTGTTTCTGCAGGATTTAAATATTCAACAGTACAACAAGAGTTTACCTTTGACTATGACATCCCGATTGAAGACCCAATTACGAATGTTGCCAAAATCCAATTTGGTTTTCAGCGTAAAGAGAATAAAGATACGAAGAGTCGGCGGTTTACTTTGCAGTTTCAGCGTCAGTTCGAGCTTGAATCTAAATGGTTACGAACTTGGTTTGCTAAAGTCGAGCAAGAGGATTTTGTACAGGGTAGTCAAGTCGATAGTAGTTTCATGATATTGCCAGGGGTTAGCTTTGCAAGAACAAAGCAACGTGGGGGGGTTGATCCTTATTGGGGGAATCAGCAGCTATTTAGTTTTGAGGCTGCGAGTCGTTTTTGGGGGGCTGACATTAATATGGCTAAAATACAGAGTCGGACAAAGTATTTACGCTCTATCGATAGAACTCATTTTTTCACAACTCGTTTTGATTTAGGCGCTATTTATGTTAATAAAATCGAGAGTGTGCCAGCATCAATGCGTTTTTTTGCTGGTGGTAGTCAAAGTATTCGTGGTTATCAATATGAAACTGTTACGTCTGTTGATGAAAATAAAAAGTATATAGGAGGTCGCTATTTAACGGTTGGTTCGTTTGAGTACGGTTATCAATTTGCTGAAAAATGGCGTGTTGGACTATTTGCTGACGCGGGTACATCAACCAATGATTTTTCTGAACCTATTAGTGTGGGCATTGGGACTGGTATCCGTTGGATGACTCCTATTGGCCCCGTCAAAGTTGACTTTGCTGTACCTGTTAAGTCAGATTCTGATACTAAGTATACTATCCATTTGTACATTGGACCTGAATTATAATGCGCCTTATTCAATTATTTTTTGTAGGTTTAATTCTGCTTGTAAGCAGCTTAACAGCCTTACTCGGCAGTCATGCCGGAAACCAGTTCATCATTAATAAATTAAATAGCATAGAATTACCGCTACACCTGGTTCTGGAAGAAGGCACTGTTTTTAATCAAGCACATTGGAAAATAATTGACTGGCAAGGGGAGCTATTTCAGCTTTCAATTTCAGACTTAGCATATGACATTGATTTAAGTTGTTTATTTAGTGCAGAAGTCTGCATTAATAAACTGGATTCTAGCGCAGTAACTTTCATTATGCCTCTGACGGAAGAACCTAGTACACTTCTCGGTATTGATTTGAATGACACGCTGTCACGTATCGCTAAGCTCGATGATAAAATTGAAAATGATACTTGGCAATTAAACATCCCTATTTTAATCAGCGCTTCAAATATAGATATTCGAGATATTAATGTTATTGTTGCTAATACCAGTGTGACAGCTGATCGTCTTGAGGCTGTAGTTAATTTATCAGGGCGAGATATTGCTGTTACCAAATTGATAACACATAACGTAGATGTTCAAGTATCAACTGAATCACCAGGAAAAAAAATAACAAGTGGCGCTATAAGCTCTAAACCTACCACCTTGGTTGAAGAAACAAATAAACAATTCGATATCGTTACTGATCTATTAAATGAGTTCGAACTTTATCAGGTTTCAATTCCACTACGTGTAGATGTGCATGATGCAAAGCTTATTCAGTCTAAACTTCAAGTAAATGATTTATCCCTATATTTCAACTCGATAGACTTAGTCGGTTATATTGATTCTGGAGAAGTGGGGATCGAAAAGCTTATCGTTAATATGCCACAGGCTGATACCAGTATTAAAGGACAAATTGTATTACAAAAAGATTACCCCTTGTATGCGACGGTTAACACAACATTAAAACAACCAGCATTGTTAAAGCAACTTGCTGTCGATGTCAACGCGACAGGTAGCCTTGATAGTATGAGTTTAGCTATTAATACATCAGGGCCGATTAATACCCATATTGATGCATTACTCGCGCCGTTACGTCCAGCCTTACCCTTTACTATCAATGCTAATTGGCAACAATTAAGCTGGCCATTACTGACGCCGGCATATATCAACTCAGCGGATGGAAAGTTGTCAATGCAAGGTAATCTTGATGACTACACTATAGCCGTTTCAGGACTGTTAGATATTGATAATGCACCGTTGTTGGATCTGGATGCAAAAGGTAAAGGGAATCTACAAGGTTTATCATTCTCTCGGATTAACGCTAAAACGCTGAGTGGACATGTTTCAGCATCTGGGCAACTAAAATGGACCGATGGTATTAGGGTAAAAAGTAAAGTCACAGCAGAAGGCATACGTTTAGATAAATTTTGGCCAGACGTTCAATTACAACCAAATGGAAACGCTGCGGTTGATTTTAGCCTTAAACCTGAAGCGGATAATGATTGGCAACTTGCCATTTACGATATTGACGTAGGCGCAGATTTTAAAGGTTATCCACTTACTTTACAGGGTAAGCTAACGCTAGATCAGGATCTGTATTGGAGTCTAGATAGTTTTTCACTTTCTCGTGGAAGCGACTCAGTCAAACTTGACGGTATTATTAACGAACAGTTTAAGATCGCGGGCGAAATTGATATTAAAGCCCTTACGCCTTATCTTGCTGAGAGTAAGGGGAGCGCGTTTGGTTATTTCACTATCATAGGCCAGAAAACGAAACCTTGGTTTAACTTTGATTTATTCACTGATAATGTTTTATTTAAAGACAATAAATTGCAACGTGCAGACCTTACAGGGAGAATTAGCTTATCTGAGCGTCCAGAGGGCACTATATCGCTCACAGGTGAAGAGTTAATGATTGGTGAGCTGGTCATTAATAAAGTTGCTCTGGATTATACTGCGGGCCTAAATGGCAATAGTATTAGTTTAAATATTGAAAATGAAAAAAATAATGCAGTATTAGAAATAAACGGCTTTTTGCAAGACGATATTTGGCAGGGGAAGGTAACTAAAGGGCGCGTTAATTCTGAATATGGTAATTGGAGAATTGACCCTAATGTGAATTTTACGTTTTCTAATCAAGATTATTATCTCTCTATTGCGCAGCACTGCTGGAATGAAAAAGTGGCCACGCTGTGCTTAGGTTTTGACGGTAACCTTGAGAAAGCGGACAATTTCGAATTTAAACTACAAGATTATAACCTAAATAAGTTAGGTCTAGAAAAGGAAAAAAACCTTGAAATTGAAGGTTTGCTTAATATTATCAGTAAAGTAACGTGGCGTAAGGGTGCACCATTACAGCTAACATCGAAGGTCGAAATAACCGATGCATCATTACTTATTTATAATGATGAAGAAAGTAGTATTGCTAATTTTGATACGTTAAGAATGGATATAGGGATAGATGAATCGAGACTAACTGCGAAGGTTAATATCAACTCACATGAATTGGGTGGAATGACATCTGATATTAGTGTGGATGATATCTTTGGTAAGCGTGAATTGAGTGGTGATATTAATATCATCGATATGGATCTCGCCTTTATTGAGCCGCTTATTTATCAGGTCGATGTACTTAATGGTGTTGTATCCGGTGCTGGTATTGTGGATGGGACTTTAGACAAGCCTGAATTCATCGGGCAGTTCAATGTCAACAATGGTTATTTAGCTGGAGATGAATTGCCTGTTACGCTAGAAAATTTTCAATTTAGTATAGAATCTAGTGGTCAAAAAGCGAGTATTACTGGTAGCGCTAATTCCGGTAAAGGGCTAGCTAAAATCGTCGGTAATATTACTTGGGGTAATGAATTTAACTATCAAATGCTTCTACACGGTGACAACTTTGAGTTTGACGATAGTAAGGGGGTTCATCTACATTTTAGTCCTAACATAAGCATTAAAGGAAACACTCTAGGGGCTAAAATTAGCGGGGATATTGTAATACCGTATGCACGAATTAAAGTAGAAAAATTACCGCAAACCGCGATCCCGGTTTCTAATGATGTGGTTATTGTTGACGCTGATGACGTCAATGAAAAACAGAACTATCCACTCGATGTTGAAGTGAATATTAAATTATTAGACAATGTAAAAATAGATTCATTTGGCCTTAAATCTAATATTACTGGTGATGTAAATGTTATTATCGATGGCGATGGTAATTTATTTTCTGATGGGATGCTTCAGTTTGAAAATGGTCGTTACCGTTCGTTCGGTCAAGATCTCTCTATTCGAAAAGGACAGATTGTATTTTCTGGCCCCATCGAAAACCCTTATCTAAATGTAGAAGCTATTCGTAATACAGAGGTGACAGAAGACAACGTTATTGTCGGTGTCCGATTAATAGGACCTGTTAAAAAACCACTGTTTACGATATTTTCAGAGCCTGAAATGCCGCAAACCCGTATGATTTCCTATTTATTACGTGGGCGTGATATAGACTCGGAAGATGAAACGAGTCAAGACGATGTAATAACGGTAATGCTTGTTGGCTCTAGTCTTGGCCAAGGTAAAGACGTCATTAGTTTCTTAGGTGATACACTCGGAGTTAAAGATTTTGCCATCGATACAAGAGGACAGGGCAATGATACTCTAGTTGAAGTGAGTGGGTATGTATTACCAGGTGTTCAAATTCGCTATGGTATTGGTTTATTCACTGATCTAAGTGAGGTTATCGTACGATATGAGATTATCCCTAAGCTCTATATAGAATTAGTGTCGGGTGTAGGCAAGGCGGTTGATATATATTATAAATTTAATCGTTAAGAATCTTTAATTAATCGTCATAAAAATAAAAGCAGCCAAGCTGCTTTTTATCAAAATAGGCCGACAAGCTATTTTATTTCACTTGTTTCATGGGCTGAAATAGAAACAGCATGAGATCCTTTTGGGCCTTCGTCTATTTCATAGTCAACGACTTGTCCTGCCTTTAATGTACGATATCCATCCATTTGTATAATTGAAAAATGAGCGAACACATCATCACCACCAGATTCAGGACAAATGAAGCCGAATCCTTTCGCGTTATTGAACCACTTAACCGTACCGGTTGCCATACCTCTGCATCCTTTCTGTAATTGCAAATTGTTTGATTACTGAACTTACATCACCCATTTAACTCGTGGGTTATAAGATGGTTGTAATAATACATATCAGGTAACTGAAATGTTAATCATTTTAACGCATCCTGTTAATAAACTTAGTTTATTCGCTACTATAGTCAAGTTAATATTCCTAAAAATGATTAAAATGAGGTAAACTTAGACGAAAGGTTGAAAGTTATTAGCCCAAATCTGTGATAGGTACTAAGATAGAATTATGAGTAAGTTAGATGAACTGATTGATTTCAAAACAAGTATAGAAAGTAAGCAAGAACTTAAACCGCCTTCGTTTTACAAAGTGTTTTTGAATAATGATGACTATACTCCAATGGATTTCGTTGTAGATGTACTACAAAGGTTTTTTTCTATGGATATAGATAAGGCTAACCAAATCATGTTAACTGTTCATTATCGGGGCAGAGGTGTTTGTGGCGTATTTACGGCTGATATAGCCGAGACAAAAGTATCACAGGTAATGCAATATGCAAAAGACAACGAACAGTCCTTATTATGTACCATGGAACAAGCATAAACGTAATGCTGACAATATTACGCAACACGTAGTTATAGGGAGATGCCTATGTTAAGCAAAGATCTTGAAGTAACGCTCAATGAAGCGTTTAAAACTGCACGTGAAAATCGTCATGAGTTTATGACGGTCGAACACTTATTGGTTTCACTACTGAATAATAAATCTGCTTGCGAAGCGATTAAAGGCTGCTCTGGTGATATTGATGCTATTCGCGATGAACTATTGCTTTTTTTAGAACAAACGACACCTATTTTACCTGAATCGGATGAAGAGAAAGAAACACAGCCTACGCTTGGCTTTCAACGTGTGTTACAGCGTGCTGTGTTCCATGTGCAATCTTCAGGTAATAACGAAGTGACAGGTGCGAATGTACTTGTTGCAATCTTCAGTGAGCAAGAATCACAAGCTGCTTATATATTGAAAAAATCAGGTATGAGCCGATTAGATGTGATTAATTTCATTTCGCACGGGATTCGTAAAAATGATGAAGAACCGGGTATTGAAGATAGTCATGACGCTTCGGAACAAGTCATTAATGATAGTGAAGATCAATCTACTCACCTTGAGAACTTTTCTACTAATCTCAATAAATCTGTTGTTGAAGGGCGGATTGACCCATTAATTGGACGTAATGAAGAACTAAATCGTACTATTCAAATATTATGTCGTCGCCGTAAAAATAACCCATTATTGGTTGGTGAAGCCGGTGTGGGAAAAACGGCGATTGCAGAAGGTCTCGCATACCGAATCGTCAATAAAGAAGTCCCTGATGTGATGAAAAATACGCAGGTATTTTCACTCGATTTAGGCGCTCTACTTGCTGGTACTAAGTACCGTGGTGATTTTGAAAAACGTTTTAAATCATTATTGAAACAGTTACAAAAACACGATGATGCTATTTTATTTATCGATGAAATTCACACGATTGTTGGGGCCGGTGCCGCGTCGGGTGGTCAACTTGATGCCGCAAATTTAATTAAGCCACTATTAAGTAATGGTACGTTACGTTGTCTTGGTTCGACTACATACTCTGAGTACAGTCAAATCTTTGAGAAAGACAGTGCGTTAGCTCGCCGTTTCCAAAAAGTGGATATTGTTGAACCCTCTATTGATGATACGGTTAAAATTCTGCAAGGTTTGAAGTCTCGCTACGAAGAGCATCATGATGTACGTTATACGGCTAAAGCGTTACGTGCGGCAACAGAGTTATCTGCTAAGTACATTAATGAACGTCAATTACCTGATAAGGCGATTGATGTGATGGATGAAGCGGGTGCTAAACAACGCTTGTTACCGATAAATAAACGTAAGAAAACGATTGGTATTAGTGAAATTGAATCTATTATTGCAAAAATGGCTCGTATACCAGAAAAATCAGTTTCTTCTAATGATCGTGACGTACTGCGAAACTTAGAACGAAATCTGAAGATGGTTGTGTTTGGGCAAGATCCTGCGATTGAAGTACTGACCGATGCAATTCGTTTATCGCGTTCTGGTTTAGGCGCTGAAACAAAACCAATTGGCTCTTTCTTGTTTGCTGGCCCTACTGGTGTTGGTAAAACAGAAGTGACTCAGCGTTTAGCTAAGATTATGGGTGTTGATCTGATCCGTTTTGATATGTCGGAATACATGGAGCGTCATACCGTATCTCGTTTGATTGGTGCGCCTCCTGGTTATGTTGGTTATGATCAAGGTGGTCTGTTGACGGATGCGGTTATCAAACAACCACATGCTGTTGTGCTATTGGATGAAATTGAAAAAGCACATCCAGATGTATTTAACTTGTTATTACAAGTGATGGATAACGGTACATTAACGGACAACAATGGTCGTAAAGCTGATTTCCGTAATATTATTTTAGTGATGACAACTAACGCTGGTGCAACGGAAACTGTTCGTCAATCCATTGGTTTTAAAGAGCAAGATAATAATAGTGATGCGCTTGGCGAAGTGAATAAATTGTTTGCACCTGAGTTCCGAAATCGTCTTGATAACATTATCTGGTTTAATCATCTTGATATGAGTGTTATCCATATGGTCGTTGATAAATTCTTGGTTGAATTAGAAGCCCAGTTAGATGACAAACAAGTTACCCTACATGTATCAAACGATGCACGTAAATGGTTAGCTGATAAAGGTTACGATAAAACGATGGGCGCAAGACCAATGGCCCGTGTTATTCAAGATAAAATTAAACGTAACCTTGCTAATGAGATCTTGTTCGGTAAATTGATAAATGGTGGCGCAGTTGACATTCAATTGAAGGGTGATGAGCTCGCATTTACGTTTACTGATGTGAAAGTGACAGCTACAGCGACAGAATAAGTTAATTTTTGAATAGTGCTAGAAGGTTGTTTTTTTTCGTATTAGTGTTACTTTGTATCTATGCTTGACTTAAAGAGGGAATGCAAAATGGATATTTCCGCATTAACTAGGGTCGAAATTAGTATCCCTGATGGGATTAGTTTTGATTCATTAGGACTTGAACTTGATGATGATGGCAGTATTTCCTTTGATATTGAAACATTGGAAGCAGTGGCATTAGAAAGTGGTATTGATGTAGCTTTATTAGATGAAGACTATGTATTACAAGTATTACTTATCAGTTTTTATCAGTGGCACAGAGTACAGAATGGTGACGTCAACGCAGTCATGGAAGATATTATTGAACAAGCTAACGATTTATCTGCTTATTCTGACGATGAGTTAATTATGATGTTGGGCTCTGCTGAGATGGATAAACAAGCTAACGTTACTATTTCGCAAATTGTTCATTAATCTAAAATGACTAAGCATAAAAAATGGAAGCCAATTGGCTTCCATTTTTATTACTATTAGTTTGATTACTCTCTATATCTTATTTTTCGTAATCAACGACTGACTAGTATGCATTATTCACTGTCTTTAACTTGTAAGCCAACGTTACCAGTCTTAACGATATCAATGATACCTTTCTTGAATAGTTGGCCTACAGCGCTTTTGAACGTCTTTTTACTCACACCAAATAAACGAGATATTGTTTCAGGGTCTGTTTTATCTGTAACCGCCATGAAACCACCATTTTTATTCAGTTCTGATAATAGCACTTGGCTAAAGTCAGATACTTTTCCATGACCAGGTTCATTAAGTAAGATATCAATTTTACCGTCTTCACGCACTTTTTGAATGTATGCTTTTTGTTTTTCACCACGGTTTAATTTCTTAAACATTTCATTTTTGTAAATAACGCCCCAATGGCTGTTATTTACAATTACTTTATACCCAAGGTCAGTTGGATCAACAGGGGTGATCTCAACTTCTTCGTGTATTTTGTAACGCGCAGGGGTGTTGTCAACGTGACGATCTAGCTTTGTTGTTGCTGTAATACGACCGTGAATACGATCTAAGTAAATAGCGACAAGGTATTCACGACCCACTTGTAATGGGATGCGCTGTTCACTGTATGGAACTAAAAGATCTTTGTCTAAGCCCCAATCAAGGAATGCACCCACATTGTTTACTTGTTTTACTTTTAGCATGACGAATTCGCCAACAGCACCAAGTACTTTTTGTGTTGTTGCAATGATACGGTCTTCTGAATCAAGGTAGATAAATACCTCAAGCTCATCACCGATATCTATATCTAATGGTGAGTTTGTAAAAGGTAACAGTATTTCACCTAATACACCGCCGTCCAGGTAGAAACCCGATCCAGTTTCTTTGATAATTTCTAAGGTATTTAACTTACCTAATTCTGCCATAGTTCTTTGCTCTGTCTTGAAATAATGAGGGTTATTATAGATCACCCAATAATGCGGGCAATGTACCACGAAGCGTGAAAAAACCCAATATTTGCGGATGAATTAGTATTAATTACTTGAACGGTTAAATATATACACTAATATTGCTTGATAATAATGCCTTCTGTTATACTCCGCCCACATAATTGCGGTCTTTCTGAAGTATAAGTTCTCAAAACCTTTTCGCAATTCCTAATTTCCTTAATATTAGTATAAATTATCATGACGCAACAAGACATCAAACTAACACGACTTAATAAATATATCAGTGACACGGGTTATTGCTCTCGCCGAGAGGCAGACCGCTTAATTGAACAAGGTCGCGTAACCATTAATGGTAAAATTCCAGAGATGGGAACGAAAGTGTCAGATGGCGATATGGTTTCTGTAAATGGAAAACCCGTTAAAGAAAAACAAAAACGTATCTATATTGCCCTAAACAAGCCGGAAGGTATTACCTGTACGACAGAACGTCACATTCAAGGTAACGTGATTGATTTGATTGACTACAGTACGCGTATATTCCCAATCGGTCGTCTTGATAAACCATCAGAAGGTCTTATCTTTCTAACGAATGATGGTGACATTGTTAATAAAATTCTACGTGCAGGTAATGCGCACGAAAAAGAATACATAGTTAAAGTTGATAGTACCGTTACTGACCGATTTTTAAAGGATATGGCGCGCGGTGTGCCAATTTTAGACACGGTCACTAAACCCTGTAAAGTGACGCGCGAAGGTCGTTTTGAATTCAAAATAATTTTAACGCAAGGTCTTAACCAACAGATTCGACGTATGTGTGAATATTTTGGTTTCCAAGTGAAATCACTAACGCGTACACGTATTATGAATATTGATATGAAAGGTTTAGCAACGGGTCAATGGCGTTTACTGACTGATAAAGAAATGGCTGAAATCAATAGCATGGTTGAAGGCTCAAGCAGTACAGAAGAAGCGTCTGACTATGGTCAAGAAAAGCCAAAAACAAAAGGTGTACATTCAAAACGTGGTGTTAACAGTGCTGCACGTCAGAAGCGTTTCGGCTACGGTGACTATGCAGCAACACCTGGTCAAGTTTTGAATGATGAAGCGACTTCAGATTTTTGGAATAAAAATGAAACAACCTCAGATCTAGATAAGCAAGATGAACCGACGTCTAATTTCTGGACGCAAAATGCAAAATCGTCTGATTCTGATGTTTCATCTAATGTGTCTACTGATATGTCTTCAGATATAGCTCAGCAAGATAAACCTGCGTCTTTTTCTGATGAACAAATTGCATCAAGAGCTCGTTTTGACTCTGCTGAAAAGAGAAAAGAACGAAAAAAACCTGTGACTCGTTTCAGTATTATTGCGGAACGTGAAAAAGCGAAACTGGCTAATGTAAAGACTACATCCGCCGCGCCTCGTGTTAAAGGCACCTTATCGTTGAAAAAGAAGTAATTCGATAAATGTCAGCTGATAATTATCCTCAAATTGACATACCATTTGATGTTCGCTACACATGTTTGTTTTGTGGTGAACCATCAGATGCTACGATCAATATACCGTTCTCTGTGGATGATATAAATAAAGCGCCCCATGAGCCTTTATCTGTACCAGCATGCGCAGAATGTCTGTCTTTTGTAAAAAAAGCCCGCAGCCAGTCTATCTATCAATATCGTAATGCCGTAAAAGCAGCGTTAACACGGAAATATCAAAAAGCATTAAGCATTGGTTCAAATTGGACCGAGCAAGAGTTGCAAGAATCTGAATTTGAAGGTGCTGCGTTTGAAGGTTTTAAGCGTAGTGCGTGGATGATGTATACCATTGCAAAGGACAGAATTAACTATTCTGGTTGGCCATTATGTCTTGAGGGCGTCCCACTTGCTGTCGATGATGAGGCGGGTGGATTTACGTTTGATGGGACGGACTTTGTCAGTGTTGAACACGCGATTGAACACTACATCAAAACTTTTCATCTTGACGATGTCCTATTACCTGAACTCGTTAAACGATTAGGTACAGATAAGTTTGGTTATGCAATTCGCGTTAGTCGTCTTTATTTAAATATATCGGCAGCAGAGCGCGCGCAGATAATTGCGGATATAGTAGAAAGTCAGTCCTAAGTTTCTTAGGTGAATAATTATAATAACTCAAAGACGTGTTTGATTCTCTTTCATAACGACTTTGAGTTATTCAATTATGTATCTAAATTAAACCGTTTATCAGAAGATAAAATTAAGCATTAAAGTATACAGTTGAGCATTCGTATCGCCATCGATAGGGGTTGTTATTAATTCACCATTACTCCCACCTTTTGCATTCGTGTATTTCCACTCTGTATTAAGTGATACCGTTGTCGTTAAATCATAACGTAGTCCGATTAACAGAGAATTATTGTTTTGGCTGTGGTGTGATTCAGCATAGGTTACGTAAGGGGTAAATTTATCAATATTATAAGCTAAGCTTGAATACCAATTGAAATGCATTGTATCGATAAGTACTTCAGCCGTCAGTAGCCATTGGTCAAGAGAGTATTCAGTGCCTACTGTGTAAATACTAATGTTGTCTGCAGGGAGTTGCATACTTCCTTGCGGTGTTGTTACATCGACGACATATTCGAAATACGCATAATTAAACATAATTCGATAATCAAATCCGCTTAATTCACTGTGTATACCAACCGTTTTCTCTATATTAAAACCATATTGATTGTCACCTATGTCAACCTCACGATTACTTTCTATACCAATATAGGGCGTTACCGCTAAATAACTCTCATCATTTATTTCGATATCCCAAGTCCCAGAAAGTCCATCATAAGACGTGAGCCCTAAGGTCGAGTTATATACTTCTTGAGGAGGTCTCGCTGACGTATACGCTTGTCCAACATAGTAGTATTCAGAGCTTAGAAACAGGGGTAACCGTAATCGCCCAACTTTTAAGTTAAAATCTGATACGCTATAACCGATGTAGGCCCATTCTAACCTCGGCGATGACCAGCTATCTTGAGGGCGTTTTACGATCTGAATCGAAGTATTGAAGTTATCATTAAAGCGGATATCACCTTGTAATCCTAACGTCGTATCACAATCGTAACAAGTGTTATCTGTGATCTCCCGGTTAACATAGAGTGGTGTTGCATTGTTAGACTGGGTTATGGAAGTCGAGCCAAAACCACTTAACGAAATGTTATCGGTAATATTTAGTTTTGCATTTACTGCGAATGTACTTATTGATAGTGTTGTTGCTATAAAGCAAATCTTTGATATATGCATGCTTTATTCCTCCGGATCTAAAACGAATAAAACATTAACATTTTCTGGTAATGACTTTATGGTGGCGTAAGCAATACCGTTTGGGTTTTCTTCCAACCAATCGAGTATGGATGCAATATCATTATTTGATATGGTGACGGGTAGGTTCCCTTTTCCCGAAAATGCTAAACTTGCTCTATAACCATTCATCTGAGAGAGCGATTTACCAAGTAGTTTTTTATAAAAACAGGCTTTGTCATCATTATCTTCTGTTAAATCAACAAGTTCAATATTTTCATTATTAATACGTTTTACCTTTCCTTTATATATCATTCTTACCTTGCTTTTACTTAACTTAGGAAAAGCACTATTCAATGAAAATACGGCAAAACGTCGTCCTTCATCTTTTCCGATTTCTTCTTTAGCTGAGATATAAAATGGGGGCGAGAGTGAAAAAATGAGTAGTCCAACGCAAAAATTACGTAAGTTTAATCCTTTAAACATGTTTACCTGCTAATTTTAGTTCTGTTACCTATCATTTAAGTTAGTAAGAAAAAGAGTAAATAACAAATTAATTTTTACATGGAAGTCAAAAACTTATGCTTAATACGTTATCGATCAAAAAACGACTAATAATTTTATTATTATCTCCATTATTGTTACTCACGTTGTTGATTGGCGATCGAGTCAGTGAGTCTGTGTTTACATTAAACCAGCTAAATAAGCTTCAATATAGAATTGAACTACTCACTGAGTCGTTACACTTAAATACATTACTGCATAGTATAAGAATCAACAAACTTTCGAATGATATAGTAGCGAATGAAGATGAACTTACTTCATTCACGAACGCTGTCAATGAATTAAAAAGATTAGCACCTTTAGCCTTACAACAAAGTAACAACGCGATTGATTTATTATCGGATTTAGACGGTGCTGCTGAAGAGCTTACGAGCCTTAGCGCCGAAGATGTTAATGATTGGTCTAGCTGGATTTCGGATTCTTCGAGTCAGTTACTCCTTATATTAGAAAAAAATAACCTCGATTTTAACGATAAAGAAATAGAAAATAATATTGAGGTATTGTATCAATTACAGTGGCTTTATTTTTGGGCTAATGAAGAAAACTGGTACATAAACCTTATTGTTTCAGGTGCTAGTGTTAATGTTAAATCCTTATTACCTGCCATTGTTGAAAGGCAACAGCTGTTTATTGAACGATTTATTGCGATTAGTGCCGATAACAGCCAAATCTCTCTTTTGCAAAGTACATTTTCTGATAAGGCATTTATAGACAGTTATGCATTACGTAATTTGATTCAAAGTAAGCACTTCAAAATGAACGCAAGTAATTACGACATATCAGTGTTAGACAAACGTTTAGCATTAATTAGTCAAGTTGTGTCAAATGTAGGTGCGAACTTATCAATCAAGATTAAAACAAAGGTCGCTGAAGCTAAAATGCATGTGATGGCATCGAGCATTTTCATTACTGCATTATTACTCTGTGCATCTTACTTAGGTTGGATGCTGATTCAACGTATTCTTGGCAACTTGAAAGAAATTATCGCCACGTTAACGCGTATTGAAGATACCCATGACTATTCACTAAAAGTGAAAATCGATGGTAATGATGAATTTAGTGCGTTCGCTAAAATGTTAAATAAGCTAATTGAAGAGCGCTACACGAACGAAAGTCAGATAATTCAGGCTAAGGAGTTAGCTGAACAGGCAAACGTTGCTAAAAGTTCATTTTTAGCGAATATGTCACATGAAATTAGAACCCCGTTGAATGGTGTCATTGGCATGTCCGATATATTAGCTAGCACTAAGTTAACACCGTCACAGCAGGAGCATCTTGCGATTATTGAAAACTCCTCGCAAACATTACTTATATTAATTAATGATATTCTGGATTTTTCTAAAATTGAATCTGGTCACCTTACCATTTCTAATCATAGCTGTAATTTACGAGAGGTTATTTACGATACTGTGGCAATTGTTATCCCCACTGCAGCATCCAAGAGCTTAGATATTATCGTCAATATTACCCCTGAACTACCGACAGACTTATTATTAGATGAGCATAGATTACGTCAGGTCTTGATGAACTTATTATCCAATGCTGTTAAATTCACCAATCGTGGTCAAGTTAGTTTATCACTCAGTTGTAAATTACTCTCAAATAAGCGATGCGAGTTGTCGTTCTCTGTTGCTGATACTGGTACTGGCATTGAAGGCGATAAGCAACAGAAAATTTTTGAACCTTTCACTCAAGAAGATGGTTCAATTACACGTGAGTTCGGTGGGACTGGATTAGGGTTAGCGATTAGTAGCCAGTTAGTTGAATTAATGGGTGGGAAAATCGATATTGATTCCGTAAAAGGTGAGGGGAGTAATTTCTATTTTACGATTTACGTAGACTCAGTTGCCGGTATTCGCGCTCAGCAGATGGTACCAACAAATACGAAGGTAACGGTTATTACTAATGAAATGTATTTTAGTAATGGTATTTGTGCTGAACTATCACGTAATAATTTTTCTGATATAACAACTGTAGTCTATACGCAAGATTTACCGAACAACGAGATGGATAAAGATATTAATCCGTTGATTATTTATTGCCAAAATAGTGTTCAGCTAACGTTAAAGGACATAGATTTTTTAAGTAAACTAGCGCTTAACCATACTTTTATTTTAGTGCAGTCACATACCGATGAAAAGTATGATTTTGATAATAGAATTGATGGCTTAGCTACTATGCCATTACTTGGTAACCGATTACTTAAAACCATGAAATCAGCGCTGATGAACAAGGCTGAATCAGAGAAAAGTAGAGCGCCAAGTTTATCTAATGAGATAATGACTGAAGATATTGCAGCAGATAATATGCTTATCCTTATTGTGGAAGACAATTTGATTAATCAAAAAGTTGCCAGCTTACTATTAAAGCAGTGTGGTTATGAAAGCCATATTGCTAATAACGGTGAAGAAGCTGTCGCGATGGTATCTTCTGGTGAACATAAGTATAAGGCTATATTAATGGATTGTATGATGCCAGTCATGGATGGGTTTACAGCGACAGAGCATATCCGGAAATGGGAAAAATCATTTTCGATACCACAAACACCCATTATTGCATTAACCGCAAGTGTACTGGATGCTGATATCCAACGTTGTTTTGATGTGGGTATGAATGATTATGTACCTAAGCCATTTAAAAAAGATCTACTTATCGAGAAAATTGAGCGGCTAGCAAGCGCCGCTTAAGCTGATATTATCGATCTTGTTTAGGCTCTGAAGTAGGGAGTTGCTGACGTAATAACATTTTCAGTTCAGCAATATCCTGCTTTAACGCCATGACTTCCGTATGTAAGGTCTCTACATTTGAGGTTTGTTCTATTTTAGACTCTTTTCCACCATCAACAAACCACGAGGAAATAAATCCAGTAAATGTGCCGAATAAACCAACACCGGCTGTCATGAGTAGTGCCGCGATGATACGCCCACCTGTTGTTACAGGATAATAATCACCATAACCAACCGTTGTTATGGTGACAAATGACCACCAAAGCGCATCCACCCCATTATTGATGTTACTGCCTATTTGCGCTTGTTCTAACAGTAAAATACCGACAGCACCAAAGGTTACAAGCACAAATGATATTGCAGACACTAAGGAGAACGTGGCTTTAAAGCGATGTTCAAAGATCATTTTAAGGACGAGCTTAGATGATCGAATATGCTGAATAGCCCGGAGGATTCGTGCAATACGAATGATACGTATAAATTGAAGTTGCTCTACCATAGGAATACTCGATAATAAATCGATCCAGCCCCATTTCATAAATTGTAGCTTATTCTCTGCTTGATAAAAGCGAATGACAAAGTCGGTAAAAAAGAATACACAAATGATATTGTCCACACTTGTCAATATTTCGCTCACGTTACTAGACAGTGGGAATATGAGCTGAATCAATGATGAAACAACAACATGTAGTGATAAGATCAGCATGAAAATTTGAAATGGATTCACATCATTATTAGTTCTAAGTTTTGTTTGCACAGGTTAGCAGCCTTGATTCATTGATTTCATTAATATAAACGTTACTGCGTAGCAAAACAAAATATTTTTATAATCACTTAGTGGATCAGTGTGGTTATAGTGTAACGTGGAGTCGAGGTATAGTTATGTTTGTTATTATTTTTTATGTGCCGCAAGAAAATGTGGACGATGTTAAGCAAGCGCTGTTTAAAGTAGGCGCGGGTACTATCGGTGATTATGCACGTTGTGCCTGGCAATGTTTAGGGTCAGGTCAATTTAAACCCTTATTTGGTAGCCAACCACATATCGGTACATTAAATGAAATAGAATTTGTCGATGAGTTTAGAGTCGAAATGGTTTGCAGTGCAGATAATGTAAGGGCTGCAATTAATGCATTGATTTCTGCCCACCCTTATGAAGAACCTGCTTATCATATTCTACAAGCACTCAATGTTGATGATTTACCCTAGCGTAAAATAGAACCTATCTTAGTGATTGGTTGCACTGACCATGTCGGAAATTGTTTTTGCACAAGTTACAGTGATTAAACTGTCTGCATCTTGCTCTGTTCCCATTCTAACTGTTGAATGGGGTTTCATTGCGCTTTTTCTTGTTGTCTTTCCCGATAAGTGTAGCTCTTTTGCTTGCGTGATAGCGATGATCTTTTCAGCATTTTTGGGGTTAACGCCTGCACCAGGCATAATACTAATTCTGCCATCAGCTTGAATGATTAATTCTTTGATAAGCTCGCAACCTTGTTCAGCGTTGGCTTGTTGGCCAGATGTTAAAACGCGTTCACAGCCTGCATTAATTAAGATTTCTAACGCTTGTTTAGGATCATGACATAAATCAAAGGCTCGATGGAAGGTTACGCCGATATCGCGAGAGGCCGCCATTAAACGTTTTAATGCGACTTCATCAATATTCCCCTCTGGTGTTAATGCACCGATGACCACACCTTGGATACCCAATAGTTTCATGAATTTAATATCAGAAACCATGATATCTACTTCTTGTTCGCTATATATAAAATCACCCGCGCGAGGGCGGATTATTGCATAAAGGGGGATAGTTGCTAGATCGAGAGACTTTTGGACAAACCCTGCATTGGCGGTTAGTCCCCCTAACGCTAAAGCCGAGCACAATTCGATACGATCTGCACCAGCCTGCTGAGCCGTTTGAAGTGACTCGATATTATCGACACATACCTCTATTGTAATTGTCATAAGCTTCTCTTTAATAAAAATAATAAAGCCAGCATAGGCAGTTTTACATAATATGAAAGTATAAAAGGCGACTAAGGCCGCCTAGATCAATCATTATGGTAAAAAACTACGATATTGTTGCTAGAAAGACAATTGCTTTTCATCAATTGCAGTTATCGCACTGTTTTCTAACGGTGTATAGCTCTTTTGTTCAGGGTGCTTGATCAGAATGATTTCTTCCGAAGCATTTGGGTAGTATGATTCCTTTTTCAAATCTGTTTTTTTATATTTGAACGTACCTGTAATTTCTTGTTGTGCACGTAGACGAACAAATATAGGTTGTGCATAGCTTGGCAGTACAGATGTGACATGTTGATAGAAATCAGCAGCTGAGAATTCATTTATCGGACAATTCAAAGTAAGTGCAACCATGCCTGCTCGACCATCATGATGTGGCAGTTCGACACCGTAAGCCACGGTCTGGTCGATTTGATTAAACTCATTAAGCTGACCTTCTACTTGCGTCGTCGCAACATTTTCACCTTTCCAACGGAATGTGTCACCTAATCTATCGACGAAAGAAATATGTCTGAATCCTTGATATTTAACGAGATCACCCGTATTGAAATAACAGTCGCCATCTTTGAGTACCGATTTGAATAGTTTTTTATTACTTTCTTTATCATCGGTATAACCATCAAAGGGGGAACGCTTGGTTATTTTTGTTAATAGTAAACCCACACCCCCCGTTTTTACTTTGATCATTTTCCCTTTTTCATTGTACAGGGGTTCGTCATTATCATACTCTACAACAGTAAAGGCAAGTGGCGTCACGCCCGCGGTGTGAGGTAAATTTAATGCATTAGTAAACACAAGGTTACATTCACTTGCCCCATAGAATTCGTTAATATGTTCGATCCCAAAGCGCTGTTGGAACTCGTCCCAAATCTCTGGGCGTAAACCATTACCAATAATTTTTTTAATACCGTGTTGTTTATCGTTATCTTTTGCAGGTACATTCAGGAGGTAGCGGCATAGCTCACCGATATAGGTAAATGCGGTTGCATTGTGGGCCCGTATTTCATCCCAAAATCGACTGGAGCTGAATTTTTCAGAAAGAGCAAGTGTAGCTGCATTACCAAACACGGCACTTAATGAAACGGTTAAGGCGTTGTTATGGTACAGGGGGAGCGATAGGTATAACACATCATCAGAAGTAAGGCGCAACGATGCCATACCCATACCTGACATTGATTTAAACCAGCGATGGTGACTCATTTTTGCTGCTTTAGGTAATCCTGTTGTCCCCGATGTGAAGATATAAAATGCAGAATTTTTAAGTTGAATTTTAGGCGTTGTATCCGGGTTTAATACCGAATAATTTGCGACCAGTTTTGATATATTTCTAAACTTAATAGGGTGCTCTGGTGCTTTCAATGCAGGGATATAAAAGATGTTTTTTTGTAACGCTGGCGATAAGTGTTCTTTAATGTCATTAATGGTCGAATGATAAATTTCATCTGCGATAATCAATGTTGTATCGACAACTGCTAGGCTATGTTCGAGGATCGCATTTTTCTGTGTTGTATTTATCATACAAGCAATTGCACCGAGCTTAACAACTGCAAGCGCGATGATAATTGTTTCAGGCCTATTATCGAGCATGATTGCTACTTTATCACTCTGGCTAATCCCATATTCATGTAAAAAGTTTGCATATTGATTTGCTTGATTGTTCAGCTCTTCGTAACTATAACGTTGGTCTTTGAACTGGATAGCGATCAAACTGGAATTCTTAATAGCCTGCTCTTCAAGTAGTAAACCAATAGACATATAGCGTTCTGGTTTTGCTTTTTGTAAGTGCCATAGACCTTTTAAAATAGGCTTAGGTGTTTTTAGTATATTGATCGTGCTTTTGAATAATTGCTTACCGGTTATAACAGTCATAAGTTAATTCATTCTATTGAGTATAGGGAGTATGACGCCTGATAAATGGGTCACGCGTTGTTCTGAATTCATTAAATTAAAGGTAGTTTTTTGCTGTGATAATTTGACGTTAAAACACACTTGAGTAGGTAAATAGATAGCATTTTTAAATTGAACATTAATACTAATGCGTTGAATATCAATGAGCGCTTCTAATTGTGCGAGGACACGCGCTTTTGCCAGCATGCCGTTCATGATAGTTGACTTAAATCCCATTTATTTTTCTGGAATAGGGTGTAGGTTGTTTTTTAAAGTGTGTAATCGGCCTTGTCGTCATGATAAATAAATCGCGCAATTGTGTGTTGCATTTATGTTAACCTCTTTGTTTGCTTGTTAAGTTGGCGGGTATGTAATCGGTTATGGCAGCTCGGTCAAATACTTGACCTAAATTGTGTTACTCAAACCATTGATAGTGGTAGAGTTAGCGGTTCAAATAAAGATTTAAAGTTAATAAGTGGAATAATTATGCAAGATGCGGGCGTATTATTACGTATTGCTTATGCGGCAATGAAAGAGTTAGATATCGATGTACTCGAAGTGCTCTCTCGTTGCAACATTAGTGAAGATGTGCTGAATGATAAGGATTTACGTACCCCTAATCATGCGCAAACACATTTTTGGCAGGTCCTTGAGGAGATAACGAAAGATCCCAATATTGGTATTTCTCTTGGCGAACGAATGCCTGTATTTACTGGCCAAGTTTTAGAGTATCTTTTTTTGAGTAGCCCTACGTTTGGTACTGGTTGGGATCGCGCAGCAAAATACTTCCGGTTGATTAGTGACGCGGCAAGTGTTGCGATTCATGTTGATGGTGATGTCGCGAGGTTATCTGTTAATTTAGACGGAATGAGAGAAGATGCTAATCGCCACTTGAATGACTGTTTAGTGATAGGTGCATTTAAATTCTGCCAGCATGTTACAGACGGTGACTTTAAAGCCAATAAAATTGCCTTTGCTCATCAACAGCCTAGCGATTTAACTGCCTATGCTAACGTTTTTCCTTGTCCACTTGAGTTTTCAGCGGCAGATAATTTTATTTATTTTGATGCTGATTTTCTCGATCGACCTTCAACACATGCTGAACCTGAATTGTTTGCACTGCACGAGCAGTTAGCAAGCCGAAAAATTGCAAAATTAGAACTTCAAGACATTATAAATAAGGTGCGTGGCATTATTGCCCAACAACTTGAGTCGGGCGTTGTGACATTAGAGAGTATTGCAACCGAGCTTGATATGAAGCCACGTATGTTACGGGCTAAGTTGGCTGAGATTGATTATAATTTCAATCAAATTCTAGCGGATTTCCGTTGTGAGCTGTCTAAAAAACTGTTGGCGAATACGGATGAATCAATTGATCAGATTGTATATCTAACTGGGTTTTCAGAGCCAAGTACTTTTTATCGTGCATTTAAACGTTGGGTACAAATGACACCCATTGAATATCGCCGAAGTAAGCGGGTTAACGATTAATAAATCTAGAAGCGTTTAACCTAGAAAGAAGTAGCTGCGATCCATCAAGGTCGCAGCTACTTCAGCGTTACGTATCTCTAAGCACCAATTAATGATTGGCCGCAAATTCGAATTGTATTACCTGTCACTCCTGCTGCTTGTGGTTGCGCAAAAAATGCAATAGCCTCGGCTACGTCAATTGGTTTACCTCCCTGTTTTAACGAATTCATTCGGCGACCCGCTTCACGCACGGTAAAGGGGATCGCAGCGGTCATTTTTGTTTCGATAAAACCAGGTGCTACGGCATTAATGGTTATATTCTTTTCAGCAAGCGGTTTTTGCATCGCATCGACATAACCAATAACGGCAGCCTTAGACGTCGCGTAATTTGTTTGACCAAAGTTTCCTGCAATACCACTCATCGAAGATACGCAAATAATTCGACCATATTGACTCAATAAGTTTTCACTTAGTAGTCGCTCATTAATTCTTTCCATGGCTGACAGATTAATATCCATAAGCACGTCCCAGTGATTATTCGTCATACGTGCGAGGGTTTTATCTTTTGTAACCCCTGCATTATGTACAATGATATCAAGTGATGTTTCACGTACAAATTCGGCAATGACAGTTGGCGCGTCATCAGACGTAATGTCGGCTACGATAGTACTGCCTTTTAAGCGATGCGCAATTTTTTCAAGATCCGGTTTCAGTGCTGGTATATCTAAACAAATAACATGAGCGCCATCGCGAGCGAGTGTTTCAGCAATAGCGGCTCCAATACCACGAGATGCGCCAGTAACAAGCGCGGTTTTTCCTTGTAAAGGTTTAGTTAGGTTAACAGTACCGTGTATTGTTCCTGGTTTCACATTAATCACTTGTGCTGATATATAGGCAGACTTAGTAGACGTAAGGAAGCGGAGTGGGGCGTTAAGCAATGATTCACTGCCTGCTTGCACATACATAAGTTGGCATGTGCTGCCATTTTTACCGATTTCTTTGGCCAGACTACGACAGAAACCTTCTAAAGATCGTTGTACTGTAGCGTAACTCACATCCTTAAGGTGCTCACTCGGACGACCTAAAACGATGACTCTGCTACATTTTGATAGTTGTTTTATTGCAGGCTGGAAAAATCGGTGTAATGCGCTTAATTGCTGGCTTGTTTTAATGCCAGATGCATCAAAGACGATGCCGTTGAATTGATCTGATTTGTTCATCGCATTTAAGCTAATTGGGGTAGCACTGAGTGGGGTATTATTAAATTGATCATTAAGGTTGGCTAACTCTGGTGTGCTATTCGGATAAGAAATAGCAAGTTCTGCATCGTGAAATGTTTCAAGGATGGGTTTTATCAGATCACTATTCGTGGCGGCCCCGATAAGTAAACGACCAGAAATAAGATCTGGACCGTGAGAAAAGCGCGTTAATGTAACTGGTTGTGGAAGATTAAGTTTTTTGAATAAAGCTGAGGTCCACTTACCATTGGCGATCTTTGCATACGTATCCGTCATTATTTAATCCTTGTTATTGTGAGCAGTATTAATCTAGCAATTGAGCATGTGTTAAAAGTTACTGTATGACTATGACTTATTTGCCAAATATTGGTAATAAATAGTCCAGTTCATTGCAGTATAAATGGGTATAGTATAACTAAATAATATGCAAAACATCGACTTCATGACGTTCTTTTACGTTGTTGGGAAGAGTCGGTAGGCAAAGCGGCGAAAAAGGAAGTGTTCAATGAGATGCTAGCGCATTTCATTGTAAATAGTGACCTTCGGCACGACAACCCAATCATTGGTTTCCAACAATTGGGGGTCACTTTATTATTAGGCTTTAGCGTTATCTATAATAGAATTATCGTCGACAATTATTGTGTTATAGATGCTTTTACTTTTCTGATTGCATTTTTGATGCCTTCAGGGTCATAACCCGGTAGCATAACTACGTTATCTTGATTTGCTCCTTTGCTTGGCATTATAACTACAGCTGGTGTACCACGTAATCCGAGTTTAGAAAATAACTTAAAGTTAGCTGCGTAACGCGCATTAGGTTTGAATTCATTAACGTTTACACCCGCTTTTTTAGCTGATTTTTTAACGTCTTCTTTGGTTAACTTACCTTCGTCATGACCTGTTGCGAAGATTGCGTTATGGTAAGTTAAGTAAGCTTTACTGCCTTTTTCAGAAAAAATCCATTGTCCCATGTCAGCTGCGTAACCTGATACTTCCCAGCGCTCAGAAAAAATAGGTGTTTCTTTAAAAATGAATTTAGCATCAGGATTTTCTTTTATTATGCTATCAAATTCAGGGCTCAATTTGGCACAGTATGCACATTGATAATCAAAGAATTCGATAATACTTACATCTGCATCACTAGGGCCGATGAAAGGACTTTTTTTGTCTTTAAGTAGTGCATCTTGATTGTCTACGATTGCTTTAGCGCTTGCGGCTTGTTGTAATTTCATTTGTTTTAATTGCAGGTTTTTTGAAGCTTGTATCAAAATTTCTGGATGGTTTACTATGTATTCAGCAGCAATTTTCCCTATTTCATCTTCTTGTTCTTTATTAAATGTTGAATTCGAAGCCATGCAATTAAGGCTGATAAGTGTACCCAAAGCAGCTGCAATAGAAAGAGATGATTTTTTCATTTTTAAACTCATTTAATGTAAGTAGTGTGGTATGTGTAAGCATAATGAAAGAAAAGTTCCTTAAAATTAAAATTCGAACCATGAATTTTAAGCTTGTAGTCCTACTCAAATCTCTCATTCACATTTTCAGGGCCATAACAACGGCCAAATTGATATATAGCTTGAGTAATCGAAATATCATCATACGATTATGGTAAGGCGTTCCAATATTCCTTACCATAAAGGGAATCTGGCACTATACAAATATAATTCTTGTTTACGTTTTGATTTTATTTGATAGATTCTGAATGTTTTCCTATATCCATTTGTAATACATAAAAATTTTGATATTGTTGAAGACACTTTAATTAAAGTAGGATTCACATATACGTTCCAAGCTTAGCTTGGCGTTATCAAGATTAAGGAATAATCGTGCAATTATCAGGTCAAAGAATAAAACTATCACCATTCGATGAAACGGATAAGCGTCTTTTTATTGAAATATCAATGTGTCCCAAAATGATGGAACATGTTTATGAAGCCTTTACATATGAAGACGCTGCAGCGGCGTTCGCAGCTAAATCACAGCCTTGGACTATTGAAAGTGACGGATGGCTGTCATTAGGCATATCTGAAACCGAAACCGGTGAAAAACTAGGGAATATAGGACTTAAAATTGTTAACCATGAAGCCAAAATTGCTGTGGTTGGCTATATGATTAAGCAGGGTGCTCAAGGAAAAGGGTTTGCAAGTGAGGCATTGAACCTGCTTAAAGACTATGCGCTCAATGGATTGGAACTTAATAAGCTAACAGCTACATGTTCAGTTCATAATATGGGTTCATTTAAACTACTCGAAAAACTTGGCTTTGTTCGTGAGGGCCGTTTACAGCAAAACTCTTTAATTAGTAACAAGTATGTAGATGATTATATCTATGGTTTGTGCAAGTAGTTTTATAACAAATCGCTGAATTAAGATTCACTAAGGCTGTCATGCCGCCGTTCAATTTAGAGGCTATATGCAATTAAAAGTATCTTCAAGTATCGTCCTTACGCCATTAAGTACATCCCATGCCCTTGAGCTATTTGAAGCCGTAGAATTGAGTCGGAATAACCTTTCTCAATACATGCCATGGGAAAAGAGCGTAATAGATCGGGAAAGTGCCGAAGATTATATTGATAAACGTTTAAATAGCGGTGAGGAAGGTGCGGAATGGTTCGCGATTAATTTTAAAAATAAATTCGGTGGTGTTTTTGCAATAAAATCAATCAATAGAAATTTCAGCACTTGTGAGCTTGGGTACTGGCTTTCTGACAATGCTAGAGGTAATCGCGTTATCGGTCAAGTGTTGGAGAATGCAGTGCCTTATCTAGCGAATAAACAAAATATTAGCGTTATTGAATTTCATTGCTTAGAAAGCAATGCTGCCAGTATTCGTATAGTGGAACGAGTAGGGGCTAAATTTCAAAGTAAAATAGCTAATATATTAGATGTTCCTCATAAAGAGCCGTCACTGTGTATTTATGCGTTGGAAGTTCAGGCTTAATCAAATTATTCTATTTATGTAAATTCGTGATACTTAAAAAATTCAACATTTTTCAATTTTCAATTTTCAAAAGGATATATAATGATAAATAAAATGATATCTGTTGCTACTGTTTCATTTTTATTAGCCATATCATCAACTACCTATGCAGGGCAGTTGACAGGCTGCGCTGCAAAAAAGAATGAGTTAGAAACGCAAATAACGTATGCAAAAAAATATGATAATACCTATCGTATTCAGGGCTTAGAAAAAGCACTCAAGGAAATAAATGAAAACTGTACTGATGAATCATTGAAAACTAAACGAATGAAGAAAATAACAGAGAAAGAACAAAAAGTTGCAGAAAGAAAACACGATCTCAAAGAAGCAAAAGAAACTGGTAACCCAGATAAAATAAAAAAGAAAGAGCGGAAGTTAGAGGCTGCTGTTAACGAACTATCTGAGGCTAAAAACGAGCTTTTACGTTAATTGTAGTCGCACAGCTTAATCTAACAACAAGTTAAATAACATAACCATTATGGTTAATGGGGAGGGGGTATATTAGTTAGGCTCTCTCATAATATGTTCATATTAGTTTGCCATATATTTTTAAATAATGGATAAGTAAAAAGTAAGATCTTCCCTCCGTTGGCTTGAGTCAAATACAGCCCTGATTTTTCAGCAAATGCTGTCCAACGTTGGGTTAATTAAATCCTCATTGCATAAATATGAAACTACTTCAAATAGAGAGAGTTAAAATAGCGGTGAACAAACAAGCAGCTTAGAGTTTTTATTTTAAACTTGTTTCAACAATGTTACATTAATGTATCTAAAGCCTAATGTGCTGCGGGCATATATAAGTCATCTTAATTAAAGGAATAAACCATGACAGGTCAAACAATAAGAAGAGTTGCAATTATCGGCGGTAACCGTATCCCGTTTGCACGTTCAAACACAGCATATTCGAAACTAAGTAACCAAGACATGCTTACGGAAACGATCCGTGGTTTAGTGGTTAAATACGGTCTACGTGGTGAACAACTTGGTGAAGTTGTTGCGGGTGCGGTAATTAAACACTCTCGCGATTTTAACTTAACGCGTGAAGCAGTATTAAGTGCAGGCCTAGCACCTGAAACACCTTGTTATGATATTCAACAAGCATGTGGTACTGGTCTAGCTGCTGCAATTCAAGTAGCAAACAAGATTGCACTGGGTCAAATTGAAGCGGGTATTGCTGGTGGTTCTGATACAACATCTGACGCACCGATTGCAGTGAGTGAAGGTATGCGCAGTGTTTTACTTGAGTTGAACCGCGCTAAAACGGGTAAACAACGCTTGAGTGCACTTTCTCGTTTACGTCCTAAACATTTCGTGCCACTAACGCCTGCGAATAAAGAACCGCGTACAAAAATGGCGATGGGCGATCATTGTCAAGTGACAGCGAAAGAGTGGAATATCTCACGTGAAGCACAAGATGAATTAGCATGTGCAAGTCACCAAAAATTAGCGGCTGCATATGAAGAAGGTTTCTTCGATACATTAGTATCGCCTATGGCTGGTCTAACTAAAGATAACGTATTACGTGCAGACACGACAGTTGAAAAACTAGCTAAATTAAAGCCTTGTTTTGATAAAGTAAATGGCACTATGACGGCTGGTAACAGTACGAACCTTACGGACGGTGCATCCGCTGTATTACTGGCAAGTGAAGAGTGGGCTGCTGAACGCAACTTACCCGTTCAAGCTTATCTAACATTTGGCGAAACAGCGGCTGTTGACTTTGTTGATAAAAAAGAAGGTCTGTTAATGGCTCCCGCATATGCAGTGCCAAAAATGCTTAAGCGTGCAGGTCTAACATTACAAGATTTCGATTTCTATGAAATTCATGAAGCATTTGCAGCACAAGTACTATCAACGCTAGCTGCGTGGGAAGATGAGAAATTCTGTAAAGAGAAACTCGGTCTTGATGCACCGCTTGGTTCAATCGATTTAACTAAGTTAAACGTGAAAGGGAGTAGTTTAGCAACGGGTCATCCATTCGCCGCTACAGGTGGTCGTGTTATCGCAACACTAGCACAACTGCTTGATCAGAAAGGTTCAGGTCGTGGTTTAATCTCGATTTGTGCGGCTGGTGGTCAAGGTATCACGGCTATTTTAGAAAAATAAACACTGCGTTTATTCTCTATTGATAAAAGACTTCGTATTAAATATCGACGTTCTTTATCAATAAAACGTAAATAAAAATGCCAATACTGCAGAGTATTGGCATTTTTATTTAAGTCACTAAGTGCGCTAATATGATGTCATCATTTTAATCTCTAATTGGATTAGAGCACGGCGCCCCCAATAAGAAACCCAAGTGCTACCGATGTCGAGATAGTGACAACGCCAGGAATGAAGAAAGGGTGGTTAAATACTAAATTACCAATGCGAGTTGAACCTGTGTCATCCATTTCTACTGCTGCGAGTAACGTTGGGTAAGTCGGCAATACAAACAGCGCACTCACTGCAGCAAATGAAGCGATGGCCGTTATAGGGGCAACCCCAATGGCTAAGGCCGCTGGCATTAAGGCTGTCGTGGTGGCACCTTGTGAGTAGAGTAGTGTTGAGGCGAAGAATAGAGTTACTGCAAGCATCCAAGGGTATTGATTAAGGATGTCCGCTGAAAAAGTTTTGATCTCTTCAATATGACTTGATACGAAAGTATCACCGAGCCAAGCTACACCAAGTACACAGATACAGGCGCTCATGCCTGCTTTGAATGTTGCTGCATTCGCTATCTCTGATGCATCAATCTTAGTGAAGGTTACAATAGCGGTAGCGGCTGAGAGCATAAACACCATAATGGCATCATTACGGTTTAAGGTTGGGTTTTCAATAATATTAACCGCGTCTGAAATCAGGGTCGCATAGATGATCACCCCTATGATTGCGGTTACAAAGATACCTGTTGCTAACTTAGCACTAGGCAATATCTCTCTTTGTGTCTGACCTTTAAATTTGACTAATCCTTTAGCCAACTTTTCCTGATAGATGGGATCATCTTTTAGCTCGCAGCCTAAAAAGTTAGCAACGAATGCGCCGACCATACAAGCGATGAATGTTGACGGGATACAAATAGCTAACAGTGTTAAATAACCGACGCCTAGTGGCTCTAAAATGCCAGAAAAGAAGACAACAGCTGCAGATATTGGCGATGCTGTGATCGCTATTTGTGAGGCGATAACCGAAATACTTAGTGGTCTTGATGGACGTATTCCTTGCTCTTTAGCTACTTCAGCAATAACCGGTAATGTTGAAAATGCAGTGTGACCAGTCCCTGCAAGCAACGTCATAAAGTAGGTGACCATTGGGGCGTAAAAAGTGATTCTTTTTGGGTTTTTACGCAGAAAACGTTCAGATAATTCGACTAGCCAGTCTAATCCTCCAGCCACTTGCATCGAAGCAATTGCAGCAATCACGGACATGATGATTAAAATGACATCGATGGGAATATTTCCGGTGTCAACACCCATAAACAGGGTCAGTACCAATACTCCCGCGCCACCGGCAAGGCCAATACCAATACCACCGATACGAGCGCCAAGATAGATAAAAGCAAGTACAACAAAAAACTCTACAGCAATCATAAATGACCTTAATTTGAATAGTTAATGGTGAGAAAATCTACTTGCAGCGCCTTAGGTGGAATAAAAAGGCAGTGTAAGATACCTAATACGGAGTAATTGTAACGCTGCTGTCGCTTGGGTAGAAGAAGTGATTACACTATTTTACTAAAGCTGTGAGGTCGTTCACATGTGTTTGATATCTATCCTGAATAGATAATAAGAACAGAGATAAAGACCAAAATTAAGGAAGAGGTGTGAGTGTGGGGAATTAATTATAAAAAAACAGCACCGAAGTGCCGTTTATAAGCTACACGATTTTAAAAGTGGCGCTTTCTGCTTTTGGGAAGATAGTTACGACATTAAGCTGTTTCAAACGCGATACCTACAGCGGTAGAAACTTCGTCAGCGATGGCACCTGTTTCACTGTTAACTTGCTCCGTTGCCTTTAATGTAGCTAAATCACCATCGACATGTGAAATTGATGCAATATATTTTGCCGTACGAATCCGTATAAACGGGAATGCAAACCCTAAAGAGACTATTAATAGTAGAATATTAGTGATAATTAATATTACACAAGGGTTTATCGTCATTGATGACTTGAACTGAATCTCGTCATTGAGTGTTGTTTTAGAGAAAATATAGTTACGTAGTTCAGCCTGAAGGTGAACTTGAATATAGATAATCATAACGACTAGGCCGATATAAGGTAAAAACTTAAGAAGAGTTCCTGCACTGCTACCCATGCCCATTGATATACCTCCTACAACCCCGAATAATGCGACAGTAATGATCAACATTAATAAGAATTTTAAAAACATCGGAAAAATGTCTTTCGTCGAGAGTTCGCTTGAAAATGTAAGGTCTCCGTAGCGAGTGTTATTTAACGTATATTGATGAATGCCTTTAATTACCCAAGCAAATAGAAATGGTGCTAACGCTAGCGCAATAACAACTCCAACAATCACGGTTAGCACCATCGAAATAGGCTTAAGAACCATTGCTGTTATTGCAATCGCAGCGCCGACCATAATATAAGCTACGAGCGGTTTGAGTAATACGGCAATATAAGCCTGACCATAACGACCATTAAAGTTGAAACGAATATTACGATATTGTGTCATCTTCAATTCAAAGCCAATACTACGTACATATAATACGGGGAAGAAAGCTAGCATGATTAGCATCATTGCGCCACCTGCCACTGGGTTTGAGATATTTAAAAGAACCCAAACGCCTAAACCAATCGCGGCAATAATTCGACCGATTAAAATACTTACTGGTTTTGCGAGATATGAAAAACGATCGCCATCAAGACAGGTATTATCATAGAAATACTGATTTGTTCTCACTGTCGCCCAGGCTGAATAAATGCCAAAAGTGACAATTGTTAACAGTATATTTACTATCCAAATAGCAAAGTACTCTTTTGTTTTTCCTGTAAATTCAAAGTTATGTGTTTGCATATGTAATCCGTTACATAGAGGTTGTTGGTACACTACACAATAAAGGTTATTGGGCTAAACTCAATGCTCAAAATTAAGAATGGTAACTAAGTATGGAAATTATAATGAAAGGCTAGGTGAGAGGTTTGAGTAAATGATGAAACAAAAAAAACAGCACCGAAGTGCTGTTTTGATTGAAGCTAGTTTAACTAAAAATAAAAGCTAGATTAGTCTTCGTATGCTTCGTTATGTACGCCCGCTGCACGACCCGATGGATCTGCATTGTTTTGGAAACTTTCATCCCAAGCTAGCGCTTCTACTGTTGAGCACGCTACAGATTTACCAAATGGTACGCATTTAGCCGCAGAGTCACCAGGGAAGTGGCCTTCAAAGATCGCTCGATAGTAGTAACCTTCTTTAGTATCTGGTGTATTAATTGGGAATTTATATGCCGCGCTTGCTAGCATTTGATCCGTTACCGCTTCTGCAACGTGTACTTTAAGTTGATCAATCCAAGAATAACCAACACCATCAGAGAATTGTTCTTTTTGACGCCATACAATTTCTTCTGGTAATAAATCTTCAAACGCTTCACGGATGATGTTTTTCTCGATGCGATCACCTGTGATCATTTTTAATTCAGGGTTTAGGCGCATTGCAGTATCCACAAATTCTTTATCTAAGAAGGGTACACGTGCTTCGATTCCCCAAGCTGCCATTGATTTATTCGCGCGTAAGCAATCGAACATATGCAGTTTAGATACTTTACGTACTGTCTCTTCATGGAACTCTTTTGCATTTGGTGCTTTATGGAAATACAAATAACCACCAAACAACTCATCAGCACCTTCACCAGAAAGCACCATTTTAATGCCCATGGCTTTAATCTTACGCGCCATTAAATACATCGGTGTTGATGCTCGAATAGTCGTTACATCGTATGTTTCAATGTGGTAAATAACATCGCGTAATGCATCGATACCTTCTTGTACGGTAAATTCAATCGAGTGATGAATAGTGCCTAAGTGATCAGCTACTTTCTGCGCTGCAGCTAAATCTGGCGAACCGTTTAGACCCACAGAGAAAGAGTGCAGTTGTGGCCACCATGCTTCTGTTTTGCCACCGTCTTCGATACGACGTTTTGAATACAGCTGAGTAACCGCTGAAATGACAGATGAATCTAAGCCACCAGATAATAATACACCGTAAGGAACATCACACATTAGTTGACGTTTAATCGCTTCTTCTAAGCCTTGCTTAACGACTTCTTTATCACCGCCATTTTGTGCTACAGCATCAAATTCTGTCCAATCACGTTGGTAATAAGGTGTTACTTTACCATCTTTACTCCACAAGTAATGACCAGCTGGGAATTCTTCGATTTGTGTACAAACAGGTACTAATGCTTTCATTTCAGATGCAACATAAAAGTTACCGTGCTCATCATAGCCCGTATATAGCGGAATAATACCGATATGATCTCGACCGATAAGGTAAGCATCTTCTTCTTCATCATATAAAGCGAAAGCAAAAATACCATTCAGATCGTCTAAAAATTGTGTTCCTTTCTCTTTATATAGTGCAAGGATAATTTCACAATCAGACTCTGTTTGAAATTCAAAATCTACATTTAATGTTTTCTGTAAATCTTTGTGGTTATAAATTTCACCATTAACAGCGAGTACGTGAGTCTTTTCTTCATTGTATAAAGGTTGTGCACCATTATTAACATCAACAATTGCAAGGCGTTCATGAACTAAAATAGCATTATCATTAGTATAGATACCTGACCAATCAGGGCCTCGGTGACGCAGTAACTTTGATAACTCTAATGCTTGTGCACGAAGAGGTTTAATGTCTGATTTGATGTCTAGAATTCCGAATATTGAGCACATAACTAATTCCTTCTTATGCTGCGTATGCAGCTAACTTTCTAAATAGTGTGTCTAATTTGCCACATTGTAGATTTAATGCAAATAAAAATGATAAAACATTTACAAAAAACACATTTAAATGTGGAATCGATAATTTAATGGTGTTAAAAATAACAATTCAACAATATTGATGGCGAGGAAATAGACTAATATGGATCTTAATGAATAAGTAAGCATGATTGAATCCATTCAACGCAACGTGGTACTAAGTAAATAATTTAAATACAATAATAATCCACTTGGGTTAAATTTATCATGATAATTAACTATAGCTCAATGGCAATTTGGCATAACTGTAAAATATATTTAAAATTAATGGGTTAATAGAGTATTTAAATTTTAAATTGGCACTTTCTGGCGTTATTTGTTTATTGATATTGAGCCATAGCGCGTTAGGACGATTAAAATAGTGCAGTAAATATAAAAAATAGTTGGTTTTGTTGACATAACTGAATAAACTAATTGACTTGTTATCTCGTAATATTTTTGTAATTTAAACAGGTTCGATAAAATTATATGTCTGATAAATATAAACCGTATGACCTTTCTTTCAAAAAAACATTTTTGCTACCTAAGTTTTGGCCAGTGTGGTTTGGCGTCTTTGTATTATACTTATTAGCTTTTGTGCCAGTGAAACCGCGTGATAAGTTTGCGCGTTTCATCGCGACTAAATTATTTAATTTAAAAATGATGAAAAAACGCAAGAAGGTTGCAAAAATTAACTTATCTATGTGTTTTCCTGAGATGGATGAGACAGAACAAGAGCGAATCATCGAGGGTAACTTAGTTACTTTTTGCCAAACGATCTTAAGTTATGCAGAACCAAGTGCGCGAAGCTTAGCTTACAATCGAAATCGTATGATTGTTCATGGTGGTGAGAATTTGTTCCCATCATTGGAACAGGGAAAGCCATGTATTTTATTAGTGCCACATAGTTTTGCTGTTGATTTTTCAGGTTTGCATATTGCGTCTTACGGTGCACCATTTTGTACCATGTTTAATGATTCTGGAAACGAACTTTTTGATTGGTTGATGACACGCCAGCGAGCAAAATTTGGCAATACAATTTATCATCGAAAAGCAGGATTAGGTGCACTTGTACATTCTCTTAATAAAGGTGAGAGTTGTTACTATTTACCTGATGAAGATCATGGTCCTAAACGTAGTGTATTTGCGCCGTTATTTTCGACACAAAAAGCAACCTTACCTGTATTAGGAAAATTAGCACAAAAAACAGGTGTAGCAGTTGTACCTATCTATGCTGCATATAACGAAGAACTAGGTAAATTCGAAACATTTATCCGACCTGCGATGCAAAATTTTCCGTCAGAAAGTCCTGAACAAGATGCAGTTATGATGAATAAAGAGATCGAAGCGTTGATTGAATGTGGTGTTGATCAATATATGTGGACGTTAAGATTATTAAGAACACGTCCAGATGGTAAAAAAATCTACTAATAATCAATTAAGCACTATATCTGTATCAAGATATAGTGCTTCTATTGTAATTATCCTGTCTAACAAGCTTCATATACTTACCCTGAAATTAAAATCTATGACAGATTTAGTCTGTACTTGCTTTGTTTTTAGCCGAATGCGTTATACAAATTTGATCTAGGTATCTATTCTGTCTTTCTTTATGCTTCTTACTCTATGTTTTTCGATCTTTACTTGTTACACTTAGTTTCATATGAAAGCGATATCGTTTCAATAAAAGCTATGTCGTTTCAATAAAAATTTTGGTTTATAGTCGCATTCAGCGTAAATCGAACAACGTTCTCATCTAGACTATAAATAAGAAAACAAGATTTAAAAGAATATAAAATATCCCATACGGAGCTATAAGAATGAAAAAGACTAAAATTGTTTGTACAATTGGTCCAAAAACTGAATCAGTAGAGAAACTAACAGAGCTTGTTAATGCAGGCATGAACGTTATGCGTTTAAACTTCTCTCATGGTAACTTTGCTGAGCATTCAGGTCGAATTCAAAATATCCGTCAAGTAAGTGAAAACCTGAATAAAAAAATTGCAGTATTATTGGATACGAAAGGTCCAGAAATCCGTACGATTAAATTAGAAAATGGTGAAGATGTAACATTAACGATAGGTCAGTCATTCACTTTTACAACAGATATTAACGTTGTCGGTAATAAAGATTGTGTTGCTGTCACGTATGCAGGGTTTGCTAAAGACTTAAACCCTGGTGCAATCATCCTTGTTGATGATGGCTTGATTGAAATGGAAGTGACTGAAACCACAGAAACTGAAGTTAAGTGTAAAGTATTAAACACCGGTGCACTTGGTGAAAACAAGGGCGTTAACTTACCGAACATCAGCGTAGGTTTACCTGCATTGTCAGAAAAAGATAAAGCTGACCTTGCGTTTGGTTGTGAGCAAGAAGTTGATTTTGTTGCTGCATCATTTATTCGTAAAGCGGATGACGTAAGAGAGATTCGCGAAATCTTGTTTAATAATGGTGGCGAAAATATTCAGATTATCTCGAAAATTGAAAATCAAGAAGGTGTTGATAATTTTGATGAGATTCTAGCTGAATCAGACGGCATTATGGTAGCTCGTGGTGATCTTGGTGTTGAGATCCCTGTTGAAGAAGTGATCATGGCACAGAAGATGATGATCAAGAAGTGTAATAAAGCAGGTAAAGTTGTCATTACAGCAACACAAATGCTTGATTCAATGATCAATAATCCCCGTCCAACACGCGCAGAAGCAGGCGACGTTGCCAATGCTGTTCTTGATGGTACAGATGCGGTTATGTTATCTGGCGAAACAGCGAAGGGTAAATACCCTGTTGAAGCAGTTACTATCATGGCAAACATCTGTGAGCGTACTGATAACTCAATGTCTTCGGACCTGGGTGCGAACATTGTTGCTAAGAGCATGCGTATTACCGAAGCTGTATGTAAAGGTGCGGTAGAAACAACGGAAAAATTATGCGCACCACTGATTGTTGTTGCTACGCGTGGCGGTAAATCAGCGAAGTCTGTACGTAAGTATTTCCCGAAAGCGAACATTCTTGCGATTACAACGAATGAGAAAACAGCACAACAATTATGCCTAACGAAAGGTGTCAGTACTTGTATCGTTGAGCAAATTGATAGTACGGATGAATTTTACCGCAAAGGTAAAGAGCTTGCGCTAGCAACAGGTTTAGCGAAAGAAGGTGATATTGTTGTTATGGTTTCAGGTGCGCTTGTACCATCAGGCACAACAAACACTGCATCAGTTCACCAACTTTAAGTTGTTAAATTGATATTGTAGAAAAGAGAGCGTATGCTCTCTTTTTTTATACCTGCATTTAATATAGAGTTAATAAAAAGTTAATTGGGATTAATCAAAGAGATGGGTAGCACTAAACACAATATTGGCTTAGTACTTTCTGGTGGTGGGGCGAAGGGTATTGCTCACCTAGGCGTATTAAAATACCTGTTAGAGCAGGGTGTAAGACCGAGTTTAATTGCGGGAACAAGTGCTGGCTCTATGGTTGGTGCCCTTTACTGTTCTGGATTAGAGGTTGATGAAATACTGCAATTTTTTATAGATGTGAAACCATTTTCTTGGAAATTTACTCGAGCCGCTGCGGGTTTTATTGATCCTGCTAAATTGTATCCTGAATTTTTAAAGTATATTCCGGAAGATAGCTTTACACATCTTAAGCCTGAATTACGTATCGTTGCTACTAATATGCTTCTTGGAAAAGAACATATTTTTAAAGATGGCTCCGTCATTAACGCCTTGTTGGCATCGGCAAGTTATCCTTTAGTATTCTCACCTATGATCATTGATGAACAGGTCTATTCTGACGGTAGCATCGTTAATCATTTTCCGGTGAGTGTTATAGAAGACGATTGTGACAAAATAATCGGCGTGTATGTGTCGCCAATACGTCAAGTTGAACCTGAAGAATTGTCGAGTATCAAAGACGTTGTATTACGCGCATTTACGTTGCAGGGAAGTGGCGCTGAATTAGAGAAACTATCTCAATGTGATGTGCAAATTTATCCCGAAGCATTAGTCAATTACAATACATTTACAACCGACGAAAAATCATTACGAGAAATCTTTCAGATTGGCTACGAAGCAGCAAAAGAGCAATGTGATAGTATTGTTGAATTAAAGGAAAGTTTAGCCAGCAGTAACTCGAAAAAAAATCCCTTTACAAGGTGGTTCGGTCATTAATACTGTTAGTAATTCTTGTGTTATACTCATCAATAATTAATCTTAAATAATTTATCACGGTAAACATGACTCAAATAAATAACCCGCTTCACGGGATTACACTCGAAAAAGTAATTAACAGCCTTGTTGATAAATATGGTTGGGATGGCCTTGGTTACTACGTTAACATTCGCTGTTTTACCCATGATCCAAGTGTTAAGTCTAGTCTTAAATTTTTACGAAAAACCCCTTGGGCGCGTGATAAAGTTGAAGCGTTATACGTAAAAATGGTCACTGAAGGCTAAATTTGGTTACAACCTTTGGTACGTAACACGTTGTCTTATATCGCGCTGTCATTTCTCAAATTTATCTATATGCTATATATTTTAAATACGTGACCAAATAGGTTAATTTCAGTAATGACGAAGATATACCATCATCCAGTACAAATTTATTATGAAGATACAGACCATTCAGGTGTTGTTTACCATCCTAACTTTTTGAAGTATTTTGAACGTGCACGTGAGCATGTTATCAATAGTGATTTATTGGCGACATTGTGGAACGAACGCGGGTTAGGTTTTGCGATTTATAAAGCCAATTTAACGTTTCAGGATGGCGTCGAGTTTGCTGAAGTTTGTGATATCCGTACCTCTTTTACGCTCGATGGTAAATATAAAACGGTCTGGCGTCAGGAAGTGTGGCGTCCCAATGCGAGTAAGGCTGCCGTCATCGGTGATATTGAAATGGTGTGTTTAGATAAAGAAAAACGCTTACAGCCCTTTCCTGATGATGTATTAACCGCAATGGTAAATTCATAATATCTGGCGTTAGCCAATTTGAGTACGAAAAAATTACAATGAAATAATGAGGCATCAAATGCCTCTCTTTACGTTTATATGACTTCCCGTCACGATTCGACCATCGCTAATAGCGACGTTTTCACATGTTCTTACTCGTTATATCAGGATTAAATATGGCCATTAGTACATTAAAAATGCTGAGCATTTAGTCTATTAATCATTATTTATGATTGAATTCTGACAGCGTCGCAGCTGTTATGTAATTTAATGTAAGCTTCTGCTCATTTATTACGGCGTTTATGCTAACAAATACATGCTAAAAATGAGAGGTTACGCAGATTTAAGATTAATTATTTGCCACCGGGGTATTTTAGAAAAATAGGTTTTTAGCTGAAAATAGATGTTTATGACTGAAAATCTAGTTAAAACCGGGCTAATGTGAATAAATATGCATTATTTTATAATGCTAAATCTGTTATTTTCAGTTATCCCCTGATCTGATGAGTCTGCCTTAAGTGAAATCGAGTATATTTGAGTTGGTTTTTAATCCTGTGTATATTATTGCAGATGTAAATAATACTATGCTGGCGTTGGACGATTAAGTTCAATGCTGACGATTGGGATAAAATTTAAAACAATTAACTCTACCGAATTTATTTTATGTGAAATGAAATGACGGTAGATTTTTTTCGCACTTTAAGAGTACACTTGTACGCTCAAGTGGTTGGCTTGGTGTCCAAATGGACGTTTAATGAGCATTGTTTTTAGTGCAGGAAGATCCTTACAGGAGCAATAACACAATGGCTAAAAAGAACACCACATCGGTTAAGCACGGCAAGGATGTGTTAAGTAGTGACGAGCAACAGTTAAATTCACGTTTGCAAGAATGCCCAATTGCAATCATCGGTATGGCATCGGTTTTTGCTGACGCTAAAAACCTGGATCAATTCTGGGATAATATCGTTGATTCCGTTGATGCTATTATTGATGTGCCTAGCGATCGCTGGAATATTGACGACCATTATTCGGCAGATAAAAAAGCTGCAGATAAGACTTACTGCAAACGTGGTGGTTTCATTCCTGAACTTGATTTTGATCCGATGGAGTTTGGTCTGCCGCCAAATATCTTAGAGCTAACTGATATCGCTCAACTGCTGTCGTTAATTGTTGCACGCGATGTATTAAGTGATGCTGGCATTGGCAGTGATTATGACCATGATAAAATTGGTATCACTTTAGGTGTTGGTGGTGGTCAGAAACAAATTTCACCGTTAACCGCTCGCCTGCAAGGCCCAGTGTTAGAAAAAGTATTAAAAGCCTCAGGTATTGATAAAGATGATCGCGAAATGATCATCGAAAAATTCAAAAAAGCTTACATCGGTTGGGAAGAGAATTCATTCCCTGGTATGTTAGGTAACGTTATTGCTGGTCGAATTGCTAATCGCTTCGACTTTGGCGGTACTAACTGTGTGGTAGATGCGGCGTGCGCTGGCTCCCTTGCCGCAATTAAAATGGCGATCTCAGACTTACTGGAATACCGTTCAGAAGTGATGATCTCGGGTGGTGTATGTTGTGATAACTCACCATTCATGTATATGTCATTCTCAAAAACCCCTGCGTTTACCACCAATGATGATATTCGTCCGTTTGATGACGATTCGAAAGGTATGCTGCTGGGTGAAGGTATTGGCATGCTGGCGTTTAAACGTCTGGAAGATGCTGAACGTGATGGCGATAGAATCTATTCTGTATTGAAAGGTATCGGTACGTCTTCCGATGGCCGTTTCAAATCTATTTACGCACCGCGTCCAGATGGTCAAGCTAAAGCGCTTAAACGTGCTTATGAAGATGCGGGTTTTGCACCTGAAACATGTGGTCTTATTGAAGGTCACGGTACGGGGACGAAAGCTGGCGATGTGGCCGAGTTTGGTGGTCTAACTAAACACTTTGGTGCAGCGAGTGATAAGAAACAGCACATTGCATTAGGTTCGGTTAAATCGCAAATTGGCCATACTAAATCTGCGGCTGGCTCTGCAGGTATGATCAAAGCAGCATTAGCACTGCATCATAAAATTTTACCCCCGACTATTCATATCGATAAACCAAGTGAAGCCTTGGATATCAAAAATAGCCCGATGTATTTAAACAGTGAGACGCGTCCTTGGATGCCACGTGAAGATGGTATTCCACGCCGTGCGGGTATTAGCTCATTCGGTTTTGGTGGTACTAACTTCCACATTATTTTAGAAGAGTATCGTCCGAGCCATGATAGCGCTTATCGCTTAAACTCAGTCTCGCAAACAGTACTTATCTCTGCGACTAACCAGCAAGGTATTATCGCAGAATTAAATAACTGGCGTACTAAACTGGCGGTAGAGGCTGACCTTCAAGCATTTGCGTTTAACGATTTAGTGACTACCTGGCCGTTGAATTCGCCATCAGCAGACCAAGCGCGTTTAGGTTTTGTTGCACGTAACGCCAACGAAGCCATTGTTATGATTGATGCGGCGTTGAAACAATTCAGCGTGAATGCAGGTAAAGTAACATGGTCAGTACCAACGGGGATCTATTATCGCCAAGCGGGTATTGATGCTAGCGGTAAAGTTGTCGCGTTATTCTCTGGACAGGGTTCGCAATATGTGAACATGGGCCGTGAGTTAACGTGTAACTTCCCAAGCATGATGCACAGTGCAACAGCAATGGATAAAGAATTCAGTACTGCTGGTTTAGGTCAATTGTCTGCAATCACTTATCCGATTCCAGTGTACACTGACGCTGACCGTAAGTTACAAGAAGAGCAATTGCGTTTAACTCAACATGCACAACCCGCGATTGGTTGTTTGAGCGTTGGTCTGTTTAAAACGTTCCAACAAGCAGGTTTTAAAGCTGATTTTACCGCTGGTCATAGTTTCGGTGAATTAACAGCATTATGGGCTGCTGACGTATTGAGCGACAGTGATTACATGATGTTGGCACGTAGTCGTGGTCAAGCAATGGCGGCGCCAGAGCAACAAGATTTTGATGCTGGCAAGATGGCGGCTGTCGTGGGTGACCCACTGCAAGTTGCGGTGATCATCGACGCGATTGATGATGTGTCTATTGCTAACTACAACTCTAATAATCAAGTGGTTATTGCTGGGTCGAGTGAGCAGGTTGCTGTTGCTATTAAAGCGCTGGGTAATGCTGGTTTCAAAGTTGTTCCACTGCCTGTATCAGCTGCGTTTCATACTCCATTAGTGAGTCACGCTCAAAAGCCATTTGCCAAAGCGGTTGATAGCGCTAAGTTTAAAGCGCCGACAATTCCGGTATTTGCTAACGGCACAGGTTTAGTTCATTCAAGTAAACCGAACGAAATTAAAAAAAGCCTGAAAAAACATATGTTGGAACCTGTCCATTTCAATCAAGAAATTGACAATATATATGCAGACGGTGGTCGTATATTTATCGAGTTTGGTCCTAAGAATGTATTAACCAAATTGGTTGAGAATATTCTTAATGATAAATCTGATGCTGTCGCTATCGCTGTAAATGCGAATCCAAAACAACCTGCCGATGTGCAAATGCGTCAGGCTGCCCTGCAGATGGCCGTTCTTGGTGTTACGTTAGAAAATCTTGACCCGTACGATGCGGTTAAGCGTCCATCAACTGCGCCGAAAGTGTCACCTATGTTGATGAAACTGTCTGGTGCATCGTATGTGAGTCCGAAAACTAAAAAAGCATTTGCGGATGCGTTAACCGACGGTTGGACGGTGAAACAAGCAAAGGCTACTCCTGTTGCTGTTCCACAGCCTCACGTGATTGAAAAGATCGTTGAAGTCGAGAAAATAGTAGAAAGAATCGTTGAAGTAGAGAAGATTGTCTACGTTAATGCTGATGGTTCACTTGCATCGAAAAATAATAGCAATGACGTTAATAGCGCTGTTGTTCACAATGTCATTAATAATAGTGATGCCGATCTTGTTGCTTCTATCGAGCGCAGTGTTGGTCAGTTTGTTGAACACCAGCAGCAATTATTAAATGTGCATGAGCAGTTTATGCAGGGTCCACAGGACTATGCTAAAACAGTTCAAGCGGTACTTGCAGCGCAAACCAGCAACGAATTACCGGAAAGTTTAGACCGTACACTGGCGATGTATAATGAGTTCCAATCTGAAACTCTGCGTGTGCATGCAACTTATCTGAACAATCAGACGAGCCATATGAATACCATGCTCACAGGTTCTGAATCTAACGTCATTGCAACGTCTGTTACTCCTGCATTGAATACGCCACAACAGCCAGTACAAACTGCATCGCTAATAACTCCGGTTGTTAATGACAACGTGGCAAGTCCTGTTGTTGTAAATACCGTGACTAATGTTGTATCTAATGTTGCAAATAGTGCGGCCGTTGCAGTACAAACTATAGCATTAGCGCCTACACCTGTGAGTTATCCAGCGGTTGCTGCTACATCGTCACCTGCATTGGTTGCTGTCGTGGCTGAACAAAAAGTTAGCCCCGCAACTGCGACTGAATCAGTTGTTGTACCTGAGGTTGCCGTTCAAGCGAGTATTGATGTAGCAACGATTAACAAGGTGATGTTAGACGTTGTTGCTGATAAAACCGGTTATCCGACAGATATGCTTGAACTGAGCATGGATATGGAAGCGGACTTAGGTATCGACTCTATCAAACGTGTTGAAATATTAGGTGCAGTACAGGAACTGATCCCAGATCTTCCTGAGCTTAACCCTGAAGACCTTGCTGAATTGCGCACGCTTGGTGAAATTGTTGATTATATGCAAAGTAAAGTCATGAACTCCAAAGCTCAAGCTGCAGCGCCTGTAACAAGTGCATCTATTACGGCTGTACCTGTAGTTGCCGGTATTGATTTAGCCCATATCCAAAATGTAATGCTGGAAGTTGTTGCTGATAAAACGGGTTATCCGACAGACATGCTTGAACTAAGCATGGATATGGAAGCTGACTTAGGTATTGATTCAATCAAACGTGTAGAAATCTTAGGTGCAGTACAGGAGATCATTATAGATTTACCTGAGCTAAACCCTGAAGACTTAGCTGAATTACGCACCTTAGGTGAAATCGTTAGCTACATGCAGAGTAAAGCTCCTGCTGCAACGACAGTTTCTACAGATGCTATAGCAGCAAGTTCAACACCTAGTATCGATTTAAACCACATCCAAACAGTAATGCTGGAAGTTGTTGCTGATAAAACGGGTTATCCAACAGACATGCTTGAACTAAGCATGGATATGGAAGCGGACTTAGGTATTGATTCAATCAAACGCGTTGAAATCTTAGGTGCAGTACAGGAGATCATTACAGATTTACCTGAGCTAAACCCTGAAGACTTAGCTGAATTACGCACCTTAGGTGAAATCGTTAGCTACATGCAGAGTAAAGCTCCTGCTGCAACGACAGTTTCTACAGATGCTATAGCAGCAAGTTCAACACCTAGTATCGATTTAAACCACATCCAAACAGTAATGCTGGATGTGGTGGCTGATAAAACGGGTTATCCAACAGACATGCTTGAACTGAGCATGGATATGGAAGCTGACTTAGGTATTGATTCAATCAAACGCGTTGAAATCTTAGGTGCAGTACAGGAGATCATTACAGATTTACCTGAGCTAAACCCTGAAGACTTAGCTGAATTACGCACCTTAGGTGAAATAGTTAGCTACATGCAGAGTAAATCTCCTGCGGCAACGACAGTTTCTACAGACGCTGTAGTGACAAGTTCAGCACCCGCTATCGATTTAAACAACATCCAAACGGTAATGATGGAAGTGGTTGCAGACAAGACGGGTTATCCGGTAGACATGCTTGAATTAGGCATGGACATGGAAGCTGACCTTGGCATTGACTCAATCAAACGTGTTGAAATCTTAGGTGCAGTACAGGAGATTATTACAGATTTACCTGAGCTAAACCCTGAAGACTTAGCTGAATTACGTACCTTAGGTGAAATCGTTAGCTACATGCAGAGCAAGGCTCCTGCTGTAGCTGTTGTGGTTGAAAGTGTACTTGCGACTGTATTGACAGAAGTTGTCGTGACAAGTGCTACACCTACTATCGACTTAAATCATATCCAAACGGTAATGATGGAAGTGGTTGCAGACAAGACTGGTTATCCGGTAGACATGCTTGAATTAGGCATGGACATGGAAGCGGATCTTGGTATTGATTCAATCAAACGTGTTGAAATTTTAGGTGCAGTACAGGAGATCATTACTGATTTACCTGAGCTAAACCCAGAAGACTTAGCTGAATTGCGCACCTTAGGTGAAATCGTTACCTACATGCAGAGTAAAGTTGAGTCTCCGGTTGTAGCTGACGTTGCTAATACAACGGCTAATACTGTAGTGACTGCCGCGATTGATTTAGACCGCATTCAAAACGTGATGATGGACGTTGTTGCGGATAAGACGGGTTACCCTGCCAACATGCTAGAACTAGCAATGGACATGGAAGCGGACCTCGGTATTGATTCAATCAAACGAGTTGAAATTTTAGGTGCTGTGCAGGAGATCATTACTGATTTACCTGAGCTAAACCCAGAAGATTTAGCTGAGCTGCGTACACTAGAAGAAATTGTACTTTATATGCAGAGTAAAGCCATGCAAAGCAAGGCGACTGGCAGTGTAGATTCTAAAAACGCTGTTTCGGATGCATTCATGCATGACAGTGTTGCAACCATCACTGCAGCGTCAGAGCCTAAAGTAGATTTTCAACCAGCACCGAGTGCGACGGTTGCGATTACGCGACTAAGCTCAGTTACTAAAATCAACCATGATGCTAAAGGTGCTAATGCCTTAATCGTCGCTGACGGTAGTGATAGTGCAATGCAATTAGCGGATAAATTAATTCAATCTGGCTGGAATGTAACTGCATTGCAACCGAGTTGGGTCACCGTGAATAGCACTCAAACGTTTGCTAAATCCGTTAATGTGGTTGCGTTAAACGCCGTTGATGAAACTGAAATTAACAATATCATTACTGCTAATGCACAGCTTGATGCGGTTATCTACCTGCATGCAAGCACTGAGATAAACCATATCGAATATCCGCAAGCATCTAAGCAAGGCTTAATGTTAGCGTTCTTATTAGCTAAATTGAGTAAAGTCACTCAAGCAGCTAAAGTACGTGGCGCCTTTATGGTGGTGACTCAACAGGGTGGCTCATTAGGATTTAGTGACGCTAGTACTGTTAAACACGATGACCTAGTTAAGAGTGACTTAGTACAAAGTGGCTTAAACGGCTTAGTTAAAACACTATCACACGAATGGGATAACGTATTCTGTCGTGCAGTAGATATGCCATCGTCATTAACTGCCGAGCAAGTGGCAAACATTGTTAGTGATGAACTGCTTGATGCTGACACCACTTTAATTGAAGTTGGTTATCAGCCAGCAGAGAAAAATGGTGTTGAACGTGTCACTTTAACAGACGAAGTTACTGATAGTTACGCATTAACCGCAGGTAATAACATTGATGCTAACTCGGTATTTTTAGTTAGTGGTGGTGCTAAAGGTGTGACGGCACATTGTGTTGTTCGTATTGCTAAAGAGTATCAAGCTAAGTTCATCTTATTGGGACGTTCAAAGTTCTCGACAAATGAGCCGAATTGGGCACATGGCATTAGTGACGAAGCTGCGTTAAAGAAAGCAGCGATGCAGTCTTTGATTGCTGCTGGAGATAAACCAACACCGGTAAAGATCGTCCAGTTAATCAAACCTATCCAAGCTAATCGTGAAATTGCACAAACCTTAACAGCAATTACTGCGGCTGGTGGCCAAGCTGAGTATGTTTCTGCTGATGTAACCAATGCAGTAAATGTACAGGCAGCTGTGAAACCCGTTATCGCTACATTTGGTGATATCACAGGTATCATTCATGGCGCTGGCGTTTTAGCTGACCAATTCATTGAGCAAAAAACACTGAGCGATTTTGAGTCTGTTTACAGTACCAAAATTGATGGTTTGTTATCGCTGCTATCTGTGACTGAGGCAAGCAACATCAAGCAATTGGTATTGTTCTCGTCAGCCGCTGCTTTCTACGGTAACCCTGGGCAGTCTGATTACTCAATTGCGAATGAGATCTTAAATAAAACTGCCTATCGTTTTAAATCATTGCACCCACAAGCACAGGTTCTGAGCTTTAACTGGGGTCCTTGGGATGGCGGCATGGTGACGCCAGAGGTGAAACGTATGTTTGATCGACGTGGTGTATATATTATTCCACTTGATGCGGGCGCGCAGTTGTTACTGAGTGAGTTAGCAGCGAATGATAATCGTTGTCCACAAATTCTAGTTGGTAATGATTTATCAAAAGATGTCGAGAATGATGTAAAGAGTAATGCTGTAAAAAAGCCACAAGTTAGTTGTTTATCAGATGCTTTAGTTATTAAAAGCATCAAAGCGACTAACAGTAATTTTCAGGTGAACGAGAACTACTTTTTAGCTGACCACATGATCAAAGGCAATCAGGTATTACCTACGGTATGCGCGATTTCCTGGATGAGTGATGCGGCAAAAGCGACTTATAGTAAACGAGACTGTACATTAAAATATGTCGGTTTCGAAGACTATAAATTGTTTAAAGGGGTGGTTTTTGATGGTAATGAGGCGGCGGATTACCAAATCCAATTGTCGCCTGTGACTACTGGTTCCGAGCTGGAAGGTGTAGTCCGTATTGCGGCAAAAATCTTTAGCCTGAAAAGCGATGGTAAACCTGTGTTTCACTATGCTGCGACGATATTATTAGCCTCTCAACTGCTAGACGCTGTGAAGGTTAATCTGCCGTCATTAGCGACGGACGTTGATAACAACGCTGTTAACAACAAATCGGTTGATGAAGCACAAGCATTATATAGCAATGGCACTTTGTTCCATGGTGATAGTCTGCAGGGTATTAAGCAGATATTACGTTGTGATGAGCAAGGACTATTACTGGCGTGTCAGGTAACGGACGTTGCAGCCGCTAAGCAGGGTGCATTCCCCTTAGCAGCTAACAACATTTTTGCTAATGACTTGGTTTATCAGGCTATGTTGGTATGGGTGCGTAAGCAATTTAATTTAGGTAGCTTACCTTCTGTAACAGCAGCTTGGACTGTATATCGTGAAGTGGCGGTTGATGAGCTGTTTTATTTGCAACTTAAGGTTGTCGAGCATGATCTGTTGACATCACGAGGCAGTAAAGCCTGTTGTGATATTCAACTAATCAGTGCCGATATGCAATTACTTGCAGAAGTTAAATCTGCGCAAGTCAGTGTGAGTGACATTTTGAATGATATGTCTTGAGCCTGTAAATAAATAAGTAATTATAACTGTAGGCGTCATGGTCATCATGGCGTCTACTTTTATTAATTAGTTTCATTATGAAATATTAATAGCTAAAAGCGGTTGGCTTAAATTCCAGTGATCAGCGTTTTTAGCTATTACTATTCGAAATAGGGTATTACAAAGAATATGACGGAATTAGCTGTTATTGGTATGGATGCTAAATTTAGCGGACAAGACAATATTGACCGTGTTGAACGTGCTTTCTATTTAGGCGCTAGTATCGGCAGTAACGCCAGTATTAGCGATGCTGATGAGCAAAATAGCACTTCGGCGACAGTGTTAACGTCTGTGGCGTTATTAGCAGAAACTAATCGGTTGCACATGACTACTATAGCGGTATTGCTTATTGCTGATACCAACAGTGGTGTTCACGACCTGATTGTTGAACAAGTCGCGCAGCAGTGCGCGAGCTGTGTTGTTATTACCGATCTAGGCCAAGCACTGAAGCAAGCAACTGATTTAGTCAATAACCAAGACTGCGCAGTCGCTGTGATCGGTATTAACAATGCAACGGCTGTTGGTCATGACTGTGTCAGAATTGATACTGCAGAAGCACCCGTGGCGACAATCAGCTTTGATGAAACATTTAGTGGTTATGCCAGTGTTGCAGGGTTCGCCAGTTTACTTATCTCCTCAACAGATTTCGCTCGTGTTAATCAATGTTATGTTTATGCCAGCATTAAAGGCTTCGCTCAGTTGGCTGTAAACAGTGAACTAAATGTTGCAAACATTGCTAATACCGCAAGCCTCGCATTACAGCAAGCTAAAATCACAGCAGAACAGGTTGGTTTATTAGAAGTCACGGCAGACTCTAGATCTGAATTGGCGTTATCTGAAAGCCAGGGTTTAATGTCTGCTTATAATCATACGCAAACTTTACATACAGCATTAAGCTGCGCGCGCAGTGTGACTGGTGAAGACGGGCATTTCTCGCAGGTCGCGGGTTTATTAAAAGCTGTTATTAGCTTACATCAGCGTTATATACCAGCTATTAAAGACTGGCAACAACCTATCCAAACACAAATGTCACAGTGGCAGCGTTCGCCATTCTATATGCCTGTTGATGCCAGACCTTGGTTTCCACATGCAGATGGTAGTGCGCATATTGCCGCTTATAGTTGCGTTATTCACTCTTTATCAGAACAGGGCTATTGCCACGTAATCTTACAAGAGAATAAGGTTAAGATTGTAGGCCAAGTTCATCCGGTTAGTGATGTACGCAGTAATGGTTATTTTGCATCGAGCGATTTAGCACTAGTTATTGTTCAAGGTAATGACGAAGCACAATTACGCAGTGAATTAGAGATTATTGCTGGGCAACTGGTTAATACCGATATTAAACAGATCGCAGCGAATTGTTATGCTCGTACTGATAGCAATAAAGTTTATAGCACAGTGCTCATTGCTGAGACAGCCGAAGAGTTAAGTAAAGAGATCACGCTTGCGTTCGCTGGCATCAGCAGTGTATTTAATGATGCGAATGTCAGTGAATGGAAAACCCCTAAGGGTAGTTATTTTACTGGGCAGCCAGCTCGAGCTGCTGATAACGGCAGTGCTGCTATTCTCGGAGCAGACAACAATACACAAGGTGGTGTGGCATTTTTATACCCGGGTATTGGCGCTACTTATGTTGGTTTAGGACGTGATCTGTTTCATTTATTCCCACAAATTTTCCAGCCTGTTGCGGCTTTAGCTGATGACATTGGTGCCAGCCTGAAAGATACCTTACTTAATCCGCGCAGCATTACTCGTCATAGTTTTAAGCAATTAAAACAGTTGGATCTGGACCTACGTGGCAACTTAGCCGATATAGCCGAAGCGGGTGTTGGTTTTGCTTGTGTGTTTACCAAGGTTTTTGAAGAAGTTTTTGCGGTTAAAGCAGACTTTGCCACGGGTTATAGCATGGGTGAAGTCAGTATGTATGCAGCACTAGGCTGCTGGCAACAACCGGGGCTGATGAGTGCACGTTTGGCACAATCAAATACCTTTAATCATCAGCTTTGTGGTGAATTAAGAACCCTACGCCAGCATTGGGGCATGGAGGATGTTGTTAACGGTACTTTTGAGCAGATCTGGGAAACGTATACCATCAAGGCGACTATCGAACAGGTAGCGATTGCAGCTGTAGATGAAGATCGTGTGTACTGCACCATCATCAATACGCCAGATAGTTTATTACTGGCAGGTTATCCAGAAGCTTGCCAGCGGGTGATCAAAAAATTAGGCAAGCGGGCGATGGCATTAAATATGGCCAACGCGATCCATAGCGCCCCAGCTTATGCCGAATATGATCATATGGTTGAGTTATATCATATGGATGTCACTGAACGTATTAAAACCAAAATGTATTCAAGCTCATGTTATTTACCTATCCCACAACGCAGCAAAGCGATTTCGCATAGTATTGCTAAATGCTTGTGTGATTTGGTGGATTTTCCGCGCTTAGTGAATACTTTACATGATAAAGGTGCACGGGTATTTATTGAGATGGGCCCTGGACGCTCGTTATGCAGCTGGGTAGATAAGATCCTATTGTCTGAAAAGAATAAAAATGATGAGCAACAAGATAGTCGCCATGTATCCGTGCCAGTGAATGCTAAGGGCACCAGTGATGAACTTACTTATATTCGCGCGATTGCTAAATTAGTTAGCCATGGCGTAAATTTGAATTTAGATAGCTTGTTTAACGGGTCAATCCTTGTTAAAGCAGGCTGCCCTGCGAATGCAGGCAGATAATTAAACAAGATCAATAAAACAAGATAGACAGTCCAGACGGGGCGTTCTCCGTCAGTTGAAATATGGATTTAAAGAGAGTAATTATGGAAAATATTGCAGTAGTAGGTATTGCTAATTTGTTTCCGGGCTCAAAAGCTCCGGATCAATTTTGGCAGCAATTGCTTGAACAACAAGATTGCCGCAGTAAAGCGACAGCCGTTCAGATGGGCGTTGATCCTGCTAAATACACCGCTAACAAAGGTGATACGGATAAGTTCTACTGTGTTCACGGTGGTTACATCAGTGATTTTAATTTTGATGCATCTGGTTATCAACTCGACAGTCGCTATTTAACGGGATTAGATGATCTAAATCAGTGGGGGCTTTATGTTACTAAACAAGCGCTTGCAGATGCAGGTTACTGGGGTAGTGATGCGTTGGCAAATTGCGGGGTTATTTTAGGCAATCTGTCATTCCCAACCAAGTCATCGAATCAGCTGTTCATGCCGTTATATCACCAAGTTGTTGATAATGCGTTAAAGTCAGTATTACATCCAGATTTTCAATTAACCCATTATACGGCACCGAAACAAACACATGCTGATAATGCCTTAGTCGCGGGTTATCCAGCGGCTTTGATCGCCCAAGCTGCGGGTTTAGGTGGTTCACACTTTGCACTGGATGCGGCTTGTGCGTCATCTTGTTATAGCGTTAAATTAGCCTGTGATTACTTGCATACCGGTAAAGCTGACATGATGTTAGCCGGTGCGGTATCTGCAGCAGATCCTATGTTTGTGAATATGGGATTCTCGATTTTCCAAGCTTATCCAGGCAATAACGTTCACGCCCCGTTTGATAAAAATTCACAAGGTTTATTTGCCGGTGAAGGCGCGGGCATGATGGTATTAAAACGCCACAGTGATGCAGTACGCGATGGTGATAATATTTACGCTATTATTAAAGGCGGCGCATTATCGAATGATGGTAAAGGTGAATTTGTATTAAGCCCAAACACTAAGGGCCAGGTATTAGTTTATGAACGCGCTTATGCGGATGCTGGTGTGGATCCTGCGACTGTTGATTATATCGAGTGCCACGCTACCGGTACCCCGAAAGGTGATAATGTTGAATTACGCTCGATGGAAACCTTCTTTAGTCGGGTAAACAACAAACCGCTGTTAGGCTCGGTTAAATCTAACCTTGGCCATTTGTTAACGGCTGCTGGTATGCCGGGCATGACCAAAGCTATGTTAGCACTGGGTAAAGGTCTTATTCCAGCCACGATTAATCTGAAAGAACCACTGCAGTCTAAAAATGGCTACTTTACTGGCGAACAGATGCCTACGAGTACTGTGCCTTGGCCTACTTCTCACGGGTCAAAGACGGCTAGCCCACGTACCGCAGGTGTCAGTGTATTCGGTTTTGGTGGCAGTAACGCGCATTTGGTCTTACAACAACCAACGCAAGTGCTTGAATCTAACTTTAGTGTTGCTAAACCGCGTGAGCCACTGGCTATTATTGGGATGGACAGCCATTTTGGTAGTGCGAGTAACTTAGCGCAGTTCAAAACCTTATTAGATAATAACCAAAATACCTTCCGAGAGTTACCTGAGCAACGCTGGAAAGGCATGGAAAGTAACGTTAATGTTATGCAATCGCTACAGTTAAGCAAAGCGCCTAAAGGTGGCTATGTTGAACAGTTAGATATTGATTTCTTGCGCTTCAAAGTGCCACCAAATGAAAAAGACTGCTTGATCCCACAACAATTAATGATGATGAAAGTTGCCGACAATGCGGCGAAAGATGCTGGACTCGTTGAAGGCAGTAATGTTGCCGTGTTAGTTGCTATGGGCATGGAACTGGAATTACACCAGTATCGTGGTCGCGTTAATTTAACCACTCAAATCGAAGACAGTTTATTACAACAAGGCATTAACTTAACGGTTGAGCAACGTGAAGAATTGACTAATATCGCCAAAGATGGTCTCGCCTCTGCTGCGCAGTTAAATCAGTACACCAGTTTTATTGGTAATATCATGGCGTCACGTATTTCGGCGTTATGGGATTTCTCTGGCCCTGCTATTACTGTATCGGCTGAAGAAAACTCGGTTTATCGTTGCGTTGAATTAGCTGAAAACCTATTCCAAACCAGTGATGTTGACGCGGTTATTATTGCCGCTGTTGATTTGGCCGGATCAATTGAAAACATTACTTTACGTCAGCACTATGGACCTGTAAGTGAAAGTGGACGTAATAGCAAAGACGTAACCAGCAACAACATACTTGATGAGCAGCAATGGCTGGTGGGTGAGGGTGCTGCTGCTATTGTAGTGAAACCTGTATCTCAAGTTGCATCACAACAAGTTTATGCCAGTATTGATGCGGTTAGTTTTGCATCAGGCAGCGATGCTCAAGCCATTGCTCGTGCAGCGGATAAAGCTTTAACGTTAGCAGGTATCAGTGCTGCCGATGTGGCTAGTGTAGAAGCGCACGCCAGTGGTTTTAGTGCCGAAAACAGTGCCGAGAAAACCGCGTTTGCTCAATTATATCCAAATGTTAATATTAGCTCGGTAAAATTCAATATTGGACATACGTTTAATGCATCCGGTATTGCCAGTATTATTAAAAGTGCTTTACTGTTAGACCAACAAAATAGTCAAGATCAAACAAGTACTAAACAACAGCAAGCGGTACAACATATTGCTATTAACGGTCTTGGTCGTGATAACAGTTGTGCACATCTTATTTTGTCGACTTCGGAACACGTTCATCAAGCTGCGCCAGCGCCAATCGGTAAACGACGCCCGCAACTGGTTAAAACTATCAAGCTTGGTGGTCAGTTAATTGCCGAAGCAATAGTGAATAGTGCCAGTTCATCGTTGAATGTGATCAAGGCGCAGTTTGCAGGCAAAATCTTAACGAAGGTTAACCAGCCTGTAATTATGGATAATGTGATACCACAAGGTATTCGTCCTAATTCAATCAGATCCTCAATCCTTTCCCAACATCAACATACAGCGCAGCCAGTAACGGCTCAGAGCGTTGTTGGAGTGACAGTGAAAAGTAAAGCCAGTACAGAGATTTATCAGCAAGCTTCTACGCATCAGGCATTCTTACAAAGCCGCTTAGCTGCACAGAAAAACCTTTCACAACTTATCGAACTGCAAGCGAAAATATCGACTGGTTCGCCAGTGCAAGGTCGAGCTGAAGTGGTTACGCCATTAACGGTAGTATCGACTGTTGTTTCAGAGAAGCCAGTCGTCGCTGCTAACCTCACCAGTGTCGAAGCTCAGGCTCAAGCTGCCGCAACTCAGGCTGGTTTCCAGATCAAAGGACCCGTTGGTTATAACTACCCATCATTGCAGTTGATTGAGCGTTATAACCTACCAGAAAATGTTATTTATGATCAAGCCGATCTAGTTGAGTTCGCTGAAGGTGACATTGGTAAAGTATTCGGTGCTGAGTACAACATCATTGATGGTTATTCACGTCGTGTACGTTTGCCAACCTCGGATTATTTGTTAGTAACGCGGGTTACCGAGCTTGATGCTAAAATTAACGAATACAAAAAATCATACATGTGTACGGAATATGATATCCCGGTCGATGCACCGTTCCTTATTGATGGTCAGATCCCTTGGTCAGTAGCGGTGGAATCAGGTCAGTGTGACTTGATGCTGATTTCCTACATAGGCATCGATTTCCAAGCTAAAGGTGAGCGTGTATACCGCTTACTTGATTGTGAACTCACTTTCCTTGAAGAGATGGCTTTCGGTGGTGAGACACTACGTTATGAGATCCATATCGATTCTTATGCACGTAATGGCGAACAGTTATTATTCTTCTTCCACTATGATTGCTATGTTGGAGATAAGAAAGTACTTATCATGCGTAATGGTTGTGCAGGATTCTTTACTGATGAAGAGCTTTCTGATGGTAAAGGTGTGATCCATAACGACAAAGATAAAGCTGAATTTACTAATGCCGTGAAATCATCATTTACCCCGCTATTACAGCATCACCGTAGTCAATACGATCATAGCGACATGATGAAGCTGGTTAACGGTGACGTGGCGGGTTGTTTCGGTCCACAATATGATCTCGGTGGGCGTAATCCGTCGTTGAAATTTTCATCAGAAAAATTCTTGATGATTGAGCGTATTACCAAGATAGATCCAACCGGTGGTCATTGGGGTTTAGGGCTATTAGAAGGCCAAAAAGACTTAGATCCTGAGCATTGGTATTTCCCTTGTCACTTTAAAGGTGATCAAGTGATGGCGGGCTCTTTGATGTCGGAAGGCTGTGGCCAGATGGCAATGTTCTTTATGTTGTCATTGGGCATGCATACCAACGTTAATAATGCACGATTCCAACCTCTGCCTGGTGAATCGCAAACTGTACGTTGTCGTGGTCAGGTATTACCGCAGCACAACACGCTGACTTATCGTATGGAAGTGACTGCGATGGGTATGGAACCGTACCCGTTCATGAAGGCGAACATTGATATCCTACTTGATGGTAAAGTGGTTGTTGATTTCAAAAATCTTTGCGTGATGATCACTGAACAAGATGATAATTCACCTTATCCGGTGACATTACCTGAGAATGTGACGCTTAAAGCGTTAACGGCTCCTGCTTCTACGTCTCTTGTAACACCTGCATCGCCAGTGGCTGCAAATGTTAACACAGCGGATATAGATGAACGTGGTATTGAACCATTTAAGTTCCCTGAACGTCCTCTAATGCGTGTGCAATCAGATTTGTCGGCACCGAAAAGCAAAGGTGTAACACCTGTCCAGCATTTCGAAGCGCCTATGGTAGCAGGGCAGAATAGGGTGCCGAATCAAGCACCATTTACGCCTTGGCATATGTTTGAGTTCGCAACGGGTAACATTTCTAATTGTTTTGGTCCTGATTTTGATGTCTATGAAGGCCGTATTCCACCGCGTACGCCTTGTGGTGATCTACAAGTTGTTACACAGGTTGTCGAAGTTCAAGGTGAACGTCTTGATCTGAAAAATCCGTCAAGTTGTGTGGCTGAATACTATGTACCGGAAGACGCTTGGTACTTCACTAAAAACAGCCATGAAAACTGGATGCCATATTCATTGATTATGGAAATTGCACTGCAACCGAATGGCTTTATTTCCGGTTACATGGGCACGACCTTGAAATACCCAGAAAAAGACCTGTTTTTCCGTAATCTTGATGGCAGTGGAACATTACTGAAACAGATAGATTTACGCGGTAAAACTATCGTTAACAAATCGGTATTGGTCAGCACGGCAATTGCTGGTGGCGCGATCATTCAAAGTTTCACCTTTGATATGTCAGTTGATGGTGAGCTGTTTTATACTGGTAAAGCGGTATTTGGTTACTTTAGTGGCGAGTCTCTGACTAACCAACTGGGTATTGATAATGGTAAAACCACCAATGCTTGGTTTGTTGATAACAATACCCCGACAGACAATATTGATGTGTTTGATTTAACTAATCAGTCATTGGCTCTGTATAAAGCACCTGCGGATAAACCCCATTATAAATTGGCGGGCGGTCAGATGAACTTTATCGATACCGTGTCAGTAGTTGAAGGCGGTGGTAAGGCCGGTGTTGCTTATGTTTATGGTGAACGTACTATTGATGCTGATGATTGGTTCTTCCGTTATCACTTCCACCAAGATCCGGTTATGCCTGGTTCATTAGGTGTTGAAGCTATCATCGAGTTAATGCAAACTTATGCGTTGAAAAATGATTTAGGCGCACAGTTCAGTAATCCACGTTTCATTGCACCAATGACGAAAGTTGATTGGAAATACCGTGGTCAAATTACGCCGCTGAATAAGAAAATGTCTTTGGATGTACATATTACCGAGATCATTACTGAAGCAGGTGAAATACGTATCGTCGGTGATGCTAACTTATCTAAAGATGGTCTGCGTATTTATGAAGTGAAGAATATTGTATTAAGTATTGTTGAGGCGTAGCGTCTGCTCAATGTCGCATTGGTTAAAGACGCTCAGTAGACTTACTTTAATCAATACGACCGAGGTGATCCAATTAGGATCTCTGTGAACTTATTAGATAATAAACGGAATAGTTCGGCTGTTGAATTCACTATTATTTTAAATGTGAATAAAGTGTTCAGCAGCTGCAAAAATAGGAATGAAGTATGTCGAGTTTAGGTTTTAACAATAGCAACGCGATCAATTGGGCTTGGAAAGTCGATCCGGCGTCAGTGCATACGCAAGATGTAGACATTAAGGCTGCCTTGATGGATTTGGCTAAGCCGCTTTACGTGGCGAATAGTGTTGCAAATAGTGTCGCTAATAATTCGGGTGTTATGGGTATTACTAACCATACTTCAGTATCTGGTGCTATCAGCAACAATGTTGACGTTGATGTACTGGCATTTGCACAAAAACTAACCCCAGAAGATCTGGGCGATGCTGCTTATAAAAAGCAACACGGGGTTAAATATGCCTACCATGGCGGCGCGATGGCTAACGGTATTGCGTCGGTTGAGCTTGTTGTCGCGTTAGGTAAAGCGGGACTGTTATGTTCTTTCGGTGCCGCAGGTTTAGTTCCTGATGCAGTTGAAGATGCAATTCGTCGTATTCAAGCTGAATTGCCAAATGGCCCATACGCGGTTAACTTGATCCACGCACCAGCAGAAGAAGCACTAGAGCGTGGCGCGGTTGAACGTTTTCTTAAGCTGGGTGTTAAAACAGTAGAGGCTTCAGCTTACTTAGGGTTAACTGAGCATATTGTTTGGTATCGTGTTGCAGGCTTATCTAAAAATAGTGATGGCACTGTTAATATCGGTAACAAGGTTATTGCTAAAGTATCGCGTACCGAAGTCGGTCGCCGCTTTATGGAACCTGCACCGCAAAAGTTACTGGATAAATTATTAGCACAAGGCAAGATCACACCACAGCAAGCGGCATTAGCATTGTTAGTGCCAATGGCTGATGATATTACTGCTGAAGCGGATTCTGGTGGTCATACTGACAACAGACCATTTTTAACGTTATTACCGACTATTATTGGCTTGCGTGACGAAGTGCAAGCTAAGTATCACTTTTCTCCTGCATTACGTGTGGGTGCTGGTGGTGGTATCGGAACACCAGAAGCGGCACTCGCTGCATTTAACATGGGCGCAGCTTACATAGTGTTGGGCTCTGTTAATCAGGCTTGTGTCGAAGCTGGTGCATCTGAATATACCCGCAAACTGTTATCTACCGTTGAAATGGCCGATGTGACTATGGCACCTGCGGCAGATATGTTTGAAATGGGCGTTAAACTACAGGTATTAAAACGTGGTTCTATGTTCGCTATGCGTGCGAAGAAACTGTATGACTTGTATGTCGCTTATGACTCGATTGAAGATATTCCTGTAGCGGAACGTGAGAAGATTGAAAAACAGATTTTCCGTTCAAACCTTGACGAGATCTGGGCTGGTACGATCGCGTTCTTTGCTGAGCGAGATCCAGAAATGCTAGCACGTGCGAAAAGTAGCCCTAAGCGTAAAATGGCACTCATCTTCCGTTGGTATCTGGGTCTGTCTTCACGCTGGTCAAATACCGGTGAAAAGGGCCGTGAAATGGATTATCAGATCTGGGCAGGTCCAAGTCTGGGTGCATTTAACAGCTGGGTGAAAGGATCTTACCTTGAAGATTATACCCGTCGAGGTGCTGTTGACGTAGCCTTGCACATGTTGAAAGGTGCTGCGTATTTACAACGTGTAAACCAGTTGAAATTGCAAGGTGTGAGCTTAAGCACTGAATTGGCGAGCTACCGCACTAGCGATTAATATCGGTTACTGAAATTAAAATATAAAAAGCCCCCCTTTCTTTAGGATTAATAGAACCTCGTAATAACAGGATTAGCCCTGTTATTAGGGGGGGCGTGCGTTTAATGAGCCGCAGTAAATGGCACAACTGAGTACTAATTGGAGCAGCTCTAGGGGGCCTAAATTTTCGTCAATCATGATTTAGTTTCTATGTTCTGCGGCACCAGTTTCATCTGTTGGCCATGGTAATCATAGCAAGGGGATATTAACTCAACTTGGGGTGTATATCGGCAGACTTTTCAACCAGTATTTTTGATTCTGAGTCGACAGCAGCCAGCGTTCGTACTTCTGCGCTTCGCCTTTGGTCTTAAACTTCTTTCTGTAGCGTTTACCGTTTCGACCTTGTGGGCAGTAATCCACTTCGTAGCCATTAATAATAGATTTAATGGGCATGAAGTTACGTGATAGGACTTAAATTAGATGTGTTCAATGTTTTTGTCGTTGTTCGATACACGGTTAAAAAAATGTATCGATTTGAAGTATATTTGCCCCTTAACAGGGGGGAAGTCTCTGAAGTAAAGGGAAAGAAAGTAGATGAGATTAGAAATAAATCATAATGTAAAGACTGATTAGTTCTTATTTCATTTAGTACGCATGTGCTAAATGCAGTATTTCTGTGGTTAAGTGAAACAAAATATCAGATGTTTGGTACATATTTTTCAATGGTTGTATTAAATAAAAACGATTAATTATCAATGAATTGTAAGGACATTACTTTAGGTTATTGGTATAGTGTATCAATTAATTTTCAAAGGATTGAAAATGTATAAATCAGCATGTTTGATAATTGTGTCCCTTTTTATTTTATTTGGTTGTGGTGGCGGTGACGATTCAAGTGAAAGTCATACAAATGTGATAAATAAGAAACTGTATATTAATATGCTTTCTCATGATTTTTTCACAGTGGATTTTAATCATAGTTTAACCTCTACAAATGTTTATTATAAAGTTACTGGAGACGGGATTGATTTAATTAAATCTGTAGATTTAAACGCTTATAATGATGGCTCAGGGGAGTTGTTTTTAAATTTTGAAGATTATGTTCCATTACCTCCTGGACTTTACTCTAGAAGCCTTGAATTAGAATTATGTAACGATCAGGCATGTGAGTCTTTATCTAATAGAATACCGATTGATATAAGTTACGAAATTCCATTTTTGAAGATAACTCCCAAACAGACTGAAATTATTCTCAACAGTGATGAACTTGATGATAATTATGTAGCTCTAGATCTAGAGTTGGTTAACGATTTTGAAAGTAAATATCCTGATACTTATCTTTACCGAAAATTTTCGGCTGAAGGGAATTCATTATATCAACATGATAATTATATAGAGGCAATAGCGGGGAGTGACGTTGGGATTGGTGAGCATAAAAGTCAAGTTAGTTTAAGTTTTTGTTTTGATTTTGACTGTCTAAAACCAGTTATTCAGCCGCCAATTGCTTTCTCAATTACTCATATGGTTTCAGAAATCCCCGAGGTTCACATTGAGCCTGTCACATTTTTTGAACAAGATATGATTAATCCTGTTTTTATTTCTTCAATTAATTCGATTGGATTTGCTTCTAATTATCCAGTTCGTAATGAAGGTATGGATAGCTCAATTTTTTTGTATGACATAGATACAGGGAATAAGCATAGTCTCAGTTTTGTTAACGAAAGTGTATTTCCCTTAGATGATCCAGGCTGGAATAAATATTACAGTCTCAACTTTTCTGTTTCACTAGATCACCGAAAAGCTCTAGTTAATTTCCGCCGAGGGTTTGGAATAATTGAAATTGAACATGGTCAATTTTTAACAAATAATGCCTATAGAATACCAATAGGCATGCCTGAATATGGTAGAGGTAATCTTCCTCCTAAAATAATAAATAACAATATTTATTATTCCGGTGTTGAAGAATATGGTGATGAAAGATCTATTAAAAATGTTTTAAAAAAAGTAGCCTTATTAGGTAATACTCCAGAGAGGAGCGTTCTAGAGTTAGGGCTGCAGGATGTAGTATTTGGAGAACGCTCACCCCATATGTATATTGGGGGTGAAAGTGCCATTAGCTTGTATGATATTTCAACTGATACAGTAAACTTAATTACTAGAAAAGAACTTGATATGGATTGTAGACCTTTTGATGTACTTGAGGAGCAATTAATTCTTTCTACGTGCAACGATATTTGGGCATTTAAAAAAGGGTTTAAAAACAGGTCACTTGGTTTAGGTTATTATATTTATGATAAAGCGTCTGCATTGTTTGATAGCGACAAAATAGTTGTTACTTTTAATCGAAAAATTTTAGCTACAGATACAGAAATGAAAATATTTTCTAAAAGTAATCATGATTTCTATAAACATTATAAAATTCCTAGATTAAATGATGAAAAACTCGTTCCTGTATTATTATTTGAAGATAATAGTCAAAACTTGATGATGTTAGCTAGTATCGGTGATTCAACTTACACTAAAAATCGTTATGTCTTAGCAAGGGTAATATTAAATTTATAAAATATTACTATTGACTGAAATTAAAAATATGTTTTTTTCAGTCAGTATATGGAGCAGGGTAACCGCATGAATCTATGTAGTTCACGTTCTTTAGTTTCATCATTGATAAAAATATTAACTCATGCGCAGCCCTAGGTGTATTGTAATTTACCGCCACTCATTACATCGTCGTTATCCTATTCTTGGAGATAATGACACATGTATATAAATAATTCATCTTTGCATAGCATAAGGTTAATCCTTGTAGATGTAATCGATAATAATATTGTATTTTATTGCACACATGGTTATTTAATTAATATTTATTAGTCAATACATAAATAAGTATTGCGTAGCCGAAAATTGATACATTCTATGAGGAGTAACATTGGAATATTCGATATCAAAAGCACAAGAAGAAATAGGTAAAAGAGTTATTGTTTCAATACGAATTAAAGAAACTGATCAAGAAGAATATTTTAAAGGCTTTTGGGGCACAATACATTCAGCCTATGAAGATGGATTATTAGTATTAGTCGAAGGTGGGTCGGATGATAAATATGAGATGCTTCCGCCGGATTTTGATTTTTTAGTTCCTGCAAAACATGAGCACTATGAGTTTATGGATGGCTCTATAGCAGAAAATATTGATTATGAACTGTATTGGACCGAGAGTTCTGAGGCAAAAAACCTCTAGTAAGCAATGCCAAGGGAATCTAACTCTTCTATTCTAAAACTCGAATTCATTGGCACTGAAATCCCAATATGCAGTGCCGATGATAATTAAGATCTCTTCCCCTTATTTCTCCAAAACGCCCGAAATAAACGCATCAACCTCAGTGTCGAAGTTGCAATCTGTTCGAAATAAAGCTAAATAATGAACTAATCCAACTCATGATTTATCTTTCTCAGATACTACTCCCTGTTTAACTAAAACTGTGAGTTGATTAACTATTTGGGGCGTAGTTTAGCAGGATGATGTCTGACCAATGGTTCCGTTTTATTATTATATTAATTAATGGAATAACTTAGGTTTGAAGATGAAATTAAATAAAATAAGTCTTGTACTCATGCTTGTCAGCCCAAGCTTGCTTGCTTCACCCAATCTAACCATCTCAACCAGCACCACTAGTCGAGACTTCTTACTCACTAGTAAATCTCCGCTGGTGGTTCCACTTACTAAAGCAAGCTATACCTTAAATGTTACTGGAATTGAAGGAAGCTGCATTAAGCCAAAAGAACAGAAGGTAAGGTTTAGTCAACCACTGGCTTTGAATTGCGATTCACCGACTGAGCTGCCTATTAAAATCAGGTTTAATGGTGATTATGCATTCATATTTGATGCCGAGAATAAAACACTATTGATAAAACGTCAGCCCAAAAAATCCACTGACAAAGCATTCAAACGTCCTATACCACAAGTGCAATGTGACATATATAAAGGTGGAGAGGTTACTATTAATCTTGCAGATACCTATAAAGATGGCACTCAATTAAAAGATAAACTAAGTGGGCAAGTTGTCACTGTTATTCAACAGCAAGTCACCATTACGCCAGCAATTAATAGTGGGGGATTAATATTATTAGAGCCACTAAAAGGTCAACTCAAAGAAGCTAAATTTAACTGGCGCAACGCAAATATTTATTTTGTTATGATTGATCGTTTTAATAATCAAGATACAAGTAATGATAATAGTTATGGTCGCCGTAAAGACGGCAAAGATGAGATTGGAACCTTTCATGGTGGCGATTTAAAAGGGGTCATTGAGAAACTTGATTATATTAAAAGCTTAGGAACAAGTGCCATTTGGCTTTCACCTATTGTAGAACAAGTACGAGGATTTGTCGGCGGTGGTAACGCTGGTTCGTTTCCGTTTTATAGTTATCATGGCTACTGGGCTCGTGATTTCACTAAAATAGATGCGAATTTTGGCAATGAAAATGATCTCAAGCGTTTAGTTGAAGAAGCGCATAAGCGGGGCATGAAAGTTTTACTCGATGTCGTCATAAACCACCCCGGATATGCCACCTTAACAGATTTACAGCGTGATCAAATTCCTGTCGTAAATCCTTCTCTAGACTGGCCTGTACAATGGCGTGATTGGCAACCAAATGAGGGGCGAAATTGGCATAGTTTCAATGACAATATTGATTATGATAATTTTGCATGGAGTCAGTGGTGGGGAGGTGATTGGGTCCGTGCCAGTTTACCAAATTATCCAAAACCAGGCTCCAATGATCTAACACTTTCACTTGCAGGCTTGCCTGACTTTATCACTGAATCGAGCAAATCAGTTACACCTCCACAGTGGCTATTAAATAACCCCGGAACGCGAGTTATTAGCCGTGAAAACTATACTGTAGCGGATTACTTGATCGAGTGGCAAACAGACTGGGTGAAGCGTTTTGGTATTGATGGTTATCGTATCGATACAGTAAAACATGTGTCTGGTGATGTATGGATGCGCTTAAAACAAGCTGCGACAAAAAGCTTAAATGACTGGCGTGAAGAGAATGATGAAACAGGACAACCATTTTGGATGATGGGGGAAGTATGGGGACATAGCGCTTATCGTAGTCCTTATTATGATGACGGTTTTGATGCACTGCTCAATTTTGATATGCAGAAAAAGATGGACGAAGGGGCCCTCTGTTTTAGCAAGATGGCCGATACTTACCAAAATTATGCAGATACACTCAAAGAAAAGCCCGATTTTAATCCTGTGAGTTATATGTCATCTCATGATACAGAGCTTTTCTTTGGGCGATTTAAATCATTTGAAATGCAGCGTAATGCAGCCAGTGCGCTATTGCTAAGTCCTGGTGCTGTTCAAGTTTACTACGGTGATGAAGTAGCAAGAAATATAGGCGCTTATGCAGATGATTTCCATCAAGGAACCCGTTCTGATATGAATTGGTCATTGGATGCTAACCGCCATAAATTACTCAAACACTGGCAAACACTCGGGCAATTTAGACAAGCTCATCCAGCTATTGGTGCTGGGTTCCATAAGGAGATTAAGCAGCAAAATGGCTATGCATTTTCTCGTACGTTAGGTGATGATAAGGTTGTTATCGTATTTGTAGGTAAATCAATTGAGCATTATTAATTTCTATACTGTTTGTTATATCTTCGTGAGAATAACCCCATTATAGCTAATGCGAAGATGACAAGTGTTGATGGTTCTGGGACTTGTTCCACAGAGAAATTTGGATTAATAACATAGCCTAAATCTGCGAACGAATTTATCGTCGTTAAACTAATAGTGGTATTAGGATCTAACCAACCAGTCATTAATTCACTGAGCCCGCCTCCATAAGGTTCATTCCAATGGTAGCCAGCAGTTCCTTGGCCACCATCTTGTTCTACAGGGACAAATATCGCTTCTGGATTACTAAGTTGATATGCTTCTAATCCATATTGGCCTATATAATTACCAGCGCTATCTAATAAATCATTTAATGTCGGTATCCATAAAATCCCAAAACCAATGACATGTGCCATTTCATGCATGATAATATCAAATAGGCTTCCAGCCGTTTCCATAGAAAGCAGATCTGCACTATCAATTCGCATAGTCCCCTCTGTGGCATAAACATAGCTAGGTAAAAATAAACCATAAGCAATTCCTGCTTGTCCAAGAGTGCCACCAACACCGTCTATATTTTGGCCTGAAGCACTAATATCTAAACCTGGGCCTGCAAACTCATCTCTGTATCCTACAATGAAGAACTCCCAAAGGTTTTCAGCATCAGAAAAAATACTTTGTTGTGAGTTAGTTAGACCTCCGTAAAAATTAACTTTTATATCAAAATCATAAATAACGCCTGCATTAGCTACATTATTAATCAAGTAGCTAGCAGACAAAACAGCACCGATTAGAGCAGCATATATAGACTTTAAATTCATTTATACTCCTTTGTAACCCCAATGAGAAATGAGGCTGTGATTATAAAAAGTTGCAGTTATCAATATTTCATCTAATGCTAGAATCCCCCAAACGTGTACTTGTAGCTTCTCATATCGGGTAGCTATCGTAGCTATCGTAGCTTGTATCAGTAATGAAAAATTCGATTTTGGTATTAATTAAAGATATGCAACAAACGGCGACAAATCAATTTTTCACTTACCACGTTGAAGTGCTTGGCTTAACTAGCTCTGGGTGTATAGCCCTCAGATACAGTTTCCCGCTAAAGAATAAAACGGACCCAAAATAGTACTGGATTTGTGAATGCGTTAGGCAGTAAAGGCCATAATCCGAAATACTTACCGAAAAAAGGAGAGAGATTTCCATTAGAGTTGAATTTTAAATATGCAGGAGCAATCACCGTTGACGTCGCGATTGAAATGCAAGGCCATGTGCATAACCACCACTAGTTATTAATATAATTAATTAAAATTAAGAAAATAAAGCTCAGTCAGGGGAGGATTACCTCCTCTGACTCCTAGCTAGTCTGCTCTATCCATAAATCACATCTTCTGCCCAGTACAAACCATACGCTCAACAGCGCTGGTTCTTCACCGTGAAATGCGACTGTGTGAGTTTTCAATAACCAAACGCAGAATTATCAGACTTAATCCGAATAATGCTACCCATAAGCCTGAAGTAGAATTTCTAAACGGCAAAATATACCTCTCTTAAAAAAATAGGGAGGGTCATTAGTTCAATCATATTTTCACTTTAGTAGTGGGGGGATGCACTAAAGTTAGCCCTAGATTTATCATTGGCAAAAGTATTGAACACTTTGGTTTTAAGTTGTGAGTTAGTTTACTCTAACTCACATTTGCGTGTGATATTTGTCTTTATTTTGAAGATAACACCTAAAAATAGGCGTTTAGATACATTATATGTGAACTCAATATTACACATACTCAGGAATGTTATTTGTCATGGACCTTAAGTAAACTTCGTTCCCTATATGTGGAAAAATGAACATGGTAATGTAGTGGTAAGTGATTGTTAACTACCATGTTCACTAATTTGTAGGTTCGTAAATGGCAAACTGCTTAAATCAACATTGCCACCAGAAATGATAATGCCTATGTTTTTATTTTGATAAGTATCTTTTTCTTTGACCAGAGCCGCAAGCGCTACCGCAGAAGATGGTTCAGCTATAATTTTAAGCCGTTCCCAAATCAATCGCATGGCATCAACAATTTCTTTTTCTTCTACACGTATTATTTTTTCAACATACTGTTGAATGATAGGGAAGTTTTGATCACCTAATTGTGTTTTTAGACCATCTGCAATTGTATTTGTAGATGTGTTTGATTCAATCACGCCACTTTGCAATGATCGGTATGCATCATCTGCTTCAAATGGTTCTCCGCCAATAACCTTACAGTTATCAGCAAAGTAATGCGCAGACAATGCTGTTCCGCCTATTAAACCGCCGCCGCCAACGGGTGTAAAGATAACGTCTAAATCAGGTTTTTCATCTAATAACTCAATGCAAGCAGTCCCTTGACCGAGAATAACGTTAATATCATTTGATGGGTGTATAAAAGTGGCACCCTCTTTTTGTTCAACAGCTTTGGCGGTGTTTTCTCGCGCCTCAAGTGTAGGTTCACACTCAATAATTGTGCCCCCATAACCAATCACAGCATTCTTTTTTACTTGGGGAGCTGTTGTTGGCATCACTATAAATGACTTAACCCCTAAACTTTGTGCGGCAAGCGCAAGCGCTTGGGCAAAATTACCAGAAGAATGTGTGACAACACCTTTTTGTTTTTGAGCTTCAGATAATTGCATAATGGCGTTGGTTGCACCTCGCATTTTAAAAGCACCCATTTTTTGAAAGTTTTCACATTTAAAAAAAATGTTGGCCCCAATAATTTCATTGATCAGCTTAGAACTCAGTACGGGTGTATTGTGAATGAAAGGTTTTATTCTTTTATGAGTGTCTAAAAGGTCTACTTTTTCGGGTATTTCAATCATGATATTATCGCCTTCACTTCGATTTCAATAAGACATCCAAGATGTAATTCGCGTGTCGGAATAATACATCTTAAAGGTTTGTGATCTTCAAAAAATGCGCTGTAACGCTCATTTACTTTATCCCATAACCCCAACTTATCTTTATGTGAAGATAAGTTGAAGTTAACTATAAAATATATCTTCATATAAAGCTATTGTTCTGTAATATTACTTAATAGATTTATTTGGAGGTTATGATGAAAGAAGAATTTGATACTGTTGACAGGCTTGTCACTGAATGGAAACTAGAAAGGCCAGACCTGGATGTTGATGCAATGCAAGTTGTTGGTCGAATCATTAAGTTGGGAAAGGTGCTTGAAAAAAGAGCAAGTTCAGTATTAAAAGATAGTGATATCCATTATACAGATTTGGACGTATTAGCAACGATAAGACGCTCAGGAAAACCATATCAATTAGCACCAAAGCAAATAATGGATTCAGTTTTATTAACGTCTGGTGCGATGACTGCATTGCTGGACAGACTGACAAAACTCGAATTGATCTATCGAGCCGCAGATAATAAAGATGGTCGTGTAAAATTGGCTGGCCTAACAGAAAAAGGGATGCAAGTTATCGATAAGGCTATAAAAATAAGGTTTAAAGAGGCTGATTTATCTGTAAATGTTTTAAGTGAAAATGAACGTTTAGCACTTTCAGATTTACTTAGAAAATTGTTGATTTCGATAGGATAAGATTACCAATGTTGTAGTGTTAACATTTGGGGCGAAATCGTTCAATACGGATGTGGCGACTGAGAACAGCTTGCTCGGTTCTACATTTTAGCAAACTATTACTCGCCGCTTAAATGGGCGTTGGTATAATTCCCCACCTGATTCTAAGTAATTACTTCTCTAAATCAATGGTTTTACAACGTATAGATAATGTCGACATACTGGCGCTAGGAGATAAACTGCGTATAAAATCGATAGCTTTGGTTAAATCTTGAGTTTCAATTTTTAGGTTATTCATAATGCGCCCATCATTAGTCATGTCAGTATCGACAACGCTTGGGCATAAGCAGCAGACCTTAATGCCAAAAGGAAGAAGTTCCTGATAAAGAGATTGACTATAACTAACGATAGCGGCTTTTGTTGCAGAATAAGCGGCTATTTTTGGAACGGGCTCTAAGCCAGCAGTTGAGCCGATATTATAAATTTCACCGTAACCTTGTCGCTTCATTTTCTCGACAACCAAATTACATGCTGTAATAGTCGAAAGTAGGTTTACGTTTATTAATTCAGAAAGTTGATTCAGCGTTAGATCTACGTGTCCAGCCATGAGGATACCGGCGCTATTAACCATAACATCGATAGAATTGTGGTTAGCAATAATTGATTTTATTGTGGATTCAACGTCTGCTGGTTTATTAAAATCTACTGTGATTGTTTCGATATTACTCGACGGATATTGTGATTCTATTTCTAACTTAGCTAGATCTAGATTTTCCTTATTTAAAGAAACTAAAATAAGCGAGTATCCTTGCTGGGCAAAGTAATGAGAAATAGTCTTTCCTATACCACGGCTCGCTCCAGTAATTAGCGCAAATTTAGTCATGACGAGTTTCCTTGTTGATTAGTTTTTGGCACCATAGCACCTTTCAGTACTTTCTAAAAGTGCCAATATTGTTAGGGTTTTCATGGATCTGTTCTGGTTTGATTAGGATTTTAAAACTACCAACTGATTGGCTATTGAGGAGCTGAGCGATGGTTTGTTAAAGAGTATGCTGTAATTGAGATGGTAAGTTGATTAGCTATAACTTTCATAAAATACTTTGTGATCCACATCAAACTTATGGCGCTAATGTTTAGCGATTGTCTTGTATGTTAAATTTGTATCCTATTGTAATTATGATGGTATATCAGTATATAGGCTCGAAGTAGGGTAGCGATAAATACTATGTAGTGAAATATTATGTAGTGAGTTGTTATTTAACAACAATCTAGAATTTAATCATTTAACACTCGTTGTTTTTACGTATTATACGGAATACTTAAAAATCACTTGTTAACTCATTAGGTATATTAAATGAAGTTTTTATTAAGTCTTATGGTTATAACGCTCTCTTTTGCTTCTTTGGCAAAGAAAATTAGCGTTTCTAACACTGATATTTCATTCGTTTCACCTTATGAGTTTAGGCCATTATCTCAAGACATTATAGATACGAAGTGGCCACAAAAGAGGGCACCTAAATGGGTTCTTGGCAATGCTTCGGCTTCGACTACTATTACATATGATCTTAAGCCAAATGATATTTCGGCAGCTCACTTGCCAGTTATAATGGATTCCTTTAAGGAAATTTTTGATCGTATGATCCCCGGTGTTGAATGGAAAAAGAAAGAAATTATAGAGCTTTCGGGTAAAAAATGGGTGTATCTTGAGATGTTCTCAAACGCGATTGATACAGAGATACACAACATCATGCTTATTACTAGCTATGGTAAAGAAATGCTTATTTTCAACTTCAATTCAGCTAAAGGAGAATTTCCAAAGTATGAAGATAAACTTCGAGCAAGCATTCAATCCATACAGCTTTCTAAGTGAGCTAAAAAAAAATCAGACGATAACTTCAAACTAACCATAACGAACAGTGCCTTTTGAAACCTAAGCTTTAGCCCACTTCGTATTGATTGATAATGCCAGTCTGCTCTTTGTTGTAGACTGTCTGACAGGAGAGCGAGTTACTGCCCTCATGTCTCAACACCGCGTTTTTAATTTTAATATTTAAATCAAATTTTCTTGTCCCTTATCTGCTTTTGTTAATAGACTCTCGGCTTTTTGAATTACTTTTGATCCAGATTTAATTTTACCCGTCACAATTAGTTTCAAGTAACGATTGGCTAAGTCTCGGCGTAACTTGATTAACGGTTTAAAATTGACGGGTAGTGATTTGTTATACGTGTCTTGTTGATTATAAATTTGGTCTAATGTTCGTTGACTTGTTGCCATTTTGACAGCCGCAATCCATGTATCAAATCTATCTCGATAAAACAGCTCAGCAGCATCAAAAGGAAATGCTTGTGATTTATCTGAAGCTTGATAATCAGTGAGCGTTTTAATCGCAGTGATGAGTACTGGTTGGTCTAATAATGTTTGTAGTTCCGAAGCTGAATCTTTAAATAATAATTCGCCGGGTGCCAGTAGTGTGTTAATGACGTTATAATTGTAATCATTGACCGCAGTACGGAGTTGTTTACGATATAAGTTTACCGCTTGCTCTGAAGGGATTATTTTGTAATCCGTATCAACTTGTTTCATATCCTGACGTAGTGTGAATATATCGGTTCCATCGCTGTCAGGTAGATAGTTTGCACGTAGTAAGCGTTGTTCAATACTCGCGAGCAGTATTGCTCTTGCTGACTCTCTTTGGTCTTCAACATACAGTTCTATATCGGTAAGTTTAATCGAGTCTGGATATAAGGTTATCGTTTCTTTAATTAATGCTGCCATCTGGTCGAAATCAGGATAGCGTGATTTTGGATCCTGCATAATGCGGTTTATTTTTGCAATATGGAAGTTGATCACTTCCTCACGTTTCAGTCGCAAGATACCGGCTTTAATCGTCGCTGTTTCACCATCTAGCTCAGATAATGAATTCATGAATACTTCAACGCTTGAGTTAGCTAAGTTATCAACATTGGATGTATGAACCTGCTCAGTCAATTGCTGTGTAGTGATTACATTTTCCATATAATAAAAATAACCGACAGAACCTAAGATAGTAAGTAAAGGTAATATGGTTGAAAAAACAGGAAGCGGTTTACGGGTTAGTTTAGATTGCCACGCTTGAATGCTTTGTGGTCGATCTGCATTCGATAATTGCAATGCTGAGTAAATAACTTTCCATTTATTATTACTGAGTTTAGTTAATTTTTTTACAGTGATCTTATCCGTAATTGCTTGATCTGCCGGTTTACGTAAATAAGGATGTTTACTTGATAGTAATTCGTAAAAAATACAACCTAATGAAAAGAGGTCATCGCTTTCTGATGGTTGCTGACCTTGCAACAACTCCGCACTCGCATAAGCAGGAGTGTAACCACTCAGTGAGTTATTCTGTTCAATATTATCGTTGGCAAATTCATCTGCCTTATTCTGGATTAATCTGGCAACACCAAAGTCGAAAATCTTAATATCACCATTACGTGTGAGCATGATATTAGAGGGTTTTAAATCTGTATGTACAATGCCATTTTTATGGGCGAATTTGAGTGCATCAGCCACCTGTGAAATAACTTTCTCAGCACCTTTATATGTTAATCCCTTAGGCTTAGATCGTGAAATAACTTGATCAAGTGTTTCGCCATTCAGCCATTCCATAATGATAAAGCAAAGATTATCTTCCTTATCTACATCATAAACACGGATAATATTTGGATGAGAAAGAGACATCGTTTTATGTGCTTCCCGAAACAACAGCTGCTGTGCTTCTTTATTTCGAGTGTATTGTGGTTGCAAAACTTTTATCGCCACGTAAGGTTCTTCGACACCGGCTTTATCCAATAACAAATCTTTTGCTTTATATATATCACTCATGCCGCCAGAGCCAATGTGCGCTTCTAATTCATATCTATTTTTTAATACCTGTCCTGTAAGTGTCGCTGTATCAATGTCATTTTTTGATTTTTTATTACCTAATAGCATTTTATCTTTTCCCACACTAGACTCCTTGTGCTTTTTGAAAGCTTAATGTATTAAAAGTACTAGTTCCATCTAGTTCTTTTGTATTGATTTATGCTTTTTATTAAAATTAATACTTTAGTTAACTTTAATATGAGCAAATGAAAATAAGTTGTAATTACGATTTTTATTATGTTTTTTGTCAATAGTGAATAAAGTGTTCCATCATTTACCTGTTCATTTATTATCATCTTTAAAACTGAGTGTTAACGTAATAACTTGTTGTTTTTTATGTGATTAAGTGGGCGATCGTCGTTCTGTTAACTTACGGGTCTAAATACGGTTAAAATGATCCTTCGTAATAGATTGAAAATGTATTTTTTTACCGAATAATAAATTCTTGTATTTCATTAACGACAATCAGCATACACATTTATTTACCGGAAATAGTATTAAATGTAGTATTAGATATCTGTTTAAATTGTAAATGTAGCGGATCAGCTTGTTTGACTTGGTTGTACTTATTTGGTTTTATGATTATATCAATACGTATTAAATACAAAACTTCATGAACTTAGAAGTTAATAACATTGATAAATGTATAGGGCCAGCTGGATATTTATTTAGCGTTAACAATAGATAAGTCAAGGAATGACAAATGGGACTGCTTTTATCTGTAATAAGTTATCAACAATTATCACCTAATTTACAAGCAACCTTTAAATTAGAAGGTGCATCTGCGGTAATTGGTCGTTCTGATTCAAATGATTGGGTACTACCTGATAGCGATAAAATTTTATCCAGTCGACATGCTGAATTAACGTTAGTGATGGGTAAATATTATATTACAGATGTATCGACAAATGGTGTATTCGTTAATCAGTCTACCAAGTCTCTTGGTAAAGGAAATCGCCATACATTGGCATCTGGCGAGCAAATTATTCTTGGCGAATACGTAATTGAAGTGACCATTGAGGCCGAATTATCAGATGATCATTTACTGCCTTCAAACTCAAAGTCACCTCTTTTTTCTTCTTATGATTCTTCTGTATATATAGAAGAAGATAGAGTCAATCATGATAACTCGGTTAATCTGACGAGTGTAAGCGACCCCTATTTAATCGGCAGTGAATTGCAGGATAGTTTAGTACTAGACAGCAACATTATTCCTGACGATTGGAATTGGGCGAATGATGGGCAAAATGCCTGCGCACCTAAAATCGCACCAAAACCAGTTGTCGATATACAGGAAGCACCATCGACAAAAAAAGATGAGGAAGTCGCGTTAGTAAGCAAAAAAGTCGTTAACGATTCTCCGCAATCTAAAGCGAAAAACACAGATAAAATGGCCGCGTTTCTTAAAGGTCTAGGCATTGAATCGTCACCTGTTATTGATGATGAGGAATGGTGGTTTGACCTTGGATCATCAATCCGAACTATAAATGATGAACTCATGGCTTCACTACGAGACCGAGCTTCATTTAAAAATCAGTTCCGCGTTAATCACACCATGTTTCAAATTAAAGAAAATAACCCATTCAAATTTTCAGCTTCTGTTGATGACTTATTTCGTAATTTATATTTGCGCACCAATGGTAGTTTTATGTCGACAAACAAAGCGATTACAGAAGCATTTGGTGATTTACGTCAGCATGAACAGAGCATGCGGGCAGGTCTAGAGGGAGCGGTTGTCGGTGTTTTAGAGCAGCTATCGCCAGATAATATGGTCCCGGATCAAGACGAAAAAGGATTTTTTGGTAAGTTTAAACGTAGTAGTAAAGAGCAGAAAATGTGGCGTAATTTTATTGAAATGCATGAAGATATCCGCAACGAAATCACTGTTAACCGTGAAAGCATCCTTTCTGACGCGTTTGTTCGAGCTTATGAAGAAAGGCAGAAGCAGGGTAAATGATATTTTGTAATAAACCGACTTTATTTAAAACCATAATATTAACACAGGCAGATACATGAAATTATTAAACTTAAAAAGTAATCGCTTTAATCGCATCGTTCTTATGTGCATGGCAATGCTAGCGGTAAGTAGTCTGGCAGGGTGTTCGATGATGAACTTTGTAATAACGCCATCGACAACATTAAATTTTGTTGCATCTAGGAGTTTAAATCCTGACATTGAAACGCGCCCATCACCAGTCGTTGTTAAAATATTTCAGCTAGCAAGTCGTGGGCCGATTGAAACAGCCGACTTCTTCAGCTTGTATTCAGACTACGAAGAGATACTTGGACCAGAACTGCTTGAAAAGGAAGAGTTAGTATTCAACCCTGGCCAACAGCTAAAATATGAACGTGAATTAAACAAAAATACACGATTTATAGCCGTACTCGTTGCTTATCAAGATATTGAAAACTCACGCTGGAGAGATGTAATAGCCGTTGACCCTAAAGCGTACGACGATTTCAATGTGTATTTAGAAAAACTAAGTGTGTTTATTCGTGATTAATAAGCAATTTAATGACGCGGTGATGATAGATACCAGTATGGGGGATTACAGTGATGAGTGACTTCAGTAAAGTTGCATGGAGTGAAGGAATGTTTCTTCGCCCCCAGCATTTTCAGCAGCAAGACCGACATCATGGTTATGTACAAAGACGCTTATTGCAAGCTTCAGGTTCTCACAAATGGGGGGTTATTGAACTTTGTACTGATGATGATTTATTAAGTCTAGGGCGTTTTTCGTTAACCGATTTTGAAGGTGTTTTTAATGATGGAACACACATTAAGATGCCATCACAGGCAAGATTACCACAGCCGTTGCTTATACCTCCAGGGACGACTGATTGCAATATCGTTTTGGCATTACCTATAGATAAAAGCACCGGTCTTAATATCACAAACAGTGAACATGATGACGTTATAGTCCGCTATTTAAATGTCTATAAAGATGTAATTGATACATCACTCGAGAGTTTACCCGTTGAATCAATTGCGATGGCTAAACTAAGTGCTGAATTTAAACTCGCAACTCAAGATCTCACGGGTTATGTAACGATTCCGATTGCGCGCGTGATTAATGTCAGCGATACAGGTGATATAAGACTTGATAAAAAATTTATCGCACCTTGTATGAGTATTAAATCAGTTGCCCATCTCGTTGACTATATCAATGAAGTTACCGGTATGGTCGTGCAGCGCGCTGAAGCCATTGCCGCGCGTTTAACAAAAGGCCAGGGGCAGGGGCAAGCATCTACAGTTGCAGACTATATGATGCTGCAACTTTTAAATCGAATAGAACCATTATTGATGCACAATTTACAGCAGCGTACATTGCATCCTGAGCGATTATTTGAACTGTTTATTTCGATTTCGGGTGAGTTATCGACCTTTTACGGTGAAACAAAAAGAGCAGCGAAAATGCCTTTATATCAGCATGATAACTTAGCTGAAACCTTCGGTAGTTGTATGTCGTTATTGACTCAAACCTTGAGTGTTGTGGTTGATCATACTGCGGTAGGATTAGCGCTCATTGAAAAGCAATTTGGAATTTATGTAGCACAACTTGCAGACAAGAGTGTGCTGGAAAATAGTATTTTAGTCTTGGCTGTAAAAGCAAATATGCCGGTACAAGAGGTAACAAAAAACCTACCGGGTCAAATAAAAATTGGCCCGGTTGAACTGATTCGAGATCTGGTTAATGTACAGCTTCCAGGCATTAGCGTTACATCCTTACCTGTTGCCCCAAGGCAAATTCCTTACCATGCGGGGAGTGTTTATTTCCAATTAGATAGTAGTAGTGAATATTGGCATAAATTAAAAAGTAGTGGTGGTGTTGCTATCCATTTATCTGGACAGTTTCCAGGGCTCGCAATGGAGTTGTGGTCAATAAAGCAATAAGTATATCAGCAGGACATTTTACATTGAACGTTAACATGGACCGTTTAGCAGCAAGCAGGGATAGACTAGTATGAGTGAAAAAACAATATTTAAACCTAGGCCTGGAGGTCGGAGTCAACCCGTACCAACACCGTCTAGTATTGTCGCCAACGCTGTACCCAAGCCAGGTCTTGTAGCAGATGACAATAATACCTTATTTGTACAGCCACAGCATAAAGCGTTTAATCAGACAATTTTAACCATTGGCGCGAATCCTTTGATTGAACACGCAGGGATGATCCTATCCTTGATTAACCAGCTTAGGGTTAATAATGAATACGAAAAAGTGGATGTATTACATGGCCAGTGCATCGATATAGTGGATAAATATGAGCGTCAATTACATGCATTAAAATATGAAAATAAGTTAAGTGGAAAAACAGAAACAACGGATAATAAACTCATTGATGCCGCTAAATTTTGTGTTTGTGCATTTATTGATGAAACTGTAATGACAATGCCTTGGGGGCGTAACAGTGCATGGGCGCAAAACTCACTGCAAAGTCATTTTTATCATGAAACGTTTGGTGGCGAGCATTTCTATCAGTTATTGGACGAATCAGTCGCGAATATGGTCGAAATGGTATTTGTCGTCGAATTACAATATTTATGTTTGTCACTTGGTTATCAAGGTAAATACCGAGTAACTAAAAACGCAGAACAATTAATTGAATCGTTACGCGATAACTTAGGACTTGCTTTAAAAAACCATCATGGACGCAGAGAAAAGCGTTTATCTGACAACTTACAAGTAGTTCAAGTGAGTAGTGTCAAAGCCAAGTTCGAATTACCTATCTGGGTTACAGCATCAATTGCAGCTGCATTACTTGCTGCGAGCTTTATAGGCTTACGTTTGAATGTTAATGAAAATGCCGATTTAGTTTACCAACAAGTATTGAACCTTGTTGACCGTAAGCCGGAAGCCACCTCAGCGGTCAGAGCCAGTTCATTAGCATTAAAGTTAGAACAATTATTACAAACAGAAATTGGCCGGAACATTGTTGTTGTTCAAGAACTGTCTGATCGTATAAGCATCCGCTTAATTAGCGCTGATTTATTTGCCAGTGGTAGTGATCAAATTAGTCCTGCATACCAACCTATCATCCGTAAAATTGCGCGTGCACTCGAATCAACGCAAGGGCAAATCTTAATTACTGGGCATACGGATAAACAACAAATTATCTCGAGCCGATACCCTTCAAACTGGCATTTATCACTTGCTCGTGCGACAAGCATTGCAGATGTATTAGCCAAAGACACTCGTTTAAGTGGCAGGTTATTACCTGAAGGTCGCGGGTCATCAGAGCCATTAGTTGCTGGTTCTACGATTAGTCATGAGCAGCACGCGTTAAATCGTCGTGTCGAAATCGATATTTTGAGGTAATAAAAGATGTCATTTAAACAACGTATATCGAAATTATTCGCGTTATTAACGTTAAAAACCCTTTTTATTGTTATAGGTATCATTGCCATTGTCGTCTGTGTTTGGTTGGCTGGACCTCTCATTGCTATTGATGGCGTAACACCACTAGCAAGTGTGATAAATCGGTTGTTTTTTTTAGCGTTATTATTTTTATGTTGGGTCGCAAGCTTACTCGTCAAAAAGGTTTTAGTAAAACGCCAAAATAATAAGTTAGCTCGCGAGATGATCAAAGGGCAAGACAATGAAATAGATGATATTGCAGCAGAGCAAGATATTTCAGCGATTGAAGACAAACTTAAACAAGCGATTAATATTTTGCGCACCGCTAAATTGAGCAAAGGTAAAAGTATTTATCAGCTGCCTTGGTATGTGCTTATCGGTCCTCCTGGTTCAGGTAAAACGACAGCACTGCAGCAATCTGGACTGCAGTTTCCTTTGCAGAAAGAAATGGGTGTAAACGCATTGGCCGGCATTGCTGGTACTCGTCATTGTGATTGGTGGTTTACTGATAAAGCTGTATTAATTGATACCGCAGGACGTTATACGACTCAAGACAGTCGGAGTGCGACTGATTCAAGAGCATGGTTTGGATTTTTAGGGCTGTTAAGACGTTATCGTGCAGAGCAACCTATCAATGGTGTGCTCATTTCGATGAGCTTGTCAGATTTATTAACCTGTACGCAAACAGAACGTAATCTCCATGCGCGTGCCATTAAGCAACGAATTCAAGAATTACAAAATCAATTGAGTATGACTTTTCCGATATATGTCATTTTCACCAAAGCAGATCTCGTTGCTGGTTTTAATGAATATTTTGCAGAGTTGAGTGAGGAAGAGCGTGAACAAGCGTGGGGATTTACTTTTCCGATGGAAAGCAGTGAAGATGCACAAGGTGTCGTTTCACTCTTTAATAAAGAATTTTATCAACTTATCGTTAAAGTTAATGAAGGCATGTTACAGCGCTTAAATGGTGAGCGAGACCCGAAAGTCCGTGCGCTAATTTATGAATTTCCAAAACAGTTACGCATGTTGCAAGGGGCCGCAGATGATTTCTTAAAAGAGATATTTGCACCCAATGCATTTGAAAAATTACCGCTATTACGTGGTGCTTTCATCGCGAGTGGCCATCAAGCCGGTAATCCGATCGATCGCGTGAGTAGTCAAATGGCGAGTGGTTTTGGTTTGAAACCAAGCGCCCCTCTGTCTGTTAATCATAATGAACCGAAAGGTTTTTTCCTTAAGTCTGTACTTAACGATGTCATTTTTGCAGAGCAAAATATTGCAACTGTGAATACTGAACACGCGCGTCAGAATCGTTGGTTACGCCGTACTGCAATTACATCGATTTGTGTTTCTTCGGCTGTATTGGGAGCAAGCTGGTGGGCAAGTGCAAACTGGAATCAAGCCTTATCAGCACAGGTTAGCGACGGTGTTGAGGTATTTAAACAGAATGCAAATGGCGGTTTAACTGAGTCAAGTGATCTCATTACGTTAGCGAACGGATTAACTATTTTGCGTAATCTTCCAACGGGGTATGAAGGTAATTTGCCTGACGGTTGGCCTAATCATTTAGGCTTGTATCAAGGTGACCGATTAGCGCAGGCAACGAACGAAGTGTATCAACGGGCACTGCAGCAATATTTATTGTCATATGTATCTAAATCGTTAGTCAGCGATATGGCGAACAATAAAACACATATTGATTATTTATATGAAACCTTAAAGACTTACTTAATGTTGTTTGAGCGTGAATACTATAACGCAGAACAAATTAAATCATGGTTTTCATTCCACTTAGAAAATAACATTCCTGGTGATGTTAACAAAGTAATGCGTTTAGCGCTTAATGAACATTTAGAAGTGTTATTAAGCAGTAGCGCGATAGAACCTGCATACAACGCATTGGCGGTAAGTGAAGCCAGAGAAATTCTACTCTCAGTGCCTTTAGCTGAACGCGCGTTTGCTCGAATTCAACAAAAGTCAAAGCAACATCAGCTCGGTGAATTTAAGCTCACTAACGTCTTACCAAATGAAAGCATAGGGCTGTTTTATCGCCACAGTGGTGAGTCGATGAGTAAACCGATACCTGCGCTTTTTACTTACGAGGGTTTTTATAAAGTATTCCTCGCGGAACACAAAAAAATCATTCAAGTATTAACAAAAGATAGTTGGGTTTATGGTGATGAAGTTAAAGGTATGGGGGATGATGTTGAAGAGCAAATCATTAAGCAGGTCAAAGAACGTTACTTTAAAGAGTACAGTTATTATTGGCGTGATTTAATTGATGATGTTGCACTTAAACCATTTGACACCGCATCACAAGGTGCTTACATCACTAAGGTGTTGACGGGGCCTGATCAACCAATACAAAAACTATTAACAGCGATTCAAGATAATATTGAGCTAACAAAGCTACCAGCATCAGAAGCAGCGGGCAAAGCGGGTAAGTTAGCAGGAGCGATAGCCGCGCACAAAATGCCAAGTGCGACCAACCGCTTCAAGCAGTATATGCCACAAGATGTCAGCATTAATATCGCATTACCTGGTGAATCGGTTGAAAACGTATTTCCAGGGATATTGGGGCTGGAAGATACCGATGTATTACAAGTTCAAACACAGATGAAGAAGGTGCATGCACTTTTAGCGAAACTGAGTCGAGGTCAAACGAGTGGAGACAAAATAATTCGACAGCATGTAAACCTAAGGCAAGCCGGAGAACCTATTGCTGAGTTGGATAAGCTTGTTGAAGATCTACCATCGCCTTTTGCTGCAATGGTTAAAGGTGTTGTCGAAAGTACAACACAAATATCATTACAAAGCTCACGTTATCATCTGAATGATGTATGGCAAGGTACGGTATATAACGAATATAAAAAACGTATACGTGGGCGTTATCCGTTTAAGCGTAGTGCGCAGGATGAAGTTAGGATCAGAGATTTCTCTCGCTTCTTTAGTCCCGAAGGCACCATGTCTAAGTATTTTGAGACTTACATTAAACCTCATGTACGAATGGGTGCTAGACGTTGGACCTTTAAGAATAATATTGGTTTAAGTAATAAGTCTTTAGCCGTGTTCCGAAAGTGGTACAAGATCAAAAATGAATTTTTTGAATCTGGTAGTACACCAGAGATTCAATTTGCATTGAAAGCAAACTACTTAGATCGCGATATGCAGCAAATTAAACTGCAAATTGATGACCAAAATTTTGTTTATCGTCATGACCCAATAAGAGTGACTGAATATCATTGGCCAAGTTCGGCAAACTTCGCACAAACCCGAGTGATATTTACACCTGCAAACTACATGCGTACGGTCGAAAAGTCATACGAAGGTGATTGGGCTTGGTTCCGGTTCTTAGATGACATCGTGGCTAAGCGACCAAAAACCCTAAAAGATAACATGTTAGAAATTGAAGTTCAGGGTCATGTAGCGAAGATTCAGTTGATCGCGGGTAGCGCTTCGACCCCATTTAAAACACGTGAATTGGAGGCGTTTTCATGTCCGGCCAAGCTGTAATAGACGAACAATTAATGAATAGTGCCAATATGAATACTAAAACGGTCGATATCATCACGGGATATTGCGGAAAAATTCCGAGTTTAGGGGATTTTGTTAGCCTAGGTCTTGATCCAAGCTTAGAACAATCTTGGAACGAATGGGTGCAAGCAGCGCTTGCAGTCAGCCGAGAAAAATTGCAAGGCAAGTGGCTAGATAATTATTTAACGTCACCTATTTGGCATTTTGCAGTGAGTGGCGGCGTGTGTGCAGATCGCAGTTTCGCTGGCACCTTGATCCCAAGCGTGGATAACGTCGGGCGATATTATCCGTTTACCTTGTTCTATCAAGCGGATCTAGACCCATTACAGTTCTGGCAGAAACAGGCATTTTTTCAGCAAAACGAGCAGCAATTGTTAACGATATTAGATGACAACTGTGTCTTGCTGAATTGGTATAAAAAACTAGCACCGCTAAGCCTTGATGTCACACCCATGACGCCGTATAAGCAAACTTTGCTATCTCCGAATAGCCACCAGCAAAATTGGTTGCTAACGGCGGTCGGAGAGCAAACGGGAGATGTTGGGAGTGACCAACTTGGTTTATTACAACAGACATTAAATCAGCAGTTTAATCGTTATAGCATATGGTGGACAGCGGGTTCAGATAAGATCGATCCTTGTACACTAGTTTTCTCTGGGATGCCGAGTGCAGCTACTTATGCTGGCATGCTAGATGGTAATTGGACTCGGTCTTAAGAAGGGTAAATCGAGATGTTAACAGAAATAGTTTTACAATCTTTTGGTCAAACTCATGTTGGCGCTGTGAGAAAAATAAATGAAGACAGTTTATTAGAATACCCAGAGCAAAATATTTGGGTTGTTGCTGATGGCATGGGAGGACATGAGGCAGGAGATGTGGCGAGCCAAATCCTTGTCGAAACAATCAATACTTATATAAATGAACACGCTTATCGTGGCATTACCGTTAACGTATTAAAGCAAGCAATACTGACAGCAAACGAAAAAATCATTGCTTATAGTCATAGCCAACTTGCGGGTAAAACGGCAGGTACAACGATTGTTCTATTGTGGATTGATGGTAATACGGCGCATTGGCTGTGGGCTGGAGACAGTCGAGGTTATTGTTTTTACCATCAAGATTTAAAGCAAATCACACGAGATCATTCCCATGTGAACGAACTAATCGATCAGGGAGTGTTGAGCGCCGATGAGGCAGAAAAACACCCGATGGGTAATGTCATCACTCGTGCAATAGGTGTAGTTGAAGATATCGAGATTGATCATGTGACACATCCGGTTATCGAAGGTGAAATGCTATTACTCTGCAGTGACGGCCTAACAGGTGAGTTATCCGATGCAAGTATTGCGCAGCAGTTACAGCAGCATAGCGTAATAAACGCCGGTTCATCGCTCATGCACGCTGCACTGGGTAAAGGTGCAAAGGATAATGTCACCTTAATCTTAGTGTCGGTATCGCGACAGAGTCAGCTTAACAGTGCTGAAGATGATGATCTTACCGTACCGCTATTTAGTTAAAAGTTTGTCTTTATCGACCTTACATGGATGTAGTAGATGTCAGTATTAAATCAACAAATTATCGAAGATGTAGCAAAGCCCATTAATGGCGAATTGTTGTGTGGTATTGATCCTCGCACTGACACGTCACCTTTGTCTCAATACTATCGTTTGAAAGACATTCGTACACGCACTCGTGCAAATGAACGAAATGCATTAATTGGTATAGATGGTGACGAAACGACGGCTGACTTTGTACGAGAGTGGAATCCGATTAAAGATGACATACCACAAATACTCGTCAATGAAACGAAAGATCTTGAGTATTGTGCTTGGTTAATTGAAGCGCTATGCCGTACCGATGGCTTTGCCGGATTAGCGGTCGGTTTCAAGTTGGCACACCAACTGATCAGTCACTTCTGGGATGGATTGTATCCAAGCCCCGACGAAGATGGATTAGAAACTCGCATTGCCCCGTTGCTTGGACTTAATGGTTTTGAAGGGGAAGGGGTATTGTTAATGCCAATCTTATCCATCCCTTTAGTTGAAACCTTATCTGGTGAACGGTATGCAACATGGCAGATTGAACAAGCAAGCCAACTAAACAGCTTAAGTGCAGATAAACAAAAAAACAAAATTGAAAACGGCGCTATTTCATTGAAGCAGATCAAGGAAGCGTTAACCGAAATCGGCGATGAAGAATTAATTAAACTAAAGCACGATATTGAAGACGCCATTTCGGCCTTTAGTGAATTGTCAGACAAAATGGATGAAGTGATGTCAGGTAATGCTCAACCGACGTCAAAAATATCTGGAAAATTACAAAATTGTCAGAATATTTTTACCTTTATTATGACAGAACGTTTTAACGTGATTAATGCGCAGTCTCAAATCGAGATTGATAAATCTGAGTCAATTAATGATTTAAATAGTGATGACACGGCTGATGTAGCAGACTTATATAACGAGTCTGAACCCACAGCGCGTGTTAATCCGACGAATGGTTATGACTTTGTGCAAATGGAACAGTCGTTGAATAATAGGCAAGAAGCGATTAAAGCATTACATAAAATTGAACAATATTTTCGTACAACAGAGCCTCACTCACCAATTTCATACGCGATAGCACAAGCGATACGTTGGAGTGAACTTAGTTTGCCTGAGTTACTCGCAGAATTAGTCAGTGACCCCAGTGCGAGAACGGATTATTTCAAACTTACTGGCATAGCCCAGAGTGAAGAGACATAAAAGATTAAACTCAGCAGTAAATACCAATACATAAGTAATGATAATCATTACCTCTTAATTTAAGGAACAGCTATGGAAAGCGTACAGTCAAAATTATCACGAGTTCGTACCCCTCGGGTGCATATTACCTATGATGTTGAAACCGGTGGTGCAATTGCCAAAAAGGAATTACCTTTTGTGGTTGGCATTATGGGTGACTTTGCGGGTGAAAACAAAAGCTCGTTAAAACCATTAAAAGATCGTCGTTTTGTTCAGATCGATAGAGATAACTTTGACGACGTATTAAAGCGAATGAATCCGAAGTTAGAATTTAAAGTAGACAACACCTTGCTTGATGAAGATGGCGAAGAAATGAGTGTTAGTCTTGAGTTTAATTCATTATCTGATTTCGAACCCGCTGCAGTTGTTAACCAAGTTGAACCATTACGTAAATTAATGGAAACACGTAATAAGTTACGAGATTTAATGACAAAAGTGGATCGTTCTGAAGAGTTAGAAAATATTTTAGAAAAAGTATTAAGCAACAGTGCTGATTTAGACAAATTAGCAAATGAGTTAGACCTTGGGGAGAAAGCATAATGTCAGATTTTGCAGCAGCACAAGAACTCGAGTCAACAGAAGAGCAGGTTTCAATACTTGACCAAGTAATCGGAGCAACAAAGCAAACCGAAATATCGCGTTCGGAAGAGTTGATCAAAACCTTAACGGAAGAAGCATTGAAGGGTACGGTGAGTTGGAATAAAAACTTAACGGTTACATTCAATGAATCGATAGCAGCACTGGATGAGAAAATTTCAAAGCAATTAGCGAAGATTATGCACCATGATAAATTTCAAAAGTTGGAAGGATCATGGCGCGGAGTGCATAATTTGGTTTCAAGTACAGATACAGGCGGTACGTTGAAACTGCGTTTAATCACGATAACTAAAAAAGAGCTGCACAAAGATTTGAGTAAAGCGGTTGAGTTTGATCAAAGTCAGATCTTCAAAAAGGTTTATGAAGGGGAATTTGGTATCGCTGGTGGTGAACCATTTGGTGCTATTGTCGGTGACTATGAATTTAGTAATCACCCAGAAGATATTGAATGCCTTTCACTTATGTCTAATGTCTCTGCGTCTGGTTTCTGCCCGTTTTTGTCCGCATCTGCGCCTGAATTATTTGGTTTTGATTCATGGAATGAAATGGATAAACCTCGTGATTTAAGTAAAGTATTTGAGTCATTGGAATACACCAAATGGAATTCATTCCGTGACAGTGCAGATTCGCGTTTTGTTACGCTTACTATGCCGCGTGTTTTAGCGCGTTTACCCTATGGTGAGGCAACGTCACCCGTTGAGGAATTCCGTTACGAAGAATTTGCGCTGTCAGAAGATGGTAATATGTCTCAATCTGCTGATAATGATAACTATTGCTGGTCAAATGCAGCCTATGCGTTAGCCTCTCGTCTTACCGAAGCATTTTCAAAATATGGATTTTGTACTGCGATCCGTGGTGCAGAAGGCGGTGGTAAAGTGACTGGTTTACCGACACATACTTACATGAGTAACGATGGTGATCCAACGCTAAAATGCCCAACCGAAATTGGCATTACCGACCGTCGTGAAGCTGAATTGAGTAAACTTGGCTTCTTGCCAATCTGCCATTATAAAGACAAAGATTACGCGGTATTTTTTGGCGCTCAATCTTGTCAAAAAGCCGCCCAATTTTCTGATCCGAATGCGCAAGCAAATGCGTCAATTTCCACTCGTTTACCTTATATTATGGCAACCTCTCGCTTTGCGCATTACCTTAAAGTGATGGGGCGAGATAAAGTCGGTAGTTTTGCAGAAGCGAAGGATCTTGAGAATTGGTTGAATCGTTGGATCTTAGGTTTTGTTAATGCCTCTGAAGGTGGTGGTCAAGAAATTCGAGCGAAATACCCACTGGCGGATGCGAAAGTTAGAGTCACAGAAGTTCCGGGTAAACCTGGTAGCTATAACGCTATCGCATGGATGCGACCTTGGCTACAGATGGAAGAGTTAAGCTCGTCATTACGTCTCGTGGCTAAAATTCCAGAAGGTCATTAAAGTAATAATAACAAACAGTAAGCAGGTGTGTTTAACCTGCTTACTTTCATTCGATGCATATTGTTAAAGGAGTAACATGATGCAACAAGCCGTTATAAAAAAAGCCGTTATCAAACAACCCGAAACAATAGCTATTCAAACATCGAAGACTGGAAATCAAAATGCTAAGGATCAAACGAATAGTGATTTTGTATTGAATCCTGCTGATTTGTTACAGCAAGATTTTTTACAACAAATGGATGTTGAAGACGATATCATTATTGAAGAATTATTGGTTTGGCTCGTAGACAATGGCTTAAAAACAAATGGAAATATCAGGCTAGAACTTAACGCAACGCTAACTCAATTATTAACAGATTTAGATAAAACGATGAACATGATGATGAACAATATTATTCATCATCATAAATTCCAACGACTTGAGGCGAGTTGGCGAGGCGTTCATTATCTTGTTCAGCAAGAGCAAGCCATTGATCGGGAAGAGATAATTCAAGTCAGTATGCTCAGTATTTCATGGAAGGAAATATCACGAGACTTTAGCCGTGCCATCGAATTTGATCAGAGTAACCTTTATCGCCTTATTTACAGTAACGAATTTGGACAAGCGGGTGGTCAGCCGTTTGGATTACTTCTTGGCGATTATCAAATTACTAATCGAATTCAACCGGGTAATTCGTTATCAGATATCGATATTCTACGTAATATGACGCAAGTAGCAGCCGCGGCATTTGCACCTTTTGTGGCTTCTGCAAGCCCACAACTGTTCGGCGTTAATAGCTTCTCAGAATTAGGATTGGGTATTGATATCAACGCTCATTTTGAACAAGTTGAGTATATACAATGGCGACGGTTACGTGAAACAGAAGATGCTCGATACCTCGGGCTAACAGTCCCTTATATGTTAATGCGGCGGCCTTATTTGGATGACGGTCGTTTTCATCATCAATTTCGTTTTCGTGAGCGGATTAAGGATGCTGAAAAAGATAACTTATGGGGCAATATAGGTTACGCGTTTGCCGTTATATTAATGCGGTCTTTTGCAAGTTCAAAATGGTTTGCTCAGATCAGAGGGGTAAATCAAGGTGAAATAAACCGTGGGGTGGTTGATCAATTTCCTCATCATTATCTTGGCGCAGAATCATCACTCAATATGAATAATGATGTGTATAAACGCCGTAATGAAATTCCATTGAATATGTTTGTGAGTGAGAGATTAGAAAAGCAATTTTCAGAAGCTGGCTTCATTCCGTTGTCAATTTTACAACACACAGATAAGCTCGCTTTTTTCAGTAACTCATCAGTACAGAAAGCGGTAAATTATATCCACAATGGCATGCAAGTGACGGCAGACACGAAAATCGCACAAGTGAACGCTAGACTAGCGACTATGTTGCAATACATTCTCTGCGTATCACGATTTGCACATGCAATTAAGGTGATAGGTCGTGAAAAAGTGGGCAGTTATTTGACTGCGCAGCAGATACAGAATGATATTCAAAAGTGGCTGCAGGGATATACTGCAGCAGCAGGAAGCGCTTCAGATGAAGTCAGGGCTAAACGGCCTTTGTGCGAAGCGCGGGTAGAAGTACATGAAGTGAAAGGGAAAACAGGGCACTTTTATTCTGTCATTCACTTAAAACCACATTTTCAATTAGATCAAATGGTGTCATCTATCCGTTTAATTACGGAACTGGCAGCAAGTGACGTTACGGTTTAGCCGTTACGTTAAGCTAAAATTTGAAAAGATTAGACATGCATAAGGATATGAACATGCAAGAAATAAAACAGTTAGTTGCAACAGGTAAGTTACAAGACGCAATCGCTTATTGTCAGGTCAGATTAAAAAAACAACCACTTGATACTGATATTCGCAGTGCTTATATCGAGCTGCTATGTATTAATGGCGAGCTAGATAAAGCCGATAAACAAATTAACGTGTTAACTAATCAAGCACCCGAAACCGCGATTGGTGGTAAAAATGTCCAACAACTTATTCGAGCGCAGCAATCTCGCGTTGACTTTTCGCAAGGTGGGGCAACGGCCGAAGTATTTAGTGATGCTGACGCAGAGTTGAACGCGATTGTGGCATTGCAAGTTGCAATTAAAGACAACCATCCCGCTGACATTATGAGTCAATGTACCGCTTTAGAAGCCGCGCGTTATCTTCATAGTCCGACTCAACCACGGGATCTTGATGACAGTTTGGCTGGCTATTTAGAAGTGCTTGGAACAAATGGAAAATTTTACTTAGTTAAATTCTCACAAATCACTATGTTGGAATGGCAACCTGCAAGTTCAATTCTAGAGCAAGTATGGCGTCGTGTTCACATTGATATCGAAAACGGACCAAGCGGTGATGCATTCATACCTCTCACTTACCTAAGTAGTCAATCAGATGCTGAAAAACTTGGACGTGAGACGGATTGGCAACCAATCAATCAAGCTGAAGACGGCGGTTTAATTATGTACCAAGGTGTTGGTCATAAAATGCTATTAATTGGTGAATCAGCTGTTCAGCTGACGGATTTTTACTATGACCAAGAGAATAAAGAGAACCATGATAACCAAGATAACCAAGACATAAATATAGGTATGTCATCACAAGCAGAGCTAGCTTAATGGCCATTCATAATAAGCAGCTTATCGAAGCGTCGTTATTAGATAAGCTTATCGATCTAGAACCGAATATCAGTAATGCTCAAGAGAAACGCACAGGCATAACAGTACGCGCATTACGTCGTTCAATGAAGCGTGACCTCGAAAATTTACTTAATTCGAAAATAAAATGGATGAATTGGCCACATTATTATCGTGAACTCGACGATTCATTATTTAATTATGGTTTACCCGATTTTTCGGGCCTTCCTGTAGGAACCCTTGATGGAAGGCTTGCATTATGCGCTCAAGTTAAACAAACCATTATGCGTTTTGAACCTCGTATTATCGAAGTGAATGTAGAACCTGTCGACATTAATGATGACATTGACCGATCATTAAAGCTAAGAATTGAAGCTTTAATGCACGCAGAACCGCATCCGGAACTAATCAGTTTAGAGTCTGAAGTTGAACCCGTTTATCTGGGTATTTCGGTAACAGATAATCTGTACTAATTATCCAATTTATAATCGCAACTGCAGCAAATAAGTAATTATTTTCTGCTGTTGATATCGCTATAAAAAATAACCATAGGCTGTACGTATGAGTGATGATTTATTAAGTTATTATAATCGTGAATTAAGTTACCTGCGACGAATGGGCGCTGATTATGCTAAAAAATACCCTAAAATAGCAGGTCGATTAAAGCTTGATGATGATTCAGTCGAAGACCCTCACGTGTCTCGATTACTTGAAGGCGTGTCGTTATTAACCGCACAGATTAGACAAAAACTTGATGACAGTTTTCCTGAATTAACTGATGCGTTATTAGGGCAGCTTGCACCTGATTATCAAGTTACGATCCCGTCGCTTGGTATTTGCCAACTGAATGTGAACGACATTGTCAGTAATGGTAGCTTATTTGAGCAAGGTAGCCGTGTTGTTACCCATGTTGCTGGCTACAAGGCTTGTGAGTTTACAACGTGTTATAACACGGATGTTAAACCATTAAAAATCGAAGATATTCAGTTTAAGAATGCACCTTTCAATGCGCCTGACTCACCTTGGAACACCAAACCTAAATCCGTCTTGCAATTCACGCTAAAGCATTTTGTTGCAGGTGATAATTTATCGCTGGTTAACCCAGACAAATTACGCTTTTATCTTGGTGGTCAACTGCAGCATGCATTTTTACTGTATACACATTTATTTCAGCATCTTATTGGTATTGGTATCAGTACCAAAGACGGTTTAAGTCACTGTAAAACACTCGAATCAAGGCACCTTTCAGCGGTCGGCTTTGGGCATGACGAATCTGTTTTACCTTATGGCAAGAAGTCGTTTGATGGTTATCGATTATTAGTCGAGCAGTTTGCTTTCCCACAAAAGTTTTTGTTTGTTGAATTAGTCGATTTGCTCTCTAAATTAACACCAGAGTATGAAGATGAAGTGCAGTTTCACTTTTATTTTTCAGCGTCTTCGCCAGAGCTTGAGTCAAATATTAATCAGGACAGTCTGAAATTAAACTGCACGCCGATCATCAATTGCTTTGAACAGCAGTTAGAGCCCGTTGTATTGGACCCCAGTGTATATGAGTATCGGATTGTTGCAGATAACCGCGATGAATCATGTTCTGAAGTTATATCGATTACAGATGTTGCCTTGTATGACAGCGAGATGGATAAAATGAGGCTCGGTCCTTTTTATAGTCAGACTCATCCACGTTATCAAGACGTGAAACATTTTTGGGTTGCAAGGCGTGAGCATTCAAATTGGTCTGGTGGCGTGGCACAAAAAGGCACAGAGTTATTCTTATCAGTCGTTGATCGTGAGTTTAATAGTTTTACGGATATCGCGGAAAATGGCAGTCGCCAGCGTTTAAGTTTACACGGGCTTTGCTCTAATCGTAACTTGCCAGTACAACTGCCTTATGGTGGGGGAAACCCTGTATTACATACGCCATCCGGTGGTCACATGGTACAAAGTGCCACTTGCATGACACCTTTCACCGCGTCAGTCAGACCTGAATTAGGTAAAGCAACCCGCTGGCAGCTATTACGTTTAGTTAGCCTCGAGCATTTCTCTGGGAATGAAGGTCGAGATAAACTACGTGATTTATTACACCTATTTAACTTTGCAGACAATGCGGCCAGTAATACTCAAATCCAACATATTGAGGGATTAACGATTACGCCTTCTACAGCCAAGTTACTGATACAAGGTCGTATGGGCGTTTGTTATGGCAGTGATATTAATCTAACACTCAATCCTGCTGGTTTTCCAGACAATGATTTATTCTTCTTCGCAACAATCTTAGATCGTTTCTTTGCATTGTTTGCTGCGATCAATAGCTTTACCCGTCTTAAGGTCACTTGTAACGGCAGTACGCAGTTATATCATCAATGGCCAGCGCGGATTGGCGAACGTGCTTTATTATAAGCTGAGGGAAGCGATATGTTAGACAAAGATTTAATACAATACCCGCAGGATTATGATTTTTACCAAGCCGTGTATGCATTGCAAAACCGCGCAAAGCGGGCTGGTTTTGAGCATGGTGCTATTGGACGTGATAACTTTCCGAGCCTTGAAGCCGTTCGCTTTTCGGTCGCTCAGCAAGTGGGTTATGCAGGCGCGCCAATTAACAAGGTTTCTGAGGTTACTGACAGTCACCAGTTAGATCTCGCCGTCACATTCTTAGGATTGACTGGAATGAATGGGGTACTGCCATTTCATTATACCGAGGCCATACTCCAACGCATTCGGCATAAAGATCATGCATTGTGTGATTTTTTTGATATGTTTAATAACCGCATTATTGCCTTGTACTACCGTAGTTGGGAGAAATACCGATTTGCAATAGGGTATGAACAGAATGCGTGCAAGCCAACAGATCCAATCAGTGTGGCACTCAGTAATTTAATCGGTGCTGAAGACGACTTAGCGTTATATTTCGCCAGTTATTTTAAACATGCTATCCGTAATGAAGCCAACCTGCGCAACATGTTGCAAGAGATCGTTGATGGTGAAGTTGTCATTAAGACACTGCAAGGTCAGTGGGTTAACATGGGCGATGATGAAGTTACGCGGTTATGCTCAAGGCAGCAACCTGAAGGAGCATTTGCCTGTTTAGGGGTTAATAGTATGCTTGGTGATAATATGTGGGATCTTAGCAGCAAGATTGATATCGTGATAAAACCCCGTGATGGCAGGGATTTTGACCAGTTAAAACCTAACTCTGCAACACGTAAGGTTATTGAAAACCTAGTCGCTAAGTATCTTGGCCCTGCAATTAAAAGTTCTTTAAAAGTGGAAGCTGATTATGATGCGATTATAAAGCCGCGTTTAGGCTCAGTCGAAATGCAGTTGGGGGCTGGTGCGATGTTGTTGCATGACGAATCAAAGAGTTGTCAGCCTCGTAAAGTGTGTTTATAATTAACAAATTTCATACTTTTTTCATATTTAAGCCATTGATATTGATGATAAGCTGACTTTATTACGGGATGGCGTTACGGCTATTCCCAATAAATTGTTGTATTAAGGATTGATAATGGCAGAACAATACTCGGTAGTGCAGGGCGATACCTTCCCACGGATTGCTAAACATCATGGTAATTAAATTTTTCGCTAAACGGATTTGGCAATGTCTTATAAGTTAATATTATTAAGTGATTTAACACCCACAGATCTTAAAATGGTATTAAGACCGCACGTTGCTGTGGATATAATTCGTGAATTGCATCTCTATCACACCCAGATTTGGGATCTTGATTGGCATAATGCTCATGCTGATTTCATGACGTTGCCAGAAGATAAATATGCTCGTGTAATTGATAAACTCCTTCTAGGCCACATTGTTTTATTACAATGGCCACGAGCACAGTTTGATGGTGTGATAGATCATCGTGGTAACGTAAACCTATCGATGACAATGGGTATTGGTAATGAAGTATTGGTGAGTAAAGTTAGGACACTTCAAGCGACAACAACAAAACAAGAAAGCCATTCTCTAGCTGCTGAAAGTAAACCTCTATCAAAACCAATTATTACACCAGTTAATTCACCAGATGTAGCATCTAGTCGAACGATAAAAGGTGCTGCCGCGCAGCAGCCTGTTTTGTTAGAATTTAAATTGCTAGACCATGATGATGTACCGATGGCAAATGCCGCGTATTTAGTCACGCTGGCATCTGGAGATGAAGTTAATGGACAATTAGATACTGACGGTTACGTGAAACTTTGTGGTGTCGAATATAAGAATGCAAAAATTTGTTTTCCAGAGTTTGATAGCGGAGATTGGTCATAATGACAACGTTAGGGATTGATAATGTCAGATAAATCTAGTGTATATACAGTTGTAAGTGGTGATAACCTTACTCTCATTGCTCGTCGTTTTGGTTTTCGTAATTATCAGACCATATATGATCATGAGCTCAATAGCGAATTCAAAAAATCACGCCCAAATCCTAATATAATCCATCCTGGCGATGAGATAATTATTCCTAATAAAGTCATGAAAACTGTACCTGCGGCAGAAGGAAAAGTACAAGTTTATCGATTGGTTAAAGAAAAACAGATCCCTTCTTCAGGTGGCCAGCAGATCGGTATTTTACCTGTCCGGTATGCTTTTTCTGACAAAATGGCTGAATCACTCGATGAAGAGCGTGAGCAACTCGATAGCACCGGAACTAACTTAGAGTCAGGGCTGATGTCGAGTGGTATGCGTGATTATACCTTGCGTCAATTACGTGATGGTTGGCTATATGTGTATAACGACACAAAAAGTGAATTAGACGAATACCAAATAACAGGGTCAACGTATACCAAATATGAATGGGATACGATAGATCAGCACGCAACCAGTCAGGCTGGAGACGCAAAAAGTATTCTGTTATACAACACTAGCGATAAACTGACCATTGCGTTTGCACCATTGCGTTGGACAGACCGTGTTTGTGAACACATGAGTAATGATGCTGGCAGTCGTGATGCATGGATGCGACAGTTGAATGTGAGTGACTACAAAGTTGCACCGCACACAGCTAACATTACTAAACTAAGCGAATTAGTTGCAGATGTGGATATTGAAGGAGAGGAAACCTTTAATAATACCTGTACACCGCTATCTTATCCTGAGTTAGAGGGGAATAATGATGGTTTGGTTAGTCACAAGGCTGCAAGCACAGAGGTTGATCATACTGTCGATCTGCCAGAGAACACAGCTGCTATTATCGTTGCGCTTGATGATTCCCTTGCCGATGTCAAAGATCTGTATATTGCTTTGGCACAACCTTACGCAAGGCACTCTCTGGTCATGGGGTCAACGGAAGAAGAAGTTGCAGAGAATACTCGTAAATGGGAAATGGCGCAGTTTACCAAGAGCTTAGCGAGAGTACAGTTAAGTGGTGATGAATTACCATCAAAAATTAAAGATAACCCTAAACTAAAAAGTAAATTCAACATTGATTTTAATGAATACTTAAATCGGGTTGAAGCTAAGAATGCTTATTCACAAACATATGCTGCGACACAAGATATGCTCGGAACTGTAGGCCAAAAGTATGATGATAAAATTGTGGAATCTAAAAATAAATTATTGGCAAAATATAATTTTGAATCTACGGGAAAACAAGATCTTGATTTTATTGCACAGCAAAAAAATAAATATCAAGATGAAGTTAGGTGGGATGAATTAGATGCATTTTGTGATGATATTGAACCTAAGTTAAAAGTCAACTTACCGCTAATTAAACAGGCTCATCAAGATTTATTAGTAAGTTTGCAAGTTATTGGTATTGATGCAATGAAGCTTGGCTTTGATGTTGAAAATACTGAGAGCATGATCTATCTATTGAACCTTTCGAATGCGCTAACTTCAATGCTTATGCTTACCACTCTCGATGAGGACGGTGGTGCGTGTCTTAAATCATTTTTAACTCAGCAATCCCCTGACAACCTGTTATCACTGACTACTTTCTGCTTTTCAACTGAGTATAAAAAAGAGTTTGAAGAACGAATGTCATTATTCCGAGAACTAAAAACTGAAACGGATAGTGGTAATTATAGCTTTGCACGTAGTGCAGCAAATGGTTCCTTGTGGGTGGGACGCTTCAGTGAAATTGATACCCTTATGGGTTTCAATGTGGCAGGCGCTCAGGGGTCAACATGGTATCCACTAGTTCAATCCGCTATTCAGCGAACTTTCAGTGCTTTTAAAGAAGCTGCAAAAGGAGCTGCTAGCTCGGCATGGGGGTCGTTGCAAACCTCATTATTCACTAATGCTCTGCCTTCTATAGTATCAAAGAATGTGAATGATTCGATCATTCACCATCTACGATTGGGATTATTAAGTAATGCAATTGAGGAGAATTCTATCATCTTAAATGAGCAGTTTGATATTAAGATGAAACAATTTAATGCTGATCTTGATGCTATCGACAATCGGCTTAAACCACTTCTTAGAAGCAAAGCGAACTTAAATTCAAATAAAAATACCAGTGGTAAAGGGAATTCTTTCTACGCTAAAAAATTCAAGAAAGAAGCAATCGATATAGAAATTGAAAAGCTAGTTAATCAAAAGCACATTCACATCGAAAATAAACCTGATTTGCTTGTTTTTGAAAATGAAAAGATGAAACAGATAGATGTTATATCTAGCCAAAGTACAGCAGAACTTGCTGGCACAGAAGTGGCAAAACGAACACAAAAAGCGCAAGTTATTTATGAAAAATATGGTGCTACTTCACCTGGGTTAGCTATGTTGAATTTTGTTAACCTACTGTATAAAGCTGAAGATTATGCAAATAGCTATGATTATTTGGATGACAAACAGAAATCTAGAATTAATAAAGATCTTGCTTCCACTTTCTTTTGGACTGCCTCGTCTATCAGTGATGTGTTTAGAGGCGTACATTGGGCGCAGGTTCAGAATCAAGGTGAAACACTATTAGCCCTATCGCTTCGGGAGGCAGTGTCTCATGATACATATGGTGCTTTGGTGAAACGGTTTAGTATCAGCATGGGAACTATGGCTGGATTTGGCCTAGTAGCAGCAGGTGTAGAAGCTTGGATGACTTGGGATGATATAGATGATGCAGGTAGTGAATTGGAAGATTCATTATTATGGGGGAAATTAGGAGCATTGGCTGTTCAAGGAGGCGTATTTAGTGTTCAGTCCGTACGTTGGCTATTGTCACAATTTGGTAGCAGAGCATTAGGAACTATTTTCCTTCCTTGGATGACAGCCGTTTTGGCTGTATCAGGTATCGTCTATCTTATTGTTTCAGTTGTTCTTGGTATTATACAAAAAACACCTCTAGAGATCTGGGTAAATAAAAGCACATGGGGCAAGAGACAAAATATCGAATGGACGGCTGAACAAGAACTTCTTGAATATGACAAAATAGTTCGTAAACCAGTGGTTGAAATTACCATGTTAGTGGAAAAAGAAACGGCAGCACAGAAGATGGGCTATGGCCGTGAACCTAATAAGAAACGTTTGGTTATCTTTGTACCTGGGGTTAAACCAAATGATGAAGTTGATGTTGGCATAATCAAGCACAGCTATGTATCTACATCAACGCGTATTAGAGACATAAGTGATATACCTGCGGTAGCATCACTTACATTGGATGACTTAAATCAAGGGACTTGGACTGAGCAAGATGGTCTATGGCAGTACAGTGTAGACGTTGTTGTAGAAGCAGAGCGTGATAGCTTCAATGTCGATATTGTAGTTCCCGCGGGCGATTCAGAAATAGAGTATAAAGCGACAGGTAGTGAAGGCTCTTTGACTGTACATGTACAAGATCAAGTAACTATTGAAAGTAGTTCCAACTTATTTACGAGCAGAGTAGGACATCATGAATAAAGGAAATGGAATGACAGAACAGGAAATAAATGAACTGCGTTGGCAGGAAGAAAGACAATTGCGGGCTATTTTAGATGAAAATTTATTTCAAGCACCTGTTAGTTATGAGTGGAAGGTACTTGTACCCGAAGAAATAATAATGAAGATGGCCAACGTTATTATAAGTGTAGTTATTGGTGGTCTATTTGTTTATGCGGGTCAATCAAGAGACTCTATAGGGTTAATTATTACTGGTGTTATTTTTGGTGTTTTATTCTTTCTCATGGCTCGTTATCTATTCAGTCCGGACAAGGATATGCACTACAAACTCACTCCTTTAGGAATCATTTACACTGAAAAAGATACCATCCCTGATGTAGCTTATACAATCATGCGTGGTTTTGCATGGTTCTCTGCGGTGGCCTGTTTGACGACGGTTGTATATGTTGGCCCACTTGCTTTTGTAGGTGCTGGTGGGATGGCGTTATTAGCCGTTAAATTTACTGGTTTTCATGCAGTGACGAAAACTGTTACGGTTCAATTTGCTAAAGATTATAAAATAAAGACGTTAAATAAAGCTGGTATTATGTGTTTGTGCAGTCAGCCCGTCGATATTTATTGTACTCGCCGAATCCACTACGAACCGAATCAAGAAGCTGAATTACTTGTAGCATTATCACAATATATAAATATCGAGCAAGTAATAAAAGTGAAAGGGCATCGTGCGCTTGGGTATTATAATTGAGTCTTAAGTTCACATATCTATGATTAATGATTAGTTACTGAGATCCTGTATGAGAAAAACAGACGAAATATCGGAACAGGAATTAAATGAATTACGCTGGCAAGAAGAGCGTAAGTTACGTGATATCTTAGATGCTAAATTATTAAAAGCACCTGTAACTTATGAGTGGCGACTCATGGTGTCTGGGCACATAGTAATCAAGATTAGTGGTGCTGTTATGAGTATATTTTTAGGCGGATTATTTATTCAGATGGGTGTAGGTGACGATTCTTTAGGGACCATTATTTTCGGTATTATCTTTAGTTTAATGTTATTAGGAATGACTCGTTATCTATTTTGTCCTGATAAGGCGATACACTACAAGCTCACTCCTTTAGGTATCATTTATACTGAAAAAGACACCATCCCTGATGTTGCTTATACAATCATGCGTGGTTTTGCATGGTTCTCTGCGGTGGCCTGTTTGGCGACTGTTGTATATGTTGGCCCACTTGCTTTTGTAGGTGCTGGTGGAATGGCATTATTAGCCGTTAAATTTACGGGTTTTCATGCCGAAACAAAACATAAGAGTGTAAATTTTATTGGTGAATATACGATTAAAGTTGTTCCAAATAATGGGGTGCTAAGCATCTGGAGTTCTAGTGATGAATTGTATGCATCACGTCGATTTTATTTTGAGCCTGCTAAAGAAGATGAATTAATTATGGAACTGTCAAAACATATGGAAATCAAAGAAATAATTCAGGTAAAGAGTATGCGTGAATTAGATTTTTAAAAAATGATATTTATCACCACTAACTTGCATAAAACGAGTCTAAAGTGACTCGCTTTAGGCGGTATCAGACTTGAGGTTACTTGGTTGGGTATGCCGAATTTATTTCATCAGCTAAACGATAACCGGCTTGGGATAAACGCTGTTTAACGTCTTTAGTGCCTTGCTTATAGTATGCAGCACTTGGTGTTGTGTCTTTCTTCACACTGTATCCGAAGTCAGCCATTTTATAACTTTCTTGTACCCACTGATTGATATTACCAGTAGTACCTAGTTCAAACGACTTTTTAGGGTGCGTTTGCTGTAGTGTTACAGCCACATCATGGATATTATAAAGTGTGTCAAGGAAACCCATACCACTGTCCCATAAATGGTGGAGATCGCGTTGTGGAATATTAAGCGTATACTTATTCGCACCTAGGTCACTATTACAGCTGTTAGCGGAAATGTCGCTGCTAATAGAGTGCATTGGTTGGTGTGAATCGCCAACAAGGTGGCTAATGAACATCATGCTTGCAGCTTGATGATTTACTTTGAAGCTATCAAATAAGCTTTTAGATACGACTTCCACATTTGGAATGTGAATAAAATTACATTTACTGCTTGCTGGATACGCTTGGTTAATATAATGCCAAGCACCCGTGGTTTTTTCATCCCACTGATTTAATGATGCAGGTATTTGTTCGCCCATCGATTCCCAAATGTTTTCTGCAGGAACCTTACGAATCAAATCCGGCACCATAGCGAGTTTTGCAAATTGACTTGCACCTTCAAAAGTATCCATTTTGTTTTTGATCTCTTGAGGCATTGAGCGATATGCTTTTTCTGCTAACACGTCAACGTGTGCGCGTGCTGTGTCAGATAGATTCTGGTAAGCAATTTCTGCAACGGTTACATGTCCTTGGTAGTTCCATGCGTTTGCAGCCTGTGGGAGTAGGGCCAATAGTACAACAGATGATGCAATCAGATTTTTATTCTTCACGTTCGTCTCTATTTTATCGTTCAATAAGATAGGCACCGATTAGGCATTCTTATGCGAGGTACGTCAAATAATATCTTGTAATCTTTTTTATTAAAGGTTGAATTTTGTGCCGTTTGGTCTTGAAGCATCTTTACAGTAGATTTTGAATGTAGGAATTGAAGAAGGGGAAGGACAAGAGTTCAACCAGATCAGTACAAGAGAGATTATGTATTTTGATGAAGAGATACTTATAGGCTTAATCAACTAGAATCTGATGTGTACTAGCTCAGATTAAGCCTAAGCTAGTACACCTTAGCTTATCTTCTCAAATTTAAACTTATCCGCTACCGTTATGCCAATAACTCTACCAACGTCATCTTTATGGAAAACGTATGGGTTAAACTTGGACTCTACCTCAATGAATTTTGTTTCCTCAACAGGGTATAAACGTGAAAATTTTTCTTCATCAGGTGCCTTAAATTGTAATTTTTCATCGATAACTCTAATGTCTACAATGTAGTCTCCAGAATAACCAATATTAGTGGACATTTTATACTTTCCTGTAAACTCTTTAAGTTTATCAAGAGGAACATAGAATACATCAATGGACTTTCGTTTATACATGCCCATTTCATAATATTTGGAGATGGCCATCATAACCTTCATATTCGTTAAACTACCACTGTCTCCATTACTCATCACTATGATGCCTTCACCTTCATTTACGAAAGCGTTAAAGTCATTAGTAAAACCAAGATTTTTACCGTCGTGACCAAAGATAATTTGGTTGTTAACCTGTCTTATAGATGGACCGAGTCCCCAATCACCTTGATGCTTGATAAAAATAGACTCTACTGTCGATTTCTTTAATATCCCATCGGTTTTCCCCGCTATTATTGATTGCATATGCATGACATATAAAGCTAAATCTGATGGTGTAGTCCATAGGCCGGCTGCAGCCTTCTCTGGGTAATCATTATAAATCGCGGGGTACATTTTTCCATTCTGGTCATAAGCTGCACTTGCACGCTGCTTTAACATCATAGGCAATACATGCTTGAATGTACTACTTGTCATCCCCATTGGCTTAAGAATTTGATTATCGGCATATTCTGAAAAAGAAAGCCCTGTAATGTCTTCGACTATTTTTTGGATGACAGTATAGCCACCTCCAGAATATCGCCAATTTTTTCCTGGTAGTTGATTAACTTCAACTTTGTGAGTGTTTCCCTTACCACTAAGAATATCAATTGTACTTGGAAGTTTACTACCAGTTGCGTACCCTGGAAAACCCGGAACGCTAAGGCCTGCATTATGAGTAAGTAAGTGGCGTAGTGTGACGGGGTTTTCTTTGGTCAGTTGGCTTCCTTCAACGTTCCAACCTTTTAGGTATTGATTGACATCTACATCTAGTTTCAACTTCCCTTGTTCAACCAATTTCAGAGCGGCTAGGGCGGCAATTGGTTTGCTGATTGATGCTGCTTGGAATAGAGTGTCAGTGTTAACCTTCGATGTTGTATTCGCAATACCATAACCTTTTGCCCAATCGATTTTTCCTTTATGAATTACCGCCACACTAAGGCCTGGTAAATTTGTTTTATTCATACTGTCAATTATAGAGATACTTGCGTCTGGTTCACCAACAATCTTAAAAATGTTTTTTAGATTGTTTTCAATATTTTTGGGCGCATCGGCGTTAGTTTGAGCTGCGCACGTAAATGTCAGCAAACACACAGAAAGCAGCGAGGTATTGAAAACCGAAGAAAAATAACGTTTTTTATTCCTAATGGCGTGTTTGATTTATAACTCCTTAACAAGCAAGAACAGATGAAAATAATGCTCTTTTTAATGATGAAGTGAAATTTTTCACTTGTATTACTTTAACTTGTTTAGACGATGTTTTTCAACCTTTTTTCATACCTCTAGCCGATTGTTGATTAGACCTAAAGTTCATACCATTGATGTGTTAATTTGATGAATTAAAAGGATTTTACATGTCAACGATGTCGTTAAAACACCTAGTGGATAAATTAAACCAAAGCGGGAAAAAGGCACTAGAAGGTGCTGCGGGACTTTGTCATTCACGCAGTCAATTTACGGTTGAGATAGAACACTGGCTATTACAGCTGGTCGAAAACAAACAAGATGATATAGGGATAATCTGTCAGCTGCAGGGCATCGATGTACAAGTGCTTATCAATGAACTTAATTTATCATTAGAACGACAAAAAACCGGGAATAGCGCAGCGCCAAGCCTCTCTCCGCATATCATTACCTTGTTAAGACAAGCTTGGTTAAATGCGACCATTGAGTTTGACGAACAGCAGATCCGTTCCGGTATTATTCTTTATACACTGCTTAGTGACGACAGTATTAATGCGATGTTGTCTCGTCATGTTCGCCAATTTGAACGATTATCAGCAGCCTTAATTCGTGATAATTGGTCTATCATCACCGAAAAATCGACAGAGCAAAACAGCCTTGTTGGTGTGTCTAATGCGGGCGTAGCAACAAACAGTAAAACACCGTCGTTAGACCAATTTACGGTTGATTTAACGCAAAAAGCCCGTAGCGGCAAGATGGACCCTATTTTAGGGCGTGACCCAGAAATAAGACAAATGGTCGATATTCTAACGCGTCGCCGTCAAAACAACCCAATATTAACCGGTGATGCCGGTGTGGGTAAAACCGCGGTTGTTGAAGGGCTTGCGCAACGTATCGCAGCGAAAGATGTCCCAGAAAGTCTGCAGCATGTTCAATTACGTGAACTTGATCTTGCGCTTTTGCAAGCGGGTGCAGGGATGAAAGGTGAGTTTGAAAACCGCCTTAAAGCGGTATTAAATGAAGTAAAACAATCTGCAAACCCGATCATCTTATTCATTGATGAAGCACATACCATGATTGGTGCTGGTGGCGCGGCAGGTCAAAATGACGCAGCAAATATCCTCAAACCTGCGCTAGCTCGTGGTGAGTTACGTACTATCGCTGCAACAACTTGGGCTGAATACAAAAAGTATTTCGAAAAAGATCCTGCATTAACGCGTCGTTTCCAAGTTGTTAAGATCGAAGAGCCTTCTGTTCCAACAGCTGTCACTATGTTACGTGGTCTTTTACCTGTCATGGAACAACATCATGATGTTGTTATTACTGCCGACGCCCTCCAAGCTGCCGTGACCTTATCTAAACGTTATATAAACGGCCGTCAATTACCGGACAAAGCAGTGGCCTTATTGGATACCGCTTGTGCTCGCGTTGCAATTAGCCAAGCGGCAACTCCGGGTTTAGTTGAAGATTTACAACGTCAGCAAGCGCAGCTTGAAGCTGAAATTAAACTGCTTGAGCGTGAACAGTTATCTGGCGATGATCACAGTGACACAATTAGCATGTTACAAACGAACCTTACTGGTATAAAAGATAATTTAGCGATTGAGAAACAGGCTTGGCAAGCGCAATCAGAATTAGTAAAAGCTATTCAACAACAAATTGCAGATATTCATGAAAATGGCGCAGAAGAAGAAAAATATACTCGACTTAAAGCGTTAAAAGCACAATTACACCAAGCTAAAAATACCATGGTCTACTGGCAGGTTGATGAACAAGTCATTTGTGAAGTCATTTCTGACTGGACAGGTATCCCATTAGGTAAAATGGCACAAGATGAACTGGAAACCGTGCTCAACCTAAGCGATGAGATGAAGTCACGTGTTATCGGTCAAGACCATGCGATTGATATGATTGCTAAAACAGTGCAAATCTCGCGTGCGCAACTCAGTGATGAAAGTAAACCCAATGGTATTTTCATGTTAACGGGTCCAAGTGGTGTCGGTAAAACTGAAACCGCGCTCACACTTGCCGAGCAGGTTTATGGCAGTGAAGAGAATATTATCACGATTAATATGTCTGAATATAAAGAAGAGCATAAAGTATCACTGCTTCTTGGTTCACCTCCCGGCTATGTCGGTTTTGGTGAGGGCGGCGTATTAACCGAAGCTGTTCGCCGTAATCCTTACAGTGTGGTGTTACTCGATGAAATGGATAAAGCAGCACCTGGCGTGCAAGATATTTTTTATCAAATCTTTGATAAAGGCTGTGTTAAGGATGGTGAAGGGCGAGATATAGATTTTAAAAATACCATCATTATCATGACATCCAATGTAGGTACTGACACGATAACAAGCTTGTTTGCCGATCCAGACACTGCCCCTGAATTAGAGAGCTTGGCTGATTGTATTAAAGCAGATCTAACTGCGGTATTTAAACCCGCGTTCTTGGGACGTGCAAACATAATTCCGTTTGTGCCGTTAACGGATGACATGTTAAGTACGATTGCTCAATTACAAATAAATCGTTTGGCTGCGCGAATTCGTCGTAATCACAATGCTGATTTTACAGTTGATAATGAAGTAATTACTCAAATTGTCAGTCGTTGTCATGACGTGGCATCAGGTGCCCGTACAATCCATAACTATCTACAAAATACCTTGTTACCCGAAATATCAGTACAAGTATTGGAAGCAATGACTAAACAGGTTGAATTTAGTCAAATAAACGTTATTACGAATGAAGAAAAATTCATTATCACGCTCATTTAGAACGAAAAGTATGAGATAGAAAACCATTCTTTTTATAGGGTGAAAGCATACTTGGAAAACTTGTATTACAGAGTGGTAATTTAGATAATGTAATCAGCTGTTGAAGCGCAGATTTGTTTATTTATTATAGTGTTAAGTAAACTAACTGGTAATTTGAAATATATTTTAGAGATGGTTTTATTGATAAAACTATTGTAATGAAAAGCTTATTTAAGCAATTTAAAAGGATGATAAAATGCAAGCAAATACGTATTTAAATTATGAAGGGATTGCTGGTGAATCTACTGCTAAAGAATTCCCAGATTTAATCACAGTATTATCGTTAGACTTCGGTACAACTCGTGTATTAAGTTCTTATACTGGTACTGCGCAAGATCGTGAAGCAAGTTCTGCAAAGCTTAATGATGTAACGATTACAAAATTACAGGATAAAGCGTCACCTGAGCTATTTAAAGAATCGACAATTGGTAAAGGTAAAAGTGCAATCTTCCACATTACTAAGCAGGGTAAAGGCATCGAAGAGATCATGAAAATTGAACTTACAGATGCAATGATCAGCGGCTACCAAGTTTCTGTTCAAGGTGACCGTCCTTTAGAAACGATTACAATTAGTTATACAGAAATGATGATGACTGTAACGCCGACTGATGATCAGAACAATGTACAAGCACCACTTGTATATGGTTACAGCGGTGTAACTGGCCAACAAATGTAAGTTTGCTGGTTTCACAGTTGGGTGACTTAAACAGTTGCCCAACTGTTTCGTTACACTTGTTCAGTTAGGAAATAAAATGGCAGCGGCTACTCAACAACATTCAATGATGAAAATCACCACACCATTGGGTGGTGACGCCTTACATATTACGGCCGTATCAATGCAAGAAAGCATATCTGCTTTGTACGAAATTAATGCCTCGGTGTATACCACAAATAGTGAGCTGGATTACCAAGCGCTACTGGGTCAATCGGTAACCATTGAACTTGCTGTTAAAGATTCTTCTGGCAACTACACAAGAAATTTTAATGGTCTTGTAACAAGTATCAGTTCTCAGGGGCAATCTTATGAAGCACTGAATAATACCAGTAAATATTACCGTTATACCTTAATTATTTCACCGCAGCTTTGGTTAGCAACTATGCGAAGTAATTGCCGTATCTTTCAAGACCTCTCCGTTATCGATATTGCGTCATTAATATTTCCTGAGCATAATATTCAGTTTGTTAACAATGCAGGTACTACATTTAAGCCCTATGAATACTGCGTTCAGTATCATGAAACTGATTATCAACTTTTGACTCGATTATTTGCTCAGGAAGGTATATATTTTTACTTTAAGCAAAGCAGTGGGTCTAATTCCGTTATATTAGCAAATTCAACGACTTCACATGTGAACTGTGCCGAAAGTCCTTTGCTACAATCAGATGAAATTATTTCTCATGCTTACGTCTCCACTTGGTCGTCATTGGCCGCAGTTAAACCCGGTAAGGTGAGCTTAAGAGCTATTAACTTTGAACAGCCCTTAATGAATATTGACGGTAGTTCAGTTAATGCTGAGTTTACAGGGCAAGATAATTTAGAACATTTTGAATATGTTTCTGGGCATAAAAATTTAGCCGCATCAAATTCATTTTCAGCAACACACTTAGAACAATTACAATCAAACAAAGCTATTTTTAAAGCCAACTCAAATTATGTGACGATTGAAAGTGGTAAGGTGATTGCTTTTTCTAAGCACGCAACACAAAGCCTTGTGGGGCCTGAATTCCTTATTACACGCAACCATTTTATGGCGAGTCAAGGCTCGCAGCTTGATGTTAATTCAAAAAATGGTATGGAGATCAATTCTAATTTTTGTTGTGTTGAAAATACGCCAAACTATCAGCCGATTATAAATATAAATAAACCAATCATTCGTGGTGTGCAAACGGCCATTGTAACGGGGGCTGCGTCGGACGAGATATATGTTGATTCTTACGGACGCATTAAAGTTAAATTTTATTGGGATAGGCTAGGTACATCAGACGAGAACAGCTCTTGTTGGATCCGAGTTTCTCAAAATTGGGCGGGTAAAAACTGGGGCGCATTCTTTTATCCCCGTGTAGGGCAAGAGGTATTAGTATCATTCTTAGATGGTGATGCTTCACAGCCTATTGTTATTGGTGCTATTTATAATGGCGATCAAATGCCCGTGAATCCTTTACCGGCCAACAAAACTCAAAGTGGTATTCGGACTCACTCAACAACAACTAACGGTAATGCAAACTGTAACGAACTGATTTTCGAAGACAAAATCGGCAGTGAATTGTTAGGCTTGCGTGCCGAGAAGGATCATCAATTAGTTGTCGTTAATAATCAGACCGACACTGTAGGTAATGACCGAACAACAACGGTCACCAATAATGACACATTGACAGTGACCAATGATCAAACGCAAACCGTCAATAACGACCGTAATAGTCAGATCGCTAATAACGATACGCTCGATGTTGGCAATATACTTAAACTTAAGGCTGCAACGGAGATTAAGCTTGAAGTGGGTGCGGCTAGCTTATTAATGAAAAGTGACGGAACGATAAAGCTTTCTGGCGTTAATATCGAAATATCAGGGACAAATGTCAAAGTTAAAGGCACTGCAACTAATATCGAAGGGGCAATGGTTGTCGTGAAAGGCTCTGTCGTTAAAATTAATTAAACTTATTTTATTATCTGGTTTTAGAAAAGGATTTTTATGGGAATGCCAGCTGCAACAATGACGAGTTTTCATGTATGCCCTGCGTCAACTAGTCGTGTGCCTCATATCGGCGGTCCTGTGATCGTCGGTTCGCCTACTGTGCTGATTGGAGGGCTCCCTGCGGCAAGGTTGGGTGATAAAATGGTATGTTGTGGACCACCAGACACGATTGTGAAGGGATCTGCGACGGTACTCATTAATGGTAAACCTGCTGCTCGAATGGGGGATGCCGCTGCACATGGTGGAAAAATTGTTGCAGGTGTACCAACCGTGTTAATAGGTTAGGGATTGATATGGATGTACAGTCTCTACTTTCGCTGATTGGCCAGGTTGAAACCTACTTTCAACAGCGTGAACGTTGCTTTGACAATTGCTGGTCAACGCATTTACAACTCAAGCAACTTGACCAGCAAGCCGCAGGTTGGTTTTATTTATTAACGCAACAACGTGATGCATTACCAACTTTAGATATAGATAAACCCACTTGGCTTGATTTATTATTAGCACAAACTGTCACCGAGTTAGTGGAACTCGTCAAACATCGCACTGCGATTAATGGTAGCGATAAGGTTTGTCTGCAATGGTGGTCTCAACGTCATAATGGTGCTGCGTTAATTGCTGCGCTTATTACACTGGAAGCCACAGCAAAGCAATCATCAACACCGCAGAGTTTGTTAACACAAGAATTGTTATGTGTTATAGCCACTGCAACACCTGTCATTAGCGATCAATTCAATTTTCTTCATGTCGATAATATTAAGCCCTGTATTCATTTTATTAACCAACATTTGGGCAAAGCATCGCATATCTGGTCTAGTCACTTTTTAGACGCAGAAACGACAGAACCAAACAGTAAAAAGTTATTAGCCTTGAGCTTATGTCGAGGTACGTTTCCTGTGAACTTGCCTGTATTAAGCAGCGTGTTATTAGCAGACAAATCTTTATTGAAACAATATGTTGTTCAAGCCGATAGCCGTTTGGTGGGTGTGGTAATCAATGAATTGTCTGCCCATAACGACAATGCCAAATTTGTATTATCACTCATGGCATTTAGCGGATATAAGCAATTCATTCCTTGGTTGATCCAAATGTTAACCGCTGGTTTTTTAAGTCACGCTGCTTTTGCTGCTTTGCATACCTTGTTAGGGGCTGACTTTGAGGCGCAACTACCTGCTAAATTATATGGCGAGTACGAACCTGAATCTAAAGTAGACTTGCTGGTGGCGTTGAAACAGTCATTGAGTGATTGGTGGATATTACACCGCGATGAATTCCCAGAGCGTATATTGGCGGGTAAACCAATTAATGAATCAAATATAGACTTTATCTGGCAGCAAGGAAACATTTCGCAATGCGAGGTTGCTGCTTATCACTATTGGTGCATGAAGGCTGAACATCGTTTAACGGATGCGCGTGGGTTTAATATCGGAGGTATGCTATGAAATTTACGGTAGTCGATTATGCCGGTGAGTTTGGTTGTCATCCTAATTCAATCGATTCTGTTTTGACTGGGCTAACACCGGATATAGCCTTAACAGAGCTTGCTGCATACGCGCAATTTAAGCCCGTTAAACAAGTCGCGTTTACTCAATCAGAATTGGCTGATAACCGTATTGACCGATGGCAAATATTGATTAACGCTGCGTTAGCAAACTCGAATTTAATTGAATTAAGTCAAGATGCCCCGGTATTGATGGTGCTGCCTTATGTCGATGCTAAATTTAGCCAGATGCAGAATCACTTGATTGATTCTGTGATTGATATTTTACCTGCGTGGACAAGGCACCCTAATAGTCATTATTACTTGCTGGGAAGTGCGGGGTTTTATCAGGCATTGCGCCAAGCGGACGTATTACTCAGTGCAGGTATGGAACAGGTGGTGATTGGTGCAGTAGACAGTTGGGCGACAGAGCAAGGCTTGTTAAAGTTTATTAGCAAGTTCAGTGATTATGGCTCTGTTGTATTACCTGCTTCAGAAGGGGCTGTCTTTATTGTGTTGTCTCGGCTGTCACAGGGTATAGAGGTGTTAGGTTGTGGTATGGATGTGGTGATTGATCGACATGCTCCAAGTGGCCTAATTGCAATTATTGCGGATCTTGTCGCTAAACAAACTCAACCTGTACAGTATTTGTCGCTGTGTCATTCCGGAGATGAAAGCTTAGATCAAGTCGGGCACAATACACTCTGTGCTATTTCAGGGCTTTACGATGCCAATACTCAGTTTTTAACGCCACAAATTACGCAAGGCGATATTGGCGCTTGCTATAGCTTATTACATTTTTTACTCAGTTATCATCATTATAAACAGCATATCTGGCAGGGAACTAGCCTACAAATTGATACGTCGTCGTTGCCTTATGTTGGCGCTGCGATTTATCGCTGGTGTGACTGAGTATTTATCGCTGGTGTAACAGATTAATTACCGGCAGTAAGACACCTTATTATTGAAAAGATTAAATGGACTTATTTTCATGAATGGAATCACGATGCAAAGCCCTCTATCGATTGATAGGAGGGTTAACTATGCGGTATGCAATTAAATAACTGAAGTTGAGTGTATCTATTGGCTTAATTTTGATTTTTGGAAAACAAAAACGCTGCCTTCATGACAGAATTGCTGGTACTAAAGTAGTAAATATATAGTAATTTCAGTGTTTTTTAATAAGTATGCTTATAGTTTATTAAAGTTGTAACTTAATTGTCACTATTCCTAATTAGTATTTTAAAACATTGGTATTTAACGGATTGATACCGACTAATATACTTTTACAAAGGAATGTTTAGATGAAGAAAACAATACTATATTTGTCTGCGAGTGCTATTTTCTCGTTGACGGCACATGCTGATATTTTAATTTCTGAATATATTGAAGGGAGTTCGTTTAATAAAGCCATTGAAATAGCGAATACAGGTAATGAACTTGTTACGTTAATCGGCTATGAATTAGCAAAGTCTGCGAACGGCAATAATGAATGGGGTAACCGTTTGCCGTTAGATGGCATCGCTATTGGCGCGGGCGATGTGTTTGTGTTGGCTCATAGCGATGCTAACGCCGATATTTTGTCTAATGCGGACATGACTGATACTAACGTGATTAGCTTTAATGGTGATGATCCTATCGCGTTATTATTGAACGGTGAGGTACACGATATCATCGGTGTAATGGGCGATCAAAACTTTGGTAAAGACGTTACCTTAGTAAGACAAAGTCGCATTGCAGCTACTATATACAAGGAATCAGATTGGCTTGTTAAGGCAAAGAATAATAGCGATGGCTTAGGTTCGTTAGACTCATCTGGTGGCGGTTCTGATAATGGCGGGGAACCTGATACTATTATCGAATCGACAATTATGGCACTTCAGGGAAATGGTTGGTCCTCTCCCTATACAGACCCTACAACTGAAAAATACATCTCAGACGAAACGTTCCTAATTGAAGGTATTGTCACGGCCATTCAAGTTAATGCTTTAGGTAATGATTTACCACAAGGGTTCTTTATTCAAGATGAACTGGGCGATAATGATGTGACAACATCTGATGGTATTTATGTCTCAGGTTTTATAACGGGTCTATCTATCGGAGATAAGGTTGCGGTTACTGGTAAAGTCAAAGAGGATTACGGCTGGACTAAGGTACAAGCAACAAATGTAGACGTGATTGGTAATGGCACGATACCTGTAACAAATGTAAGGGCAGCAAGTGACGATGGTGATTTTGATTTTACATTAGAAAGACATGAAGGCATGTTCGTTAATATTGACCAACAAGCAGATATGTATGTTGCACGTACTTATGGCTTTGACTATGGCCCATTTCGTAACAACATGGTGATAGCCAAGTCTGGCCTTAACCTGCACCCCAATCAATTGAATATTCCCGCTTCTGCAGGTGCAAACTCGCAACGTGATGATAACGAAGATAGACGCATTATCGTGGAAACCATGATTAAAGCGCCCAACGGTGCCCCTCTATGGTATCCAACATTCGGTCAAGATGATGGAACGGGTACCACAAACGACTATATACGTAATGGTGACTTAGTTAACGGGTTAGAAGGTGTGCTAGGCTATTCTTACGGTGATTTTAGACTTTATATTACTAACCAAGCTGACGAATTTACTTTTATTCATGCGAACCCTCGATTATCTCGTCCTGATGTTACAGGCGAGGGACTACGCATCGCCACTTTCAATGTTTTAAACTACTTTAATTCTCCTTTTGACGGAGCTGCGAACCCCACTGGGACGAATCGTGGCGCTACGACTTATGCCGAATTTGAATTACAAGGCGATAAGATCGCGGCTGCTATTTTGGCTTTAGATGCAGATATTATTGGTTTAATGGAAATCGAAAATAATGGTTTCGGTGATAGTTCTGCAGTCGCTTATTTGGTTGATAAAGTGAATTCATTATTACCAGACGTTGAGCAATATGCATTTGTCACAAGCCCTGATAGTGCGGGTTTTATTGGTAGTGATGCCATTGCTAATCAAGTGATTTACAAACCTTCGATGGTGACGCTTGATACTTACCGAATCATTAAGATGCCTGAGCAACATGCAGGTCAAACGGGTAAAGAAAATGGTGACAACTATCAACGCGATGCGATAACGCCAACGTTTAAGGTTAATGACTCAGAAGAGTTGGTCACTGTCTCTGTTAATCATTTCAAATCTAAGGGGTCTACGTGTTGGGAAGATGTTGCTATTCAGAATGGCGAAGATGTTGGCTTACAAGGTTCTTGTGAGCACTTACGTGTTTCAGCGGCTCAACATTTGGGTAATGAAATGGCGTTAATTGCGGGTAATAAGCTGATCATTGGTGATCTTAATGCTTATGGGCAAGAAGACCCGCTACTTGTGTTAACAACCATGCCCGAAAACCACAGCGTGATGCCTGCACGTATGACATACATAGGTGACGAACCAATGGCGGGAAGTAATCCAAACGCTATCTCTGATTCATTTGGGTTTGTTAATGTGATCAGTGAACAGCATCCTGCCGCGTACAGTTATATTTATAACGACACTGTCGGTACACTCGATTATATTTTAGTAGACAGTGAAACTGCATCAAAAGTGGTCGATGCAAATGTGTGGCATATCAATGCATCAGAATCAAAGTTGTTTGAGTATTCGTCAAAATATACTGCAGACTTAGCTAAGTACCCTGATTTATTTAGATCGTCAGATCATGAACCCGCTATTGTTATTTTGGATGTATTAGGCGATGCTGACCAACCTGACCAACCTGACCAACCTGACCAACCTGACCAACCAACGCCACCGTCTGGTACTGATGACACAACAAGTAACGATGATGACGAAGAAGAATGGTATGGCGGCTCTACTGGCTTATTATCACTTGGTTTCTTAACTGGTTTTGCTTTGTTTCGACGCTTCGGTCAACGATATATTAAGATGAACAGATAATCAAAGACGAGGTTATACCTGTTGAATCATTGGGTATAACCTCATTATTTTGATCTGTATTTACCCATTCACAGGTAAGCGACATGTCGATGGCTCCACTACCGTTTTTGCAGGGAAATATAGGGTATTAAGTATTAAAAAGTAAGATTAAATGACATTACCGCAAGGTTTGATCGATTTCACTAACTTAATAGGGCATAAATACGCTAAAATAGTCGGCTATTATCTTATTTCTGAGCTTTATATATTAATGACAACTGTCACAGCACCAGCAAACTTTACCGAACTTGGCCTTATTTCACCTTTGTTAGCGCGATTAACTGAGCTGGAATACCAGCAGCCAACGCCTATTCAAGCACAAGCTATCCCAAGTGTATTAGCGGGACGTGACTTAATTGCAGGGGCAAATACCGGTTCGGGTAAAACAGCCGCTTTTGCATTACCTATGCTGCAGCACTTACATATAGAAAAGCAATCGGGTAGTACAAGCAGTAAAGGTAACTATGTTACAGGACTGATTTTGGTACCTACCCGTGAACTCGCTAAGCAAGTTGCTGACAGCATTAAATCTTATGCAGTGCATTTTAACGGCGCGATTAAAACGGTTGCTGTTTTTGGTGGTGTATCAGTGAATACGCAAATGCTCGCATTACGCGGCGGCACTGATATTTTAGTTGCAACACCTGGTCGATTACTCGATTTGATTTCAAGTAATGCTATTAAGCTAGATATGGTTAAAACCTTAGTGCTAGATGAAGCCGATCGTATGTTAAGTTTAGGCTTTACAGAGGAGTTATCTTCACTGTTAGCTTTGTTGCCAAAGAAAAAGCAAATTTTATTATTTTCAGCGACCTTCCCTGAAAAAGTACAGACTTTAACGCAAACTTTGCTTAACGACCCAATTGAAATTCAATTGCAAAGTGCGGATGCAAGTACCTTAGTTCAGCGTGTTTTTACTGTTAACCAAGGTGAAAAAACAGCCGTTCTAGCGCATTTGATCAATGAAAATCAATGGCGACAAGTGCTTATTTTCGTTAATGCTAAACACAGCTGTAATCACTTAGCAGACAAACTTGCTAAGCGTGGCATTACATCACAAGTGTTTCATGGCGATAAAGCGCAAGGCGCTCGTATTCGTACGCTTGACGGATTTAAATCTGGCGAAATTCAAGTGCTGATTGCAACTGATATCGCAGCCCGTGGTTTAGATATCGAAAAACTACCAGTGGTGATCAACTTTGACTTACCAAGAAGTCCATCTGACTACATGCACCGTATTGGTCGAAGTGGCCGTGCTGGTGAAGTGGGCTTAGCATTATCGCTTATCGACCATGAAGATTATCATCATTTCAGCGTCATCGAAAAGAAGAACAAGATCCGACTCGAGCGTGAACAAGTAGCGGGTTTTGAAGTAGATGAAACTATCGAAGCATATATACCGATGGCTCCACCTGAAGGCAGTGGTAAGAAAAAACGTAAAAATACAGCACCAGTAAATGCAGATATCTGGTTGAGAAATAATTAACCTACGCAGAAGCTAAATCTAGTATATAAGAGTAGGTGTCGCGCAACGGCATCTACTTTACAACACTTCAACGGCCTTTCAGATTCACTTGGTTTTTCCACTGGTTCTATCGTGTTAAATGTTTCAGTAATTCCCATGGAAAACTTCAAGCAGTAATATTTAACTTACATCATACTTAGACCATCATGCATATTGTGTTAACTATGGTGTTCGCTTTAAGATTTACGTATGTTGTATTTCAGCAGGAATGTTCGGGTGCTAGAGTTGGTTTAAATAAGATATACCCCAACGAGTTGGGGTATATGACTTATGAGCGTTAATTCAGAAGGTTTTAAGGCCTACGAATGTAAATGACAGCGCGACGGTTTGCTGCTCTAGCTGCGTGTACATCCTTAGTTGTACTTAATTCGACTTTGGGTCTTGAGTCAGCATAAGCAACTGCTTTCAGTTCCTTTTTTTCAACACCTTGTTGCTCAAGTCGTTTAACAATTACAACGGCTCGAGCGCTCGATAACTCCCAGTTTGATGGGTAGAGTAGGGTATTGATTGGAATGTCGTCAGTATGACCTTCAATTTCAATCAGCTGGTTTTTGACATTTGAGTTATTAATGACGTCAGCAATTTGATCAATCACAGGTAACATCTGTGATTTGATCTCCGCATCACCAGAGCCATAAAGGGCCTTATTAGAAAACTCAATCTTGATACCTTTTTTATCAATACTGACATCGACTAATTCAGTCATGTTATTTTTTTCAAGTACACTCGTAATGTCTTTTTTCAATTCACTAAAAGGCATAGAGGTCTTTGTGGTGCTGGTTATCGATGTGATACCTTGCTCGAGCTCTTGTAAACGACCTTCATTTACTTCTGATACACTGACCAGAATAACAAAGAATGCGAGCAATAACGTGATCGCATCACTGTATGTGACTAACCAACCATTATCGTCTTGATCGTTTAATTGCGAGGTAGACGGAGGTCTTTTTAATCTCATTTACCTAACTCCGTCATTTTATGTTTGGGCGCTAGGTAACAGTTTAATCTGTCTTGAATATACAAATTATCTTTATTTTCTGTTATCAACTCAAAACCAGCTGTTATAATTTGACGCTCGAAGAAAATGCGGTGCTGTCTTCTTGCGATGCGAATTGCAGATGGCTTAAAGAGTAGCTGTGCTAACAATGTACCGTACAATGTCGTTAATAGAGCAATGGCAAGGCCTTTGCCTAATTCAGACAAATCACCACTCATATTATCAAGCATGATAATTAAGCCAATTAAAGTACCAACCATACCAAAACTAGGGGCATATATTGAAAGTGTATTAATGACATTTACGTGTTCATTTCTACGTTGAAAATCACTTTCATTCGTGTCGTCAAGCATACTAGAAAGAACTTTCGATTTATAACCTGTACCCAATAACTCCATTGCATTGATAATGAAATCATCCTTTTTTTCTTTCTCAGTCAAACTATTTTCTAACGCTGTAATACCTTGCTTTTTATATATATCATTCCATTCGACAATACGATTAACAAGTTGCTTTAATTGTTTGTGTTGGTTCTTTTCGTCAAGCAGATTAACCATCATTTCGGTAAATGCGGCCCAAATCAAACGAAACGAGTAACTGATTAAGGTGGCACCAAAAGTTCCGCCAAGCACGATAAGTAAACTGAATAGGCTTACAAATATCAGGTAATTATCAGTGCTTTTAAAAATTGCGTAAACGAATAAACCGACTGCACCTAATATGCCTACGAAAGTACTAATTGAAATCATTTATTATCCCTTTAAATCATTCATAGTGAAACGACCTGAATTGAGCAACTGTCTTACTGCTACAACAATGTCTTGTTGCGCTCGAGCTATGCTTTCTTGATCTGGCACTTCGAGTTGTTTTATCTCAAATAGCAGCGCTGATTTTAATTTAACAGGCAGATCTGTTAATGCATGTTGAATTTGCTCTTCTTCAAAAGAGTGCAAACCAATGGCCACTATTTTACGCTCAAGGTTACGCAATGCATCGGCAAGTACTAACGTTGGTGTCTTCAATACATCATCAAAGCAATAAAATTTCTCACGAATTTTTATGTAGGTTTCTGGGGAGTTTTCTTTAAGCTGCGTTAATAATGCTTGCTGCTCGTTTAGCGGTAAACGATCTAACATTCCAAGTAACAACTCAGTGCCATCTGCATTGATGTGCTCGAAGTCTGGTACATGCCGTGATTTCTTGGCTAGACGCTGTGCAATCTCGTTAAACGTTGCGACTGGGAAGTTATGGAACTGTCCAATTTCAACTGCAACTAATGCACGCTCAGTAGGGCTTAATTGTTTTAATACAGCCGTTGATTTTAATTCTTCAAGCTGTATTAAAACTAACGCTTTTATTCTTGGTGGTTCTTCTTTAATTAACCAAGATATTTGATTGTCGGTTAATTTTTGAAGGTAAGAAAATGGTTTATGTGTAACTGCTTCAGCATCATTTTCTATGTGAGTCAATAACTGTAGTAGATCATTTAGACTAGTGATCAAAGCAGGGTAATCTTTTTGCTCTTGCTTAAGGTAGTTTATATATTGTGGAATTTCATGCACAAGATTAGGGAAAATAGAAGTGAATATCGAACGACCTAATGTTTGATATGAAGCTGCTAACAGTGGCATATTTTGCTCGTTTAAAGCGATGTTAGCTACGGTGGTTTGGATTTTGTCCGGAGATGCTAAACTCAAGCTGATAATTCGCTGACGAAGTGCTTGTACATCTTGTTGCTGTTGCATTAATAATGGTTCAGCGGATGGTGGTGTACTATCTATTTCTTCGCGAGGCTCTTTCTTATTTGTATTCCGTAACAATAATACTAATAGAAGCATAATCAAAACAGATAATAATATAATTAGCCAATTGATCCAATCTTGATACCAAGGCGCTTGTGTTAAATCGTCAAGATCTTGAACAGTCGTTGTTGGAAAATTAGTTGCTGTGATCGTTAATGTATCCCCTCTAAAAGGGTTGTAATTTAACTTTTCAGTAAGTAAATTTCTTAGGAATACAACTTGTTCGTTATTAACCGTGTTAGTCACTAATAGCTTAGTGTGAAGTACTCGCAATTTTTTTTCTGACGTGTCCTTACTTCTTGGTTGATTGGCTTGTTTTACTTGATTTTCGAGTAACTCAGCTTGTTTGGTAATTGTTTGCTCCATCTCTGCAATTTGAGCTTTTGCCTGCGCTACTACTGGGTTGACAGCAAGTTCTTTAGGCGTATTACTTGGTAAAGCTGGTAAGTCAAATTCATCTTCAGTTTCAGGTGTTAATGCTGAAGGCGTTTGATTACTCTGTTCTGGACTTTGCACTTGTTCCGGAGTGGTATGTGAGGCTTGAGGTTGTCCGTTATTATTCGTTAAATCTTGAGCCCTAGGCGTCGTTAATACTTCAGCTCTAATCGAAAGTATAAAGCTATCATCACCGAGATAGGCTTCGATATCTCTATTCAGCCTTTCTTCTAAGCCTTGACTTAACTCGAGTGATTCAATTTCATTTGCCATAACCAGTGGTGTGAGCACAAGTAATATAGCTAATAATAAAGATTTAAAAATAGTCATAATCATCCTTATTTATCACCCATTTTAGTTAATGCGTTCTGAACATCTTCGTATGATGGATCAAGTTCTAATGCTTTATTCCATGCGGCTCTTGCATTGGCATAGTTTTTCATTCTGTAATTCACGCTACCTTTAAGTGCGTGAGTTTGTGCAAGACTAGGCGCTGCTTTAATCGCATCTTCGACTTTAACAAGAGCCTCTGGGTAATCTTTATCTACAGCAAGTTGTTGAGCCGCAGATAATAAGCGTAATGCCTTACCTATATCTTCTGATGCTGGTTCTTCTTCATCTAATATGTCTTCGAACAGCTCGAGGTCGTCTTGATTGTTGATAAGTTCTGCTGCATTTATTTCCTCATCGTTTTCGATCTCGAATATAATATCGCTACCAAGTACGTTAAATGCGACTTTTGATTCGTAGTAAGTTCCCTTATGTCGAAGGGATAATACGCCTAGTTCTAATGGGTTACCTGCTGCATCTGTAATTGCTTGTACATGATTATCATGATTATCTTTTTTAGCACTACATGCGGTAAGGGTGATAAGCATGCATAAAGTAATTATCTGTTTCATATTCTGTCCTTAGAGACGGAAGCTAAGTGTAATATCGAAGCTTATGCCACCAAATGTAATCTCTGATGCATAGCCTGATTTAGAACCTGCATCGATATTATGTTTAGGGACGCTAATGATGCCTAGTTCTAACGAACCATTATCGGGGAAGCTAATTTCAGTACCTACTCTAAACGCAACGGCATGGTAATTTTTGAATAATATTTGACCAATACCGATATAAGGTTTGAATTTAATTTTTTGGTTCCAATCTGGCATTAATAATAAAATTCGACCTTCGATGTTTACACCGGCTAAGTTTATAATGTCTCTATTTTCAAGGTTTGTGATCGCATCAAAGATAATTGCGTAATCAAGGTAAGGTGTGAAACCTGAAGATTTATTGTTACGCACACCAATTGTTGTGAACTTATCTACAATCGTAGCTTTACCTGTGCTTGTGTTTAATCGTTTAGCTTCAAGACCCCAAACACCTAAAGTAACTGCCCAGTCTGATTTTTTTGAAAAACCAATATCCGAATTTATCTCAACGGTTTCAGATATATTTTTAGCCCATATCACATCCATCGTTTTTGCATTAACAAGTTTTAGTTGCAGATCGTAAACGTCATCATGAACTGATGCATCCCACATTAGAAAAGCATTCGCACGAATGTCTTTCGCCATTGTTTGTAATTCTTTATTTGTTTCGGCGCTATGTTTCACACGCACACTGCCATTTTTTACAGTGATATATGTTTTAGAGCATTGAACACATGTTTTAACTCGTATGTCGTTGTCAATAAGGCTTAATGATAATTTATTTTCGATTAAGCTTAATGTTGTTTTGTCTAGTTGGTGCTGTAATCTATCACCGGTATGGTAGAGGGCAACTGTTCTAATATTTTGATCAGAAAGTTCCCAGGGAAGTTCTCCCCAGATATCTTTACGGTCAAAAATATTTAAAAATACAAGGTATGATTGGCTAGGGGTAATATTCGATGGCGTTAAAGCTTGATGAGTTATTTCTGATTGTTCGTCATTGTCGGTAATTTCTGCGGAATTGCTGAATGGGATATATGCGATTGAAATTATACAAAAAGAAAAAAGATATAAAAAGAATGATTTTTTTATATCAAAAAATGAACGTGTCATGGAATGCCTTTTTTATATTTTAATAAGTATATTAATGTATTAGTGTATCTATTTTCAGATTTTTAAACTGTAAGTAATATGTAAGCTGACCGTAATGGAGTGTAAATAATCAGGAGAGGGGGCTGTAAATTACACCTGCCTAGGAAATTCAATCATATTAAACTTATTGATTAATTCAGGCATAAGGCCGATCAAGGTGATACATAGCATTGGCTAATATGAATCGTGCTTTATACCAATTTTTCAATTGAGGTATCTCCTTTAAACGTGTTGAAAGTGGTATTATTCTGCAATTCATTTACTAATTATTGAAGGGTGTTTAATGTCTGATGTTGTAATTCATCAAGTACGACCAACTAAGGTTCTTTTTACTCAAGGAATCATGCAATCTTTAACTCAAGTACAGTGGGTTGAGCAAACAGACACCAGTACTTATGTGGTTACTGAAAAAACACCGTTTCACCCGGTAAGTCATATCTGGCCAGATCATCCTGCGGATAAAGGGTTTTTAGTATTTAACGGTAAGCAATACACAGTCACAGATTGCGTGACGGGTGCTTTTGATATTGAAAATAGTAAGCTATATAAAGGTACAGATATACCAGTAAAACGTGGCGAGCCCGGCTGGTATTTTGTTGTCTTACACGAATTAGAATTAGACATGGCATTAAACATTAATGATGCTGTTGAATTAGTTGTTGATGCAAGGTATCAAACGGCGTTAAGTCGGGGGCACAGTGCAGGGCATTTGGCTTCTTATGCGTTAAATAAGGTTTTAGAACAAGGTTACTGGCGTAAAGATGCATCACGCAAAGATGTATTAAATAATCGCGACTTTCATTCATACGCACAAACATTAAGTTTGGTCTCTGAAAACAAATCGACGGACAGTTACCGTTTAGGTAAAACGTTGAAAAAACGAGGCCTTAATGTGGCAGAAATACTTGCAGATCTATCACTCATTGAAGCGAGGGTTAATGACGTACTGGCAACCTGGCTTGCGACTAACGCATCTGTTGTGATGAAGTGTGAAGGTGATACGCTTACAGACTCTCGCTTTTGGTGTTGCGATTTAGGTATTGGAGAAAGTATCACTATGCCTTGTGGAGGCTCACATGTGCAAAGTTTGACTGAATATAAAGATATAACGATTGAGTTAACATTTAAGTCTGACCAAGAACTAGAGATGATCACAAAGGCTAATTAAAAATAACCCTAACGGATGCATCAACATATACATCATAAACGTTGAAGAGGTTCGTTTAAATTTGTTATTTGAACCTCTATATGCCATTAACCTCTATTTATACAATGACTCTGCTTTTACATGCTTAACAAAACCAGGATAACATTGGGATAATAATGTCAAAACAGATAATGCAATAAACATACTTGCCAAGACAAGCTCAGTATCTGGCAGGTGAGCACTCAATTGAGTAAGACTAAATAAACCAAGCATCTGTAATGCACCAAAGGTGGCTCCCACTTGTCCTTTATGATTAGGAAATAAATACAGTGCACTTACGGCGGCTGTTGCTGTCAACAATCCCGATGAGAACGCATATAAACAGATCGCGATTAACATCAGAGTGAATAAGTGTAGTTCAATATTAAGGACGAGCAGACCACTCGCTACTAACATCATTGCTCCACCGGTAAGTAACATACGCCTTTTTGTGACATGTGTTTTAAGGTAATAGCTAAAAAATAATCTGCTAGCAATCGTACAACTGACGATTAAAATAGAAGTAAGCCCAAAGGATTTAGGTTCCAAACCATAATCGTGAAAAGAGACAAAGGAACCAATAATATAAAAAATCATAATTCCACCACTCGCCGCAACCATCATTAAAAGATAAATCCAAAATATTGGATTCTTAATTATCATCCAATAGTCTGCAACGAGTGTTTTCATTACTAACGCATCCGGATTTTTTTGTGTATGTGTTTCCGTTAAAAATAAGAATGTAAATAATAAAATCAGCAGTGATAGTACAAGCATAAACTTAAAATTTGAACGCCAACCTAAATAGCTCTGTAATAGACCGCCAATGGCAGGTGCTAGGGCGGGTATAGACATGAATAAAATACTAAACCAGGCGAGTATTCCAATGAGTTCTTCTTTACTTAATGAATCTTGCAATATTGTAAAACATAATAAATACAATGCACTGACTCCGATCCCTTGAATGCAGCGTCCTATTATTAACATCGTTATATTAGTTGAAAATAAACACACGAGTGTACCAACCACAAACACTACTGCGCCTATTAGAACCAAAGGGCGTCTTCCGAAACGCTCGGAAGCAACGCCAACAACGAGCTGACTACAAGCGACGGACACAAAAAATACGCTGATGGTTTGTTGCACCGTAGACGCTGTACTTGAAAATGCATCAACAATAAATGGAAGACTAGGGGCAAACATATCGGCAGCAAAAAAATAACTACATGCCATCAATAAGCTGATTAATACAAGACGATAAATAAGTTTAGTATCTCTTAAATCGACATGACTATTATCACGTTTACTGACCGTTTTATTTGTTATTGACATCGATATTCTCCACATGATTAATGCGCGAAGACTATCATTTAACAATGGTAGGACTCAATAAATATAACCGCTGGTATATCAATGACTTATGTTTGCGTGTATTGGTGGGTACAAGGGGGTAAATAAGCCCCGTAAGGGACGTTCGCTATGTGAAAGGTAAGCGATGGTTAATAAATTAAATTAGCTTATTGTAAATACAATGAGCAGTGATTACTGGCTAGTTTATAGAGTGAGCGATTAGGATGAATTAATAACAAAACAATGTCATATTTCACATCCTAATCTTCAGGGATAATCCCAGTTTGATATATTGTTTTCATCTACAGGTATATAAAGTTATTATCTCGGGTTAAGCACTAATACCGGATTGATATCCTGGTACGCGAAATAGCTTACGACATAAATCAAGAAATTGACCGTAAAATACACCGACAAAGCATGACACGACAGCGTTACTTGATACCGCTGTTACGATTTTCTCAACATCAGCACCGACAGATAATAGAATTAAGGCATAAACAGGTGATTGGAAAGATACATACGCAAACGTATCACCAAATTGTTTTGTTAGTTTATTCTTAACTAATTTAGCACCAGTCCTAATAATAAAGTCACGATATAAACCATATGGGTATGCAATGGCGATGTTGACCGGAATAGAAACTACACGGGAAGCTAAAGATCGTTCAAACGACATCCCAGAGACAAAAATCTCAATCAACATTCCCACAACAAAGCTAAATACGACCATTGCGAATGTGTCAGCTGCGGCATTACGAACGCAGAAAGGGGCTTTAACTTGCACTTGCTTATCTCCAACTAGATTAATATCGTGTAATAATTGATTTATTCATCACTTATAAACTGGGTGTTTATCTGCGAGTGGAATATGTGGCTATTAAATCACGTATCAAGCAGTTTTAATCACTAAAGATAAGTTGGTTTTTAAGTTTTTTATGTATTTAATACTGGGAATCTATAGAAAACAGAGAGTAAATGCTGGGCAATACAAAATATGTGGCAAATTAACGTGACGCACTTCAAATTACTGACCGAAATAAACGGTCAGCATCTCGTAAGTTACAATTGTTTGTTGACATTCGAGTCAGTTAATTAAGCTTTTAATGTGATTTCATAGCTTGTGAATTTACGCATGTTGATCACACCAGTATCAAAAAACAGATATTGACCTTTAATACCTTGTAGTATGCCTGTTACAACAGGTTCTTTATCAAAGTTGTGTGAAACTATTTTAGTCGGGTGCTGAGTAACAGGGTAGTTAATGGTCACAATATCCCCTTCGAGTTCCTCGATTGCATCTAAACCATACATCATTTCAATATGACCTAATTGTTCTTCAATTAAAGGCATTAAACGTGCTGCTTCCGCTTTTAAATCAATATCTGCGTTTTCGCCTTTAAGCATGGTACGCCAGTTGGTTTTATCACCAATAAATTCAGCTAATGCGGTTTCGACTAATCCTGATATTTGTCTGGTTTTTACTTTAAATATCGGTAAACCTTGTGTTGCACCTTGATCAATCCAACGGGTTGGTAATTGAGTATGACGGGTAATACCTACTTTTAATGCAGACGTATTTGAAAGGTATACATAGTGGTCAGTCATACAGAAATCATCGGCCCATTCTGGTTGACGACAAGTTCCGTACTCATAATGACACGTTTCTGGTTTCATGATGCACATATCACAACTGGCTAGCTTGCGTGTACAAACAAAACAATGGCCTTGTGAATAGCTCTTCTTTGTTTTCTTTCCACAGTTTAAGCAATGTATGTTGCCTGTGTGCGTGAGTGTGATTGATTTACCGATAAGTTCGTTTAACGGAATAAGTGTATCGTCGAGTGGTAATTGGTAACTGACACTATTATCTGCATTAAGTGTTGAAACCATTTTACTGATATGGCCTGTGTATGACATTTTATGATATTCCATTGCTCGTGAAATTATTTTAGGCTTACGTTGTTTGTTAATTTACGTGTCTCTTCTTATTATAGGGGGATTAATCTACGTAAGATTAACAAAAGCCGTGTAATTATAATGTAATTCTATATAATACTGGGTCTGAAATTTCTTTCTACTTATTGTTATCACTTTTAGTTTTTAGATGGCAAAATGCCCAGATTGGATTTTAGTTCTTTATTTACATTAGGTACGTTACTTTGTGTATATAAAAGAAAAATTATCACACGATGTTTAATCACATCTTAATTTATGCAAACGCTGCATCGTAGGCAGCATCACTGCAAAAGGATATAAAATGCCTGTAATTACTCTTCCAGATGGCGCTCAGCGTCAATTTGACAACCCAGTAACGATTATGGAAGTTGCTGCAGATATCAGTTCTGGTCTTGCTAAAGCGTGTATCGCTGGCCGCATTAATGGTGAACGTGTTGACGCATGTGACCTGATCACTGAAGACGCTGCAATTGAAATCATTACTTCTAAAGATGCTGATGGTCTAGAGATCCTACGCCATTCTTGTGCGCATTTACTTGGTCATGCTATTAAGCAATTATGGCCAAACACCAAGATGGCTATTGGCCCTACCATTGATAAAGGCTTCTATTATGATGTCGATATGGAAGAACCAATTAGTGAAGCTGATTTAGCTAAGCTAGAAAAACACATGAACAAACTGGTTAAGACCAACTATCAAGTAATTAAGAAAGTTGTATCTTGGCAAGAAGCACGTGACACGTTTGAAGAACGTGGTGAGACTTATAAAGTAGCTATCTTAGACGAGAACATCGGTAAAGATGAAACGCCTGCTTTATATTTCCATGAAGAATACGTAGATATGTGTCGTGGCCCACACGTACCAGTCATGAAGCATTGCCAGCATTTCAAATTAATGTCTATTGCAGGCGCATACTGGCGCGGTAACTCAGACAATAAGATGTTACAACGTATATATGGTACAGCTTGGACTGATAAGAAAGAGCTAAAAGCACATATTGAACGTCTTGCTGAAGCTGAGAAGCGTGATCACCGTAAAATTGGTAAGCAACTTGATCTTTACCATATGCAAGAAGATGCACCAGGTATGGTGTTCTGGCATAACGATGGTTGGATTATTTTCCGTGAGTTAGAAAATTTAATTCGTGAAAAATTACGTGAATTTGATTACCAAGAAGTGAAAGGTCCACAAATCATGGATCGTAGCTTATGGGAAAAATCAGGTCATTGGGATAAATATTCAGAAGGTATGTTCTGTACTCATTCAGAAAACCGTGAATATGCGATTAAACCAATGAACTGTCCGGGCCACGTTCAGATTTATAACCAAGGTTTAAAATCTTACCGTGATTTACCATTACGTATGGCTGAGTTTGGTTCATGTCACCGTAATGAACCATCGGGTTCGCTACATGGCTTAATGCGTGTACGTGGCTTCACACAAGACGATGCACACATCTTCTGTACTGAAAGCCAAATTCAGAAAGAAGTATCTGATTGTATCAAGATGGTTTTTGAAACTTACGCTACATTTGGTTTCGAGAATATTGAGATTAAATTATCAACACGTCCTGAAAAACGTGTAGGTAGTGATGAGACTTGGGATAAATCTGAGCAGGCACTTGCTGATGCATTAACTGCTAGTGGCTTAAGTTATGATGTGCAAGAAGGCGAGGGTGCGTTTTATGGTCCTAAGATTGAATTCACACTACATGACTGCTTAGATCGTGCATGGCAATGTGGTACAATTCAGCTAGACTTCTCAATGCCTGAGAAATTAGGTGCGGAATATGTGTGTGAAAGTAACGGTCGTGAGACGCCTGTTATGATTCACCGAGCGATTTTAGGTTCACTTGAGCGCTTCATTGGTATTCTAATTGAAGAATATGCAGGACTTTTCCCTACTTGGTTATCACCTGTACAAGCTGTTATTATGAACATAACAGACAAACAGGCTGTTTTTGCTACAGAATTTGTAGAAAAAATGAAGAAAGTAGGCATTAGAGCAAAATTAGACTTGAGAAATGAGAAGATAGGCTTTAAAATCCGCGAACATACTTTGAAACGTGTGCCGTATCTTTTGGTCATCGGCGATAAAGAAGTCGAATCAGGAGAAATAGCAGTACGTACTCGTAAGGGCGTTGACTTAGGTACTATGAAGTTAGATGACTTCATCAGTAAATTACAAACCGAAGTCAATAGCCGCGGTAAAACAACTTTGGAGGATTCGTTATAAAAGGCGGAAAAAAAGGTCAACAACAAACGACCAGACAACATCGTATCAACGAAGAAATTCGTATACCTGAATGTCGCTTAAACGGTGCTGATGGTGAAGTGATTGGAATCGTATCTATAAGAGAAGCTCTTGCTATCGCAGAAGAAGCTAGTTTAGATCTTGTAGAAATTAGCCCGAATGCCGAGCCTCCTGTTTGCCGTGTCATGGATTACGGTAAATTTATATACGAGAAAAGTAAGTCTGTTAAAGAGCAGAAGAAAAAGCAAGTTCGGGTTCAGGTTAAGGAAATAAAATTCCGACCTGGAACTGATGTTGGCGATTATCAGGTAAAACTACGCAACCTGACTCGCTTCCTCGAAGAAGGTAACAAAGCAAAAATTACGCTGCGTTTCCGAGGTCGAGAAATGGCGCACCAGAGCTTAGGCTTTGATCTTTTAAATCGTATTAAAGAAGATTTAAAAGAAATTGCAGTCGTGGAAGCTTTCCCGAAAATGGAAGGTCGCCAAGCTGTAATGGTGTTAGCCCCTAAAAAGAAATAGTAAGTGCTTCCAAGTGATATGAGTACGTAAGTATTCATATTCGCCTTACTGTTATTCATTAATATTCAACAATGCGGAGTTATAATGCCTAAGTTGAAATCGAATAAAGGCGCTGCAAAGCGCTTTAAGAAAACCGCTAATGGTTTTAAACGCAAACAGTCTCACCTACGTCATATTTTGACCAAGAAGAGCACTAAACGTAAACGTCACCTTCGTGGTACGGAAATGGTTGCAAAGTGCGATGTTGCATCCGTTAAACGTATGCTTCCATACGCTTAATTTTAGATATAAAAGAGGAAAATAGTTATGCCTAGAGTTAAACGCGGTGTTGTTGCACGTGCTCGTCATAAGAAAGTTTTAAAACAAGCTAAAGGTTATTACGGAGCTCGTTCACGAGTTTACCGTGTTGCTTTCCAAGCAGTTACAAAAGCTGGTCAATATGCTTACCGTGACCGTCGTCAACGTAAACGTCAATTCCGTCAATTATGGATTACACGTATTAACGCTGCTGCACGTCAAAATGGTATGTCTTACAGCCGTTTCATTAATGGCCTTAAACACGCCTCTATTGAAATCGATCGTAAGATCTTAGCAGACATTGCTGTATTCGATAAAGCGGCATTTACTGTACTAGTAAATAAAGCAAAAGAAGCAGTTGCTTAATTTTAATTAATTAAGTAAATGTTATTGAAGGAGGCCTCGGCCTCCTTTTTTAGTATTTGGCATAATAACGAAAATTATACCTATAAATAATTAATACTCTTGCCTTATAAAATAGTTATAAACGCCTGTCCACACTGCCTCCTATATACTTGCATAATCCTTTTCTGTAATATCAATGACTCAATTTAAAATAATTCTGAGACTGATATTAAAATTTATGCATTCTTTATTGTCTTTACTATTTTTTATCACTTTTAGTCTACACGCCACTTTTGTACAAGCAGAAGGCGTTGTTATTGATTCTGACTTTAAGGTTGGCCGTCTTGGTACATCAACAAAGTATTTTGAAGATAAAACCAATTCATATACATTTGATTATTTGTCACAAAGACAATCTGCTATTCCATGGGTTAAAACTAATCAAACTCATTTTAATTTTGGTTTTTCAGATAGCACATTTTGGTTTAAGGGTGAAATAGTTAATAAAACGAACGTTGATAAATACCTGATTATTGATTTTGGTGATTCGCTGTTAGATCAAATAGATCTTTATTTGATGCATGAAAATGGACCGTTGGTTGTAAAAAGACTCGGTACGCGTCGTTTGGGTGAGGACAATATGTCTAAACTTACATTCGCTACGGGTTTTAAGGTTGAAGCGGGTGAAAGAGTGAGTTACTTCATTCGAATTAAAACAAGTGCCTTTTTACAAACCCCTCTCACGATCCGGAATGCGAACGATTTCATTGACGAACAATCACAACATAAATTAATGGTTGGTATGTTTACTGGCCTATTTTTAATGATGGTATGTTATCTAATATTTTTATATATTCACCTGCGTGAACCACGATTAATCCAATATGTTGTATTTATCATGTGTTATCTCTCTGTTATATGGATTTTAGAAGGTTTTGGCTTTGTTTATAATGTAAGTTTTATAGCTCATTATTATGATTCAATAATCGTGATATTAATGGGTATGATTGGTTTAAACTTGAGTTTATTTGCACGGCAATTATTAAAGTTAAGATACCGTTCTTGGTTTTCGGTATCGACAAAAACACTCATCTTTTTCTCGACGGTTGTTATTTCAAGTCCAGTATTATTTTCATTTAAAACCGGCATCATATTGATGTCTATTTTGGCCTTTGGCATTACATTGTTGTCGATTGTTTGTGGTTTATTTTTTATCCGTAATGAATCTAAAGATGTTCGTTTTTATGTGCTGTCATTGGTGTATTTTATACTTGGTATTGATATTCACATATTAACCCGTTTCGGGTTGCTTGGTCAGAATGAGTTTACGGATTATATCTCGGCATTTTCGGCTTTAATCGTATTGGTTTATTTATGTTGGAATTTTGCAAAGCAAATGGCGCATGACCGGATTGTAAAAAAAGATGTCGAAAAGCAAATGACATCAGCCAATGAGCGTTATTACAACGTATTTCAAAATGCAGCCGAGGGTATGTTTACGACTTCACTTGAAGGGGACATATTAGCGATTAATAAATCAATGTGCAGATTACTCGGTTTTATTAATTTAGAGGACATGGAAAAGTCAGGAAATCTAACCGCAGATGAGTTTTATGCAGACCCTGACTTGCGTGAGAAGATAATAGAGAAACTTCGTATTGAAGGTGAAATAAATAGCATTGAGATGTCTGGTTATGACCGTTATGGTGAAATATTCCACGGTGAAATCAATATGCGTCTAAATATACAAGCGGATATAACAGTCATAGATGGTTCATTTGTCAATACGACAAAACGTAAGCAACATGAAATAAAATTGGCGTCTATTGCTAAATATGATCAGTTGACAGGGCTTGTGAATCGTATTCATTTTGAAAAATTGGTGGGTGTATCTTTAGAAAGTAAGTGTTCGGTATTAGAAGACAATATTTTACTTTATTTAGACCTAGATCAGTTTAAATTAGTCAATGATATTTGCGGGCATGATGTGGGTGATTCATTATTGAAAAAAATCACTGTGGTTTTAAAATCATTCCTTGATGCCAATGCAATATTGGCACGATTGGGTGGTGATGAATTTGGTATTCTGCTTAACAAGACGAACTTTGATAGTGCGTTAGAAACTGCAGACACCATTCGCTGTGGTATTGAAAAATTTAGGTTTACACATAATGGTCGACATTTTGTGTTAGGTGTCAGCATTGGTGTTGTCACTTTAGATGAGTCAATTGAAAATTTTTCACAAGCATTGAGTCTTGCTGATACAGCGTGTTTTACAGCAAAAGAGCAAGGACGTAATCGCGTTCATGTGTACAGTAAAAGTAATGATGTAATGCTTGGTCATCAACGTGAAATGCGTTGGATCGGAGTATTACGAGAGGCGTTAGATGCAGATAGATTCGAGCTTGCGTTTCAAACTATCAAGCCTTTATCTCCTTCTGTTAATGAGGGCTATCGTTATGAAATTTTACTTAGGTTAAGAGATGAGCAAGGTATTTTACAATCACCAAGTGAGTTTATTGCCGCCGCTGAAAATTATAATTTTATGTCGCAGCTTGATCGTTGGGTTGTTAAAACGTACTGCCAATGGTTATCATCTAACCCTAAACATCTCGAACTTCTTACTTCAGCTTCAATTAATTTATGCGGACAATCTTTAGTTGATCGCAGTATGCATACCTATATAGAAAAAACAATTTCGGACTATGGCATCCCCCCTGAAAAACTGTGTTTTGAAATTACAGAAAGTCAGGCAATTATGGACTTTGATCGAACAATACTGTTTATGAACAAGTTTAAAGATTTGGGTTGCCGTTTTAGTTTGGACGATTTTGGTAGTGGGTTTTCTTCATACAGTTATATTAAACGATTGCCAATTGATCAACTTAAAATTGATGGTTCATTTGTTAAAAATATTGAAACAGATCATGTTGATTACACGATGGTTAAGTCATTTAATGAAATTGCAAAAGCGGTTAATATTAAAACGGTAGCTGAATATGTGGAAAATGAAAACATTAAAAATATCCTGTCAGGAATAGGGATTGATTATGTTCAAGGCTATTTAATAGCCAAACCTGCACTTTTAGTCGATTTAGTTGATATTGAGCACCTAGATTCTGCTTAAGTACTAGCACTTCGGCTTACTTTTGAGTAAAATCATCCATTACTGAATGAATCTATTCACTTTTCCTGCCAACAGGGTGATAAGAAAAACATGCAACACCTCAAAGAAATAATAGTACAGGCCGTAGAAGCCGTAGCAAACGCAACTGACCTCGCAACATTGGACACTGTTCGTGTTGAGTACCTTGGTAAAAAGGGTATTTTAACTGAACAGATGAAAACATTAGGTAAACTGCCTCCAGCAGAAAAACCTAAAGCTGGCCAAGCGATTAATATTGCTAAGCAAGAAGTTCAAAAAGTCATTAACGATAAACGTGATGCATTACAGAAAGCTGTTTTAGATGCTAAATTAGCAGAAGAAATGATTGATGTGACTGCACCAGGTCGTACCAACCTTAATGGTGGTTTACATCCTGTAACACGTACTATCGAACGTATTGAATCATTTTTCGGCGAATTAGGTTTCGCTGTTAAATCTGGTCCAGAAGTTGAAGATGATTATCACAACTTTGATGCATTGAATATCCCTGAGCACCATCCTGCTCGTGCGGATCACGATACATTTTACTTTAATCCTAAATTAGTACTAAGAACACAAACGTCTGGTGTTCAAATTCGTACGATGGAAGTGGAAAAACCACCAATTCGTATTATTTCTCCAGGCCGTGTTTACCGTAATGATTACGATCAAACTCACACACCAATGTTCCACCAAGTAGAAGGTCTATTTGTGGACGAAAAGGTAAGCTTTAGCGAACTAAAAGGTGTGTTACACGATTTCCTAAATAACTTCTTTGAAGAAGATTTAGAAATTCGTTTCCGTCCTTCTTATTTCCCATTCACAGAAACTTCTGCCGAAGTTGATGTTATGGGCAAAAATGGTAAATGGTTAGAAGTACTAGGCTGCGGCATGGTTCACCCTAACGTATTAACCTCTGTTGGAATCGACCCTGAAAAATACTCTGGCTTTGCCTTTGGTATGGGTGTTGAACGTTTAGCGATGCTTCGCTATGGCGTTAACGATTTACGTTCATTTTTCGAAAATGATTTACGTTTCCTCAAGCAGTTTAAATAAGATAGGACTCAATAATGAAATTCAGTAATGAATGGTTACAAACTTGGGTTAAACCAGGTCTTACAAATGAAGAGCTAGCTCATCAAATCACGATGGCTGGTCTTGAAGTTGACGGTATTGACGCTGTTGCGGGTGATTTTACTGGTATCGTTGTGGGTCACGTTGTTGAATGTGGTCAACACCCAGATGCAGATAAATTACAAGTAACTAAAATTGATATTGGTGCAGAAGAGTTAATTGATATCGTATGTGGTGCAGCTAACTGCCGTGAAGGACTAAAAGTTGCGGTTGCAACCGTTGGTGCTGTATTACCTGGCGATTTCAAAATTAAAAAAGCAAAACTACGTGGTCAACCATCACACGGTATGCTTTGTTCTGAGTCTGAAATGGGAATGGCTGAATCAGCAGATGGTATCATTGAATTACCAGCTGATGCAGTACCGGGTACTTGTATCCGCGAATGCCTTGGTCTTGATGATGTTACGATCGAAGTTGATCTAACACCTAACCGTGCTGATTGTCTAAGTATCGCAGGTATTGCTCGTGAAGTCGGTGTTTTAAACAACATTGCTGTAACGGCACCTGAATGGACAAATGCAACGGAAACAAGTTCTGAAACAGTAAGTGTTTCTGTAGACGCAACAGCACTGTGTCCTCGTTACCTTGGTCGTGTGATCAGCAACTTAGATGTGACGGCGAAAACGCCTTTATGGATGGTAGAGCGCCTACGCCGTTGTGGTACTCGTTCAATTGATCCAATCGTTGACGTTACTAACTATGTATTGTTAGAACTAGGTCAACCAATGCATGCATTTGACTTAGCGACTTTAACGGGTGGTATTAATGTTCGTCTTGCAAACCAAGATGAAAAATTAACACTACTTGACGGTAATGAAGTTAAGCTAAATGACAATACACTTGTTATTGCAGATGATAGCGGTGCGATCGCAATGGCTGGTATCTTCGGTGGCGAAAAAACGGGCGTAACGACTGCAACAAACTCAATTTTACTTGAGTCTGCATTCTTTAGCCCGCTAGCGATTACTGGTCGCGCTCGTGCATACGGTTTGCATACTGATTCTTCACATCGTTTTGAACGTGGTGTTGATTCAGAGCTTCAATATCAAGCGATGGAACGTGCAACACAGCTGATCGTTGAAATCTGTGGTGGTGAAGTCGCTCCTGTTGTTGATGTGACTACAGAGTCTGCATTACCGACACATGCGCCAATTAACTTACGTCGTCATCAGTTAGATAAAATAATTGGTTTCCATGTTGAAGATGCGAAAGTAACTGATATTTTAAACAGTTTAGGTTTATCTCCTACGTTTGAAAATGATACATGGACAGTTACTTCACCATCTTTCCGCTTCGATATCGAAGTTGAAGTGGATTTAATTGAAGAAGTAGCGCGTGTATTCGGTTACAACAACATCCCAAATGTTGCACCTGTTGCGCCATTGAAGATGACAGATCATAATGAAGCAACATTACCTGTTCGCCGCATTCGTGACTTAATGGTTGACCGTGGTTTCCAAGAAGCAATTACATATAGCTTTGTTGATCCAAAACGTCAGTTATTATTACACCCTGAAGCAGACCATCTTGTATTACCACATCCAATTTCGATTGAGATGTCAGTAATGCGTGTAAGTATGTTTACAGGTTTGGTAGAAGCTGTTGTAGCTAACCAAAAACGTCAGCAACAACGTATTCGTTTATTTGAAACTGGTCTTACTTTTATTAAAGATGAATCAGTTGAAAATGGCGTGCTTCAAGTGCCAATGCTTGGTGCAATCATCGCGGGTACAGCAAATGCTGAATCGTGGAATCAAGAGAGTAAGTCTGTTGACTATTTTGATCTTAAAGGCGATTTAGACGCATTATTAGATCAAACATGTAACACTGATGCATTTGTACTTAAACGTGCAAGTCATCCTGGATTACATCCTGGTCAAAGTGCTGAAATCTTCTGTGGTGATCGTTCTGTTGGTCATATTGGTACTATCCATCCTTCACTAGAGAAGAAGTTAGGCCTAAATGGTTCAGCGATTATTCTTGAGATTGAACTGGCTACATTAACATCACGTAAATTGCCGCAAGCTGTTGAAGTTTCTAAGTTTACTTCGAACCGTCGTGACATCGCTATGATTGTTAAAGACGACGTTAACGCTGGTGATGTTCTTAACTTCATCAAAAAAGTTGGCGGGAATCAGTTAGTTGGCATAAACTTGTTTGATGTATACCAAGGTACAGGTGTTGCAGAAGGTCATAAGAGCCTAGCAATCAGCTTAACCTTGCAAGATATCTCACGCACCCTGGAAGAAAAAGAAATATCTGAAGCAGTAAATAATGTTGTGGAAGCTATCTCATCTGAATTCAATGCATCCTTGAGGGATTAATTTATGGCACTAACCAAAGCTGATATTGCTGAAACTTTATTTAACGACGTTGGCCTGAGTAAACGTGAATCTAAAGAAATGGTAGAAGCTTTCTTTGAAGAGATTCGTTTATCTTTAGAAGTTAACGAACAAGTTAAAATATCTGGTTTTGGTAATTTTGACCTTCGTGATAAAGGTGAACGACCTGGTCGTAATCCTAAAACAGGTGAAGATATACCAATTACAGCTCGTCGCGTTGTGACTTTTAAACCGGGTCAGAAATTGAAAGCGAAAGTTGAAACTATCTTAAAAGATTAGAGTTTAATCAGATAATAAAAAACCGGCGAATGCCGGTTTTTTTATGCCTGTTACAAACGAATATTCATAGCAGTTACAGATACATGATTACCCTACAACATAATAAAAGGAAGTAGGGTAAGCGCTAAAAGGAATTAACCGCCTAGCTTATCTGATGCAATATGGTACTCAGGGTCTTCAATTAAATTAACTTCAATCATATCGCCTGCGCGCTTCATTAATTGTTTACATTCTAATGAAAGGTGGCGTAGGTGTAATACTTTACCTGTAGCAACATAACGCTCAGCCAGTGTGTCGATCGCTTCAATTGCTGAGTGGTCACATACGCGAGAGTTAGCAAAATCAATAATTATATCTTGTGGGTCACCATCAGTGTCAAATAGCTCTAAGAAGTGGCTAACAGAACCAAAGAATAGTGGACCATTCACTTTGTATACTTTACTACCAGATTCTTCGGTAGACTTTTCTGCATTGATATGTGCTGCATGTTCCCAAGCAAAACGTAATGCCGAAACAATAACACCGATGATCACTGCAACAGCTAGATCGGTAAATACAGTAACAACTGTCACAAGCACAATTACAAAGGTATCAGCTTTAGGGATTTTACGGATTACGCGGAAGGTTGCCCATTCAAATGTACCAATCACAACCATGAACATAACACCAACAAGCGCAGCTAGTGGGATAACTTCAATCAGTGATGAGAAGAATAGGATAAAGAGTAATAATGAGATAGCAGCTGTGATACCGGATAAACGGCCTCGACCACCCGAGTTAATGTTGATCATTGATTGACCAATCATTGCACAACCCCCCATAGCACCAAAGAAGCCGCTTACGATGTTTGAAGCACCTTGTGCAACACACTCTTGATTACCTTTACCACGTGTACCTGTCATTTCATCAATAACTGTTAGTGTCAGTAGCGATTCAATAAGACCAACAGCAGCAAGGATTAATGAGTAAGGTAGGATGATATAGAGTGTTTCTAGGTTAAATGGCACACTTGGAATACTGAAACTCGGTAGTGAACCAGAAATAGTTGCATTGTCATCGCCTGTCATTGAACGCACAAAATCAACAACTGTACGCGTATCTAGACCCATGTAATAAACAATTAGCGTTACGGTTACAATCGCAACGAGCGAAGAGGGTACTGCTTTTGTTAATTTAGGTAAGAAATGAATGATCGCCATCGTTAAAGCAACTAAACCAAGCATAATGAATAATTGCGTATCTTGTAGCCAAGCTAGGTTACCATTACCGTCAGCAAATTTGAATTGACCTAGTTGCGCTAAGAAGATCACAATCGCAAGACCATTCACAAACCCCATCATTACTGGGTGTGGAACAATGCGAATGAATTTCCCGAGCTTAAATATACCTGCGAGTACTTGCAGTAGACCCGCAAGAACGACAGCGGCGAATAAATATTGCACGCCATTGTCAGCTACAAGCGATACCATTACAACAGCCATTGCACCCGTTGCACCAGAGATCATGCCAGGTCGTCCACCAAAAACGGCAGTGATTAAACCAACCATAAATGCAGCGTATAAGCCAACTAGCGGTTCAACACCTGCTACAAAAGCAAATGCTATCGCTTCAGGCACAAGTGCGAGTGCGACGGTTAAACCAGACAAAACATCATTTTTTACTGATGCTATGGAGTATTTAGGAAATTCAAACATAAATTATAAGTTACCGAGTTGTCATTTGTGAATAAAAGTAAATAAAATAAAAGGACCATGTGAATTTGACATGATCCTCGTTATTAAAAGTGTACTAAGTACGTACCAAAAAGCCGCATAACATGCGGCTTTTAAATTTAGCTAATAGTTATTGTTTAATAATAGTTATTATTTAGCTAATTTGGTTGGCGATGTGCTTTGTGAAGAAGCAAATTGACTGCCACCTGGTCCAGCCGCCACATCAATTAATGGTCGTTGAACGACACCAACTTTGGGAACAAAGTGGTGTTGTGAAGGTGCTACTTGTTGAGGTGTTGCCATCTTAACAGTGAAGTTAGTCTTCTTTGATGTTGTACCTTGTGCTTGCAGTGCAGGCACTGAAGTCACTTCAATAGCCTGATAAGCAACGGGTGTTTCAGCAACAACGGGTGTTTCAACAACAACGGGTGTTTCAGCAACAACGGGTGTTTCAACAACAACGGGTGTTTCAACAACAACGGGTGTTTCAACAACAACGGGTGTTTCAACAACAACGGGTGTTTCAACAACAACCGGTGTTTCAGCAACAACCGGTGTTTCAACAACAACGGGTGTTTCAACAACAACCGGTGTTTCAGCAACAACTGGTGTTTCAACAACCGGTGTCTCAACAACCGGTGTTTCAACAACCGGTGTTTCAACAACAACTGGTGCGGCACCTGGACGAGTTGCTGGAGCCGTGTGCATTTGACGCGTTATAGATTTAGTTTCAATCTTTACACGTTCAGCTGACGCTTTCGCTGTTGGTGTCACAGCAAGGGTAGCTTCAACAGTAACTGGTGCTGGTTTAGCTGCAGCTGCTGTATGCATAACAGGTTTAGTTACTGCTGCTGTTACAGGTTTAGTTACTGCTGCTGTTACAGGTTTAGTTAC
>NZ_LOCN01000025.1 GCF_001574435.1 Moritella sp. JT01
GTAGCGCACCTGGTTTGGGACCAGGGGGTCAGAGGTTCGAATCCTCTATCACCGACCACTATTCGAAAAGCCTGCTCATTGAGCAGGCTTTTTTCGTTTCTGACTCTCTACACTACGTCCTGCATTAATAATTCTGTCAATTCGTTACCTTGTTGCTGTACTGCTTGGAGTAGCGTAAGTAACACTTCTGGGTCGATATTTAAATGTTGCGCAAGCGCTTGTGGAAAGCGGTGTATGATCATCGGTGCTGGCACACCTGCATTCATCGCAAAATTAACAAATACGGCAAGGCGAATAAGCACTGCTTCATTTGAAATTTTCTCACATGAGAGAGGATCGAGTTGTTGGTGTATTGCATTTGCAAAGGTATCAGTAAAATTCCACTGTCTTGCGAGCTCAAGGCCCACGTCAGTAAAGTCAAAACTGAGAATTGCGTGTTGGGCTTCAATACGGCTTTGTCCCTGTGCTTGACTGAGAGCGATTAGACTCGCTTCTTCTGGTAATGCACTCTGAATCAGTAACTCCCCAATGTTATGCATTAAACTACACGTAAAAACGATTTCTGGATCTAGGTGGGTTTGGCTAGCGATGGCTTTGGCTATTTGCGCGACTTGAAAAGAATTACGCCAAAATTCACAGATATCAAAATTATTTTCACGCTTAAAATTATTCGCTAGGCTGCTGGCGATGACTAATGAACGTAATTTATTCAGGCCGAGTTTTATTGCCGCTTGTTCTATTGATTCCACATGCTGACCGCGAGAATAAGCGGCAGAGTTTGCCATCTTTAATACTTTTGCAGTGATCACTGGATCCATGGCAATTCTGCGCGCTATTTTATCGAGACTAATATTTGTGTGGTTAAAGCTGTTCATCATTTCTTGTAATAATTGCGGTATAACGGGTGGTTGTTTCAGTTTCGAGAATAAATATTCGACGTTCACACTGTGACTCCCTGTCATTGTGATTTTGGATATATAGCGATGATTAGAATCAAGTTAATGCTAAAGAATGAATATAATATATTTTATTAGCGCAGAGTTCACATTTATTTTCAGTCCTGATAGGACACTTGGTCATTTATCCGTTTTACCTCTCAAACTCACTCTTTGGTTATTTCCCTGAGTAAGTGAATGTGGTTTTATATGACTGGAAGATATTTCTAAGGGATAGAAATCAGGGATAGTTAGGGAGCTATGAGGGGGAGTTATGGATGGGAAACTCGATATAGAAAAAAGGGAAACCGGGTCTAATACGGTTATTTCATCGTTGTTGAAAACAGCCGGTGGTATGACGGGAATTTCGGAAATATTACAACAAAGTCGATTTGAATCACTGTTAGTGAATGTACAACTGAGTGATGAGAGTTTGAATGAAGTCGATCTACTCTCTCGTATATTAGGTGTTGAACCATTAATTTCAGAGCAAGAACATGGTAACAAAGTCTAAAATAAACAGGTAAAGCCCATTCTTTAGTGATGGGCTTTTTTTGTCTTGTTTTATTATCTTCGCAAAATAGCATTTTCATTTAATTATTGATTACCACCTTGAGATGACACTGATATACTCTCGCACCTAACTTACCTGAATCTAGTATTAACTAAGGGTTGTCGCGTGACTGAAATCAGTTTCTACCAACAAATTTATCCGATCATTGTAATGATGCCAATTGCGGCAGCTTGTTTCTTAGCATTAGTATTAGTAAAAGGCGACGTGTGTCCTGGCCAGCGTAAACGTATTACCGAAAATATGATCTCAATTTGGGCTGTATTAGCGCTTGGGTTAATGACAGGCATTGAAGAGTATGCGACAGCGCCGACTTTGATTGTTGGCGGTATTGCGGTATTTATCGGTATAATGCAAAACTTAATTCAGTCTCGTTTAGAAGGTAAACGCGCGATTCCAAGTAGTTGGTTACGTTTACCGATTGCACTGGCGGTTATTACAGGGTTATTAGTACTGTGGCAGCAAAAGCAGCCGCTATTACTATTAGAAGCCGTGTTACTTGGTGCTGTATTTGCACATGTGATCTTATTACGTGCAAAACATCGATTACAAGCATTTAATGTTATTTTACCCGTTGTTGGTATCGCGAGTAGTGTATTACTGATGCTTGGGTTATTGATTGTTGCAGGACTTAATGCCGATTCAAGTCAGATGACGGTGATCCAAGAATTTGTCATTTACCGCGCTGTTATTTTATTATTGGCGTTAGCTATTTGGACTATTCCGCTCTATACAAAACAAGAGTACACACCTAATTTAGTGTCGCTGACAACGGTATTGTTGCTCTTTTCTGAAGTGATCGGGATGGGCGTTATAACTGCATTTTAGCCTTAGCACATTATCCGATTGACGAGTAAAGATAAAGCCACTGACAACAGTGGCTTTATTGTTTTCAATTTGGTTGTGATTCAAGAGTCGCTGGCTGCTGCCACGCTTTGGTTGCCCACAGTGGTACAGTGGATAATGAATGTTTGTAGCTACCATTAATTTCTTTTGTCGAGTACGACACATACAATAGACTTTGGCTATCAGCATCATAAATACGACGGATCTTGAGTGATTTAAATAAGATGCTCTTCGATTGCTTAAAGATCACCTCCCCGCTTTTTGAGGTATCAACCGTTGCTAGCATAGCCGCTGTGATTTCACCTGTTTGGCGACATGCGATCCCCATATCTGACGGATCAGAAAAATCCAAATCAGCTTCAATATGGCTCACATGGCAAGTGACGCCTGGTATCTTTGGATCTACGAATGTGTTGATTTTAATATCTTTAGTGGTGAATAAACCCAGACTAATTTTACCTGATTCATCATCACTACAACCGCTTAATGCAACACTGGTGACAAGTAGTGACAATAAACTGATTCTTTTAAAATTGACTGACAATGGCTTTAACATCGCTGTATTCCTATGGCGGTTTGGGTGAAAGAGATTACAGATTAATACGGAACGATAAATGAGGAAAGCAATAACGTCGGTTTGTCATTGCTTTCCATCTGTGATCATTTTATTGATAACGACCAGAGTTGCTATTCGATTGGGCTTAGGATTAGCGGCGGTATAAGCTGTGGTCAGTAAATTCTTTCGTTGACTGACACTCTAAGCATAGGCGTGATTCAGGACGTGCTTGTAAGCGTTTAATCGATATTTCGTCACCACAGCTATCACAATAACCATAATCGCCACTGTCGATACGACGCAGTGCTTTGATGATTTTTTTGATGTGTAGTTTATCGTGCTGAATACGGTTTAATTCAAGACGATGCGCTTCTTCCATTGCCGCACGATCAATCTCGTCAGCCATTTCATTGCTATCAGTGAGCACGACGTCAGTGGATTGGCTTTCAATTCGAGATAAAATCTCTTGTTGCTCTGTTTCTAGTCTTTCTTTGAAATAGGCTACTTGGCCTTCATTCATAAAATCGCTCATATATATTACCTATTTCGTATTCTGATTATAATTAATTAGCATAATAGACATTTTAATTGTCCGTAATATAGAGTGATTAACCCTATTTTGACAAAAAATAACTGAAAATTACAAATTGGGGTATTTTTTCTCGTTTCAAGGGGAATAAGGCATTAATCCGTATTATTTTTATGAAATGTGCACTGATTATGATTAACCTCAACGGATTAGTTTTAATCTTGAGCAGGTTAGGCTAACATCATCATCTCTTTTAAATATTGTTTACGCTGATATTTAAGACTATGGTTAACTCTTATTATTTAATAACACATTTAAGGACTATGTTTAAGGATTATGTTAATGAAAGCGATAACCGTACACCGTCCGACGTTAAAGGTCATCTGGAAACTTTTGGTTTTCGCATTCTTTCCGCTCACTCTTTGGTTATACAGTGTGATTGGTGATATACCATTTGCGATCATTGACAGCGGTGTTAATTATCATAAATGGATCATTTTTTTTATTTATCTTGGCTGCCTGGCAGTATGGTTTTATTTTGATCGCGCCTTGGCACACAGCTCTTTTTTTCGTAGTTAATGTATCTTATGACTTTTGATTCTCTGTTTTCCATATTTCCGTATATTGTTGTTACCTGTATCGCTATTATTTTTGGCTGCGTTTCAATTCGCAAAACTCAGCAAGCCAACTTATCGATGCAAACTTTAAATCATGAAGTTGAGTTATTAGAACAACAATTAGATAACGTTAACTATACGCATGACCAATTGCAGCAAACGCATGATGCTAATAAATTAAAATTAGAATCGCAAAACAATCAGTTAATTAAATTAATGTCACGATTACGTGAAAGTGATATTCGTTTGCAGGCTGAACGCCAAGCCAACGAAGAAAAATTGGTACTGCAAGCACAGTCTGAACAACGTTTACAACAGCAATTCGAAAACCTCGCAAATAAAATTTTTGATAGTAAAGCTGACAATTTCAAAGAACTAAACAAGTCTAGTGTGGAATTACTTTTAGCGCCATTAAAAACGCAACTTGAAGGATTCAAACAGCAAGTACAAGATGTTTACTCTAACGAAGCGAAAGAGCGTCACAGCTTACAGTCTGAGATTGCTCGCTTACAGCAAGTTTATCAATTGATGTCGAGCGAAACGGCTAATTTAACTAAAGCGCTGAAAGGGGACAACAAACAGCAAGGTAATTGGGGCGAAGTTATTTTAGCGCGGATCTTATCTGAATCTGGTTTACGTGAAGGGCATGAATATGATGTTCAGGTAAGCTTGAATAATGAACATGGCAAACGCTTTCAGCCTGATGTGATTGTTCATTTGCCACAAGATAAAGATGTTGTGGTTGATTCTAAGGTGTCATTAACGGCCTACGAGCGTTACTTTAATGCAGAAGATGAAGTGACACGTAAACAAGCATTACAAGAGCATATAACCTCTATTCGTGGGCATATTCGTGAGCTTGGGCGTAAAGATTATCACTTGTTACAAGGCTTAAAAACCTTAGATTATGTACTGATGTTTGTGGCGGTAGAACCGGCATTTATAGCGGCATTAGAAGCTGACCCAAGTCTAATGAAGTATGCATTGGATAATAACATCATGTTAGTGAGTCCAACCAATTTGTTAGTTGCATTGCGTACTATTGATAATTTATGGCGTTACGAACGTCAGAATCAGAATGCACAATTAATAGCAGAACGTGCCGGTAGGATCTATGAAAAGCTGCGTTTATTTAGTCATGATATGCAAGACATGGGAACCGCGTTAGACAAAGCACAAGATAGTTATGATTCAGCGATGAAACGTTTAAGTACAGGTAAGGGTAATTTAATTAAACAAGCGCAGCAGTTTGTTGATCTTGGCGTCGAAGTTAAAAAACCATTACCTGTTGATTTAATTGAGAAGAGTAGTGCTAACTTATTAGAATAATCAGTTAGCACTCTTATATTTTAACCTTTCCAAAATGCAGGGGTCACGAGCACTAATACTGTCATGATCTCTAATCGCCCCATCAACATACCTAAGCTAAGCGCCCATTTTGCGGTATCAGGTAAACTAGCAAAGTTACCTGATGGGCCAATGACTGGGCCTAGTCCTGGACCCACATTGGCCACTGCGGTAATTGCACCGGTAATACTGGTGATCGGGTCTAAACCTATTATGCTAAGTATGGCTGCCAGTATCGAAACTGTAGCAATAAATGCACTACCAAAAGCAACCACAGATCGTACAATAACATCATTTACATTACGTCCATTGTAGTGCTGTCTAAATACACCTGATGGATGGACTAATTGGGACATCTGCTTACGGAATAAGGTGAAGGCGATTTGAAATCGAAATATTTTTATCCCACCAGATGTTGAGCCAGAACAAGCGCCGGTAAACATCAAACCTGCAAAAAGGACGGTCGTAAACTCACCCCAAGTACCGAAGTCCGTTAAGCCATATCCGGTTGTTGTGACCACCGATATGATATTAAACATACTGATTCTAATTGCATCAGTCAGTTCAAAAACATCTTTTTGCCACAGGTATAGTGACATAATGGTTGTCATTATCAGCACGAGTTTACTGAATCCGATGATCTGTGCGTCATTGATGAGTATTTTGAGATCTCGGCGATGAATGGCATTAATCAGGAGTAAAAACGGTAACCCGCCTAAAAACATAAAGAAGCTGCCGTTCCACTGCGCTGCGTTTGAGAAGTGAGCCATGGATTGGTCGGAGGTCGAGTACCCGCCTGTCGATAGTGTTGTCATGGCATGATTGACTGCTTCAAAGCTCGTCATGCCTGCAGCTAAGTAACCAAAATAGCACAGCACGGTTAAGCTTAAATAGACGTACATTACGTAAGCTGCAGTATGTTGGGTTTTGGTGGTGTTTTTATCAGACCAATCCGATGATTCGGTTTGGAATAAACGCATACCACCGACGTTTAAGTAAGGTAATACAGCCACGCCCATGACCACAAAACCGACGCCACCTAACCACTGTAAAATTGAACGCCATAACAATACACTGTGAGCTGTCGTATCTAAATTAGATAATACGGTTGAACCTGTGGTGGTGATACCTGACATGGTTTCGAAATAGGCATCGGTATAGCTAATATGTTGGATCAACATGAGCGGCAAGGCGGCAAATGCGGAGGCAATTATCCACACACACGTGGTCAGTAAAAACATTTCACGTATACCCAGACGGAAAATTTTCGAGCGGCCTTTATGCCAGAATAGACCGGATGCGATGGTGGTGATAATAATGGATTTGAAAAATTCGGGCGCGCCATGGCCATCGGTAGACAAAGCCAGTACCAAAGGTGCAATCATAAATAAAGCAAGCGCGCGTAACACCACACTTGCCATGAACAATACGGGTTTGAAGTTAACCATGAAACAAGTTTCTTTGTATGTTATAAGAAAAATGGACTGGGTTGAAAAAGTTTCTCTACATCAGGGATGAACTTTTTATCAACCAGGAACATAACCACGTGATCATCTTGTTCAATCACGGTGTTATCATGCGCAATTATGACTGCGTCATTACGTACAATTGCACCAATGGTGGTACCTGTAGGTAGTTTTAAACTTCCCACAGACCGACCGACAACGCGCGATGTTAATTTATCACCATGAGCTATCGCTTCAATCGCCTCAGCGGCACCACGGCGCAATGAGTAGACATTGGCGATATCAGCACGACGAACATGCGTTAATAACGCTGAGATCGTGGCCTGTTGTGGTGAAATGGCAATATCGATAGTGCCGCCCTGCACCAGATCAACATAAGCACCACGCTGGATCAGCACCATGGCTTTTTTCGCGCCCATCCGTTTGGCTAACATGGCAGACATGATATTGGCTTCGTCATCATTGGTGACCGCGATAAATACGTCTGTTTGGTCTATGTGTTCTTCACTAAGCAGCTCTTGATCGGAGGCATCACCGCAGAATACGATGGTATTATTAAGCATTTCTGATAGTTTTTCGGCTCGGGTGATATTACGCTCAATCAATTTGACTGAGTAATCACGTTCTAAACGACCCGCTAATGCCGCGCCAATATTACCACCCCCGGCAATAATAATACGGCGATACGGTTTTTCCAGTTTTTGCAATTCACTCATCACGGCGCGAATATTATTACTTGCAGAAACAAAAAATACTTCGTCATCGGCTTCAATAATCGTTGTACCCAGTGGTCGGATCGGTTTTCCTTGGCGGAAGATCGCAGCAACGCGGGCTTCCACATTAGGCATATGTTCACGTAATGCCGCTAACGCATTACCGACTAATGGACCGCCATAATAGGCTTTTACTGCCACGAGACCCACTTTGTTATTGGCAAAGTGAACGACCTGTAATGCCCCCGGATAATCGATGAGGCGTTTAATATAGTCGGTCACTAGCTGCTCGGGTGCGATCAAATGGTCCACTGCAATAGCGCCATTATTAAACAGGATTTCTTTGTTATTGAGATAGGATTCATTTCTGATCCGAGCGATTTTATTTGGGGTATTGAACATGGTGTAAGCGATCTGACAAGCGATCATATTGGTTTCATCATTGTTGGTCACCGCCACCAACATATCTGCATCTTGCGCGCCGGCTTCACGTAGTACGTCTGGATTGGCGCCGTGGCCTTCAACAACGCGCAGGTCAAATTTATCTTGTAAGTTTCTTAAGCTGTCGACATCGCGGTCGATAATAGTAATGTCATTATTTTCACCCACTAAGTTTTCAGCCAGCGTGCCGCCGACCTGGCCTGCACCGATAATGATAATTTTCATTTAACCTCGCACCAAATAAAATTTTCGTGATCTGTTTTGATAATACTATTCTACGCTTATTTAAGCTAAAGTTGAATAACGCCAATAGTTTATAGCCAAATGATACTAATTCATCAATTGGCTATAGAGACTATTCAGTTATGCTTTTTTTTGTAACTTCGCGTAGAAGAAGCCATCCATACCTTGGGTATTGGGTAGGATCTGCCAGCTTGATGCTTGATTGTCGCTGTTGGTTGTTAATGGGATCAGCGTTGCATCCGGAGTTCGAGCAACAAATGAACTGATTTGTTCGCTGTTTTCTGCCGGTAGAATAGAGCAGGTAGCATATAATAATGTGCCGCCTGGTTTAAGTTGCTGCCACATGGCATCTAAAATTTCAGATTGTAATTGGACTAATGGTGCAATGTCGCTATCACGACGTAACCATTTTATATCTGGATGACGACGAATAACGCCGGTTGCACTACAAGGTGCATCTAATAAAATGCGATCAAACTTATCACCCTGCCACCAATCTTTAGGCTTACTCGCATCGCCGTGGATAAGCTCTGCTTCTAACTGCATACGGGTTAAGTTTTCTTGTACTCGACTTAAACGGGTTGCATCAAAATCAACTGCAACGAGGTGTTTTAATGCAGGCTGACGTTCTAAAATATGTGCAGTTTTGCCACCTGGAGCTGCACAGGCATCAAGAATCAATTCGCCTGGTTGTGCGTCTAAGAATTGCGCTGCAAATTGTGCTGCGCCATCTTGTACAGAGCTATGACCTTCTGCAAAACCAGCTAGTTTGTAAACATCAGTCGGCTTCTCTAAACGTAATGCTGAATCGGCACTATCTACTATTTCAGCAACGATGTCGTCAGCGGCTAATAATGCTTGATAGTCAGCTTGGGTATTATGCTGTTGATTAACACGGATCCACATTGGTGGTCGTTCATTGTTAGCCATTAATACATCTTGCCATTGCTCTGGATAAGCGGCTTTAATGCGTTTGATTAACCAGCCGGGGTGACCGAATTTACACGCGTCATTACCGTCGGCTTGATTTTCTAGATCATCTTGTTGGCGTTGGTAATTACGTAAAATAGCGTTCACCAGACCACTGAGTTTAGGTGATTTTAATACCTTAATCGCGTTTACGGTTTCAGCTACTGCAGCATGTGCTGGAATACGCATGAATTTTAATTGATATAAGCCAACCAGAATTAAGAAATGTACGGGTCTTTGTTTACCCGTTAATGGTTTGCTCATTAGTTGGCGACTAATAAATTCAAGACGTGGCAACCAGCGCAATACGCCGTAACAGATCTCCTGTAGTAAAGCACGATCCTTGGCTGGTAATAATTGCTGAGCAATTGGTAAGGCTGTCGTCAATGACTGACCTCTATCAACAACTTGGTAAAGTACTTTTGCAGCGCTAGCTCTGGTTTTCATATATATGTATCCGAGGTAAAACCGCTTAATACGATTAAGCGGTCATAGGTATTAAATAGAATTTAGTAATTGACCAACAGTAAACCACTCTTTACGAGCATTTAGTATGTCTTGAACTGGCATGGCTTTTTTGCCCGCAAGTTGCAGGTTTAATAACGTTAATACGCCATACCCTGTTGCCACTTGAATGCCTTTTTTTGTTGCAGCTAGAACCGTGCCAGGCTGCGCGTCCGTCACATCTTCACTCGCATTTGCTTGCCAAACTTTCACATTTTGTTCGGCAATTTGTGTGTAACTTACAGGCCAAGGATTAAACGCGCGGATTTGACGTTCGATAGCAACCGCTGATTGTGTCCAATCGATGTTTGCTTCTTCTTTGCTAAGTTTAGCTGCGTAGTTTGCTTGTTCATCATCTTGCACTTCAGCAACGGCGGTATTGTTACTGATCTGCGTTAATGTTTCCAATAGACCTTGTGGGCCAAGCTCGGCAAGTTTGTCATATAAGCTGGCACTGGTTTCATCATCCGCGATTGGGCAAGTTACTTTGTGTAGCATGGCACCCGTATCTAAACCGATATCCATTTGCATGATAGTGACGCCTGTCTCAGCATCTCCGGCCCAGATTGCACGTTGGATTGGTGCCGCTCCACGCCATCTTGGTAATAGTGAACCATGCACATTGATACAACCTAAGCGCGGTGTATCTAACGCTACTTGAGGCAGGATCAAACCGTAAGCAACCACGACCATCAAATCGGCGTTTAGGGTTGCCAATTCTTGTTGTGCTTCTTCATTACGTAAACTAACAGGCTGATAAACAGGAATGTCATGGCTAACTGCGAGTTGTTTTACGTCACTTGGTTTTAATTTTTTCCCACGACCTGCGGGGCGATCTGGCTGGCTATATACCGCGATCACTTCATGCTCTGAATTTAGTAATGCAGAGAGGTGTTTTGCGGCAAAATCAGGGGTGCCGGCAAAAATAATACGTAATGGTTTGGTCAAGGTTAATTCCTATTTTGTATTCTTATTTATTTTGACGTGCTAGCTTTTCGAGCTTCTTCCGAATTCTTTGCTGTTTTAGCGGTGATAGGTAGTCAATAAAGAGTTTACCGTTTAGGTGATCCACTTCGTGCTGTAAACAAATGGCTAATAAATCATGGGCTTCTCGTGTAAACTCATTACCGTCACGGTCTAATGCTGTCACGGTTACGCTTTCTGCGCGTGGCACAAAAGCGCGTGATTCTGGTACCGATAGGCAGCCTTCTTCAATACCCGTCTCTCCGAATTTGTTGGTGAGCACTGGATTGATAAGGATTAGAGGCTCATCGCGTGTTCCTGACACATCGATAACGACAATACGTTGTAAAATATTGACTTGTACAGCGGCTAACCCAATACCTTCTTCGGTGTACATGGTTTCGAGCATGTCATCGATGATGATTTGTGTCGCTGGTGTGATTTCCTGCACAGGTTGAGCAATTTTTTTTAATCGATCATCAGGAAAATGTAAAACTTCTAATATAGCCATGGTACTTTCTTATTTTGAATGGATTCAAATAACGCTTAATTTTGACGTAAAACGTCACAATAATCACTATAAATATAAGCGTTCAAACAACAATTAGGAAAGGATATGTCCATAAAACGTCGTTTGATCTTTGCTTTAGCCGCTATTTTACCCTTTTTAGCGCATGCTGATAGCTTAAACTTAAAAAACCAATACCCCACTGAATACATCGTCAAAGAAGGTGATACGCTTTGGGATATTTCGAGCCAATATTTGCAAAGCCCGTGGCTGTGGCCACAATTATGGGATGCTAATCCTGCTTTAGATGATCCGCATCTTATCTATCCCGGCGATAAACTACAATTAATCTTTGTTGATGGCCAACCTCGCTTAGTACGTAATCATATGCGCAAGCGTATCTTAAAAGTTTCTCCTACAGCGCGACCTGAATTAAAAGGCAGTCGAGCAATACCGACTATACCGTTAAAATTGATTAATTCTTTTTTAAGTCGTGATTATGTCGCAGCGGATGAAAAATTAAAACATGCCCCAGTGATCTTAGGCAATAATGACGGTAATACGACATTCATTGTTGGTCATAATATTTTTGCATCCAGTTCTTTAAAACCGGGTCAGTATGGTATTTATCGCCGAGGTCGTATTTATATAGACCCTGTTACTAATGAAAAATTAGGTAACGAAGTGGAGTTTATAGGCATTGCTCGCGTTGTGAATACTGGAACGGAAACGATTCCAGCGAAATTATCAATTTTAAAAAGTGCGAAAGAGGCGCGTAAAGGTGATCGATTACTCCCTATGCCGGAGCAAGATCGCTTACCGGTATATTTTCAGCCGCGTAATTTTCAATTAGCGAGTGATGGTGTCATTGTCGCTGCGGATGAAAAATACAGTGTTATTGGTAAAAACGATGTGGTGATCATTAATCGAGGTTGGCGTGATAGTGTCGGTGCAGGGGATGTTTTTGCGGTATTAAAACGCGGTAAGACTATAATTCGTCGTGAACAAGACCTTGACTTTAATTATGACGATCAAGTTAATCAATATGATAAACTTTTTTCTGATAAAAATGAGTTACAGCTCCCAGATGAACGGATCGGAGAAATGATGGTGTTCAAAGTTTACGACAAAGTCAGCCTTGCTCTTATTACACATAGCTCACAAGTGATTAAACTGAATGATAAGGTAAGCAACTTATGAGATAAATAATGGTTAATGAGCAAGATAAATATTGGTTAGCGCTATACGACGTCCCCAAAATAGGTGGTAGTAGGGCGCTAAAGTTATTGAAAAAAACATCGTTAACTAGATTATTTTCTGGTTCTGCACTGTATCTACAATCACTTGGTTTGGATACAGCACAGCAACAAAGCATTCTAAACCCCGATTGGCAGGCTATTGAGAACACCTTAAATTGGCTTGCGGATCAATCTGAACGTTATCTTATCCCTATTACCTCAAGTGATTATCCACTGACATTAAAAAATATTGGTTCTCCACCCTTACTTTTGTATGTAGAAGGTAATGTTGAGTTATTATCGAAACCACAAATCGCTATGGTTGGCAGTCGAGCTCCAAGTTATTATGGCAAGCGGCATGCACACAGCTTTGCAGCAGCGTTAGTGCAAGAAGGATTAGTGGTTACCAGTGGTCTTGCGATTGGTGTCGATAGTGAGTGTCACCGTAGTGTATTAGCAGCGAAAGGGCATACTATTGCCGTTTTAGGTACTGGGTTAGCCAATATTTATCCTAAGCGTCATCAGCAATTAGCGCAACAGATTAGGGAACAGGGGGCGTTGGTTTCTGAGTTTAGTCCTTTTACACAAGCGAGACCGGAACACTTCCCCCGTCGTAATCGCATTGTCAGTGGTCTCTCACTTGGTGTTGTGGTCATTGAAGCAGCATTAAACAGCGGGTCATTAATTTCGGCTCGTTATGCCGTAGAACAAGGCCGTGAAGTCTTTGCTCTGCCTGGCGCAATTGATAATCCGATGGCTGCAGGTTGTCATTATTTGATCCAACAAGGGGCAAAACTAATTACTCAAATTAGTGATATTACCGATGAACTCACATATATAAATGTAAGTACGAATTTTGAGCAAACAGACCTATTCAGCGCTGATCCCGAGACTGTTTCATTGCCAAATCAAATTATCTTAGATAGTGTCGGTTATGAAGTAACGACAGCAGATATTATTGCTGAGCACAGCAAACAACCTGTTAGCCAAGTATTAACGAGTTTAATTGAACTGGAACTTGATAATTGGGTGAGTGTTGTGCCCGGTGGTTATGTGAGATCGCAACGGAGGGGCTAATGCTAGATATACTTATTTATCTTTTCGAAAACTTTTATGAACAAAATGAATCTGAGTTTTTAGTTGATCGAGATAATTTACTCGATGAGTTAATTCAGGCTGGTTTTGCTGAAACTGAAATACATAAAGCGATTACATGGATTGAAAACTTAGTCGAGCTACGTAATGGTGGGATTCAGACTCATCTACAAGTTTCGTGTGTGAGTTCTATGCGGATTTATACGGAAGCGGAGCAATTCTATATAAACACTGAATGCCGTGGTTTTCTATTATTTTTAGAGCATATTAATGTGCTAAACATTGAAACCAGAGAAATGGCCATCGCACGTTTAATTGAACTTGAGAATCTAGATCTAGATCTTGATGACATTAAATGGGTCATTTTAATGGTGCTATTTAATGTGCCAAACGGTGAAAAAGCATATTTGCAGATGGAAGAATTAGTTCAGGATAAAGCACATGATTACCTGCATTAAAGCGTGATATGCTGTGACTGAACGATTAAAACTGTATTAATTACTGGCATAATATGTCAGTTTTGTTAATATCCGCCCATCAATTATTTACTTAAAAATTGTTCAAATGTCTAAAGATAACGACAAACTATTTACAGTTCATGAACATGCCTTGGAAAAAGAGTACGAGACGTGCCCGCAATGCGGTGCTGAGTTAAGTATTAAAAATGCCAAATCAGGGCCTTTTTTAGGTTGTAATAATTATCCTACTTGTGAGTATTCACGCCCGCTATCAAATCAATCACATTTCGAAGATGACAAAGTGTTGGTTGGTTCCGAATGCCCAGAGTGTCAGCATGAACTCGTATTGAAACGTGGCCGTTATGGCTTTTTTATTGGTTGTACCCAATTCCCCACTTGCAATTACATGTCTAAAACAGAAACGCCTGACGAAACTGGTATATGTTGTCCGCAGTGTAAGTCGGGTGATTTGATGCAGAAAAAATCACGTTTCGGAAAAATATTTTATTCTTGTAATAAATATCCTAAGTGTAAATACATTATTAATTTCAAACCAATTTCAGAAACTTGCCCTGAGTGTCATTGGGCAATTTTAGTTGAAAAAAAAACCAGTAATGGAAAACAACTTATTTGTCCGCAGAAAAGCTGTGGTTATAAGCGTGCTTTATTAGAATAGTGACAAACACTATCGATTAATTTAAACGATTAAAAATAACTCATACGGAAAGGGAATAATTATGTCTACACCATTTGTTGCAGTATTAATGGGCTCAGATTCAGACTTACCTGTCATGCAGGGGACACTGAATGTACTAAAGTCATTTGAAATTCAGTACGAAGTGAAAGTAACGTCTGCTCACCGTACGCCAGCAGCGACACATCAATATGTGACCGATGCTGAAAGTCGTGGTTGTGCTGTATTTATTTGTGCTGCTGGTCTAGCTGCGCATTTAGCGGGTGCGGTTGCTGGTATCACTACACATCCTGTCATTGGTGTGCCAATTGATGCAGGTCCGTTACAAGGTATGGATGCATTATTATCAACAGTGCAAATGCCTGGTGGCGTACCTGTTGCATGTGTGGCAATCGGAAGTGCTGGTGCTAAAAATGCAGGTTATCTTGCCGCGCAAATGCTTGCAATTGGTAACCCAGAAATGGCGGCTAAAGTGAAAGCTGAACGTCAAGCTAATGCAGCAAGCATTATTGCTAAAGACGAAGCATTACAAGCTAAATTAAAAGCGCTGTAACTGTAATTGGTAAGAAACTAAGCTTACAACTGTCGCTATAGAGTAAGAAATGGTAGCGTAAGCTACCATTTTTATTTATGACTATTAATAATCGATATATTATTGTGAATAATTCAACAGCTATTAATAACGCGGTAACTGCGTTACAGAACCAGCAAGTTATTGCTTATCCAACTGAAGCTGTATTTGGCTTGGGTTGCGATCCAATGAATGAAAAAGCGGTTCAATGCTTGTTAACCATTAAACAACGCCCGGTTGAAAAAGGTTTGATCTTAATTGCAGCCAATTTAGCGCAATTAAATGATTATGTTGATTTAACAGCATTGTCTACAGCGCAAATCGATCTCATTAATCAAACCTGGCCTGGTCCTGTGACTTGGGTTATGCCAGCTAAATCACAAGTACCTAAATGGTTAACAGGACAGTTTGATAGTATTGCAGTACGTGTTTCTGCCCATCCGACTGTACAGGCATTATGCCTTGCTTTTCGTGGTCCAATCACCTCAACAAGTGCGAACTTAACGGGACTTACGCCTTGCGTGACTGCTATTGAGGTTACTGGTCAACTCGGGCCATTACTTGGCGCGATTGTTGACGAAGCGGTTGGCGAACTTGCGCAACCAACAACGATCAGAGATGCGATTACGGGTAAAATATACCGTTAATCAATATTTTATTCTGGTAGCTTCTATTGATCGATATGTTCAAGTCGTTGTTTACTAATTTCTTTCCTTTATCTACCTCATTACAGGAGTTGTGCAGTATGGATCGTTATGCCGTATTTGGTAATCCAATAAATCACAGTAAATCGCCTATGATCCACCGCTTATTTGCTCAGCAAACTGCACAAGATCTCAGTTATCAAGCCATTGAAGCCCCAATTAATGGTTTTGCCATAGCGATGAATGATTTTTTTTCTCAGGGAGGAAAGGGTTGTAATATCACAGTCCCTTTTAAAGAAGAGGCATTTTCATTTGCTCAAGAATTAACACCGCGGGCGCAACTTGCTGGTGCTGTGAACACCTTGGTGCTTACTGACGATGGTCGGGTGATTGGTGATAATACGGATGGATTTGGTCTGGTACACGATTTATTGCAGTATACGACCCTCGTAAATAAGCGGATTTTATTATTGGGTGCCGGAGGCGCTGCGCGTGGCGTAATTGGTCCATTATTAGAACAAGGCATACAAGAACTGGTTATTGCTAATCGTACAGATGCGAAAGCGCAACAGTTAGCTACGTTATTTAATGATAAGGGCGATATTACAGCATGTAGTTTTTCTGCGTTAAGTGGTAGCTTTGATCTTATTATTAACTCGACCTCGGCAAGTTTGTCAGGTTTAGTTCCTGCAATCTCGCCAGCTTTAGTTGATAAACAAACTATCTGTTATGACATGATGTATAAAGTGGAGGCTACGGCATTCAATTTATGGGCGATGGAACAAGGCGCTGAACTTGTTATTGATGGGCTAGGAATGTTGGTTGGGCAAGCGGCTGAAAGTTTTAAAGTTTGGCGAGGCATCACCCCATCTATGTCGCCAGTACTTGAAGCATTAAGAAAAACGATTAAACAAGATTAATCCTGTTACCCTCTAGGCTAAGTTAGAGGGTATGCGATACTTTATATTTCGAATCGGATTACTGGCTATCTTCTATATACTCATTTTTTAGCAGTACGTAGTTATCAGCGGATAGTTTCAAGAACGCGATCTCATCATCCGTTAATTTTCTTGCCTGTTTCGCTGGACTGCCGATATAAAGATAACCACTTGCTAATGTTTTTCTTGGTGGGACTAAAGTACCAGCGCCAATCATGACGTCATCTTCAATTATAGCGCCATCAAGCACTATCGCCCCCATGCCTATTAATACGCGATTACCAACTGTACATGCATGTAACAGTGCTTTATGGCCAACAGTCACATCTTCACCTAAAATAAGCGGGATACCATGCGGGTTTGCTGGACTTTTACGAGTGACATGTAATACGCAACCATCTTGAACATTTGTACGCGCACCAATGAAGATTTTATTTACATCACCACGTGCTGCCACGAGTGGCCATATACTGGCATCTTCGTCTATAGTTATATCCCCGATGAGGACTGCTGACTTATCAACATAAGCTGAATTCGCTAATTGTGGAGATACCCCTTGGTATTTTCGAAGTGAAGTGCTCATTGTTGTCCCTATATAGTCATTTATAGTTATTAATGTTAGTCAAATACTCAAATAGCATAGTAAACAACCAAGCTTGATAGCGCTATATTATTTTTTTAGAAATCACTTGCCTGTAAACGTTAAATCCCTATAATGGCGCCTCACTGACACGGCAACAGCCGCTCAGTAAGGTGTTTAAAATTAACTTCGGTTACTTTTTAAACGTCCTGAATAAAGCATCAATATGTGCTTGACTTCAAATTTGGTTTGCGTAGAATACGCAGCCTGACTACGACGCAAGGCGTCAAGGTCAACGCTCTTTAACAATTTATTCAAGCAATCTGTGTGAGCACTTGCAGAGATATAATGACCAAAT
>NZ_LOCN01000026.1 GCF_001574435.1 Moritella sp. JT01
GGAGTGAAATAAGAGAGGGCTACACACACTCAATAATAATATACTTTTTTTCATAAACATTTTCCTACGCTATACTGTTAAATCGAAAATTAATAAAATTGCGAAACGCAATATAACACCATAGTGGTAGTAAATTTGGTGACCTGTAAGACATTATGGGTTTAAATGTAAAGAAAATGTAAAGAAAATGTAAAGAAAAGCAATGCTCTGGTCTAGGCTCACTTCTATACATTATATGGAATGAGAAACGGACCCGATTCTCTGCATTAGTAAATGTAAGAAAAATTGATATGTTAAGATTCTGATTGAGCTAAAACTCTAAGCCACTTTGGGGCAAATTTGGCTTAGCGTGATTGCACTAAGCCAAAGGTGGACAGCAATGGCTTAGTGCTTGGACTGTAAAGTGTAGATTTAGCATTACTGAAAATATGGACAAAATGTGTCCGTATATTAAACCCTTGTTGCAAGTATTACCCCGCACGACGCCAATATACCACTTGATAACCGATTCATCATTCGTCTTGTCTTTTGGCCTCTGAATAAGTGACGGACTTTAGCACCTGCACAAGCATAGGCACTAAGTACGCCTCCAACAGCAAAGGTTGATATCAGCAAAATTATAACAACTTCATGAAATCTAATACTTGATAGTTCAATAAATGCAGGAAGGAATCCCATGTAAAATAGAATAGCTTTAGGATTGGCAAGTCCAGTAACTAACCCGACAAAGAGGCTGGACGTTAAACTGCCAGCTTTAGGCTCAATCTCTTCACTTAATACTATATCTGCTCGCCAAATACGATAAGCCAACCATATTAAATAACTAGCGCCTAAATACTGTAACACTACAGAAAACTCGCCTAGTATGGATGAAATTGTCGAGAGTCCAGTCAATGCTAAGCAAATTAAAATATAATCAGCCAACTGTGTGCCTAATGCGGCCATTAGGCCGTGCCTCGCTCCTAACGTAATAGAACGAGAAATAATAGCCATTACACTGGGTCCGGGAATCAGTGCCGATATCAACATTGAAAAAAATAGCAGTATTCCTGACATAAGAGTCATAATTTCTCCAAAAAAACCAATGTAAGTAACATTAATTTTATTCAGCAAAATCTATCAAAGTTTGTCCCGACATACGATAGCCAACCCATTCATCTTGTGACTCGGCACCAATCGAATGATAAAAATCGCGTGACGGTTTATTCCAATCAAGACAGCTCCACTCAAATCGACCGCAACCTTTTTGTAAGGCAATTTTCGCCATTCTCTTCAGTAATAGTTTACCGGCACCTTTACCACGGTACTCAGGCGAAACATAAAGATCTTCTAAATAAAGTCCAGGCTTTGCCAACCAAGTTGAGTAGTTATAAAAATATATAGCAATACCCACTGGTTGGTCATCTTGCTGACAAATTAACGCATTGACATGGTTATCTTTAGAGAAAATAGTTGCTTCAATAGTTTCTTCCGTTGCATGCACTTCATCCTCCGCTTTTTCATAAATAGCCAGCTCTCTAATGAAATGTAGAATTAATTTACTATCTGTTGCTACTGCTGGACGAATGGACAATTGATTCACTTGTTGTTCCTTTATATTAGTAATTAATTATTGGTCTATCATAGCGATTGAAGTGCTATGATACCAATGCATTGTATTCACACCTAGATGAGCTGCATTCATAATGAATCTACATCAAATTGATTTAAATCTATTACTTTTATTCGACGCCTTGTACCGCTATCGCTCGGTCTCCATCGCCGCCAATGAAATTTATCTTAGTCAGTCAGCGTTTAGTCATGGGTTATCCCGACTGAGAAAACACTTGGCAGATGAGCTATTTATTCGTATTAATAATGTGATGGAGCCAACACCCTTGGCCCATGAGCTTGCTACGCATATAACCCCTGCCCTCGCTCAACTTTATAATGGTTTAAATAGTAGTGCAGTGTTTGACCCGGCAATCAGTGATCTAGAATTAACTTTTTCAGCCACCGATTACACCCAATTCAGTTTATTACCCAAGCTTATAAGTCATATTAGTAAGGTAGCGCCCAACATTCGGATCACAGTGACACCGTCTGAAGATAAAGTTCCGACGGCAAAGCTGCTCAGTGGCGAACTCGATTTTGTGCTGGGTTTTAGTCATGAAATTGAGAAATCATCCACCATAGAACGTCAAACGTGGCTGCAAGACAGTTATTGCACCATCGCGAGAAAGAATCATCCGCAACTAGAAGATGGCTTAACATTAGATAAGTTTTTGAGTCTATCGCACGTTAGAGTATCCCCGTGGGGTGAAAAACAGGGTATTGTTGATAGGCAGTTAGCAAAGCAAGGGCTTAACCGTCATGTTGCTTTGCAATTACCCAGTGTTATGGCAGCACCCTATACCATAGAAAACTCAGATTACCTGCTAACGTTTCCACGTCTAATTGCAGAACATGTCGCTAAAATGATCGACATTGACATCTACACTCCGCCTATTCCCATCCCGGACTATCAACTAAATGTATATTGGCACAAGCTAAACAATAGCAAAGCAAGCCACCAATGGTTAAGCCAACTGATTAGTCTGCTATAGCATGAGTTACATAGGATAAAGCTAGATTCACCAGAACAGTGCAAAATTATCTTCACCAAACTATGGATAAAAATTAACTTAAAGAGGTTTAAATGAGGGTTTAATGGGCTTTTTGGTGTGAATGGTGAAATAGACCTCTCAGGGACGATTTTATCCAAAAATCAAAAAAGCCTCCAACTAGGAGGCCAATTTCAATGAACCACTACAATTAGAAAAAGTATGGACTGATTGAGATTAACACCTCATTAAGCTACATGGCGCTACAACGGCAAGTCCGAATAAAATCCGGTTTGTGTGAAAGCTTCTTTTATTTTTGAAGTTTTCTCATCAGAATAATCCAGAGCTGAAGCTGAGGATATCAATCCGTCTACTAGGTCTTTACTGCTTGAAGAGGGATTTAATTTCCAAACATTTTTTTCAGCATGTATATAAATTTCAATTAATTCATCAAGAGTAAAGACGCCATAATTATCATCTTTAAGAAGAAGATAGAAGGAATAGTTTAAAGTATCTCCAATAATATGTACTTCTAGCTCATCCAGACTGTTTTTACCTTGATCAGAGATTGCATCAATGACATTTTTATATTGCGGGTTTTTAAAATCTCTAACATTTGTAGAACAATCAGAATCAGATATATTACATTTTATATGATCAGCGCCATGAATAAGATCTGTTTTACCCGTTGTTTTAAACTGGTAGTATTCAGCTATTATATCTGAGAAGTGTTCCGACCAACCACCTAAACTATCCCTCAAAGCATTTATTTTTTCGAATGAATGCCCCTTTTTACCTGTGTAAGCATGGGTCAATTCATGAACTAAGATATCACTTGTGGCAAATGAATAAGTATATTCTATTCCACTACCATCGCGATGTATACCATCGGAAATTAAGATATTATTTTTAAACTGGTCAGGCGCATATTCATGATCGGGGCGAACATACTGAGCGTTAGCGCCAAACAGATAGTGCGAGATGATTGTGATTTTTTCAGACATAGGAAGCTCGCCTGATAATTCTTCATAAAAAGGCACTGCATTATTTAAAATAAACCAAGTATCATTAATCGGCGAAAAGCTGCCATTTCTTTTATCTTGATCATGCTGAAGAATTTCATTCTTTGTAGGGCAAGGAAAAGTTAAAATTTCGCGTGGATAATAATCACTCCAAAAACCGTCAGGAATAGGGTTTTCAACCGACCCATTTTCCCACCCATTCCTTAGTTCAAAGTTTGTATTGCTCATGTTACAGGTACCGGGAGTATCGCCTTTGGTTACTCTTAATGGCTTATCGGCAAGTTCATCAAGACCATAAGTATAAATGCCCGTAGCGCCATTTCCCCCATGCCCAGATACTTCAATAATAGAATCTGTACTATTATTACCAGTTGGAGGGGAAGAATCAAAGCATCCAGAAAGTAAAAGCGGAAGACTCAAATAAAAATAAGTAGGCAGAGACATATTTAAAAACCTTATATAAAATAATAATTGCTTGTTTAGTTATCTAAGATAGCTTTATCTATCGTTGAATTTTGGCTAAACATGATGTTTTTACAAATGAAATGTTACCCCCTTAGGGTAGCATTTATAAATTAACAGTAAATTAACATTCGAGCAACACAAAGGTTCATTAGAAAAATATACACCGCTTAATCTCGCTTGTGAGTACTTTGGTTAGGTAAAGTGTTCTGCGCAGTTATCCAGTAAATTAGCATTGAACTCCCCTACGAAACGCCTGTTGTCAGAAAATTTAACATATTTTAGTTAGGCCATTATTTATTAAATAAGAAAGGTTTTGATAAACATACACATAAATAAGTTGGATTAATTAATGCATGTATGAGAGTACAAGTTAAAAAATGACAACCTTATGATTAAGGAGAGCGACTGTGACGAAACTAACGACTTTAAGGGGAATGACAGTGAATAAACTATTTTATAAACCTATAAATCTTCATGCTTTAATCTTTATGTGTCTTATATTTTTTACTAACATATCTCACGCATCATTAATTGATAGAGGAAATGGCCTAGTATATGACGATGTTCAAGACATTACTTGGTTACAAGATGCTAACAATTCACAAACTAGTGGTTATGATGCTGATGGCCTGATGACATGGGCAGAGGCAAATACATGGGCAACAGGCTTAGTGTTTCAAGGGATAAATGACTGGCGTCTATTTACTCGTGATTTATTTGATCCTAATTGTGATTATACCGACCCCAGTAATGGCCATACTTCAGGTGATGGCTGTACGGGAAGTGAACTAGGTTACTTGTATTATAATTATTTTGGTTTGGATGCTGGAGACGGCTTAGACCCTTCGGCAACAGATGCGGCAGGCGTCGCCAACATGAATATGTTTATCAACATGCAAAACTATAACTATTGGGATGGTACTTTACCAAAATCAAGCCCAACGGAATATTGGGATTTTAGTTTACGATGGGGTGATATTGTTAGTGACTATGAATGGAACGACAATTATGCTTGGGCAGTTACTGATGGTGATGTTGGTTTAGCAGTATCAGCGCCAGCAACAGGTTTGTTATTTATATCGAGCTTATTACTCATTTTATGGTACAAAAAAAATAAACGCTTATTGGTCAGTAAAATGAAATGCTGAGCACGTGCCTACGACTTGCTAAGCCTATACAGTCTTCAGTAAGTCGTTTTATAACCGGTGCCGGTGGTACTAATACAAAAAGGGCTAGCACGATGCTAACCCTTTTATTTTTATCGCAATCTACAAAAAATTAGTACTCTGTCTTATACAAGACTCGTCAACATCTTATCTGAATATTCAACTAAGTCCTTACCATCTCGAACACGCTCGACATAATCAGGGTTGGCAATAAATGGTCGACCTATCGCCAGCAGATCAAATTTATCATCCGCAATCGCTTTGCTACCAGCTTCAGCGGTAAAGCTACCCACTCCCACTAATGTCTTGTTATAAATACTGCGAACATAACTTGACGCTCGACCACCTAAATAGTCAAATTCCATCGAATCATCGAAAATACCAATATGTAAGAAGGCTAAATCACGTTTCTCAAGTTCAGGGATAAGATAATCGAATACAACACGGTCACGACTGTCACCAGCCATATTGAAGTATGCACCCGGCGATACACGTAGGGCGGTTCTGTCTTTACCGATACGAGCAACGATGGCATCAACGACTTCGAGTGCGAAACGCGACATATTTTCAGGTGTCTGACCATATTCATCACTGCGGCGGTTACTGTCGTGATGTAAGAACTGATCAATTAAATAACCGTTTGCTCCGTGTATTTCAACACCATCAAAACCTGCGTCTATCGCGTTTGCCGCTGCTTGAGAATAATCACTCACTAACTGAGCAATCTCTTCTACCGATACAGCCTTTGGTATTTGATAAGTCAGTTCACGCATTCTAGGTACACTACCTTCAACACCGACGGCAGAAGGCGCCATGACATCTTGACTGCCTGTTACTTGATAAAAGTGTGGGTGTGCTACACGGCCCGTGTGCCAGAGCTGTGCAAAAATTTTGCCACCGTTTTTATGTACCGCATCAGTTACGGTTCTCCAACCATCAATTTGTGCTGGCGTAAAGATACCAGGGGTATTTGGATAACCTTGACCGTCAGGACGTATGATCACCGCTTCAGAAATGATTAAACCAGCCTCGCCTCGACGACCATAGTAGTCAGCCATATCTTGAGTCGGCACTAACTCATCATCAGCCATACAGCGAGTCAGAGGAGCCATGAGAATGCGATTTTTTAACGATAGAGTCTTATTAAGTACATAAGTTTGAAATAGGTTATCAGTCATAGCAACGTCCGTTTCTTGAATGTACGTTCAAGATATTCTTTTTTGAATGATCATTCAAGATCTATTTTTGAATAAATATTCAAAAATAGATTATAATGGACTTCATTACATAATATGACTCAGCGATAAAGAGTCTCAAGAAGAGTTACCAACTAGCCATGCGTATTGCAGAATTTGATAGAGAGAAAGTACTGAGATCTGCTATGACCTCCTTTATGGATAAAGGTTACGGTAAGACAAGTATGCAAGATTTGAAAAAGGCCACAGGTTTACACCCTGGTTCTATCTATTGTGCGTTTGAAAATAAGCGTGGCTTGCTTTTAGCCGCATTAGAGCAATACCATCTTGATAGAAATACCGAGTTCACGGGGATTTTCTCTGGTCAAAGCACAGTGCTTATTGAGCTCAAATCTTATTTGGATCATATCGTTTTAGAGTGTCAGAGCTGTGATGCGTCGCGTGCCTGTTTACTGACTAAAGCATTAAATGAGGTCGCTGAACAAGATGAAGAAGTGCATGGTATTATCAAGCTTCACCTCGCTAACTGGCAGCAAGCTATTACTCAAGTTTTGCAAAAGGCCATTGATCAAAATGAAATTTCCAGCGACCGCAACGCTGATGAACGCGCTCATTATTTGATGATGGGTATATATGGCTTAAGAACATTCGCCCACACACACCCAGAAGGTAATACCATAAAGCAGTTAGCGGAACAGCTTTTTCAGGATGTGTGTCGATAACTTAATCTTACTGTATTCGGCATTATGACCGCGCTTAGGCCTCTTACGGTACGGCAGCCAAGCACGCAAAGGCATATTTACTACTCATATCCGCGGGTATGTGCTTATTCGAATCAATAACAAACTCACCATTAGGCTCTTTTGTTACATACGTTTGCAACGCAAGATAAATTGGCCATTGGTGCCTGCCTGACGGAATAACCCCGTCACTAAGATTAATGGATGAACTAATCACCCCTGGGGCACCATAGGCTCGTAAACAAAAGTTATTGGCTTGTATCGGTGTCATTTTTACTCCCCTTACCATATTAAATCCTTCACGCATGATACTTGGCTCGGCTGAAAGGAATTCAGGATCTTTAGCTAAATTAAATTCTTTAAACTCGGCCCATGTATATGGACGTCGAATACGATATTTTTTTCCTGATATAGTCACATTGACTTCACGTTTGTAGTTCATTGCTACTCGGCTAGTATCATTAAAGTCAAATACCATTCCGCCATTTAGATTGCTGTTCGCTTTCATTTCTCGACAAATATCATCATCATTTTGAATATCATGATCAAGTGACACACAAAGCGAAATTGGATATAGGTTACTAAAGCTAGGATCTGCAGTATCGACAATTAGTGGTTTTACTTGAGCATGTATAAGATCTAATGCCATTGCGGCGGTTAACATGTTGGACGCTGACTTCCAATAGGAAAGTTTAAAATTAGGATAACCTACTAAGTAAGGGGTTATCACCCCGCCTTCTTTAAATTCACCGAACCCTTCAAACCATGCAATATCTTCAGTAACACATTGTATATCGCCTTGCTCTTTTGCATTCAATGGTGTTACACAGAATCGAATTTGATTACCTTTACCCTCATCGCTCATTTGTAGAGTGTAACTTTGCTCTCGGCTAACAACAGTATCGATGTTATTTTTAATCACGATCCATTCAAATAAGCTACTCGTTTGAGGGTCTTTGTTTAAATCAAAGTATTTATACTGACCATAGAGAGTATGCTCACCAAAACGCGCCCCCTGTATTTCAATGTCCATTGCGCGTGGCTTTGAATCTTTCACAGCCCTGACAGTTTCCTCTGGAGTACAAGCTACGTCATTAGGCGTTGATACTTTAGGTGTAACATTTATTGCTTCAGGTTTTGATGGTTTTTTTGTTGGCGTTGTAGAATCGTCTCCGCTACCGGCATAAGCCATAAGTGATGCGGTACAAGCAGCAACGAATATCTTTTTCAACATGATTAACTCTTTTTATTTTTCAATTGAATCACCGAGCTCATAATCATCATCTCGGTGTACTCGGTAGGATAAAAATTATAAAAATAGATCATGCGGATACACTTCTATGCACACTGACTATTAACAGTGTGCATTCTAATTATTTTACAATTGAAGGGCAATAATGGTTTTGTAAGTGTTTGTTACAACTATTTAATTGATAACAAAGCAGCCGGTTCTGTCCTTATCTCCCTCCTGTTCATTTCTTTGTAATCAGGTAGACTCCACACATCCAGATTAAATCATGACTATGAGTGTCAATTAATTCTTTTTTATAAGAAAATAGCTCATTAAAAAATACCTTCCTCCTTATATTGATTGAAATTACTTGCAGGGTTTTAAACTTAACCGAGCAGTTTTTCGGCTAATTATTTTTAGTTAATAGTATGAAGGTATAACTAATGAAAAGGATGTAATATGAAATTGTTTCGGAAACTAACCAGTACAGTCGGCATCTTGACAGCGCTGACATTCAGCATTGGTACTCAGGCGACTACCTGTTCAGGTGGTGGGGAATATAGCAGCTGGATGGAGCGCTTGTATAACCAGAACAGTGATATTCGCCTGCGCGACATCGCTATCCCTGGCACCCACGATGCGGGTACCTTCTCGATCAAGTCTATTGCTCCTGTCGAAGCTCTTTCCGTGACCCAAAGTCGAAATTTATGCCAGCAGGCCAAAGAAGGTATTCGTTATTTCGATTTACGGGTTAACAATGACGACGATAATGATAAATTTATTATCGTCCATGGCAGTATACGTGGGCAAGATCTTCCCCTAGTGCTGGATCCCTTATATGAATTTGCCAAGAGCCACCCTAAAGAGATCCTAATCATGGATTTTCAAGAACTGAATAATTTTGTCGACAGCACGGATGTACAGCGCTTTAACGACTACTTCCTGACCAAATTTTCAGACCATCTAATCCCTAATAACAAAGCAGGCGTCAGCTACAATTCGGAAAACATCCTGATCTCTGATGCATGGAACATGAACAGGAATATTATTGTACTGGCAAATGAAAGCAAAGTCCTCGCTTCTTCAAACTACTACTGGCCCCGCGGGAGTAATATCAATTCCCCATGGGCAAACGCAGCCACAGTTGAAAATCTTAAGATCCATCAAGACTCTCAAATTATAAAACATCAGAACACCAATGAATTTTATGTGAGTCAGATGCAACTCACCTTTATGGGTTCTGGCGGTATTATTGATAAATTGAACACGCTTAAAAGTATGGCTGATAAGTCCAATACCTTTCTCTCTCAGTGGATGATGTCCTACGAAATAGATCAGGGCTTGGAACCCAATATTATCATGGTTGATTATTATGAGCGACGTTCCAAGGTCGTAGAAACTAGTATTGCGATCGATTTGCATCGCAACGGGGCATCACTGACCGACACGAAAACATTATTTCCAAACAGTTATGGCGCGATATATCCACTATTCGGCGACATAACGTTCCGACAGCTGAAAAACGGCTATGGTAAATGCCTAGACCTAGAGGATCGCAGTCTTGAGAACGGGAATGACATCCACCAATGGAGCTGCCATGGTGCAGACTCACAACGTTGGTACCTCGATCCAAAGGGCTACCTGCGCAACAAGCTGAATTTCAACAAGTGTGCAACCGTGTCAGGTTCGGGTGACAAGGGGTCAAACATTGAAATTTGGGATTGCAACGAACAGATCAACCAACGATGGTCTGAATTCGGCGATCATGGCTTGCGCAGCCAGTACAGTAAGCAATACATGCTGGATATAAAAGGTGGCTATTGGAGCAGAAACGGTAGCGCGGCTCACCTTTGGACGTATCACGGTGGTGATAGCCAACGCTGGTACTGGCGTTAACTGTACATCATGAGCGTGGCCCACGCTCATGATGTACTCGCCTCAGATTTTAATGCTATTTCTGAGGCTGAGCTTAGGGATAACAGATGCCCTACGCACTATTTAAGACCTTAGAGCCTGATATACTTGTTTATTCTAACCTCTGCGACAAAATCCTCATCATGACTAACTAAAATGAATGCCCCTTTATAAGCATTCAATGCAGCTGCCAATATTTGTTTAGACTCAATATCTAGGTGGTTATCTGGTTCATCTAGCAGTAACAAAGGTGAATTAGCAAGGTGACTGACCACCAGCATTGATAGCTTCATTTTTTCACCACCACTTAAATAAGCTACTTTTCGATATACAGAATCGCGCCGAAACCCAATCCCAGCAAGTAAACCCCGGGCAGTATTTTCAGTCAGTTCTTTACTGCTTTTAATTAAGCTATCTAGCATGGATTCTTCAAGCTTCAGTAATCCAAAGTGTTGGTCCAAATATACGGTTTTTACATTCAGTTCTATTACACCAGAATAGTTTAAGTGGTTATTTTGTATTGCTTTCAATAAAGTGGATTTTCCGCATCCATTAGCGCCATTTAAATAACACCGTTCAGCGTGAGATAGAATGAGTGAAATCGGTTTCCCAGAGCCATAATACAACTGACAATTTTCGATATTCAATAACCTTCTCTTCTTAATTTGATTTGCTTGTTGCAGATACAACACTTGTGGTTTCAAAACTTCTTTCTGTTCTTCCATTACACGTAATCTTTCTTGATTTCGCTGTAAATGATTCTGTTGATTAATCACTGTAGCAGATCGGCTTTGTGCTGCTTTATCTTTCTTCGCATCCATCAGAACCTTAGGCTGGCTACCCGATTTCCTTATTCGATTACCGTGACGTTCCCGTTGCTGGGCCTTCTCTTTATTCGTTTGGGCTTGACGCTCCATCCTTTTTTGTTCTGCTTTAACGTGAGTAATTTGTCTATCTAATGCCTCAGTCTGTGTAGAAGATTGCGCGGAATAGACATCGTAATTCCCTTTGAAAAAGCCGAGCCCTAGACTCGTTAACTGATAAATACCATCCACATGACTTAACAAACTTCGATCATGACTCACCAGAAGTATTTGTCCTGAAAATTGTTTAAGTTCATTAATTAGCCATTGCTTACCTTCATAATCAAGGTGGTTAGACGGTTCATCTAGCAATAATATTTCGGCGTCCGAATTAAATAATTGATACAGTTGTAGGCGTGCTAATTGCCCTCCGCTCAAAGTATGGCAATATGCATTAAGATTAGGGTCGATCCTAAGTGTTTTTAACGTATGCTTTGTTTTATTTTTTATATCCCAATCGTCTCCAATTACATCAAAATATTCTTGCAAACAATGTCCCTGTTCAATCGCTTTCAAAGCCAATAGTTTATTGCTAATACCTAAGAACTCCGCAATACGTAAGCCCCCATCCAAAAGGTGAGAAGATAATTGCGAGTAGTAAGCAATTTTACCTTGGCTCATTACATAACCGTTAACTGGGGTGAGTTTCCTAAGTAATAGAGAAAGAAATACTGATTTTCCAACGCCATTTCGTCCTACTAATCCTGTAAGACGGCTGGTTAAGCTGAAGTTTAAATTTTGAAATAGCCATTCCCCAGTATCGAGCTGAAATGACAGTTGATGTGTACTTAATACAGGCATGAAAATGCCTCCCTTTACGTAATAAAATGTAATAGGGGTTCGCCTTTCTATAGAGATAGATTGGCAAGACGTTACTTAGATACGATCACCGTAAAAATAGAAATTCAATTACGATAATATGTGCAATTCTTGCAATTTTGCAAGATAAGAAATGACGAAAGTAACGCCCACTAACCCCGAGTGTCCAAATGATGATATTAATTGGATGTCAGGAAGTTAGTTGTTCATTATGGCGTTAGCTCCAGTAGAAATGATTAATGCATTATAACGATGAATATGATTGGTTGTAAAGTTGCTAAATAAAGTTCTAGTAGCTTTCAGGCTTATTTAAATAGTAACACTACGCCCTGTTGGAAAGTATTCAATATTGTCACCAAGTACGCCTTTCAGTATCTCATAGGCTTTCAAGCCAGTACAATGACCTGTGTATAGTTTGTCTATGGTTTTACCTATAGCCTCAATGTCTTTCTTGGTGCCGCCCATTCGCTTTATCTAATAATTTTTTATCAATACCAACATTACTTTTGAAACCAATCTAGCTCTGTTGGGTGAATAAAGTATTTAATAGGAACCATAATAAGATCTATGGCAAATTGAGGTGAAATAAAGGGCTCACGCTGGGAAAGCCCTTCGATTACGTTCAGGTATAGTTCTAAGCTATGATTAAGGCTTAAGATCTACTTTTATTTGATCTATCTGATTAGATAAAGAAAGATCTTGGAAGTACTCTTGTTGTGACTGACCTAGGTACAGTTTTCTGTTATTGACTAATTCATCGAGCTTATCTTTAACACTATTGCCTAATGCTAGTTTATCTTTTAGTTCAGTTACGATCTTTGAACTATCAGCTAGCTTTTTACCCTTGGTATCGTAGTAACGAACTTGACCAACTTTAGTATCAAACGGGTCACAGTAAGCTGTATCAAGATCACCACTTTCAATAATTTCTTTGTATTTCTCAGCTGTAATTGGTGTTTCTTTATTTGTTACGAACTGGCTGCCACGAACACACCAATTTACTTGTGTACCGACTCCAGGGAAATGAGCTGAGATTAAATTGACCGCATAGTATTGGTCTATGTCTGTGCTTTTTAGCTTGGCATATTTATCAATAACCTTTCCGCCAACCACTTGATAATTTAGCGTGTTATTGTCAAGTGACTCTAAGAAGTAACTGTTAACGAACATATCGCTAATAGAAATAGAATCAACAGCACGACCTGTATCCCATCGGTAACTCTTCAGCTGTTCTTTGATTTTACCGCCATCTTTGGTCAAATGGGTGATATTAGTAATAAGGCCAACAAGGGTGTTATTCGTTTTATCTATTTGCCAAGCCGTATAATTGTTTCGGGTTTGTTCTGGTGAATTATCTTTCGGTTCAGCTTTCGAATGCGTTTTATAACGTAGCTCAGTAATGCCATTACTTTCTTCATTAATACTGTCGTATACCTTATCACGCCGGGCTTCACAGTCTTGAAAGTTAGCACCGTAGTAAAAATAGCTGATCCAATCTTTAGCTTCGATCATTTCTTTGCTATAAGCAGAGTAATCTACAATACCGTTAGCACCACTAATGCCATAGAAGCCTTCCATATCTAAGATCTGTTCTGGTGTAAGCCCGCCTTTAAATTTATCGGACCAACCTAAAGAGTAAATGTTGAAAAGATTAAGCGCACTGGTGCAACTTGTGGTATTAAAACGAGTATCAGGTGAGACATCAGGTGAGACATCAGGTGAGACATCAGGTGAGGCATCAAGTGGCGTCGCGGCATAACCCTCTAACACTTTTGGCGATGAACTATCTGGATTAGCAACACTACCTTTAACCGCCGATAAGGACATTTGTGGTACGCTAATTTTAGGTTTGGCAGGAGGTGGTGTTTGATCACCGCCTCCTCCGCCACCACAAGCAACAAGTGATGCAGTAGATACGGCAACTAATATTTTTTTAAACATAACTAACTCTTTTTATATTTTGGTAAACTCACCGGAACCATGACCTCGGTTAATCGATAAGTTGGGGATTACAACAATAGATGGTGCTGCGATACCGGTGTCGCACTTACTATTGAGCTGTATTAATTTTAATTATTTTTAATTCTAGGGCAATAATTGCTTTGTCAACGTTTGTAATGACTTATTACCGATTAGAATAACTCTTTAGCAATATGGTAAACCCTCTCTTGTATTTTTCGTTTTAAATCGGGATCAACATTGTTGTGATCACCGCTGTTAAATGGAGGCTGCGGATCATACTCAAGTAGTAACTCCATAGCTTTAGCTTGGTTTTCTCCAACAGTTTCGGCTATTAACCTAAAAGCAAAGTCCAAACCAGACGTTACACCGCCACCACTAATACGATTACGGTCAATGACAACCCGACTATCGACATATGTAACCTTAGGGAAAGCCTTTAGGGCATCGGCATATGCCCAGTGTATAGTAGATTGATAGTTATCTAACAAACCCGTTTTGGCCAAGATCAGTGCTCCCGTGCACACAGACGTGACATATTTAGCGTTATTTCCAACATTCCGTAAAAATTCAATAACAACTTCATCCTGCATTTGTTCTGCAGGGTTAGCGGCACCTGGTACAATCAAAATATCGATGGGAGGACAATTACTGAATCCATAGTTAGGGAGCAGATCTATTTTTGCATCACACGGTAAAGGGCCGAATGTTTTTGCGAACGTAAACGTATTTAGCTCTGGTACTAAAGCTAACACTTGCAAGGGGCCATAAGCATCCAGCATGGTCATATTTGGATATAAAAATATGCCTACATTGAGATTAGCAGCGCCCTTATTTTGTTTGGCATTTTTGTGTGGTTCCAATGATTCGTTTTGGACTGCATTAGCGAAATAACTCGTGCTTATTACACCTAGCCCCATAGAACAGGCCAGACCTTTTTTTAAGAAGCTTCGTCGGTTTATTGTTCTTTTCATTACTCATTCAACGTCTGATTAATTGCCCCCAGTATAAATAATTTATAGCCAATTATTTAGACACAATGTAAGGCATACGTACCAAATGGAACCTTTTGAATAAATTGTTCCAACCCAGAAGCGTTCATATCTTGATGGAATACGTTAAATTATGGTATATAAGCGGTCCTAGATTTGATCAAGTAGATATTATGCAGCCAGAACAGTTAACATTAAATCGTAGCCAAAAACGTATAATCAGAGCCTTTACTGAATTGCTGAGGGAAAAAGATTATTGCGATATATCTGTTGCGATGCTTATTGAGAGGGCTGATGTTGGCAAGACAACCTTTTATCGATATTACCAACGTAAATTGGAAGTGTTACTGGCCATGCATGATGATATTTTTGAGCTCCTACTTCAAGATTTAACGAGTAAAGATGACTGGTTAAGTAATGACGCTCGCCCTTCTGTGAGTAATATGCTGAATATATTTTCTAATAATAGTAATTTTAGACGCCCTATGAACTTCAAGCTCGATAAAGATTGGCCACAAGCATTATTACAATTAAAGGCCAAACTTGCTCACTGTATGGCAGTGAGATTAACGTTCGCTTTAGATGGTTGCTCAATCAAGATCCCTATTAGTGTATTATCAACGTCACTCGCCGCAATATATGTTGAAAGTGTCATTCAACTCGTCAAAGGCCTTGTAACATTCAGTGTAAACAAGCAGGCGTTGTATTTACAATATTTGACGAGATCATTAGTGATAGGTGCTATCGAAAGTTAGCCCGTTAGGTGGTTCCGTATAGCCCCAGAGTCGGGGCATTTTATTTTTGATTAATAAACCTTAAGCAACTACCTCTATCGGTTCTTCATCTAAGTCAAACGAAGCATGAATCAGTTTTTTAGTGTAATCATGCTGAGGGTTATGAAATATATCCTCAGCCGTTCCCTGCTCCATAACTTTACCTTTTTGCATCACTAATACCCGATCAGATAGCGCTTTAACGACTGAAAGATCATGGCTGATGAAGATGAAACCAATGTTGTTTTTGACCTGGATCTCTTTAAGCAAGTCAATCACGGTGAGCTGAACAGAGCGGTCAAGCGCAGAGGTAGGTTCATCCAATAAAATAAAAGACGGTTTCAAGATCAGTGCTCTTGCAATTGCAATACGTTGACGCTGACCGCCAGAAAACTCGTGCGGATAACGATTGATTGAGTTCGGTTCTAAGCGTACTTCTTCGAGCGCGAGACAGGCTTTTTGTAAGCGTTCCTGTTTGGACATCAAAGGTTTGTGCACCCTTAAACCTTCAGTAATTATTTCGCCAACTGTCATACGCGGAGACAAAGATCCGTACGGGTCCTGGAACACCATCTGTACGTCTTTTTTTAGTTCAAATTTTGCCTTATCAGTGAGTAAACTGAGATCTTGACCTTTATAGGATAGATTACCAGTAAAGGGCAACAGGCCAATGATAGCCCGACCGAGAGTGGATTTACCTGAGCCAGATTCACCGACAATACCCAACGTTTCACCTTGCTTCAGTGTGAGTGAAATACCCTTCACAGCTTCAAAATATTCACATTTACGGGGAATAAAGTGAGACTTAACCAAGAACTTAACGTGAATATTTTCAGCGCTAAGCAGCTCTTGAGCTGTTGCTTTGATTGGCTCTTTTTGACCTTTCGGGATCGAGTTAATGAGCATTTTTGTATATTCGTGTTGTGGTTCCCGGAAAAGTAGTCCAGTCTCCCCTTCTTCCACTATTTCACCTTTGCACATGACCAGTACTCGGTCTGCAAGGTGTTTTACAACGCCGAGATCGTGTGTAATAAACAAAATAGCCATGCCCATTTTTTTCTGGATTTCTTTAATTAAATCCAGAACTTCTGCCTGCACCGTAACATCTAGCGCAGTGGTCGGTTCATCGGCAATTAGAATGTCAGGTTCATTGATAAGCGCCATTGCAATCATAATACGTTGCAACTGACCGCCTGAAAATTCATGTGGAAACTTGCCGTAAGCTTGTTCTGGGTTTGGTAAATGAACGAGAGTAAAAAGTTCCAAAACACGTATTTTAGCCTGCTTTTTAGACACTTTACGATGACACATCATGGCTTCGGCAACCTGAATGCCGACTCGTAAATAGGGGTTAAGAGACGTCATAGGCTCTTGGAAGACCATGCCAATACGGTCACCTCGGATAGATTGCATTTGACGTTCTGTTTTATCTAAGATCGATTGACCTTCAAAAATAATGCTCGATTCAGAAGATACAATACCATTATCCGGTAATAGGCACATCAAAGCATTGGATGATACCGACTTACCCGAACCCGATTCACCGACAATAGCCAGTGTTTCACCGGATTTTAAATCAAAATTAACATTTTTCACCGCATCAACCATTCCGTCATTGGTAGTGAAACTGACGGAAAGGTGTCGAACTTGAAGAATAGGTTGGTTTAGCATGATAGGTCCTTATCAATTTAAGAGATGCGTTGAATGTTGTGAGTCTGAGGTCACTCTTAACTTAGCAAAGTGATGATGTGCTTTCTTGATATGCTCGTATTGAAGCATCCACTGATCATCGTGTTGAGCGTGACAAAAAGCGCCCATATGGCGTAAAATATCTTCACTTTTATTATCGATAAGTGTCATTGTTCGTTGAACAAGATCACTTGTTTCAAGTGAAATAAATTGAAATAGTGCATAAGACTGGTTCAACGTTGAAAATGCGCGTTGTTGCTGCCCCATTTGATTGAGAATTTCAGACTGTGCGACAGTGGCATCTCTTAATCCTAATAACAAGCATGAAAACTGGCATGGTTTAATATGCTCGTTTTCTAAAGCCTGATGAATATGCATGGGGAGATTGTCTAAAACCTCCCCATATAGTTGATGAGCTTCAGGCCAATGACCCTGTTCCATTAGCTCTTCAGCCCTCAGGTAACGCATCCAGCATTGCTGTAATTCCATAATGACCTCAACTTTACAAGAATGTAAATCTTAATGAGATTTATTACTAATTGCAAATTGTAATCATTCTCGCGGTGAGATGTATCACTAAAATAATAACGTCGCACTAATTATACGTCATTTAATCAATTTTAGAGGCGAATTAAGCTATAAACATCGATGGCTAAAACAGAAATAGGAAATCTGATAATTTACATATTAAGTAAAATTGAGCCTTTTAAAAAACCGGATTTAAGAACTTAAACAGACTAACCACTTGTAAGTATATATACCTAAGTTAACTAACTAATTTAGAGTAATATGCTAAAAAAAGGTGACAAAGTTAACAGATCATAACCAATATAATGTTAATCGCATATCATCCATTAAATACCACTTAACAGACTTATGAACTGGAATGATCACCCATAAACCAGTCAATTAATCTACTTTAGACCTAAAAACAAGAATAATAGACCACTCTATGTTAATGCTAATTGTTGAGTAAATGTTTATTTATTGCTAATTTATTTTGCCATGGAGCGGGAAATACTATATTGAATAGTGAATTATTCTATTGGTATCGCTTAAATAAGATAAAACATGGATGGAATTGAATATGATCTCTAAGGTTAGTTGCTACTTTGCTGTAATATTAAGCATGTTTACCTCTTCGGCTTTTGCCGCCAGTGAACCAGTAGGGTTTGATAAGGCTGTTGATCAGTTCTTTAATGAAAACCTCAGTTGGTTTGCTAACACTATTTTCACCTCAGTCCCTGTTAATGGGACAAACTTCCCCATAATTGTAGGCTGGTTATTTATTGCGGCCATTATTTTCACATTTTATTTTGGTTTTGTTCAGTTCAAGCGTTTTGGTTTAGCGGTTAAAATTGTCAAAGGTGACTTCACTGATCCGAATAAGGACGAACCTGGCCAGGTTTCTCACTTCCAAGCGTTAACAACCGCACTTTCTGGTACGGTCGGACTTGGTAATATTGCCGGCGTTGGTGCTGCACTCGCCATTGGTGGTCCCGGTGCCACTTTCTGGATGATCCTGTGTGGCCTGCTTGGTATGGCTTCAAAGTTCTGTGAATGTACACTTGGTGTTAAGTATCGTAATGAACTGCCAAACGGTGAAGTATCGGGTGGTCCAATGTATTACCTGAGCCGAGGTTTAAAAGAACGTGGTTTTGCTGGTCTAGGTAAATTCCTGGCTGTCGGCTTTGCAATTATGACTATTTTAGGCGCGCTCGGTGGTGGCAACATGTTCCAAGGCAACCAAGCGAACGCAATGATTGTACAAGCGCTGGGTATACCTGACGGCTATGGTTGGGTTACAGGCGTTATTTTAGCGATGATGGTTGGTTCGGTTATTATTGGTGGCATGCCATCAATTGCGAAAGTAACAAGTAAATTAGTCCCAGCAATGGCCCTGCTATATATAGGCATGTCGGCTATTGTGTTGGTATCTAACGCATCTATGATTGGCGATGCATTTACACAAATCATTGAAGGTGCCTTCACTGGTGCTGGTGTTGCCGGTGGTTTTGTTGGTGCATTAATCCAAGGTATGAAACGTGCGACATTCTCAAATGAAGCAGGTGTGGGTTCAGCAGCTATTGCACATGCAGCGGTAAAAACCAAAGAGCCTATAACTGAAGGTCTCGTTTCGGTACTCGAACCATTCATTGATACCGTGATCATTTGTACTATGACGGCACTGGTTATCACTATTTCAGGAATGAACAATGGTGAACTTAGCGGTGTAACACTTACCGCCGCGGCGTTTACTGAAACGGCAGATATCTTCGAGTATATTCTGGCCGTAGCTGTTGTTATGTTTGCTTTCTCAACAATGATTTCGTGGTCTTATTATGGTCTTAAAGCTTGGACATATCTGTTCGGTGAAGGCAAAACAACAGAACTTGTCTATAAAATTATGTTCTGTTGTTTTGTGGTTGTCGGTGCAAGTGTTAGCTTTGGTGCTGTGATTGATTTTTCTGATGCGGCTATCTTTGCAATGTCTATCTTCAATATCATCGGTTTGTATTTCTTAATGCCAGTGGTGAAAAAAGAGCTACATTCGTTTATTACTCGAGTTAAATCTGGCGAAATCAAAGATTACAGTAAAGAAGGTACTCTAGTATCTAAAGAGTTAAATAACTAATTTAATAAGTCCCCCTCTTTTTAAATAATAAATAGTCCGGTCAATCGTATTACCGGACTATTCCCATCGCACAATATCAAGTTCAGACCATCTCTTATAAAATACCACTCAGTTATTCATTGACCCAGTCTATTGTAGGTACTTACAACTGTTCTAATGAGTTATCAATTAAGATTGAATAGAAATGATATATTTGGAATCATAAGTTACATTTTTATATCAATTAGATATATAACACTATTATTAATTGTTTTGCGTATACTTATAGAATATAATCTCGCATCTATTGCTTGGCAAGCAATAGAAATATCAATAAAAACAGTTGCTTATATTGTTTTGTGATTGTTATTTTATAATTAAATAGGTAATAAAAATGAACACGAACTTTAAATTTGGGTTACTTACATCAACTACTATCCTACTATCAGCATGTGGTGGTAGTGGTGTTGATACTTCAGTCACCACACCAGAACCAAAACCAGCGATAACCATCGAATCTGGTCTGTATAGCGTGAATGGTCAGGACGCATTTTTAATGGTTTCTCAACCTGATAACACGAATCCAGCAATATTAAGTTATAGAAACTTCAGCAATAAAGACGTAGATCGTAAAACATTAGTTTCTTTTGGTCTCCTTCATGATAAAAAAATGAAGATAACAGATCAACGGTTTCGGATAATGATGGGACATTTTAAAGATCAAGATACTCAAGCAGTGGGAGAACGAGCGGTATTTCAAATAAATATAACCGGCACATCCCCATTAAGTCTTGAATGGAAGTATCACTTTAATGACGAAAACGGAAATAGAAAGGATTATTCGGATTCCCTTGGCGACATTACGGGTATCGGTCTGCAAGATTTTCCGCTAACGTCTGTAGGTGGCACTTGGGAAGATAATAATGATGTTCGCATGACAATAGATAATTCAAATGTGGAGATTTCGATCCCAAGCTCAAAATCAAGCTGTACCGTGACTGGTAAGTTAGTTAAAGGTGCTGGACGTGGGATTCTTGACGTTTCTACAACTTACTATATAGACAATATCAACGTCACTCCAGATAAGTGTAATGGGATTGATAGTCTAGTCATGATGAGCCAAGATTTTAATTGGTTTGTGACATTAAATAACAAGAATGGTGTAGGCGAACTTCATAAATTAATACAAACAAGTAAATAGCTATATACAGTCCGTTAAAACATCCCCCCTTAATAAGCCAGTGATGGTTTAAATTAACCAATCAAATTTTAAATTTGATTGGTTATAATTTGATTATGATTGTACAATACGTTCTTTTACTTTGTTCAAAATAGAGGGTGTATTACTTGGAAATCAAAGCATTAAAGGTGTTATTTGATAACGATGGCTTAAAGTCAGTAACAATTAAACGTGCACCATTAATGGACGGTTATATCTTAATTGCAAACACGACAAATAAGAATGTACATGTGATGACATCACAACGTGAAGAATCAAATACACCACGTGCATTTAAGAGTATTGATGCAGCAGCAGCGAATGCACAAAAGATTGGTTTTAAGAAGATAAGTATCGATTTAAGCTAGTCTGAATTATAACTGTATATACATACAGTTATAATTCAATCCCCGTAAAAGTAACACCTCTACGGAGATTTTATTATTGATTCAATGCTAAATAGGCTGTATTCAATGCCATCAAGCGTTCTTTTTCATCCTCTGAAATAAAACTGGCCTCAATGGCATTAAAAGTAAATTGTGCTATTTCTGATTTTGACATGTCGTGCGCATTACTCACAGCCATGAAGTTATCTGTCATATAGCCGCCAAAGTATGCAGGGTCATCAGAATTAATCGTAACGCATACATTCTCTCGTAATAATTCAACAATGTTATGCTCTTCCATTTTATCAAATACCTTAAGCTTGATATTTGATAACGGACAAATGGTTAGCGGCGTTCGCAGTGTTGCTAACTCTTTAACTAACGTCTCATCATCAGAACACCGTACACCATGATCAATACGCGTAATTTTCAACAGCGCTAACGCATCGCGAATACTACTCGCCTCGCCTTCTTCTCCAGCATGCGCAACTGTTAAGAAACCTTCATTCATCGCGGCTTTAAAAACACGTTCAAACTTACTGGCTGGGTTACCATTTTCTGACGAATCTAACCCGACGGCGACGATCTTATCTTTGTGCTCAAGTGATTTATTTAATGTTATAAATGCCGACTCTTCATCGAGATGACGTAAAAAGCACATTATCAATTGGCTTGTAATGCCAAGCTCTTCAACCGCTTGAGATAAGGCGTTATGGATGCCGTTAACCACAGTAGCAAAACTAATGCCGCGTTCAGTGTGGGTTTGTGGATCAAAAAATACTTCAGTATGAACAACATTGTCTTGTTTACAACGCAGTAGATAAGCCCAGGTAAGATCGAAAAAATCTTGCTCTGTAATTAATACATTCGCGCCTTGATAATAGATATCTAAAAATGATTGCAGGTTATGGAAATTGTAAGCATCTCTCACATCTTCGAATGTCTTGAAGGGAATATCGATTTTGTTGCGTGCGGCAAGTTCGAACATAAGCTCTGGCTCAAGCGTACCTTCGATGTGTAAATGAAGTTCTACTTTTGGTAAATTTTGAATAAATTGTTTCATGATTAAGTTCCTAATAAAATTTATTAAGTACTTCTCTTTAATAACAGACACTACAAAGAGAAAAGTACTAAAGTACTAAACTCTTCGTAATCAGGAATTATTGGTTCCTGGTAGAGACCCCTAATCCATATCATTAGGGTTATACGAAGGGAAACTAATTACAGAATTAACATGCTGAATTAGCTTGAAACTGATTGTACAGAATGTAATTTAGCAAGTCTATGGTTTAAACATAGCAGCTTGACCACGAAAAGCCCCATTGTTATCAATAAGGTTCCACACCGTTGCGTTCTCTATCCAAAAAGTACGACCAGTCGAAGAAATACGTAAACCGCGATAATCATCAATAAAACCAAACGCTGTGACTCTCGCCAATAAATCCTGTCTTTCATCTCTGTCCAGGGGCTTTGCTGACTTTCTAGATGGCAAGGCAACAAATTCTGACCAGCTAAGTTCAAATGATTTTAATGCCGACTTGTTGCCATAATTAAATATTGGATCACTTTCAGTGCCATGCGATACCACGACAAAGTCAGCGTCAAATAAGGCTTTGCCAATATCGACATGACGACTATCAATGAGCTTTTTACCTGTTAGGCGTTGGTAACTTGATATTAATAGATCGGCATGTTCATGGAGATATCCGTTCTCTGGACTAGGATATTGTTTCATTGATAAGATCCTTGTTATCTATGAATAGTCGAGCTAAGGACCTTATTATTACATAACTATTCGTATGCGACACAACTATCCGTAAACAACCGTTGGATCAACACATTCAAATACTTGCTTCTTACTTTTATCTTGAAGTAGTAATGCATGGGCCAATCGTGCAACTTCGTGACGAGTGATCATTCCGTGCACTTCCTTACCTTGTGATAAGTCACCAGCGTTAGTCACGTCTCCATCTTTTAATCCACCCGGTCGTAAGATCGTAAAGTCTAACGTACTGGTTTGTAAGTACGATTCTGCCAGTGATTTTTCTCTTACTGCGCTACCAAAACCAGCTTTAGATCGCGCAGACATAAACTGCCACGAATCACCACAACCCAATGAAGTTACTAATAAAAACCGGTTAATCCCAGCACTTTCTAATGCATCTATAAGATGTCGATGACCAATATAATCAACAGGTATATCAGCACGAAAGCTACCCATAGTTGAGATCACGATAGCGTCTTTACTAAGTGATTCGACAACACTTGAAACTTGCGCTTGATCGGTTGCATCACATTGATACGTTTTATCGCATAATGTTGAAAGTGCGTTTTTTTCAACATTACGCGCAACACCAATGACTGACACCCCATGACTCGTAAAGTAATTGACCATCGCCAGTCCTAACCCACTTGCTGCACCAAAAATCACTACTTCATTCATATTATTAGCCATCACGTTATTGATAATGATTATCATTATATATTGATATCTTTATCTGTCACGACATAATTAAATAAATAGTTTAGTTAATTATTCAGTAAATCAGCTGTTTAAAAGTATCCGTTAAATTCGACTCTTGCATAACTGTCCTGACGTAAATCATAAGTCGGGTCTCCTAATGAAGCGTTTCCAAAATATCTCGCTTCAATACTCACGCTCCAATTATCTGTTAATCGATGCTGTGCCTCTACCGACATAATGACTGAACTGTCATCCAGATCTACACTGCCTATTAATAAAATTTCAGTACTGTCGGCATTATTTAGTACCCAACGAGTCCCCACTACAATGTCGTTTTGTTGTAAACTCGCCGAGTCTGCATCACGCTGATCATATTGATATTCAACAATAAGTCCCAAATCGGTACTACTACCTGATAACCCAACAAGGGTATATTCAAACCCAGACACAGAAGCAAAATAATTATCATCACTATCAGGGATCACGGCGATGGTTTCCATTTTCCAAGCCCAACTTTCAATCGTCGCTTGAAGATCAAGGCCATATTGTTGGATCTGTCGGTAATAAGGTGTTAATACGATAACGCCGTTACCACCAAAATTTGGTGTTAGTGTTGGGTTTCTATCGGTACCATTAAAATAACTCAGCCCTATATCAACAACATCGACAACATGACTCCAACGAAAAGCATAGTCGATATGTGACTGCTCTTTACCTGATTCATACGTAGCGTTATCCTGATCGACGATAACACTTGGTCTTAATCGCCCCTCTTCACCCGTAAATGTACGCTCTCTAAAACCCGGTAAAACAAACAATTCATAAGCACCATAGTCTGTTTCATAGAATGTATTAATCATAGCTTGTCCGAGTTTCTCTTCACCATCGATACTTTCTACTAAGTCAGTTTGATTAATAATATCAACAAGGTGTGCGGATTCGGTCACGCCCCAAAAAACCTGACGAACACCGGCGTATAACTCAACGCGATTAAAAGCACGCCAATAATATAACTCTCGAATGTCAGCATGCGTTCGCTCATCATCACCGTCGACACGACCAAATATACTCGTTTCAAAACGCTGATAACCATTATCCCAATCATGGTAATAATTTATTTTAGTGCTCAACGACGCATAAGTGTCTTTTTGATTTTCGTAAATTGCAGGCTCAAAAAATGCAGTAGCCTCAAGTCCTACATGTCCTGAAAATTCACCACTGATTCCACTTGGTATAAATCCCGTTAATGCGAAGGTTGTAAGCAAAGGTAATATTTTATACATCCTTTATTACCTCGCGCGCGATAAGCTATTACGACTAAAATCGCGGTCAGAAAAGTTATTATTAAATTTCCAATTTTGAAAATTGAGTACCGTCTTTTTACTTGTTTTATGGTTTATCATGGTCCAAGTATCAGCACGCCAGTATTTACCGAGGTACTGATTAAAATCACTTATTGATAACGTTTTAAGTAATTCACCACCACGGTTAAAGTAATTTACCTTCCAGACTCGATATTCATCAGTGTCGAAGAAGACTTCTTGACGTGAATATCCGGACTTTAAATCTTTTGGGTAAAACTCTACGACATAATGTTCACGTCCATCAAAACGCTCATTTTTCAAATAGTTATAAGTATACTTATTCACTTCTTGTGACGCTATATCTTCGAATGCAAACTCACTGCCCATAAACGGTCCAGACTTGTTACTTGATGCTATGCGCTTAACACGCTTCAATGCCGGTAAGTATAACCATTGATCATCCGCGCCTTCTCGGTGTGTATATGACAAAAAAGCGGTACCTTTTACGTCTCTTGGATTATCAAACACAATCTGGGATTTATCACCGTCATTATCCTGCTCTAGCGTTTTATTGCGCATGATGCGTATCGACTGCTCGCCATGTCGATTGGTTAATATCATCTCCATCGATGCAGATGAATCACCGAACCCTTGATCACGTTTGTCTGCTTCAACAACAATCGCGAGGCCTTTTTCTTGTGACGTTTCAGCTAAAACGGTTGGTGTATTCACAATACTAAATAATGCTATTGCGAGTAATGAGCAACGTAATCGATTGTTTTTACTGTAAAATATATTCATGATTAATATCCTTATATGATGCTAATTTAGCTTTATATTTTTTAACGCATTACGGTACTTTTTCTATTACTACTCCACGCTTCCATTTTTAGTAACAAGACAGGAAGTAATAAGAAATCTGCAATCATAGCGATAGCAATTGCAATGGCGGTTAAGACTGCCATGTTAGAATTCATACCAAAACTTGATTGTGCTAATACACTAAATCCAGCAATTAAAACAAATGAAGTAACAACAATTGCAGTGCCTACCGTTGAGAATGCATAACGAATAGCGTCTTCAGGTGATAAACCTTTTTCACTACGAGCGCGCTGATATTTACTTAAGAAATGAATGGTATCGTCAACAACAATCCCAAGAACCATACCTGTCACCATGGCAACAGCAAGATTAACTTCACCGACAAATAGTCCCCATAAACCAAATGCTAAACCAGCTGGTAATAAATTAGGAATCAAACTGACAAGGCCTAGCTTAACGCTGCGCAATGCAAACCCAATGAGTACTGAAATAATCACAACCGCCAGCAGTGTTCCGACAATCATACTTTGTATATTTCGCTCTGAAATATGAGAAAACATGACGGCTGGACCGACACCAATTGCATCTATATTTGCATTCACTTTTAACCAATCTGTTCCTCTCTCAGTAATATTAATAAGCGTTCCTGAAGGCATATTACTCACTGTAACAATGACTTGTGTCGATGATTTACTTATATTCAGCTGGTTGTTTAGATCTAATCCATAAGGTAATGACAGTTCGTAAAGTAATAAATATTGCGCTGCGGACTCTGCATTTTCTGGCAAACGATAGTACGCTTTATCATCGCTATGCAGATTCATATTTAAACGTTTGAACGTATCAATAATGGTATTAACGTGTCTAACTTCAGGCTGCTCACGTAACCAGTCTGTAAAATCACTGACTTTTTGAAGAAACTCAGGATTGCTGACACCGTTTTCTTCGCCTGAATCCAGTGAGTATTGGATCTGATACACACCTGTAAATTCCGCATCAATAATTTCACTTGCTTGCCTAAACGCCATCGACTCATCAAAGTAGTCGACAAAATTATCATTGAGCGTATTTTGGGGGATAAAAGATAACAGCAGTACCGATACGAATGTTGATACAACTAAAATCTGTTTTTGTTTATGAATAACCCAACTGGCTAACACCTCCATTCTGTTACTTGATTTTGTTTTAATTTGTTTAACGCGTAAAGGCAGTACTAACATCATCGCGGGTAATAAGGTTAACGAAAGCAGCATAGCGGCCATAACACCAATCGCGGTTATATTGCCTAAATCATGAAACGGGGGGGATTCGCTAAAGTTCATAGAAAGGAAACCAATCGCTGTCGTAACAGATGTTAAAATCACCGGTGACGCATTTATTCGCACACTATTTTTAATCGCTGCTAACTTATCCATACCAGATCGCATACTTACGATGATCGTACTTAATAAATGTATTGAATCTGCGACTGATAACGTCATGATGATAGTCATCGAAGCCAACGCGGGCGGCGTTAATTGAACGCCCATGTAACCCGCCATTCCCATACCCGACATGATTGAAAACATGATCACGACTAATGTCCCCAATATTGCAGTAAATGAACGCAACAAGAGTAAAGCAACAAGTAGAATAATGAGATACATCACGGGAACGAGTGTGGTCATATCAAGCATTGCAGCTTCGAAAAATGAATTACTTAACATGATCATGCCAGCTAAATGGATCTTAACCTTGTACTTGTCTTCAATTTTAGAAACGAGTTCACGGGCTTCACCTACCAGTAAAGGCATTTCATCTAACGACTTTTGTGGTAGCTGAAACGTAACATTAACCCCAGCGATTGATGCCGATGGATTAATTAATTGACCATTCAAGAATGGTTCTGCCAATGCAATAGACCGAGCTTCACTTCGTTGTAAGTCTGTCATTGATGCGCTTTCAGTGATTAAATCTCGAACCAAAAGATCATCATTTTCAGAGGTGGTATGTTGAAAATTTGTCAGAGAATCAACACGTAAGGTATAAGGTAACAGCCAGGCTTTAGCCGTTAACGCTTCTAACGCCAACAATGAATTTATCGAAAATACATCGCCATCCTCAGGGACAACAGCAAATAATATGTTGTCGATCTGGGTATAAGTACGCTGTAACTTTTCGTATTCGATTAGCTGTGGATTGTCTGAACTAAAAAATACACGGTAGTCGTTATTGAATGCAAGTAACCGCCCACCACTACCCAGCAGCATGACAGAAAGTACTGATGTTATAATTAATAACCAACGCCACTTGACTACCCATTCGGCATAACGACTAAACTTGTCGTTAGTCACGTCCATTTGTTGTTTCATTTTATTTCCTTTTTATAAAATTTTGAAGTGAAACGAGTAAACCAGCATAAAGATACCGACCGCTCGGTATGCTTATATTTAAAAAAAAGTTTAAATATCACTTATTAAAGCAACGTTTAAACCTTCTTTCATCGTAAATAATAGACATAAATACTGTATTTTACGAATAAATATAAATATTATTATTATTATTTCTATCTTCGATTGATTAAGCCCGAAGAGTGGCTAAGTAATTCTTCATACCTTCAAGTAAATCAATCATTTGCTGTCGATCACGAGAGACCTTAACCAAACTCATCATGCCTTGAAAACACGAAACAATAAGTAAAGCAGATGCTCGACAATCTACTTCGGGTTTTATTTTATCTACTTGTTGCATGCGTTCAAAAGCCTCGGCAAACATCTGAACTTTCTTCTGGTATATGGTGTTTGCACGTTGTCGAAAACCTTCATCTTGCGAAGACATTTCTTGTGAAATTGTATTTACTGGACAACCTCCAATCATATCTTCTTCACAACCCATAGTCGGTATAACAGAGAACAGTTCTGATAATGCAGTAATAGCATCTTCTTGAGCTAAAACAGGTTCAAACATTGCATAAAATTGAGCAGCAAAAATTTCTTCAAAAACAGCATAACCCAATGCCTGCTTGTTTTTAAAATGATGATAAAGCGCCCCTTTAGACACATTTGCTTTCGAAATAATGTCCGACAAACTCGTTGCTTTATAGCCATTTTTCCACATTTCAGCCGCTGTGATCTCTAAAATCGTCTGTCTCGTTAATTCTGCATCTCTAATTTCAACCATAGATCTTCTCTACTCATGTTACAAAAACTGCGTTTGATAAATTAGCTTATCTAAACGTTGTACATACAAGATACCGACCGATCGGTATGTTTGCAAGTTGTATTTTAATAATAGTTTAAATATTTGTTAAATTATTAACATTGACTTAATTAAACATATTTATCTCGTTCAATGCTACTTTAACTTGTTGATTATGCGTCCCTACGTGAATTCAACTAGCTAGGTTCCACACCACCACTTCAGATTTCACGTAGCGCACGAAAACAAACACTCATTTCACTGGTTGCTTATACAGTTGTAGATGTTATAATTGCCCCGTTAATATTTTAGATTAAGCAACCAAATGGGATTAAAATGCCTAAAGCATTGATAAATATAGGTAATAGCTCAATAATTCCATTAACTAACCTTAGTGAAGAACATATCGAAAACCTGCTCAGATTTAGTGATCGTAAAGAGCAGTTAGAAGAAAACACACTTAAATCACTGCATTTCCATGTGAATAAATTCAATGAATATTGCCTCAGTCGTCATGTTATCCCTTTACCATTACAAGATGCGACAGTGCTTGAAGCATTTCTGATAAAGGAAAATGAGCGAGGCTGTAAAGCTCAAACACTTCGAATTTACGCTTGGGCAGTATCAAAGGTACATGCTTTAGCGGGTCTAGAGATCCCTTATTTCAAAACAGTGATCACAGCTAGGTTAAAAATAATCTCGAAACAAGAAGTAAAACTGGGTATTAAACGCAAGCAAGCTGTGGCATTTTCTTATGAACACCTTAAATTTGTAAATGAACAACTTGATACAGCATCCTTGATCTCTATCCGTAATACGTTATTACTCAACATTTGCTACGATGGACTACTCCGTGAAAGTGAGGCCTGTAACCTATTCGTCGATCAGCTGCATAAAACCAACGGTCTTTATACAGTTAATATCACGAATACGAAAACGGATAAATCGTTAGATGGTTCCATTGTTCACCTGAGTAAATTTACATCAAAACTATTACCACTATACCTTCAAAAAATAACCGAACATCATGGGCAATATCTGTTTAAACGAACAACCCCACGTGGCGGTAAACTGGAAACGCTAAAACCAAGTTCGCTATCACCAAACCCCAATGACAAACCAATATCAACGAAAACTGTTGAGCTCGTGTTTGCAAACACTTGGCATCTCATTAATGCGTACAATGAATCTGTCAGTTTTGATTTGCATATCGATTTACCAGAACGACCTTTTAGTGGTCACTCTGCTCGAGTTGGTGCATCTTGTGATCTTGTCGGCGCTGGTTTTGATGATTCGTTGGTTATGCGAGCAGGTCGCTGGAAGACTTTACGTATGGTTGAACTTTACACCCGAGGTGTGAATAATAAATTTGCGACAGTACGTGAATTCAGAGAAAGATTAGAAGCGATGACAGCTGATTAAACATTAATATGTATTGGAAAGGTCATGCCCTTTCCAATTATAATTAGCCGTCTTTAGCCGTCAATTAAATTTACCATCTCATTCAATATTGAATGGAACATACAGTCCGTATCATTATGGCTAAATTCATTACCGTTTAAATTAACTGTAATTTCTGTTTCATCATTATCCGTCTCGATATAAAGCGTGTTTTTTATCTTAGGATAATTTTCGATCAACACATTTTCAACATGCCTCTTTGTTATTTTATTACTAAGATGAACAGTAATAATGCCCGTCCCTGATAATAAATCATCCATGCCATTTTCAAAAACGTCGGCAAGCATACCTTCAACAAACTGACTCTTAGATACATTACATTGTTCACTTATGCTTTCTAATTTTTCGAGTAAGTCTTCATACATTCTTATCGTACTATTTTTTCGAACTGCGTCTGGTTTGATCTTCATAATATTTACCACGGATTAAGTTAAGAAGAATGCTTTCTTTAAAAATAAGAAATTAATTGAATTTATTATAGCATCATTTTAGTTCAATAAAAGAGTCAATTAAAAGCGTCTATCTGAGTTCGGATTAGGAATATATATAGTGAAACTTATGTGATTTAAATGTTATTTATAAATACAAACAATTGATCACTTATATATATAACAAATAATTCACCACGAAATACCAATGATATCAATGTCTTTATTTCGTTTAACGGTCATTATACGAAATAAAGAGATCCACATTGAATATTATATTGCCAATGGTTAATTCACCAAGTGATGCATAAAATGATTTACCAGTGGAATTTATATGACTTTAATTATTTTATAAAAGTGGGATTAAATATTGCTTGAGTTAGATTTATAAATACAAAGATATAGAATGGATAGTTACATTTAAATTATGTATATATAAATTAATAAAACGCCAATTACCACTGAAATATTATTTCGTACAATAGAGTTTTAGGACTATTTTTTAATATTTACGGATAATCATAGCCACCAAACTACAGATTTCACATACAACACACCAAAAACCCAATGAAAAGTTAAATTAATGATATTAATCAATGTGATAGATGTAAAAATGACTCTTGTGAATGACGTATTTAACACTATTCGAAAGCAAAATTACGACTGTAATTCTATATTTCATCGAAATATAGGTCTTTAACAAGATAATAGACAGCTGTGTTTATATACAGTAATTTATGTACCCCCGTAAAAATGAGACCCAATGGATGTCATTATACGGTTTAAAATAATGTATAAATTGTAATTAGCACACTAAGGCATAGATAAAGACATATTTATCAATGACTTAGCACTTGGTTGTGATGTAATGATTAAATTTCAGTTAATCATTACAATTAAGTGAGATAAACCAGTAGCCTTGATAAATAACGAGATTTAAACCAATATAATGTAATAAATCGCAATATTAGTACTGTATTTTGTGGGATGAATATCTATTTAACGATAGAATGTAGCTAGAATAATGTCCCTATTTAAATTTTCTAGGAATAAGATGACCAATAACCGCCGTGCTGATTTAATCCTTGTCATTACAACAATACTTGCTTCAGCAGGATGGATATTTTCTAAAGAGGCTATTCAAGGATTACCGACTTTTGGTTTCATCGGATTGCGATTTATTCTTGCATCCATACTATTATTACCATTTTGTTATCGAACACTTTTTAACATTAATCGGGCAACTTTAGTTGGAGCCGCGAGTGTTGGTTGTTTTCTTGGTTCTGCAATTTTAATCTGGATTTATGCCATCGCCAATAGTAGCTCACTAGGTGAAGGCGCATTCATCATGAGCTTATCAATGTTGTTTGTCCCTATTATCGCTTGGATTTTTTTTAAAAACAGACCACCTAGAATGTTTTGGTTTTCACTACCCTTTGCAATACTTGGTTTAACTCTTTTATCAAAAGGGAGTAGTTGGACCATCTCAGGTAGTCAAATTTGGTTTATGTTTTCAGCTGTTATGCTTGCCATACAATTTAATTTAAATAGCCACTTTGCACAAAAAATGCCGACACTGGTTCTTACTTGTATCCAACTATTCGTCACCGGTGTACTTGGAGTACTAGTATCACTATTAACCGAAACATGGCCTCAACAAATTGAATTGGAAATTTGGGGGTGGCTTGCGATGAGTGTATTAATCGCAACGAGTTTACGCTATGCCCTTCAGACAGCAGGTCAAAAAAATACGACGACAGCTAATGCCGCCATTATTATGATTTTAGAACCAACCTGGACTGTTTTTTTAAGTATGCTTTGGTATGGTGAAAAAATGGAATTAACAAAGTTAGTCGGTTGCAGCTTAATTTTATTCGCTTTGATAATTTATCGTGCGGGTCCAAAGTTAGCCTCTTTTACCAAACGTTAACGTATTAGTTAATTCATCTGAATATGTCAATATAACCAGTTGTACCTTACATCTACTTACATTACTTAAGGGTTATATCATTGTATAAAACTAGCTAACCTTTATAATGAAAACATTGAAATATTGTATATACACAAACATAAAGGCATAAAAATGAAATCAATTACTGTATTAGGCGCTTTAACTGCGCTAGCATTAACTGCAAGTGTTCAAGCAAATCAAGATGTTTCAGGTTTTTATATTGGTGGCGGTGTCGGTTCTACTGAAGCAAGATTGGAACAAAACTCTAATTCTGTATCTCCTTCAACAGATGGTACAACATTTAAAGTAATCGGTGGTTATCAATTTAACCGCATCGTTGCGATTGAAGCGCAATATACAAAATACGGTAAAGTTGGTAAGGTAGATACATGGGAACCTAAATCATTCTCTGTAGCTGCAAATCTTGGTTATACATTTGAAAATGGTTTACGTCCATTTGGTATTATTGGTTTATCTTCATTAGATTTAGATCAAAATGTTGTCATTATTGAAGATACTGGTTCAGCAGTTCGTTTGGGGGCTGGTCTGGAATACACACCAGCAGCATTATCAGGTGTTAGTTTCCGAGGCGGTTATGAAGGTGATCTATTTATAATTGATAACGGTTATGCTGCTTCTGATACAAATGTTCTTATAGGCTCAGTATACGTAGCTGCAACTTACAAGTTCTAAAAATTTATTCGAGATGATAACAAGCCCTCTTGTTATCATCTCGTTATTAAATGTTATTCTAACAAATGGTATTTCGCTTTAATAGGTTCTGGTAAGTCCGTCTCCCCCATCATCTCAAGTAAACCGATCTCAACACTCCTAGACATCGAATGCAAAGGTAAGTCATTGAAGGATAGACCAAATGGTTGTTCTAACTCTCCACTTAACGCATCCAACCCAAAAAAAGTATAAGCGACAATGGCACTAAAAAGTGGTGTTGCAAAGCCCTGCGAAGCAACAAGTCCAAATGGTAAAATGATACAATATAAATATGCAGTACGCTGTACAAGTAATCTATATGCAAAAGGTAACGGCGTATTCGCAATTCGTTCACAACCTGCTTGTACTGCAGTCATTGATGTAATGTGTTCATCAATACTCTGAACCAAAAAATCAGACAATAATTTTTTATGTCTACAGGTTCCTAACTTTAATCCCATTAACCGTAATATCGAGTCGGGTACATTTCTCGATTTTTTTAATAACGATAAATCTTCTGGTTCTAGATATTTTCCAATATCATCCCAAGGTTCTGAATGGCGAAGATGATGTCGTAATGCATGATTAAAAGCGATAGTCAGGTTTATTAGTCGCTTCTGCATCAGTTCCCCGCCTTCTTTATGATCATCTATAAATGAATATACTTGCCTACCTATGCTTCGTGAATTAACAATTAGCTGTCCCCATAATTTCCTCGCTTCCCACCAACGTTCATAACATGCATTATTACGAAATCCTAAAAATAACGACAGTGCGACACCTAACAGGGTAAACGGTGCGATCGTATATGTCGGAAAAATAATTGGATATTTAAAATGTGCGATTGCAACGAAGGTGCTGAGTAATGTAATAAACAGGACCTGTGGAAATATCAGCGGAATAACCGAGCCTTTAAGAATGAAAAATAGCTTAAATACACTTGGCTTATCACGAACAATCATAATTATCTCGCAAATTACAAACTGAATGTTCATTTACTCGAAATAGGATAGCTAACAAAATGAATACCTTTTAAAATTTAAAAATAGCCTCTATTATAGAGATTAAAAAATAAATGATAATATACTTAATTGGTAATTAATTTATTCCACGTAGTAATAATCAATTGATAATATACACCGCCAATTCAATCCAAAAAAAATAAAACAAAACACAATACTTATAAACACCCAGATATAATTAAATACCTGCGTGGAAATATACAATCTAGAACCACTATCAAACATAGCACTTAAAAATACATATTGAATATTAAATACTTTAGATATGTTGTATGCCTTTGTTATAATTATTCTTTATTATTCCACATGGTTTTCTATTTATTATGTTTACAGCGCTAATAACACCTGACATCAGTGTTTGGTTTTTACTTTCTATTACAATATTTTCATTATTTATTCGCTCTTCTCTTTGGCCCTTCCTACTATCTATAACACTTATTACTGCATATTTTTTAGATCGAATTTCAATCATCGGTATTTCTTTTGTTTTATTCGGGCTTGCTATCTCAATAATAACGAAGAACTATAGCAAAGGAAAAATAGCTGTTATTGGTCATGCAATCGTACTTGCTTGGTCTATTGCCTTGGTATTACATTTAATTCCTGGTTTTAATAACCTGCTGGTACTAGATAAGGTAATAACTGGACCACAAAGCATTCCTTTTACAATGTATTTGAATCTAGATAAACCAATGATTATATTTGCACTGTTACTACTCGTACCTTCGATGATGAGTAACTCTGAATTTTCTTGGTCTAGCCTTAAATTAACCAATACAAAATATTATGTTTTGATAATCGGTTTTATCCTTTTACCTTTACTTGCTTTCTTATTTTCCCTTGTAAAACCAGAATTAACATTACCTGCATGGTGGTGGCTGTTTGCGTTTAATAACTTATTATTTACTTGCGTAGCAGAAGAAGTACTATTTCGTGGATATATTCAGCGACAGCTTGGACAATATATCTCGCCTTGGGTCGGTATTGTTATAACAAGTATATTATTTGGACTTGCACATTTTTCTGGCGGCCCATTCTTTATTTTAGTCGCTACATTGGCAGGTGGACTTTATGGTTTAACCTATCACTGGACCGGTAAATTAAGTGCCGCGATACTAATGCATTTCGCATTTAATTTTGTGCATTTCGTATTTTTTACTTACCCTATTGCTAAATAATTAAATTACTGCGGTAGTCATTTTTCTACAATGAATACTGCAGTACTCGTATTTTCCACTGACATTATTCGTAAATGTAGATAAAATCGCCATAGCACAATTTTACGATTTAACACTGTAAATTGATATTTTTTTCAATTAATTTCGTGTCCTTTCTTATCAAATACTTAGAAATTGAAACCAATCACTTACGACCGGTAAGTATCGAACAGCATAAACTCAACCGCTTGTACTGGTCAAATAATGCCGTTAGTATGCTTTAAAATTCATACAGAGATAGGGCGAGTGTTCATTTGAAAAAGTTATTGCTATGTGTTTTTACATGTACATTTTTAGTTGCATGTGGTGGATCTTCGTCAGCAGACGATGAAACTCAATCGGACCGAGTACCAACACCAGCTCCATTACCAGAACCAACTCCTAAACCGGAACCAACTCCTGAACCAGAGCCAACTCCTAAACCGGAACCAACTCCTAAACCGGAACCAACTCCTGAACCAGAGCCAACTCCTAAACCGGAACCAACTCCAGATCCGGAACTAGACCCAAGTAAGATTCATGATGTCGTACCAAATGTAGATTACAAAAATGCATCTGGTATTATCGATTATATCGATTTTGAGCACCGTCAGAACGGCGAATATACAGCCGGGTTGTTCAATGAAGATTTTAAAAATGAATGGGGAACGATAGGTAGTCTAGCTAAAGTAAATATTTTAGATCGAAATGGTTCAAAGCAGTTAGCGGTAACTCACCCTAAAGGTGAATTTAAGCAAGGTATTTCGAGTGGTAAGAATTTAAATGAACATGGCGAATTGTATTTTTCATATCAAATTACATTTGGTAAAGATTACGACTTCTCTATGGGCGGTAAATTACCTGGATTAGCTGGATTAAATCCGAATTACGATAAAAAACCAGATGGTTGTAAGCCCATCGGTAAAAACCAAGGTTTCAGCTTACGTTCAATGTTTCGTGAGAATGGCCGTGCGATAGGTTATTTCTATCACCAAGATAAGACCAGCACATGTGGTGATGAAATTGATTATCAGCATGAAGGTAATAATTTCTCCTTTAAACGTGAAAAAACATACCTTATCGAACAATATGTAAAAATGAACGACGCAAACCAAGCAAATGGTATTGTGACTATCTACGTAAATGGCTTTAAAGTACTTGAAAAAACCGATATGACGTTATCCGAAAAGGGAGAATATGCAATCAACTATCAATTCTTCCAACTTTGGCATGGGGGTAATAGTGACCGCTGGGCTGTAGATCGTGATTCAACGGCTTATTTCGATGATGTTGCGTTAAGCACACAACCGCTTAGCTATTCAAAATAAACCCCTAAATGATTAATTAAAAATTGGTCTTGTTATCTAACAAGGCCATTTTTTTTCCTGCGTAAATTACATTCAGTGAAAAGACAGTAGCTAAATCAATTTTCCTAAACTAAAAAATATCAAAAGAGAGTCGGAATTGAAAAAATTATTACTTTGTACATTCACTAGTACATTTTTGATTGCATGTGGTGGTAGTAGCACTGATGAAAAAAAACAAACTGGCCCAACAAACCCAGTAAAACCAGTAAAACCACCTATAGTACCACCTATAATACCACCTATAATACCACCTATAATACCACCTATAATACCACCTATAATACCACCTATAGTACCACCTATAGTACCGCCTGAACCAAGAAATATTCATGATATCGTACCAAATGTAGATTATAAAAACGTACCAGGTATTATTAAGTATATCGATTTTGAAAATAGACAAAATGGTACGTATACATCCGCTATGTTTAAAAACGACTTCATTAACAAATGGGCTAGCGTGACTGGTAAAGCGAATATTGTAGATTTAAATAATTCAAAAGTGTTAGCGGTAACCCACCCTAAAGGTCAATACAAAAAGGGGATTTCGGGTGGTAAAGATTTATCTGAATATGAAGAATTGTATTTTTCATATCAAATTACATTTGGTAAAAATTACGACTTCTCTATGGGCGGTAAATTACCTGGTTTAGCAGGATTAAATCCGGATTACGATAAAAACCCAGATGGTTGTAAGCCTATCAGTGAAAACCAAGGTTTCAGCTTACGTTCAATGTTTCGTGAGAATGGCCGTGCGATAGGTTATTTCTACCACCAAGATAAGACCAGCAAATGCGGTGATGAAATTGATTATCAACATGAAGGTAAGAATTTCTCCTTTAAACGTGAAAGAACATACCTTATCGAACAGTATGTAAAAATAAACGATGCAAACCAGGCAAACGGTATTGTGACAATCCATGTAAATGGCTTTAAAGTACTTGAAAAAACTCATATGACATTTTCTGAGAATAGAATATATGCAATCAACTATCAATACTTCCAACTTTGGCATGGGGGTAATAGTGACCGCTGGGCTGTAGATCGAGATTCGACAGCATACTTTGATAATGTAATGTTAAGTGAGATACCTGTAAGTTATAAGCTAAACTAGTAAGAACTTATTGCTCACGTTTAGGATAAATTACTTATGAGATCCACAGTCAAATATGCTCTTACATTGGTGATCTTAAGCTCTTTAGCCGCTTGTGGCGGTTCTGGAGGGAGTACTGGTTCCGGTGATAGTGGCGCTAAAAAACCACCTTCTCAGTTCGAAAATTTCACATCTGCTTTAGCCATATCGCATTTGGATTCAATACCTTGTGCTGACTTTAAACTAGACTCTGCATCCTTTACCCCTCCAGACTTTGTCAAACAATGCTGGACTTTGACTGTACCAGAGGACTACGTTAATCCAAAAAACGGTAAAACAATTAAGTTAGCCATCGCTAAAGCAAACTCAGCTAATAATAATAAAAAAGGCGCGATTGCCTTTTTGCAAGGCGGCCCAGGAGGCTCTGTCATTACAGACTTATGGTTCTATGGTGAAAGTCCTATTCGTGATGAAAATGATATTTACTTTGTTGATCAAAGAGGAACTGGTTATTCATCTCCAGCGCTATACTGTGAGTTTGAAAGCAGTAACGATGAAACAAATATAACAGTTTGTAAATCCAAATTTGAAAATAGAGGCATAGATTTAAACCAGTTCAATAGTAAAAATAATGCTCTAGATTTCATTGTTTTACGTAAAAAACTAGAGGATACCGGAGAGCTCAAAGATAAGTGGACTCTAGTTGGCGCCTCTTATGGTACCAGGTTAGCTATAACAGTATTACGTGAGGAAGATCGCCTGACAAAACAAGGTTTTCAAACAGAGTCAGGGATTAAAGCAATGGTACTTGACGGTGTTTTTCCAATTCAAGTTAACGGGATTAATGACGCTAAATGGGCTAATTACGAAAACTTTAAGCGTATTATTGAGGTCTGTAATCGATCTCTTTCAGTCTGTGACTCAGACACACTAAAAAGTCAGATTCAAAATCAACTTATTGATTTGCCCAAAGAAGATCATCAGTACTACTTAAGTTTATTGCTATCTTTTATGCCCTATGACACAACACACGAGGATTGGAGCGAATACACAATTCCAGCTTTCAGTAGACTACCAATAAGTAAAGTTAAGGAGTTACTTCAGGAACATAAAGAAGAGGTAAACGCAGTACCTGATATACCTGATGATTTTTATGCTACGGGGTTATCTGTAGTTTGTGCTGAAGAATATGGATTTCCTCCTTATTACGAGCAAATGAATACAGAAAGAGCTAACTGGACAAGTGAAGTACAACAAGTCATCGATAATAGCTTTCATATGGAGTTTACCCCTACCGCATGTAAAATATGGGATGTAAAAAAATCCGCTGACGAGGAAGCCTTAGGTGTTAAAAATGATACTGTCCCTGTACTTATTACTCAAGGCGGCAACGATTACCAGACTCCACAAGCATGGGGGAACCTCGTCAAAAAAGATTTTGCAAACAGCCGGGTTATTACAGATGATACGATTGATCATGTTGTTCTATTTTCTGAAAATGGGGACTGTATTCAGCAAAATATCAAAACCTTTGTTGGAGACCCCTCGAAGCTAAACGACCTAGATGTGACTTGCGTCAATAATAAGAAGTTTATTTATAAAGATTAGTCGATATAGCCGTCTGTTATGAATCCTCGCTGACGGCTAATCACACCGTTTTCTCGTGGGTAAAACGAGTTTATCCGAAGTGAAATAAAGTTGTTATTCGAAATAAAGAATTAATCTTCGAGGCGGAATACCACATCAACCTGATCTCGAATAATAATTTTCTCATCTTGATAAGATGATTCAACATTTAGCGCAGAATCCATTGCCATACTTCTCATTAATATTGGACGAGGTTGTGATGATCGGTAAGTGATTTTCCAAACACCATCGACCTTTTCGCCAAACCCCTTCGCAAGTGACTGCGCTTTTTCCTTTGCATCTAAAATTGCAGCTTGTCGTGCCAACTCTATAAATTTAGGTTCATTGCTTACTTTTAGTTCAATATTATTAATATTGTTGATGCCGTCTCCAAGCGCACCATCTAAATAATTATTAAGTTTATCTAAATCTCGAACAGTGACTGTCACCTGTCTGTTTGCACGGTAGCCTATGAGTTTAGGTTTCTGATCTTTCTTGTAGTGATACTCTGGACGCAATGAAATGTTAGAGCTTTCAATATCCGTACGTGCCACCCCTTCATTTTTCAAGCGTCCATTAAACGCGACAATTGCATTATCGACAGCTTCTTTTGCTTCTTTTGCTGTTTTACGCGTTTCAGATACTTGTACAGAGAATACGGCCATGTCAGGTTTAGCAATCACTTCACCCATACCAGTGGTTTCTAAATGAGGAAAATCGACGTTTGCCGCCATCACACCTGTAGAAATAAATGTGCTAGCACTAAAAATAGCCGCGAATAAATGTTTGTTCATACGAATAACCTCTCATTATTGTTATTTATCTACCTTTATAGTCCGACAGTAACAAATTAAAAATTATCCTTATATTTAAAATATATGTACGATTAGAGTGAAATAAGACGGTATAAACCCTTTTTCGTTCATTTATTATACTCGAGTCAACGTCAGCTTTAATATGATCAATTGGACGGAATGTTTAATTTATAGCCTGATTTATGATGAGATTTTCAGCATCTATCATCGATAATGCTTTGTCAAAATAATACCCTTGCGCATAATCACATCCTAGAGTTTGTAATAAATCTCGTTGTGCTAAGGTTTCGACACCTTCAGCTAATACCTTCACATTTAAGACTTTTCCTAATTCAATGATTTTCCTTGCAAACTCTTTATCTAACCTAGATTCACATATATCGGCAACTAATGAGCGATCAATCTTCAACGTATTAAGTGATTTCCGTAATGTTCTAACAAGGCTTAGCGACGAATAACCAGCTCCAAAATCATCGACTGCAACAAGAATACCAAGGCTACGTACAGCTCTAATATTATCGATTAGGGTATCCATATTACTAATTGAAGCAGTTTCGGTTACTTCAATCTCGAGTAAATTTTTTGGGCAACCAGTTGACGTAATTATAGATTCTAACCGGTAAATAAAGTCGATCATTTCAAGTGTTTTAAATGATATATTTATTGCTATTTTAGGGGTGGAAACACCTAATTTTTGCCATTCTACTACTTGGTTACAAACTTGAGTAAATACCCATAAATCAAATTCAAAATGAAGCCCGATGTCTTCCACAATTCGAATGAAGACATCCGGAGGAATATAGCCTAAATCTTTGTGTATCCACCGCGATAGCGCTTCGAAACCCACCAGCTGTTTAGTAGTAAGGTCGTACTGAGGCTGATAATGAATTTTAATGAGTGACTTTTCAATTGCGCTAGGAAGTTCATCAATAATAAGCTTATTGGCCATCAACTCAGGTTTAATCTCGGGTTTAGCAAAGCAGAAATAAGAATGGCTATGACGTCTAGACTCCCTCATTGCGGTCTCGGTCGCATTCTCCATTGCAAAATAACTTTCATACTTAGTATGCTCACTACTAATACCAATACTAAATGATTTATTTATTGTAATACCATTATTTAATACTAATGAGCCTAAAGATAAATCACATAAATACTGGCAAAACATGGTTATATACGCATTAAAATCGGCTGATGATAAATGATGTTTATTCTCGATTAAAATACCATAACGCGCATTAGCCAATCGAACCACCAGCCCATCATCATTCACTGTCGCTTGTAATTTTTTGCCGAGTACAGAAAGGTAATTATCCCCTGTGTCATATCCATAACGAAAGTTGATAGTAGAGAAATTATCCACACTTAGCATCATCAAACGCATTTGTGTATTTGGCAATTTGAATAAATGTGTTGCGCGTGCGCTTATCGCCCAACCATTCGGCAGACCAGTAATAGAATCAATTGATTTATTCTCAATAACGTTAAAGCATAATTTAAACGCATTATCGAATTGACTTTCACTACGACGTTGGCAGTGAAGTTCCACTTTACAACGATGAAAGTTAACATCCATCAGTGTTGCTTTAACAAAGCATCCGGTTTCACTAACGCTTGCAGTTTTCAATAATAGAGAGATATCACTGACAGCTAAGGCTGTGTCACTATCCAAATGCAAATATTCATGTAAGGAGCGATTGATGAGTTCACTTTCACTTATACCCACTAATGTTGAAAACATGCTATTACAAGCATTAATTATATCCTTAGTGACTATTAATACGGGTAAAAACGAATCTTCAATTCCCATCATTCCGCTACTCATCTTAATCGTATTTAATAAAATAGTTACTTTACGCCATACACTTCATGACATATGTTCACATATATACCTTGATCTTTTTAAACAAACAAGCTGTTATAGACGAAATAAACCATGACATATGAAAAAATACATAAGCTTGGCAATGACTTATGTAATCTTACATAGTATTAACTATATGATTTTATATTGATTAGTTGTGATACGATATGATCTTGTATGTAAAACATCCATGATTTTATGACCAATGTAGTCCTATAGGACTGCTAGCTCATCTACTTTGGCCTAAAACACTAAATTTTAACTTATTTTTAGTTTGTCAGGCAAAAAACCAGAGAACGCCGACAGCTTCATTGGGGCCAAGTCAAATGGCTATGATAAAATCATATTAGATCCGTCATTACGACTAAAAAAGTCAGCCAAATTAATAATTTTGCTCTAAAATATTAAGTTATACAGGATAATTATTAAGGATAGTATTATGAATAATAAGCGTCACTTTCAACGGATACTATTTGATCATAATGCCACGCTAACTTGTAATGGGCATCAATGGTCAACAAATGTAATCGATTTATCTTTACGTGGACTATCCTGTACCAAACCAAGAAATGTAAAGTTTAATATTAATCAGCTAATGACACTGTCAATTAGCCTAACCCAAGAACAAGTCATCATTATGGCGGCCATTTTAGTTCATAATGAAGCCCATGTTTTAGGGTTACGTTGTACAAGAATTGATATTAATAGTATTTCAGAACTTCGTCGTTTAGTTCAGTTAAATTTAGCCGATGAATCACTTTTACATCGAGATATAGAACATCTTGCTCACTCGGTCCCCAAATTATAACCAGTTAGTTAATCTAAAGCCGACACCGACTCTCGAAATGTGTTGATCATAATATATAAGGCTTTCGCCGTAGCCATTAAAATATTCGACATAACCAAATAAATGCTTACTCAATGGAAAAGACCAGCCTACTTGTATCGAACTTTTATTATCAGATTTTAAATTATTTCGTAATTTAAAATCCAAGCTATGGCTATAAGGTAATTTCCAAACCATATTGAGATCACCATAACCTAAGTATTTTTCGATATCAGGATTATCATCGCCTTGTGATGAATCCGGTGTTAGCTTTTCGTCTTCAGGTACACGCCACCAGCCACGAACAGCCCAGACAACATCATCATGAGCAAATGCCATTACGGTTCCAACTTCGGGACAAACGGCCAGATTGACCATTAGATTGATGATTTAAAGAGAGTGCAGTGATCGCAACAGGTAATCCAAACAAATCCCAAGGTTCACTATATTGAAATATGATCTCAGGCTCATAATTTGTTTCTCTAAATGGTGATGAACTATCGGAATTATAGGCTTGCCACCAACTCACAGACGTAAAAGCAAGTTGCACGTCAAACCCGGGCGTCATAAAATCTTCTGCAACGATATACTTTAATGACACTTGAAATTTTATTTCTACATCATCAAAATCATATTCGCTATCCAGACTCTTATAGGATTCAGTGCTTCCCTGTGAATAAGTCACCGGTAGAATATAGTTAGGTTTATAGGGGATTAAAGCAAATGGGTTGTTTTCAGCGCTTTTTTCTAATGCCCTACGCTGATGAAGCGGATTCGGTTTAACCTCATGACAAAACGTCCTTAGCGCTTCGACTGTCATCGTTCCCTTTGCAGACGTCACATTCGATGACAAACACGCATTAATTTGATCTTCTTTCTGCTTTTCTGAACTAAAGTAGGCTAATTCATGCGGAAAAGTAAAATGACTGTCTTCAGCAACGGCATAATGAGCCAGTAATAAGTTTGTAGTGAAAACAATCCCTGTTAAATACTTGATAGTCGCCAATCCCTGTAGATATCAATAAATTAGATGCAATCATAAACATATATAACGCGCATAACCATTAAAATAGTCTGATAAAAAACGCCGTAACGATTAATATAATATATAAATATTTGTTAATTTTAAAAACAATAGAGTGTTAAGTGGAAAATTACCTAACCTCTGACATACTTAACTCTGATAGTGGAAAATGTTATATACATGTTCCAGAGCTAACAAATAGAGGTATTTCATGAACAGTAAATTACTCATTGCTGGATTGATTGTAAGTTCAGCACTCATTGGAGGTTGTGCAAATAACGCCGACCTAGAAAATAGTGTTGGTAGCTTGACATCTCAAGTCAGTAAATTAACCTCCCAAGTGAAAATGTTAGAATCTGAACAAGGAAGTATGAAGTCTGGCATTGGATCTAACGCAGCAGCGGCTCAACAAGCTTTGGAAGAAGCACAACGAGCGAACTCACGCATCGATAATATCGCCGCATCTTATAGCAAATAATTAACAACATTGTTTTGTTGTGGTCGATAGATTGGATAGGTTAGCAATAGTGAGCGTTGACCTATTTCCCTCTATTAACGATTCAACCTCATATTAAAGACTGACATTAACAGGTAACCCGTAGTGTAGCAGTAGCGCATTATTGAGGGCATTTTCATCAACCTTATGATTTTCAAATCTATCAATAACCTCAGCCATGTTAAGATCTTCATCCAATGTTTCAGAAGATAAAGGGGTATGAACTTCAACTAAATACTGACCATTTGGTTCAATCGTGAATTTAATTGGCTTATTTATAATCCTTACAGGTTCATTTACCGCTACGCGAGCATATAACAACTCAATGTCATCTGGATTCATTCGAATACAACCCGCACTTATCCTCATCCCAATACCAAAACGTTGATTCGTTCCATGTATGAGATAGTTACTTTGTCCATAAGCAAGTTGCAAGGCGAAACGCCCCAATGGATTATCTTCACCGGGCTCAACATAACGAGGTAACACAGTTTTAAATTTTTCTAGGTACTCGGCACGCGTAGAGGGCGTAGGCGTCCAGATTGGATCTTTGAGCTTCGCTTTAACAAAGCTGTTCATTTTTGGTGTCTTACGCCCTTCCCGTCCAATTCCAACAGGAAATACATGCACGATGTTTTTGCCTTGAGGAAAGTAGTATAGTCTGAGTTCAGGTAAGTTAATCACAATCCCTTTATATGGCGCGTCAGGCAACAGCATGCTGGTTGGTAACTCAAGCACAGTTCCTGGTTGGGGTAAAAAGGGATCAACAGTCGGATTCGATGCCATTAACGCCATCATTCCAACATTGTATTGCTGCGCAATCGCATGCAAATAATCCCCCTCTTTCACTGTATATTGTATCTGCTGACCAATCAGCCTTGAACCGAGTATGGGCATAGCGTAAGGTTGAGAATAAACAGGTTTAGCCCATAGAATGACAAGAATAAAAAAAATTGATAGACGGTTAAGATTCAGCTTTAGGTTGACCATACTTACACCCTAGATAAATAGCTTATAGCGTAAGTATAAGCCTATTAGTATAGAGATATTCTCAATTTTAGTTTCTTCGACGATATAGCAGTAAACCCGTTAATATAAGTAGGAATGAATAACCCACCCCCCCCCCTTTTTTACTTTGTGGTAGTGCTGCCACTTCAATCGTAAATATATCTTGTGTAAAAGAAGACGCCGGTTCTGTATATACGCAAATTTTGTTAATCTCATCTACAATCCAGTCATGAACGCTGCTAACTTGGGTGTAAACATCAGGTAATGAATTTAAAGCACATTGTTGTGCATTACCAAAGCTTACGACACCTGCTAATCGGTAACCGCGATCATTATCGCTTATCGCATTTTTATCTTGCCATATGAGCGGTCCGCCAGAATCACCACTGCAAGAGCCTTTATTATATGCATTTGCACAAATAAAACTTGTTTCAAAGCCCGACCAGCCCCAAGCGAGGGCACAGGTATCATCAGCGATGCCATCAAGCACTATTTTTTGTAAAATGTTCGTACTTTTTGTACCATCAGTGGATGTACGCCCCCAACCGGATAAGACCAAATTATTCCTAACTCCATTACCAAACTCTAAATCTACATCCACTTGCAATGCGTCATTCATTAACCTAATTGCTTGTGCAGGTAACTCTACAGGTGAAGATAAGTGAAGTAACGCAATATCCCCAGTGTTAGATGACTGATCATATAGTGGATTAGCAATGACCTGTATGACTCTGTTACTCGACATTTCATCCTTAGATGACCGATCTATCCCACCGGAGTAAACGGTGAGTTGGTCTGCATGAACAGGACTAAACACTGAATTGCTCACAAATCTATTTATGCAATGAGCAGCGGTGACAACCCACCTGTCAGCCACTAACGTACCACCACAAGCATAGGTGGTACCGCCCTTTTCTATCTCTAAATATATCTGCCAGGGTAATTCCAATACTTTCTCATCAACACCACCAACTACAAAGGGTTTAATCTCGGGGGGGGGCGTTTTGATATCGGTCTCATTAGCATATGCACCTAATGAGACCGATAAACCGGCCATTACTATTATTTTCGCTAGTATCAAAATTCGTCTCTCTCAAATTTGCCTTCATACTATTCGCTATGTACACATTGTAATGAGTGTTCCACTCTTATTTATTATAACCAAGTATTCTATATCCAGAATAAATAAACCCCACACAGATCACTTTATGAATTAAATAAAATAATTTTAACGACATTTTATGTCAACTAGTGTAAATAGTAACCAAAGGCAATTGACGCCCACGACACCATTGCTATGATGCAGTTACGTAAAATACGCGTACGACATTTGTATTAATTGAAGGGATATAATGAAAAATATTTTAACTGTTCTAATGATGGTATTCGCTTTCTCATTAGCGGCGCCTGAAGTACACGCTAAAAAATTCGGTGGCAGTAAGTCTTTTGGTAAGAGCTACAAGACAGCACCACAGAAACAAACGCCTGCGGCTGCAACACCCGCTAAACAAGGTATGAGCAAAAAAGGCATGCTAGGCGGTATGTTAGGCGGCCTACTTGTTGGTGGCTTAATCGCATCTATGTTTGGTGGTGCTTTTGAAGGTTTCCAATTCATGGACATGATTATCATGGCCGGTGTTGCCTTCTTATTATTCCGCTTATTCAAAGGCATGATGCGCGCAAAAGCAGCATCGCAACAAGGTTCACCGCAAACTGCATCTGGTCCAGCATTTAGACAAGAAGAAGCACCAACACCAACGGATGCAACGTTTAACACTGCAAGCCAAGGCGGTTTTTCTGGTTCAAGCAATGAAGTTCCATTTAACCTACCTGCAGACTTTGATTTAACAAATTTCTTAAGCGGTGCGCGTAGTCATTATAAAACACTACAGAAAGCTTGGAATGAAAATGATTTAGAAACAATCCAAGAATACGTATCAATCGAGTTATACAATGAATTACGTGTTCAACGTAAAGAACTTGAAGGCGAGCAACATACAGAAGTCATGTTCCTTGACGCAGAGTTAGTACGTGCTGAATCTACCGCATCACTTTCGCAAGTAAGTGTTAAATTTAGTGGTCGCTACCGCGATGGCCATGAGGAAGTAGAAGCAGACATTAACGAAGTGTGGCATTTAGAACGCAATCTGACTCAAGAAAATGCACCATGGTTAATTACAGGTATCGAGCAATAATCACGCTTATTACCGAGTTTAATATTAAAAAGGCGGCTAATCACCGCCTTTTTTGATCACTAAAATCAATGATAATGTCTATCCGTGTTTGGATCTAGCGAATTAAAGTTAACACTGCTATGATCCGCGCATAAACGAAAACTACAGGAATTCAAAACCATGGCATCATTACAAGAACAGCTTTTAAAAGCTGGTTTAGGCGATGAAAAAAAAGCGAAAAAAATCCGCAAAGAAAAAAATAAGAAAAATAAAGCGGTACGCAAAAATCAGGCAAGTGCAGACACTAGCCTACAAGATGATATTAAAACCAAAAAAGAAGCTCAAGCACAATTAGATGCTGACCGTAATAAAGCGATTCAAGAGAAAATAGAGCTTAAGTCCGAGCATGGCAAAGTGAAGCAAATGATTCAGCAACTGCATATCACGGATTTCGCTGGTGAATTGTCATTTAACTACGTGCTTGATAACAAGGTTAAGACACTATCTGTCGATCAACCAAGCTATAACGCATTAACTCGAGGTCAAATTGGCTTATGTGTGCTTGAAGGTAAATCCTATGTTATGCCGAGTATTGCTATCGACAAGATTAGAGCCGTTGATGAAGCATACGTACTGGTACTGAATGAAAACACCGCAACGGAAGTTGAAGAAGACGACCCGTATGCTGATTTCCAGATTCCTGATGATCTAATGTGGTAATAAAAGATTATTAATAATGAGTCCTGCTAGCCCCTAACGTGTATCACTTATACACACTTTTATGGGGTTAGTTTTGGACTATCAATCGTAAATGTAACGACTTATAAAATGATAACCATTTTTGTTAACGCCGTCAGTTCTGGTTATTAATCCCGCTTAAAACCACCAATTTACGACAACCTGTGAATAATCCTATCTGTTTATACGACAATCTCATATAATTTAACTATCTACCTTCCAATGAGTGATAGCCTTGTTAATTGAGAAAATTGTTGCTGATAAATTAGTCCCTGTCTTTGATCTTGGTTCGCGCTGTAAACTCGATGAGTTTGATACAGTAAAGCGAGACCAGTTATACCCTCAAAATAATAAACTATTCGCATTATTCCACAATACAGTAAGCGCTAAACTACTTGTAGCAACCGATTTTGAAGGCTTTGAACACACCAAATCATTCTCAGATATGTTGTCCTCTATGTCGACTAAACGTGCTAAATCCATTTGTTATATCGAAGATGTAACAAAAATAGGACGTGCACACGCATTTGAAATTTGGCGAGATAAAACAGTCTTGTTCAAGCAAGTTATTGACAACATCATTGCAACAGGCAAATGTGCGGACGAACAGTTAAACTCCTGTATCATTAAACCCTACCCGAGTCTTGTACCACTGTTATTAAACCTTAATGAGTTTAATGTTGAACACGCATTTAAGATCCTTACCAATGGCGAGACGGCAACCTCTAATCTCGTTGATGCAAGTAACCTTACCCAAACCACTTTATTTGGTAATCAAGACACGCTTTATAAAAACGGCAGTTACAGCAGTAATGTCGCTCAATTAACGCCTGGCCTAATACACCAAGCTCATGGTGGTTATATCCTTATCAAGATTGATGAGTTAATTAACAATCCCGACCTATGGTATCAATTAAAAGCGGTAATTAAACAAGGTACTTTGGATTGGCGTTCAAGTAACCAAGCAGTACAAACTGAATTAAAGCCAGATCCAGCCCCAATCGATATAAAAGTCATTTTACTCGGTGATCGACTCGCTATTAGCCAGTTAGCTGAAGGTGATAGAGAACTGTCGAGTATGACGAATTCATTTATCGATTTTCCTGCTGAGTTTAACGTCTCAGATCAAAATATCGAAAAATACATCGGTTATATTAAATCATTAATCACTGAGTCTCAGTTACTTCCCTTGTCTTCAAGCGGGCTAACACGTCTACTGCAACTAAGCAGTCGTTGGTGTGAACATAATAACTACCTTAGCTTAAATGAATCAAAATTAATGACATTGTTGAGCTATTGCCATCATGTGGCCTCTGAACAAAAGTTAGACATGATTGACCGTGATACCTTAAATACCGTGTTAACACTGCAACATGAAGCGTTAAATACGCACATTCGATTGAGTAACGAAGGTATTATCGAAAAACAAATTATTTTAGAAACCAATGGTGCTAAAATAGGTCAAATAAATGGTTTATCTGTTCTTGAAATAGATGGTCACCCTGAAAGCTTTGGTGAACCCATTCGTATTACAGCAACAGGACATTTAAATGGTGACGGTGATATTTCAGACGTTGAGCGCAAAGCCGAGTTAGCGGGTAATATACACGCGAAATCCATGATGATTATTCAAGGGTTTTTTACACACACTTTCGCAAAGCCACTACCACTTCCAATTAGTGCCAATTTAGTATTTGAACAATCCTATGGTGAAATTGATGGTGATAGCGCGGCATTAGCTGGCACCTGCGCATTACTCTCGGTGTTAGCACAGATACCGATTGCACAAAACCTCGCGGTTACGGGTGCAATAGACCAATTCGGTAATGTGCTTGCTGTCGGCGGGATTAATGAAAAACTGGAAGGTTTCCTGCGTATCTGTGAATTAAACGGACAAACCAATATGGGCGTTTTAATTCCAGCCGCGAATAATGTAAACTTAAATTTAAGTGATAAACTCATCACTGCAGTGAACAAAAATCAACTGGCAATCTATCCTATCACGCACATAGACCAAGCCATTGAACTGTTAATGGGCACCAAAGCCGGTGACCTTGATAAAAAAGAAGGTATCTATAGTATAATTCAGAAACTAGCCGACGATATTGATGATAGACTAGAAGACGATGAGCCTGTTTTTGTAACCAAACTTAAACAATTGTACGCTAGAATAACCTTTAAACAGGGACGTAACAACTGATTGGACTTGTTTGGCGTACAGATGTACGCTAAGATGATTCCAAGATAACAAGGACATTATTATGATAAACGAATTAGAGGTTCAAGTGGTACCTATGTCAGCAACAGAACGCAACAGCTTCAATAAAGAAGATCTAGTTAAATGTGGTAACGGTGAATTATTTGATTCTGAGATTCGTCTTCCAAAAGACAATATGCTAATGATGGATCGCATTCTAAACATTGACAGCACAAGCGGTGAATTCGGTAAAGGCGAAATCATTGCAGAGCTAGATATTACTCCTGATTTATGGTTTTTTGACTGTCACTTTGACAGTGATCCTGTTATGCCAGGCTGCCTAGGCCTAGATGCAATGTGGCAATTAGTTGGCTTCTTCCTAGGTTGGAATGGCGCTAAAGGTAAAGGACGTGCACTGGGTGTAGGTGAAGTTAAATTCACAGGTCAAGTATTACCAACAAATAAAAAAGTTACTTATAGAATTGCCATGAAGCGTGTTGTACTTCGTCGTTTGGTAATGGGTATTGCTGACGCTGAAATGCTTGTAGATGGTAAAGTAATTTATACTGCAAAAGATCTTAAAGTAGGCTTATTCCAAGATACAAGCGTATTTTAGTTTTTTGCAAAGCATGTAATTAAAAAAGCCCCCTTTTGAACTGATCCCGTTAAGTTGGACATTTTAGTTAAGCGGCTTGTAAGGCCTGGTTTCGATGTTCTATCGGAGTCAGGCCTTTTAATTTGACCTTGATTCGTATTGTATCACTCGATGTACTCGTCGAGATTTTCTATTAATTCATCAGCATTTTTTTACTATTGCCCACTTTTCGTTTGGCTTTGTAGCCTTCATATTTCGCTCAAGTATATTGGGTGCCGTTGTTCCAGCCTTTGCACCGTTCTATGGTTTAGCATAATGCCTTGTCTTACTAAGCGTTAGGTAAATCGACTATAGCCGTATATGGCTGACGGTTGGCAGGCTATGTATTAATTCAAAGTGCTTAGAGAGAAATTCTATTTATAGCACTAAAGATAACACTATCTTTTCGGAAGGTAAGCAGACTGGCTATAACATTCAACTTCTCAATAAGAAGATAGTTCCTCTTGATATGCGAAATGATGGTTGGGAATGGCATTTAAAAGATGATGAGTACATCGTTTTAGGTGACAATCGAGATTTTGCTAACGATAGCCGTTATTTAGGCATCATTAATAAAGATGATATTATCAGCGTTGTGGACTTGGAAATGTAAGTTAACGCCAAACTAAATTAAAAAGTCCTTCCTATTTATCGTATCAGAGTAATTAGAAAAACGTCTTGGGTATGAAGGTTGGACTGATAATTAAGTTAATAGCTTTCTTTCAATATTTTGCCTCGCAAAGTTTTTACGTGCATTTAATACAACATAACCGCCCTTGCCTTTTGGCCGACCGATCACACCACCCAGCATGCCGCCCCATAAGATTTTCGTATTACCTATTTTAGTACGCCATCGGTGACCAGCCATGAAGCTTATGATTTATAGAATGGCTTCCTCACGGCCTTACGCCATGAAGCCGTTGTTATTGGTTTTGACCCTGCGCGAACGCGAGACATTGCTTCGGTCGTGGTCTTGAGTTTACCGCTTGGCCCTGACGATAAATTCCGTCTGTTGGAATTATTGAATCTCAGTGGTAACGGTTTTGAAACCATGGCCAGTTAAATTAAAGAGCTCACCCTTAAATATCATGTGGTTCATATCGGTGTTGATACCACTGGTAGATGAAGGCTCTGCAATGGTTGCCAACAGTTTTATTATTTGCCACACAAACGCATAACTTTACTACACTTCATACACATAGATACAATTCAATAAAAGGTGCGAATATGTTTAAACATTTATTGGTTGAGTTACTTAAAAAGAATAAACAGCTTTGGCAACATTTGGAAGAATGCGATAAAGAGTCAAAAAAAATGCGTAGACAAGACCGGTTAAGGAGTTAATTCATATTATTCACCAACCAGCCCTAACCAACGTCTTGTTAGCTTTACATTACACCTGCGTATAAAACCAGTTCACTGTTCTTCTCGTTAAATTGATCCATAATAAAAAGCATATTGCTGCTGAAATGGCAGCATCGATTACGACTGCAGAAGGTGACCTTAAATTGGCTAAGCTGGACGCAGAAGCTAAACGCCTGGCTAACCAGGAAGGTAACGATGCTGATTATGATCTGCAGGTATTGCGGTTTCAACGCTGGGGTTGATGCGTTTGTTTCGGGCGTTTTGGGTGAAGAAGGAAACTAAAGGGGCTGGTTAGCCCTTGGTAAAGCTGATATAGATAAGGTACTCAAGATTATTCTAATTTTTACAACAACATCGCTAAATTTAGACTAACGCTACGAACGACTTATGGAATCCGATTGACTTTTATGCCCCTCAGTAAACTCTTTGTTATGCGTGTTTTTCCTCGAGCACTATGTTTAAGCCTTCACCAACACACGGTGGTTCAAAATACTGAGTGACGTGATAAAAAACTGCCTCTGTATCAAAGTGTGCTCGCTCTGGTTGTTCAAGGCGACGCTTTCCAATTTGAGACAAACACTGTTCGTCACTTAAGTTAAGATATAAAAGTTCGTGGTCACAGCCCAATTCATTACAAAGTGACGAGAACCACAATCTCTGCTTCACCGTGTTTGCAGGAAAATCCATGACAACATTTACCCCAACTTTCAAAAGACTTTGGAAATGATTTTTGATAAACGGTTTGATTAAGTTAGAGTACTTGATGTAGTCATCAAACGACTGAATTTGATTCGGAAAGTGAGCGGCCAACCATTCATCTTCTGATATTAAAACAGCATCATTTTCGATAGCCACGACCTTGGATTTCGTTGACTTACCCGCTCCCATCTTGCCACAGAAGAAGAACAGCTTTCCCTGACTTTTCATATTGTCTCTTTTTACGCATTACGCCCAATAATAGATGGCTAAAATGTAGAATGAAGCGGAACCGGGCAAACGGTTAACAGTCCCACTTTAAATTATTGTTATATGCCGACTTAACTCGGATTTATTTTTGATGTTAAAACATGGTCTTGCCATGAGCCAGATATTTTTAAATATGACTTTGCCATTCCTTCTTTCTGGAAACCTAGCTTGTCCAATAATTTCCCAGAACGGATATTTGATGGTATATAATTAGCCATAACTCTATGTAGATTGTATTCAGTAAAGACATACTGTATTGATGCTTGAAGCATTTCAAACATTAAACCTTTACCTTGCTTCTTCTCAGAGATTGAGTAGCCAAGATTGCAAGCTTGAAAAACACCATGAACTATATTTGAAAATGAACATAAACAAATAATTTCAGATTTACTTTTATCAAAGGCAACAAGAGAAATTGAAGAGCCTAATTGAAAGTCTTTGAAGTTTAATTCTACACGTTCTTTTGTTTTTTCTAAGCCAAAATATTCTGTGGTTCTTGTTGGCTCCCACGGAGATAAATGGCTACGATTATTACTTTCATATTTGACGAGTAATTCAAAATCGTCAGGATTTAAAACGGAAATAATCAAGTTTTCAGTTTCTAACTCAGGAATCAATTTCAAATCAAATACCTCCTAGGTATATAACGCTTGAGCGCTTTGTTGGGTGTTTACTGACAATACTCGTGACTATATATTCAATAAGTAGGGGCCAATCAGTAAGGTCAATTACAACTTTTAGCCACCTTTTATTAATACTAACCTCGCCTTCACTATTAAGTTGTTTCTGGCACTACTTTTTTAAGTCCAAAGAATCACGACGAACAACTAAGATGAGACAATCCACCCACCTCAAAGAACTCAGGCGGTTTCAATCTATAGTATTTATCCTCCACGTCCTTCGACTGCTCTGCATATGGCTGTGTCATCACGTCCTGCAGTTCTCGAATTAGAGCGTAATTTCCCGCAGTTGCTTGCTGATAAGCAGGCATAACAAACCACTCTCGCAAAATGTATTTTGGGTTGACGAGCTTCATCTGCCTAGAGATTTCCTCACTGGTTCGGGGCGACGTAGCATTCGCGTCACAGGCGCTGTTGAGGAGCGTTTTCCATTTTTCAAGCCACTCTGCCCAGCGCTTGTCCATCTCTTTGGACTCTATATCATGCGGCGAATTATTGTAGAAGCTTTTCTTGAGTGGGCCAATGTCACCGGGTATCGACGAGAGCTCGCGGAAGAAGATCGTGTAATCGACAGGAGTTTGCATCATGAGTGTTTCTAGCTCGCTGAACAGTACGTTGCAAAGTGCCTTGTGAGACGCTGTGTTCAAAGTACTAAGACCCAGCTTGGCAGCCCACATCTTTTCCATTTTCGTGTGCATTACTTTCGAAAATCCACTTTGAATCTCGTCGAGCTCTAGCAAATAGTCCTGATGCGACGCCAGTAATGGCCGTAACGCCGAACAAAACATGCCGAAGTTTCTTTGCGCTGAGTTTGGTTGGTTCATGAACGAAAAGTGACGACCACCACCCGTCCAAGGCTGATAATACGGGTTAAACACATCGCAAAAGCCAAAGGGACCATAATCAAGTGTAAAGCCACCGACTGCGCAATTGTCGCTGTTGAAGTTACCCTGACAGAAGCCGACGCGGATCCAATTCGCCACCAGCGACGTGAGGCGGCTACGAAACTCGCGCGCCAGTAATACCACTTTTTCTGGGGTGGTGAGTTGCCTATCGACAACGTCAGCGTACTCACGATCAATCAAGTGCAGCACAATCTTCTCGAGTTCTTCCATCGCTTTCAGGTGTTCGTTTTTACGGGTACGGCGAGCGAAAAGTTCGAGTTGGCCGACGCGGATGAACGACGGTGCGACACGTGTCGAGATGGCGACGGCTTCAGATATAAGCATGTCGGGATTTTCCGAGCGCGAGCCCTCCGAGTACCACGGTCTATTCACCGTCTCAGTTTTTGAAACGTACAAACTCAAAGACCGTGATGTGGGCACGCCCAGTGCGTGCATGTGCTCCTGAGCCAAGAACTCGCGGATACTAGACCGCAAGACAGCACGACCGTCCGCGCCGCGGCAATATGGCGTGCGGCCGCCACCTTTCAGCTGCATTTCCCAGCGTCGACCGTTGATGACGGCCTCAAGCACAGAAATTGCACGACCGTCGCCATATCCGTTGCCGGTTTGGAACGGGCACTGCTGGATGTATTCAGTACCGTAGATGGAAAGTGCGTACCCACTAGCCCAACCGACCTTGCGCATCGGCTCTGGAACCTGAGAAATGTCGCCGGAGAACATGCGGATGAACTCGGAGGACTCAGCCAGACTGTCGGCGAAGCCAAGCTCGGAAAAAAAGTTTTTGCTGTGCGCTACATACTCAGGGTCTTTGATTGGAGTAGGATTGACGGGGACATAATGGCCCGTAAAGACTTGTCGCGGCGCGTGGTCGGCACCGTTTTCTGTCGCATCAGGATCACAGTTGAGCGTGTCCATGAGGGAATAATTTGCCAACTTCGCAAGATCGTTAAGCGTTGATATAGTCGAGGAAGTTTTCTGAGGCAGTCGGTTTGTCATAGTTGTTTATACCAAGCTCGTAAAGATAAATTTTAATACTTTGTATCTTACCCCGTTATTTGTGCAGATACTTGTACTTGTTACATAGCGCCCTGCTAATAAGTGAACTAATGCAGATGGGCGAATTGCTCCGTAATTGGCATAACTACTGTGGTGAATCTTAATTCGCAGTTTGTTAGGTTACTTAAGGCGATAGAGCCCGCATTCATTTGCCCACGATTCTATTAAACTTGCGTCTTTTTCATTACGCAAATAGAAGATGTTTGTGTCATCCCAACTTTCGCATAACTTCCTTGGTAACTTAACGTCAAACTAACCATTGAGGGTTTCTGGCGCGATGTTTTGCATCTTTTTTGCAAAACGCGTGACTGTAAAACGAATATGCGTTCAGTTGCTTGTTAAGTAGCTGTTATGCCGGGAACAACTTGATACACCCTTACTTCTGTATCAGGTTTAATACAATATTTATAATCTTCCGGATAAAGTACGGCTTTATACAAATTTTCCCCTGCATACTGTTTCATCATCTCAAGTTCTAACCAGAAAGATACGAATGTGATTTCAATTTCACCTTCTAACTCTCGTCGTAAAACATGGTAACCAGTACAACCCTTTATAACTTGAGTATTTCTGAGAGGTAGTCGATAAATCCATTTGCTGTATTTTTAGGGCAAATGCACTTCCATTCTCGATGATACATACGCTTCCTTTGATTAAGCTATTTAACTGTTTGTTATACGGAATTCCGTATAACGTGAATCCAACTTTAATTTCATTCCCATTAACAATATCAAATTTTCCTTATATTACAATTGGATATACATACTTTCTAATAACATTTGAAACAAAGACTATTTGGCAGTATAAATCATCAATATTTCGTGAAAACAAGATAAAGCCAATGATACCTGTATATAAAACTAGGTTTACGATTGTGCAACAAAATTTATCCATAAAAAAATATATGGCAAATTAATGTGAGGATATCGAGTATGAGCGGCAAATCCGCCACCCAACTGTCATGAACAAAATATAACTGAGTCACTACTCTAAGCTACTTTGGGGCATCTTCAATCTCAATGCCCAAGTATCGAATTGTGTCCACTTTCGTATGACCTAAAAGCAACTGTACAGCCCGTATGTTTTTAGTGCGGGCATATATCAACGTAGCTTTGGTTCGTCTCATCGAATGCGTGCCATATAAGTTATCATCCAGCCCTAAGCTTAACGCCCACGACTTGATAATCTTTGAGTAGTAAGAATAACTAATCGGTTGGCCTATTCTGCGAAGACTGGGAAATAGGTAGCTCTCAATTCCCAGTTTTGCCGAAAAGATCCACCTACTGATACTTTGCTGACTTCTAGGTGTTATTTCAAATTGAACGTAATTACCTGTTTTACTTTGATTAAGTTGTACTCGTGGGTGAACGATACCTTGGGAATAAACATCTCCAACTTTCATTCTAAGTAAGTCACATGAACGCAGTTTGCTATCTATAGCCAAGTTTAAGAGAGCTAGTTGCATTTGATTATCATTAATTTGGAGTCTGGTTCGAATACCCCAAATTTCTTCTAGTCTAAATGGCTTAGAGCTCGAGCTTTAAAGGATGTAGTTCGCATTACAGATTTAATATCTAAAATAACCAAAGCTTATTTTAGTGTTTGTCGCCAATGGAAATACCTGATGTCATAAAGCTCACTCGCCAGCCAATACTTACAGCACTATCATACTCATACTAATTAATACTAATTAATTTATGAGGCTTTTATGTTCCGATATCTTCTTTGTAGTTTTACGCTTGTACTACTTTATCCCACTGCCATCGATCTTTATCTTGTTGGTCTGCCACAAATTGCAGCAGACCTTCAGGCAACAGAATCCCAACTTCATTTTGCTTTTTCTATCTATTTGATAGGTATGGCTACTACAATGCTTATTGCTGGGAAAGTGGCCGACTCAATAGGCCGTAAACCTGTTGCTATTACTGGTGCCGCAATCTTTGCAGTATCATCTATATTTGGTGGAATGGCTGAACATAGTACGCCGTTTCTTATTGCTAGATTCATTCAGGGGATTGGCGCTGGTAGCTGTTACGTGGTTGCCTTTGCAATTATTCGGGATACTTTGGATGATATACAGCGCGCTAAAGTTCTTTCTATGCTCAATGGTATCACCTGTGTTATCCCTGTTATTGCGCCCGTGATTGGTTACCTTATAATGCTTAAATTTCCATGGTCAAGTCTGTTTATTATGATGGCTGTTATGGGCGGTGTGGTCTGTCTATTATCTTTACTGGTACTCAAAGAGACTAAGCCAAACAAGTGGGTTGTAATTCATGACATTCATTCAGACCGTCACGCTGCACAAGAATCATTCTTTGAACGTTTTTTTATCAGCCGTCTGATTATTACTTCGTTGGGTGTTATGACCATTTTAACTTATGTTAACGTGTCTCCTTTATTAATAATGGGAGAGATGGGTTTTGATAGAAGCGAGTATTCTACCATTGTAGCCGGCACTGCTTTAGTCAGTATGATCACCTCGTTCTCCGCACCTTTTGCTTTATCAATATTTAAAGAACGCACCCTACTACTGGCATCACAAATTTTGTTTGCACTCTCTGCTGTGGTTATAACATTCACGCTTATCTCTAATTTTTATAATCAATTGTATCTGCTAAGTTTTGTACTGATATGTGCGGGTTTTGCCATTGGCTTTGGTGTATCCATGAGTCAAGCTCTTAGCCCATATTCTGCGCGCGCAGGAATGGCGAGTTCGTTGCTTGGTATTACCCAAGTGTCCAGCTCTGCATTGTACATCTGGTTAATGGGTGCTCTTGGCGTAAATGCACTGAATATGCTACTTACAACCTTGATTATAGGTAGCGTAATTAGCCTTGCTCTAATACTATTGATACCTAAACATTCTCACGGTCATAAATATGAAAAGATCACTAGCCCAGCTTGATTTTAATTTGCTGTATACACTACAACTATTATCTAAAGAACATAGTGTGTCGAGAACTGCAAAAAAGTTGAATGTCACGCCATCTACCGTGAGCAAGTCGTTGAGAAAATTACGTGATTGGTTTGATGATCCTTTGTTTGTTAAAACCCCGAAGGGGTTAGCACCAACCCCTTTCACACAGAGCATGGAACAAGATCTTTCAGATTGGCTACAGATAAGTCGCCAACTTCTGGAAAAACATAGTGGTGACTCGCCAAAAGGGATTCAATTTGATTTAGCTATTGAATCTCCGCTTCTGCTAACCATACTGAATGGACTAGTCCAGAAAATTCAGCAACATTATACAGACGCAAAAATAAAAACGCATAACTGGGATTACGACTCTTTAGAATCAATTATCCGTGGCGAAACTGATATTGGACTCACGGGAAGAGAAAGCCACCCGCGCTCTAAAGAGTCACTACATCTACTTCCTTACTTTATTGACTTTGAAATTCTTTTTTATGATCTTCCTGTTGTATATTTGCGTAAAGATCATCCTGCCTTACAAGAGGAATGGAACCTCGATACCTTCCTCAAATACCCACATATCAATATCGTTTGGGAGAAGTGTGAAGCTTGGGCGTTAGATGAAATACTAAGTGAACAGGGATTGAAGCGAAATATCACGCTTACTATGGCTAGCTTTGAGCAATCATTATTCATGTCGGCTCAACCAAACCAAAATATGATCACGACTGCACCTGCATATTGTCAACATTATACCAAGCAGCAACATCCAGATTTGTTGTGTTTACCCATCCCTGTAGACAAGGTTTATCATGATAAACTGTTAATTCCCTTCACGTTGATTTGGCATAAACGCAACGCTCACAATCCGAAGTTACTGTGGCTGAAGGAAACTATTAAATCACTGTATTGCATTCACTAATAAGAATATCGAGTTAGCTCGGCCATGTGATTACCGAGGGAGTGTGACAGAGTAATTACCGTGGGACTTTGTCATTTACACTGTTAAGTTTAGTCCACCCCCTCATTTTACTATGTTGCTTTCGCTAATGCTCCTGCACGTTCGATCCGTAACACCTTAGTATTCAGTTTTTCTCTTACCCAGATATTTCTAATTGTCGAGTGACTGATTGATATATTGTGTCTTTTCATCATTTCACTGCTGATAGGGATTTGGGTCAGGTGAGGTTTTTCTAATGTTAGCTCGATGACTTTATCTTCAACATCTTGGTCTAGGGATACCATACATCCGTTTCAGTGCCAAAGGCCCCTGAGCTTCAAGCAGGCGTCGATTATTGTAAATGCTTTCCCTTGAGCAACCGCTGATTCGAGCTGCTTCAGATAGGTTGCCAAGCTCTTCAGCAAGCTTGATGGTATCAAGCTTCCTCTGTACTTCCTCTCCATATTCCGTGAGTTTGCATGGTTCCTTGATTTCAGCGATGGTGAGCTTAAGATCGGCAAAATAAGCGGCAAAGCCGCCACCCAACTGTTTCCGTATTTCTACTTTATGGCTCACGATTGAATGCCTTAAGGGGGAATCTATTATGTACATGGTGTTGTTGTAACTGAAGGTATGATCACGACGGATTTTTCTGTATTCCTTCTGAACGCAGACAGCATCAAGGTTGATGTACGCTGGGACTGGTCTAAATTCCGAATGGATATTCTTTGCATGGACAGTGAGTTGTTTCAACCAATAATCTGGAATAAATGTATTTTGCAGATAATGATTAGCGCTGTCCATGTCCGTTATTTCTGCCAGGCGGAGCTCTGGCACCAAGCGATCTTGAAAGGTATCGAATGCACGTTCAACCCGACCTTTACCTTGAGGCGAGTTGGCAAAGATGATCTCGATCCCGAGCTCTTCACATGCCCTTTGCATTTGTGAGAAGTTACAACGCTTCGGCCCACCAAAGATGCCTGCTCTATCAACGTAAAGCGTCTTAAACAGCCCTCGCTTCTCGATATAAGCCTTCATTACTTTCATGCAGCCATCGGTAGTCTCGGACGGAAAAAACTCAGCATGGATATCACTGGTTGCATCGTCGATAATGGCGATCAAGCAAGACTTATTCTGACCGAACCACAGGTGTGGACTACCATCCATTTGCAGCATTAATCCCGATGATTCCATACGTTCACGCCTTCTTCTCACTTTTGAACGACGATGCTTAGCCCGTTTCACATGGTGAATAGCATGAGCCCAAGAGCGAAGCGTTTCACGCTTCACTTGAATTCCTTCTCTCACCCTTAAGATATCAATGAGGTGCAACATGTTGAAATCATAATATTTATCTTTAATAAGTGACTGAACTTGTCTTTTTAATGAGTCGGGGATCTTGTTGGTTGGCGTTTTACCAGTATTGCCATGGACAACAAAACGAATGCCATTTTTTTTATATCGACGGAGATAACGTTCAATGGTTCGACTGGACTTATTGAGTAATTTTGAGGCATTAAGAATGCTAATTTTACCTTCAGCAACCTTAGTAATCACATCAACAATGAGCTGGGATTGGGAATTCATCACGATCATCCTTAGTAACCTCTGAAAAGTACACGGTGATACTCAGAGGATTACTTAAAAATTCGATCCGTCAATTTCCCTTGGTAATTATAAAAACGACAGAGTCGCTTGGTAGTTATGGTACGACAGAGTCCCTTGGTGTTCACAAGTTCACATAGCTCAGCCCTAAGCCATAGCTGGACAGGAATGGCTTAGAGTTGAAACTTTAAATGGTATATAGCGTTACAGAAAGTACTGGTAAATGAGATTAACGCCGCATTAAGCGGACTAAAATAGTGAGTTATACTGTGTAGCGATGCGGAGCGTAACCCACTGTTTTAGTTCCGTTTAAATGCCTTGTTATGTGTTATTTTTGAGTTTCATAAGCTAAAACTGCACTTTTAAGTTGCTGGATGTCTGACGAACATAAGTACCTTTTAAGTGCCTCAAATTTTTCCACAGGCCAATCATAAACTCTTAACTGCAACAGCTCATTAACGACAGATGGCTTAAAACGATGTTTAACTAATTTAGCAGGAGAGCCACCAACAACACTGTATGGAGCAACATCCTTAGTAACAACGCTATTAGCAGCTACAATAGCACCTTCTCCAATCGACACACCTGGCATAATCATAGCCCTCATCCCTAGCCATGAGCCATCACCAATACGAGTGTCGCCTTTACCAATATAAGCTTCTTCTATATAGTCCATAAACGGATATAAACAGAACCAATCCCCTCTATGAGTATGATTACCTCCCATTAAAATAACTACTTCCGCACCTATGCAGACGTAATCGCCGATATGGAGCTTGTCTATTTCCCACCGAGGCTCCCACTTTCGACTAACTTCATCACCGTGTAGATACCGAACAACTGAGTCCTCGAAACCATTGTCCCAACAATCACTGTAGTAGCTATGCTCACCCTTTATAAAAATATTTGGATTTGTTACTACCTCATGTAGCAACTGAAATTTTGACCAATGTTTATTCTGCATACTAACCTCAAAAAAATGTTAAAAAATATAATTTATTAATTAAACATTGTGCTCGTCAGTGGATTCGTGGCTGCTTTAATAAAGGGATAAGTCGCATAAGTACTCTCTTGATATGAGGGAGTCGATGATAACACATAACATTTGTATAGTAGGACGTCTCGAATCCCCAAATCCGTTCACCATTTAAATGGCATTTAATCCATTGAAAATAATAATTATCTCAGGAATTGTTTTATTGTCTGTTTCTGACAAATCGAGACGTCCTGTAAATTATTTTTTAAGTCTTGTAAGTTATCAATAAGACTATCTATGCAACTGATTATATTGGCATTAATTTCCACTAGCAAGATAAACGTGATTGTCTTCTGGCAATTCGAGACTGCGTTCACCAAAATGCCAATAATACTGTATAAAATCATCATATCTAACCATTTAACTATGCATAAATAAGAGCAATTCAGTTGGTAAATTTTGCATGATAAAATCTATGGAAAATCGATATGAACATATTGCAATTGAGCAACTGCTCTAACGCGAAATGGGGCAAATTCGGCTTAGCGTTATTACACTAAACCCAAGGTAGACAGGTATGAGTTAACCGGATTATCTCTCCCTTTATGGGGGCCAAAAGTTTCAATCATTAATGTGTTAGTTTCACGCTTTATTGTTCAATTCTAAACTTTAATGTTTAACGACAACTACAAATGGGGAAATTGATATATCTATATAGTTAAAGTGAAATTTAAAGTATGACAGGGTTGAATAGATTGAGCGCATTTCGTCATACTTTCGAGAGCTCGTATGGTATTAGTATGACAAAGTACTTTCTACCTCGCAGGCGACGGATTTAAAGGGCTGTCATAGTTTCCGTCACATACCGTTACGAACACTACCGAGACTGTTTTACTTTGATTAAGTTGTACTTGTGGGTGAACGATACCTTGGGAGTAAACATCTCGAACTTTCATTCTAAGTAAGTCACATGAACGCAGTTTGCTATCTATAGCCAAGTTTAATAGAGCTAGTTGCATCGGGTTATCATTAATTTGGAGCCTGGTTCGAATGCCCCAAATTTCTTCTAGTCTAAATGGGTTAGAGATTAAACTCAACAAGCTAGATTCGCATTACAGGATCTAATAAATGAAATTCATCTATGTTGAATATTAAAGACTCAGCATTATTTGTTATTGCTATATTAAGGTTATTTTAATAACTTTAAATTGTTACGTATATGTAAAAGTGCTTGTTTTAACTATCTTTGGAATAAAAATCCCAATTTAAATGCAATTAAAGTGAATGATTATTTATTAAGCTACTGGCGGTGTCACGTGCATTAGTAAAACTAATGCATCATGGTATTTTTTATCATTGTTACATGGTTATTTCATCCGCTATTATATTCACCAGATAAGCATATAAACATTACCCAGTTAAAACATAAATTATTAAATTCAGGTAGAGGCTAATATGGCACACGCAGCGCACTTCAATATGATTCCACAAGATTTGGCTTTAGATAAAAAAGCTTATGCTGTTTCTATCAAAGGACTGATTAAACACACGAAAGACATTTTATTTAGTGATAAAAAAGAAACATCATTAGATATTCAATTAAGAGGGTTATCACCGCATATCCTACGTGATATCGGCATGATGTGATAATTGACATTCATCTTTAAAACGCCAGCATTTGCTGGCGTTTTTGTTTCTAATATTAATAAATATTCACCACCAGAGAGTAGATTTTTACCTATTGTCGTATCGACAAAATAATATATTTTCGTCATTTTTGTGAATTCAAATTATACCTGAATGTAATCACAGTATTTATCAATAAGAAAATATATAGAAAATTAATGTGAGGATTTCGAGTATGATTAACTGCTCTAAGCCATTTTGGGGCAAATTTGGCTTAGACGGTTTGCATTATAGAAAGTATGGTTGAATTCCCATACGCACTTGTTGTATGCGACCCTACCACTTTAAATTTAGATAGTAAGCTCGCTCAGCTCCACTATCGGGATGCGGATCTTCAGTTTTTTTCCAGCCCATTGTTTTATACAAACTTGTAGCTGCTTCCATTTTATCTTTATCGGCTATTAGCCAGTAAGTGCGTTTTTAAAGTCGGCATTAAATCTGTGATCAAATTAATAACCTTTTCATTAGATTGATTTAATAAAACCCAACCATCAGTTCCCATCACTTCAATTGAATGAATATCAATTCTAAGTGATTCTAGACTTTCTTTACTCCACAAACCTGAAATACGGAAAATACCAAAATCGGTATTAATGCGGCTGATACTAAATTCGTTCACAAAACCTCCGATAAACATAACACCCAAAAGGGGCGAGTAAAAGTTGACTAACATGTGTAGCGAAGCGAAATCGAGCCTGCGTTCATACACTGCCATTATGTTGGTGTCTTATTAGAGTATTGAGTATTAATAAAGTCCGCTTCTTTCATTTTGTTATATAAGTCGATCTGTTAATTTGCTTTTCCAGGCTGAACTTCGATTAATATAACAAAGTTTAATTTCTTTATTAATTCCGGTATCTCATAAGTGAGTAAATAACATGGTTTTGTTACGTGTGTTTTATCTCATATGTCTCGACTTTAGATAAAATACCGTCTCGGTTTTTCTTATGTTTAGACCCGGAATAATGCATTCCATTCTTTATCATTACTCGCCCAGAAGCTGGGTTACTTGCTAAATGTTCGGCGTATAGAGAAGTTATCCCCATAACGCTAAAAGAATACGCTATTAGCGCCTCAGCAGCTTCAGAACAGTATCCGTTACCCCAGTAAGGATGCCCAAACCAATAACCTAGCTCTGCATCAGTTTCGTTAATCTCGACGAGACTCATTGTACCAAATAATTGATCAGTATCTTTTTCTATAACTGCGTATATTAAACCAGTTCTTTCTTGCCATTTATTTTTATGGGTTGAGATCCATTCTCGAGCCATGTCGATTGTATAAGGGTGTGGAATATTGAGTGTTGGATCGGATACTCTCGAATCACCAGCCAAATTTTTAACTTGATTCGCATCTGAATATTTATACGGGCGTAGGATTAATCTCTTTGTTTCTAGAAGTAATTGTTCCATATATATCCTTATTTAATGTCTTGTTATGTTTCTTTAAACCAACCACAGTCCATGCATTTTTTACCATGTTTATAAAAAAACAAAGGGAACCCTAACAGTATAAATAATAGGAATGCAGGCTTTTTACCTTTAGTGTAATTTATAACATTACCACTACTACATTGAGCGCATTGTTCGGGCTTTTCTTTAAAAGCTAAATTTACATCCTCAGAGAAATTCATGTCTAATATGGCTTTTGCTTCAGTTTCAAATTCCTCAGGGACAAATAGCCTCACTCCTCCAATAGCATTGGAATAAAGCCATTGCATATTAACTGTGTGTTCATCCGCAATATGAGCAGGAATCCCCTCACTTTCTAAACTAGCTTTAGCTATATTTGCGTCTAAAGGAAATGAATATTTAGACACTACAACAAATTTACTCATACCCCTCCTAGAAACATAACAGTTTTCATACGGAATTTACTCCTGTACATACAACTAGATTAGCGTTTCATTCACGTAGTGTAAACGGCGTCAATGTAAGAAAGTGTAATAACGATGTTGGGTGGAAGGCGTAACCTAATCCCTGCCCTGCTTTCTTAATTGCGAACCAACAGGACAGGTCACGCATAGTATCAATAATTAACGCTTCTCTTTAAAGCTATTAACTGCTGTTGATACACTTTCAGCACCTTCATAAATTTCATTCATAATAGAAGATACTTCTGTTATTTTTAAATTAGTCTCATCTGCTACAGAACCAATTTTAGTCATAGAGTCAGTCACGTCATTCGTCAATATAAGATTCTTACTTACAACTAAATTGATTTCTTCAGTTGATGCTGACGTGCGAGAGGCCAGTTGGCGGACCTCATCAGCAACAACAGCAAAACCACGCCCTTGCTCACCCGCTCTTGCCGCTTCAATAGCAGCATTAAGCGCGAGTAGGTTCGTTTGTGCTGCAATCCCACTAATAGTTTTAACTATTTCAGACACATCTTTAGATAAAACCCCCAGCTCTTCTACTTGTTGTATTGATAAGTTGATGCTTCCCAACATCTTATTAGAAAGCTCAACGGAATCATGAAGAACTTTGCTTCCTTCAAGCGCTACTTGAGATGTTTCGACTGCAGTACTATATGCAATGTTTGCAGCATCTGATATTTCTAACTCTCTCATCACGTCTGAAGTTATATTTGATGCAAGTTTTACTACTTTATATACTTTGCCATTCGCATCGAAAACAGGGCTATAGGATGCTTGGATCCATACCTCTTTCCCATTTACATCTTTTCGTAAGAAGCGTCCAGAAAAGGTATGGCCATTGGACAGTTTTTTCCAAAAGTCTGGTTGTTCTTGGTAAAAGCTATCGAAGCAAAATATGCGATGATGCAAACCTTTTACTTGATCTAATTTGTATGAAAAAGTATCCAAAAAAAGTGTATTTGCATCTATCACTGTTCCGTTCGGTTCGAACTCAATAACAGCAAAACTACAATGAAGTGCCGTAATTAAATCCTTTTGAGTCTGTGCTTGGTTATATTGAATAGTGATATCATTGGCTATTTTCATTACCCCATCCACAATTCCCTCTTTGAAAATGGGAAAGTAGGTAGCTTCAATAACAACTTCATCTCCCGATTTTTTGTAGCGCTTGAACGTTCCAGACAGGGCCTTACCACGAGAAAGATCATTCCAAAAGTCTTTATATTCATGACTAATGCTAAATTCTCGACTACAAAAAATACGGTGATGCTCACCTTCAATCTCATGAAGGCTATACCCTAACGCTTTTAGAAAAAGTGGGCTAGCCGTTTTTATGTTACCCTTTTTATCAAATTCAATCGCTGCTACTGAATTATTAATAGAATCGACAATATTATCGTTATAAGTAGGCTTCGGTATTGCAGGTGACTTTCTCTTAAAAAACATTCTATCTCTCAAGTTATTATCTATATATAAATTCTGACCAGTATAGCGACTATAGGATAAATTAAAATCGACTGCTTAAGCTCCCTTACACCTGCTTACATATGCTTACAGCTATATTCAATAGATAAGATTTTCTAGTATAGAAATAAACTAATCGGCCACGAGGGAAAGGCAGGTGTAAGTGGACAAGTCCCTGTGGTGTTAGCTTTTGAAGGTAAATATGGTGGACACTCTATTGATTCATACAACCGAGAGTTAGAACTTATGTGGGCTGGTGTAATACCGAAAAGCAAGGATGGAGCTTGGGTTGCTAGCATGGATAGTTATTGGTTTAAGAAAATGGCCGACTCAAAAGTAGAATAAGTTTTTTGGTTATTTAACCATTATATTTTAGGAGGGAGTAATGAGAGGGAAACCCTCCCATTACTTTATTAATCATAGCTTTGGCTCTACACATAATCATATATAACGAATATTCCTTTGAAGTACTGCAGATATTGGAACGCTATGTTTTTCGTAAGATAAAATAACTTCCTCTTGATACCGGGGATTTTGAAAATATAACATTAAGCTATTTTTCTTTTTCTTGATAAACCAAGACCGACTAAACCAAGACCCAATAATGTAACTGAAATGGGTGCAGGAACTATTACTGGAGGACCAGTAAACTGGATAAATAAATCCCCATCAATAGCACTGAAAATAGGGTTATTTGCAGCTGTATTGTTCGCAATTGTTGATGATTCAAATCGTAACGTAAAGCTGTCTGTATTAGCAAAATTTAATAACACAGCGCCTGTTGTATCAGTTTCACTAAAGTTAGTACCCGGACCTTCAAAGAGAATACTCGCTCCCATATCAGTAGCGACTAAACTTGCCGGGTTAGTACCCGTGATATAAGACATTAAGCCATCAGCTTTAAATACCCGTAAGTTTTCCGTTTGCTGTGGCTCACCATCCACATCATAAGCAATAATATTTAATTCATCGGCTGTTATTGGATTTGTAAAAGTATTAGATAGGGCACCAGTACCATCAAATAATTCGAAAACAAATTCTAGTCCACCAGTTACTGCTTGACCGATCGGTATTGAAGAATCCCTACGATAAAGAAAACCATGATCCCCATTTGGCTCAGCACCGCTTGTATTCGCATAATTTGGTGCCTGCCAATCAGGCACATAACCACCAAAGACGGTAGCTGTAACCCTAGCATCAATCGTGCTACCCCCACTCATACCGACATTTGTATAGCGAACAACCCCATCTGTTGTTGCCGCATGAGAGGTATCCCAATAAATATTCGTATCAAACGTTACGTTATATGGGTTTGAAAAATCAAGATCAATTGGCACTGCATAAGCAGATGTGGTTACAAGCATAGTACTCGCTAGTAATGATTTACAGAGTATATTTTTCATTTCACGCTCCTAGGTAAATTCCGCTTCCTATATCCACGCCACGTAAAGGTAATGGGTATAATTGCGGTTGGCTATTACCATAAAGCAAGTAGTGTGCCCATTTTTTTTTGTTAAATTAAACAATGCATTAGATTTATCATATGTTTTTTCCTATCTAAATATTTATTAATTGTAAATTTTATCGACGACTCTGTTTGAATACTTAATTTGTTATTATCAGGTTGAAAATCCCCCACCCACACCACTGCTATCCTCGACTGTATCTTGTGCTGTTATATCAAGACATATCTTTTAGATAAGCAAGGTTACTGCTATTTTAGATACAGAAAAACCCCGTTGGCAGGGGGCCAACGGGGTTTCTTTGTGTTTACTATATTCTTATTATTTGATGAAAAGCCCTGTACTTCGGATCTCTTGTGCTTCACGCCAACCACCTAACCACTGACCTCGCGAATCTGCGCTTTGAAATGGACAAACTTCATTCGACCTACCCGCTGTTCCTGCTTGATAACCTTTCGAATATGCTCTTTCCAAACGATCTCGTTTCTGTCTCTTCATTCTAGATTCCTCAAAAAATGTTTAACTTAAACTTGAGACTTTCCAAGCCTCTATTAAGTAATAGGTTAAGATATTCGACAAATCAAATAAAAAAAGCCGCAGTAATGAAATTACTGCGGCTTTATGAAACAAAGCGTAATATTTAGCGTTTAACGTTTAAAACGACGGAATAGAAGCAACATAGTAGGTAACAATATGAACCAATTCATACTACCGCCACTACGTGAATAGTCTTCTTCAGCTTTGATTGGGCACTGCGATGTCGTGGACAGATTAGCCAATTCATCCGCAGTGATTGTCATCGTTAATACGACTGGAGTAGACCCAATTCTATTCTTATAGTTATCAACGTTTTTATAATCGAACGCATTAGACACGACAACTACATTACCATTGGCGTCAGGATCACTAATACTGATCGCGTTGGCAAATCGGTATTTAACATCACTGTTGTCGATACCTTGACAATATAAATCATCTAAATACGCTGATTTTTTAGTTTTGTAGTCATAGATGAACGCACTTTGAAAACGTGGAGAACCATCCGCAGTCGGCGTCGTTTCACCTCGGGCATCACGCCAACCAACAACGATACCGTCATTATTGATTTTACTCACCTGTGAACTCGCACCTTTAATAGGATTGGCCTGGAATGGGTAACGTGTTTCTTGTGTTTTTACATCATACGTATAAAACTCGGTTGCATAACTTCTGTTTTGAGGCTGGTTATATGTACGGTTGCCAACAACAATGAATGCTTGAGTGTCGCTATCTGTACCATCTGCAGCAGCAAATGGTGAGCTAGCTGAAACATAAACAGTATCAGTAATATCAATCGCAACGGTATCGCGAATTACATTATCATAATCACTACCCGCATCTGTTTTAGGCTTTGTGATTTCAGTCATCTTATAAGAAAGCGCATCTGCTGATTTAACAGTTGGCTTAAATATGGTTGCACGAGCACGACCGCCATTTGTCGATGAGTTAATCTGCTGCGTAGAAAAACCAACGGCAAAGCCTGATGTGTTAATCGCATAAGCATTAGCAATAAACGTTGAGTTGCTACCGGTATTTAACCATTTAGTTCCTGAATTGTCAGAGAGGTATGCAATAGCACTACCATCGTCATTCCAATAACTTGCTTGAAGATCAAAACCAGGACAATTATAAAGATCATCATAATCATTACGATCATCAACGACTGGGTAATTAAAACAATATTTAAAACGTTCATCAGTACGCTTATTACCCGACCACCGTACACTCGCTTGACCTACAATTAACCTTTTTGAATAAGTAATCGTTTTATCCGAATTACTGACATATACGTCAGTAAAATCATGCGCGGCACTAAAGCCACCATTACTGTCAAAACCTAAAGGTGCAAGTGTAATATCATTATAAAAACCACGTCTAACAATCTTAAGGCCTGAGTCAGTAGCATAACCCGCCTGATCCGTAGATGTTATTGCAGTAATCTTGCGAGATTCACTTAAGCCTCTAGGGATTGAAATAACAGTATCGTTTACTGATGTTTCAGTTTCTGATTCATAAGTACCATTGGCGCTGTTATAGGTATTTAAAATATTACGACGCCAAACGAATAGGCCATCACTATTATCTGTCTTTGAGCCATCCCAAAACATCTTACACACATCCGAATCATAAACGCAATATTCGTTATATGTCCAAGGCGCACCAATATCGTATGAAAATTGTTGTGCATATTTTTGAGTGTACGTCGCGCTGGTCATCGAACCAGTCGCAGTACTTGAAGTGTCCATTGCTGACACATATGGACCAAAATCGTGAGCACCACTGCTGTCTACAACAATAGCGGTGGTTGAAGCCACCGCAGTTGTACACAATACGAGACTAATAATCCCTGCTAACTTAGTCTTTTTTAAAAGCATTATGTTTAGATTTCCTTAGCCTTTCATTTCTTCAAGCTCTTCCCAACGGGTAAATGCAGTCTCTAACTCTTGCTCTTTACTTGCAAGATTTTCAAGCATTGCTTTTGTTTCGTCAGCTGGCTTATTGAAGAAATCAGGTTGATTAATTTCAGCTTGCAACGTTTCAACGAGTGTTTCAAGTTGTTCCATTTTTGCAGGCAGTTTATCAAGTTCAACTTGAATGTTATAAGGCAATTTTTTTACTTTAACAGCCTTAACTGGTTTTTCTTGTTTTACTGATTTTTCAACTACCGCAACTTTCGCCTTAGGCTTTGCTGACAAAGATTGTGTATTTGCTTGTTGATTCTTAGCATCATGGTAACCACCAACAAAGTTAGTGATGTTACCTTCACCATCAAACATCCAGCAACTTTCTACTGTGTTATCGATAAAGTTACGGTCATGGCTTACTAATAATAACGTACCCTGATAATTGGCAAGTAATTCTTCTAAAAGTTCCAATGTTTCGATATCTAAATCATTGGTTGGTTCATCCATAATCAAAAGATTAGATGGTTTTAGGAATAATTTTGCTAACAACAGACGGTTACGTTCGCCACCAGACAGTACTTTAACAGGTGTACGTGCGCGTTGTGGGTGGAATAAGAAGTCTTGTAAATAACCTAGTGCATGACGCGGTTTACCATTGACTACAACTTCTTGTTTACCATCAGCTAAGTTGTCGATTACTGTTTTCTCTAGATCAAGCTCTGTACGATGTTGATCGAAGTAAGACACTTCTAACTTGGTACCACATTTGATGATACCTGCTTGCGGTTGTAATTCTTCAAGCAATAACTTGATTAATGTACTCTTACCGCAACCGTTTGGACCAACGAACGCAATTTTGTCGCCTCGCATGATGTTAAAGGTAAAATCTTTAACAATTTGCTTGTTTTCGAAACCGTAAGATACGTTTTCGCCTTCAAAGATACGTTTACCTGAACGTGATGTCTCATCAACGGTAATTTTCGCTTTACCTTGTACGTTCAAGCGGTCACTACGTTCGTTACGCATTTCTTTCAGTGCTTTTACACGACCTTCATTACGTGTACGACGGGCTTTAACGCCTTGACGGATCCACACTTCTTCTTGTGCTAAACGTTTATCGAATAACGCATTTTGCTCATCTTCAACACGTAGTGCTTCTTCTTTAGCAACTATATATTGGTCATAGTCACCAGGGAAAGACGAAAGGTTACCGCGGTCAATATCGATAATACGTGTTGCCATAGAACGAATGAAACTTCTATCATGGCTTACGAAGATAATAGTACCGGCGAAATCTTTTAAGAACTCTTCTAACCAAAGGATAGATTCAATATCCAAGTGGTTCGTTGGTTCATCAAGTAATAAGATATCAGGCTTGCTTGCTAGAGAACGCGCTAATGCAGCACGGCGTAACCAACCACCAGATAAGTCATCAAGCATCATATCCGCGTCTAAATCCAAGCGCGTTAGTACTTGTTCAATGTTTTGCTCAAACTCCCAACCGTTACGGTTATCAAGTTCTTCTTGTAAACGCATCAATTTGTTTAATGCTTTTTCACTGTAATCTTCACCAACAAGAATCGCTTGGTGATGGTAATCTTTTAGTACTTGGCCGATGTCCGCTAGACCACCCGCAACAAAATCAAAGATTGTCACACCACTTACTTTTGGTGGATCTTGCTCTAAACGAGAAACAACTGCATCTTGTTCAATTCTAAGGACACCATCGTCAAGTTGAATTTCGCCGCCAATAACTTTCATCATTGTCGATTTACCTGCACCATTACGGCCAACAAGACATACGCGTTCTTTGCGTTCAAATACAGCATCGGCATGGTTTAATAACGGCAGGTCGCCAAAGGCAAGACAAGCATTTTGTAACGTGATAACAGCCACGGTAATTCCTTAATAAAATAATTTATTGCATCTTCGTTGAAATTCTCATACGAAGAAACAAGCAGTTAGTTAGATTCTAACATAAAGTTGTAAAATAGAAAAAATCCGAGCCTTAACAATTACCTTGTAATTGAAAATAACTCGGATTTAATCAAATAAATCAGTCTTAATCGAGAAAGTCAGCTAATTCTATTGAATCAAATGGCCAACCAATTTCCTTCTCGGTATTGTTGTTCTTAATCACTGGAATACGAATACCATAACGGGCGATGTCATCTTCATCATGAATGATCTCAACTTGTGTCATTTTACTGACCAAACCTTGAGCGATCACCAGCTCCCAAGCTTGTTCACATAAGTGACAACCTTCTGTGGTATAGAATGCGTATTTAGTCATTATGCTAGTCGTTCAACGAGCCAACAGTTACTGATGTTTTTGTTACGCGCGAAATCTTTAGAGCGATTCTTTTCAGTAATATTGGTTGCTTTAAGACCCAGTTTTTCGAGTCCTTCAAAATCTAGCTTAAAGTTACGTTTATTGTTAGAGAAAACAATTTCACCACGCGAAGATAGAATATTCTCTAACCAAGTAAACAGTTGTATGTGATCACGTTCTACATCAAAGCTGTCTTCCATACGCTTTGAGTTTGAGAATGTTGGTGGATCAATAAAGATAAGGTCAAATTTATCTTCACAACGTGCTAACCAAGCGAGACAATCTGCTTGTACAACTTCGTGCTTACGCATACTGATGTTGTTTAACGCAAAGTTACGCTTTGCCCAATCAAGGTAAGTATTCGACATATCAACAGTAACTGATGATTCTGCACCACCTAAAATAGCGTGAACACTGGCACTGCCTGTATATGAGAATAGATTTAAGAAACGTTTACCCGCACTCATTTGGCCAAGCATGCGACGTGTTAGACGGTGATCGATAAACAGACCGGTATCTAAGTAATCTTTCATGTTCACTTCAAATTGAGCACCATATTCACTTACCGTAAACACCGACTTAACTTGTTGTATTTTTTCGTACTGATTACTGCCTTTTTGTTTTTGGCGAACTTTCAATACAAGCTTGTTCGGATCAATTTGAGTCACATCAAGCGTAACAGCAACAATATCCATGATACGTTGTTTGGCTTTTTGTTCTGGCACGTCTTTCGGTGCTTTATATTCTTGTACCACAATCCAATCACCGTATAAATCGATAGCGGCATTGTATTCAGGTAAATCCGCATCATAGAGACGGTAGCAGTTAACTTGTTCTTTTTTCGCCCACTTCGTTAACTGTTTGATATTTTTCTTTAAACGGTTACGGAAGTCTTCGGCAAAACCAGGGGTCATTTGTGTTTCAACGTGTGCTTTAGCTTGACGCGCAATCGATGAGATTTGGTAAAGCTTAAGGAAACACTCTAATGAACCGTTGAACAATTTGTATTGCTTATTTGCACGCATGCCTAAGCGAGACAGTAAATCAGGGCTTGATGAGAAAAATGCAACATTCCAGCCCGAAAACTCACTCTTCAGACGTTCACCTAATACTTGGTGTAACACAATCAATTCAGGTTGCTCACCCATACGTTCACCATATGGAGGGTTACAAATTAATGTACCCTCGCTGGTGAAATCGTTAACTAGGTTTTTAGCGTCACCGGTTTCTAATTCGATGATGTGTTCTAGACCTGCCGCACGTACGTTGGCTTTTGCTTGGTCAAGTACACGCCAGCTCTTATCAAAACCGTATACTTTAAGATCGCTGTTGGCAATGTTTTTGCGCGCTTGATATTTGGCTTGTGCAACCAGCTCTTCCCAACCAGATTGATCAAAGTCATTCAGTTGTTGAAAGCAATAACGTGTGCGTAAAATACCGGCAGGTACTTTTAAAGCCATTAATGCAGCTTCAATAAGTAAGGTCGCTGAACCACACATAGGATCAACAAGTAAACCATCCGTATAACCACTACGTTTAATGATTGCTGCTGCTAGATTTTCTTTTAGCGGTGCCGCACCCGTACCTTGACGGTAGCCACGTTGATGTAAACCATTACCACATAGATCAAGAGAAAGCGTCGCTTCTTCACGACGAATGTGTAGGTGAATACGTACATCTGGATCATTTTTAGCGACATTTGGACGGTCGCTCATGCTTTTAGTGAAGCGGTCAACAATACCATCTTTAACTTTCAACGCACCAAACTGTGTATCGCGAATACTGTCATTGGTACCAGAACAAGAAACGGCAAAGGTTTTATCAAGATCGAATATTTTTTCCCAATGCATGCCAGTTACCGCAAGGTATAGATCTAATACATCGAAGATTTTGAATGTTTTTAATTGCAAGGTCACTCGAGATGCTAAGCGGCTCCACAAACAAATTTTATACGCTGTTAATTGAGTCGATTTAAATGAAACACCAGCCATGGTTTCACGGCAATCCTGTGCGCCAAGTTCAATTAGCTCTTCTTTAAGTAGAAGTTCCAATCCCTTCGGAGAAGAAGCAAAATAAGTGTTGATTGTAGTCAATTTGAAAGCCTATATTATTTCGAGATACTTTCTAGTAGAAAGAAAGTAAGGAATTTGATTATTAATGGGTGCGAATGATACCACGCAGCATTATAGTCGCATAGTAATGTTGGGGAAATTATTAGATAAACGGGGGATTATTGATAGATTATGCTATGCCATGATCTGAACGTAGGAAAAAGAATCATCTGTTAGCGCTTTTACTTCTGTATTCTGTAGTTTAACACGATCATTCATTACTCGGATAACATCAAACTGATTTAACGTTTTAGAGTCAGAAAGTTGCACACTACTTTCTAATAGCATACACATTGAAACACGATCATCTGCTTCTAAAATAACAAACTGAACATTATCACCGCTTACCGATAAAGTAATAATGTCACCCGTACTAAACTTGTCATCAGAATCATTATATTCAAAAAACCAACTTTGCGGCATTCTTACTTTATGAAACCGTAAATTAGTCACTCCGTTCAATGCAATTTGTACTTTTTCAGGCACACTGAATGCTAAATCTTTGAGTGATTCTAATAAATAGTAATAATAGCTTGAATCATCGGCGCAAAAATTGATTCGGCCTTTACACAAACTATTCATGTTCCGTTTATCTAAATGGCAAGACATCGCAAGCCCATCGGATAATTGAATCACGATGAATTGACTTGCGTAGTCATATTGCCAATACCACTTGTTGCTTGGTTCTAGTAACATCCTGATACCAGTAATGTAATTAACTCTTTAGGTAGTTTAACTACACCCTATCCATAAGTAAATACCCATATCAGAAATATAGACGAAAACCAAGCTAAAAGTTACAAACTTTTTACAATATTTTTAACTAATTTAGGGCCTTTATAGATAAATCCACTATATACCTGGACCAATTCTGCACCCGCAATGAATTTTTCTTTTGCTGCGACAACAGAATCAATACCGCCTACACCTATGATAGGTAGTTGACCATCAAGCAATATTGCTAATTTACGTACGATTTCAGTACTCGCGTGCTGCACAGGTCGACCACTTAAACCACCCGTTTCACAAGCATGTGGCATATCATGTACTAATGTTCTGTCTAACGTTGTATTAGTCGCAATTACACCGTCCATTTTATATTTGACTAATGACTCAGCAACTTGCGCTAGCTCTTCATCGGTTAAATCTGGTGCAATTTTAACCGCTAACGGTACGTATTTCTCGTGCATTTTAGTTAATTCAGCCTGGCGCTCTTTAAGACAACTTAATAAACTATCAAGTGCTTCACCATACTGAAGTGTACGTAATCCAGGCGTATTTGGTGATGAGATATTAATGGTGATATAAGACGCATATTGGTAAACCTTATCCATACAAATCAGGTAATCTTCATTCCCCTTTTCGATTGGCGTATCTTTGTTTTTACCAATGTTAATACCCAAAATACCTTTATAGTTCGCTTTTTTTACATTTTCAACAAGTGCGTCAACACCGTCATTGTTAAAGCCCATGCGGTTAATGATCGCTTCCGATTCTACAATTCGAAATATACGCGGTTTATCATTACCTGCTTGTGGACGCGGTGTCACTGTGCCAACTTCGATAAAACCAAAACCCATCGCGGCAAAAGCATCGATACTTTCGCCATTTTTATCTAGACCAGCCGCTAAACCAACAGGGTTATCAAACTTCAGTCCCATTACAGTGACTGGTTTGCTCGGTAATTTCTGCGAATATAAGCAACTTAAAGGAGTAGAGCCAGTTAATTTCAACCCTTTAATTGTCATTTCATGCACTACTTCTGGGTCTTGCATAAACAAAAATTCACGTGCAATACGATATAACATTTTCTATTCCTCATAAAAAAGCACTGTATCAACAGTGCTTCATAATTAAATCATTTTAATTGAGTGTATACGTAAACACTAATTTATCCATTAACTCGCATTACGGCAGCTTAAGTGAAGTAAATTCAATTCACGTAACGCAACGGAGAATTTAGCAAACTCATGCGAAGAACTCATATTAAAATCAGTCAACATTTGCAGCCAACGAACAACAAGCGCATCATGCTCAGATAACCATTCGTCTATGATTATATCGCATTTACCTGTTGATGAACAAGTAGATAACACCACGGATGTTAAGCTACGTTGTTGTAGCGCAAGCTCTTCTCGAAATGCTGCTCTTGCAAGCGCTTGCCAATGGTTTGCAACGGGTTGTAAGTTAATTTGATGCATAAAGTCATGTAACTGCAATTTGTTACCTAACGCGAAGAAAATATGCTGCACTAATGACATCGGTACCTGGTGTTGTTTACAAACATCAGCAATATCAAACGCCGAGAATAATGTGTTTTGATGTACAATTTCGTTTGCAATCGCACTCGGCACTGATTTTTCAACCAAGCCTTCGATACGTGCATTTTGTTTTTCTTTGTCAGCATCAACCAACACTTCAGCAGTATTTTCTTTCATGCCATCATAGATAGGTTTATAGAACGCGATAGTATCCGCAATACTCGTATTACGGTCACGGTAACGCACTAACCAACATGTCGCACGACGAATATAACGACGACTTTCAAATAACATGTCTAATTGTGTTTCAGAATCTAGCTCATTATCTAATCCTGTCACGTTATCCCACATGTGTTTCATGCCGATAACATGTTTACTGATTACAAAACATTTCGCAATTTCAACAACTGTCGCACCCGTTTCATCTTGCATACGGCCAACAAAATTCAGCCCCATGTCATTAATGATTTCATTCGCAAGTCGTGTCGCGATGATTTCATTTTTAAGTGGATGGTGTTGCATTTGACCTTTGTATTTGTCTTGTAACAGCTTAGGAAATGCTGTAATTAGCAATTTAGATAATAATTCATCTTCATACACTTCTGGGCAATTCAATTGTTCTTTCAATTGCATTTTAGCGTAAGCAAGTAGTACCGAAAGCTCTGGACGTGTTAAGCCTTCATTTTTAGCTAAACGTTCCGCTAGCTCTTCTTCACTTGGTAAAAATTCAAGTTGGCGGTTTAACTTACCGTTACGCTCAAGCATTTGCATAAAGCGAATTTGTTCTTTCAGCTGTTCAGCAGCTCGCGTTTGAGTCACTGATACTGACAATGTTTGCTTGTAAGCATTATTCAATACAATTTCAGAGACTTCGTCTGTCATTGAATACAGTAATTCGTTACGTTGTTTGCGTGTTAAATCACCATTACTCACAATACTATTAAGTAAGATCTTAATGTTTACTTCATTATCAGAGCAATCCACACCGCCCACATTATCAATGAAGTCACTGTTAATACGGCCACCATTTTTCGCATATTCAATACGACCTAGCTGAGTACAACCTAAGTTACCACCCTCGCCAACAATCTTAACGTTAAGTTCATTACCGTTAATACGTACGTGGTCATTCGCTCGGTCACCAACATCATTATTCGTTTCTGATGTTGCTTTAACGTAAGTACCGATACCACCATTCCACAACAAATCAGCTTGCGATGTTAAGATAGCTTTAATCAAATCAGTTGGTGTCATTAGTGACACCTTTGTACCAAGCATCTTTTTGATTTCTGGTGTTAGCGTGATAGCTTTTGCTGAACGTAAGAAGATACCACTGCCTTTAGACATGATAGAACGATCATAATCAGTCCAGCTTGAACGAGGTAGATTGAATAAACGATCACGTTCTGCATAACTTGTTGCGCAATCTGGATTTGGATCGATGAAGATATGCATGTGGTTAAATGCTGCGATTAACTTGGTGCTTTTAGATAACAGCATGCCATTACCAAATACATCACCCGCCATGTCGCCGATAGCAATACAAGTGAACTCTTCTTCCTGGCAGTTAATACCCATTTCACGGAAGTGACGCTTAACAGATTCCCAAGCACCTTTCGCTGTAATACCCATTTTCTTATGGTCATAACCCACTGAACCGCCCGATGCAAACGCATCACCCAGCCAGAAGTTATACTCATCACTGATCTCATTGGCAATATCTGAGAAAGTCGCGGTACCTTTATCTGCAGCAACAACTAAGTATGAATCATCTTCATCATAGAAGCGCACGTTTTGTGGATGAACCAGTTCACCTTCTACAATATTATCTGTGATATCAAGTAAACCACGGATGAATGTACGGTAACATTGTTTACCAATATTAAAAACTTCATCGCGGCTGTGGCTTGGCTGGATTTCTTTACAAACAAAACCACCTTTTGCGCCCACAGGTACAATTACCGTGTTTTTAACTTGCTGTGCTTTTACAAGACCAAGTACTTCGGTTCTGAAATCTTCACGACGATCTGACCAACGCAGACCACCACGGGCCACTTTGCCACCACGTAAATGGACACCTTCAACTTGTGGTGAATAAACAAACACCTCAAATTTAGGTAACGGTAACGGCATGTCCGGAATTAATGACGATTCAAATTTGAACGAAATATAAGCTTTACTTTGATCAGTCGCTGTTGATTTTGGATCGATTTGATAGAAGTTCGTACGCGACGTCGCTGTAATTAAATCAATAAAACGACGAATAATACGATCATCATCCAAGTTATTAACTTGTTCAAGCTTACTTTCAAAGTTAGCAATGATATCTAGGCTATCAATCGCACCTTCGTCCATTGCAAATTTTTGATGAAAATAAGCATACAAGCTATTCGCTAACTCGGGTAATGACGTCAACGTATTTTCGATATACGACTGACTGAAGTTATTACCAATTTGGCGCATGTATTTTGCGTAAGCACGTAACACTGAAATTTGACGGCCAGCAAGATTTGTTTTTAGTACTAATTTATTAAAACCATCATTTTCTAAACGCTTTTCCCATACTTGATGGAACGTAGACATAAAGTCAGCGCTACGTTTGGTCGTATCTAGTACGTTGTCACCCGTGTAAAGCATGGTGAAATCTAGCACCCAGTATACAGTGCCGTCTGCTGTTTTTACTTTAAACGGTGTTTCGCCAAGTACTTTTAATCCCATATTTTCTAACATAGGCAATACATCGGATAAATGAATTGGTTGATCTTTATGGAATAATTTTAGGCGAACATGATTAGAATCATGTTCTTCTTCTTGCGCACGATAGAAAATCATTTCTAACTTATGCTCTGTCGACAATGTTTCTAATTTAATAATATCCGCGACAGCAGAATTTGGTAATACATATTCTTTATATGACTGTGGGAAAGCATAGCCATATCGCTCAGATAAATAGCGACCTTTTTCTTCACCATAATGGCTGACAATAGCGGTCTTGAATTTGTCATTCCAAGACTTAGCGGCTTCAGTTATATTTTGTTCAATATCGGAAATATTCACTTTTACTTCTTTATCATTCTGATCTACATGGACAAGATAATGTGTTCTAGCCATATTACCTTCAGAGAAATAAGTATTGAATTCAACTTCTTTATCACTACCTAAATAGTCAGCCAATACTTGTTGCGTTTTTTCACGTAATAATGTGTTGTAACGCTCTTTAGTGACATAAACCATGCAAGAGTAATAACGACCGAATAAGTCTTTACGCACGAATAACTTAACTTGATCGCGGTCTTGCATATGTAAAACACCAAGCGCGCAATGCAAGATATCCGCTTCACTCGATTGAATGATTTCATCTCGAGGGTACGTTTCTAAAATATTCAATAACGCTTTGTGTGAGTGATTTGCAGGGTTATAGCCAGATGCAACAAGTACACGTTTGATTTTATCGCTGATAAGCGGAATATCCATTGCACTGCTGTTATAAATAGATGACGCATATAAACCAATAAAGCGCTCTTCACCAATTACGTTGTTGTCTTCGTCAAATAATTTAATGCCAATATAATCGATGTTAGCAGGTCTGTGTACACGTGATTTAGCATCACTCTTTGTTAAAATAAGTGTGTTCAGTGACAATACTTCACGTCGCGCATCTCTCGATAAATTACCTAAACAATAACCTTGATTATTCACCGAATTTTTCATGATGCCCAGGCTTGAATCACAATCAGGTGTAATAACGTAATCACCTTTCACAGGTTCAATGTCATAGTGACGGTAACCCAGTAAAGTGAAGTTATGATCACACAGCCACTTTAAGAATTTAAGTGTATCTGAATAATCAATACCTTTTTGTTTAGGTCGCGAAGACAACATCCCAATAACAGAGGTTAATTTATCTTGCATTGGAGACCAATCACCAACAGCTAAAGCAACTTCATTTAATACAGAGTTTAATTCTGCACTAATCGCATCTAATTTTTTGCTTTCTGTTTGACGATCGATTTCAATTAAAAATACTGTTTCTGAGGTGAAATTCTTCGCATTTTTAGGATTTGTTAAAATTTTATTTACACGGCCGTTCTCATCTCGTTTCAAAGCAATTGGCTGATGTAACATCAAATGTGAAATTACGCCAAGTCGAGATAACGCCATCATTACAGATTCGGTCAGGAAAGGTGAATCAGGGACAATGATTTCAACAATCGTGTGTGTTGATTGCCAACCATTGAGGCTGATCTCTGGATTGTAAACACAAATATCAGGGCCGCTATTGTTACTACTGTTCAATCTGTTCCACAAACTAATTGCAGCACAATACAGATCACTATCACTACGCGAAGAGAGATCTTCTTGCCTCATTCCAGCATATAATGCAGTGACAAACTGCTCGACTAATGTATTGCTTTTTGCATCTACTTTAGTCTTTACAAGGCTGATTACGTTTTCCAGTAACACGGGAATAGGCGTTTTATTCAACATACTAGCAATCCTTCAAATCTTGGTTTATTAAGTCTAGCTAAAAAAGTAACTTATGAGGTAATTCAAGCGGGCATTCTAACATTAATATTTGTAATAAAAATGCTACAGAGGCAACAAGATAGAAAGATAAATGAAGGTTTTTAAGAATAAAACATTGAATAATTACTCAAGGTGGGTATATGACGCCAGAATTGGCCAAAATACCCATTTTTTATAAAACAAACGTTTAACTTAATGTTAAACGTTTGCTGGGGTGTCGAGTTAAGCTAGAGCACGATCTATCTTTTCAAATAAATCAGTAGCTAAACCATCAAGCTTGCTTAAACGGATCAGTTGCACTTTCATTAAGGCTTGGCGGGCTTGATCAAACTTCTTAAATTCAATAAGCGGCGTAATTAATCGAGATGCAATTTGCGGGTTGCTGCTATTCAACTGACATAAAATATCCGTTAAGAAAACATAACCACTACCATCAATCGCATGAAAAGCGCTGGTGTTATGTGCAGAAAAACTGCCCACTAATGAACGCGTTCGATTTGGATTTGCTAAAGAGAAGCTAGCATGGTTCAGCGTGTCTTTAACGACAGTGAGGCAATTGTCACTTGGGCTAGCCCCAATTTGAGAAAACCACTTATCCATCACTAAGCCATCATGAGACCAGGTTGTTTCAAATGCAGACATCATGGTTTTAAAACAAGGTAATTGCGCTTTGTTTGCAGCACTTATCGCCCCCATGGTATCAGTCATATTATCTGACTGTTTAAATTGAGCTAATACCAATTCATTAACATTCCTAACACCCGCTAATGCGATATATTCAAGGCACACATTTTTTAATGAGCGCAAAGCAATATGCGCATGCTCTACTTCGTAAGCACGTTTAGGCATGTCAGCATAAATAGAGGCGCAAGTTGTTGCAACATTCGCAGCGATATCAGATTTAATAAAAGCAGTCACTGTCAGTAAAGCATCGACATCTACTTCGTCAAACAAGCCCATTAAACTGTTCGTCGATGGGAACTGTAACATCTCCGCTTTTAGGGCTGGGTCGAGCTCTTCATTGCTCACTAAATCACGGAAAGCCTGCCCAAATACTGTCGGTAGCACCAGATTCTGTTTATCACGAATACGGGTTACATTGTTAATCACATGCTTATTAATTAATAGCTGTGATGCATCCCAACGTGCAAAATCATTACTCGCATGTACCATTAGCATGGTAAGTTGCTCATTGGTATAAGCATAGTTAAGCTTAACTGGCGCTGAAAACTCTCTAAATAAACTTGGTACTGGTGCAGACATTACATTTTCAAACACAAAATCTTGCTGCTTTTCAGTAAGATTTAAAATATGGTGAACACCCTTACCCTCAAATATTAATTCAATCTTGCCGCCCTGCTCGTCAAGCAATTCAATATCAACAGGAATATGAAGTACTTGTTTTACTTTTTGATCGGCAGTGCTTGGCGTATGTTGCTGCATTGATAACGTATAAATATTGTTTTCAGCATCGTAATGATCTGTCACCGTTACTTGCGGGGTACCTGATTGTGAATACCAGTTTTTGAATAAAGTGAGATCTACACTAGATGCATCTTGCATGGACGCAACAAAGTCATCGCACGTCACGGCTTGACCGTCATGACGTTTAAAGTAAAGATCCATACCAGCACGGAAATTCTCTTCACCAAGAAGCGTGTGGATCATGCGGATAACTTCTGCGCCCTTATTATAGACAGTTGCAGTGTAGAAATTATTCATTTCAATCACTGACGCTGGACGAATTGGATGCGCCATTGGCCCTGCATCTTCAGGGAATTGTGCAGAACGTAAAATTTTAACGTTTTGAATGCGGTTAACTGCACGCGAACCCAGATCAGAGCTAAACTCTTGGTCACGGAATACCGTGAGGCCTTCTTTCAAACTTAACTGGAACCAATCTCGACAAGTAATGCGATTGCCCGTCCAGTTGTGAAAATACTCATGGCCAATAACAGCTTCGATACCCAGATAATCAACGTCAGTCGCACTCGCCGCATCTGCTAATACATATTTAGAGTTGAATACGTTAAGCCCTTTATTTTCCATTGCACCCATGTTGAAGAAATCAACGGCAACAATCATATAAATATCAAGGTCGTATTCTAAGCCAAAGCGGTCTTCATCCCATTTCATTGAACTTTTTAGAGATTCAATCGCATGATGGCCTCGCGATAAGTTACCTTTATCTACAAACAACTCTAACTTCACATCACGACCAGATGTCGTAATGTAATTATCGCGTAATACATCAAAATCACCGGCAACCAGCGCAAACAAATACGCCGGTTTAGGGTAAGGGTCACGCCATTGAACCCAATGACGACCATTATCTAATTCACCACGATCAACACAGTTACCATTAGACAATAAATAGGGGAAAGTCGCTTTGTCAGCGGTGATCTTAGTACTAAACACAGCCAGCACATCTGGGCGATCAAGATAATAGGTAATTTTTCGGAAACCTTCAGATTCACATTGTGTACAGAATGCGTCGGCAGATTTATATAAGCCTTCTAAACTGGTATTTTCCTGTGGGTTCACTTTCGTCTCAATGATTAATACACATTCAGAAGGTAAATCAGAGATGATAAGCTGGTTATCTTTAACTAAGTAGTTATCAATGTGATGGCCATCGATAGACACTGATAATAATGTGAGGTCAACACCGTCTAGTATAAGCGGGTCATTATGACTACCACTACGGCGAACCTTACTGATCGCAACAATTTTAGTGTTGCTGTCATCAAGATTAAAATCAAGATCGATATTGTCTATGAAATAATTTGGGGCTGTATAATCTTTTAAGTGCTTAGCATTAGGCATAACTGTCATTTATAGTCCTAATCTATCGACGGATAGAGACGTAAAAATAAAGGAAAAAAAGTGCAGCATCCCGCTGCACTTGGAGTAAAAATAGAGGTGGTCTAGCTAGATTTGCTTAAATCAATCGCTATATTGGCTGTTTCTAATAAGAATGTATCGTCAAACTCGAAGTCCTCTGGTTTATCATCATATGATTTAACCGCAGGTAATTCCTTTCGTGCTAAGCGTTCATTCAAACGAGTTAAACGAATCGCTTCGCTCTCTTCTCGTTCTTTAATACGCACAGACTCTTTTAAAGAAATTGTTTTACTATCAAGTTCCTGTTTGTATTTAAGAATATCTTCTTGGATATAACTAAACTCAGGATTAACAGCAACACGCTTGTTATGACTTTCTGTTAACACATTAATTTTTGATTGCAATACTAACGATTGTTGATAGCTTGCTTTACGGATATGGTCCCAAGCCAGCGCATTATCTTCAATTGACTCACCTGTGTCTTCAGGTTCTACTGCCGATGGGAAAGTAATGTCAGGCAGTACGCCACGTAATTGAGTGCTGCCACCGTTAATACGGTAGAATTTCGATATAGTATATTGCACACTACCGATTGGTTTGTCATATAGATCATACAAACGTGCTAAGGTTCTGTGCTGCTGTACAGTGCCCTTACCAAATGTTTGCTCACCAACAATGAGTGCACGGCCATAATCTTGTAATGCAGCAGCAAAAATCTCCGACGCTGATGCACTATAACGGTTAACTAATACAACGAGCGGACCATCATAGTACGTTTTTCCATCACGGTCTTCGAGTACGTTCACCTTATCTCTCGCATCACGAACCTGTACTGTCGGGCCTGAATCGAAGAATAAACCTGAAAGTGAGTTTGCTTCTTTTAATGCACCGCCACCGTTATCGCGTAAATCGACAATAATAGAGCTCACATTATCTTTTTTAAGCTTTGTTAATTCAGTCAGTACATTTTTAGTTAAACCGTCATAGAAACTGGGTATTTCGATAACACCAACCTTCTCGCCTTCAACATCGATGACTTTCGATTTTGCTGCACGGTCTTCTAAACGTACTTTATCGCGAATGATTTCCACTATTTTATGTTTTGCACTCGCACCTTCGCCACGTATAATTTCAAGACGCACTTTCGTGCCTTTAGGGCCTTTGATCTTGTCGACGACATCATCAAGACGCCAGCCAACAATATCAACAATCGTCTTATCATCTTGCGCAACACCAACTATTTTATCTTCGGCTTTGAGTTGCTTCGTTGCAGCAGCTGGGCCACCAGAAACCAAAGAACGAATAACGGTGTAGTCATCAACGGTTTGTAATACTGCACCGATCCCTTCTAAAGAAAGGTTCATTTCAGTTTTGAAACGGTCCGCATTACGTGGGGATAAATAAGATGTGTGTGGTTCGATACTCCGAGCGTACGAGTTCATCAATGTTTGGAATACATCTTCACTTTGTGTCTGTTTCAAACGCTTAATGGCAGTATCGTAACGTTTGCGCAGTAATTTTTGAATCTCAGGCCAGTCTTTACCGGTTAATTTTAAATTGAGTGCTTCATATTTTACTTTTTGGCGCCATAGTTCATTTAACTCATCAGTCGTCTTTGCCCAATCTAATTCAGATGTGTCAAAGTAATACGCGTCATCACGATCAAATTTGATTTCAGTATCAAGTAACGTTAATGCGTATGCAAAACGTTCATAACGACGTTGTAGCCCTACGGTATAAATATCATAAGCGGGTGCAAGCCGACCTTGACGAAAATCTTTTTTAAATGAAAGTGCATATTTATTAAAATTATCGATATCACTTTGCAAAAAAATTGTGCGATAAGCATCAAGTTGCTTTAAATAACGATCAAAAACTTCAACAGCAAAGCCATTGTCAAAATCAATCGATTTGTAATGTGAACGAGTAAAGAGATTAACAAGACGTTTACTGGCTTCAGAATGCTGAGCTTCTTGTTTTAATGTAGGGAGTTCTTGAATAGAAATGGCAGGATCAAATGCGAAAGCATGCGTGGCCAATAGTACCGAAGCACTGATAAAAGTTCGTTGTAAAACTTTTTTCATTAAAAATCCTTTTGAGAATAAGTAACGCTAAATTCATAATAGTCAAGTATCAGCAAAATTTCATATCTTTAGCTAACACTCAACTATTAAAAATTCAAAACACTCTTATTGCTTTATACAAAAAGGTGCTCTTTTTTTACTTTTAGAGAAAGTCCAGATAGTAGTTCAACTTGAACACCATCTCTAGATACTTCAACGATAGTTGCTTGTACCGGTGCTTTACCAATAACAACTTTGACAGATTGACCTGATTTAAGTTCCGACTCATTTACAGGACGTTCAACTTTAATTGTAGGCTTTTGATCCGCTTTAGGAGCCGATTTTTTAGCTACTTTTTTAGGGGCTCTTTTAACAGCAGGTTTTTGCTTTTCAGCTTTTGCCTTTTGTTCTGCATTTTTCTTATTACGTTCAGCGAAAAATTTAGTTTTGCTTTCTTCAAGTGTTTTTTGTGCATGCTCTATGTGCTCTGCATCTAAAACACCTGCGTCGTTGCCATCTAAGTCAACTCGTACAGCATCTTTTTTAGCGCCGTGAAGGTAACGCCAGCTTGCAGTATACTGACGAAGTGCCGTACGTAATAATGTTTTACTAACTTTATCGTCTTCTTTTAGACGCTCAGCCAGATCTTGAAAAATGCCAATTTTTAGCGGTTTAGCTTCGCCTTTTCCAGTGAAACATTTTGGGAATATTTCCACCAAGTAAGCGATAACTTCTTTGCTATTTTTTAGCTTTTCAATGTTTTCCATGAATGACCTTAAATTACTTCTAATTGTTCTGACATAACAAAATGGTAATCTTGCTATATCGCATGTATAAAATTTATCGCTATTATAGAGCGATTGCAATTAAATGCTATCTTTAATCCGCCAATTTAACCCCAAAAGGTGTTAAAAAATAACTCTTTCGGTGATTTTTTATGCTTTTACAAACAATAATTAAGCGTATGAAAGATTAAGCTGCTTCTTTTTCTACCGTGCTTTTTGACGATTTTTTAGCTTTTGGGGCCTTTTCTTCTTTCTCTTCAGTCGCTTTTAATTTGCCACCTTTCAAGATGACCTGTAGCGATACACTATTTTGTGCCAAGTATAATGCTAATTCTTCAGTTAGACGATCATCTATTTCAAGTAATGATGTACCGATAAAGTCTGTAAGACCATCTGCAACATCTAACATCTTGTCATATGCATCCGCTTCTTTTTTACTTGTAGATACCATTTTTTCCACACCATTTCGCTCAACTACATACTTTACTATTACGGCCATGAACTAATTCCCTAAATACACTGTATATTATGACAGTGTATTTAGTATTCCCTGTTAATTCAAGTCACTGTTCATAAAATATGCCCGATTCAAGTTAAGGCAGACTAATTCAGTCATATTATAATCACGTTCATGAAGGATAAACTTGTGATACTGTTGATATTTACGATAAAATAATGCTATTAATGAACGCAATATGATTGTGCTAACTTTAAAAGCATAGTGAATTAACTATTGGCGGGTGTAAATGTCGAATATTAATGTCTGTAATAAATGTGATCTTATTGTTGATCATATACCTATTGCAAAAAATAGGCATGCACTGTGCCCCCGTTGTAATACGTTATTATATACAAATAATGCTTTTTCCATTAGTTCCGTATTAGCTCTTTCATTAACGGGGCTTATACTTGTTGTTATTGCAAATGTGTTTCCAATGTTCACTATCACCATGCTGGGGGTCGAAGAATCAGCGACACTCATTCAAGGCGCTTGGGCCTTATTACAAAAAAAGTTTTACTTCGTCGGTTTACTCGTTATTTTTTGTAGTTTTATTGCACCCTTTCTATTTTTATCTTGTCTCGCACAAGTTTGTTTATTATTACTGACTAAACGTAACACACCACAGCTCATATTATTACTCAAACTCGTTAAGTTTTTTACCGAATGGAGTATGTTAGAAGTTTATCTTGTTAGCTTTTTGATCGCTGTATTTAAACTTTCTGACATTGCTGATATCCAACTACAGTTAGGTTTACTTAGCTTTGTTTCACTTATGTTTATTTCTAGCCTTATTATGTATGGACTCAACCTAGAAATCTTCTGGCAGAAAATGGAGAAAAATGCAAAACGCTAAAGATAATAAAATTGCCCAATGTCATGAATGTCACTTATTAATCAGTGTGAAGCAGGATGTAAAACGGCAACGTTGTCCGCGTTGTTTCACGCGTGTTCATTTTCGTATACCACGTAGTATTCAAAAAACATGGGCACTCTTGATTACCGCGGCAATAATGATGATTCCCGCCAACTTGTTGCCGATAAGTACGCTAACAAGTGCTGGTCAGTCTACGCCAGACACCATTATGTCTGGTACTATCGCACTAGCAAAAAGTGATAACTTAGGTATTGCGATCATTATATTTATCGCCTCTATTTTAGTTCCCTTATTTAAAATAATCGGCTTAATGCTGATTTTATTATCGATTCAAAATAAAATATTTATTACACCAAAACGAAAATTATTATTATTTAATGCCATTCATTGGATCGGTAAATGGTCCATCATGGACTTGTTTGTTATATCAATTATGGTCGCGGTGATCAACCGAGGAAATTTACTCTCCGTTGATCCCGGATATGGAGCAACTTGCTTTGGGTTGGTTGTTATATTAACAATCCTCGCCGCAGAAAGTTTTGATACACGTTTAATTTGGGATTTAAACCATAAAAATGAAAGAAAATAACGAACCACAAATGCCGGATAACTGTAATGCACCTAAACCTGTGCTACATAAACCGAATGTGATGTCGCCAATATGGTTGCTACCCATTGTAGCAGTCATACTAGGCCTCTACCTTATGTACCAAAGTATTACCCAAGCCGGTATCGAGATCCGAGTACACTTCTCGAATGCGAATGGCATTGTCGCCGGTAAAACACTGGTTAAATATCAAGGCTTAATAATCGGGAAGGTAAAAAACATCGCGCTAGATGACAACCTTAAAGGTGTTTACGTCACCGCTGAAATTGATAATAAAGCAGAACAAGTACTACGCCGCAACACACAATTTTGGCTCGTTGCACCGAAAGCCTCGATTGCAGGAATTTCAGGTTTAGACGCCCTAGTAACAGGCAACTATATTGACCTTTCACCGGGTGATGGTGAATACAGTATCGAATTCACAGCGGTACAGAATGCGCCGAACAACCCGCCAGATGATGAGGGGTTGATTGTGCATTTAACCGCTGACAAACTCTCATCAGTGCGCCCAGGCTCAGAGATTTTCTATAAGAAGATCCCTGTCGGTCAAGTGCATAGTTTTACGCTGGATAAAAGCACCGATGAGATCCTGGTCGAAGCCGTAATAGATAAACAATATAGCTATCTTGTTAAAGACACATCACGTTTTTGGAATGCAAGCGGCATTAATGCAGAGTTTGGGTTTGATGGCGTCAAAGTAGAAACCGAGAGCTTAACCGCCATTATCAGTGGCGCACTCGCATTTGATTCACCCACCATTGGTAAACAAGCAAGTGAAAATCAAATATATCCTCTATACACTAGCATTAGTGATGCACAACGTGCCGAACAAATTGAATTCAAATTAAGCAACAGTAACGATATTAAAATTGGTAATAATATTTACTACAACGGCTTGAAAGTCGGTGAAATAACACAAGTAATGACACAATCATTAATTCCAACGACACAAAACGCATCATTTGTCGCCACCGCAATTGCCGATGTAAACCCTGACGTCGTAGATCTGTTTCGTGACAGCACACAATTTTGGGTTGAAAAAGCCAAGCTGTCTTTGTCGGAAAGTAAAAATGTAGCTAATTTTGTCACTGGTAATTACATTCTCTTTACACCAGGAAAAGGTGAATTACGGACTACATTTGATTTAGTGTCAAACGTAGATGATCTTATTCCACATAAACAAATATCGATTACCGCTAACGATGCTAACGGCTTAGCCGTGGGTAACAAGGTTTATTATAAGAATTACCCTATTGGCCATATTAGTCATGTGAGCTTTAATACTAAAACTAACTTAATTGATTTAAACGTTAATCTTTATCAAGACTATGCGCATTTACTTACCCCGTCATCACGTTTCATCAATGTTAGTGGTGTATCGGTGAATGCGAATATATCTGGCATCAACATTAAATCCTCCCCCATCGCAGCATTAGTCAGTGGCGGTATTGAACTGGTTAACGACCCTGCGTTTAAAACTAAACGCAAAAAACAACAATACCGCCTCTACCCTTCTTTAGCACTTGCTAAATTGGGTGACAACGCCTTTAAAGCAAATAAATCGGTGACCTTAGTCAGTAAGCCAAACCATGTTATCTCTAATGGCGCGCCAGTATATTACCGTAAATTAGTTGTAGGCAGCGTTGCGAATTTTCGTTTAGCGTCTGACAACGAACACATCATTATCACGCTTGATATTCTTAGCCAATATGCACACCTTATCAACAAAAACAGTGTATTTTGGGATGTTTCTGGTATTAAAATATCAGGCAGTTTAAGTAATTTACAAGTTCAAACAGAATCATTATTAACGATTGCAGCGGGTGGAATTAACTTTGATAACATCAAACCGGTCAATGACAATAAAGTAAGTCTAGCCAAGTCAAAATTGACCCATTACAAACTGTTCCGAAGCTTTGCTGCGGCAACTGATAATCGCCCAATAGTCACGTTAACATTTGAGTCAGGCACAGACATTCATGTCGGTACTGAAATAAAACACAAAGGTATAAAGGTCGGTGAAATCAGTCGTATTAAGCTTAAAGTTGACCAAGGTTTTGTTGAAGCAACAGCTAAATTAGAAACCGATTACGCTAAATACTTTACCCGCCAAGGTAGCCAGTACTGGTTAGAAACGATTGATGTGAGTTTAGATGGTATCAAAAACGCCAATACGATACTCTCTGGCCCGTATATCAACGTAACTAAAGGTAATGGTCATAAAGCTAAACGATTCAACGTGCTCAACGCAGCGCCGGATATTTCCTCTGAAAAGGTCGGCTTATCCGTTACTGTAGTGAGTGAACGCTTAATGGCATTAACAACAGGTACACCGGTTTATTATCGTCAAATAGAAGTCGGCTCAATTACGCATTCTGAATTGTCCGTTCTCAGTGATAAGGTACTAATTACGCTTAATATCCAACCTGAATATCAGCATCTTGTCCGCAACGATAGCCAATTCTGGGCGGTATCAGGGTTTAATGTTGATATTGGTTTAACTGGCGCTACCCTAAAAGCAGAATCATTAAAAACGATTCTGGCTGGTGGTATTGCGTTTGCCACACCGCATCCAGATAAAAATAGCAAATCAGCTGCGCCTTTCACACAATTCAAATTAGCCCCAGAAGTTAACCCCGACTGGTTGAAGTGGGACACCAAAATCCAAAAGCCCGCTAAATAAGAGAATAATGTAATACCCAGCTACGACGAATTTCATAAACTTGAAGTAGCTGGGGTATATGGTAAAATGCCCGCATCTTTCTCAATTGAGCCCGCAAAGTGCATTCCAATATAAAACTGCCTGAAGATTACCTTACGCTAATGGGTAACATTATCCCTGACCACCTTTCTATGGATGACTTTATTGCTTGCTGCAAAACACCATTGAAAACCAGTGTTCGTGTAAACACACTTAAAATTTCTGTTGAAGAATTTAAACAATTAGCAAAAACAAAACAATGGATACTCACATCAATACCTTGGTGTGAAGAAGGGTTTTGGTTACAACAAGAAAATACAGAAACCAAGCTAGGCAATAGCTGGGAACATATCGCAGGCCTTTTTTATATTCAAGAAGCCAGCTCAATGCTACCTGTTACCGCGTTATTTAAAGAACAAGTATCAGGTACCACAGCGCAATACAATACTATTCTTGACTGCGCATCAGCGCCCGGTTCAAAAACAAGTCAGATTGCTGCATTGTGTAATAATAATAATTTCATTGTGGCTAACGAATTATCATCTAGCCGATTAAAAGTATTAAGCGCGAATATCAAACGCTGTGGTATTAAAAACATTGCTCTTAGTCACTATGATGCGAATGTATTTGGTACTTGGTTACCTGAAATGTTTGATGCTGTGTTACTTGATGCACCTTGTTCAGGTGAAGGCGCAATCCGTAAAGATGATAAAGCGATGCTTAATTGGTCGTTAGACAGTATCAATGACATTGCGGATATTCAGAAAGAATTAATTGAAAGTGCATTTAAAGCCTTAAAACCCGGTGGCACATTAATCTATTCAACCTGCACATTAAATCAAACGGAGAACCAAGCTGTTTGCCAACATCTCCTCGATTTGTATCCTGATAACGCAGATGTTATTCCGCTTACCGACCTATTCCCAACGGCGAATGATTGTTTAACTGCAGAAGGTTTCTTGCATGTCTGGCCACAGATTTATGACAGTGAAGGTTTCTTTGTTGCTAAATTCACTAAAAAAGAATCACTTGGTCTACGCCCAATTAAAAAGAAAAAACGCTTAGTATTCCCGTTTAGCCCAGTTAGCCGTATCGAAAATGACGCAATTCGTGATTATTTCTGTGACACCTTTAATTTTGAATTTGAAAGTGGCGTCTTCTATCATCGTGATAGTGAAATCTGGCTATTCCCGAAAGAATTCCCAGCGTTCATCGGTAAATTCAAATTCGATCGTATCGGTATTAAGATTGCTGAGAAGTTTAAAAAAGGCTTCCGTGCACAACATGAATGGGCGCGCACCTTCGGTCATCACTGCGATAGAAACTCCGTGTCACTTGATATTGAGCAAGCTAAACAATACATCATGGGACGTGACATTAACTTTGCTGATATAGACATCGATAATTTAGATGACTTACAGGGTGAACTTGTGGTATTACTCGAAGGTAGTGTGCTTGGTTTAGGTAAACGTGTTAATCAGCGTTTAAAAAATAACTACCCGCGTGACCTGGTTCGTGATAACAACTTGTTTAACGAATAATATCACGACCGACAGCACGATAACTTAATGGCAATTTGATATACGCAAATAATTTACTATATTTAATATTATGAGAATGCCAGTTTCCCTAAGCCCACTACAAGGATTTGTATTGGGCTTTTTTTTATTTATTTTTTAAAATAACTCACCTTGAAAATATGTTTCTAATTATTCCAGCTAAAATGGCTATTCTTTGTTCCTAACTACAAGGTAAATAAGCTAAAAAATCACATTATGCTTCGTTACATAAATAACTATGATAAAATCGCCGTTAATATTGATTTATACAAACTTGAGTAAAATATATGAACTTCGACCTTACTAACATCACTGAACTACCTGCGGGTCCTGATGCAGCGCATATCGCCTTATTCGCTCTGACTTTAATCTTATTATTAATTACCTTGGTTCGAGGTGGTAAAAAAACAGTTGAGATAGAAAAGATTGTTGAAAAAGAAGTATTCGTTGAAATCGAAAAAATAGTGGAAGTCATTAAACACGTCGACGTTGAGAAAATCGTTGAAGTAGAAAAAATTGTTGAAATTAAAGCACCATTACAAGAAGCAAGTCCAGCTGCCGCATGTCAGCTTTTATCACTGCTACAAAATGAAGCACGTTTTGTTGATTTCATTCAAGAAGACTTAACGGGTGCAACGGATGAACAAATTGGTGCTGCAGCACGTATCATCCATACTGGTAGTAAAAAAGTAATTAATGAATACTTCACGTTCACGCCGATCCGTACTGAAGAAGAAGAAAGCCAAGTAACTGTTGCTGAAGGTTTTAACCCATCAGAAATCAAACTGATTGGTAACGTGCTTGGTTCAGCACCTTATCGTGGTATTTTAGTCCACCAAGGCTGGAAAATCAGCAGCGTAAACCTGCCAAAAATGGCACAAGGCCACAATGCTAACATCGTTGCAGCAGCAGAGGTTGAACTATGAGCGACATAACGTTGAACGAAACAACCGCACAATTCAGTATTGGTATCGATTTAGGCACTACACACTGTGTACTATCATACATAGATCTTACCGACGAAAATGATAAAGCCGTTAAGCAACTATTTGCAATCCCACAATTATCTGCACCAGGTTCGGTAACCGAGAAATATCAGTTACCCTCATTTGTGTATCAAGCACATGCCGATGAGATCAGCCAAGATCAAACACCATTACCATGGGATGGTGAAAATACAGTCCTTGTTGGTGATGTAGCACGTAAACTTGGTTTAAAGACACCTATCCGTTTGGTATCAAGTGCAAAAAGCTGGTTAAGCCATGCGACTGTAAGCCCACATGATCCGATCTTACCGTTCTCAAGTCCTGACGAAGTTGAAAAGATCTCGCCTGTAACAGCAACAAGCCAATATTTAAACCACCTCGCAGCCGCTTGGAATGATGCACACCCAGATGCACCGATTTCAGAGCAGGACGTAACCATCACAATCCCTGCTTCTTTCGACCCTGCAGCACGTAACTTAACGGCACAAGCAGCACAAGATTTAAACCTTAAACATTTAAATCTACTTGAAGAACCTCAAGCGGCAGTTTATAGCTGGTTAGAAGCATGCGGTGACGAATGGCGTGACCAAGTCAATGTTGGCGATACTATTTTAGTCATCGATATCGGTGGTGGTACAACGGATTTATCATTAATATCGGTTGACGAATCTGAAGGTAACTTAACATTATCACGTGTTGCCGTAGGTGAACATATCCTACTTGGCGGTGATAATATGGATCTTGCCCTTGCATATCGTCTAAAAATGAAGTTAATGCAAGAAGGTAAACAGTTACAACCTTGGCAAATTCAAGCGATCACACATGCTTGTCGTGACGCTAAGGAACAACTGCTATCAGATAATGACATAGAAGCAATGCCAATTGTTATCCCTAGTCGTGGCTCAAAGTTAATTGCTGGCACGATGCAAACTGAATTAACACGCGAGGAAGTACACCAAACTATCTTAGAGGGTTTCTTTCCTGCAACTGCTGTGACCGATATGCCACAACAGAATACGCGCACAGCGTTAACACAGATTGGTCTACCGTATGCACAAGATGCGGCAATCACTAAGCACATTGCGCATTTCTTGAATAAACAGCATGACGCACTAGAAACCGATGCCGGTGACTTCATTAAACCAACGGCCGTATTGTTTAATGGTGGTGTGTTTAAATCTGATGCTATCAGCACTAAGCTAATGGGTATTATCAACGATTGGTTAATTACAGCTGACGTTGAAGAAGAAGCAAAACTATTAACGGGTATTGATTTAGATCTTGCTGTTGCGAATGGTGCTTGTTACCACGGTTATGCGAAACATGGTAAAGGCGTTCGTATTAAAGGCGGTTTAGCGAGTTCATACTATGTCGGTGTTGAAAGCTCAATGCCTGCTATCCCTGGCTTCGAACCGCCACTTGAAGCAGTTTGTATTGCACCATTTGGTCTGGAAGAAGGTTCAAATGTTGATGTAACTACACACCAATTTGGTTTAGTAGTCGGTCAACCAGTTAAATTCAAATTCTTTGGTTCAACAGTACGTCGTGACGATGTGGTTGGTACGCACCTTGATTTCTGGCAACCAGAAGACCTTGAGCAACTACCTGATATCGAAGTAACACTTGAAACAAATAGCCGTAACAGTGGCGATGTGGTTCCTGTATCACTTTCAGTGACAGTCACTGAAGTTGGCACACTAAAAGTTGAAGCTATCGCAAATAATAGTGATGAAGCTTGGGAAATTGAATTAACTGTTCGTCAATAAACATGATCTAGCATAATCATTACACTGTCGTTATATTGATAAATGTGTACTTAACTCAGGGCACTTTGCCCTGAGTTTTATTATATGGAGTTTTTAATGCCCTCACCTGTTTCTAAAACAGCGCAATATGTAATTGGCATCGATCTTGGCACCACCCACAGTGTTCTTTCTTATAAAAATATCGATGATTATCAAGCCAGCGCTTCTGTATTTCTCGTTGACCAATTGGTTGGTCCTGGCGAAGTCGCAAGAAAACCGTTACTCCCTTCATTCCGCTATCATTTTAATGACAACGAAATTGCCCCAACTGATTGTGTTTTACCTTGGAAAAAAATTAATTTTAACGGTGAAATAGCAAATGTCATTGTTGGTCAATGGGCGCGTGATTTAGGTACAAAAACCAAAGGCCGTTTAGTTTCTAGTGCCAAAAGTTGGTTGTCTCATCCAAGTATCGATGCACAAGCTGCAATTCTCCCTTGGGCTGTTGAAGATAACATTGAAAAAGTATCGCCAGTTATTGCCAGTGCAAGCTACCTTGCACACTTTCAAGCGTCTTGGAATTATCATAATCCAGAGCACTTACTTGCCGACCAAAATATTACCATTACTGTTCCAGCCTCTTTTAACGACACAGCCCGTGCATTAACTCTCGCCGCTGCAGATCTCGTTGGCTTAACAAACGTGACGCTATTAGAAGAACCACAAGCCGTTTGTTATGACTGGTATCACCGTAATAAACAAGCTAAAACAGACTTAATTGAACACGATAAAACCATGCTTGTTTGTGACATAGGTGGTGGTACAACGGATTTAAGCTTAATCGAAATGTCATTAGATCATGGCGAGCTAAATTTAAATCGTGTCGCAGTTGGTGATCATTTAATGCTCGGTGGTGATAACATCGACTTAGCGTTAGCTCATATTGTCGAATCAAGAATATCACCAGACCAACGTTTAAAATCTGCGGCATTAGGGCAACTAATACAGCAGACACGCCAAGCAAAAGAGCTGTTTTTATCCGAGCAACCACCAAGTACCACATCTATTACCTTACTGGGTCGTGGGTCGAAGTTAATTGCGCAGTCTAAAAAATGTGAACTCACCAAAAATGAAGTCATCGATATGGTGTTTAATGGCTTCCTGCCCAATAGCGCGTTTAACGAATTACCAACGCACAGAAAAAATGCGGTGGTTGAATTTGGTTTACCTTATACGTCTGATCCTGCGATTTCAAAACACATTGCCGAATTCATCCATACTTATTACGATGTAGACGCAACTGAAGATTATGATCCCACAATAGTGCCAGCCGCAATCCTTGTTAATGGTGGTATCTTTAATAGCCAACAAGTTAAACTGCACATTGAAAAAGTGTTATCGGGTTGGAAGCAACAAAAAGTTCAGATGTTACACAATGGTAATCCTGATTTATCGGTTGCATATGGCGCCGTTGAATTTGGCTTTGCCAAAATGGGTAAACAGAAAAAAATTGGTGGTGGTAGTCCACGAAATTATTTCATTGAAATAACCGACCGTTCTGGTACACCACAATCTATTTGTCTATTGCCGAAAGGGACAGAAGACGAGCAAGTTATCAATTTAGATAGCCGTTTGTTTTCGTTAACTATCGGTGAACCCATTCGTTTCAACCTTGCCACCACAAGCTATGAAAGCAATTTAAAACCTGGTGACATTATTGATAAAAAGTTTGAAAAAGAGTTTGAGAGTGAGTTGAAAGGTAAAACGCCGTTACCACCTTTTGTCGTCACGATCCCTGAGCACAAAGATCACAAACGTTTTGAGTCCGTGTACTTGTCTTGCAAGTTGAGTAGCATTGGTACCTTACAACTTGAATGTGTGAGTGAAACCAACAATAAGCAACGCTGGGCATTAGAGTTCTCTGTTCGTCCAAGCTTATCAAATAAGACGACCAATGATGATACTAAAGATACCAATGCGGTTAAACAGCGTCACCCTAACCTTCCAGAGGCCATTAAATTAATTGAAGCTGTGTATGGTGTAAGTAGTAAAAAAAGCGATCCTAAGTTAGTTAAATCACTGCGTAACGACCTTGATAAACGCTTAGGTAAACGTGATACCTGGGACACAGATCTATTACGTGAACTTGCTGCGCCGTGTTTACAATTTGCTAAAAACCGCCGCCGTACCGAGCAGCATGAACGCAATTGGTTAAAACTAACAAGCTTCCTGCTTCGTCCTGGCTTTGGCTATCCTGCTGATGACTGGCGTATGGAACAGATTTGGCCAATATTCAAATCTGCTATTCAGTACAACAAATCGACACAATCATGGAGTGATTGGTGGAATTTATGGCGTCGTATTGCTGGTGGGCTTAACGAACAACAGCAGATCGAAATATACGATACTCTTTCTGTCTACTTTGTTGAAGACAGTAATAAACATGCCAAAATCATCAATCAAGCGAAACAACGCAGCTATGATGATATTATTCGACTTGCCGCATCACTAGAACACATTCCAGTGGCGCTAAAAGTTGAGTTTGGTGAATACTTACTGGCTAAATTAAAGAAACCACAAAATCAGCAATTGCACTGGTGGGCATTAGGTCGTATCGCGTCTCGTGTAGCATTTTATGGTAGCCAACATAATGTTATTCCACGCCATATTGCTGAAACATGGCTAAATACATTACTTGAAGCTAATTGGCAAACAGAACCACACATTGCTTTTGCAGCCGTTATGATTGCCAGAAAAACCGGTGATAGAGAAATGGATATTCAAGATAAGGTAAGAGAAGCGGTGATAGAGAAATTAACGCAAAATAAATTATCGGAAACTTGGTTAGCATTAGTACGTGATGTGCAAACTTCTGATGAGACGGTAATGAAGCGTATTTTTGGTGACAGTTTACCAACTGGTTTGACGTTACTATCATAGCGTTTAGTTAACGCTATTTTAATAGGTGGTCTTCATTGACCACCTATTATTCATATTTAACTATTCATAGACTACTCATGAATCGTTAAACACTTTATCACTTACTTGTTATTCTTCAATACCATCTTTAATAAACCACATATTAGTAAAGCCTAATTTAGTAAAATGGTTTTTACGGAATTCTCTTACTGATTTCGTACCTTTCGATACATCTTCAACTTGTTTTTCCATTATCAAATATTGCGTTAGGTCGATGCCTTCTTCTGCAGCAGCCGCTTCATAGATATGGTGGAACTGTCTATATGAAAATGGAATTTTCTTATCTTGTTTTTTATACGTATAGGTAATTAGGTGAGCCAAAATGCCTCCAAATAATAATTGAATTCGATAGTTCGTCACACGAATATCGAGATAGTACTGTAATTTGTGTGGATAATACCACACTCAACTCAGTCGTCAAAAGTTGAGTGCTGTATATAACCACGTTACGTCAAGATGCTATATCAGGTTGATATTACTTTTTAGCGTTAAACAGCTTAAAGTAGTTCTCTGTCGTTGATTCTGCTAATTCGGCGAAGGTTACGCCACGCAAATCAGCAACGAATTCGGCAACAGCACGAACATAAGCAGGTTGATTCTCTTTACCGCGGTAAGGTACAGGCGCTAAGTAAGGTGAATCAGTTTCAACCAATAATCGATTAGTCGGAATTGTTTTAACCACGGCTTGCAAATCTTTTGCTGATTTGAACGTCACGATACCTGAAATAGAAATATAAAATCCCATTTCCAATACCGCTGCCGCCATTGCATCTGATTCAGTAAAACAGTGGATAACACCACCAATTTTCTCTGCACCTTCTTCTTTTAAGATACGGATTGTGTCGTCAACAGCACCACGCGTATGAATAATCAGTGGTTTATTAAGCTCAATTGCAACTTGAATATGATTACGGAATGACGCTTGCTGGATATCTTTGTTTTCAGGTGAATAGAAATAATCTAAACCCGTCTCACCGATAGCAACGACTTTTTCATTTTGTGCTAATGCCAATAATTCTGACTTTTCGTATTCATCTTCAAGATTAAGTGGATGAACACCACATGATGCATGAATATTGTCAAATTTGGCTATCAGTTCAATCATTGTTTTGAAGCGGGGTAAAGTCACTGATACACTTAATAAATGCGACACACCACGTTCTGTTGCTTTATTAACAACATCGGCAAGATCGGTATGAATCGTATCGTAATTTAGGCCATCTAAATGGCAATGAGAATCTACTAACATATTAATTTATGAATCTTTTTAGTTTAATTAAAAATGACAGAATCAATGTTTCAGCCGTTAAGTTATTATTTTGCATTAATAACTGACGAAGCTCTGTCAACTCTGATTGTAGTTGAGTAATTTTTTCTTGTGATAACAGGGTTGAGAAGTGTGTTAACCATTCAAGTTGGTCTGTATTAACAATATAATCAATGCCTACACCCCGATTCACTTTCTGTAAATCAAGTAAGATAAATTGTAACCAAGATAGCTTCTCTAATGTGCGGTCTGTAATGATCTCACACAATCGCGTAATCGCAGCTGGCTGTTGTGTCAGCAATGCTATATTCGAGAATACCTCTTTACGCAAATCATCATCGCCGTTGTTTAAATAACTTAGCGTGTGTAAAGGTGCCCCATGATTAATGCGGATAGCAGTCAATGTCGGGCTCTCTATCGGGAACTGCTGCTGTAACCATGAAAGTGTCTCCTGCTCCGGCGGCGCTGGAAGGTGCAGCTTTTGACATCGGCTATAAATTGTCGGTAATACTTGTGACTTATTTTCAGCCAACAGAATGATGTAGCTACCATTACTTGGTTCTTCTAGTGTTTTAAGTAACGCATTAGCAGAGGCTAAATTAAAGCTTTCAGCATGCTCGATAATGACGACTTTATTACCAGAAAGCTGTGAATACTCATTTAATTTCTGACTAATATGCCTTATTTGATCAACACCAATTACTTTACCGGGTTCAGTTGAAACCAAATAATAATCAGGATGTACACTGGTCTCGAATAACTGGCAAGGGTGACATTGGTGGCAAGGTTCCCAACCAATAGGCTCTTTACATAATAATGTTTGAGCAAGTGTCTGCGCATATGACAATTTTCCCATACCGCTCGCACTAGTAATAAACAAAGCATGGTGCAAACGACCCGCGGTCATTTGCATTTGCTGTTTTTCCCAATGAGGTAATAACCAAGGATATAGCATTTAATTATTCAACACTTTCATTATTACAATTAACATTCGCCGTTAATACATCACGGATTTGTGCTTGAACATTATCAATATTCTGGCCAGCATCAACACAATAAATACTGTCATCAGCTTCAGCAAGCTCTTTGTATTTAGCGCCAATACGTTGGAAAAAAGATAACTGCTCTAATTCAATACGATCTAATTCGCCACGAACTTGAGCGCGTTGTAGACCAACAGCAGGATCGATATCTAATAATAATGTCATGTCTGGTTTAAAGTCGCCAATAGCAACATTACGCAATGTATTCAACACCGTAATATCAAAACCACGACCACCACCTTGATAAGCTATCGAAGATAGATCATGACGATCACCAACAACCCATTGCCCTTTTGCCAATGCTGGTTTAATGACATTTTCAACCAATTGAGCACGTGCCGCATACATTAGCATTAGTTCAGCTGACTTAGTAAGCGGTTCTTCGGTATTCACTTCTTTCACAATAGCACGCATCTTTTCGGCAAGTTTCGTTCCGCCTGGTTCACGTGTGGTGATGACATCTGTGATCCCCTGCTCCGCGAGCCAATTAATAACGGTACTTACTGCGGTACTTTTACCTGCGCCTTCAAGGCCTTCGATTACTAAAAATTTAGCTTGCACAATAACTCTCTTCAATTATCTTTTTAAAATGTATTTACGAACAGCACGATTGTGTTCTTTTAAATTCTTTGAAAAATAATGACCACCGTCACCACTTGCAACAAAATATAAATAGCTTGTTTTGGCTGGATGTAGTGCTGCATCAATAGACATTTTACCGACCATCGCAATCGGTGTGGGCGGTAAACCTCTAATCACATATGTGTTGTAATCTGTTTTTTGACGTAGGTGTTTACGACGAATATTACCTTTATACTCATCACCCATGCCATAAATGACGGTTGGGTCAGTCTGTAAACGCATACGTCTGTTCAATCGATTAATAAACACAGACGATACGGTCGCTCTTTCGCTTTCTAATCCCGTCTCTTTCTCGATGATAGAGGCAAGAATCAGCGCTTCATAAGGTGTTTTTAGCGGTAAATTTTTATCTCTTGTTTCCCACGCTGTATCTAAATAAGCTTGGAGTTTTTTATGTGATTTTAAATATAACGCTGAAACTAACGTCCCTTGCGGATAAAAATAGGTCTCAGGCAGCATCAAGCCTTCAAGCTTTGAGTTTTCTATTTGTAATAATTGTGCTAATTCTACTTCAGATAAGTCAGCCGTATCATCAATAATACCCGTTGCTTGTGTTAACTGCTTGCGCCATTCTTTAAATGTTGATCCTTCGATGAAGGTGATTTTATACTGGAACTCCCCCCCAGACACAAGGTGCTCGAATAATGTTTGGAAATTCCAGCCCGCTGCTACTTTATACGACCCAAGTTTGATATTGGTAATACCTGGATTTTGTTTAAAAAAGACGCGTAAAAAGACTTTAGATTCGAAGTTGCTCTCCAGAATCATTTGATTAGCGATTAATTGCGCGGTATCACCCGAAGAAACAGTGAGGATATGATCTGTTTGTACACGTTCAGCGGATACAAATGATTGATAGCGTGAATAGAAAAGTACGCCAGCAATCAATAGAATGGTAAACAATAAGGAAATAGCAGTAATTATCTTTTTCATAGCTCGATGCATAAATTAAATCCAGCACACATTTTACACCAATGAAAAATTGTTTGATACATACAAGGTGTGTTTAATCACCTTGTATGTGGATATCAAATAACTAAAAACACTTATTTTATTATATTCGCTATACCAAAATGAATAATTAACTGTTTAACGTGATGACTTTGATATCTTAGTCCGCTTTTTTAAATAATAGCGAACCGTTCGTCCCACCAAAACCAAATGAGTTTGATAAAGCGTATTCCATACTCACTGCACGAGCTCCATCGGTCACAAAATCCAGATCACAACCTTCACTTGGATTCTCCAAGTTGATTGTTGGGGGTAATATTTGATCTCTTAAAGCAAGAATTGTAAAAATGGCTTCGATCGCACCGGCCGCACCCAAAAGGTGACCAGTCATTGATTTTGTTGAGCTAACTGCAAGTTTATAAGCGTGCTCGCCAAATACAGATTTAACCGCAGCAGTTTCGGCTTTATCACCAGCCGGTGTTGATGTGCCATGTGCATTTACATAACCTACTTCACTTGCTTCAATACCCGCATCAGCGATTGCATTACTCATCGCTAGAGCAGCACCGGCTCCGTCTTCAGGCGGTGACGTCATGTGGAATGCATCGCCACTCATGCCGAAGCCAACTAATTCAGCATAGATAGTTGCACCACGAGCTACAGCATGCTCATATTCTTCCAGAACCAAAATACCCGCACCATCGCCAAGCACAAAACCATCACGGTCTTTATCCCAAGGACGACTTGCTTTTTGTGGGTCATCATTACGCGTTGATAATGCTTTCGCTGAACCAAAGCCCGCCATGCCCATTTCTGTTGATGCTTTTTCTGCACCACCGGCAACCATTACATCGGCATCGCCATATGCAATCATACGCGCAGATTGACCAATACAGTGCGTCCCTGAAGTACAAGCCGTTGCGATGGCAATGTTTGGACCTTTCAGATTGTTACGGATAGACACATGGCCAGCAACCATATTAACAATCGTTGAAGGTACAAAGAATGGACTCACTTTACGTGCCCCACCTTTAGCAAAATTATGCACATTTTGCTCAATCAGACCAAGTCCACCAATACCAGAACCAATAGCAGTACCAACTCGGGTTGCATTTTGTTCAGTAATAACTAGCCCTGAATCTTTAATTGCTTGCTCTGCTGCTACGATCCCGTATTGGATGAATAAATCCATTTTACGGCAGTCTTTACGGCTAAGCCCAGCCGCTTCAGCATCAAAATCATTCACTAAGCCAGCAAACTTTGTTGAAAAATTAGTGGTATCAAAGTGCTCAATATTTTCAATGCCGCTGATACCAGATTTAATTGCTTCCCATGAAGTCGTAACAGAGTTACCAACCGGTGAAACAATACCTAATCCTGTAATTACAACTCTTCTATTAGCCACACTCGTTCTCCAAATAGGCAAAAAAAAAGCGGTCTTGCGACCGCTTTTATATATTTATAAAGTCATTATAAAAACAACTTTATTTTGATTATCTCTCATCGAGAAGTTAATCAGCTGAATTATTCAGCGCTAGAAACAACGAAGTCGATTGCAGCTTGAACAGTAGTGATTTTCTCTGCTTCATCGTCTGGGATATCAGTATCGAATTCTTCTTCTAGAGCCATAACTAGTTCAACTGTATCTAGAGAATCTGCACCTAGGTCATCAACAAAAGAAGCTTCGTTTTTCACTTCTTCTTCTTTAACACCAAGTTGTTCAATAATGATTTTTTTTACGCGTTCTTCGAAGTTACTCATGTTTTACTTTTCCTTTAAAAAATATAAAGCTTTTGATTAGTAGTTTATTGATTACTCATAAACTTGCAACCCTTAACTTGGTGGTCAAACCACGAATGGTGAAAAAGCTCGCAAATTTATAAACAAAATCAAATATAAATGGCTATGCCATATACATTCCGCCATTTACATGGATGGTCTCACCCGTGATATAGCTTGCACCATCAGATGCTAAAAATCCAACAGTTTCCGCTATCTCAACAGTACTCCCAAGACGATTGGTTGGTACTTGAGCTAATATTGTTTGTTTTTGTTCTTCCGATAACTCACTTGTCATATCTGTTTCGATAAAACCAGGTGCTACCGCATTAACAGTGATACCGCGAGACGCAATTTCACTTGCAAGTGACTTAGTAAAACCTAATAAACCTGATTTAGCCGCTGCGTAATTTGCTTGACCGCCGTTACCAGTTGAACCAACAACAGAGCCAATATTAATGATACGACCAAAACGTTGCTTCATCATACCGCGTAAGCAAGGCTTACATAGACGATATAAAGAGGTCAAGTTAGTGTCAATAACATTACACCATTCATCTTCTTTCATACGCAAGAAGATATTATCTGCTGTAATACCGGCATTATTCACCAAAATATCGATGTGCCCAACACGGGTTTTGATCTCGGCATATAAGGCATCAACTGAATCTTGATTTGTCACATTTAGTTCCAAACCAAAACCCGCATCCCCTAAATAAGCGCCAATACGCTCAGCACCTTGTGCAGAAGTTGCTGTACCAATAACTCTGGCACCTAACTTTGCAAAATGTTCCGCGATTGCGCGACCAATACCACGGCTTGCGCCCGTCACGAGTACTGTTTTACTTGAAAAACTCATTTATTTATTCCTACTGTTATGCAAAATCAGCAATTGTTGCTTGATTATTTACTGCACTACCTTTAATCGTTTTATCAATACGCTTAACAAGTCCTGTGAGTACTTTACCAGGACCAAATTCATATAACGCTGTAATTTCTTCTTTCGCCATAACCTCTATCACTTCAGTCCAGCGTACTGGCATATAAAGTTGACGTATAAGCGCATCTTTAATGCTATCCGCATCCGTTGGTGACGCTACATCCACATTATTAATCAACTTAATGACAGGCGTATTAAAAGTAACTTGTTCTAATGCGATTTTTAATTCATCCGCTGCAGGTTTCATCAACGAACAATGAGAAGGTACGCTTACAGGTAAAGGCATGACACGTCGGGCACCCGCTTCAATACATAACTCAGAAGCACGAGCAACCGCGGCTTTATTACCCGCAATAACCACCTGACCAGGTGAATTAAAGTTTACAGCTGATACAACTTCATCTTCAGCCGCTTTTGCACAAGCTGCAATCGTCGCATCATTATCTAATCCAATAACCGCGGCCATTGCGCCAATACCTTGTGGTACAGCTTGTTGCATCAATTGTCCACGTAATTCCACAAGTGCAATTGCGTCTTCAAATTTAATTACACCAGCACATACTAATGCTGAATACTCGCCTAAACTATGACCAGCAACTAATGAAGGCTTAAAGCTTTCTTTCGCAGAGGCGATTCGCCACAGTGCAACAGAAGTCGTCAATAATGCAGGTTGCGTAATATGAGTTTGGCTTAGATCTTCAGTAGTTCCGTTTTGCACTAAGTCCCATAGGTCATAGCCAAGCACTTCACTTGCTTGAGCAAACGTTTGTTCTACGATTGGATGATCTGAAGCAAGGTCTGCAAGCATACCAATTGTTTGTGAACCCTGACCAGGGAATACTACTGCATATTTTGACATAAATTACCTATAAAAATTAATAAAGATTCATGTATCAATTTGAGAATGAACTTATCTAACTAAAAAGTAATATGAGGATAACGATGGAATTTTTCAAGAGAAAAAACGAATAAAATAAGTTAAATTGAATCTTAATCAATCACATCAAGACTGGTGGATATTTTATCTACTAATCCACTCTCAACTTCTTTTACAGCCTGTTCAATTGCAAATTCAAAGGCAACCTGCTCAGCATTACCATGACTCTTAATTACAATACCCGGCAATCCTAACAAAGTTGCTCCGTTATACTGGTCGGGTTTCAAACGTCTTAGACTGTTCATTATTAGTGGTTTGACCAATAGTGATACTAATTTAGTAAATATGTTCTTATTTGATACAGATGTGAGTTGAGAAATGACCAAGTCAACAACACCTTCACTTGTTTTAAGTGCGACATTACCGGTAAAGCCATCACATACAATGACGTCTGCTTTACCAGAAAAAATATCATTGCCTTCAATAAAACCGATATAGTTCAAGTTTTGATGCTCAGACAGTAATTGCGCTGCCCGCTTGACCAAATCATTACCTTTAATATCTTCTTGTCCGACATTAAGTAAAGCAACTTTTGGATTCGATATATTACCGACATGCTCTGCAAGTGCAGACCCCATTAATGCAAATTGAAATAATGCATCCGCATCACAACTCACATTGACACCCAAATCGAGCATATATACAGGTTGTTTAGTCATGGTAGGAAGCGCAGAGACTAAAGCAGGTCTATCGACAAAAGGCAGTACCTTAAGTAAGTGTCGTGAAAGCACCATTAATGCACCGGTATTGCCAGCACTCACACAGGCTTGCGCTTTGCCTTCACGGACAAGATTCAATGCCATACGCATAGAGGATTGCTTAAAGTTACGCAGTGATAGCGCAGGGGCAAGATCCATGGGTATATCATCGAAACTAGGAATAATTGTATAACGAGATGTAATAGACGTAGAAGTATTCTGTAATAAAGGGATTATTTCAGCTTCGTTACCGACAAGGTAAATAGACAGGTTTTTATACTTTTTCAGTATATTAATTGCGGCGGGGATAGTGACATGGGGGCCGAAATCGCCCCCCATGGCATCTAACGCAATTGTTAGATTAGGCAAAGTAATAACTTATTTGTTAATTACTTTAACGCCTTTGTAGTAACCATCAGCTGTTACGTTGTGACGTAGGTGAGTTTCACCTGAAGTCACGTCAACAGTTGTAGCTGCTGCAGTTAGAGCGTCATGTGAACGACGTTGACCGCGGCGAGAGCGAGTTACTTTACTTTTTTGTACAGCCATTGGCCTATACTCCTGATTACTTGCGCTTTAATTCAGATAAAGCGGCAAATGGGTTGGGCTGCTCATCAGCAGGCTCGATTTCACCAAAACTCATGTAATTTGGATTCACTGAACAATCTTCCACTTGGTGCAAAGCAACAAGTGGTAAATTGATAATCACTTCATCTTCAATCAATGAAATTTGATTTATTTCGCCATTTGCATCCAATTCAATGGGCTCATAAGCATCTGGCAGATCGTCGACCTGGGAATCATTCTTCACAGGACTATATCTAAATTCGGTTTCACAAGCTTGCGTAAATATCTCACCACAACGCTGACATTCAAGGTTTACAGTTAGTGATACGTTACCCTGTATCACTATAAGACCTTGCTCATCTTTGTCGTACGATATTGATACCTCGGCATCACTTGGTTCACCTGCTGTTGCATCCGTAATACGTTTCAACAGACGACCTTCAACACAAGTGTTGAAGTCCAATCTTTGTTGAGCAGTACGATAAGGATCAACAGTTACTGGTAGTTTTACCTTTTTCATAGGTTGCGGATAATATAGATTCATCATGTTAGAGTCAAAAGGAAAATGAAAAAAAATCAAAATTCCCTACAAAAATAGGCCAGTTGCCGTTAAAATCATCAAATAATTAAATAATTGATGATAGATAAACCATGAAACCTAAACTAATCCTTGCTTCAACATCGCCATTTCGTAAACAGATTTTAGAAAAACTAAACTGCCCTTTCGATACCTTCAACCCAAAAGTTGATGAAACCGTCAAGCCAAACGAAACGGCTGAAATGCTAGTATCACGCCTAGCACTAGAAAAAGCTCAATCTGCCAGTCGGGAGTATAGTAACTCAATATCTATCGGATCGGATCAGGTTTGTGTCATTAATAACAAAATAATAGGTAAACCAGGTGATTTTGAAACAGCTTTTGCACAATTATCTGCCGTTTCTGCACAAAATATAACTTTTTACACAGGGCTTTCTGTTGTAAATCAATGCACAGGTCGTACAGATACGATAGTTGAAGAGTTTATTGTGCATTTCAGAAGCTTAACTGAGGGCCAAATTCGGTACTATCTTGAAACTGAAAAACCGTATAATTGTGCTGGTAGTTTCATGTGCGAAGGACTTGGTATCGCATTGTTTTCTAAATTAGAAGGTAAGGATCCAAATACTTTAATCGGATTACCGCTTATTAGTTTGGTTGAGATCTTGCAAGAACAAGGATATAACGTTTTAGAAGCTTAAATAGAGAACAACTTGAGCCAAATTTAGAACATAAAAAAGCCAGCATCAAGGATACTGGCTTTTAAATCAACGATGACTAAGTGAATGACACTTAATCACTTATATGATTAACACTTTTTCAATTTTTCTAACGCTCTAACTAACGCTATATCTAATGGTGCTTCAACTTCCTGGGTTTCTTGAGTACCAGGGTTAAAGAACTGTAAGCGAGCCGCGTGCAGGAACAGGCGCTTTAAGCCCAAACCATTCATACGCTTCGTAAAATCTTTGTCGCCATATTTATCATCACAAGCAATTGGATGACCGGCATGTAATGCGTGAACACGGATCTGATGCGTACGACCTGTAATAGGACTTGCTTGCACTAGCGTGCCATGTTCATAACGCTGTATGATGCTGAAACGCGTTTGAGATTCCTTACCTTCGCTGTCAACACGTACAAGTCGCTCACCTGAGCTTACTGTGTTCTTTAATAGTGGGGCATTTACAATTCGAGAACTGCGTGGCCATGCACCAGCAACAAGTGCTTGGTAATCTTTTCTCATTGTTTTTAAACGGAGTTGCTCATGTAACGCTTTAAGCGTGCTGCGTTTCTTAGCAACGAGTAAACAACCTGACGTATCGCGATCTAAACGGTGAACTAATTCTAAGAATCTACTATCTGGTCGAATAGCACGTAAACCTTCAATTAAGCCAAAGCTTAATCCACTACCACCATGTACAGCCATGCCAGATGGTTTGTTGATAACAATTAAGTAGTCATCTTCATATATGATTTGTGATTCAAGTGCACGTACCGAATCTAAATTCGCAGACGGTGAGATTGCTTCAGTTTCTGAAACTCGCACAGGTGGTACGCGAACAATATCTTCAGGCTGTAATTTATACTCGGGTTTAATTCTACCCTTGTTAACTCTCACCTCACCTTTACGTATGATGCGGTAAATCATACTTTTTGGCACACCTTTTAACTTGGTGCGTAAAAAGTTATCAATTCGCTGTCCTTGATAATCTTCAGTAATGGTTACAAATTCTACTTTCGGTGAAATTTTATCGGTCATAATTATTTTATTGTCTAACTCAAATGCGTATAAGTATCAATTTGAAAAGAATTTCTAAATTGAATGGAAAGTTAACTTGCTATATTAATACAGGCAATGGGATAATACCCTCTGTACTGCTAAAAAAATACAGCCAAGAATGATAATGGCTTTAGTATATCTGCTATTGGGGTAAATAATCATTTATTTATACCAATAATTTCAGAATAACCAGGATGCCGTTATTCTTGCTGCGGATTTTTAGCGTACATTTTGTATATAAGGTGTATGTTGATAGGGAGTTTCATTTATCCAGCTGGATACCACCTCCCACAATTCAACTTCTATGTATGACACCTTTTCGAATGCAATTATACACGTTAGTTATTGATGGAATCTAATAAGTGCAGAAATAATCGTAAGACACTTGATCACATTTAGAGCATCTAACAGCGCCTTAATTTAAACAGCCGAGAGGTTGATTATCTACAGACACAAGGCCTGATGTACGTCTAACTAATTTATCCAAGCATGAAAATTAATTTATAAGAACATAATAAAATGAAAAGAATGTTAATTAATGCAACTCAAAAAGAAGAGTTGCGCGTTGCGCTAGTTGATGGGCAACGCCTTTATGATCTAGATATTGAAAGCCCTGGTCATGAACAAAAGAAAGCGAATATCTATAAAGGTAAAATTACCCGTGTAGAACCAAGCTTAGAAGCTGCTTTTGTTGATTACGGTGCAGACCGCCACGGTTTCCTTCCTCTTAAAGAAATCTCTCGCACTTACTTCAAACAAGGTACAGGTAAGCAACGTGGACGTCCGAGTATTAAGGATGTTGTTGCAGAAGGTACCGAAGTAATTGTTCAGATTGAAAAAGAAGAACGTGGTAACAAAGGTGCAGCATTAACAACCTTCATTAGTTTAGCAGGTAGTTATCTTGTTCTAATGCCAAACAATCCTCGTGCAGGCGGTATTTCACGTCGCATCGAAGGTGATGAGCGTACTGAACTCAAATCAGCACTTGCTACATTAGAATTACCAGAAGGCATGGGACTCATTGTTCGTACTGCTGGTGTGGGTAAATCTGCTGAAGAATTAGAATGGGATCTTAAAGTACTGTTAAATCATTGGGGAGCAATCCAAGATAGTGCTAAAGACCGTCAAGGTACCTTTTTAATACATCAAGAAAGTAACGTGATAGCCCGTGCGATTCGTGATTATCTTCGTCGTGATATTGGTGAAATTCTCATTGATCATCCAAAAGCGTTTGAAGAAGCTAAAAACCGCATCAAATTAATACGCCCAGACTTTATCGACCGTATTAAATTGTATCAAGGTGATGTGCCTTTATTCAATCACTACCAAATTGAAACTCAAATCGAATCAGCTTTTCAACGCGAAGTTCGCCTACCATCAGGTGGTTCAATTGTTATTGACCCAACTGAAGCCTTAACATCAATTGATATCAACTCTGCACGTGCAACACGCGGTGGCGATATTGAAGAAACAGCATTAAATACTAACTTAGAAGCCGCAGATGAAGTTGCTCGTCAACTACGTCTACGAGATCTTGGTGGCCTTGTTGTTATCGACTTTATCGATATGGGTCCAGTTAAAAACCAACGTGAAGTTGAAAACTGCTTACGTGACGCGGTACGACAAGATCGAGCGCGAATTCAATTAGGTCGTATCTCTCGATTTGGTCTAATGGAAATGTCTCGTCAACGTATCCGCCCTTCTCTTGGTGAATCAAGTACGCATGTCTGTCCTCGCTGTGATGGTCAAGGTACGATCCGTGATAATGAATCTTTAGCACTTTCTATTCTACGTTTAATCGAAGAAGAGTCTCTAAAAGAAAATACAAATCACATCGTAGCGCAAGTACCGGTTCCAGTTGCTGCTTACCTATTAAATGAAAAACGTAACTCAATCCTACGTTTAGAGAAACGCTATAAAGTTAAAAGCTTCATCATTCCAAATGAGAACTTACAAACGCCTCATTTTGAAGTTTCTCGTGTTAAAGCGGATGACGATAGCTCTGAGTTATCAAGTACTGAACTGACACAGTCACGTGAATTTACTCGTTATGAACCAAAAGTGAATAACGAAACGGTTCAACCGCTTGTGAAGCCAATTAACACGCCTGAAAACTCAACGGCTAAACCAACTCCAGAAGTTAAAAAAGCAACAAAAAGTACAAGACCTAAAGCACCAACTCAAGCTAAACCAGTGAAGCCGGTTATAGAAAAAGAATCGGTATTTAGCCGTATTAGCAAAGCTATTTCAGGGTTCTTTAGTAGCGACGAAAAAGTTGTCGTAAAAGAAACGGTTAAAGAAGCACCTAAAAAGACGGTAACAGAAAAAATATCGAGTAACCGTCATAGTGATGAGCCTCGTAAACCACGTACCCGTCGTAATCGCAAACCTCGAACTCTTGATAATGTTGAAAACAAACAACAAGACGCTAATGAAACAGCCGATGTTGAATCGAAACCGCATAACAACGTGGAATCAAAACAGCACAATAAGTTAGATGAAAAACAAAAAACTCACAATCAAGATAAGTCGCCTACACAGACTAAAAATGCGAAAGAAGAAAACAGCTCACAAAATCAAGCTGTTTTAGCTGAACGTCGCCAACGCCGAAATATGCGTAAAAAAGTACGTGTAAACAATGAACAAACAGTATCTGCAGAATCAGAACAAACACCTGCAACAGCTGATGTTTTGAACACGTCTAAGTCTGATGTAAATACGCAACCTAAACGTACTCGTCGTGGCCCTAAAAATGCTAAGACTAACGATGTAGTAAAAACTGAAAATGCAGAAGTAACTAAGCCTGTAACGGCTGAAGTAACTAAACCTGTAACAGCAGCGGTAACTAAACCTGTAACAGCAGCGGTAACTAAACCTGTAACAGCAGCGGTAACTAAACCTGTAACAGCAGCAGTAACTAAACCTGTAACAGCAGC
>NZ_LOCN01000027.1:0-40019 GCF_001574435.1 Moritella sp. JT01
TGGTCGGTGATAGAGGATTCGAACCTCTGACCCCCTGGTCCCAAACCAGGTGCGCTACCAAGCTGCGCTAATCACCGAACATGGTGCGGAAGGAGAGACTTGAACTCTCACACTTTGCAATACTAGAACCTAAATCTAGCGCGTCTACCAATTCCGCCACTTCCGCACAATTTTTCAACTTACTAGCAGGTAACTCTAGCAAGGGTGATAACTTAATTCTAAAAGAATATCGTCGTTATCGAATATGGGGCGACTGACGGGATTTGAACCCGCGACAACCGGAATCACAATCCGGGGCTCTACCAACTGAGCTACAACCGCCACAAACTTTTACATCAACCCGTTTTGGTAAACGAATCAATTTTAATATGGTGACCCCTATAGGATTCGAACCTATGGCCTACGGCTTAGAAGGCCGTTGCTCTATCCAACTGAGCTAAGGAGTCGTGGTCGGTGATAGAGGATTCGAACCTCTGACCCCCTGGTCCCAAACCAGGTGCGCTACCAAGCTGCGCTAATCACCGAAAGTGTTGAAGACAATGTCTGTCAACGAGGTGGATAGTACAGAGTTGCTCTGTTCTCGTCAAATAGTTTATCTAAGTGAAGAAACAACTGTCTAATAGTTATACACCAAGCGAGATTATAACAACAATATGCTCGGTTTGAGTGCTAATTGCAGACTTTTTACTAAATAGTAACGCAAATCAATAACAAAGCAGGTCTCAATTAACCTGCTTATCGACGTTCTAATCTGCTTATACTAACTCTGCAACCACAGTTTCAGACCAAGACTCTAAATTTAGCTTAGCTAATTCATCCGCTGCTAAGAAACCCGCTAGATTCAACGCGTCTTCTTTGCTCGTAACAACAAGGTCTGCATGTACCTCAGCAACTAATACAATACCTAAATGCACTTCATCAACCGGGGTTACATCTTTAGAAAGATAACCAATTGTTGTCATCCCTAAGAAGTCGCTTTCTGTTAGGCCAAGCTCTTCATGTAGTTCACGATACATACCTGTGCGTAACGTATCTGTTAGTTGGAATACACCGTTGGCATCATAAACCGCATCAACAGCATCAACGTGACCACCAATACCAATACTGAATAAGTTATGTAAGCGAGATTCACCACCCGATACAGAACGCTCGTATGCTAAGTATTTATCACCCTGCTTTACAACCACATAGGGTATAAGCTGGCGAAATTTAGGATTTGTTTCTAACAGTGCGCGCTGCATAATAACAACATCTTTACTTTCGATATTAACCGTCGAACTGTCAATTAAACGGGTTGAGGGTGCTGCTACGTCTGCAAAAACGGAAATAATATGCTCTTGGTGTTTCACTGTTACTTACCTAAATAATTCAAAGCATCTTTATAACCAAATACGCGCTATTTGTCACTCCAATTAGATAATTATTTATCTATATCAATTGCTGACAAACTGGTGTTTTAGTGCGAAAATAGCCCAACTTTCTAACCAAGAGATTAATAAAACTCAATGACTGCTCAAATCATTAATGGAAAAAATATTTCTCAGCAAGTTCGTAAGAATGTTGCTGAAGAAGTGGCTACGCGTACTGCTCAAGGATTACGCGCCCCGGGTCTTGCTGTGATTTTAGTGGGTGCCGATCCGGCATCACAAGTATATGTTGGGAGTAAACGTCGTGCCTGTGAAGAAGTAGGCTTCGTTTCTAAATCTTACGATCTTGAAAGAGATAGCTCGCAAGAGGTTTTATTAGCATTAATTGATGAGTTAAATGTAGACACCACGATTGATGGAATATTAGTGCAACTGCCTTTACCTGAGCATATTGATACCACTGTTGTGTTGGAACATATTCGCCCAGACAAAGATGTTGATGGTTTTCATCCTTATAACGTAGGTCGTTTATCACAACGTATCCCTGCATTACGTCCTTGCACACCAAAAGGTATTATTACGCTACTTGAATCAACAGGTGTTGACCTACATGGTCTAGATGCTGTTGTAGTTGGCGCGTCGAATATTGTTGGTCGTCCAATGACGCTTGAATTATTACTTGCAGGTTGTACTACAACAACATGTCACCGCTTCACTAAAAACTTAGAAGCGCATGTACGCCGTGCCGATTTAGTTGTAGTTGCAGTTGGTCGCCCTAACTTTATTCCAGGTGAATGGATCAAGAAAGGCGCAATGGTGATCGATGTTGGTATTAACCGTTTAGAAAATGGCAAACTTGTTGGTGATGTTGGCTTTGAAGTAGCAAAAGAAAATGCTTCTTTCATTACCCCTGTACCAGGTGGTGTTGGTCCAATGACAGTTGCAAGCTTGATCGAAAATACCCTAATCTCTTGCCGTGATTACCATTCAAAGTAATCGATAAGCAATAAGTTACAAATAGTACGTAATAAATCATCACGTATTATAAATAATAAAAGCCGCATCACCTTTAGGTTATGCGGCTTTTTTGTAAGCTAAACTATTTATTTGAAACTTAACAGTTCTACTTCAAATATCAGCGTTGAACCAGCTTGAATTGAACCAGCGCCACGGTTGCCATACGCTAAACGACTTGGGATAAAGAAGCGACGTTTCTCACCTACGACCATTAATTGCACACCTTCGGTCCAACCCGGGATCACTTGATTTAAACCAAATGTGATCGGCTCGCCGCGCTGTACTGAGCTATCAAACACAGTGCCGTCTAATAATGTACCGTGATAATGAACCGTCACTTTAGAACGACCCGTTGGATGCTCAGTGCCAGTGCCTTTAGTGAGTATTTTCGATTGTAGGCCCGACGCAGTTACTTCGACACCTTCTTTTTCCAAATTCGCGGCTAAGAACTCTTTACCTAATTCTATATTTTCAGCGGCTTGTTTTTTATTCCCCCCCATGCGTTGCATAAGGAAAAAAATCAACGCACAACCAATGATCACTGAAATAATTTTAAACATGATTAATCCCTATCTAGTAAACAAAACGCCAATAACGGCTTAAATTAAACTTAGATTCAAGCCTAAATTAAAATACTAAGTCATCGGCATTTAAAGTTAATTCAATTTTTATCTACTACACCACAACATTATATACGGCGCCAACTTTACTTACGACGCCAAGTGGTACCGTTAGCACCATCTTCCAATACAATACCCAGTGCGTTCAATTTGTCACGTGCATCATCCGCCATGCCCCAATCTTTGCTTGCACGCGCATCGTTACGCTGTTTAATAAGCGCTTCGATTTCAGCCACTTCATCATCTTCACCCACATCACCTTGCAAGAAGGCTTCTGGTTCTTGTGACAGTAGACCAAGCACATTACCAAATGCAACTAACTGTGCCGCTAATTCACCTGCACGTTTCGCATCAGTGTCTTTAATACGGTTAATTTCTTTTGCCAGTTCAAACAACACTGGGAATGCTTCTGGTGTATTAAAGTCATCATCCATTGCCGCTTTAAACGTTTCAACGTACGCTTCACAACCAGGAGCAACACCATCAACGTCGGCAACTGTCACACCACGTAATGCCGTATATAAACGCTCTAAACTTGCACGCGCTTGTTTTAAATTATCTTCTGAGTAATTTAGCTGACTGCGATAATGACCAGAAATTAAGAAATAACGTACAGACTCGCCATCGTATTTTTCTAATACATCACGGATAGTGAAAAAGTTATTTAATGATTTAGACATCTTAACTTTGTCGATTTGTACCATACCTGAATGCATCCAAGTATTCACGTATTCACCATTATGTGCGCAGCATGATTGTGCCACTTCATTTTCGTGATGTGGGAACATCAAATCAGAGCCACCACCATGAATATCAAATACTTCACCCAGTAGTTTATTATTCATTGCTGAACATTCAATATGCCAACCTGGACGCCCTTCACCCCAAGGAGAAACCCAGCTTGGTTCACCCGGCTTAGCCATTTTCCATAATACGAAATCCATTGGATTACGCTTATCTAATTCAACTTCAACACGAGCGCCAGCTTGTAGCATATCCAAGTCTTGACCACTTAATTTACCGTAGTCAGCGAATGTCTTCACTTCAAACAATACATCGCCACTGCTCGCAACATAAGCATTACCTTTAGCTACTAACTTTTCGATAATTTCGATGATATCAGGCATGTGCCCCGTTACCGTTGGTTCGATATCAGGACGAATCATGTGCAGCGCATCAAAATCTTCATGCATGGCTTGGGTAAAACGCGTTGTTAACTGATCGCAAGTTTCACCATTTTCGTTTGCACGTTTAATGATCTTGTCATCGACATCCGTAATATTACGGATAAACTTAACCGTATAACCGCGATGGCGAAGGTAACGCACCACAGTATCAAACGCCACAAAAGTACGACCATGACCAATATGACAGTAATCATAGATAGTCACACCACATACGTACATACCTATTTCACCTTCAGTGATAGGTTTAAATTGTTCTTTTTGGCGAGTCAGTGTGTTGTAAATCTTCAGCATCGAATAGTGATCCTTGCGCAAACAGTAAAAATGCAAATAATTGATTGATTTTACCATTAGCATTAATGATTACTAGCTTTGCAACAGCATAAAAGGTCGAAATTTAACTGAACAACCAAAAAAGTGTATAAATCAGGCAAATGAAAGCACAAAAATAAGCCCTTCCCACCCCTTCTGTCCCTAAAAGCTTTGCCATTGTCGACCTTTAGGATAGAATTTACTCCGTTAATTAACTAAAGGATCATTAAGATGATAACCCTACATACAGATTTCGGTGATATCAAAATCGCACTTAACTTTGAAAGTGCACCAAAAACAGCAGCTAACTTCCTAGAGTACGCAAAAAGCGGCTTCTACGAAGGTACTATCTTTCACCGTGTAATCGATGGTTTCATGGTTCAAGGCGGCGGCATGCTTCCTGGTATGGAAGAGAAAAGCTCAAATGCATGTATCGAAAATGAAGCAGATAATGGTCTGTCGAATAAATTAGGTACATTAGCAATGGCACGTACTTCTGATCCGCATTCAGCAAGTTCGCAGTTCTTCATCAACATCAAAGACAACAACTTCCTAGACTTCACAAGCAAGACGTCACAAGGTTGGGGTTACTGCGTATTTGCTGAAGTTGTTGAAGGCATGGACATCGTTGAAAAAATCAAAAAAGTAGCGACAGGCAACAAACTTGGCCACGGTGATGTACCACTAGAAGACATCATCATTACTAAAGTAACTGTAGAAGAAGCTTAATTGCTCACTCAGTTTCTAAAATAAATACACTGCCTAGGTAGTGTATTTTATTCCAGACAAGGATGAAACTACCACATGACTACTTTGTTTATTTCAGATCTGCACCTTGATGAGCGCCGTCCGCAAGTTACCGAGTTATTTTTACACTTTCTTACGACCGAAGCACGCGAAGCTGACGCTCTCTATATTTTAGGGGACCTATTTGAATTCTGGTCTGGTGATGACATTAGTAATCCACTTAACGACAGCGTTCAAGATGGACTTAAAGCGTTAACCGACAGTGGCGTGAAATGTTTCTTAGTAAAAGGTAATCGTGACTTCTTGGTGAGTAAGCGTTTTGCTAAACGTACAGGCATAACAATCCTCGGGGATTACACAGTGATTAATCTTGACGGCCAAAAGATACTCATTGCACATGGCGATACCTTCTGTACGCTAGATGAAAAATACCAAGCATTTCGTGCAGCCGTTAATATCCCATGGCGCCAAACACTATTTACCTGCTTACCTATCTTTGTACGTGAAGCGATTGCGGATAAAATACGCGGCCATAGCCAAGAAGGTAATCAACAAAAAAGCATGACAATCATGGATGTAACAGAATCTGAAGTTGTCGATAAAATGCAAGAATATAACTGCCAGATATTAATTCATGGTCATACCCACAAACCGAATATTCACGATGTTCAATTGACAGCAGACAAGCTCGGAAAACGGATCGTACTAGGAGACTGGTTTGATCAAGGCAGCGTACTTATTTGGCGTGATGGTCAATATGACCTCCAGCAACGTGCATTTTTAAAAGACGCGTAAAAAAGATAACATCGGTTTTGTGAATTAAAGATCAAAAAAGGAGCATTACGCTCCTTTTTAAATCACTGAACTAAGTTGTTTAACTCACACTAAGCTTATTCGCCTTCGTTATGAATTTCTAAATTAGCAATTTCTTCTTTTTCTTTGACTGTTTTAGCACCATCGCTACGGACATCGTTAAGACGCTGTAAATAATCCGCATCAATATCACCCGTCACGTATTCACCGCTAAACACTGAGGTTTCGAACTTTTTAATCTCAGGGTTACACTTTGAAACAGCAGCGATTAAATCATCTAAATCTTGGAAAATAAGTGCATCTGCACCGATCATCGTTGCAATCTCATCGACGTTTCGACCATGGGCGATTAGCTCTTCAGTGCTAGGCATATCAATACCGTAAACGTTCGGATAGCGTACTTCTGGTGCAGCTGAAGCTAAATAAACATTTTTAGCGCCTGCTTCACGTGCCATTTCAATGATCTGTTCTGATGTTGTGCCACGTACAATAGAATCATCGACTAATAGTACATTTTTACCTATAAACTCAGATGAAATTGCATTCAGTTTACGACGTACAGACTTACGACGTAAAGTTTGTCCTGGCATGATGAACGTACGACCAATATAACGGTTTTTAACAAAACCTTGGCGGTATGGTAATTCCAGCACTTTTGCAATTTCTAACGCACTATCACATGACGTTTCAGGAATTGGAATCACAACATCGATGTCAATATCAGCCCATTCACGCTTAATTTTATGACCGAGTTTCTCGCCCATTGCAAGACGTGATTCGTAAACAGATACCTTATCAATGGTTGAGTCTGGACGTGCAAAGTAAACAAATTCAAAGATACATGGATTATGCTTTGCATCTTTAGCACAGTGCGCGCTAAATAGCTCACCTTCGTCAGTAATATAAACAGCTTCACCTGGTTCAATATCACGTAAAAAGTTAAAACCTACTGCATCAAGCGCAACAGATTCAGAAGCAACCATATATTCTTTTCGTTCACCTTCAGTTCTCACACCTAATACTAGCGGGCGAATACCGTTAGGATCACGGAAAGCAACAAGACCATGATTAATAATCAGTGATACCACAGCATAAGCACCGCGTGCTTGCTTGTGTACAGCTGTAATTGCAGTGAAAATATCTTCTGCAGTCAAATGTAAACTTGGGCATTTATCTAATTCATGCGCCATAACATTAAGTAATACTTCTGAATCAGACGTGGTATTAATGTGACGACGGGCTTTATGAAATTGATCTTCTTTTAATTCGGCGGCGTTGGTTAGATTTCCGTTATGAGCAAGGGAAATACCGAACGGAGAGTTAACATAGAAAGGTTGAGCCTCAGCGGCGCTCGAGCTTCCTGCCGTAGGGTATCGAACATGACCGATACCAATATTACCTTTCAAACGCTGCATATGTTTAGCTTCGAATACATCGCTCACTAAACCATTTGCTTTGCGCTGCCTAAAGTTTCCATCACTTAAGGTTACAATCCCAGCAGCATCCTGTCCACGATGCTGTAATACTGTTAATGCGTCATAGATAGACTGATTAACAGGGGTTGTAGAAACAATGCCAACAATTCCACACATAACCTAAATTCCTCGTTTACTGTGCTTTCGATAAAATGCTATTTATAACGTTTCGCTTGTCATAAACCCTGCATGTTGTCCCATGCAGAAGCTTGATGTTCAAAAAACCATTTAATGAGTGGTTTTAACTCAGCTATTAATGGCGAAGCCTGCCACCAAGCCGTTTCCGGAAAACTGGTGAATAACTGTAAAAATAACAGTAACACGCACACCACTAATACTCCTCGGGCAATACCAAAGCATACACCGAGCAATCTATCCGTACCTGATAAACCAGTTTTATCTACTAACTGACCAAGTATGTAATTTAGCAAAGCCCCTAACATAAGGGTCGAAATAAATAATAGCGCTATCGCAACGCCATTTTTAACTAACTGTTCGCTGAATGCAGCACTAAATGCATCGAAATTTTCTAAGTAGGCAGCAATATCTTGATAATAATAACGAGATATAAAGAAGGCACAAAACCAAGTGCAAAGAGAGAACGCTTCCTTGACAAAACCACGCACTAAACTTATCACTGAAGATAAACCAACAATACCTAAGATAAGGTAATCAATCCATGCCATGTTTTGTTCCACTCATTTGAAATTCGCGCCATTGTAACAAGTTAAATACGAGATTGATAATAGTTATAAACAAAAAAAACCGACATAAATGTCGGCTTTTTAATTACTTGTCTCGAGGGTCAAATTTCTCAATCACACCTTTCAAACTGGTGATTTTTTGTAATTTTGGCAATAAACGTTTTAGCTCATTTTTATTTACGTTTGGCCCTACATATAATCGATTTAACTGACCAGCCTGTTTATAGCGTGGTAATCGATAAGCATCAAAACCCGCTTTCCTAATTTTTTTAACTAAATCATCAACCGCGACTGAATTCTTAAAGGTACCTAAACGAATATTCCAACTATTACCGACTGGCGGTATTACTTTTGCAGTTTCGACTGGCTTAGCTAATGGGATAAGTTTCGGTGCTTTAATAATAGGTTTAGGTGTGTATACTGCCGGTTCCACTTTTTTAGCCGCCGTTAAATTAATTGTGGGGGCGGGTTCAATGAGTAATTCGGCCACTTCATTATCGAATGAATCAAAGTTAACGGGCTCAGCAAGTTCAACTAACGCAGGACGCAAAGGGATGCTCGCTGCATTCTCACGATACGTGACCTTCTGACCATCTAGTAAGTCAGGTAAAAAGATGATACCAATCGCCACTAGAATAATAGTGCCGACTAAACGATGTTGAAATGTCGATGCCACGTTTATTTAACCACTTATATGTTGGATAATTTCCGCTACCGTGAAAAACGAGCCGAAACCAATAATAATGTCATTACAATCAGCACTTTGATTTACTGATTGCCAAGCTTGCGCTATTGTATCATGACTCATAGGCTGCTGGCTAAGGCTATCACGGCTTTTCCCGCTCTGTTGCATCGCATCTACTAATCCCTGCTCGATTTGCTGACAAGATGCTGCGCGCTCGCCCTGTAATGCAGCAAGGTGCCAACAATCTACAACGCCCGTTAAAGCCGCCAAACTTGCTGCAATATCTTTATCTTTGAGCATGCCAACAACAGCAATAATCTTAACTGGCGAATGAGCCTGCTGCTTTAAACGTGCGAGTTGTGTTGCGAGGTAACCCGCGGACTCAGGATTATGTGCAACATCCAAGAATTGTTGTGGCGAGGTACCTAATCGTTGCATACGACCTGGTAACCTAGCATTCGCAACACCACTGCGAATGGCAGATTCAGGTACAGCCAATCCTAACGCTTGAATTGCGGCAATGGCCGTAGCGGCATTTTGCAAAGGTAACTGGGGAATAGCCAGATCAGAAAACACAGATCCAATATTAGCTTGTTGTTCTGCTGAACTCGCTTGCCAATCCCAACTTTCAGCATGCTGCGTATAGTAATAGTCACGATTAACAGCAATCAGTTCAGCACCGACTTCGTTAGCATACTCAGCAATGGTAGGTGGCGGATTAATCACACCACAAATGGCTTTTTTATTAGCACGGAAAATACCCGATTTTTCACGTGCAATAACGGCTTTATCTGTACCAAGCCAATCAGCATGATCAATATCAATCGTAGTGACAACCGCAACATCAGCAGAAACAATATTTGAAGCATCTAAACGGCCACCTAATCCAACTTCAAGGATCACCACATCTAATGTTGCATCTTGAAATAATTTCAATGCGGATAATGTCGTAAATTCAAAATAAGTTAATGTGGTATCACCGCGCCCTGCTTCAATAAAGGCAAATGAATCAGCATGCGCTTGTGCGCTGAGCATCTCACCGTTAACGCGAACACGCTCTCGGTAATCTTGAATATGGGGAGAACTGGTGACGCCAACATTGTAACCAGCATCAAGGAGAATTCGTTCTAAAAATGCGCAGGTAGAGCCCTTACCATTTGTGCCTGCAACTGTAATTACTTTGGCATCAAATGTCGTTAATGCTAAATCAGCAGCAACGCGTCCTATGCGGCCTAATCCCATTTCAATATTAACAGGATGAATACTTTCTAAATAGCAAAGCCAGTCTGCAAGAGACTGGCTTTTATTAATATTGTTCAACATTGGCAATATTTACTCGTTAGTGTTTACTCGTTAATGCTTTGAGCCTCACTTGGAGTCTTAACTTCATCCGCTGCAGGTACAACGACTGGCGTTGTTTCTGTACTTGCTGATGCAGTCGCAATGTTATCAGACGTTTCCAAGTTCATCATCTTCGCTAATAGGCCTGCAAGTTTATCACGCATTTGGCGACGATCAACAATCATATCGATCGCACCTTTCTCTAACAAGAATTCACTACGTTGGAAACCTTCGGGTAACTTCTCACGTACTGTTTGCTCAATAACACGTGGACCAGCAAAACCAATCAACGCTTTTGGCTCAGCAATGTTAACATCACCTAGCATAGCCAAACTTGCAGACACACCACCCATTGTAGGGTCAGTCAGCACAGAAATGTAAGGTAAACCTTTTGCTGATAGCTTCGCTAACGCCGCACTCGTCTTCGCCATTTGCATTAATGAGAATAATGCCTCCTGCATACGTGCACCGCCACTTGCAGAAAAACAAATTAACGCACGGTTCTCAGCCATACATTCATTAACTGCAGCAACAAAACGAGCACCAACAACGGTTGCCATTGAACCACCCATAAATGAGAATTCAAATGCACAAACGGCAACAGGAATACCTTTAATCGTCCCTTTTTCCACGACCAACGCATCTTTTTCGCCTGTTGTTTTTTGCGCGTTAGATAAACGATCTTTATATTTTTTGGTATCGCGGAATTTTAATTTATCACTTGGTTCGAATTCTGCACCAATTTCAATGCGGCCATCTTTATCAAGTAATTTATTGAGACGTTCACGTGCATTCACACGCATATGGTGATCACACTTAGGGCAAACGCCTAAATTACGCTCAAGTTCTGCATGATATAAAACCTGATCACAAGAGGTACACTTAGTCCACACTCCTTCAGGAATATTACGACGCGCTGTTGCGCTCTTGCTTTTTGGTAGTATTTTTTCAATCCAGCTCATGAACCCTACTTATAATTTGTTCTAATTAATTGAAGTATAAGATGTTAAATGCGTTGTTAATACGATCATGACACAAAAATTCAAAACCAATTAACAAAAATTAATGCGTTAAGTCGATATCTGTCGAACTTAACAATACTCCACATTTATCGTGTAACACAATTAAATCACAGATTATCCAATAAGTTTATCTAAAACTGGTCATACCCTTGTGACTTACCATCAAAAATCAATAAAAAATGATAAATCGCAATGAATACCAGCCATGTATAACGCTTTTTTTTTGATGCTGGCGATGCTTGAAAGTTCACAGGATAATCTCTTTTATTTCAATTAAAGCAATCAGTTAAAACTGCTCGGGTAAAAACAACGGACCCACTGCCGGTCGTGGTAGTCTAAACTGACTTGGGTAGTCAACTTCGACCATGTACAAGCCTGCTGCTTTACTTGTTGCCGCAGCAACTGAACGGTCTTTTCCGGCTAATAACTCAGCAATCCAAGATACGGGCTTATTACCTTTACCTACTTCCATTAACGAGCCCGCGAGGTTTCTGACCATATGGTGTAAAAATGCGTTGGCTTTCACATCAATAATAATGTACATATTTTGACGTATCACTTTAATGTGGTGCATAGTTTTAATTGGGCTTTTGGCCTGACAATGTTTCGCACGGAAAGTGGTAAAATCATGTTCGCCAACAAGTTGCTGTGCCGCTTCATGCATCAAATCAGCATTAATGTCACCATAGTAGTGGCTCACACCAGAACTCAAAATTGCAGGGCGCAATTGACTGTTAAAGATAATATAACGATAACGTCGAGCTGTAGCGCTAAAACGGGCATGGAATTCTTCATCCACTTCTTGTGCCCAACGCACTGCAATATCATCAGGTAAATTAGCATTAACACCCAATGTCCAAGCAACGTCTTGGCGCACAGCGTCGGTATCGAAATGAACAACTTGACCGGTACCATGAACACCAGAATCAGTACGTCCCGCACAATGTACGATCACAGGATGATTGGCAACACGAGATAAGGCCTCTTCCAGCTTTTGTTGTACACTAATTACGTCTTTTTGACGCTGCCAGCCGTAATATTTACTACCGTCATATTCTATACCGAGTGCAATTCGCATTTATCTTCCAACTTTAGACTTTCATTAATTTTAAAAAAACAAAAAGCGGTGACTTTCGCCACCGCTTTACTAATTATTACATAATAATTATATCGCTCAATTATACCGCTTCAGCTTACAAGTTGAAAGTAGCTAAAGTTCGATAATCCCACTAATATTTTACATTACTGACTGTTGGTAAAGAATCATAATCGACTCAAAAGCTTATTCACTTCAGCTTGCTGCACCGCATCACCAGCACCCGCCAATGGCTCTAGAATAGATTTAGCGCCATCTTTATCTTCAATTTCAAGATAAGCACGCGCAAGATCTAATTGCGCACCAAAGCGGTTATTCTCATCATCAATATCAATAGCGTTATTATCAAATAAGCTATTACTGTATTCATCAAGGCCGACATCTAATTTTACTTTATCATAAGGTTCGTCTTCGATATTAGCGGGCTGTTGCGATGCTTCATTTAACAATTTATCGATATCAATAAACTCTTCTGCTTGTGCTGCTGCAACATCAATCGGAGGCTGTTCGCTTGGCGCGGCACTAAATGCATTCGGACTGAACTCTGCCAACATAGCTTCAATATCATCTAACGGTTCATCAGCATTATCAGGTTTTTTTATGGCTTCAGGGGCTTCACTCACCGTCCCATCAAGTTCAGCTAACATTTCATCAACCGTCTGGCCGTGGGCTTGTGGTAAATTGACCTCAACGCCAGCTTCCGCTAAAAGACTATCGATATCGTCCATATCAACAACTTGCTGACTCTCTATTTTCGGTGCAATATGGTCAACTTCAGCTTGAGCAATATCATCTAAACCAGCTTCCGCTAAGAGGCTATCAATATCGTCCATATCAACAACTTGGTTCGCATCTGGAACATCCGATACGTTACTTAGCACAACGTCATCCGCTTGCGCTATCGCTTCTAATTCAGCTTCAGCTAAGATACTGTCAATATCGTCCATATTCACAAATTCATCATTTACTACTGGCAATGATTCTGTAACGGCTTCAGAAGTTGGAGCACCAGGAGCCTGTGAATTACTGAGCTTAAACTGTTCTAACATTGAATCGACTTCAGCTAAATCAGCATCTAATGTATTTTTATTATTTGTCGGATCGTCTGGGATCAAGTTAGGTTCGTCTAATTCTTCACGCCAGCTTAAATCAGGTGTCACACTATCATTTTCAAAGCTTGTGCTTTCATCATCTAATGTTAAGTCAATATCACTAAAATCATTATCATTTAACTCTGGTATGACAGGCGCTTTATCTATAATTTCCGGCATAATAGGCGCTGCGGGTTTAGTAATAATAGAGTCCATCGGTAAGTCATTAGGTTCATCTAAAAATACAGTATCTTCCGCGTCAAGCTGTAAATTAAAATCAGGCTCTTCTAAGTTGGGCGCTGCAAATGTATTTATCTTATCAGCAGGCTTTCCTGCGGGAGCTTTAACCTCTTCAGGCATAGACATAGCACCATCAGGTGCAAAGCTTTCAGCGTTAAGATAATCACTGAGTTCATCAACAGTATTATCCGCATCAAACATCACGCTATCTTCAATATTATTTTTCTGATCATTTCTATTTTTTAACCATAGCCCTAACCAAACTAAAAACAGTAATGAAAATACACCAGAAACGCCACCAATTAACCACCAATTGTTATAGCTTTCAGCTTCCATCACCGCTTTCTTTTTCGCGGACTCAATTATAACGTTCTGTTCAGCAATCCGTGCATTTTGCTGTTCGATTAATGCTTTTAAATCCGCTTTCAACGTATTATCAATCGCCATTTGCTCTTTAAGTTCCGCTAATTCCATACGAATACTTTCTAGCTGTAATTTAAGGCGACGATTAGTTTCACTTGATAATAAAAGATGTTCGTTACTTTCTGTTAGCTCACCTTGTAATAAAGCAAATTTATCACGTTCGATTTTATTTTTAACAATCACCTTCGCGCTTGGTTTAGCAGTATTGATCGATGGGGTTGATTTCTTTTTAGTACCTGATTTTTTCGTGAGCGCATTTTTTAGGGCTGAACCGTCTGTTGCTTGTATCTCAGCGGCACTGGGGATCTTAAGAAAACTACCATCAATCATTTTATTGATGTCACCACCTAAAAATGCATGGGGGTTAAGCGCAAGAATAGCGGCCATCGTTTTGTATAAACTTAAGCGACTATCTGGTCTCGTAGCGGTTGCAACTGACCATAACGTATCAGCCTTCACAATTGGTCCGTAATTATTAGGCGAAGAAGGGGTATACACTTCAGGGCCTTTTAATTGAAGAACAAATCCATTTGAATTCGCAGCAATACCCGCCATAGGAATCAGCAGAAATAAAACAACCCATTTTAACTTCGATAAACCCGATATCATTGTTAACCCTTACTATGAAACAACACCAACACACTTAAAATTAATATAACATATCCAAAATCCCAGTATACACATGAATTCACTGGTATCTTCTACTTAACTATTCTAATGGTTAATTTCAATAAAAAAAATTTGTGAATAGAAACTATGATACGAATCAGAAAAATAAAATACAAATAAAAAAATAGCACCCAATATTGGGTGCTAAATATGCAATTTAAATAAATTCATCGCCAAGGGCTAAAATTTACTCTTACAGGTAATCGCGAATTAATACTTCTGCAATTTGTACACTGTTTGTTGCTGCACCCTTACGGATGTTATCGCCAACAACCCACATATTAATACCACTTGCGTGTGAGATATCTTCACGGATACGACCAACAAACACGTCATCATGACCCGCAGAGTCAGACACAGGTGTTGGATAGTCTTCTTCATTCTCAATCAGTTTAACACCTGGCGCATGACGCATGAGTGAACGAACTTCTTCCGCACTGATAGGTGAACGAGTTTCTAAATGGATCGCTTCTGAGTGTCCATAGAATACCGGTACACGTACCGCAGTTGGATTAACCATAATACTGTCGTCAGCAAAAATCTTTTGCGTTTCCCACACCATTTTCATTTCTTCTTTGGTGTAGCCATTATCCGTAAACACATCAATTTGTGGGATCACATTAAATGCGATCTGCTTTGGATATACTTTAGTTTCTACTTCACGTGCATTTAATAAACTTGCTGTTTGACCCGCTAGTTCATCAATTGCGCTTTTACCAGAACCTGATACGGCTTGGTAAGTTGCAACATTAATACGTGAAATACCCACGGCATCATGAATAGGTTTTAATGCAACTAGCATTTGAATTGTTGAGCAATTTGGATTCGCGATAATGCCACGGTTTGTATATTGCGCAATTGCTTCTGGGTTTACTTCTGGTACAACTAATGGAATATCGTCGTCATAACGAAAATGTGATGTGTTATCAATAACAACAACACCCGCATCAGCTGCGATTGGCGCCCATTTTTCTGATACCGAACCACCAGCAGAGAATAAGCCGATTTGAACTTGTGTCCAATCGAATTCTTCAACATCTAATACTTCAACTTGTTTATTATTAAAGGTAATTTTACCACCAGCACTACGGCTACTTGCTAATGGATAAATATTACCGATTGGAAATTTACGTTCCTGTAAGATTTCCAACATCATTTGCCCTACGGCACCTGTTGCTCCTAATACTGCAACATCATATAGTTGACTCATCAACGACTCCTAAAAAATTATTTGGCAAACCCAAGTTGATACAACGACTCTACCGCATAATGTGACTCATTTACTAGCCTCAATGAGGAAAATTCTCTTCTTTCTAAGTAATTTTTACGCATTTCATCAAAACTACCCGCTCTCATTATGTTTTTTCTAAAAATAGCGTCATCTCGGCGAACATCGTATACCAAATGAACCAAATTTTTAGCGAATGTTTGATCTGCGCTTTGGTTAATATCAATGCGACTGATCGCAGGCACAGGTAGGATATCACTGATACTACGATCCGCTTGCTGCCCTAGAAATTGTGCGTACGCCTGATAAATCATCTCCGTACCACGCGCTTTTCCTTCTAAGCTATACCCCGCAATATGTGGTGTAGCAATAGCAACATAAGGGATCAACTCAAGTAATGGTGTTGGTTCGTTTTCCCACACGTCCAATACCAATGTCATCGCATGCCCGGCTTGTTTTAATGCCAGTAGCGCCTGATTATCAATCACATCACCACGACCGCTATTAACAAGGATCGCGTCTTGCGCTATACCCGCCAGTAATTCAGCTGTTAATAGATGCTTGGTTTGATAATTACCAGTTTTAACTAATGGCACGTGTAAACAAATGATATCCGCTTGCAATGCTTGATCTAAACTAACAAACCCCGTTAAGCCTTCTTTCTCTACGCGAGGAGGATCGCATAACATCACTTTTGCACCTAAAGCTGTTAGTCTACTGACCGTTTCCGAACCGGTATTTCCAACACCAATAACGGCGATATTTTTATCCGCCAATACGAAACTTTGCTGTTCCGCTAATACTAATAATGCACTACAAACATAATCGCCAACGGACACCGCATTACAACCTGGCGCATTGGTATATTTAATTTTTCGCTGTTGTAAGCATGCTTGATCTAAATGATCGATACCAATCGTTGCAGTTCCCACAAACGTTAATCTATTAGCTTGAGCAAGTAACTCGTCGTTAACTTGCGTGACAGAACGTACCATCAAGGCATCTACATCGTGTAAATCCTCAGCTTGAATTGTACGGCCAGATAAAGGAACTACTTCACCAAACTGAGAAAACAATTCGGTTGCATAAGGCATATTTTCATCAACTACGATCTTCATTTAAGTATTCCCTTAATAATACGACTAGGGTTATTTTGCGCGTTGTGAAGATAAAAAAAAAGCCCATTTATCAATAATCTGATAAATGAGCTTACATTGTCTTCATCACGGTAGTATGAACCGTCATTTAAACGTTTTTATTTAAGCGCTTTAATGCACAATTATTTAGTAAACTTACTAAATACTAGCGTCGCATTCGTACCGCCGAAACCAAAGCTGTTCGACATTACGTGAGTAAGTTCTGCATCAATTGCCTGACCTGAAACGATATCTAGACCATCAGCTTTTTCATCAAGATCTTGAATGTTTGCACTTGCTGCGATAAAGCTATTTTCCATCATGATCAATGAATAAATCGCTTCATGTACACCAGCCGCGCCTAATGCATGGCCAGTCAGAGATTTTGTCGCACTGATTTTTGGTGACTTATGACCAAATACAGCTTGAATAGCTTCAAGTTCTTTTGTATCGCCTACAGGTGTCGATGTACCGTGTGTATTTAGGTAATCAATTTCACCGTCTACTGTTTCTAGTGCTTGTTTCATACAACGAATAGCACCCTCACCCGATGGCGCTACCATATCATAGCCGTCTGATGTTGCACCGTAACCGGTAATTTCAGCATAGATAGTTGCGCCACGAGCAAGTGCATGCTCAAGTTCTTCAACAACAACCATACCACCACCACCAGAGATAACGAAACCATCGCGGTTTGCGTCATATGTACGAGATGCTTGTTGTGGTGTTTCGTTATACTTCGTTGATAACGCGCCCATTGCATCGAACTCTAATGCTAAAGTCCAATCAATTTCTTCACCGCCGCCAGCGAATACTACGTCTTGTTTACCCAACTGGATTTGCTCTACTGCATGGCCAATACAATGCGCACTTGTTGCGCATGCAGAAGTAATAGAGTAGCTTGGGCCTTTAATTTTAAATGGTGTAGCAAGACAGGCAGAGATCGTGCTCGACATAGTACGAGTCACCATGTATGGACCGACACGTTTCACACTTTTATTACGAGCTATATCAACAGAATCAACAACGTTCTTTGATGATGCACCACCTGAACCTGCAATAAGGCCAGTACGTACGTTAGATACTTGCTCTTCTGTTAAACCTGAATCATCAATCGCTTCTTGCATTGCAATATAGCTGAAAGCGGCTGCATCACCCATGAAACGCATTGCTTTACGATCAATGATTTCCTTAGGATCAAGATTAACAGTTCCGCAGACTTGGCTACGTAAGTTTTGTTCAGCAAATTGTGGTGAAAATTCAATACCGCTGTTACCTGCTTTCAGTGACTCACATACTTCTGCTTTGTTGTTACCGATACTTGATACAATACCTATACCTGTTATAACCGCTCTTTTCATGATATTCCCTAATATAAAATTATTACGTTATTCTTACTTATTTTTTAACGTCATCTGGTCTGCTTTCCCTATAATCAGATAAAATTATGACCGTTTTATTAATTTTGGGCCTATGGACCCATTATTTTTATATTTTAAAAAAATCAGCCTTAATCTACTAGACGCCCAGTTAGAGCCTCAGTCCTACCTACCTTCATTATAGTAAAGCGTTAACACCCAGTATCCCATTGCTATCTATGATTGTCACCGCCTAAAAATTGCTTGTGATCAAATCATCTGCGATTGTTGTTACTTTTGCTGCTAAAACAACCATGACCGTCGCGCTGCAGTTCGGATGAAATACAAAGTTGGCAATTTAAGTCAGTGTAAACAATCATTAATAGTAATCATTTTTTATCATCACTTTTGTGACATCTATAACATCAATTTAATAGATAATATCTAAGGAATAGAATATGACAAAGCCACCATGTGCTAATTTACAAGGTGTTTCATCCATATTTTTTCACTCATTAGTATTCTTTCTTATCATGCTATTGAGTTTTTCCTGCCGAGCTGAAATCAATCTGATCTTTGGTCTATATACCTCGGATAAACCGACAACTATGGTCAGTAAATTCCGCCCTTTTATTAATACGCTCGAAGCGCAAATGACACATAAGTTAAAACAACCTGTCCATATAAAAATGCACATTTCCAGTAACTATAATGATGGGGTACATGCACTTACCACTGGTAAAGTTGATTTTTCTCGCTTAGGTCCAGCGTCATATATAACCGCTAAAAATGCCAATGCCAATTTACAACTACTTGCTATCGAAGCCAAAAAAGGCAAAAAGTTATTCTATGGGATTATTGCCGTTCAAACAGATAGTCCAATAACAAAACCGGAGCAATTAGTCGGTAAACGATTTGCATTTGGGTCCGAGCAATCCACAATTGGTCGTTATCTTTCACAAAGTTTCCTTGCAGACCATCATATATACGCGACAGATTTGGCCAAGTTTGACTACTTAGATAGACATGATGCTGTTGGAGCATCGGTTGCGGCAGGCCGATATGATGCAGGCGCATTAAAAGAAGGCACATTTAAAAAGCTACGCAGTAAAGGCGTATTATTACGTGAAATAGCAAGGTTTCCGAATGTGACTAAACCTTGGGTTGCAAGGGCAGGATTAAATGATGAAATAGCGCAAGCTTTATCTACATTGTTAATCGCCAGTAATGAGTCAAACGCATTATATAAAAATTCATTGAGTAAAAATGGATTTCTATTAGGTGATGACAGTGACTATGACATTATTCGCCAATCGATGAGAGATAAACGTTTTTTTGAAACAAGATCAATTAAATGACCCAACTGATTAAGCATTTACCACTCTGGTCCAAGATCCTTGTCGCCACATTGTGCATAACCCTTATCACAAGTTTAGCCGCTGGAGAATTAGCCAGGCGTTTTGAATATAACTATCTCACCAATAATTTAACCACACAAATACAACAAACATTTAATATTTTATCCGCAACAACCATTGATAGCCTGATCACTGAAGATATCCCGCTACTTGAAACTATCATGTTACAGATATCATCAAACTACCCTGATGTAGAATTCTTTGCCATTTATAATGAACTGCATACTGTATTAGTCACTTGGGGAACGTTACCACCAGAAGCTAGTTTACAACACCAAGTATTTCAACAGCCAGTTGCTTTTGGTGGTGAAACGTTTGGCTATATGCAAATGGCAGTCAGTACAGCTAGCTTACAACAGGATATAACAGAGCACGTAAACTTAATTCGTCTGCTCATTGCGTTAATATTATTATGCTTAGCGCTGGCGATTTCGTTATTACTGCATTCTTCAGTATTAAAACCAATAACAAACATTAACAATCGATTATTACAGCTATCTCAATTCCATCAAACAGGTGAACAGATCACGCTAGTATCAACGAATGAGTTAGACCGTTTAAATGAGTCTGTCGACCTTATTCAGGAGTTTACTCATAAGCAAACACAACGTGAGCAGCAGTTACAAATAGCAAAAGAACAGGCCATTAATGCTAACACGACAAAATCAACCTTTCTCGCCACCATGAGCCATGAAATAAGAAACCCAATGCATGCCATTTTAGGCGCATTGTCGTTATTAAATAAGAGTGAAATGAGTGCAGAACAACAACACTTTATCGATACTAGCCTAAAATCTGCCAATATATTACTTGGCTTATTAAACAACATCCTCGATATGTCAAAAATCGAAGCCGGAAAACTACAACTTGAACATCGCGCTTTTAATATTCAAGAAATAGTACAAAATGTAACAAGTGTTCTTGAACCATTAGCACAGAAGAAAGAGATCACACTTAATCATACCTGTAATACAGAAAAGCCGTTATGGGTACTCGGTGATGATAATAGGCTAGCGCAAATACTCATCAACTTAACCAATAATGCGATTAAGTTCACGCAACAAGGCCAGGTCAATGTGATGATGGAAGCAATACAACAGGCTAACCACACACAGCTTTGTTTCACAGTCAAAGATAACGGGATTGGTATCTCAGAGCATCAACTAAAGCATATTTTTGATGACTTCGTACAATCTGATAGCTCTTTTTCACGTGAATATGGTGGTTCGGGATTAGGGCTTGCTATCTCAAAACAACTCATTACGTTAATGAAAGGAAGCATCACTGTCACCAGCCAATTAAATCAAGGCAGTGAATTCACAATTAAACTAAAGCTAGAAAATACGGCGGAGCCAGTCACTGAACAACCGATGCCTCAAGCACCAGCCGTCACAAAAGGCACCCCTACTCACTTGCTTCTCGTTGAGGACAATAAGGCAAATCAATTTATTACCAAGACTATTTTACAACGTGCGGGTTATACTGTGGATGTAGCAAGTAATGGTCTACTTGCAATTGAAGCCTGCGAGAAGCAACGCTATGAGTTAATATTAATGGATTTACAAATGCCCGAAATGGATGGGTTTGACGCAACAAAAGGAATACGTCAAGCCTCTAATATAAATACAAACACACCGATTATAGCAATGACTGCAAACGCAACGACTGAGGACCGAGAGAATACCCTTGCAGCCGGTATGAATGATTTTTTAATGAAACCGGCGCGAGAAGACCAGTTAATGAAAAAAATCCGACATTGGTTAAATTGAATATTAGCGGCAATCTAACCTTAACTAAATTGCTGATTAAACTTGGCTACCGATGCTGCCGTATCTTGCCATAAGCGGCTACTTTTAAGCTCCGGCAATGTAAAATTGCTCGTATGCTTAAGGTTAAAATCATCGGTTGTTAAATTATTATCCAAGCCATCTAATAATGCTTCCACACCTGTGCGATCATTACACGCGAGTAATAAGTTACACCCAGCCCACATAGCCTGCTCTGCTCGTTCTAAATAGTTACCCGCAACGCTGGCGCCGTGCATCGATAAATCATCAGAAAAAATAGCGCCTTTAAAGCCTAACTCTTGTCTTAATATCGTTTGTAACCAGTATTGAGAGAAACCAGCCGCTTTAGTATCAACTTGCTGATAAATAACATGTGCAGGCATAATTGCATCAAGTTGCGCATTAGCAATAAGGGATTTAAATGGCAATAAGTCCGTTGCGCTGATGTCGGCTAAGCTGCGTTCATCAATCGGTAATGCAATATGTGAATCAGCTAACACACTGCCATGTCCAGGAAAGTGTTTACCTGTCGTTTTCATACCAGCTTGGTGCATACCAACGCACAATTGCGTCGAAAGATCGGTTACCCAGCTTGGATCCGCATGGAATGAACGGTCACCAATAACTTGACTACCACGTTCTAAATCCAGTACCGGAGCAAAGCTTAAATCTATATCAAATGCCAATAACTCTGCCGCTAACATCCAGCCACATTGTTGGGTGAACTGTTTCGCTGTTTCACGATCATCAGCATATAACGCCGCAATCTTACCCATTGCAGGTATACGTGTAAACTGCTCACGAAAACGTTGAACACGACCACCTTCATGATCAACCGCTATCACTATTTGTGAGTGAGCCGCTTTACGAATTGATTTAATTAATGCATTTAACTGAGTATGGTCACCATAATTACGACTAAACAAGATCAAACCACCGGTTAATGGGTGCGCTAAGATCTCTTTATCTTCAGCCGTTAATTCATAACCGTCAACATCTACTACTACTGGTCCCACGACAATTCCTTATTAAATCTGTTAATTTTATCGGCTATAGCACGTTCAGATTGCTGCCATAGCGTTAAATAGGTGACATCTTTATCTTGCTGGTACATAACGATACACCACAATAAAGTCATCATTTCGACCACAACAGCCATTACCGCTAATTGCTCTAATGTCACTTTCGCTGCAGGGTAATAATGATTGTAATACGTTAAAAACAGCACCTGCTGTGAATGTTCCCAAGCGAATGTCTGAAATAATGTCGTAATATCAAAATCACAATGACCCGCGGCTGCAAATTCCCAATCCAGTAAATACAACTTAGCTTGTTCATCCACCATAAAATTCAATGGATTCATATCGTGATGACAAAACCCCTGTCTATTTGAAGGTAACTGATGTTCAATTAAATGTATCACAAATGCGAGTTGCTGATCGAGTCTCACGGTTTTAAATTCGGACTTTAGTGTTTGATAATAATGCTGAAGCCGCTCAACCATATTAAGGTGATGTGCAGGTAAGGGCTGTTGATGAAGCGTGGCCGTTAATTGTGCTATTTTATCAATATTTTCATCGCGAGCTTGTTCATCAAGATCCCAGTGTTTACCCGTGATCCAATCACAAATGATGCCTTGCTCATATTGAGCAATAATATTTGGCGACAAACCAATAGCAGCGGCCTGTATTTGCGCAGCACACTCGTGCTCGACATGATTATCCATGTCATTGTAAGCCGCTGAAAATTGTCTTACAAAATAACGATGACGCAAACCATATAGTTGAAAATCCAAACGGTAATTATGGTTACTTAAACCTCCCTCAACAGGTTGTAAAGAAAATGACTCGGGGCTAAAACGAACAACAAATTCAGGGATAACTATCATAAAAAGACGGGGCTACTCACTTGGGCTTCAACCGTATTAAAACGGTTATTGATCAATTCGATACTTAATGTATGTTTATCGCTCGTATTCTCAGCCTGAGAAATATTAATGACTAACGAATAACCGGAATAAGTCCGGCCTGAGTGATACTGTGATACTTGTTCTGTTAAAATTTGAATATCAAACCAATCAGGTTTTGAGAATGTTTCGGCGCTAGCACGTTGCAATTCATTATGCGTAACCGGCAAGGTTACCGTCGTATTGGGAAGCGCTATATATAATAGCTGACCATGCTTAAAACTACCTTGAACAAAATAAGGCTGTTGTAATAGTTGCCGGCTTAACGTTCGCACTTGCGTTATTAAGGGGTGTTCAATAATGACTTCAAGAGGAGCAGTCATAACTTGTCGGTCATGGTACGCTTGTGAGGTACAACCACTGACAACTAACGCACTCAATATATAAACCAGTGTGAGTATCCATTTCATTTAACACTCCCCCCAAAGCTATTGATAATTTATGAGATGAGAATAACAACTAGTATGTTGTGACCATCGCACCCAATTGTTCACCACCAACAAGATGCATATGTAAATGATACACCTCCTGTCCGCCATGTTTATTACAGTTAATGATTAGACGATAGCCATTTTCAGCAATACCCTCTTGTTCCGCAATTTTTCTTGCCACAATGAAGAGACGCCCTAATGCTAATTCATCTTCTTCACATACATCATTCGTCGTCGGGATCAGTTTATTGGGGATGATAAGCACATGTGTTGATGCTTTTGGACTAATATCACGAAATGCAGTCACTAATTCATCTTGATACAGAATGTCCGCAGGGATCTCTTTATCGATGATCTTACGAAAAATCGTTTCTTCCGCCATTTGTTTCGCTCCATTACAAAATTAAGTTATTCAATACTATGTGAAAAAAACGATAAATACACTCACTATCAGTAATAGTTCATGTTCTATACCCAAACTACTTAATAATCAATACCAAAACAGACCTCAACGCGAGATAGCAGCGACAAAAAAGCCCATCACACCCTACACTTTAGTGTAGTTTGTAATGGGCTTTAATTTAGAAATTATAAATTAATTGCTAATGCCGATTAAGCTGAAGCAATTGCACCTTTACCGACACCTTCATAAGCAAATACAGTGAGTGAATCACTGCAATCTTTTGCTAATGTATCCGCGATATATTGTGCAATGTTTTCTACTGTTGTTTCTGTTGGCATAATTTCAACAACTGATTTACTAATCGCAAGTTGGAATTCACCTTGTGGCGCTTGATATTTAAAACAATAATGCTCAGGCGTTAATGCAGCCATACCCGCGCGAGAAAGTGAAACTTCTGATGCCGACACCATATCGCAATGCTCCGCCAAATAGATATCTTTCCAACGTTCAGCCCAACTCGCTTCAAGTGCAGGATCACGTTCATCATTACGCAAGATCTCAATTGTCGAACGGTGACCATGTGCAATACGCTGACAGTTACCAAGGTGTTTACGTAAACCATGGCTGTAGCAGTATTCTGCCCCATCAATTTTCTCTTCACGTAATTTAACGTCTAACTTTTTCACGTTATTTGGTAAACGTAGCATAAGCTGCTCAGTTAAGTACGTCTCTAAATTCGCTAGCGTAATTTGTTCTGCTGGAATCAATGCAAATGCTTGATCAGGGCATGCTAAATGAATTGAATCACGGTTTTCACGCCATGCATCAACGTACGTAAATGCACCATCGCTCATCACATCACAAAATTTAGCATGAGCAGGTACGATCAACTTATGATCAACCAGTTCATCAACTGTCGATTTAATCAGTTTTTTCACAATACCAAAATCGAGGATCATACTCTGTTCATTTAAGTCACCATGCAGAACGATATCCACTAGCCAGCTTTGGCCAATAATGCCACGTGAATAATCCAATACTGAAGAATCAATAACAGTAAGATCTTTGACGAATAATTTCATCTAAATTTTGTCCTTTATGGTAACTAAATAGGTATTTATATTATTGATTAGCGCTATTTTTGTGCGTCGTATTCATCTTTAAATGAAGCAATCAGCTCTTCACTATCAACAACAACTACATCTTGACCTGCTTTTGGAAATACTGAGATAACAACGCCATCAGCAGCAAGACCTGGTAGCCAGTTGTTACGCCAAGCACCCATCTCAATTTGAAGCGGCTGACACTCAGACCAATCGCCTTCGATCCATTCACTTGCAAACTCGGCATGTGGCCAAACAGGAATGCTTCGCTCACCTTCCGCTTCGCTAACAACAAAACCGTTAGCATCCGCTAATGTCCACACTTCTTCAGACTTAACCGCACGAAAAATGAAATAGTTGAAACGCGCTTCAGGAGACCTTTCAACGGCTTCAGCAGTTTGTTTGTCATGAATTTTAAATGTCATAATTTTCTCTCAAGAAACCGCCATTGGCAGTTTCAAATAATGTTTATAATAAAGCAGCAGCGGATTGTACGCTGCACAATAATAAATACCAATAATAAATACCAATAATAATAGTAAAAGTTAAACGGGCGTGGTTTTATTTAACAAATGCCAGCTTGCGCAAATAACGCGGTATCATTGTTTCATTACCCTGCAATCCGCCTTGATGTATATAAAGAATGGGACGTTTATCAGCACTTTCAAGTCGTGCCGCGGTATTCGCATTGTCTTCGATGAATTCACGCTGCAAGCATAACCAAGCCAGTGGATCATAAAGTAAATCAAATTCAATATGAGTGGTTCGTTTTAGCTCGGACCAAATATGATAAAAAGGCAGATAAAGTTTGCCAAAATGATACTTTTTATCTGCAGAGATAATCGTTGGGTGTACTGATTCATCGGCACACAATTCAAAAAATTGCTGCTGTAAATAATCATCACCGCCAACACAAGCGCAAGTTTGTACTTCAAAGGGCAAATGTTTTTGCAAAAATAATGCCGTAGTTCCAGTACCAGAAGGCAGCACGACACGAATATCAGCATGCGAGTTTGATTTAGCCCACTCAATAATTTCATCGGCCAGTATTTTTAATCCTGTTTCGGCATACTGACAGCGACCACCTTCAGGAATAAAAACAACGCGCTGACCTTGTGCTTTTAAAGCCGGTAGTACTTGTTGCTGTATATGCTCAATAACAGACAGGCTACTCGAGTCAGCAACGATAACCTTAGCGCCCTGTGCTAACGCTGCGCGATAATTACCTTGCGGATTATCAATCAAATACTGAGGCAGGTGATCAACATAATAATGTAATTCGCATTGCTTTAATTTGGCTAATACAGACAAGGAATATAACGAATTAGCTTGCGCAGAACCGTGGCCAATTAAGATATCAACCTGTGATAAATCTTGTTGCAAGAAATGGTAAAACTTGCGGGCTTTATTACCACTAAAAGCCACATCTAATAAGTCATCACGTTTTACGTAAACGTGATGGCCTAAGAATTCGATTTCATCGACAGGGGTATTGCGTAATTCCAAAGCGGTATCCTAGTTTATAACTTAGATTAAGCGTTAAACAGACGCAGGCAGGGCTGCAGAAACAATAAATTGGCGACCATTGACAGCCAACATCTCGGTATCAACATCATAGACTTGTTTAATCGAATCCACAGTTAACACTTTACTCGCCGCGCCCTGGCCAACAACAGTACCAGCATTTAATAACAGTACTTCAGAGGCATGATTAAGCGCGAGATTAAGATCATGGATAGATGCAATGATCGTAATACCTTGTTCTGAAAGTTCTTTTAACATCTGTAGCACTTCAATTTGATGCTTTAAATCAAGCCCTGTTAATGGTTCATCCAATAAACATAAAATCGATTGCTGATTTAATAGCGGTGATACTTGTACTAATGTACGGGCAATAAGCACCCGCTGCCATTCACCACCCGACAGTTGATCGCAATTACGCTCAACTAACTTAGCTATATCTAATCGGGATAATAATTGATTTATCACCCGACAAGCTTGTTCATCTTCAAGGTTAATACCCAGAGGATGTAAACCCAAAGCAATAAACTGATAAACCGGAATAGCAAAAGGTGGCGGGGATACTTGCGGTAACCAAGCCCGCTGGCGAGCCAATTCAGCAATAGGATAAGACGAAATAGGACGTTCAGCTAGTAAGTAAGCACCTTCGCATGCCTGTTCATGACCTGCTAAAATGGAAATTAATGTACTTTTACCACTGCCATTAGGCCCTAATAAAAACAAAAAACTTCCTTTATTTATCGATACATTCATATCATGTAATCGCTGTTGATAGTTAACATCGGTTAGCGTTAATATTGTAGATGTCCCCATCGTATCTTTTAATTTATCCATAGTGATGTGTTGTTATGCTACTTGCTTGCGCAATAGTAAATAGATGAAAAAAGGAGCGCCTAAGCTTGCCGTGATCGCCCCTACAGGTAACTCAGCTGTTGCAAACACACTACGCGCAATTAAATCCGCCAGTAATAAAAAGATCGCGCCCAACAAGGCCGAAGCAGGCACAAGAAAGCGTAATTGGCTCGTCACTAATATCCGTAAAATATGCGGGATCACTAACCCTATAAAACTAATTACGCCCGCCATCGATACCGACACGCCTGTGAGTACAGCCACACATAAAATAAGCTGAATACGTAATTTAGGGACATCAATACCCGATTGAAATGCACCCTGTTCACCAAACTGTAAAAGGTTCAGCGCATCAATGCGGCGCATAATCCACAGAAAACTCAAACTCAAAGGAATAACGGCAATATAAATAAATTCTGATCCATACGCTAAATTCCCCATCATCCAGTACAGCATTTGTCGCATATTACTGTCATCAGAAAAATACAACAGCCAAGTCATAATGGCTCCAGAAAAGATCCCGATCGCAACGCCAAGTAATAAGATCTTGGTGGTGGGTAAGTTATTCTTTGTCACTTGATACAGTAAATACGTGACTAAGCTTGCCCCGATAAAAGCCGATAGTGGCAAAATATAATGCTGTAGGCCCGCCCACTGTGGGAACAAAGTATCAAGGAAGACCATAGATAGCACAGCAAACAAACTGGCAAACGATGAAATGCCGATAACACCCGGCTCTGCTAACGAATTAGCGAGTAACACTTGCAAGATACAACCGGCAACAGCTAACGCAGCGCCAACTAAAATTGCAGTCACAATACGTGGAAAACGTAAGTCAAATAACACTTGTTGCTGTAAAGATGATAAACCATTAAAAATATCATCAACACCAATACTGAAACGGCCTGAGGCAAGCGAAATTAAAATAACGGCAACAAGAAAAATAGATAAAAATATAAGAGTGCTTCGACTTTTTAGTGTACTTGCACGCTGTAACTTAAGCAGGTCGATCATAATTTAAGAAAGGATATAGGAGGATAAAATAGACAAGGTATCTCAAATAATGTCAGCGTTAAGCTTAAGCACATTTTAAATACCCTGTCAGAAGGCTGTAAATTAGATTGATTGACTTACAGCATCAATCAGCGCATGGGTATAGCCAATTTCAGCCATGAGTTGTGTAATGATATTACGTTTACGACCTGTATTAGTGTTAGTAATAACCCAATATGGCGTATTCTCAATATGACGAGGTTTGGTCGTACTACCAGCACTTAACAATTCACTTTCCGATTTTGCAAAGTAAATACGTTTACGGCCTTTAATATCAGTCGCACTATCAAACTTTTTCGGGTTTTCTGCATACAAGACAGATAATATCTGTATAAACTTAGTCACCGAAACAGTCGTTTCTTTAAATTTCTTATTTTTAATAAGCTTATCGATACTGGCTGGCAGCGTAGAATGGCTGACAACCTCTGGCTCTACAACAATCGGTGCAGATACAGGTGTCGGCTCTACTACTGCCGGTGAATTAGTTACCGTTTGCTTAGTCTCACTGTTGATGTTCTCTACAGGCTGTGGCAATGCTTCAACGTTTGTTAAATCTGCACAATCACTATCAGGTACACCAAGTAAGCGACGTAAAATATCTGATGCACTTTCGCCAATATCTTTCGTTTGACTAGCAATATAACGATATAGGTCGTCTTCAAGCTCAATCGTCTTCATATTTAACTAGTAAATCCTTGCTTATAAATTTGGTTTAATTATACCTTGTGAATAGATTTCTCTCTATGCTTATAGAAAAAATATTACCTCTGTGATGCATTTATCAACAATTCATACACGACAATGACGTAATTATTGCGGTAGAATCAGCCACAATTACGGAGATATATATGTTACTTAATCACAAAATATACGGTCAGGGTGATCCTGTTATCGTTATCCATGGCTTATTTGGCAGTGCAACGAACTTGGGCATGCTAATTAAACAATTAAAAACGGATCATCAAGTTATCGCGGTTGATGTTCGAAACCATGGTTTATCTATGCGTCATCATAGTATGCATTATGATGATATGGCAAATGATATTATTCAGCTGATGGATCATTTGACGATCGAACAAGCACATCTAGTTGGTCATTCAATGGGTGGGAAGATCGCCATGCGAACAGCGCTTAATTTTCCTACCCGCGTAACCAGTTTAGCGGTAGCCGATATAGCACCAGTGAATTACCCTCCTCGACATGATAATGTCTTTGCAGGATTAAAAAATATTCCACTTAGCGATATAACCACACGCAGTGAAGCACAATCAAAGCTTGCCGAATATGTAGAAGAAGCAGGTGTTCAACAGTTTCTATTGAAAGGTTTGTATAAGAATCAGCAAGGTAAATTCGACTTTTACTACGCGCTAGATACGATCATTGCGCAATATAATGCTATTTCTGACTGGCCAGAAGTAAATAAACAGTATGATAAACCAGTGCTATTTATTAAAGGCATGAATTCTGACTATATAACCAATGACCATAAACCGGCTATCGCTAAATATTTTCCACAAGCGAAAGCAAAGCTGATACAAGGCACTGGGCACTGGTTACATGCCGAAAAACCAGTGATATTTAACAAAATAATAGTCGATTTTTTATTTAGTCATTAGCCACATTGTGATATATTTGCACATTCGTACTCTAAGTAGATACTGTTACGTACTTTAGGTGAATATTGTTATGTTGTATGAATACATTGACTTAATTGAATCTGTCGGCACTAAATTGTTCTTTGTTGTACTGTTTTTCTTAATCGGCATGGCAATTCACGACGTACTAAAAAAAGGGAACGTACCTCAATTTGGACGTGTGGCAGTTTGGTTTGTACTCTGCTTTGGTATGGCTGGTTTTGTTTTTAAAGAAGTATTGATCGCTGTCTGGGAAAACCAGATTTAATAATTTCATCGTATTAACTGCAATGGCGAATATAACGTGGCGAAGGAAAGTTTCGATAGAACGACGATTGACCTTTTTGCTGAAGAAAAGCGTGCTGGTAGACCCAAAACCAATCCGCTATCGCGTAAAGAGCAGTTGAAACAGAATAAACGAAATCAATTAAGCCGAGACAAGGCTAATGGATTCAAACGTATTGAATTAAAGGTCGAACAAGACTTGTTTGATATGTTAAATATAAAAGCAAAAAGTGCTAATATGACGCGCAGTGAATATATACAACAATTGCTGCAAACACATGTAGCACAATAAGTTTAAATTAAAACTATTAGGATAATTTAAGAATGGCTAGCGTAGGCTTATTTTTTGGTAGTGACACTGGTAACACTGAAGTAGTTGCTAAGATGATCCAGAAACAACTGGGTAAAAAACTTGTTGATGTTAAAGATATTGCAAAATCAACAACGACAGATATTAACGAGTTCAGCCTATTAATTTTAGGCATTCCGACTTGGTATTATGGCGAATCTCAATGTGATTGGGATGACTTTATGCCTTCACTAGAAGAAATTGATTTTTCTGATAAGCTAGTTGCAATCTTTGGCTGTGGTGACCAAGAAGATTATGCTGAGTACTTCCTTGATGCAATGGGCACACTACGTGACGTTGTTGAAGCAAAAGGCGGTACGTTAATCGGTGAATGGCCAACTGAAAGTTATGATTTCGAAGCATCGAAAGCTCTCACTGATGACAACCACTTTGTTGGTTTAGGTATTGATGAAGATCGTCAACCAGAACTAACAGCAGAACGTGTTGAAGCTTGGGTAAACCAAATCCACAGCGAAATGTGCCTTGCAGAACTAGAAGACTAATCTTTTAGTTATAAACTATATAAGTAAAAGGTAAACGGCGTATACACGTTATTTTACCTTTTACTTTCACCGCCAGCTAAAACCCCATTACACAACCATTCTAATTAAATAATATTTATCTATTTAGGAATATATAGCGTACGCTATCTTTTTTCTCCTTGCCATATACAACATATTAAGATCAGACTTAATCACTTTTGGTCACACTAGACTAAACAAAAGCTCGGTTAATACGTAAATTTTTGTATTTAAATCCCGCTTTAACAAATATGAGGTTTATTGTTTTTGCGTCTCGTCATATAATGGTGAAGAATGTAAAGAAAATATACTTTTCTCTATTTTAAAAATGAGTACGTTATGACTGATAGAAAAACCGCATTAAAAAAAGCAGGATTAAAAATAACCCTGCCAAGAATCAAAATTTTAGAATTATTACAACTCCCTAGCAGTCAGCATACCAGTGCCGAAGATCTATACAAACAATTGCTCAGTAAAGGTGAAGAAATTGGGCTTGCGACAGTATATCGAGTGCTTAACCAATTTGATGATGCTGGTATTGTTACTCGTCATTATTTTGAAGGCGGTAAATCTGTTTTTGAACTGGCAACTCAAAACCACCATGACCACCTTGTATGTCTTGACTGTGGTCACGTAATTGAATTCCATGATGACTTGATCGAAGATCGTCAATGTGAAATTGCAGCAGAAAATGAGATGTCATTACAAGCCCACAGTTTATACTTGTATGGCCGTTCATTAGATGGCAAGTGTAATCATAAATAATTGCACACTAAAAATCAGATAAAAAAAAAGGAGCCTATAGCTCCTTTTTTATGCGCGTTTTTTGCCTTTAAATAACACCAAGAAACGAATATCATTCCTTGATGCACGTGAGTCCTATAAAAAGACTTAGCCGCGTAAAGACACTGTACGGTTAAACACAAGTTTATCCGCTGTTGAATCTTTACTGTCTGCACAGAAGTAACCTTCACGTTCAAACTGGTATGCGCTTGCAGGTTGCGCAGCAACAAGGCCCGGTTCAACTTTAGCTGTTTTGATAACAACTAATGATTCTTCATTCAATGCTTCTTCTAATGTTTCAACACTTGCAGGATCTTCTATTTTAAATAGGCGATCATAAACACGTACTTCCGCATCAACAGCATCAGCAGCTGATACCCAATGAATAACACCTTTCGCTTTACGACCATCACTTGGGTTCTTACCTAGTGTTTCATCATCGTAAGTACAGTGAATTTCAATGATATTACCCGCGTCATCTTTTACAACGTCATCGGCTCTAACAATGTATGCATTACGTAAGCGAACTTCTTTGCCTAATACTAAACGTTTATATTTCTTGTTCGCTTCTTCACGGAAATCCGCACGATCAATAAATAGTTCACGACTAAATGGTAACGTACGAGTACCCATATCTAGTTTAGGATGTGCAGGTGCAATTAATTGCTCGGTTTGATTTTCTGGATAATTAGTAATGACTAATTTAACCGGATCAAGAACCGCCATTGCACGTGGTGCTGAATTTTCAAGATCTTCACGGATACATGCTTCTAGCATACCCATTTCGATCGTATTGATTTGTTTAGTCACACCAATACGTTTACAAAATTCACGAATTGACGCAGCTGTATAACCACGACGACGTAAACCAGCAATTGTTGGCATACGTGGATCATCCCAACCACTTACATGGTTTTCTGTCACTAATGCATTAAGCTTACGCTTAGACATCATCGTATATTCAATATTTAAACGTGAGAATTCATACTGACGCGGACGACAATCAATTGAGATATTATCTAATACCCAATCATAAACACGACGGTTATCTTGGAATTCTAATGTACAGATAGAGTGAGAAATACCTTCTATCGCATCAGAAATACAATGTGTGAAATCGTACATTGGATAAATGCACCATTTATCACCTGTTTGGTGATGATGTGCACGTTTAATACGATAGATAACAGGATCACGCATACACATGAACGATGACGTCATGTCAATTTTTGCACGTAGACAACATTCGCCATCAGCAAAACCAGCATCACGCATTTTATTAAATAACGCGAGGTTTTCGTCGATGCTCGTTTCACGGTATGGGCTATTTTTACCCGGCTTATTCAGCGTACCGCGGTACTCACGAGTTTCGTCTGCATTTAAGAAGCAAACATAAGCTTTACCCGCTTGAATCAATTCAACTGCATACTCGAATAATCTATCGAAGTAATTTGATGAATAGCGAACTTCACCATCCCAGTTAAAACCTAGCCACTTTACGTCTTCTTGAATTGCATGAACGTAATCAATGTCTTCTTTTTCAGGATTCGTATCATCAAAACGTAGATTACACTGTCCCTGGTAATCGTCAGCAATACCAAAGTTCAAACAAATAGATTTGGCATGACCAATATGCAAAAAGCCGTTCGGCTCTGGCGGAAAACGCGTATGCACATTCGTATGTTTGCCGGAATTTAAATCTTCATCAATAATCTGACGAATAAAGTTCGTTGGGCGTACTTCAGCCTGACTCATTCCTTACCTCAAACAGTAAATTTTTAATTAAATAGTGAACAATGATCTAACAAAATTGCCTCAGACACAACAACTAAATGCTAATGCGGGTCAGTTAGGCTTGTTCAAGGGTAATTAATCTTACTCTTAATACAATCACTATCACAACACTGTTTAAAACATCACCAGCCGTAGATTTATTACCTAGACTCAGGATAACTTAATAATAGCGGAAAATAGTATGCATAAATGGTCCATTTCACCCGGTTTTACATTAATCGAATTACTTATAACGGTGGCCATCGTGGCTATTTTAGCGAGTATAGGGATACCTAATTACCAGCACTACATGCTAGCAACACATCGTGATCAAGCCAAAATGAAATTAACAGCAATTAGCTTATTAGAAACCGATAATTATAGTCGGCATCAAGAATATATTGAATTGCGTAATTTATCGATTGACCTTAGTAGTGAGACTTACCAATACAGCATAAAATTTACAGCGAATAATCAGTACCAAGTGATTGCGACAGCGATAGATAATCAACGTAGTGATAGCCATTGTCGAACATTGAGTTTAGACCATAATTTAACGCGATTACCGACACTATGTTGGTAATAAAAGAAGGGATATAGAAAGCAGCCTTATCTAAATAATAAGGCTAAGCTTATGCTGAACTACTGTTGGTTTTCTTATTTATTTTTCTGGTATATTTTTGATCTCAGTGTTAGCAACACTCATTGTCGTCGTTTTGTTAATTAAGTTAATCAATAGCATTGAACGTTCTAATCCATCTTTGCATTGATAAATAGCCTCAATACCTTTAAAAGCACCGTCCTGAATAATCACTTTTTTGCCTTCGATAAATAAGGTAACTTCAATTTCAGATTTATCTCGGCATTGTTGTTTTGCTTTTAGCTCCGCAACCAAATTAGCAGGTACTTTGGTATAATGTGTACCGCACTTAACAAAATCAATAACTCCACGGGTAGAACGAATACTATTGAAATTAGCCGCCAGCGTGTCAATTTCAACAAATAAATAATTAGGAAAAATGACCACGTCTTTATATACAAGCTTACTACGTACTTTCTTTTCCATTTTCATTGTTGGATAAAAGCTTTCAACCCCTTGATTTTCAAGGTTAAGCTTGGCTCTACCTTCTTCCTTTCCTTTGCAGTACAGTAAGTACCACTCTTTTTTACTTTCCATCATTTAGCTTGATTATCCAAATCATTATCACATCTCTAATATTACGTTAAAAAATATTAAATTAAAGTCTAAATTAAAATCCGCATTAAATGCATATATAACAACCATAAACAACCATAAATATAACATACACTTAACACCTGAAAAACAAATGTAGAACAAAGGCTCAAATTATGTTGACAGACCTCTTATAATTGGTTTTTACGCTTGTTAACAACTAGTAAAAGGGATATAAAAGAATGAATAAACTGATAACAGAAAGATTATCAGCATAAAATTATAAAAATAAATACAAATACAAATACAAATACAAAACAGGCGATATTATGAATCCTAATAGTTCAGATACATTTATGGGTCACCCAAAAGGTTTATTCCTTTTATTCAGTACAGAAATGATGGAACGCTTTAGTTATTATGGCATGCGTGCAATTCTCGTTATTTTTCTTGTTTCAATAACCCAAGACCAACAAGCGGCTGCATTATTAACCGATCCTAATTATCAAACTGGTATTCCAGGTTTAGGTTGGAGCCAAGCAGATGCGCTTTCTCTTTATGGTACATACACAGGTTTAGTTTACATCACTCCACTCATTGGTGGCTGGTTAGCAGATAACTTCCTAGGACAACGTAAAAGTGTCTTAATTGGTGGCATATTAATGGCATTAGGCCAATTCGCATTATTCGTACCAGTAGAAGCGTTATCACTCAGCCCTACTGCTGGGCTTTATTTAGGCCTTGCATTCATTATCGCTGGTAATGGTCTGTTTAAGCCAAACATCTCCACTATGGTTGGTGACCTGTATGAAGAAGGCGATAATCGTCGTGATGGTGCATTCACTATCTTCTACATGGGCATTAATATTGGTGCTTTCTTGTCTGGTATCCTTGTTGGTGCTGTCGTTGTTTACACCGGAAATTACAAATATGGCTTCTTAATGTCAGGTATCGCGATGGTACTAAGCGTTGTCTTACAAAAATTATTCGCTAATAAATACTTAGGTAATATTGGTGTTGAAGCTGCAGCGAAGAAAATGTTAGCCGCAAACAAAGGTAAAAAACAAACCTTAACGGCCATTGAAGTTGATCGTATAAAAGTGATCTTAATCTTAGGTCTATTTGTTATCATCTTCTGGGCTGGTTTTGAACAAGCCGGTGGTCTAATGAATCTGTATGCAAATGATTATACCGACCGTATGATCGGTAATTTCGAAGTGCCTGTTGCTTGGTTCCAATCACTAAATCCATTCTTTATTATTACCTTTGCACCTATCGTAAGTATGATCTGGATTAAAATGGGCCCGAAAGAACCGACATCACCCGTTAAATTTGCAATGGCATTATTAATGTTAGCGATTGGTTTTGTGTTCATGATCTTTGCAACATTAGAGCAAGGTGGCGACTTAACCGTTAAAACAAGCATGTACTGGTTAGTTGGTGCGTACTTCTTCCATACTATGGGTGAATTATGTCTGTCTCCAATCGGTCTATCTATGATCACTAAATTAGCGCCACTACGCTTAGCATCACTGATGATGGGCGCATGGTTTGGCTTTAACGCCATTGCAAATAAAGTGGCCGGTATGATTGGCGCGCAAATTGGTGAAGCAGGTCCAATGGCAATCTTTGGCGGTATTGCAATAGCAGCTGTGATTTCATCACTGATCCTATTTGCATCAGCACGTAAACTAATTTACTGGATGCACGGTGCAGAAGGTCAAGTTATTCCGAAAGAAGAAACGTCGAATCAAAAACCAGTTGCAGCAACAGTTTAACACTGAAAATTTGATTTAAATAAATGTGAAAACAGCCTCATCATGAGGCTGTTTTTTTATATCTGCGATTTTCATGATAAACTGGATTAAATCGTTAGCCGTGAGCCAAAACTTTATGAAACAATTTAATGAATTTATTCCCCTGATCGTCTTTTTCGTTATTTATAAAATGTACGATATTTATTCCGCAACAGCTGCATTAATTATAGTAACTGCATGTACATTACTCTTTAGCTGGTATAAATACCGTAAAGTTGAAAAAATGCAATTAATCACGTTTGCAATGGTGACCGTGTTTGGTGGTATTACCTTATTTACGCAAGATTCGAGTTTTATTAAATGGAAAGTAACCATTATTTACTGTCTATTTTCAATTGTTTTATTGGTTAGCCAATATGGCTTCAAACAAAATCTACTTAAAAAAATGTTAGGTAAAGAAATGGTTTTACCTGAGTTTGTGTGGTCACGTGTGAACGCAGCATGGGCAATATTCTTCCTCTCGCTTGCTGGTTTAAATCATTACATTGCATTTAACATGTCAGAAGAGTTATGGGTTGATTTTAAAGTCTTTGGCGTACTGGGTATCATGTTAGCCTTTACGATATTAACCGTCATTTATCTCTACCGTTATATGCCTAAAGAAAACAGCGATAACAAATAAGATTAAGTAAGAAAAAATAGTTATATCTGGCACCGTATTTAATTAAAAACTGATTAAATACGTATGAATTAAATACGGTGCACCTTCTAAATATCCCCTTTCAGATCCCTACTACTTTCCTAATACTGACAATTTGAGCACCCGTATAATTTCGTCTATAAGCATGTGATAGCTCGCACAACAAGCTACTTAGCCGGTAACAACAATGTAAAATCACACTACAATTTTATTCTGAACATACAATATCATCATGACTATGAAGGAATATCAATGTTGAAAAAAATTACTCGCTTAGCGCTATATGTCGCAGTTACTGCACCTTTATTTATTTTACCGCAAGCAAATGCAGAACAAGTCAAAACGCTTTCTAATATGAATAATGAGCATGCAGTCATCACCCCAACAGAAACTACCGCTTTTGACCTCAGCCATTCGTCGATATCACGCGACGCATTATTAATGCCATTAAATATTAATACCGCGAATGAGTTAGAGCTTACCGCTTTACCTGGTATAGGAAAATATAAGGCAGTGCAAATAATCCAATGGCGTGAACGTAACGGGCAATTTAGCACAATAACAGACTTAGTGAGTGTCAATGGGATAGGAAAGGTAACAATGGCAAAGTTAGCGGGGAAAATTAGTGTAACAGACTGATAAACAAGTCTCAGTACGATTTTTAGCGATAAAAAAGCCTGAAGTAAAAGCATTCAGGCTTAATTAGTTAATGTTTATTAAACGCTTAGTTTGATACGCTAAAGTTCAACATACGTTCTAATGGAATAAGCGCTTTAACACGAATTTCTTCATCAACAAAAATTTCATGCCCTTCATCATTAACCAATGCATCTTCAATCGTTTGCAGGCCATTCATGCCCATCCAAGGACACATTGCACAACTACGACAACTCGCGCCATTACCACCAGTTGGAGCAGCAATCATTTCTTTTTCAGGACACGCTTGTTGCATCTTAAAGAAGATACCTTTATCCGTAGCAACAATCAGTTTTTGTTGTGGTAGTTCTTTTGCCGCTTTAATCAATTGGCTCGTTGAACCAACCGCATCTGCAAGATCGATTACATCGGCAGGTGACTCAGGGTGAACGAGGATCGCTGCGTCTGGATTTTCTTCTTTCAAGCGTTTTAATGCTGATGCTTTAAATTCATCATGGACGATACAAGCACCCTGCCAGCGAACCATTTTCGCGCCAGTTTGCTTTTCAATCCAAGCACCCAAATGGCGATCTGGCCCCCAAATTAATTTTTGACCATCACTATCAAGGTGATCAACCACATCCAATGCAATACTTGATGTGACAATCCAGTCAGCGCGCGCTTTAACGGCAGCTGAGGTATTTGCATATACCACAACGGTGTGATCAGGATGTGCATCACAAAATGCTGAGAATTCTTTAACAGGACAACCAAGGTCCAATGAACAAGTTGCCTCTAATGCAGGCATGATAATACGTTTGCTTGGTGCTAAGATCTTCGCCGTTTCACCCATAAAACGAACACCTGCAATGATTAGCGTTTTAGCTGGGTGGTTGTTCCCAAAGCGAGCCATTTCCAAAGAATCAGCAACACAACCGCCAGTCTCTTCTGCAAGTGCTTGAATTTCAGGATCTGTATAATAGTGTGCAATTAATACTGCATCTTTTTCTTTTAAAAGCTGTTTAATACGTGCTTTATAGTCCAGTTTTTCTTGTGCCGATAACGGAACTGGTTTTTTTGGGAATGGATATTCCATTTCTACTACATTGGGAATCATAGCTAATTACTCAGTGCTCAAAAAAATTATCTTCGCGTATTATACATGGCATTGTCATGAAAACGTAATTTAGCGTGACTTTTTTTCGACACATACAAAAAAGCCTCGCTAATAGCGAGGCTTTTTTGTTAACTGGTTGCGGGAGCAGGATTTGAACCTACGACCTTCGGGTTATGAGCCCGACGAGCTACCAAACTGCTCCATCCCGCGACAATGCTGTGTGTTCTT
>NZ_LOCN01000027.1:40056-40237 GCF_001574435.1 Moritella sp. JT01
TTGAACCTTCGACCAATTGATTAAAAGTCAACTGCTCTACCAACTGAGCTAACAGCCCCAAATTCTTTCTTTATAAAGTCTGATTAACTTATCTTATAAAAGATATAATCAAACTGAATTATAGTGGTGGGTCCTACTGGGCTTGAACCAGTGACCCTCGCCTTGTAAGGGCGATGCTCTC
>NZ_LOCN01000028.1:0-581 GCF_001574435.1 Moritella sp. JT01
ACAATAGCAACGGTTGCTGGTGATGATGTGATCAACGCAGTTGAAGCTGGCGCGACAACGATAGCGGTTAATGGTACAGCGACGGGTGGTGATATCACTCCTGGCGATACCGTAACGGTAACGGTTAACGGTCAAGATTACACAACAACAGTGGACGGTTCAGGCAACTACACGGTCGATGTGAACACCACAGATTTACAAGCAGACAATACCATTGATGCCAGCGTTGCATCAGCAGATACGGCGGGTAATACCATTGTCAGTAACGCTGTTGAACATGCTGTTACGTTTGATGCCGCAGCTGATGCGGGTACGGTAACCATATCAACGGTTGCAGGCGATGATGTTATCAACGCAGTAGAAGCTGGCGCGACAACGATCGCGGTGAGCGGTACAGCGACTGGCGGCGATATTAGCGCTGGCGATACAGTGACCGTAACGGTTAACGGTCAAGATTACACAACAACAGTGGATGGTTCAGGTAACTACACAGTTGATGTAAATACCACAGATTTACAAGCGGACAATACTATTGATGCAAGCGTGGCTTCATCAGATACGGCGGGTAATACTGTTGTTAG
>NZ_LOCN01000028.1:750-92622 GCF_001574435.1 Moritella sp. JT01
TACCGTGACGGTGAATGGCCAAGATTACACAACAACGGTTGATGGTTCAGGTAACTACACAGTGGATGTGAATACCACAGATTTACAAGCAGACAATACTATTGATGCAAGCGTGGCTTCATCTGATGCAGCAGGTAATACGGTTGTCAGTAACGCGGTAGAACATGCGATCTCATTCGATACGGTTGCTGACGCAGGCACCATCACAATTGGGACTGTTGCAGGCGATGATGTTATCAATGCAGTTGAAGCTGGCGCAGCAACTATAGCGGTGAGCGGTACTGCAATCGGCGGTGATATTAGCACTGGCGATACAGTGACAGTGACCGTTAACGGCACTGCTTACACAACGACGGTTGATGGTTCAGGTAACTACAGCGTTGATGTAAATACCACCGATTTACAAGCGGACAATACCATTGATGCAAGCGTGGCTTCATCAGATACGGCGGGTAATACGATAGTAAGTAACGCGGCTGAGCATGCTGTTACTTTTGATACAACAGTATCAGCAAACACAATTACAATTGCGGCGATCACTGATGACACTGGTATTGATAATAACGACTTTAAAACAACGGATACCAACCTAATTGTTAATGGTAGCCTAGCCAATACACTACAGTCAGATGAAACCCTGCAAATCAGCACAGATAACGGCACAACTTGGGTTGATGTGAGTAGTGTAACTGGGATTAGTTGGACTCATGATGATACTGCTAATACGCATAGCGCAGATTTTGATTATGATCTACGTATTGTTGATATTGTAGGTAATCAAGGTGCAACAGCTCAGCAAACTGTCGAAATTAATATAGCTCCAACAACGAGTGCTACGACTATCGATGCCATCGAGGATACGCCTTACATACTGAGTGTAAGTGACTTTAATTTCGCTGATAGCGATGCCAGTGATGCATTAGTGAGTATTCGTATTGATAGCTTGCCCAGTGATGGGGAGCTGCAATTATATGATGGTTCGAGTTGGAATAGTGTCACAAATGGTCAAACTGTATCTATTACAGATATTAATGCCGATAATCTACGTTTTGTGAATGATGAACATGAATCGGGACAAGATTATAGTGATTTTGATTTTAGTGTATCAGATGGTGCAGAGTGGAGTAATTCGGTAACAGCAACAGTGAATGTTGAAGCGGTCGCCGATGCACCTACATTAACGGTATCAAGCGGTGTAGTGAGTTCTGTCAATTATGTAGCCCCTCAAGGTGCTGGTTTGTTCGTTGAAACATTTAATAATGTGACGGCGTTTAATATATCAGATGTATCTGGTAGTAACGCCGGTTACATGGAACAGGCTCTGGCCAATGAAACACCAGACAGTACCGATAATTTGTTATCACTTACTGACGCAGGCAGTACAATTAACCTCGCAGCGGATAGTGCAGTTAAAGCTACTGGTTTAATTTACCTTGAAGCTGGCAATAGCTATGAGTTTACCGGTTATCGCGATGATACTTTCCATATGGAGATCGGCGGCGAACAAGTATTTTCTCAAGGGTTTGACAGTTGGGGGAGTTACACATCGACGGCATTTGTACCATCTGAATCTGGTTATTACAGCTTTGAGATGTATGCTTATAATGCTTCTGGTGCCGGTTCTTACGATGTTAGCGTTAAAATTAATGGTGGCGCAGCGCAAGAGTTATCCGTATTACCAACGTATACAGATATCAACGAAGTGGATTCGTTAGATGGTCAACGTAGTGGATATGTCGAGAATAGCAATAATGATGGTGGGTTTTATCCTGTACGTTTGAATGAAGGTGTCGAAGGTACTGATATTTCACTTTCAAGTGTGAATGCAGCTTTGGTTGATCTAGATGGTTCAGAGAGTCTTGTCATAACGGTGAGTGGTGTGCCAGTCGGTGCAGTTATCAGTGATGGTACTAATTCTGTTACCAGTGATGGTTCTACAATTGATATCAGTGATTGGGATTTAGCTACATTAACATTTAATGGACTGGCTACGGGTGATAGTACAACGCACACATTAAGTTTTACAGCTACCTCAACGGAAGTAGATGGTATCGGCGCGAATGAAACCGCATCAAGCACTGTCGAACTTGATGTGATAGTAACAGATACAGCCCCTGTATCTGTTGATGATGTCGATAGCGTGGGTTACGGCGGCACGATTTACGGCAACGTTATTACTGGTGCGGGTGGCCAAGATGACGGTGCTGATACATTAGGTGTCGATACCGTTACTTTAACGAGCGTGAATGGTCAAAATTTAGTTAACGGTGAATTAACGCTAGATACTACTAATGGTTTAATTACTTTTCATGATGATGGCAGTTATCAGTACACTTCTGACTTGGCTGATACAGCGATTGCTAATGGAAACTTAGAATCATCTAGTTGGAATGACTCGGGTATAATTCTTTACGGCTTTAATGATTCTAATGCAGATTCTTATGATGTTTATCAGAGTGATTCACCTCAGTTAGGACTAAACCCAAGTAATCTTAATAGCGCGATAAATACTGCACATTCAAATATCTCAAATAATGGTATTGGTGTTGGTAGTGGTGACTCTTCTACGGTTGGTTTCGGTGAATCAATCGTACTTGATTTAGGTGTATCAACTAAAAAAGTGAGTTTAAGCTTTGCTGAATTAAGTAATAATGAGTACATCAGTGTCTATGGTTATGATGCCAGTGGTAATTTAGTTGATAGTATAAAATGGGTAAGTGGAGAGCCCGACAATACAGTATCTGAAGAATTTATATTTAGCACTGAAGTGTCCTACATCTCCGTATACCAGTACTATAATTCTCACGTTGTATTAACAGGCGCTGTTATTCCTGCGGATCACGGCGTAATTCCAGATGAGACATTTGATTACAATATTGTTGATTCGGATGGTGACAGCAGTGATGCTACCTTAACTATTGAACACTCTGGTGATTCAACCGCATTTGATGATAGCGGTACAGTGTTTGAATCAGGCCTAACAGATGGCACTGCAGAGGGCGTTTCAACAACGGTTCTCACGGGGAATTTATTAGATAATGATGCGGGTATTGGCGCGTCAACAGTAATAACTTCCGTGGATGGGATCGCAGCGGGTTCTAGCTCAAGTGTCACCGTTAATATGGATCAAGGTTCATTAACCGTTTATGTCGAAGATGACGGTAGTCATAGAGCGGGCGATTATACTTATACCTTAACTAATGCAGTTCAAGTTGCCGGTAATGGTACTGTCGATACTATTAATTATCAGTTAACGGATCAAAATAACGGGCATCAAACTACTGCACAATTCAACGTCAATATTGTCGATGATGCACCTGTAGCCAACAATGTTGAGCTGACACTGGAAGCCGCATCAGAAGCATATACCGTTAATCTAATCATTGTATTAGACAAATCAGGTTCAATGGGATGGTCAGCAGGCGATGGTACTGGGCGTTCCCGTATGGAAGTCGCGAAAGAAGCCATCACGAGTATGCTTGCTGAGTACGATAAGGTTGGTAATGTTAATGTCCAATTTGTAGCCTTTAATTATGCAGCGACTAAGTCACCGTGGTTTGAAGATGATTTATTTAAGGCGATGGATTATTTAGACACCCAGATTCAACCGGGTGGTGGAACGTATTATGATAACGCGCTCGATTCAGTAATGGACAATTATCAAGTTCCTGCTGGTAACGCAGCTGATAAATCACTTGTTTACTTTATGTCTGATGGCGCTCCAACGGGTAGTCATGGCATTAACAGCACTGATCAGGCAACCTGGGAAGCTTTCCTTGATAACAATAATATCGATACCTCATTTTCGATTGGTATTGGTGGTAGCACTTCATTAAATGAATTAAATCCTATTGGTTATCCGAATACGAATGATAGCGGTGAACTCGAACCTAATACCATCAGAATAACATCGGCAGCTGAGCTATCTGACACTTTATTGAGTACGATTGATAGCGGTATTCTTAACGGTAACGTTTCATTATTAGCTGCAAGTGGAAATGCAGGTGCTGCTTTAGGTGCTGATGGTGGCTACATATCAACAATTGCTATCGATGGTGTGACTTATACCTATCAACCTGGTGATGCAAACTCGGTAATATCAGTTGTAACAGTGAAAGGGGGGACTTTGACCTTAGATCTCGCTACCTTAAATTACAGCTACAACATTGAATTAGATAACACTATTACTGGTGAACAAGATATTTTCCAAATCACTATTGTCGATAATGATGGCGATAGTACACAGCTTAATATGACGATCAATTTGGAATATCAAGCAAATCTTGACGCTAACCGAGATCTAATCCTAACTAACCAAAATGGTATTACAACATTAGAGATCCCTACGTTGGCATTAATGCACAACGACACCAAAGGAGCATCAGCTGAAATCTCATCTATTAGTGATGAGACAAATGCAACGGTTATTGGTAATGGTACGCCGCTTGAGACTATTCAGGTCACTGTTGCTTCAGGTAGTAACATCAATGACGTAAGTTTCGACTATACATTAAATAATAGCGGTGCAAATGATCAAGCTGAAGTCACATTTGAAGAAGTCAGTGGTGCAACTATCACAGGTGGTGAATTCGATGAAATCCTGCTTGGTGGTGATAATGCGGATACGCTTATTGGTAATGCGGGTGATGACTCCTTAGTTGCTGGTGCTGGTGACGATGACCTCAGTGGTGGTATTGGCGATGATTTATTAATGGGCCAAGAGGGCGGAGATACGTTAAGCGGCGGAGCTGATGATGACATATTAATTGGTGGTGCGGGTAATGACATATTAACCGGTGGCACAGGTATTGATACTGCAGTTTGGTTGGATGGTGATCAGGGTACCGAGCAAGCGCCAGCCGTTGACCATATTACCGATTTTAATATAAATGAAGATAAGCTCGATCTTAGTGATTTATTACAAAGTGTAAATAGCGGAGAGCTTGATGATTACCTTGACTTTAGCTTTGCCACTGCAACGGGTGGAACCGTTACTACAACTATAAATATTCATACAGAAGGTGCTGGTTCTGCAGTCAGCCAAGTGATTATTTTGGATAGTGTAGATCTCAGAGACGCTTATACAAATGTGGATATTAGCAGCCCTAGCGGTATTAATAGCATACTCGATGATGTTGCAGATCCATTGATCTTCTAAATCAACTGGTTTGTTTATTAAAGTAATTTGAGGGAAATATTACACGTGGACTCGACTAAAACTGCAAATAAGACACAGTGGACGATCAAATCTTCTCAGCATATTACTGAGGATGCACTACTGGATTGCTTAATTTTGCTCACTGAACACTTTGGCAATCCCTGTTCCGCGGATGCGCTCACTGCTGGCCTGTCTATATCGGGAGCGAATCTTACCCCCGAGTTAATGCCACAAGCGGCTGGGCGTGCGGGCCTGAGTGCTAAACTCAGTCAAAAAGGTCTGAATGAATTACCGGGTATGCTATTACCGTGTATTTTGTTATTAAAAGATCAAAAAGCCTGCGTATTGCAGGAGCTGGATTTTAGTCAAGACAAAGCCATTATCTCAATGCCTGAAACTGGCGGTGAAATATCATTAACGATCGCTGAACTTGAAGCTATCTATGTTGGTTATCTGTTTTTGATCAAGCAGCAATATCATGGTGACCGTGATTTTGATGTACACCTACATGAAACTAAAAAGCATTGGTTATGGGAAACAATTAAGTCTGCTGCGCCGATCTATCGTGATGTCATTATCGCGTCTATTTTAGTTAACTTGTTTGCTTTAGTATCCCCGTTATTTGTGATGAATGTGTACGATAAAGTGGTGCCCAATTTAGCTTTTGAATCACTCTGGGTATTAGCGATTGGTGCGACCATTGCTTACATATTTGATTTTATCATGAAGCAATTACGTGGTTACCTTATTGATGTAGCAGGTAAGAAGATTGATTTACAAACCTCAGCTAAATTGTTTGCTAAAGTGATTGGTATGCCACTAGAAAAACGCGCCGCCAGCGTCGGAGGCATGGCCAAGCAGCTCAGTGAATTTGACAGTGTGCGGGAGTTTCTATCTTCGGCGACTATCACCGCCTTAGTTGACCTGCCTTTTGCGCTGTTATTCATGTTTATTATCTGGCTTGTCGCAGGCGACCTTGTGGTATTTTCTGTTATCGCAACCTTATTGATCATAGGTTATAGCTTGCTTATTCAGCCGCGTTTACGTCATGCCATCGAAGAAAGTAATAAATTTTCTAGCCTGCGACACGGTCATTTAATTGAAAGTTTATCGGTTTTAGAACTGATTAAAGCCAACGGCGCGGAAGGTGTGGTGCAAAACAGTTGGCAGCAGATGCTTGGCCATATATCTAGCTGGCAGCTTAAATCTAAAGTATTAACCAATTCCGTGTCTAACGTTGCAAGTTTTATTGTGCAAGTATCGGTAATTGGTGTGGTGGTCTTAGGGGTTTATCGAGTTGCGGATAATGCTATTTCGATGGGCGCTATAATTGCTGCGGTTATGTTATCGAGTCGCGCAATAGCACCGATGGCAAAAATAGCATCATTAATGACTCGCTCTAATCAAACCATGAGCGCTATGCGTCAACTTGATGCGATCATGGCGCAGAAAGATGAATTTGAAGACAAAGCACATTTGATTAGTCGTCGTAAACTTGAAGGTAATATCACTTTAGAACAACTTGGTTTTAGCTATCCTGACATTGATAAACCGAGTTTATATCCATTGTCTTTAGCGATTAAACCAGGTGAAAAAGTCGCTGTGATTGGGCGTAATGGTTCAGGGAAAAGTACCCTCGCTAAACTCTTGTTAGGTTTATATCAGCCGACCACGGGTAGCCTGCACTATGATGGGATGAATCATAAGCAGATTCATCCAAGTGATTTACGCCGTAACTTTGGGTATTTACCACAGGATATCACTTTGTTTCACGGTACTATTCGCGAAAATATTTTGTTTGGCGCTAAACAAGTAACTGAATATCAGCTTATTCGCGCGGTGCAATTATCTGGGGTAAATATATTTACAGATCTTGATTCGCAGGGCTTAGATCTACAAGTCGGTGAAGGCGGTAAAGCATTATCTCGTGGTCAACGTCAATCTATCGCCTTAGCGCGCGCGATCTTAAACGAACCACAAATATTATTACTTGATGAACCCACTGCAAGTTTGGATGCGCGAGCAGAAAAGCAGTTTATACAGTCCATGAAAGTCATCGCGCAAGATCGCACGTTAGTATTGATCACGCACAAAATGCATCTATTACAGTTAGTGGATCGGATCATAGTATTAGATAAAGGTCATTTGGTTGCTGATGGCAGTAAAGAGGTTATTTTAAATAAGTTGAAAAATGGACTGTTGACTCCGGGAGCAGTCCAATGAAGGTTAGTAAGCAAGACCTAGAGATGGCCGATGATGTGTACGGTGCTATGTTAGCGCAAACGCCGCAGGTTCACAGATTAACTATTTGGGCGTTGGCCGCATTTGTACTTAGCTTTATTATTTGGGCTTACTTTGCCAAATTAGACCGAGTGGCAACGGGAATGGGTAAGGTAGTACCTTCTTCGCAGATCCAGATTATTCAGAGTTTAGATGGCGGTATTTTACAACAGTTATATGTGACTGAAGGCATGATAGTCAGTAAAAATCAGCCACTGGCGAGAATCGATGATACACGTTTTCGAGCCGATTTAGCACAACAACGTCAAGAAGTTGATAGCTTGCGGGCGGATATTATTCGTTTGCGCAGTGAGTTAACGAGTATCTTGGTTGCCGATGTTCCAGACTGGAAATTACAAATTAAGATAGCCAAAAACACCTTGATATTTCCTGATGATTTAAATCAGAATTTACCGCATCTTGTCGTACGTCAACAAGATGAATATCAGGCTCGGTTAGATAGTCTTAGCAATCAGGTTGCTATTCAGGGTCAGCAGATTCAACAGCGTTATGAAGAAAGCAGGGAATTAAAGTCAAAAATAAAGACCTTGGAAATAAATTATAAATTGGCTTCGCGGGAAATTGAATTGACGCGACCTTTAGCGAAAAAAAACATCGTACCTGAGGTGGAGTTACTCAAGTTAGAGCGGAGTGTTAATAGCATTAAAGGTGAGCTTGATTCTCTTCGCTTATTAGTACCAAAATTAAAATCGGTGATGGCAGAAGCGGTGTTAAAGCGTCGTGAGGCGGTACTTAATTATCGTGCAGATGCACGAGCGCAGTTAAATGAATTGCAAGGTAAATTCTCACGTATTACTGAAGCGCAAGTTGGGGTTAAAGATAAGGTAGAGAAAGCATTAATCATTTCACCTGTAGTCGGGACTATCAAAACGTTACATATCACCACGATGGGTGGGGTGGTGCAACCGGGCCAGGTGTTACTAGAGATTGTACCAACCGAAGATAAATTACTGATTGAAGCCAAAATAAGACCGAAAGATATTGCCTTTATTCATCTGGGGTTACCGGCGGTGGTGAAGATCACTGCGTATGATTTTACCCGTTACGGAGGTTTAAAAGGGGTTGTTGAGCACATAAGTGCGGATACAACCCAGGATGAAGACGGTAATAGTTTTTATATTATCCGTGTCCGCACTAAAATTTCTGATATTCAGGGTAATCAGGATATGCCAATAATTCCCGGTATGATGACATCTGTTGATGTGATGATAGGTAAACGTACGGTATTAGAATATATATTAAATCCTATTTTAAGGGCTAAAGCAATGGCGCTTAGGGAGTTATAAATTGCTATTGAAAACATATAATATTAATGGAGCTAACATGAATATCACTCATTTTCACTCGGAGCAAAGAGGCTATAAGGGTTTCCTTTATACCGCGATAATGTGTTCTGCTATGGTTTTTCCGGCAATGGTAAATGCCCAATCGTTAGAGCAGGTAGTTGCGCTGACGTTAAGCGGGCATCCTGAGATACGTATTGCTTTTAGTAAATTTAAAGTACGTGAAGAACAGGTTAAGCAAGCATCATCTGGGTATTTACCGAGTATTGATCTCACGGGGGGTTATGGCTATGAATATACTGACAGCCCGGGGACGAGAAAGAGTGATACCAATGATTATGATAATACTGAAGAGCTACGCCGTGGTGAATTTGGTATTAGCTTAAAGCAAAGTCTATTTAGTGGTTTTCAAACGTCGAGTGATGTGAACCGTACTATCTATGAAACCAGTGCTGAACAATGGCGATTATTTAGTACGGCAGAAGATGTGGCGCTAGAAGTAACGAAAGTGTACACCAATTTATTAAAAGCGGAGCAGATTCTCGTATTGTCCGAAAAGAATTTAACGACGCATAAGACCATTTATAGTCAGATAAAACAGCGGACAGATTCTGGGTTAGGTAGTATTGCTGATCTTTCTCAAATCACAGGACGTTTGGCTCGAGCGCAATCTAATGTGATTTCAGCAAAGAATAATTACCTTGATACAGAATCGAAGTTTTATCGAGTGACAGATCAACGCGCTGACAACCTTATCGTTCCGGTACCTGACGCAGACTTATTACCTGCTAACAGGGAAATTGGTTTAGACCTAGCATTGGCGAGCCATCCCATGATTAAATCATCGACTAATGACATTACAGCTGCTCATTATCAATATGATGCTGCGAATTCTAACTATTACCCGAAAGTGACGTTTGAGGTTGATGCTAACTTTAACAACGATCTTGATGGTGAAGATGGCCATAATGGCATATCGGGTGTCGGCGGTCATAACAATGACGTCGTTGCAATGATTCGTTTTTCTTACAACTTATATTCTGGTGGCAGTGATAAAGCGTACGCACGGGAAATGGCTTATAAAATTACAGAAGCAAGTGAGCTAAATCAAAGTGCATATCGTCAGGTGACAGAAGGATATAACTTAGCCTGGAATGCATATGAACTATTGAACGAACAAAAATATTATATACAAGCACATGTTGTGGCATCGAAAGATTCACAAGCCGCTTATGAACAGCAATTCAAATTAGGCCAGCGTAGTCTATTGGACTTACTTGATACTGAAAATGAATTATTCGAAGCTCGTAAAGAATTTGTGGATGCTGAATTTAGTGAAATTATTGCGCGTTATCGTTTATTAAATGCGACAGGACAATTATTAGATTCATTACGGGTAACCAGACCTGATATTTGGATGGGTGAACATGAATATGCTGGAGGCGTGAAGTAATGAAATATATTATTGTTTTGATTTCGTCATTGTTATTAATGGCATGTACTACACCTATTGTTGATATGGCAGATAATACACAGATTCAGCTGCAGGATTTGAGTGATGCTGATAGCGATGGTGTTATCACGAGCAGAGAAAAGTGTCCTGCTTCTTTTTCGGGATCTCGAGTCGATAATTCTGGTTGTGGTGCCGATATTATTAATAAAGTGAGGCAAGCGCTAAACGTTAACTTTGCCAGTAATTCGGCAGTCGTGAATGAACGATATTTTGGTGATATTGAAGCGTTAGCTAATTTTATGAAAAAGCACCTTGATACCGAAGTTGTTATCGAAGGACACACGAGTAAATTAGGCAGTAAATCATTAAATATGCGTTTATCTCAAGATCGGGCACAAGCTGTGATGAACATTTTGGTGAATAACTTTGGTATTGCGACATTCAGAGTGTCTGCGGTTGGCTATGGTTTTGAGCAGATACTCGATGATGGTAATACAAAAAGCGCACACGCCAAAAATAGACGTATTGTGGCTGAGTTAACGAGTGAAGACACCAGTAAAGATATGAAATGGAATATTTACAGTGTAGATAAATAATGCTTACATTAATTCATAGTCATCTTGTAGTAGGTTAGTTGTAGTGCCAAATAAAGTGAACCATAGGTGTGCAGTCGTTATATTGTTATTTTTCTCTAGCTGGTTATTGGAGTTATCTGCAAATCCAACATCACGCTTAAACGATCAAGAAATCATTATTGCATTAGATAAAAATTATGGTGAAAGGGCTGCTCTCAGAGGGCGTACTTGGTTACAGATTTTGGCATCAAGCAGAGCGCTCTCATCGAAAGAAAAGTTGAATAAGGTTAATAGTTTTTTTAATCAGCTGGTATTTATCGATGATATTAAGCTTTGGGGAAAAGAGAATTATTGGGCTACGCCACTGGAGTTTATCGGTGCTAATGGTGGCGATTGTGAGGATTTTGCTATTGCGAAATACTTTAGCTTATTAGAGCTCGGTATTGAAGATGAAAAAATGCGTATCACTATGGTTAAATCATTGACTCTAAATCAATACCATATGGTTGTTGCTTATTATCCAACCCCGGGTTCTATACCATTAATTTTAGATAATATTGATGGTGAAATAAAGCCTGCAGATCAACGTAATGACTTACTACCTGTATACAGTTTTAACGGTAAGCAATTATGGCTGAACAAAGAAAAGGGCCAAGGAGTTTTGGCTGGTAAATCACAACGTTTAAAACGTTGGAGTAATTTAAATCAGCGTATGGGTGTGTCTAATATGATGCAACCTAAGCTGAAGTTGGAGTAAAATTAATGACCTTGTTTAAACAGATCTATTCATTATTATTCGGTTTATTTGTCTTGGTAATGTCGAGTCTGGTGTATTTTCAATTTACAGAAACACGTGATTTCATGGCTAATCAGATGGAATCTGAACTTAATAATACCACTACATCATTAAGTTTGATGTTAAAGCCACATTTACAAACGGGTGATATCGCTGCGGTTGACACTTTGGTCAATGTCATTTTTGAGGGCGGTTTTTATCGTAAGATTAATTTAACTTGGCTTGCCGATCAAAAACAGCAATCATGGGAAAATCCAATTGTCGTTGAAGGCGTACCGCAGTGGTTCATTGATCTTGGACTATTTGAAGTTCAAGCCAAAGAAAGTTTAATTCAATCCGGTTGGTTACAACTCGCAAAGTTAAAAATAGAAGCGCATCCTGGGATAGGTTATCGTGAATTGTGGCGGGTAATGAATAATACGTTATTGATTATCTCTCTTTTATTTTTACTCTCTATTTTTGTGCTACATTTTCATCTTAAACATTTACTTAAACCGTTAAATGATATTGCTAGCCATGCCAGCAATATATCGCAACGGGTATTTAATCCCGATATGGACTTACCTGCTACTGCAGAGTTGCGTGTAGTAGTAAAAGCAATAAATTCGATGTCGGGGCAGCTTAAACAAGTATTTCAAACTCTGGACGATGAAGTCGATAGTTTAAAGCATGACAACCTTGTTGATGGTGTATCGAATTTACCAAATAGACAATATTTAACAGGGCAAATCACAAGTTGGTTAACAGACCCAAGTTATGGAGGCTTGTTGCTAGCCAAATTAGACTGGCTGAATGAAGTACACAGTAAATATGGTTATCAGGTTCGTGATGAAAGTATTCGAGTACTCGCATTACGTATGACTGAGCAATTACCGGGTGTTGCTGAATGTGTTATTGCTCGTATTTCAAATACCGAGTTTGCGTTTTTAATTACCAAAGGTGATCATCAGCAAATTTCGTCTTACTTACAAGCGCTCATTCGTTTAATTAATCAAGAGATGGCTAAAGCTGGCTGTATGCCTAATCGTGACTTTGCGATTGGGATAACCGAACGAAATGATGAGATTACACCCTCTGAATTATTGGCTCAAGCGGATAATGCACTGCAACAAGCGCTTGCAGATAATAAGACGAGCAGTTGGTTTGATCACCTTTACCAACATGAATTCAACCGGGAAGAGTGGCGCGAACGTCTGTTAACTGCGATTAATCACAACCAGTTTGTATTCCAATGGCAGCCTATTTTGCAGATGGATAGTGGTGACGTATTGCAGCGAGAACTTTACTGCCGTTTGAATATTGATGGTCAGCAGGTTAAAGCGGGTAAATTTATGCCGTATGTTGAGCTATTATCGTTAGGCAGTCAACTTGATCGCTGTTTATTAGAAAGCTTAATTTCGCAAAATATACTTGATCTAAATAAAGAGCCTGTTGCTGTTAATTTAACTCAGGATAGTTTGCTAGATCCGACGTTTCATTCTTGGTTAGCGCATTTTTTACAAAATACGTTATCCGCAAACCAAATTTATTTTGAAATAACCGAGTCAGCCGCGAGTAATAATCCTCACGAGAGTTCGCAATTAGCAGGTATTGTTCGTCGATACGGCGCTCATTTTGGTATTGATCAATGCGGTCGTCAAATGGGTTCATTAAGTTATTTACAGCAATTGAAACCTGATTATGTGAAATTAGATCAATCGTTATCTGTTTATAGTAATAATCAACAGAACAATGAATTATGTCGTGCGTTGATCAATATTGGTAAAGGATTAAATATTGATGTGATTATTACCGCGATAGAAAACCGTCAGCAACTCGAAAGAATAAAACAGTTACGTGCAGAGGGATATCAAGGTTATATTTCAGTGCCGCAAGATGTAAAAATATACGCTTAATAGTAGCTTGGTTAATGGTGAAAATGTAGAAGCCCATGTGTATATGGGCTTCTGCTTAATCTAAACTAGAATATGGATTAGATTTTTAATATTGCTTTTTTCTTTAGGCTATATTCTTCTTCGGTAATAATACCTTCTTTATATAGCTTATTTAATTCACGGATTGATTCAAAGCTGCGGATCAATTCTGCATCTTCTGACGCTTTGTCTTCGGCAATTACTTGCGCTGTTTCTGCAGTAATTGTAATGTTGTCGATTGTGGCGTATTCACCAACAGTAAAGCCAGTTTCATTTTTCAATGATGCATAACCATTGCCTTCATATACAGTTTCAATATCGTTACCGTCAAAACGAACATAATAATGGATAAGCTCGTTATTGCTTCCCGATAGGAATTTGTATATTGCTTTGCCTGGAATACCAACTTCAGCTACCCAAGCATGCCACTTGATACCGCCACCAAGACCAGCAAGTGATGGTTTTGAACGATAAAATTTCATCGGTTCACTAATCACGTACTCAGCAACTTCAGGATTATTCAACTCTTGTGCGAAGTAATCCTTAATGGTTTGTTGATACGCTTGTGGCGCAGGGCCAAACTCAGTATCGGCATTAAGTTTTTCGATATTGCCTGCACAGCCCGAGGCTAATACTGGTAACGCGATAACTAATAATAATTTACGCATTTTTTGGCTGATTATTTTCATAACTATTCCCTGATGTCGTACAAATGGTGTTGTTTACACTGTAATTACAGACAATGTAAATAGGCAGTTTATTGAGCATCACCATACAGGAATGTGATTAGTTTTTAAATTTAAATCTATGGCTTGATGACAGTCCATTACAATTCAAATAATACATCCGTGCGGATTATGTATTTAACCCCGTTATAAATGGGTTCTGAACTGTGAATACAGTGCAAAGGGTGCATACCATGAGGGAAGCAAAGGACACTGCCAGCGGGTGTGCGAATATCTACTTCTGTTATTTGATCTCCACGGCTAGCGGGTTGACTAGAATTATTCGCATTGACTAAAAATCGGGTTGCACCGCCGTCAAAATCTTCAGTGAGCAAGATTAAAAATGTCATCTGGCTAAAACGGTCACCATAGGCATCAGCAATTAATTTATTATTAATAACTCGGCTACCCGGCCAAGAACCATCTGAATGGGGTTTAAAGTAATCGCCTTTACTATAACGGTAAAACCGAAAACGAGCGTTAATGCCAACGGCCGATTTATTACCGAATATACCTTGTTCATCGGACATGAAGTGTTTAATTCTCTCCCAAATAATTCGGTCAGTTTGTTCATCAACTACCCACGTTAGGCTGTCGTTATGGCGAACATCACGTGGTAATGAAACTGCAGCATCGGGTAAGTAGCCCATGGACTCACTGACTTGAATAAAACGTTGGCATTCTTCCTTCGAAAATACATTAAGGAGCTGGAAAGTACCGGGTACTTGTGTCACTTCTTTTCGTGTGATGTTATTATTTTCTACAGGCGATAGTGCAGCTAAATTTGCTTTACTATTTGCCCATGTTGGTAGCGCGGGATGTTCAGCCCCAGGTTCATAGGCCGCAACAAAAAAGTCAGTGCTTTTGATTTCAGTACGTTTGGTTTCAGTATTCGGGAATTGAGTCATCATTAAATCAGTCCTTTTTTAAAAATGGGGGGCGTGTTATTTGCTGATAACGCGTACTTGTGAAAATTGACGATGACCAGCGGCTGAACCGTGGAAGCCAAAACCGCTTTGTTTCGCTCCAACCCAAGGCGCATTACCGCCGCCGACGCCCTGATTAACACCAATCATGCCTGCTTCAAGTTGTTCTGCTACTGCACTCGCCCCTTGACCACCAAAAACAACCGCACCCAGGCCATAGCAGCTGTCATTTGCACGGATAATGGCTTCATCTATATGTTCAAAGTGACTAATCGCGACCACAGGGCCAAATGTTTCATCTTGTTCTAAATGCATATCAGGCGTAATGCCTGTGACGACGGTTGGTTGGATGAAGGGCTGTGGTTGATCATCGCTACCCAATAATATCTTGGCCCCCTTTGCTGTGGCATCCTGTAATTGAGCTAAGACATTACCATGTTGTGTTGGATTAACGAGAGGACCGATGTTTACGCGGGGGTTATCCCAAGCGCCGACCTGATATTGGCGAGCAAGTGCTACCACTTTATGTTCAAATTCATCTGCAATACGGGCATCAACATAAACCCGCTCGGTAGATGTACACATTTGTCCAGCGTTCTCGAATGAGCTGGCAACCGCAAACTGCACGGCAGCATCAATGTTAGCGTTGGCCATAACGATCATAGGATCATTACCACCGAGCTCCATCACAAGGCGTTTTAGCCCTGGAGCAGCATTTTCCATGATATGTTTACCCGCAGACATTGAACCGGTAAACGCAACCATATTAATATTACTGGCGACAAGTGCTTGGCCGGTTTGTTTATCACCGAGAGCCAGTTGTAGTACGCCTTTTGGTAATACTAGATTGAGTGTATTAACAAATAATTCTGCGACTAATGGCGTTTCTTCTGATGGTTTCAAAATAACCGTGTTGCCCGCAATTAAGGCCGGCATTAATAAATTATTCGCCATCGCCAGTGGGTAGTTCCAAGGGGATATCACGGCGACAATACCCAGTGGTCGGTATTGTAACTCGGTGCCACGATCAAGGCGCTCAGATGTGAGCGCTTGTGCAATTTCATTGGCAAAATAAGCGGCACTTTGGATCGTACCACCTGCTTCATAACTGGCACGACGGTAGTCTTTACCCATCTCTTTACTGATAAGCGTAGCCAGTTTATTTTGCATTGGTTCCAGTCGCTGATAGGCTTTGACCACAAGTTTTTGGCGTTCTGATAATGATAACGTTGCCCATTTTTTTTGAGCTTTTTTCGATTCAATAATTAATGCGGGGATTTGTTCTGCAGTGGTTATCTCTACTGACCCTAAGGCGTTGCGGGTGTGGGCATCGTAAGAAATTAATGTCGGCATAGGGGCTATTTCCTGAATATATAAAAATTTAATTGGTGCGTTTAGGTTATATTTTGATACTCTGGGATACAAAAGCAACCAGTATACTTTTAGTAACCTTGTGGTGGATGATGAAAACAACAATAGAAACAATGGCTAATGGTCAAAAAAAAGTTATAAACTCTTGTGAAGAACCTTGTTCAGTTGAACGTGGTATGCGCATGCTAGGTGGAAAATGGAAAGCGTCGATACTTTGGCATCTACAAGATGGGCCTGTGCGTTTTAATGATTTATCTCGCATGTTAGGTGGTGCTAGCAAGAAGATGGTCGATCAACGTCTAAAAGAATTAGAGAGCCAAGGCTTAGTTATACGTAAAGTGATTAGTGACAGACCGATTGCGGTAACCTATGAGATCACCGAATTCGGTCGTACTGCCTTGGATATTTTAAAACGCTTAAAAGATTGGTCGGAAGAGCATGGGATTTAAAACAGTTTTAATGCTGAAGGTTGTTCAAATGCCATTAAGTCATCTTGGGTAATAGCTTGTCTGATCACATGTGCTTGAGCATCATCGACTAAAACTTCGGCGGCGATAGGGCGGCTGTTATAACTGTTACTCATTACCGCGCAATATGCACCTGTGTATAAGAAACACATTAAGTCTCCAGCGGCTAAATCAGTTGGCAGCGACGCTGATTTGGAAAATGTATCTGTACTTTCACAAATAGGGCCGACTACGTCGTATTTGGTTTGTAATGAGCTAGAAGGTGACTGTACGGGTATTAATGCATGGGTTGCTTGATACAGCGCTGGACGCATTAAATCATTCATTGCCGCATTTAATACGACAAATGACGTTGGTCGGCTTTCTTTTATATACGTTATTTCGCATACCATTACACCGATATCGGCCATTAATGAGCGCCCGGGTTCAATGCTAATGCGTCCTTGCCAATGAGCGAGGGCTGATTTTATCGCGTTAGAAAAATCACTAAATGCTAAATAATGTTGTTCTTGTTGTTCTTGTTGTTCTTGTTGTTCTTGTTGTTCTGTATTGCGAGTAAGTTGTTGGTAGTCTTTATATTGAATACCAAAGCCACCACCGAGGTCGAGCTGGGTTAGGAGATAGCCTTGTATTTTAAGCTCGTTTATCAATCTCTGTATTTTGGCTATCGCATCTAAGTAGGGCTGTGTGGTGTGTATTTGTGAACCGATATGCATTGCCAGCCCCTTTATTTTTAAGAAAGGCGAATGTTCAGCTGTTTCTAACATTGGTAATACATCGCTAAAGTTAACACCAAATTTATTGCCTTTAGCACCAGTGGTGATGTTCTTATGCGTATCAACAGTGACTTCAGGGTTGACGCGAATGAGTGCAGAAACCAGCTGTTGGTATTTATCTGCAATTGTGATTAAAACCGCTAATTCTTCTTTAGATTCAAGGTTAAATTGTCCGACACCTGCAAGTACGGCTTCGGCGAGCTCTGCGGTTGTTTTACCTACGCCTGAAAAGACAATATCTTGAGCTTTGAATCCGGCGCTGAGTGCCCGTCGCATTTCGCCGATAGAGACAATATCAACACCTAATCCTTGTTCTGCGATAATGCGTAATAATGACAGATTGCTGTTCGCTTTCATGGCGTAGTGAATATGGATGTTTTCTGGTTCAAATGCGGCTTTGCAAGCATGGATATTACTAAGTAGTGCAGCTTTCGAATAGCAGTAAAAAGGCGTGGCGACTTGAGACGCTAACTGCTGAATTGATACATTTTCTAGCCATAATGCTTGTTGTTGTGCACTTGGTAAATAACGCAGTTGAGGGGTTAATTGTGTCATGGCTTAAATCCTTTTGTTGATGAACCAATAGGATAATTAAGCGAGGTATTATGCACAATGCGAAAAATAACGTTTTGATATGACAAAATATCGTTATTACGGTGATTTTGTCTACCGTGTGTTTAACTTGGTTAAAGCAATTAAGCAGTGTAAAGTAGCTGTTTTATAAGATATAAGCAGAGCTACTTATGGATAAGTTCGATCAAGCAATTATTGATGCACTCGTTGCTAATTCACGACGTTCAATTGCCAGCATTGGCGAGGATATTGGATTATCGCGCACAGCTGTGAATGATCGGATCCAACGCTTGAAAGATTCAGGCGTTATCCTACGTTATACCATCGATGTGAGCAGTGATGAAGGGACAAAAGTAGCTGTCTATTTTCAACTGACATTTAGACCTTTCGATGCCAAGTCAATTGCGCCGTATTTACAGGGTATTAGTGAAATAACTCGCGCGCATACTTTGTGTGGTGATACCGATTTAATTGTATATGTAGAAGCGGAATCAATGACACGCGTTTCGCAGATTAGAGAGTTATTTGCCGCATTACCTGATCTGGATAAGCTCCAAACATTTAGCGTGTTAGATACGTTAATTTAGTTTTGCCCTACGGAGGCTAGCGAGAATAACAGTACGTCTCTTTCTTTACCCTAATTTACGATATATCAAGCCGAATCATTCTTTATAATCACATTGTTATGTTATAACATACGGAAGTGTGTTGGAAATCATTATTTTTGTATGGAAATATAGGTTTTCGACTATTTGGCGTTTACTGTTTGAGAGTTGAAATGATGTTTTTATATGTATTAAAACCAAAGTACATAGGGCGCTTATTGCAAGTGGTGATTGTGCTCATTGGTGCATTAATGAGTATGAATAGTACTGCTCATCCACACTCGTGGATTGATATGAAAACAGAGATCCAAGGAGATGGAAAACAGATCACTGGATTTTTAATGACATGGGAGTTTGATGCGATGACTTCTGCTTACATGTTAGATGGCGAGGATCTCTCTGCTAAAAATAAAGCGCAGACGTTACAGAACCTCGCTGATTTTATTATGAAAAATATGACAACTAATCATTACCTTACCTATTTTTATGAAGGGGGGAAGCCTGTTAAGTATGCACTAGCGAAACAGGGTACTTTAGTGCAAGACAAAATAAAGGCGACGCTACAATTTTATCTACCGCTAGCAAAGCCCCTTGTGTTATCTGATAAATCACTCAAGTTACTTATTTATGATCCAAGTTATTATGTTGATATGAGTTGGCCGGCAAAAAATGCAATTCAGCTCTCGTCGGAACTGAATCAATATTGTAAATTGTCTCTTATTGAAGCGACACCTACGTCTGAACAACTTGCGTATGTTATGTCATTACCTGTTGATGCTGAGAGAGATAATGCAATTGGCGAATTATTCACTCAATCTGCCATTATCAACTGCAAACCTTAATGCTATTTTTATACAAGGATAAATAATGACACCGTTAGTTTCGAATAGCCGAATGGCTAAGGAAAATACAAATAAGTCGCCTTTGTTACCAATACTCCGTTTCCTTGGCATGATTTCTTTATTTTTTGCTTTAGGTTATGTGCTTTGGCAGGTTTGGCCAACACTTATTACCACTGGTATGCAGTGGCAAAAACAGATAAATAATGAGTTGAGTGAATTATTACACGCCGCTAAAAATGAAAGTTTAATGGCAGGCTTATCACTGCTCGGACTTAGCTTTATGTATGGCGTTTTGCACTCAGTTGGTCCAGGTCATGGCAAATTGATCGTGACAACTTATATTGCGACACAAGAAGCTAAAGTGAAGTTAAGCCTTATTATCACGCTTGTGTCTTCGCTTATGCAAGCCTTCGTTGCTGTGGGGCTAGTATCTGTATTATTAATGCTATTTGATGCATCGATGCGTGAAGTTAACCAGAAAGCAGAACTGCTCATTCCATTAAGTTTTTATACTGTTATTTTATTAGGTATTGTTATTATTTTACGTAACTTAGTCTTGATGTATCGTGTAATTAAAAAGCACAAGGATATAGAAAATCAAGGCGTATCGGATAGGGTGATTAAACGATTAACACTGGTTACACCGTCGGTATCTGCTGCTAAATATGCTGCACCAGCAAGTTCATCGCTTGTTGACCACGAACATCATGATAATTGTGGCTGTGGGCATCAACATGTTGTGGCACCTGAGTTAATTAACGATGCCTCTTCATTTAAAGAGTATTTGGCTATTATTTTGAGCATTGGTATTCGTCCTTGTACGGGCGCTATTATGGTGTTGTTATTTGCTAATATGCTTGATATTTATTGGCTTGGTATTGTCAGTGCTGTGGTAATGGCGTTAGGTACTGCGCTTACCACATCGACTATTGCGATAATGACCATTACCGGTAAGCAAGTTGTAAGACGTTATTTAGCGACAGGAAAGCGTAATAAAGGGCCGAAAAATGGACTTAATATAACTAAGTTTATTGTGCCGATTATTGGTGGTTTGTTATTAATATTACTGGGAATGTTATTACTTGAATCGAGACCTGTAGGTATGTCTCCGCTGTTTTAATTGTTGACTGTATTGCTAAAAACGGACCCGATGTAATATTCACACTCGTTTGCAATATTTAATCGAATGGACAGAAGCGGTTTATTGATAAAAATTATCATTAAATGCTCTGTCCTATATACCTAATCAATATAGATGAGGTATGAATCGTGAATTACAGGAGATCACGTGGTATTGGGGTCCATTTTACCACTGTGTCATTACTTAAAATAGCCATAATATAAGATGAGGGGTCTGTGGTAAATTGAAATGTAGCAATTTCAATCAGGCATTAGTTTATGCCTGCAGTTATCATGGTTTCAATCTTTTAATTGGATACGCAGGTAGAAAGTGAGAGCTGTAGAATATAATGAAGAGCGGATCAAAAGAGTTTGTGATTACATCAATAACCACCTAGATGAAGATATATCACTTGAAAAATTGAGTGAAATGGCAATATGTTCTAAATATCATTTTCATCGTATCTTTAAGTCATTCATGGGGGTTAGCAGTATTCAGTTTGTTCAGCTTGCCAGAATGAAGCGAGCCTCTTTGAGATTAGCAACCGAACCTGAGCTAAGCATTATTGATATTGCTTACGAGGCACATTTCGAAAGCCCTGAGGCGTTCTCGCGTGCGTTTAGAAGAATAGTTAAGCAATCACCGTCCCAATTTAGAGATAACCCTGAGTGGCTTTCGTGGCGTTCGACATATCAATTTAGAGCACCAATAATAAGAAAAAACGTTATGGACATAAATATTTTAGACTTTGAAGAAAAAAAAGTGGCACTGATCGAGCATAAAGGTAACCCAGCATTGTTTCCTGAGACAGCCGCAAAATTTCTCTCTTGGAGAAAAGAAATAAGTTTATCACAGCCTCACAAGGATAAGCTTTCTTTTGGTATAGCTTATAATGACCCAAGAGATACCCCACATTCTGAATTTCAGTTTGATCTTTGTGTAACTCATGATGGTGATGTTCTTGATAATAAATACGGTGTTAAATCCGGTGTTATTCAGGGGAGTCGATGTGCAGTTGCTCGGCATTATGGTAGTCATGAGAATTTGATGGATACTAGTGGTTCCTTGATTAATTGGTTACTAAATAGCGATGAAGAGCTAGGCGATCTGCCTTGCGTTTTACACTACGTAAAATGGGATTCTGATGAGAGAGAATTAATTACTGATATCTACTTGCCAATAAAATAAATAATTGACAAGAATGAATCTAAAATGATTGTCAGTATTGCTTAGTCTTTACAACTGAGCGTTTACATAATAACGAAAGTAGGTCTGTTGCTGCAGGTAGTAAGTTAATACTACTTACACTGGATTATTTTTTAGAGGCATAATGACTCTTATTGTTCTATTACGTTAGGTGCGAGGTATGTGCCTAATAGTAACGTTAGGCACATACAATACGGTCAATATTTTGTTGTCTCGGGCTTTTTGTTAGGGTTTACTTGTGCAACGCATTCACGATCGTATCAACATTATATTGCATCATTTTCAAGTATGTTGCTGCGGGTTCATCTGCAGCAGAGAGCGCATCTGAATACAATTTACCGCCAACTTTAACGCCTGTTTCACGGCTTATTTGTTCAATTAGACGATTATCGGCGATGTTTTCCATAAATACAGCATTTACGTTGTCGTGACGAATTTGTTTAATTAATGCGGCTACATCCGCTGCGCTTGCTTCTGATCCGGTACTGGTTCCTTGTGGAGCTAAGAAGGTCACATTAAAGTCACGCGAGAAGTAACCAAATGCATCGTGTGGGGTGATCACTTTACGCTGTGATGCTGGTATCTGTGCAAGCTGGGCGTTTATTTTTAACTCTAACTTATCTAATTTTTGAATGTAATCTTTCGCATTTTGTTGATAGTCATCTGTATTCGCAGGGTCTACTTGAATCAAGCCTTTTGCGATATTGTGTACGTAAACTTTTACATTTTTTATGCTATGCCAAGCATGAGGATCTATATCGCCATGGTCATGATGTGCATGTTCGTCGTCGTGATGTGCATGTTCATCGTCGTGATGTGCATGTTCATCGTCGTGATGTGCATGTTCATCGTCGTGATGTTTATGCTCGTCGTCATGATGCGCATGTCCGCAGCTATGGCCTTCTTTTGTGCTGAGCTCATCGATACCGTTAGCTGCAACAACTTGCACGCCTTGGTAGTTAGCGGCTTCGATTAAACGTGGCATCCAGCCTTCAAATTGTAATCCATTCGTGACAACTAGCTGTGCTTTTGATATTGCTTTAGCATCTTGAGGTGTCGGATTAAATACGTGCGCATCGCCGTCAATCTTAACTAAATTCATCACGGTTACATGCTCTTGACCTACCTCTGATACAAGGTCCCCAAGAATCGAGAAACTACTGATGACAGCAATTTTTTGTTCAGCCATTACAGCGGTACTGGTACTTAGACCAAGAATTATCATGGAGGAAGTAAGGGTTGATTTAAACATGTTGTTGTCCTTATAGGGCTAGATATTAACGTGTTGAGTTTTTTCTAGCTGTTATTTTTAAAGAGTAATCCGCCTTGACGGCCAAATATTAATGAAACGATATAAAGTATGCCGAGTACCAGTACAATCGCGGGGCTGGTTGCTAAACTTGCATGGTAAGAAAGAAATAGACCGAAATAGCCACTGATTATTGCTGTGATAAAAGCCACTAACAACATGCCACCTAAACGATTAGACCAAAAGCGCGCAATTGCAGCGGGCAGAACCATCAAACCAACAGCCATTAAGGTGCCCAATGCATGAAAACCAGCAACCAAATTGAGTACGACGAGGAGTAAAAATCCATAGTGGGCAACGGGACTCAGTTTACTGATGGTTTTGAAAAAGTGAGGGTCAACACATTCCATGACTAAAGGACGATACAGTATCGCGAGTGCTGAAATAGAAATAGTGGCGATAACGGTGAGTAGTATTAAGGCATCATCATTGAGCGCGAGTGTTGAACCGAATAGCACATGTAATAAATCCACATTGCTGCCATTGGATGAAATGATTAATACACCGATAGCGAGTGACAGTAGATAGAAGGCGGCTAGACTTGAATCTTCTTCTGCATTTGAATGTCGGGCTACCATACCGGCTAACACCGCAACAACGCACCCAGCGACAATACCGCCAATCGTCATGGCGGTGACAGATAAACCCGAGATAAGAAAACCAATCGCAGCACCGGGTAAGATCGCATGTGCCATTGCATCACCTGTTAGGCTCATGCGTCTAAGAGTTAAGAATACGCCAACTGGTGTTGCGCTAATACTGAGTACGATAATCCCCCATAATGCCCGCTGCATAAATACAAACTCAGAAAATGGGGCGATAAATAATTCGTATAACTGTGCACTCATGATGCTTGACTCTCGATATTAGCTGACACAGAAATCACTGCATTTTCGTTAGTGCTGTTGTCTGGGATGTTATGAAAAGGATTATTAAACGTGTTATGAACAGCACAATGGGCAAAGTGTTGATAACCCGCTTGGATCAAATGTGATTGGGTAAGTACATTTTTTGTTTTTCCTGCTGCGATCAGTGTGGTTGCAATTAGGATTGTTGAAGGGAAATAACGTTGTACTAGCGCCAGATCATGAATAACAGCGATCACAGTTTTACCTTGTTGCTGACATTCCTGAATAACGCGTATTAATAATTCAGTCGTTTGTGCATCAATGCCACCAAATGGTTCGTCAAGTAGCAGGATGTCGGCGTCTTGCAATAGCATACGAGCAAATAACATGCGCTGAAATTGCCCTCCAGATAACTGACTTATTTGACGTTCAGCCATATTTTCTAGATCTACTTTTGCTAATGCCTGTTGTAATAAGTGCTGTTCCTTACGACTAAATATCCGCCAAAAACTACAACGTTGCCAAGCGCCAGCAGAAACAAACTCAGTCACTGTGATAGGGAATTTACGATCTATCTGGTTCGTTTGTGGTAAGTAGGCAATGTTGTTTAGACTTAAGTGACCAAGCTCAATAGATCCCGATTCTACGGTCATTTGTTGCATGATACTTTTTAATAAAGTTGATTTTCCGGCACCGTTAGGCCCTACAATTGCGACTAAATCCCCACTGTCAATGGTGGTTGTTATATGGCTCAGTGCTAGATCTTGCTGATAAGCAACGCTTAAATCATTTATTTTGATCATGGTCATTACCCTATGAATTTAAACAGAGTAAACCACAGAAAAACAGTGATGATGATGGAGATAGAAAGGCGTGAGAATAGGCTGCATAGCAGTAAAGATAATCGCTGTCTTTGATTTACTACATGGCTATTTTCTGGTGTATCAGATGATAATGCTGGCATTTTATATCGATTTGTAATACTTCAATTGAATTTGTGGTTATGTTATAACATAACAATACAGGTGTGCAAGAATAATGTTATGTTATAACAAAACAATTATACATGTTATGCCTAACTTGAGTTTAAACAAGCTGGGTGTGATACTGCACTTATGCCAATCACTAGGCATAATGTGAGTAAATAATATGCTAAGGATGATAGCGAGATGGAACAAGTGCACTTAGAACATTACCTTCATAATTTAAAAGCCGCCCAGCAAGACTATCCCTTTGGACCTGATGTATTGGTTTATAAAGTGATGGGTAAGATGTTTGCTCTTTTGACAAAAAATGAAGCTGGATGCAGTGTGAATTTGAAGGCTCAACCGAGTGATGTTGAGGTGTTGGTAGATGAATTTATGGCGATTAGCCCCGGTTATCATATGAACAAAAGGCATTGGATAACCGTAAAGCTTAAAGGGGATGTGCCAGCAGGGATGATCGAAAACTTAGCGGGTCAATCTTATGCTTTAGTTGTGAGTAAATTGACCAAAAAATTACAATTGGAATTGGATGAACTAGCCTACATTGGAAAAGAATAATGGCTCATTTCTAGATGATTATAAATAACTTATTCTGTTGTTAGTCGATTGTGAAATGTGATCTAAAGCACGTTTATGATTCTAGTCTAAACTTACGTATAACTTCAAATAGCATGTTTCACTTTCATTTTATGACTCATCGCCTTGTATGTAAGGAAATTACCATGAATTCACGTAAGTGCTTGTTTGTATTTATCATATCTATATTTTCGATTGGGAATACATATGCTGAAATATTAGAAATTGGTGAGTTTTCTGAGTTTGATAGTTTAGGCAGTGCATACCAAGCAGCAAATCCGGGTGATGAACTTGTATTTACAGATAGTAGAACATATGAAGAAGGGTTAAATGTTTATAAAGGAAATTTAACGATTCGCGCAGAACCCGGACAGTCACCGACGTTAACAGGTACTGGATCCGCATATCAAGGAATATTACATATCGGTCGAGATGGTATTGTCATCGACGGGATAACATTTGATGGTGAAGGGGTATCGAACAAGCTCGTGTCTACAGGGGCAAGAACCTCTATTATTGTCCGAAACTGTGAATTTAAAAATGCGAGTTATGGTTTATTTGTGCTTCATACAAAAGCGGATCAGCGTGAAGATTTAATCATAGAAAATAATGTATTTAATAATAATGGCAATGACTTATGGTTACACAATGTAAGTGGTGGTATTGCCCGTAATAATATTGCGAATTCTGATAACGGCAATGGAATTACTATTGGTTATTGGAGTTCGGATATGCACGTGCTGAACAATACGGTTTATAGTAATGGTAATGAGTATTTGATGCGAAATCGTGGCGGTATCAATATTCAAGGTAATGATAATTATGTTGCCTATAACACCTCTTATAAAAATACATGGGGCATTAGTTTATCACAAGGTTTGAATAACATTATTGAATACAATACCTTGTGGGATAATACCCATGAGAATTTATATTTTAGTATTAATTCAAATAACAACACCGTAGAAAATAATCTAGATTACTTTACTGATGATTTTGAAGGTTATGGTATTTCTATTTTATTTTATCGATCATCGGGCAATGTTATTTCACAGCATACATCAGTCAACGCCTCGCGTGGTGTTTGGTTTTCTGAAATGGGTGGTCCAAGTACCAATAATAGTGTCATTAACTCATTATTTTATGGTAACGATAAGTTGAACTCTATCGGTATTGACGCGAAAAGCCAATCTTATACACAAAACCAGTTAACCCATATATCTGTAAATAATTTCAAAACGTTAGTACATGAGAACTTAACTTTTACACAGCTATTTGAAGATGATCCTGAGTTAAGTAGCGTGTTTTTGTTCAACCCTACAAGCTGGGCACTAACGGCGAATACATTGGGTCAACCATTAGGGTCACAGGGGATCGATTCTAGTGTGGTAGATACTTTATCTTGCCAACCCGCATTAATTACTGGTAAGCCTTTATTAGGCGATGATATGGCTCTTAATCTAGACATTGCGCTTGTTGATGATTTCGGTAATGAAAGAACAGATGTTAAGCCACCTGTACTCGAAGTTACTTATAATGATCAATATTTAGATTCAAGCGCATCTGCTTCACATTCCCAATTAATGCAGATCTGTACGAGTAGTTATGGTAATAAATTAATGCTAGGTGGTAATGGCTGGACATTTGACATTGGGGCTGAGAATTTATCCGATGGTAATTATCAGGTGATGTTAAAATCGACTGGTAACTATCTGATTGGTGACGACTGTAGCGGGGTGTTTTCTCGTCAATATGATTAATCAGTTGATTGTCATAAGATAAAAGCCCTGATAAACAAATTATTAGGGCTTTACGGCATTTTATCCATCCATTATTATTTGAGCGAATCAGCTATTTTCGTACTTAGCTTCAATCTCTATCGCTTTTAATAAACTAGCGTGAGAGTGAAGTTGTTTGCTGTAACGGGAAAGGTGAGCAAAATTATCAAGTACATTATTGTTTGCTAATATTTCAACAATAAATGACATCATGATATCAGCACCCGTTAATTGCTCTCCAACAAGGTAAGTTTTATTCGCTAACGATTCATCGAAGTAACTGATCACTTTTGCTATTTCTGCATCAGCGTAAGCCGCCATAAAATTTGTTTTACAGCCATCCTTTTCAACAAACCTTTTTAGCAGGAGCGGCAAAATAGCAGAGCTCTCAGCAAAGTGGATCCATTGCGAATAATCGACATATTCTTGTGACCCTTGTTTTGGTGCGAGTGTCTCTGCGGCATACTTATTAATCAGGTATTCTGTGATCGCACCTGATTCGGTAATCACAAGTCCATCATCTTCGATTACTGGTGATTTACCTAAAGGGTGAATGGCTTTTAATTCCGGTGGTGCTAAGAATGTTTGGCTATCACGCTGGTAGGCGATGACTTCATAGTCCACACCTAATTCTTCTAATAACCAGATGATACGTTTAGATCGTGATTTATTTAAATGGTGTAATTTAATCATTTTAACCTCTTACTTAGCCACATTTACTACAAGTTTACCGAAGTTCTCACCTTGTAGCATACCTGTAAATGCCGATGGTGCATTTTCTAAACCATCAATCATGTGCTCACGATATTTAATTTCACCGGATTGTAACCACATCATCATCTGCTCAAAAAATTCGTTATAGCGATGTGCATAATCATCAAAAATAATGAAGCCTTGCATCTTAATACGTTTGACCAATAAGGTGCCCATTAACAAGGATAAACGATCGGGTCCTGATGGTAATTCTGTTGCATTGTATTGTGATACCAAGCCACACACAGGAACACGAGCGCCAGTATTTAATTGAGGTAGGACGCTATCAAATACTTTACCGCCAACATTTTCAAAGTAAACATCAATGCCGTTAGGGCAAGCTGCTTGTAATTGTGCATCAAAGTCGTCAGCTTTATGGTCAATACATTTATCAAAACCTAATACGTTTTCAGCGTATTTACATTTTTCCGCTCCGCCTGCGATACCTACCACGTAGCAGCCTTTTAATTTACCAATCTGACCAACTGTTGCACCCACGGGGCCGGTTGCGGCTGCAACAACAAGCGTATCACCTGATTTAGGCTGACCTATATCTAACAGTCCCATATAAGCAGTAAAGCCAGGCATACCTAAGATGCCAAGCGCATAAGAGGGATTAGTTGGCTCTGTGCCTAATTTTATCAGGCCTTCACCGTCTGAAATGTCATAATCTTGCCAGCCTGTATAAGCAAGAACCCATTCCCCTACTTGATAATCAGGGTGTAAAGAGGTCACAACTTGGCACACTGTAGCACCAACCATAGTGCCATCAATATCGACAGGCTCAGCGTAAGATGCACCGGCATTCATACGGCCGCGCATGTAAGGATCAAGTGATAAATAATTTGTTCGTAATAATATTTCGCCTGTTTCAGGAGAGGGTATGACAGTTTCTTTAAGACTAAAGTTAGTCGATGTAGGTGCGCCAACAGGGCGTGAAGCAAGTGTAATACGGCGATTAATTGAATGTAATTGAGGCATAGAAGACCCTTATTTAAGTCGTGTACGATACTGGATGACCGATCGTCTTTTAATTGGACGTACAAATCTTGATTAATTTCTAACGCGTTAACGATACACCTTAGTAGACCGGTCGTCTATTAATTGATGGTTTTTTTTTCGGACTTATCAATATTTGTAATCTAAACTTCGATGTGCATCACGCTTTTGATTGTTTTTATTCGAGTATTGTTATGAAATATTTAGCCATATTTTTAAGCTGTTTGTTATTGACGGGTTGCCCCACTGGCAGTGATGGTAACGTTGAGCGGAATAGTTACCCCGGTGAGGGGGGCGGTGTTTTACTACCTGATTATGACATACGGCTTAATTTAAACCCCGCTGGACTCCGTCTTGATGATAAGCAGAATCGGCTAGAAGACTTGTTAGATTTAACCAAAATAGGACCTGGGGGCGTGAGCGTGGAAGAGGATTCACCTGAGTGGTTTTGTGTTTTAGATAATAAAACAAAATTGATGTGGGAAGTTAAAACGGTGATTGGTAGTGGCGATGTTAACGATGCAGACTATATTTATTCGTGGTTTAAATCGAGTGATGCTGACTTTAATGGTCATGGTGTTACCGAAAATGGTGGTATTTGTGTCGATAGTAGTAGTTGTGACACTGAAAAATTCAAAATCGCTATGAATGAACTCGATTGGTGTGGTTACAATGATTGGCGTTTACCCACTCGTTTAGAACTACAAAGTATTATCAATTATTCGCAAATAATACCTGCCGTTGAAACTGTGTTTTTTCCTCATGCTCAAAGTCTTAATTACTGGACTGCTGATATTGATATTGACGATTTGGAATCAGCTTGGATGGTTAATTTTTTATACGGTCATATTCAAGGTAATTTAACCAATATTCCAAGGGCTGTACGCTTAGTGCGTAATCAAAGTTCGCAATAAAAACCAGTAATTAAAAACGTTGATATAAGCTATTTAGTTGTCATAAAAGGATGTTAATGATGAGCTTTAATATAACCCGGCGTCTATTACTTATTACTAGCACTATTTTATTAGTCGTGATGTCGATGACTGCCAAAGGACTCGAACAACGCTGTAATGAGAATGCTGAAATATCAACACCAACTCAGCGTTTTGTTAATACTAGGCAAGGATTTTTATTTGATAAAGCAACCCGTTTAGAATGGCAGATTTGTGTTCGTGGCCTGATGGGAAATCGATGTCAGAATGGTACGGTTCGTTATTTTACGTCGTGGGAAGCGATGATAGAACCAGCTGCATTTAATGCTACAAATGATGGTAATACTGATTGGCGATTACCTAACATTAAAGAGCTTTACAGTATTATAGAAACAGCATGCGAAGAGCCAAGCTTAAATAAATCCATCTTTCCCAATCACCCATTATCTCCAGCGGTATCTAAATCTTGGTCGAGTACACCAAGTAATGGTAACCCAAGTAAAGCGTGGCAAATCGACTTTCAAAATGGATTATTATATGACATTTCGAATGGCGAGCGCTTAACAGTACGTTTAGTTCGAACCTGTGATGAAGTTTGCCAGCAAGCATATGATTAGTCTAAGCCTACTTTAACGGCTATAGCTATATATATATTGTGGTTTCTAATTCTCATAAGTAATATACGCCATTATTTATAACCTTTGAAGACGTATATGCTATTAGACCATCACAATATTATATGCTTAGCATTAATTTCAGGCTTATGTTCAAGTATTAGTTATGCTGAAAATGTACCTGTCGATAATATTGTACTTGAAGTTCGTGAACATTCGTTGGATGTTGATACTGTGGAAGCACCTGCATTAAATGTCAACAAATGGGGTATTGGTATTGGAATGCGCCGTGCAGATATTCCGTTTGCAGTCAAAGATGACAATGAAGATACTGCTGTTTATGATATTTTACCATTAATGCGGTTTGAAAATGATTATGGCTTTTTACATGGCTTAGAAGGTGGTATTCATTTATGGAAAAATGAAGACAATCAAGTTAATGTATATAGTCGTTTCCGTTTCCATGATGTGCCTAAAGCGTTTCAAAATTCAATTAAGGGACAGTCATTTGACTTTGGTTTGCAATATCGCTACATCGATGGTCCTTGGGAATCTGATATTGCTGTTTTATCCGATCACTATCAGCGCAACTATAGTTATACTCGGATTAAGTATAATTGGCAGCAAGGTAGTTGGTCATTAGTACCATTTGCAGAATTACAATGGAAAAGTGCTGATTTTAACAATCATTATTATGGCTTTGATAAAGAGGACGCTGGTGCTGGCGTTTCAATGACTGGTGGTCTGGAAGGGTCATACCATGTAGCGAGCAATTTCTATCTGATTGGTCAATTGGGTCTAACGCGCTTAGAAGATGATGTATACGATCTAGATTCTGTTAATAAAAACTATCAGGTTGAGTCTTTTTTCGGTTTCGCTTTTTATCCTGAATATGATAAGCCTTTTAACCCAACTTCAACGCAACATAAGAATGATGAATACTTACGTTTAGCATATGGTTGGGCAACACCGTCGGATATTGGAGGTATCTTAAAATTCCAAGCTGAACGCGATAGTGAAAACAATCAAATGAGCTCTGTATTTTATGGTACCCAAATTGCTGATAGTTTATTAACAATGCCTATTGATCTTTATTTCACGCCTGGCCTTGTTTGGCATTATAGCTCTGATGTACAACAAGATATTACTGAAGTTGTGCTTGCGATTAAAGGTTTCTATACTTTTAAACTTGGACCTCGTTGGCGCTTAGGTATTGCTGAAGGCTTATCTTATGTATTTGATATTACCTATATCGAAGGGTTTGAATTGACAGGTGAAGACAGTAAACGTGGTTATGAAAACTCATCGAAGCTACTTAATTATTTAGACTTCTCCTTTGATGTGAATGTGGGGGATATTTTTGGAAGTAAGGCGTTAGCGAAAACTTGGTTTGGCTACAGTATCCATCACCGCTCGGGTATTTTTGAAAGTAGCTCGGTGTTTGGACGTATTAAAGGTGGCAGTAACTATCAAACGGTTTATTTACAGTGGCACTTCTAGCCTCAGCCAACCTGAGTGAACTGATTTAAACAATAATGATCTATTTCGATAATAAAACGAAAGGGCGCAGTTGGTAGGAGTAGCCAAATAGCTATCGTCATCAACTGCGCCGTTTTATTTATTGACTAAGTCTGCTCGCTTGTCGATTTGTTGTGTTTATGCGCGGCCGCTAAGTTACCAACCGTATTTTTATCTTCATTACTGTGAGCCTCTGTTGACCAAGCTTCATTGAGGTTGTCGTAATAAGTTAACGCATCTAATCCTAATAGTTTTTTCAGTATACGTCGTTCTGTCAGGCTACGGTTCACAAATTCAGGCTCTTGTTCGTGCATGCGTTTTGCTTCTTCATGTAATACCGCTTCGTCATGACGGCGGAATACTTGACCTGCACGATGAGCCTGATTGGCTCGCATCCCTAATGCTTTTAGTGTTTCAACACCTAGGCTGATACCAGAATCGAGTGACTCCCGAAATACGTGATCAGCGCCAAGGCGGATTAATTGCTGGGCATGGTTACGATCTGTTGCTCGGACTAATACAGTTAAGTGCGGAAAGTGTTTTTTTACTTTAATTAAAATACGCTTGGTGCGGCTTGCGCTTTCGACGGCAATAATAAATAGTTTGGCATTATCGGCCCCTGCGGAATGTAGTAAATTAAGCTGTTCTGCATCGCCATAAAACACCTTGTATTTGAATTGCTGCAATAATTCTATCTGGCCTACATCGTTTTCTAAAATAGTGGTATTGATATGGTAACCATGCAGTAATCGACCCACAACTTGTCCGAAGCCACCAAAGCCAGCGATAATAACAGAGCTGTGGGCATTATCTGGAATCGAGTGGTCAGGAGTTGCTGTATTTTCGGCCTGCGGTATTTTACGTTTGAATGTTGGCGCGATGATTTTATCGTAAATAATCAGCAACAGTGGGGTAAATACCATCGATAAAGTAACCACTAATACGAGCAGGCTAGCGGTTTCATTATCCAGTACTTGGCGTTGCAGAGAGAATGATGTTAATACAAATGCAAATTCACCACCTTGTGCCAAGGCACAGGAAAATAACCAATTTTGACTGTGTTGGATCTTAAATACGATCCCGGTGATGAACAGTACAATAAACTTAACTGCAATTAATGCTGCCACCAGTAAGGCGATTAACATAGGCTGATTAAGTAAGAGGGTAAAATCGATACTGGCACCAACAGAGATAAAGAAGATACCTAATAATAAACTTTTGAAAGGTTCAATATCACTTTCAAGTTCGTGGCGGTATTCACTGTCTGCTAATACCACACCGGCTAAGAAGGTACCGAGCGCGGCAGATAGGCCAACGGCTTCCATCGCCAAGGCAATACCGACAACCAGTGCTAATGCGGTTGCAATAAAAATCTCTCGAGAGCGAGAACCTGCAATAATACGTAACAGTGGTACCACGAGAAAGTGTCCACCAATGATAATGCCTGCAATAACGCCTGCAATCATTAATGCACTTTGCCAACTTGGTATTGTCGATTCAACAATCGCAGTATCTTGTATAACGAGCAGCGGTAATATAGATAAAATCGGGATAACGGCAATATCTTGAAATAATAATACCGCAAAGGCGTTTTTACCGGCTTCGGTTTTCATTAATTCCCGCTCTTGTAAATTTTGCAGCACAATCGCAGTCGATGACAAGGCAACAATTAAACCGATAGCGAGTGCTGTTTGCCAAGCAAGTCCACAAGCAAGTAATAGCAAGAAAATACACAAGGTCGTGGCACTAAGTTGTAAGCCACCTGTTCCTAAAATGGGCATTTTTAATTGCCATAATAAAGCAGGTCTTAATTCTAAGCCTACTAAAAATAGCATTAAAACCACACCAAATTCGGCAACATGCATGACATCTTCTTGATTGGAAATTAAGCTTAATGCATAAGGTCCGACAATCACGCCTGCAATCAAATATCCCAGTACCGAGCCAAGCCCCAATCGTTTTGCGATTGGTACTGCCACGACTCCTGCTGCAAGATAGATGAAAGTATTAAATAATACGCCATGTTCCATGGTTAGTTACCCTCTATTTTTTTTGCGACAGAGCCATCATCTGTTTGCTGTAGCATTAATAATTGTTGGCGATACTCTGTTGCTTTACGCGCAATACGCGGTGACTCATGACGTTTATGAATATCATGCAGCACAAATGGTGGCAGGTATTCTAAATTACATATTTTGCTCATCTGACTAAAGGGTAATAAGAATTCGCTAATATCGTGTTCATTGTAACCTGAATCGGAATAAGAGTTAGCACTACCTCCAGTAGAGATAGCGAGCATGAGTTTTTTTCCAGCGAGTTTATCGCCATTTTCACCGTAAGCAAAACCATGTTCAAGTACCAGATCTTGCCATTCTTTTAAAATTGCGGGGCATGAATACCAGTAAAGTGGAAATTGAAATACGATGATATCGTGATTCAGTAATAAGGTTTGTTCATGCTTAATATCAATAAATGAATCGGGGTAAGCATCGTAAAGATCGTGGCAAGTGATGCCTTCAATGTTTTTAATTTCATGGAATAATGATTTATGTGCGAGTGATTTCTGTAATGCAGGATGGGCGAATAAAACGAGAATTTTGTACATATATTTTCAATCATCCTTTATTGAAATAGATCTTTATATCGGCATTCAATAGCTTAGCGTTTAAGGTGTTAACTATATCAGTTGTTGTAATCTAAGCTTATAATATAAAACAAATTATTTCAGCGTTTTTTTAGTTGTTCTGACTGATATGGCTGATATCACTCTTATTTTCCAATTATTGAATGGTTACTGCTCGTTAATATTATTAATCATATTCACTATTATTAAGCGTCTTATGTTTTAGTTGTTATGTTATGCTTTCGTCACTAAATTGATTTCGGTCAATATTTGACATTATTAATTGGTAATAACTTAACTATTGGGGCACTTTTTTACACATGATTTTGAAAAACCATAGCTTACTTTCACTAACTTTATTATTGACCTGTGGTTTATTTGGTAGTGTTGCAGTCGCAAAACCATTGGCAAAGAACGCTGGTTTTTCTGGTACGGTCGGTATTAATGCTGGCGTCAGTGAAACGCAGGGCCAATTTAACATTCATGATGATAATGAACAGACCCAAGATCTAAACAATGCTGGTGACGCGGTCTCGAGTGGCGTGTTGTTTCCTTTTTTTCGTGTGGCTTATACAACGGAAGACCTTCAGACTCAGTACTTTCTTGGTCAGAGCCCTGAAAATATTTTAAATAGTGCCATACAATATGAAATAGGTGTGAAACACCAATTTGACGAACGCCAAAGTATGACATTTGCTTATATTCCGCACGTACCGTTTTTAAAAGAAACTTGGTCAGATCCATTTTTGATCAACGCGCCAAGAGAAAAGAGCGACATTGATTCGAGTGCGGTACGTTTAGCTTATAAATTTGCCCCTGTTCAGATTGAATATTCGTATGCATCATATTCGATAGAAAATGAGCAAAGCGGTAGTCAGAGTATGAGTGCAGAAGAACAAGCCTCGTTAAATCGAGACAGTGATTATCAAAGACTTAGTTTAGAAAGCTTATTTCCGCTATGGCAAGGAATATACGCTAAAGCAAATGTGTTTTATGGTGCTCAAGATGCTAAAGGTGAAAGTCAGAGTTTTGATGAATTTCATTATAGCCTTAGTATTATGACTAAATATGAAAGGCATTTTTTCTCAGTACAAGCGGCATTTAGTAAGCGTGAATACGATGCCGAGAATCCAATGTTTGGAGAGGTACAAGAGGACGATGTTAGCCGTTATTCACTCTTTTATTCTTATTCTGAACCGTTTAATATCGAAGGTACTAGCCTTAATATTATTTATCAAAACAAAGAAAATGATGCCAACATTGAGTTCTATGATAGCTCGACAAAATTCTTTTCAGTCGGTGTGAGTTATAGTTTTAATTAGAATTAGAATTAGAATTAGAAATCGAAAGAACAAAAAGGGACGTGATACGATGAGCATCACGTCCCTCTCTTTTACTGATTGCTCTGGATTGTTAATAACCCAAGCTAAGCGCGCTCGGTCTGCGTGGGTCTGATGCGCCGTAAACGCCTTCTTCTGTCAGCATAATGGTTTGTGTACTGCCCATTGCGGGTTTAACTTCCACTTTATGTCCTTTACTTTTTAATAAGTTAATCGTATCGATATTTAATCCTTTCTCAATACGGATCATGTCCGGTAACCATTGATGATGAATACGTGTTGCTGCACTGGCTTCTGCAATATTCATATTATGGTCAATCACATTCATGATCACTTGTAGCGTTGTGGTGATAATACGTGAGCCGCCTGGACTACCTGTGACCAAATAAGGTTTATTATCTTTTAGGACGATGGTTGGTGTCATTGAGCTAAGTGGACGTTTTTTGGCTGCGACGGCGTTTGCTTTTCCGCCAATGAGGCCGTAAGCATTTGGTGTACCAGGCTTAGCAGAAAAATCATCCATTTCATTGTTGAGTAACACCCCAGTTCCATCAGCAACGAGTCCTGACCCATAACTAAAATTAAGGGTATAGGTATTGCTGACTGCGTTACCAAACTTATCAACCACACTGTAATGGGTTGTTTGGTTACTCTCGTAAGGCAATAATTTCCCTGGTGAAACGTCGCTGCTTGGTGTTGCTTTGTTAAGGTTTATTTGGCTTACTAGTTGCTTTGCGTATTGCTTGTTGGTTAGTTCAGCAACTGGCACGTTAACAAAATCTGGATCGCCTAAATATAAACTACGGTCAGCGTAAGCACGGCGCATTGATTCTGCCATCACATGAATCGTTGCTGCACTATTATGGCCCATTTTATCAATCGGGTATTGTGACAGCATATTTAACATCTGAATAATATGTACGCCGCCAGAAGAAGGAGGTGGCATGGAAATTACCTGATAACCGCGATAGTCACCCGTAATAGGTTGGCGTTCTATGGCTTTATACGTGGCTAAATCTTGCATTGTCATCATGCCGCCAGCATTACGTACCGAATCACTGATCTGTTTGGCAATAGGACCTTGATAAAATGCAGGACTGCCTTTTTTAGCAATGGCTGTTAGCGTATTGGCAAGGTCGGTTTGTTTTAATATTTCTCCCGGCTGATAACTGCTACCGTCTGCTTTATAGAAAATAGTCTGTGTGCTTGGCCATTGGCTTAAGCGCTTTTTCGTTGCCTGGAGTGAATTTGCTAAGTCAGGTGTAACAACAATACCGTCACGGGCTAATTTGATCGCGGGTGCCATTACTTGTGCTAATGACATACTACCGTATTTATTTAATGCGAGTTCAAAGCCTAATACTGTACCCGGCACCCCGACGGCTAGACCATGAAAGCGAGACAGTTGACTGTCTGCATTACCTGCATCGTCTAAATACATATCAGGGTAAGCAGCTTGTGGTGCTACCTCTCGGTAATCAATCGCAATAGATCGTTGTTCATCGGCTAAATATACCAGCATGAAACCACCGCCACCTAAATTACCAGCACGGGGCAGGGTAACAGCTAACGCATAGCCAACGGCAACCGCTGCATCAATGGCATTACCACCTTGTTTCATGATATCAACACCGATTTTTGTTGCAAGCGCTTCTTGGCTGGCGACCATGCCGTTTGCTGCCCATACCGGATGATGGATCGCCATTTGACTATAAATAGCGCTGGTTGATGGTTTAACGTTGGCAACTGTTTCTGTGTTCGTCTTTGCAATGGCGGTTGGTAACGTTAAACTAATGCAGCTGATGAGTCCAAAGGTAAGGCCTTTAATGAGGTGTGTTGTTGACATGAATATTCCCTATTCGATTGTTCTGGTGTTATGTAATTGATATAACACAGCATAGCAAATGGTTTTAACTACCAACTTTTAGGTGGTAGTAATTGCACGTGAACTCACATAAATAGGTTTAAGCCACTTTATCTACAGGTTCGCTGGTGGAAAAGTTGCGTTTGGCAATACCGAGATCTTTCCATATTTGCATATGTTCTGGTAACTGTGGTGGACGTTGCTCTATGGGAATTATTTCCATGACTTTATTCGGAGACACTACTTTGCCTCGCTGAGTAAATACAGCCTTCACTAAACTGTAGTTACATAGCTTTCCATCGGCGACACATTTTTGCTCTAAGTAAAAATACTTCTCATCCCAGCCTAAGTAAGTGGTTTCTACATCGAACTTTTTGAATAAACGGATCTCACGAATATAACCGACCTCCACACCTGCCACGATGAAGTTTAATTTATTCTTCAATAATGGGTTGAATGTATTGGTCTGAATAGAATGATCCCAACGCGCTTTTTCAAGAAACATGAGATATTTTGCATTGTTAATATGTAGATTCAGATCGATATGACGAAACCCTACTCGAAAAGAGCGCGTGATGGTATCGAAAAAGCCTTTCGAGTTTGTCTGCTTATTACGAAGGTAAAAGCAACGAATCAACTCACTGATCATAAAGCCTCAATAATGATTGTTATAGGTAATAGAATAAAGAGTCTACTGCGTTCTTTATTATTGTCACGTCAATTGTAATTAAAATGTTAATCACTACTTGTTCCTATGTGGTAAATCCTAATTTGGTTGAAATCTGAAAAGGATGGGGACCTCTTTAAATAGACATTAAATACCGCATTAACATCATTATTCTCACTGTAAATTAAGTTAAATCAACTTGATAAGTGTTTTATTCTGCGTGTTAAGCTTTTATAAGTTGTTTTGTAGTTATATATTCCAATATATTGGTTCCATTCTCTATCGGGAATCGTTATATCGCTCACAAATTTAATCGGATTAAAAATTAAATGATAATTAGTTATTAGCGTTATTATTAGATATTTTATAGAAAGAAACCTTGTTAATTCCGTTACCAACCTTAACCTATTGATCAGTAGTGACTTTAATAATTAAAAATATAATTTAAATATGACCATTTGTTACCTTGCTGCTTTATTCCTCTTTAACTTAATTTACATTGAAAAATAAGTTGTGATGAAGATCGTCAAATCTAGCTAACAGCATTATTGACTGCCTATAAAGTGTTACATTGGTTTCATCTTCTGACAGGTAAGTGGTCAGTGAAATGATTAACTTAAATTAGCAATTTAACATGATAAAATTGCTTAACTATAATCGAGGCTATAATGAAAAAATTTGCATTAACTCTACTTTGCGCATCAATCGCTGCACCTGTATTCGCTGGTGGTTCTTATGTTACTGGTAATGTAAAGGGTAACACTGAACGTGATACTGAATATACGCTTGAAGCGGGTCATACATTTTCTGCAGGGACAACCTTATTAGTAGAAGTTGCTGGTACTCTTCACGATGGCGTACGTAGTGTAACTGATACGACATTTGGTATTGAGCAAATGGCTTATACAAATGGTGGTTTATGGACTGCAATTGGTTACCACGATTTAAGCCTTGATGGTTCAGTAGAGGGCGATTCTGGTCAACGTCGCCCATTAGTTAAAATTGGCTATAATTTTGATAATGGTTTGTTCGTCAGTAACCGTACTCGTTTCCATTACAGTACGACAGAAAGTGACTGGAAAGAGATCCGTTATGACAATGCAGTTGGCTTCAACATGGATAACGGTATTCAACTTAAACTGAATGTTATTTATAACCAACGTGGCTTTGCTGATACGGCTAAATTTGGTGAAAATGGTGATCGTGACAGCTATAACACCGAATGGCGTGTAACAAAGAATGATTTCATGGGCACAGGTATTGCCCCATACTTTGAGTTACGTGATGAAGACATGGGTAAAGATGAAGATCGTAACCTCGCGTTCACATTTGGTGCTTCTTACGGTTTCTAAGTCTTGACCGTTTAGCACAATAATAAATCTTTTATGTAAAATCCCGCTTATTTGCAGTAAGCGGGATTTTTATATCGATAGCCTAGCTAATTATATGTGGTTATCTGTTCTGCATCCACAAACCTGAATAGAAGCTTATCTCGGTGCTACGATGACCGTAATATTTTTTGCTTCAATTGCTGTGCGTTGTTCATCAGTAATATCAGCATCGGTAATTAACGTACTAATCGTGTCCCATGCTAATTCTAAGTTTGGCATTTTACGGCTGATCTTATCTGATTCGACCATAACAACGACTTCTCTTGATACCTCGGCCATCACGCGACTGAGTCCAATTAGTTCATTAAACGTGGTACTGCCACGCTCTAAGTCAATGCCGTCTGCGCCGATAAACAGCTGATCAAAATCATATGATCTCAGTACCTGTTCAGCAATTTGACCTTGAAAAGATTCTGAGTGTGGATCCCATGTACCGCCTGTCATTAATAACGTAGGTTCATTTTCCAAGCCGTTCAATGCATTCGCTACTTGCAGTGAGTTTGTCATGGTTATTAGCCCTCTCTTATTTGCGAGCTGCTCAATTAAACTGGCCGTGGTTGTGCCGCTATCGATAATGATACGATTATGATCGCGAATACGTAACGCCGCAGCGATGGCAATTGCAGTTTTACACTGGGATACCTTATCTGTTTCAATTTCAGGTAATAGTTCTTTCGGGAGCGGAATTGCACCGCCATAACGGCGTAATAATAGACCATTTTGTTCTAAGGCTGTTAGGTCTTTACGAATAGTTACTTCTGATGTTTCAAAACGTTGTGCTAGTTCATCAACGCTAAGGTTACCTTGTTCTTCAAGTAATTTAATGATGGTATGGCGACGTTGTTGAGTGTTGCGTTTTGACATAATTTAATGAGTTCTTGTTAGTTCTTTATTTAAAATAGGAGTGTAGCAATATAATGAATTAACGTCAGCAGTAATCTAAATTAACTCGCCGGAAAGTATAAATTACTGCGTTGTATTAAGTTAAATTTATTTAACTTATCAGGTGCAATATCATTGCAACTAATCGCTTTAGCAATCGTAATATTATCCTGACCACAGTGGCGTAACAGCGGCTGTTTTTTTAGTGGTTCAAGTTTATTAAAGTCGACAATGAGGGGCTTTCGAAGGCTATTAATAATACCCATCAGTACTTGCGCTTGGTTGCTATCATAATTGACGATTGTACCAATCGGATATATGCCCATCATTTTAATAAACTGCTCAAGATAAGTTTTGTTGTAATGCTTGTTAGCGGCTTTAAACAGTAATCCAATGGCGAGATTAGGTGAATAACGATGCTGAGGTAAATTAGCATTACACATCTCATTATAGCGGGTGGTGATCGCAATTAACTGCGCGAATTTAGACATCTTATCTTGCTTTATACCACGTGGGTAACCGCTGCCATCAAACTTTTCATTACTCTGTAAGATGCTATTAATCACGCTATCGGCAAGCGCGTCGATGCCTTGTAGTTTCTGCGATGCATAAGCTGGGTGTTGTTTCAGATAATTAATTTCGGGCTTCGTCAATTCTGATTTTTTATTACGAATTGAAGCGGGCACCCATAACATACCGTATTGGCTAAGCAGCGCGGTTTGCGTCACGATCGCAATATCCTGTGCGCTAAAGGACAATTGCTGCGCTAAGCGTGTGCTTAATACGGCGATATTCATTGCGTTTTGATAAAGCGGATCACCAGATAATTCTTCATTGCATAACACAAAGCTATAATCATGTTGTTGTGCAGCCGCTATTGTTAACTCACCAGAAAGCACTTCTAATTGTGATATTGCTTGCTGGGGTTGTAAGCTGAGCTTGCTGTAAATATCTTTTAGTATCGTAATCTTGTTTTGGTATTTTGAGCGCGCTTGACGGATCTGTTTCCACCATATCTGCTGTTGTAATACTTGTATTTTTTGTTCTTCTTCAGCGTATTTTAATGCAGTTTTTTGTTCTGCTATTTTTGCCGCTAAAGCAAGTTCGTTAGCTGTCGTATGCTGTGCTGATGGCATTGGCGTCACTTTACTGCGAGATAGGTCAACGGCAATCGTGTCGAAGCCAAGGTGCTGTAATATTTGTAATTGCTTTGTATCCTTAATTATAAATGAATTAAGGATAAAAGGGTGGGATGTCCAACCGATGGGAAGATTAATATAATGACCGACTTTAAGGTCTTTAATCGTTAATGAGACATTTTCCATTTCTATTCCTTTACTACCTTCCTAAGAATAACAACCTAATTGTTTATTGTGGCATTGTAAATACGTATAAATAATTATAGGGAATATATTTATTGTTATCAAAAATTAAATATAGGTAATAGACATAGATCCAATTTAGTAGTCGTTTATTTTATTCACAGTCATGCTCTAAGTATAAAATAAAATTATTCAACGGTGATTAACATAATAAACAATGTTGAATAGTGAATAATACTAAAAAGATGAAGTATCCTGACTCTTTGTGAGAGCTTTTGTCCAATTGACTATACCTTACTAACCATTTTAGATAAATTTTATTTGCTTCATTTTTAGACGTTTTTATCGTTCATTATTCTTTAAATTATCATACTCGCCTATTTACGCCTCAATGTTATCTATCACTGAATAAATCGTTGTACGTGAAACGGATTAACATAATAGATATTTTAAAGACACATACTTAGTACGTTGTAAACGCGAATGAGATCGATTATCATTACTGTTTGTGGCGATCAATAACGATTGCAGACATTTACAAATAAGGGATTTCTATGAGTGCTATTGTTGGGTTAAGGAATTATATTTTGAAAATATTGTATCGGATATTTCGTCCGATAATATTTTTGATGGATCCAGAGCAAGCCCATTACGCGCTTAAGAAAATAGGGGTGTTTTTAGGCAGTAATGTAATAACACGATTAATCACAGGATTGTTATTTAATTATAGGCATAAGAGTTTGAACACAGAGGTCGACGGAGTCAAGTATCGTAATCCGGTCGGTTTATCAGCTGGTTTTGATAAAGATGGTGAACTTACAAAAATTTATCCATATTTGGGCTTTGGATTAGCTGAATTAGGTTCTTTTACCGGCGAAATTTGTCCGGGAAATCCAGGTAAACGTCTATTCCGGATGGTAAAATCTAAGTCTATTGTGGTGTGGTATGGCCTAAATAACCTTGGCGCAGAAAAAATATCAGCTCGACTCGCTGACGTTGATTTTGGTGATTTACGTATTGGTATTAATGCAGCTAAATCTAATGTCTCCCCTGACTTTGTATTAGCAGAATCAATTCGTGATTATCTTAAAACGATGACTTTATTTAAGGATATTGGTGATTACTATACAATTAATATTAGTTGTCCAAATACTCAAGATGGCGAACCTTTTGTTGATGCTGATAATTTAGGGGCTCTATTGGCCGCTGTGAATGAAAATATTAGAACGATTTCGGATAAACCTATTTATGTTAAATTAGCAGCAGATCTTACTTTTGACGAGATCGATGTCATTGTTGATGGTTGTATTGAGTATAAAATGGATGGTTTTGTATTAACAAATCTTGCTAAACCAGGCTGTAACCAAGAGCATATTTCGGCTGAATACCCATCTAAACTTGGTTTATTACCTGAAGGAAAGGGTGCGATGAGTGGGTTACCGCTTCAGCGTATTTCTACGAATGTTATTCGTCATGTTTATCGTCGTACCCGAGGTGAGCTTACTATTATTGGTGTGGGAGGCATTTTTACGGCAAAAGATGCGTATGAAAAAATCACATCTGGGGCTAATTTATTACATATGATCACCACCATGATCTTTGATGGACCGCAAAATATTAGTGAAATAAACCGTGGTCTAGTTAAATTATTAAAAGAAGATGGTTTTACTTCAATTGAGCAAGCTGTGGGTTCTAGAAACCCTTTACCAGCGTTAGCACTTCAAGAGACGATAGAGCAAGTAGCAGAGGTGGCTTAGTATGTTTGAACAGGTATCTGTTAATTTACCGCAGGCTATTTGTTATGAGTTTCGCCAAGCGTTAAGACAGGGCTGTTGGAAGAGTGGATTACTGTTAACAGAGCAGCAACGGCGAATCTGTGAACAGGTTTTGTTTTATCATGAAGGTAATGATTCTAACTGTAATCATTAATAAAAAGCCCAGCTAACTCATTAAGGTTAGCTGGGTGATTTTATTTATTCGACAGTTGATTTTTGAACTATTTCTTCTTTTTGCTCTATTTCATAACTTTCTTTGTAGTCGTTACCGTAGTAAGAAGCAAGTAATAGTGCTTTTAATTCGCTGATTAACGGGTAACGAGGGTTAGCACCAGTACATTGGTCATCAAACGCTTCAATCGCTAGCTGGTCAATCTTTGCAAGGAAGTCGGCTTCGTTTACACCCGCAGCTTGAATTGACTTAGGAATATCTAAATCAGTTTTAAGTTCGTCTAACCAATTTAATAATGCGTTAATCTTGTCAGCTGTTTTGCCTTCACGGAAACCTAAATGTTCTGCTACTTCAGCGTAACGAGCACGTGCTTTCGGGCGGTCGTATTGTGAGAATGCAGCTTGTTTGGTTGGCATATCCGTAGCGTTGTAGCGAATCACATTGGTAATAAGTAGTGCGTTTGCTAACCCGTGTGGAATATGGAACTCAGCACCGATCTTGTGTGCCATTGAGTGACAAACACCCAAGAATGCATTGGCAAAGGCGATACCTGCAATGGTTGAACCATTGTGTACTTTTTCACGCGCAATTGGGTCTTTCGCACCATTTTTGTATGAACTTGGTAAGTACTCTTTTAATAATTTAAGCGCTTGTAGTGCTTGACCGTCTGAGTATTCATTTTGCAATACTGAGACATATGCTTCTAGTGCATGTGTTACGGCATCATAACCACCGAAAGCGGTCAGTGATTTTGGCATGTTCATCACTAGGTTCGCATCTACAACAGCCATGTTTGGTGTTAGTTGGTAATCAGCGATTGGGTATTTTTGCCCTGTTACTTCATCGGTTACCACTGCAAAGGGGGTGACTTCAGAACCCGTACCTGAAGTTGTTGTGATCGCCACCATCATGGCTTTTATGCCCATTTTAGGGAACTTGTAGATACGCTTACGGATATCCATAAAGCGCATTGCAAGGTCTTCGAAGTGTACATCTGGATGTTCGTACATTACCCACATAATCTTCGCTGCATCCATTGGTGAACCACCACCAAAGGCAATGATCACGTCAGGTTGGAAGCTGTTCATCACTGCTGCACCTTTCTTTACGATAGCCAGTGTCGGATCGGCTTCTACATCATGAAATATCTCGGTATCAATGCCTTTTTCTTTTAGAATCGTTACTAAGTCATCAACATAGCCATTGTTGAATAAGAACTTGTCGGTAACGATACAAGCCCGTTTTTTGCCAACAAGGTCATCCATCGCAATAGGTAGTGAACCACGGCGGAAGTAAATTGATTCAGGTAGTTTATGCCACAACATATTTTCAGCTCGCTTTGCAACAATTTTTTTATTGATAAGGTGCTTAGGACCCACGTTTTCTGAGATAGAGTTACCACCCCAAGAACCACAACCTAGCGTGAGAGATGGTGCTAGACCGAAGTTATATAAATCACCGATACCACCTTGTGAGCTTGGTTGGTTAATCAGAATACGTGCGGTTTTCATTTTATCGCCGAAGTCTTTGATACGATCTTCGTTGGCATCTTGGTCTGTGTAAAGACCAGATGTATGACCGATACCGCCAAGCTCAACCATAGTGATCGCTTGCTCTACAGCATGATTGTAATCACGAGCACGGAACATACCTAATGTTGGAGATAGTTTTTCGTGAGCGAATGCATCATCAACGTGTACTTCTGGACCTTCACCAATCAGTACTTTTGTGAAAGGAGGCACTGTTACACCCGCCATCGCCGCGATCTTAATTGCAGATTGACCCACAATAGCAGGGTTCATATTGCCGTTGATTAATACGATAGCACGGACTTTATCTGCTTCTTTCTTCGATAAGATGTAGCCGCCATGTGTGATAAATCGTGCCTTCACTGCGTCATATACTTCGTCAACCACAATAACAGCTTGCTCAGAGGCACACACCACACCGTTGTCGAATGTTTTTGACATTAAGATTGAAGATACGGCACGTTTTATATCGGCTGTTTCATCAATAACAATCGGTGTATTACCCGCACCAACGCCAATCGCAGGTTTACCTGATGAGTAAGCCGCTTTAACCATGCCTGGACCACCTGTTGCAAGGATAAGGTTGATATCTTCGTGGTGCATTAATGCATTAGATAATTCAATCGATGGTTCATCAATCCAACCGATGATATGCTTTGGTGCACCTGCTGCAACTGCCGCATCTAATACAATCTTAGCGGCGGTATTGGTGGCATTTTTTGCACGTGGGTGTGGCGAGAAGATGATGCCGTTTCGTGTTTTAAGCGAAATTAACGCTTTAAAAATAGCCGTTGAAGTTGGGTTTGTCGTTGGTACGATACCGCAAATGATGCCTGTTGGTTCTGCGATTGTAATAGTACCAAACTCGTTATCTTCTTCAATGATGCCACACGTTAGGGTATCTTTATATTTATTGTAGATGTATTCAGATGCAAAATGGTTTTTAGTTACTTTATCTTCGAGAACCCCCATACCAGATTCTTCAACAGCCATTTGTGCTAGCGGGATACGAGATGTTGATGCCGCAAGCGCTGCTGCACGGAAGATTTTATCAACTTGTTCTTGATTAAATGTAGCGAATTCTTGTTGCGCTACCTTCACTTTCGCAACCATTGCATTGAGTGTTTCTATGTTTTTGACAGTCATAATCTATCCTTAAAATTCATTTAAAATTCATTTAAAATCTAAAAGTTATTTACTAAGGGTTACCTCTTAGTGAATACCTTTGATTTTAATTATAGGTAATCTTAAGGATTAAAAATTGATTTAAATCAATTGTAGTAATATTACGTATTATATTTTCAAAATAGTGTTAACTCGGTCATTTTTATGTTTAAAGTATTTCATATGTAATTTTATTTCAATACGACTAAGACTCATTTATAGGGCTGTAACTAACTGAATTTAAAAAAAAAGACGTTAATTTAACAAAGTTATTGTTAATTTTAGACTTGTTGAGGTAGCATGCCTAAACTGTTTTCTAAAGGAACTTATACTATGCCAAAATTATCTAAGGTTATGGCGACAGCGCTTAACCAACAAATGACAAAAGAGTTTACCGCATCGCACCTTTACCGCAGCATGGCATCTTTTTGCTATGCCTCTGATTTTATTGGCGCGGGTGATTTCTTTTATAAGCACGCAGCTGAAGAACAGGTACATGCGCAGCTATTATTTCGTTATATGATCGACCGTGGCATTCAGCCATTAATGGAAGCTATTCCTGGCGCTGAGTCTGAATTTACAGATTTACTTGATGTATTTAACCAAGCGTTAGCACATGAAGTGATGATCACTGAGTCTATCTCTGAGATCCTTGGCTTAGCGCATGAATTAAGAGATTTCCAATCTGTAGCTCATCTGAATACCTTGATGGAAGAGCAAACAGAAGAAGAAGCATTATTTAATGGTATCGTCAGCCAAATTCGTCGTGTTGGTGTTGATAATGGTTACGGTCTATTTATTATGGATCAAGAATTGAAAGCAATGAGCAAAGCACCAGCTCCGGCTCGAATTGTTATTTAATCTGCCTTAGCGAACAAATTTATATACGCTAAAAAAGTCGATTATTTGAATATAAAAACCGCTTAGACCTTGGTGTAAGCGGTTTTTTATTTTTACAAGTTATACTTTAGTGGTACTATTGCAGTGTTAATCGTGGATTTAATCAATAGGTAGAATAATTATGTCGAATAATAACAATACTGATATTAAAGATTGCTGTGGTGCGTTTGCTGAAATTGGCAGTATTATTCAGCCTGATGATACTGATCTCTCATTTCCTATTACATTTGATTCGCAACAGGCTGCTGATGAAAAACGCAGTGAGCTTGAGGCTTATGTTAATGAGCAATTTGATGAAGAAGTCACGATTACCTTTACCGCGCAAGATGAACATGCTTATTTAGTAACATTGAGCTTTACTTGTACTGCAGAAAAAATGATTTTTGAAATGAATTTACGTCATTTATTGGCTTAAAAGGTTTCGTCTTTTAAAGTAGCTCAATGATTAAAGGCATACAAAATCTACTGTATGCCTTTATTATTTATTCGCTTCTACAAAACATTTAGCCGAAGTGTTGTCTACAATAAGCAAGACGCTGGTCTAGATCCATACTCTCGGTATTCGCCGCTTCAATTTGTTGTAACCTTGGTAGCAACCCCATGCCATTCGCGATTTGAATAGCCAGTCCTGGACGTGCATTGAGTTCTAATAGCATAGGACCGTGATGACGATCTAACACCACATCGGCACCTAAATAACCCAAGCCTGAGATATCGTAACATTGTGCCGCTAAACGAATAACTTCTTCCCAATGAGGCACTTTTAATAGGCCTAATTCTTTTTGTGTATCAGGATGATGGGTGACAACTTCATCATATTGCACGGCGTTGAGCGCTTCGCCTGTAGTGATGTTAATACCCACACCGACAGCGCCTTGGTGTAAATTGGCTTTACCATCCGACATGGATGTTGATAACCGCATCATGGCCATCATCGGGATACCTTTAAATACAATCACACGTACATCAGGCACACCTTCAAAGCTATAACCCTCAAAGCTATCATCAAATACGATAAGCGCTTCAACAACAGCCACATCAATACCGCCACCGAGTGAAAATAGACCGGCTAGAATATTCGAGCAATGACGTTCAATATCATCGAGTGAACATTCACTGCCGCTGGGTTTGTAATAGCGACCATCTTTTACTTTGGTGATCACTAGAATACCCTTACCACCTGAGCCTTTTGCCGGTTTGATTACAAAGCCATTTAAACCTGCGATAAGCTTATCAACTGATTTAACAGAGTGTTGACTATCAACGACGCCAATAAGTTCTGGAGTGCTGAGATTGGCCTCTTCGGCTATCTCTTTGGTTTTTAATTTGTTATCCACTAATGGAAATAGCTTTCTGGGGTTGTAGCGCGATATGTACATATTATTGCGCTGGTTCATCCCCAGAATACCTTGTTGTTTTAACTTATTCGGCGTAGCGAATTCTTTAAAAAACGAAAATGTCATCTTTACTCACCTTGCATGTCTTTAAAGCGGCGTAGTTCTAACAGACGGTAGCCGGTATAAGTACCTAACATTAAGATGATTGCCATAATGATAAGTTGCAGACCAAGGAAGTTGAATGCCCAATAGCGTAATAATTCATTGCTAATGGTGAGGTACACAAGTACCGCCACAAACAAGCTGCCACCACCTTGTACAAGTACTTCTTTCGGGCCTTCTTCTTCCCACAGAATAGACATACGTTCAATGGTCCAAGATAGAATGATCATTGGGAAGAAAGTGATTTTTAATCCTTCTGTGAGCCCAATTTTGTATGATAAAACTGAGAACAGCGAAATAATGGCGATAACAGTAATGATCACCACGGATATTCGTGATACGAGCAAGAGGTTTAATCGAGACAGATAAGAGCGGATCACAAGACCAACACCGACAATTAACGTAAAGCCAATCAAACCGGTTGCTAAACTGGTTTGTACAAATGCCATTGCGATTAACACGGGCATAAAAGTACCAGACGTGCGTAAGCCGATAAGAATACGCATCATTACCACGATCATCACACCTAATGGGATAAGTAAAATCCCTTTGAATAGTGCTTGTTCTTCGAGTGGCAGGCTATAGATGCTAAAGTTTGACAGGTTCGTATCGTTTGATTTTTCTTTTAATACTTGCATGACAGGCTGAGTTTGCTGAATAACAGAGAAACTAACTCGAGAATTTGTACCACCAATCAGATCTAACGTCGGTTCGCCATTTTGTTCCCACAGTAGCAAGTTTTTCGCGTCAGCTATTTTGCCTAATTTGACATCGATTAAACGCGTATCATCTTCGCCAAATACCAGTACAAATGGTTGTAATTGCTGCTGGCGACGACCATCTTCAAGATACAGACCTTTAACCAGTAATGCGGGGATATTGGCTTCATTTAGCAGAGCAACAAATAATTTTGATTTGCTATTTTCTTGTAGCATTAATTTCGCATTTTGACCTAAATCATCGCCAGACAGTAGCTTGAGTAATTCACGGCTATATGAAAAAGCATCGGCGCTTTTTTCCATCGCACTATTAACGAGTTGCTCTGCGGCTATATCATACGGTGGTAGCCAGGTGGTTTTATTAATTGTCACGTCTTGCTCATTAATGACATCTTGTGGGATGTCATTCGTCAATACGTTAACTTTATAGTATAAATCTTGTTTGCCTTCGGCGTTACGAATTGTCCATTGTGCGCGATTATCAATAAAGGATAATCCATAACCAGGCGATGCCGCTGTTTGGCTTAATACGGTGAAGTTAGACTGGGTAGACGGTGTGGCGAAGGATGCATTAACGGCGTCGCCTTGCGCTGTAAATTCAACTTTCGCTTCAATCATCCACGTTGAGTAGGTTTCTCCGGGAAACCAAGGGATCTCACCACTGTAATGGCGTTGGGCAATAGAGCCTACACCAAGGAGAAAAAGTATTGCAACAAAAATGCGAAATGGGATCTTAGACGGCATGGTTAGTTAGCCCCTTTGCTGGCAGGTTTAGGTTGTTTTTTAGGTTGAGTGTATTCTTGTGCAACATCGACAATCGCAATATCTTTTAAGAAAGTTCGACCGAGGAGGATAGGGAAGATCATACGACTACGGTCGGCTAGGGTGAATTCTGTTTCGGTTTTAATATCGCCCAGTTCGACGGGTAAGCTGACTACATAGCGTCGTAATGCTTCGACTGCGTTGGTTTGACGGATCTTGATTGTACGTACGACAGGTGCTTCCATTGGGAGCTCCGTTTTATCATCTTTGTGGGATAAGTTGAATTTAACCCAGTCTTGACCATCGCGTTCAAATTTAACTATCTCTGTTGCATTTAATGATGATGTTGTTGCTCCAGTATCAATACGTGACTTAAAGTTGGTTTGCAATTTATCAAACCATACCCATTCTTCTTGACCAAGGATCACCTTACCTGAGATATTATTTTTAGCTGTTGGCTTCATGAGAACCACGATGGGTGTTGTTTGTTTCACGGGAGGGTTAGCTCCTAGTTCGTCAAGTTGATCTGTTAATTTGGCAATCGCTTTATCTTGTTCGCTGAACTTATCTGGTTGTGATTGCAATGTCGTTAATATTTGTTGCTGTTGCTGCAGAATGGTTTCTATTTGTGCTTGTTGCTTTGTCACAATCGCAGTATTAGCTTTATTTTGTGTCATGGCGCAGCCATTTAAAAATACAAGACTAAGTACACTAGCAATAGCTATCTTTGATGTTTTAAATGTGCGAAATACTGTTGTATTTTTCATTCGATATTTGGCCCTGTGTTGGCTGATGAAAAAGAGGGTTAGTTCGCTAAAGTGGGTAAATAGTTCCGTCATTTGATTATAAATCATATTATTTATAGTCGAAAATGGCACTTACATTCCCAAAATATAATTATCTATTTAATAAATAACATTATTCAACAAATTATAATCGCTATTGAGATAATAATCATATCTCATACAATTCTTATATATCAAATATTTATACGTCAGTTATTTGTAAATAGCAATTTATCGCTATGCTTTATTATATGACAGGAGAGGAAAAAGGCGGAGGGGGAGCATTATATGCAGTATAAAACGAAAGTATGAAGCGTGTTGGTCTGTATAAAATACGCATCTAAAGTGTAGATGCGTATTTTATCTTAATGGAATATTTAAATTACTATATCGCAGATCCTGCCAGTGTATAAGTACGCGCTACATCGACCATGACGATATCTTTTAAGAATGTACGACCCAGTAATACAGGGAACGTCATGTGACTACGGTCGGCAAGTGTAAACTCTGTTAGCATTTTTATATCACCGAGTTGCACGGGTAATTCAATAATCGTGCGACGCGTGGATTCACTGTTGTTTGCTTGACGGATCAAAATGGTACGCGCAATTTTTGCTTCGATAATTTGTGTTTCGTTATCGATGGCTTGGCTGAAGTTAAAACGAACCCATTTTTTACCATCGCGTTCAAATTCAATAATATCGGTTGCATTAAGTGATGATGTTGTTGCACCTGTATCAATGCGGGCTTTATATTTGTTTTGCAGATCGCTGAGTAATACCAGTTCTTCTGAGCCAATGACTAATTTATCAATGGGCGTAATCGCTTCTGAAGACTGCACAAGGGAAAAATTTTCAGTATCCTTGATTGCTTCAACAGATTTATCTGCTTGGCAACTCGCGATAAGTTGGCTATTGTTGGTTACTTGTTGACGTAATTTAATATAATTTTCAAGCTTATGACTCAGTTGTGCGATACCCAGTTGTTGTTGTGCAAATAATTCAGGTTGTTTTTGTAATTCAGCCAAGATGGTATTTTGCTGTTTAACTAATTGCTCGATTTGTTGGCTCTGTTGTACTATTTGTGAATGCAGTGTTTGCGTCGATGTTCCGCCTTGATTTAGAAACTGGTCAACACTCGCACATCCAGAAAGTAAGGCGCTAAGGATAATGCCAGTGAGTAATTGACGGTGCGTTTTCAACGTATCCATTCCTAATGCTAAATAATTGACAATGTGCATAAGCTATTCTCTATATTCTTTATCGAGCACCGTTTCCGGTGCTGATATCGTGTTATTCGTCTAGCTGTTCGGCGTAAGGTTTAGTGGCAATAAGTACAGCACGTTTAGGCGCTGGGTAGCCTTCAATCGTTTTACTGTGATCGTTTGGATCAAGAAAATCAACCAGTGATTCGTTTCTCATCCATTCAGTTGCGCGTTGCTCTTCAATGCTGGTATCAGATACATCGACGATACGGACATTTTCAAAACCCAGTTTCTCAACCCACAGTTTTAATGCGGCACAACTTGGTAAGAACCAAACATTGCGCATTTGTGCATAACGATCGCCGGGTACTAATACTGCTTGTTCATCACCATCAATCACCAGCGTTTCTAAAACAAGCTCACCACCATCACGTAATTGGTTTTTAAGTTGTTCAATGTGATCAATCGGCGATTTGCGATGATACAGGACACCCATAGAGAAAACCGTGTCGAATGCACGTAATTTAGGTAATTCTTGAATACCAAGTGGTAATAAATGCACGCGTTGGTCATTATTAGCAAAATGACGTATCGCTTCAAATTGCACTAAGAATAATTGGCTTGGGTCGATACCTACAACAAATTCAGCATCGTCACCGAGCATACGCCACATGTGATAGCCGCTGCCGCAACCTACGTCGAGTACATAACGGTATTTTAGTGGTGAGATAAACTCGCGTAGACGTTCCCACTTCCAATCACTGCGCCATTCTGTATCGATATGAATACCATGAATGTTGAAGGGACCTTTACGCCACGGGTGGAATTTTTGTAATAAGCTCTCGGTTTTACGCAGGTCGCTTTCGCTTAATTCACCCGGCGCACCAACTTCAAACTTGTCAGTGATATTGATGTGTTTGGTTTCGACTTTTGGTAGTTTTTTTAATACTTTTTCCCAGCGCGGCAAAAAACCATGTTTATGTTCGCGCTCCCATTCGTGCATTTGTGCTGGTAACGTGTAAAGCCAATGGTGTAATTTGTTCTTCGCAATTATCTGGTAAAAATTTGAAAAGTCGATCATGGGTAACCTATGTGTACTGCTTTAAATTAATTTGATGTATGTGCTAAATAGTTATGTTAAACATGGTGTTAATGATCCGCTTATTTGATAGCAACCATAGAGCCAAAGTTAAAACACTGGAACCAAGAATTTGCGCTGCTAAAGCCAATTTCTTTAAAACGGTTCAAGTGGGTTTCAATGCTGTCTGGGCGCATGACATCTTCAATTGCGCTGCGTTTCTGGCTAATTTCTAGCTCGCTATAGCCATTTGCTCGTTTAAAATCTTCGTGTAAATTGATGAGTAAGTCGTTGACCTTGTCATCACTAAAACAGAATTTTTCTGACAAGATAAGAATACCACCGGGTACTAAACCATCATAAATTTTGGTCAGTAGAGCTTGGCGCTCTGCTGGTGGAATAAATTGCAGAGTAAAGTTCAGTACAACGATTGAGGCGTTATGAATCTCTACCGCACAAATATCATCACACAGAACTTGCACTGGTGTATCGCTTTTATAAGCGGATAGATGGCGTTCACAACGCTCAAGCATTGCTTGTGAATTATCTATGGCAACGATATTACAGTTCTGCGCTTGCACGTTACGGCGCATTGAAATGGTCGCAGCGCCAAGTGAGCAACCCAGATCGTAAAGTTGGGTGTTGTCTTGGGCATAGCGCGCGGTCATCATACCTATCGCAGAAATGATATTAGAGTAACCAGGTACTGAACGTTTTATCATATCTGGAAAGACTTCTGCAACACGTTCGTCAAAGGTGAAATCACCGATTTGATCTAACGGGGCTGAGAAAATCTGATCGCGTTGTTGCATTGTTATAACCTGCAATAAAAATTATCAAAATAAGGCGGCGTATTTTAGTTAAAATGACCCGCTTTGTCTCTACTTAAACAGTATATAGGGTGAATAATTTCATTGTTTCGTTATCGTGTTGGTTTTTTCATCGGTTTAAAAGACTTTTTTGTTAATAAAATAACGGTTATTTAACCAGCAAGACGCAATTGGAACAGCAACGAATCAGCGGCTTTTTAAGTCGTTTGGCTATAACTGTTAGTAGTTTCGGCATTACTTGAAGTTGTTTTAGTATAGCTATTGGTTGCCGTGCTAATTTCTATTACAATAACGGTAATTTTTTGAGGATAGCTAAGCGTAGCTACCCGATTCATCGATTTAGTAGGATTATACAGATGCGTACAGTGTATTGCGGACAGGTAAATGAAGCACATATCGGCCAACAGGTTGAGTTGTGTGGTTGGGTTAATCGTCGTCGTGATTTAGGCGGTGTTATTTTTATCGATTTACGTGATCGTGAAGGTATTGTGCAAGTTGTTTATGATCCAGATTTAGCCGATGTTTTTGAACGTGCTAGCCAACTACGTCAAGAGTTTTGCGTGAAGATCACCGGTAAGGTGCGTGCGCGTGACGAACGCCAAGTAAACAAAGACATGGCAACTGGTGGTGTTGAAGTCTCAGGTTTAGAACTTGAAGTGATCAATAAAGCAGACATCCTGCCACTTGATTTCAACCAAACCAATACTGAAGAACAACGTCTAAAATATCGTTTTCTCGATTTACGTCGTCCTGAAATGAGTAACCGTTTAAAAGTACGTGCTAAAGCAAGTAACTTTGTACGTCGTTTCATGGATGACCACGGTTTCCTTGATATTGAAACGCCAGTACTAACGAAAGCGACGCCAGAAGGCGCACGTGATTACTTGGTACCAAGCCGTACACACAAAGGTCAATTCTTTGCATTGCCACAATCACCACAGTTATTTAAGCAACTGTTGATGATGTCTGGTTTTGATCGTTATTACCAAATTGTAAAATGTTTCCGTGATGAAGATTTACGTGCTGACCGTCAGCCAGAATTCACGCAAATCGATATTGAAACGTCATTCATGAGTGCAGCACAAGTGCGCGAAGTGACTGAACGTTTAATCACGAGCATGTGGAAAGAGATTTTAGACGTTGAATTACCAGCGTTCCCAAGCATGACTTATGCTGAAGCAATGCGTCGTTTTGGTTCAGATAAACCTGATCTACGTAACCCGTTAGAGCTTGTTGATGTTGCTGACTTACTAAAAGACGTTGAATTTAAAGTATTCGCAGAACCTGCAAACAACCCGAAAGGGCGTGTAGCGGTATTATGTGTTACTGGCGGCGCTAAACTGTCTCGTAAGCAAATTGACGAATACACTAAGTTTGTTGGCATCTATGGCGCGAAAGGCATGGCATGGATGAAAGTGAAAGACGTTGCAGCTGGCGCTGAAGGCGTACAATCACCAGTCGCTAAGTTCTTAAGCGCTGACGTGATCACTGCGTTACTTGAGCGTACTAACGCGAAAGATGGCGACATTATCTTCTTTGGTGCAGATACAAATAAAGTTGTAACTGAAGCACTTGGCGCACTACGTCTGAAAGTAGGTGTTGATTTAGAGCTTACTTCAAACGAGTGGAAACCACTTTGGGTTGTTGACTTCCCAATGTTTGAAGAAGATGGAGAAGGTAACCTACACGCGGTTCACCACCCATTCACTGCACCGATGGATGTTAACGCAGCAGAGTTACTAGCTAACCCAGCTGACGCAATCTCAGACGCATACGACATGGTTATTAATGGCTATGAAGTTGGTGGCGGTTCTGTGCGTATTCACAAAGGTGAAATGCAAAAAGCGGTATTCGAAATCTTAGGTATCGAAGATAAAGAGCAACAAGACAAGTTTGGTTTCTTACTTGAAGCACTTAAATATGGTACGCCACCACATGCTGGTTTGGCATTTGGTTTAGATCGTTTAACTATGCTATTAACGGGTACTGATAACATCCGTGACGTTATCGCATTCCCTAAAACGACAACGGCTGCGTGTTTATTAACATCGGCACCAAGCGAAGCAAACCCAGCTTCTCTTGAAGAGCTAAGCATTGCTGTAGTGAAGAAAGAGAAAGCGACTGACGCAGAGTAATTTTATTCACCGCTATTTACCTACAATAACGGTGATTAATATTACAGATAAAGCGCGGATAAATCACAGATAATAAAAAACGGATATAGCCTTTGGTTATATCCGTTTTTTTGTGCCTATTTAAAGTCGCTTGGTAGTTATGGTACGACAGAGTCCCTTGGTGTTCACAACCGTTTTTATTGCGTTCTAGCACGTTATTGGACATAAACGGCTTAGAGCTAATGCTTCAAAGAGTATGGTTCGCATTACATAAAGGGTGATGAATTGAGATTAACGCCGTTTTAAGCGGCAATAAAATAGTTGGTTAAAATAGCGACGAAGGAGCAAAAACCAACTGTTTTTTGTCCGACTTGAAAACCATTGTTAGCTTTAGTTAGAAGCCACGTCATCAATTAAAAAAAGAGAAATCTCTTTTTGGGTTTTATATGGTCAGATATATCTACATTCCCATAAGAGAATATAGGATCGATAGTTCTGATATCCTTATTTGAAAGTGACCCTACGCGAATTTTATCTATCATATTCATTCGCTCTTTAGTAGCAATTTCAAAACCACATTCAACAGGAAACTCTTCTTCATACCTCATAGAAAGCTTCATATACAAATCTGCTAATTCTGAATTATTCAATTTATACTCCAATAGAAAGCTAACAGTGTATTTTACAGAATTCCGTATAATACCTAGAAAATCACTAGCGTTAAAGGGTTGGGCATTAAATTATTGTTCAATAACAATAATTTACATCATATTTATCATCGGTTGGTATTATCTCTTATTTGGATATACAGAATGCTGTTATTTATACAGGTCCGTATAAATAATGATAAAATATATTAATGGCATATAAATCAACGGTTTAATTTTGAGTGTGCTTACAAAGAAAGCCAATCTAGGTCTGTTGAAGTTACTAAACATTTATTTAATAGAACCCATAAACAAATGTATGGCAAATTGATATGAACATACTGTGAGTGAGTTAAAGCTCTAAGCCATAATGGGGCATAACTGAGTTAGCTGTGAACTAAGGCTTTTACAGTATTTTTACACTGCTATCAACGTCAGCTTCATCCATATAGCTAATATCATTAGGATGCTGGCTGATGGTCGTCTTTTTTTGTTAATCCATCGGGGAGTGCAGGATTACCCACAATGACAATATCAGCAAAAGAGGGGAGTGAAAAAAAAGCACTAAGTAACAAAATGTCAGCGCTTTAAAACGTACCGATTAATTGCTCACAATAGAGTTGTTACTCAGAACAATGTTAAAGCGAACTTATCTTTACACAGTTTCGGCCTGCGTGTTTTGCTTGGTAAAGCGCTTTGTCGGTATGTGTTATGAATTCTTGGGCATTGAGGGAGTCACGTTCGTGCCATTGGGCTAATCCAATACTTACCGTGAGACGAATATGATCTTGGCCATAAGCTACTTTCAACTCACTGATATTGTGACGAACTCGTTCGGCGATGATTTTTGCTTGCGCACTGTTTGTTTCTGGCATTAGAATGGCAAACTCTTCACCACCTATTCGAGCGACAACATCGGATGATTTTACGCTCTTAAAGCACGTTTCATAAAAATCCAGTAATACTTGATCGCCGCCAGCATGACCAAAGTTATCATTAATATTTTTAAAATGATCTATATCGAGCAGTAATAATGAGAGTTTTTGTTTATCTTGTTTAGCAAAACCAATTTCTTGTTTCAAAATATGATTGAATTTACGCCTGTTTAATGCACCTGTTAACGTGTCTCTAGAGGCTAGTTCACGGTATTTATCACGTTCCTTACGGCGGTCTAATAATGATTGTTGCTGACGCTTAATCATACTTTTAGACATATCAGCCTGTAACAGTTTTCTACGTAAGGTCTCATAAGCGTCATACATAGCACCAATCTCATCACTCGATGAATAATCATTTATTTGCTGATTGTAACGGCCTAATGTCACTTGCTTTAAAGCATGAGTAATACGGCGAATAGGGGTAATAACACTATGGTATAGCACGGTAAAGAGTAAGGTGTTAAATATAACAATACTCGAGATGAGTATTAACACCCAATAAAAGCGTTGTTCTAATTTATGTAACCGTAACTTCGTTTTAGCTTCGAGATCGCGGATAATATTATCGGTAACTAGCTTGATCCCATCAATGCGATTGGTGAGTTGGATAAACCAAAATTGACCATTTTGCCTAGTCTCTGGTTGCAGCATAAAGTCGGCTATTGTTTTATTAATAAATGCTTTATGTTCAGTGATATTGCATAGGTTTGCGCAAGCAAGCTGTTGCTTGGTAGTGGCTGAATAATTGAACACAAAGATGGCATTAACTTGCATACCTAATTGCATATACAGTTGCTTGTAGCGTTCGCTGTTAATGAGTTCAGGCTTCGTTAGATGGTCATCGATTAACAAGGTACCAGTTTCTCGTTGTTGGCCAAGTATTTCTTTTAATCCGACCATAGCATTGATCGCGGTAATATTATTCGCAAATTGTGCATCCATCTCGATTAAAGATAAACGATTAACACGTGATAATAACTTCGCAATGATGGCATTATAATCTGCTAACATTTTCTCGTCTGTTATCTCAGAATTCATGACTGTACTTCTAAATGTGATGAGTTCTGCGATATCAATCTTGGTTGATTTAATAAATTTAACTAACGTCGGCTCTGTTAATAATGCCATTCGGGAGTTAAGTAATGTTAAAAATTCATCAATATCTTGATTACTTTTGTACTGTCTTGCTGTTAGCGCTTTAGAAAAACGTTTGTAGTCGGAACTGATGTAGCTCGAGAGTAGTCCACGTTCAATCTGCAAGCTGTGCGTTAATGAATTGACCTGTTGAACAATGTGAGTGAGATTTTCCAACAATTGCATATTTTTGTATTGTTGGTAGTTGTCTTTGATCGTAATAAAACTCAGTATTAGCATGCCAATGATTGGCAGTAGTGACGTAATTAACAGGCGTTTTGAGATGTTAACACGGTAGCTTAACCATTCTGATGTACGTTGGAATATCGTTTTTAATGATAGTGAGTGTTTTACTGTGCTATGGAAAGCATGCACGAAATCCATATCTGAAATCAATATATGTTCAATGACCCAATCATATAAAAATTGACTGATTTGTTCTGTTGAATCTGTATATTCTGAATTTAATATTTGTTCTTTTAACTCAGGAATCTTATCAAGAAACGCTTGATGGGTTTGTTGATGCTCAATGAGATCGCCAAACTTCATACTCTGCATGAGTGCTTCTTCATGCTTAAAATGTGTGGCGGCATAAAAGGTTAGTTCGGAAAAATGTTGTTCGATTGCTTCTGCGTTAGCGTTGGTATCAATAGCTTCAATGATCGATGAAATAATAGAGAGGATCTTTTTATGGTCGGCATCAATTTCATCAATCCCGACACACATGCCTTCATTCCATTTTAGACTAATCATTACAGTTGTTGTTTAACCTTAGACCCACGGAAGTGCAGTATAAAATTTCACTTGATTATGTCAACTTTTTTTACTGTTTTTTAATGCTAAGTGAGTGGTTTATCTATATTTATTTTATTTATTTGTGGAGTTGATGCTACTATTATCTTCACGCAAATTATTAAGTCGCAATTGAGTAATGCCAAATACTGAGCTATCAGGATATTTCCCATCAGCATCACTTGAACCTGCTACGATATTGATTAGTAGATTAATTGCTTCCTTTACATGATCAATCGCCCAGATATGAAATAACCCATTCTCAACGGCTTCGACGACATCACGACGTAGCATTAAATTATGGACATTGGCTTGTGGTATGATGACACCTTGAGTAGCGAGTGACCCTTTTGCTGAACACACGTCAAAGAAGCCTTCTATTTTTTCATTAACGCCACCTATGGGTTGAGCATGACCAAACTGATCCATCGAACCCGTGATCGCGATATCTTGACGTAATGCCAATTTTGAAAAAGCGGATATGATCGCACAACATTCCGCTAGTGATGCACTATCTCCGTCGACTTGGCCGTAAGATTGTTCGAAGGTTAAACGTGTCGTGAGTGGGATCTTGGCGGTTCGACCAAACGCAGAGGCGAGATAGGCAGATAAGATCATGACTCCTTTAGAATGAATGTTACCACCGAGCTTAACTTGACGTTCTATATCAAATATTTCCCCTTCACCAAATGAGGCGGTCGCGGTTATTCGTCCAGGGATCCCAAATTGATGTTCGGAGGTACTAATGACGGACAAGGCGTTGATCTGGCCAATTTTTTTACCACTAATATCGATTAACGTAGAGCCATTGATAAAGCTTTGTAATAGGTAGTCTTGTAGTCGACCTACACGTTGTTGTTTATTTGAGAGCGCTTGTTCGACATGATGTTGCCTGATTAGCGTCGCATTAGCTAAGCGTGCGCAGTAGTTTGCTTCGCGTAATAGGTTGGCAATATCAAGCGAATGTAGCGATAGTTTCTCTTGATCTTCAGCCTGACGAGAGCTGTATTCTATGATCCTGCTTATGGCTTTACGATCGCAATGCAACATAGTGTTATCATGCACTATGCTCGAAATGAACTGGGCATAGTGTGCTTCTGCAATATCGGTTCTCGGCATCACATCTTCAAAGTCAGCCGTCACACGAAACAGTTCTTTAAATTCAGGGTCATATTGCTGAAGAAGCTGGTAAGTTTCATAATCGCCAAAGAGAATAATTTTAACTGATAGTGGGATCGGTTCTGGGTCTAACGAGATAGTACCCGATAAACTGACTTCTCTTTCGAGTGAGCTTAGGTTTAATTTATTGGCGCGTAAGGCTCGTTTTAACCCGTCCCAAACATAGGGGCGCTCAAGGACTTTAACCGCGTCGATCATCAATACGCCGCCGTTGGCTCGGTGTAAACTGCCACTGCGGATCAATGAGGCATCGGTAAAAACAGTGCCTTTAAATGTCGCATTTTCAATATACCCAAAAATACTATGGTAGTTAGGACTTTCTTCTACCACGATAGGGAAGGAATCTGTTTCTTGGCAAACCAAGACGTTGATTTGATAGCGGCGAGGCATTTTTTTATCTAACGCTGCATAAGCTAATGAAATATCATCTTCACTGCCTTCTACAAATATTTCGAGGTTGGTGAGTATGTCTTTATTCATCGCGCTGAGGTGTGTTTTAACTTCTGAAAGATGATTATATTTTTCTTTTAAAGGCGTGGTGCAATGCACTAATACTTCGAGTGCGATTTGTTCATCCATCTTTTGACTTTTATCGGTATACTCTTCTTCCCAGATGGTTAACTGGCGGATTATGTCACGGAGTTTACTTTCAAGTTCAGAGATCTTGCTCTCAAAATGCTTTCTTTCTTTGTCTGTTAATTGATCGAAACCTTCTTCCGTATAGGCCTCACCTTTGGGATCAACCGCAATGAGTTGGTAATCACCTTGGGCTGTGAGTGATAGGCTGATGCTGTGTTGTTTTGCTGACTTGGTTAAGTCTTGCAGTACCGCCTCCTGTTTTTCTTCCAACTGGTTCTTTAACTTATCAGAACGGGTGAAATAGATTTCATTATCAAAGGCCATCGGTAATGCTTTGACTAAGCGATGAATCAGATTCTCAACATCTTTTTTGAATTGATGTCCTTCTCCTGCAGGTAGTTTCAGCACTTTAGGGTGGCGAACATCATCAAAATTAATGACATAACACCAATCAAATACGGCACTGCTACCGTTGGGTTCATGACGATTTAAGTACCGTAATATCATGGTACGTTTGCCTAGACCATTGTTACCTAACGCATAAATGTTATAGCCTTTTTCTTTAATCGACATGGCAAATTCGACGGCTTGTTGCGCACGATCTTGACCAATAATTTGATCTAATGGTTGAAGGTGCTTAGTTGATTTACAGTCGGCAGCAAGCTTTGATAGTGTTGACGGTCGATATAACTGACCACCACGTAGAGGTGTTATTGACATGCAGTTCCCTCTTTTAAAACAGTCATTACCCCTAGTGTAGACATAGATCGCTTGTGTGAGCATAGTGTTTTATACTTTACTGCCAGCTTATAGGCTACAAAGAGAGAAAGTAAGAATGATAGTGAACGCTGACACCCTGATTATATTAGATTTCGAGACTACCGGATTATCACCTGATATGGGTGACCGTGCGATTGAGATCGGTGCGGTGAAGATCGAAAATGGCGAGATCACTGAACGTTTTCAAGAATTGATGTACCCAGGTCGACGAGTGAGCGGCTTTATTGCTAATTACACAGGCATTACTAATCGTATGTTAGAAGATGCTGCGCCTTGTGAAGAGGTGATGCATCGTTTTGCTGATTTTATTCAGGGTTATAATTTGGTTGCGCATAACGCATCATTTGATAAACGTTTCTTAGATGCGGAATTAGCGCTAATCGGTCGCGAGTATGATGGTGAATTCAGTTGTTCATTGCTGGTGGCAAGGCGTATCTTTCAAGATGCACCGAGCCATAAATTAGGTGAACTGATTAAGTATACAAATATACCGTCAGGCGGTGGTTTTCACCGTGCATTATTTGACTCTGAAATGACAACTAAGCTTTGGTTAGTGATGTTAAATGAAATAAAATCACGTACCCAGTTAGTTGATATCCCCTTTAATTTAGTTCAGAAAATTGCAAAAACACCAAAGAAATCGGTGGATGGACTGCTACTTCGCTGTGCCAATTAACCCTAATTATGTCACCTTTAATAGGGTGGCTGTACATTTTTGTGTACAGGAATGATAAGTTCAAATTTAGCGCCGCCAAGTTGACTTTTTGATACGACTATTTGACCTTCTAAGCGCTTTGAAGCACTTTTCGCAATTGATAGGCCGAGCCCTAAACCGCCTGTTTTACGGCTGCGGCTTTTATCTAAGCGAGCAAAAGGAATAAAAATTTGATGATAGTTTTCGGGAGAAATACCAGGACCATCATCTTCGACTGTTATTTTTATGGTGCTAGCAAGCTGAATAATACTTACCTGAACAGCTGACTGAGCATGATTCAGCATGTTTTTTAGCAAGTTATCAAACGCTAAGCGTAAGCACATTTGGCTAGTCGTCATCGTTATTTTATCGTCTGCTAGATAAGTTACCTTTATACTATTAGGTACCTGATATAGCGCGATTCTAGATTGAATGAAATCGGTTATTATAATGGATTGCGCGTTATCATTGTAATGAGAGTGTTTAGCGCTGACGCGTGAAAAGGTGGTTATCTGCTCTGACAATTCAACCATGTCATCGACATAGTCATCGATACTATCCAGTAATTCTGTATGTTTATCTCCGCTGATATCTCGTTTCAAGATTCCGACAGCTAGTTGTATGCGGCTAAGCGGTGTTCTTACTTCATGAGGTAAGGCTTGTGCGAAAATTTCACCTTCATCAACGCGCTCAGTAATTGCTTTTGCCATGGCATTAAAACTAGTAGATAGATCATGCAGTAGTGGGGTGGTTCGAAGATCTACTCGTGCATTCAGATCTCCTCTACCAAAGGTATGATTTATTTCAACTAAATGATTTATCTGAAGTTGTAACTTACGAATAGGGCGATATAAGTTTAGGGCAATAAGAAAAAGCATAAAAGCAAATGTGCCAAGTAAGATCAGATCGTCTTTAACGCCGTTTCCAAATTGATCATCATAAAGATCTTCACTGATGGTGATCGCTGCTATGGCATTACTGAGTCGGTACACGGCGAGATATTCGTTACTTTTTTGCATGTAAATATCGACTCTATTAATAGACTTTATGTACTTGCATTCTTGGCAAGGAGATAAGCTTTTTAATAAGCTGATTTTTTCAATGTCGTAGTTATATAAATCAACTTCGGCGCGTTGATAAAAATCATCTGCATTCATCGATATACTATTACGTTGGGACTCCAACACTCGATAAACTTGCATCGTATTTTTGTAAAAATGCTCGGTATCTTTTTGATGAGCGAATATATTCATTAACCATACAGTTAACAAAATACAGGCGCAGATAGCAATTACGATGCAGATATAAATATGCGAGAAGAGTGAGGTCAGACGATTATTCATTGATCAGCATATAGCCTTTGTTTCGGACTGTTTTTATGATCTGCTGAGTTGAGCAATCAATATTGAGTTTTTTGCGTAAGCCTGAGATCCGCATATCAATAGATCGATCAGAGAAATCATGGTCGATACCACGCAGTTGTTGACAACATTCTTCTCGAGAAATAATTTTACCTACATTTTGGGTCAATAATAGCAGTAAATCATATTCGGAATCGGTGAGATCTAAGGCTTTCCCTCTAAATTCAACACGCTGTCTTCTCGGATCTATTTTGAGTCTTTTAAGTTCAATTTCGTCAGGGCTACTTTTTTGTTGTCTGCTTGTTCGGCGTAGTAATGCTGCGATCCGTGCTGCCATAATATGTGGGCGCACTGGTTTGGTTAGATAATCATCGGCACCGAGTTTGAATAAGCTAATTTCGCTTAACTCATCATCACAAGCGGTTAATACTAGAATGGGTTCTTTAAAAAAAGTTCTCGCTTGTGCACAAATTTCCATACCTGATAAACCGGGTAGCATTAAATCTAAAATAAGCAGGCTAGGTTCATATTGCTTTATAGCAGTCAAGGCTATGGCACCATCATTAATAACCTTCGTTTCATAACCTTCACTGTTTAAATACATGGCGGTTAATCTTGCAATTTCGTGGTCATCTTCGACGATTAATATTCGTGTATTAGGCATTGACCTCTCCCTTAGACGATATTGATACTGAGTGTGTTGGTTTGGTTACACACGATTGTTGCAGTGGAGTATAAACATATTTATTGTTCTGTAACCTATCCGTAATTGGTATGAAATTAGGCGAGACAAGAACAGGGATTCATAATGTTCGTTTGGGGCTTATTTAAGTGATTTACTTACGTTTATAGTGATTAAGTGGCACGTTTGTGCTTATTTAGCCTGTATTGTGGATGTTTTATCTTACAAATGCTTACAATAAAAATTCATTTTTATCGCGTTTCAATAGAGCTTGGTTATAAATAATACATCACTAAATATAAGGGCTTTAAATATTTATTACTTCGTTATTATTAAAAATCACTGGGTTTGACTGGTAATTACACAGGCTGAATGACAGGTTAAATTACTTTACATAGCTTTAAACTTTGCACCTTATGGTTATAGCATGAGCAAGTAGATAAAAGGCTTAAATAAAGAATATTGTTAAAGTATAAAATAAAGTCAATTTAAGCATATACTTGAATTGGCTTTTTATGTCTTCAGTGATGGCAATATAAGTAAATTCTATGGCAAGTGTACTATACGCTGGGGTAGATGATTATGGTGTTAGACGCTCAGTTCCTCGATTCTGGTCACACACTGAAGTGAACCAAACACAAAATCAACTGTTAAAGCCTTTTAATACGAGTTTATTAGATTATAAGCGTTTACAAAATAGGTAATTTACCACGTTATAACCAATTGATTTTTTGATGCTTAAAACGTAGAGTAGCAAGGGATTAGAAAGTCAGAACGCGATGTGTAAATCGATATTCGTAGAACGCCATGGCTGATTATATTAGAGTCGGCAGGCAAGATAGGTGGCCATTTATGTCAATGATTAAACCATGGAAGTTAATAAGTCTGTTATTTATTTTACAGTTATTAGCTGGCTGTGAATCAAAACTTGAACAAACACAAACAACAATTAACCAGCAAGTTGCAAGGGTTGAAAGCGATCTTGATAGATTGGGTTCGGCAATTGACAATGGCAGTGTTCGAAATGCAAGACTGTTAACTGCATATGCGCAAGTTTTAAAACAACAAAAACCAGAGCTAACACGTATAGCAAACCTGATTACAGAAGATGCTACTCGACAAGGACCTTTGTATCAGAATCTAGGTATGCGTTTAAGTGATGTTAAATTAGAAACTGTCACGTTAGATAATGCTAACTCATTACTTGATGAGCTCACTCGTATTCAAGAAGCGGCTAAGCTGAGTTTATTTAATGATGCGTTAACAGATCCGATTAATGTATTGGCGGATATGTCTGACGGTGAACTCGCACGTGTTGGCGCGATTAGTCAAATCGCAGAAAGAAGTTCGGGTGATGGTTCAGACTATGGTGCGGGCAGTCAGATGGTCGGTAACCCGAATTACGGTAACTGGCAAAGCGGCAGTGGCGGTACCAGTTTCTGGCAGTGGTACGGTATGTATCGCATGCTTGGTGATTTAACGGGTCGTGTTAATTATTCAAACTGGAGTAACAACCGCCGTTATAGTTATTACAGTGATTATGGTCGTTCACGTTATACCAGTCCTAAGCAAAGTGCTCAGCAAGCCGCAGTTGAAACTAAGACTCGCAAGTCTTTTCAACGTAAAGGCCAATCATTTAGCTCTCCTTATGCTAAAAAACGTTCAGGCTCTGCAGGTTTGAGCCGCTCTAGCTACACGCCAACTAAAACGGTGAGTAGTTATTCTAAGTCGAAAAAGTCGTTCACAAGTAGTAAAGCGAAAAGTAATACGGGGTCATTTCGTAATAGTGGCGGCCGTACATCACGAGGTGTGAGACGCGGTAAATAGATAGCTATTATAACGAATTGATAGAACTGTCATGAGCGAATAGATCGAACGCCGTGAGCAAATAGATAGAATAAGTTATGGAGATTAAGTATGTACGAGTTTGATGGATTGACGCTGTGGACGACACAAGCATTGGTGATTGATTTTATTATTATCATTGCTTTGTTTGTTAGTTTAAAAATGATCAAAGGCTGGGTATCAAATTTACATGCCAATGATGAAATTGCAAAGCGTGATAACTTTGCCTTTGGTATTAGTTTTGCGGCTGGCTTAGCTGGACTGGCCATTGTATTAACAGGTGTCACTAGTGGTGATTTTGCTGATTCACTCTTTGAAGAAGCGGCACAAATGGCAGGGTATGGCGTATTAGCTATCGCGTTAATTAAAGCAGGTCATTTTTTCCAAGATAAGGTGGCATTACAAAAAGTCAGTCTGCACGATGAAATCGTTAAAGGTAATGTGACCGCCGCGTTTGTTGAGTTTGGTCATATTGTCACGGTTGCAATTGTGGTACGTTCTGCGCTGATTTGGGTGCTTACAGAAGGTTGGCATGGTTTACCTGTGGTGATTGCCGCGTTTGTTGTGGCTAACATAATTATGTTATTAGTGAGTAAATATCGTGTGCACTTATTTAAACGCACAGGTGATTGCCTGCAACAACTTATCTTAGATGATAATTTGGCTGTTGGTATTCGTTATGCTGGATTTTTAATTGGCTCTGGCTTAGCGATTACCGCGGCAACCGGCCTTGCGCCGTATGCTGCCGATAATATTGGTTTAAGTCTCATGTATTGGGCATTTTTTGCTGTTATCAGTGTGGCTATCTTTGCTGTTTTACAATTGATCACCATTAAAGTGATTTTATCTGGTGTTGATATTGCAGATGAAGTTATTCGCCAAAAGAACATTGGTGTTGCGGTTATATCGGCAACCGTTTCGTTTTCGGTTGGTTTAACGATGGCAACTTTACTTGGTAGCTAATTGCTTATTTAAGTAATAGATTGGCCTATTTAAATAATAGATATGGCTCAAATTTAATAATGCTGTTCAGTCATCATGATGCTGTTCATGTTGTTGAGTTTGAGCTTTTTAAGTTTCAAGTCACGACTTAATTCTCTTAACATCAATTAAAATACAGTAAGGCATCGTGTGGAACACTCAGTTGTAAATAGTGATAATAAAGCAAAACAAGCACAGCAGCGTAAACGTACTTTATGGTTTCACGATGCGTTATTAATCTCGGTCATGATCATACTTGCTGGTTGTGGTTTGATTTATGAATACTTGCTTTCGCATTATGCGGGCAGGGTATTAGGCTCGGTTGAAAGTGCTATTTATGCCATGATAGGTACCATGATTGTAGCAATGGGTATTGGCGCGTTTATGGCGCGTTGGTTTAAAGATGCCTTTACTGCATTTGCTTGGTTAGAAGCGTTAATAGCATTAATCGGTATGAGCTGTATTTTGATTATTTCAGCGATGATAGCCGTGAGTTATAGCTTACCTCAGCTGTTATCAGCGACGTTTAATTTACCCAGTAATGTTGTACTTGATGGCTACTTACCACAACAGTTAGAAAAAATTGCTAAATTTATGCCGTATGTGTTCGGTTTAATTCTCGGTATCTTTATCGGTATGGAGATCCCTCTGATCGCAAGGGTTCGCCAGCAAGTATATGGCCGATTTTTAGAAAACAATGCCGGTACTATTTATGGTGCAGACTATATTGGCGCTGGTATTGGTGCCGCGATTTGGGTCTCTATCATGCTGTCGTTGCCCATTATGGAAGCGGCGGCCTGGACAGCATTATTCAATGTTATTGCGGGGCTAGCATTCTTATGGCGTTATCAAGATAAGATCCGTTGGGCTAAGTTATTGTTCCTTTGTCACTTGTTATTAATTGTATTGTTCTCGGTTATTTTAACCTTGGGTACGGGCTGGTTAGCGCAATTAAGCAGTGTGTTATACAAAGATAAAGTAATTTACTCTCAGTCGACAAAATATCAGCACGTGGTCGTGACTGAACGTTATTTGAAAAACCAAGCCGAACCAGTGACAGACTTGTTCATTAATGGTCATTTACAGTTTTCTAGTGCTGATGAGCAGCTATATCATGACTTATTAGTGTATCCGGCAATGCTTGCATCTAACCGCCACGATAAGGTACTCATTATTGGTGGTGGTGATGGATTAGCACTGCGCAATGTACTGCGTTGGCCTGTAAAGTCGGTGACTTTAGTGGACTTAGATGCTGAACTATTGGCATTGTTTGGTGCCAATACCGTGGACTATGCTGCGCCTGAAGCAATCAAACAACGTATGTTAAGTTTAAATGAAAGTTCATTACAAGATCCGCGTTTAACATTATATGTGACTGATGCATTTTTAAAAATAGAGGCATTACTCGATAAAGGGGCTAAGTTTGATACGATTATCATTGATTTACCTGATCCCAATCATCCCGATTTAAATAAACTCTACAGCGATTACTTTTATAATCAGGTGCGTCAATTATTAGCAGCAGATGGTGCATTAGCAATACAATCGACATCGCCTTATCATGCTCAAAATGCATTTTTAAGTATAGGTAAAACGGTGAAAGAAGCAGGGTTTTTACATGTTGAACAGTATCAACGTAATATTCCGTCATTTGGTCAATGGGGCTGGACGATTGCGACAACACGTGGTAAATCGGCAAGCCGACGTATAAAGGATGTCGATACTTTACCTGTACCGTCGAGCTGGTTAAATAAAGAGTTTTTATTAGCGTCGTTTGTTTTTCCTGGTAATTTTTATGACAAAATGGACACCATTGAGATTAATCGACTTGGCTCTGGGGTATTGTACGATTATAACCGTGAGGCGTGGCAAACTGAGTCAGAATTGTATAAGAATTAGTTGCGGACATAGTCATTAAGGCCCTGTAACTGTGTTGTTTTATTGTAATGTTGATAAGTGAAAATAACGATGGAAGCAAAAATCTATAATCAACGCTGGTGGTTAAGTAGTTGTGATAGCGAATCTCTTAAACGCGTAATTTCAGCTGATCTAAATCGTGCGGGTTTTACGGTATTGAACTTTGTTGAGCATTATTTTCAACCTCAGGGTTATACCGCGTTGTGGCTGTTAGCTGAAAGCCATGCTGCGGTACATACGTTTCCTGAAGAGGGGAAATCGTATGTCGAGTTATCCAGTTGTGCTGCCTCTTTATTAGATAATTTTGACCGTTACTTGCAAGGGTCGGCGGCTAAACAGCAATGGCAAGTAACGACGTCGTAGTGGCTTGGGTGTAAACCGTTACGAATAAAGCAGTTTCAAGCTCATTGCGATAGACATGGTGACCATTAATGGTTTAATGATTTTAACGCCTTTTGATAATACTAAACGAGAGCCAAGTGTTGCCCCTAGCGCTTGGCCAACTAACATAATGCCACCCAACGCCCATAATACCTTCCCGCCGAGTGCAAAGAATATCAACGACGCGATATTAGTTGCGAAGTTTAGCACTTTGGCGTGTGCAGTTGCTTTAGCCAAGCCGAACCCTGCCAACGAAACAAATGCCATTGCAAAGAAGCTCCCAGTGCCCGGACCAAAGAAACCATCATACAAACCAACACCGAAAGCCGCTGTTACTGCAAATAGTGTTGGAGTAAGTACCTGATGCTTATCTTCATCGCTAATTTGTTTCGAAAATAAAAAATAACCACCGATGGCAAGAATGAGAAAAGGTAAAATGACTTCCAATATGCTTGGGTCAATGGATTGGATCGCAATACTGCCGAGGGCTGAGCCGACGAAAGTACAGGCAATGGCCAGTTTCATTTTTCTTACATCGACCATTCCTTTGCGAATAAAGTAAAAACTGGCAAAGAAACTACCGCCACAGGCTTGTAGTTTGTTGGTTGCAAGGGCCGTTGCAGGAGGAAGACCAACCCATAATAATGCTGGAATAGTCAGCAGACCGCCACCGCCAGCGATAGAATCAATAAAACCAGCGACGACCGCTACTAAAAATAACAGTCCAACAATTTCTGCTGATAACTGAAAAGACATATCCAAACCCATGATGTTGTGCTCCTGCGTAATTTTAATTGCAATATTTTGAAATAACCTGGGTATATAATCTTATTTGCACGATCAACGCAAAGGAGTTATCTTCTTTGTTGTGTGAGATAAACTCACGCAGTTTGTATTCGTCAGTTAAAATGAGTATTGCTATGTATCCTAATTTACCACCATTAAATGCCATGCGTGCTTTTGAGTCAGCCGCAAGAAATGTGAGTTTTACGCTAGCTGCCAAGGAGTTGTTTGTGACGCATGGCGCGGTGAGTAAACAGGTGAAGATATTAGAGCAATACCTTGGTGTGAGCCTATTCATTCGTCAACATCGAAAGTTAGTACTTACTGAAGAAGCGAAACCTTACTTGCTCAAGGTTCAGAATGCGTTGCAAACAATTAATAGTGCTACGCAAGAGCTCATATCCCAGCCACAACTAGCACAACGTATCGCCATTAATGTATTACCGAGTTTGACGATTAGTTGGTTAATCCCGAGTCTGGAAAGCTTTAAGCTCAGTAATCCTAATTTATTCGTTGATTTATCCATTGGTGATTTTACGATTGATTTTACTCAACATCAGTATGACATTGCGATACGCAGTGCAACGACACGACCACATGGTTGTAATGTGATTAAGCTGATGGATGAGGACTTGTGCTTTGTGTGCTCGCCGCAATTAGCGCAGCAGATGACATCACTGCATGATATCAACAAGATGACTTTGCTTGAGCATACTTCGAGACCGGGTTTATGGCGTTATTGGGCAGATGATATAGGAATGGAGTTAACCACGGATAATAAGTTTGGGATGGAGCATTTCTATATGCTCAGTCAGGCAGCTGTAAGCAGTATGGGGGTGGCACTGATCCCGCGATTTTTTGTGAGTCAGCAACTTGCAGAAGGCAGTTTAGTGGTGCCATTTTCAGCCAGTTTTGTCAGTCCATATAGTTATTATTTACTAACGCCAACGGCCAGCCCATTACCGTTGAAAGTACAAACGTTCGTTGACTGGCTATTGCCTTTATTTGCACCGTATAGATAACTGTATTGGTTATTGCTTGGCTTGTATTAACGACGTATTATTTTCCGAGACACGACTTCAACACCAGGTTGATTTCGGCCATTCACGGCATTTAACGCCATTTTAAGTGCGTGTTCGGCAATTAATTCAAATTGCTGCGGTAATGATTGAATTTTGCTGGGTAAGAAATCCAATAAACGGTTATCACCAAAAGTAGCCAGTTTCGTTGTTGCCATTAAGCTTGGGTTGAGTATCAAGCAATCAAGTACGCCTTCAAATAGCGTATATGAAGTGGCTAAGATGGCATCAGGAAAAGTATCGTTATCTATCCATTGTTGCACTTGGGCTTGACCTTGTTCTTGACTAAAGTGATCACCATAAGCGGTTAATCTTTTAACCGGGATACCATGCTGCTTAATCGCGGATAGAAATCCTTGTTCACGCTCTTTCGATATACCAAGGTCTGGTACTGCGCCTACTAAGCCGATGGAACTAATATCTTGTTGTAATAAGGCCTGGGTAAGCTCATAAGCCCCGTCTAAATCTTCACTGATCACACAAGAAAAAATTTCATCATCCATCGCACGATCTAACCCGATAACTGGCACACCATTGGCTTGAACGGTGCGGTAATAGCTGTGATCAGCAGGAAGTGCACTTGCTACTAATAAAGCATCAATACGACGACTTAATAAGGTTTCTGCGACTTTTATCTCGGTATCCACATCATCATCAGAGCAAGAAATGATGAGTTGGTATCCCGCTTTACGTGCATCCCGTTCGAGTAATTTGGCTAATTTAGCATAACTGCTGTTTTCTAAATCAGGAATGATTAAACCAAGCGAGCGGTTACTGCCTGCACGTAACGATTGTGCGGCATGATCAGGGCGGTAATTATGTTCATTAACGACAGCCATTACTTTTTTTTGGGTGTTTTCACTAATGCGGTGTTTACTGGCTTTCCCGTTGATCACATAACTGGCCGTGGTACGTGATACACCCGCTAGTTTGGCTATTTCATCTAATGTCATGGTTGTTTCATCCCTAATCTGTGCGCTCGCTCATAGTTTCTTACATGATTTGTTATTGACCGATTGTAATCGGTCTAGAAACACTTCAGTATATTAGCTGAAAGGTTTCAGCAATGCCATTTATTCTCATTTTGTCATCACTGAAGCCTTTTTAACCACCTATTTGCTGAAACGATTCAGCTCGATTTTAAAGCAAAGAGTAGTCGCATTATTACCTAAGGTATTATGGAGTAAAGTTATGTTGTCACTGTCTTCGAATGACATTAAGTTAAATCAATCGGCGCCGAACAAACAGCTCGCGATTAAAACGCTGGCGCAAGATTTGGTAAATAAAAATTATGTGGAAGCAAATTATGTCGAGGGTATGTTTGCGCGTGAAGCGCTGCACTCTACATATTTAGGTAATGGCATTGCTATCCCACATGGCACGGTTGATACGCGTGACTTGGTTAATAAAACCGGTGTGCAATTACATCATTTCCCACAAGGTGTGGATTGGGGTGAGGGGCAAACAGTTTATTTAGCCATTGCAATTGCGGCTAAGTCGGATGAACATTTAGCCATTTTAAAACAGCTGACGCATGTATTAAGTGCTGATGGCATAGAGCAACAGCTACAGCAATGTGATAGTACGGAATCTATTATTACCTTGCTTGAAGGTCGCCAGCAATCAGAAACACTATTCACAGCTGATTTAGTACAACTTGCTTTCCCAGCGAAAGACCTATCACAACTCACCGCTGTTGCGGCGGGATTACTTAAACATCATCACTGTATTGATAATACTGGGGTTGCAGATGCGATCACAACACCTATGACTCATCTGGGTCAAGGTTTATGGTTAGCGAAAACAACGAAATCGGTAGCGACAACGGCTATTTCGTTTGTAACACCTGCGGAACCCTTATATCAAGACAACTTAGCTGTTCAAGGCGTGCTCATGCTGGCAAGTGCTAACAACCTGCATCTGAATAACATGCAATGCGTGGTTGATTTAGTTTATCAGCAACAAGTGAGTCAGTTATTTAATACAGATGCTGACACGGTTATTGGTTTATTGACGAACGTTAAACCGAGTGGCGTAACGGCCATCTTTACGATTCATAACAGCCATGGTCTACATGCAAGACCAAGTGCCATGTTAGTGAATATCGCCAAGAAATATCAGGCTGATATTCAAGTCACCAATGCGGCGGGTAAATCAACCAATGCAAAAAGCTTGATGAAATTAATGTCTTTAGGCGTAAGTTGCGATGAAGTGCTTACGTTTACAGCCCAAGGCGATGACGCTGAATTGGCGTTAAAAGCGATTGGTGAAGGTATCGATGCTGGATTAGGTGAAGGTAAATAATGATCATGCAATTAACAACATTAAAAGTAGTAACCGTGACGCTAAATCCAGCATTGGATTTAACGGGCCACTTGCAGACGCTCGCTAAAGGGACGGTAAACCAAGTTAATCATTGCGCATTAGAGCCCGCGGGTAAGGGCGTGAATGTCGCTAAAGTACTCGCTGAACTCGGGGCTGATGTGACAGCGACTGGATTTTTAGGTGTTGAAAATGAAGCGCCTTTTTGTCAGTTGTTTGAGCGTACCAAGATCACAGATAAATTTATCCGCGTACAAGGTGCAACACGTATCAACGTTAAGTTAGTCGAAGCGAACAGTCAGGTTAGTGATATTAATTTTCCGGGCGTAAGCGTTACTGCTGCGGCACTCGTAGAATTTGAAACCATGCTGTTTAACTTATCGTTAAGCCATGACGTATTCATTATTGCGGGTAGTTTACCTGTCGGTGTTAGTCCAGAAGTGTGTGCTAATTGGATTGAAAAATTGCAACAGGCAGGTAAAAAGGTATTTTTTGATAGTAGTAATGCCGCATTAAGTGCAGGACTTGCAGTAAAACCTTGGTTAATAAAACCGAATGATGAAGAGTTAGCCCATTGGGCGGAAAGTTCGGCACAAGCGGACAAATCATTAACCGAAATCGCGCAGCAGTTATCAAACACAGGTATTGCCAATGTAGTGGTATCACTCGGTGCTGAAGGGGTTATGTGGTTAAACAAAGAAGGGTGGTTACAGGCAAAACCGCCTACGATGGATGTTGTTAGTACGGTTGGAGCGGGTGATACCTTAGTTGCTGGTATGTGCTGGGGGCATCTGAATAACTGGGATAAAGAGCAAACATTACGTTTTGCAACGGCATTATCAGCGCTAGCGGTAACGCAAGTTGGTGTTGGCGTTAAAGACATAAATTCGGTACAGGCTATGAGTGAACACATCGCTATTTGCTAATTTAAAGGACATTAATAATGAAAATTGCAATTGTAACGGCTTGCCCAAGTGGTATAGCAAGCAGCCTTATTGCTGCGGGTTTATTAGAAAAAGCAGTCACAGAATTAAAGTGGCAAGCGAATATCGAATGTCATTCATCTGTCGCCCCTGTAACGCCTTTAACTGATAAGCAGATTGCTGAAGCTGATTGTATTATTGTTGCGGCGAGTAAGAACATTGATGATGCACGTTTCATTGGTAAAAAAGTGTACCGCTCAGAAGTGGATGTTGTATTTACTGATGCTAAGGCATACTTAGAGCAGGCCGTTGAAAAGGCGGTTGAGCTTGTTAGTAGTAATGACGTGGCCGTTACAAGTACAGAAACGGCTATTGCGGGTAAAAATATTGTGGCGATCACGGCTTGTCCAACAGGTGTTGCACATACCTTTATGGCCGCGGAAGCGTTAGAACAAGAAGGAAAGCGTCTAGGACATACGATTAAAGTTGAAACGCGTGGTTCTGTTGGCGCTAAAAATCAATTGAGCAGTGCTGAAATTGCCGCTGCGGATATTGTTATTATTGCTGCTGATATTGATATCGATTTAACCCGTTTTGATGGTAAAAAAGTGTATAAAACCAGTACCGGTTTAGCATTGAAGAAAACTTCCCAAACAATGGATAATGCCTTTAATGACGCACAAGTATATCGTCATGGTAAAGCGGCAACAAACGAACAAACAGGCACCGAAAAATCGGGCGTTTATAAGCACTTAATGACAGGTGTTTCACACATGCTACCGTTAGTTGTTGCTGGTGGTTTGGCTATCGCCTTGTCATTTGTATTTGGTATCGAAGCATTTAAAGAAGAGGGTACATTAGCCGCCGCGTTAATGACTATTGGTGGAGGTTCGGCCTTTGCGCTTATGATCCCTGTACTGGCTGGCTTTATTGCGTTTTCTATTGCGGATCGCCCCGGTCTTGCGCCAGGTTTGATTGGTGGTATGTTAGCAAGTTCAACTGGCGCTGGTTTCTTAGGTGGTATTGTTGCTGGTTTCCTTGCCGGTTATACCGCTAAGTTAATTGCAGAAAAAGTACAGCTGCCACAATCAATGGAAGCACTGAAACCTATTTTAATCATTCCGTTAGCAGCGTCGTTAATCACTGGCTTAGTGATGATTTATGTTGTTGGTGGTCCCGTTTCAGCGGCGATGAATGCACTCACTGAATTCTTGAATAATATGGGGTCGGCTAACGCTGTGCTGCTGGGTATTATCCTTGGTGGCATGATGTGCTTCGACCTTGGTGGTCCAGTAAACAAAACAGCATATACCTTTGGTGTTGGCTTATTAGCATCGCAAACCTATGCGCCGATGGCCGCTGTGATGGCTGCAGGTATGGTGCCAGCACTCGGTATGGGTCTGGCGACTTTCCTTGCAAAGCGTAAATTTAATAACACTGAGCAGGAAGCAGGTAAAGCATCGTTTGTTTTAGGTTTATGCTTTATTTCTGAAGGTGCAATCCCGTTTGCTGCTCGCGATCCAATGCGTGTTATCCCAAGCTGTATTGCTGGTGGCGCATTAACAGGTGCATTATCTATGTTGTTTGGCGCTGAATTAATGGCTCCACATGGCGGTCTATTTGTTCTGTTAATTCCAAACGCGATTACACCTGTATTTATGTATTTAGTGGCGATTGTTGCGGGTACACTGGTGACGGGTATCAGTTATGCAGTACTTAAAAAGTCAGATAAGACAGAAGCGGTGATAGCTTAATTAATTTGCCTCTATGTTAATCCAAAGCCAGTTTAAGTTAATGCTTAAGCTGGCTTTTTGCATTAACGATAGAGACATATGATTTATCTGTAATAGCGAGTATATTAGTGGCGACTGTTTACATTCAGTATGAGCGCATTTGGACACGGAGCAAGTATGCCATCACATTTACCCAAAAAGTTTAGTCACGTATTTTTAAAAATATTTAGTTATATCGAAGCTGTGTTGCTTGTTTTAATTACTATGGCGACAATTTACGCGATGGCAAATGACTTTTATCATGTTTATGAAGAACAAACGGTAAAGTTAACGGATATCTTGTTAATGTTTATCTACCTAGAAGTACTCGCCATGATCCAGCAATTTGTTGTTAATGGTAAGATCCCTGTTCGCTATCCTATCTATATCGCAATCATGGCAATTGCCCGTTATATTACGCTAGGAATGAAAGAACTACAGAGTGTGGATGTTGTCTGGTTATCGGTTGCTGCATTAGTATTAGCAGTATCGACCGTTATTATCCGTGCAGGTCATTTCTATTGGCCTTATAAACCATTAGGTGACGAATAATAACAGCCTTAGTAAGGGACTTAATTCCTTGTACTGTTTAATCTTTTACACAAATAGTAGACGTTTGTAGCGGCTGTTGGATTGCCGCTATTACTTTCTCTGGTGATTGAATAAAGGTTTTATTGAGTGACTTGCTATCTAACTTAGTCTCTAAATAATGTACATAGTCGTTCACTTTATGTTCCGCATAAGCGGTCGGGTAACTCACCTTACATGCTTGATACCACTGCACATAATTATCAAAGAACTGACTGGCATTATCCGCTGGCATTGCCGACATTAAGTTGGCCATATTACGGCTGACTTGAAAGTGCTGGTAATCAATCGGTGTATTCCAAAAACCACCCCAATATAAAAAGCCATTATCAGCAAAGGTAGCGACAACATCTTCAGCAAAGCCTTGGCGTTCATCTTTACCGTATCTAAATTTCATTCTATTCGCGTATTTAGCACCATCGCCAGGCTTGAATCTTGCGCTACCTTGTTCACCAAACTCAACGAACGGGTTCTGTTTTGGGTTAATGTCAATAGCTAAACCATAGGCATGAACTGATAGTGAACGCTTACCTGTGATAGGGCGATAGTTAAATGCGGAAGTGTTATTGTCTGCCATTGATAGGTCATCATTACCGTGATAGTGGCGGATTGGTTGTGCTTTATTGATGGGAAATTTCAATTCATATAAACGATCAAAGATCGTTGCTACGTAAGGTGATACTGCATCCATGACGATAATTGAACCGTTATTATGCTGCTGATCCTGAAAATCGATATACTTGAATTGTACTTGTCTTAAACGCCTACACTGCACAGGCGCTGCTGAGGACATAACGCCCGCATTTGTCATTGCACGACAGTCTTTGCCTGACAATTCAGTTATATTTGCAGCCGAAACAGGCAACAGTGAATTACAGATTAGCGCTGGGATTAATCTTTTAAACCAATATGTTGACATATTATTCCGTTCATTTGACCATGTTTTGATCATCTTAACGTGCAGCTGATAAATGTAAATACGTAATTATTTTATGCATGTGCTCTGTCGCGGCTTATCTTAATTCTGTCAGCTATAATGGATGAGGGAATATTGATTTAAACGCTGAGTATTGGCGCATATATTCAACAACATAAGGAAGTTTGATGCATAAAATAATAGCAATGGCATTGTTTGCAGGTCTACTCACGGGTTGTGAAACGTCATCTCAGGCTTATAATATGGCGCAACAAGGCGCTGATGCTTTTTCGTGTACCGAAATCAGTAAAGCATTTTCAGCTTATGAAATGGATCGGCAGTCTACATCGGGGCTAACGGTACTTGCTCCGCTTATTTCTGCTGATATTGGCTCTATGACTCAAAGTGCAGCTACAACGACAGATACTTATTATGCTCAAGCTAAATCGAGTGCGAATATGACGCTGCTGCTGAAAGGTTGTACGCCTATTATGTAATGGGCATATTTGGGATGTGAGGAATAAGCTGAGGTAGTACCATCAGCTTATTCCTCTATATTAGATAAGACGTAAATGTAGCTTAATGTCGGCTAGCGTTACTAGCCTGATGGCATTGCTAGAATTTCGGTAACGTTAATACTGGTAGTATATTGCACTAACTTAGGCTCTTGTTGGCTACGTGCTAATACCGCCATACGGTCTGATAGCTCGTTTCCTTCGATATTTGCATGACCTTTAACATGTGAAATAATTAAATTGGATTTTAATTTCTCGTACAAACTAAAGCATTGTTGAATAATGGCTAGGTTTTTAATTTCTTCATTCTTACCACGTTTCCAACCTTTATTTTTCCAACCTTTTGCCCACTTAGTGATGCAATCAATCGAATATCTAGAGTCAGATAGCACTTGTACTGTTTTACCTTGTTCTATGTGTGAGGCTGCAAAGCGGAAGGCGACTAATAAACCATTTAATTCTGCTGAGTTGTTCGTCCCGTTAGCTTCGTATAAGCCGTACCATAATTGTGACAGCTTATCTTTTTCATAAACAGCCATGCCTGTACCCGATTTGCCCGGATTAGGAGAGCAAGCACCATCACAATAAATGTTGAGATCTGCAACTTGTGGTGGTGTTGATAGAATTGACTTAGATGCACCTGCAGGGCGTGTTGCTTTTGGTTTAACACCTGAACCTGTCGCCCCTTCTTTTGCTAATGAGCGTTTCATTAATGCGCGAGTATAGGTTGAGGCGAATGCTTGGTCTGCTTCTTCTTTTGATGGGAAACCCATGTATTGCGCATCACTGCGGCCATCAATCTGTGCTTTAGTTTCAGACCAATTATCAAATACCCCAGTCTTCACACCTTTCCATACTACGTAATGTTTTTTACTCATAACTTAATTTAATACTCTTAAAGTTTAATGCCTAAATAATAAATGCCTTAAGCCAAATTACCAACTATAACCATAGCCTTGTACACAATTCATGCGTTATCAAGCGGGCTATTTATTATATTTTTTCATTTTCGATAAATGTTTTAATCAGGCGTACGACTAAGTCGGGTTGTTCATTCGTGACCCCATGACCCGTGTCGGGTATAACAATAAGGGGCGCTTGTATTTTTTTACTCAGGTAAATGCCATGTTCAACAGGAAATACACGATCTTTTTCACCCCAAATGAGCAATGTTGGTGTTGATGATACTGGCGCCTCGAGTAAAGCATCTCGATCGGCAGGTAATGATTGAACCATGGCTATTTTCTGTTTATGCCAAGCGGCAAAGTAAGTTTGATAAATTTGATCTGCAATAAAATCGGGCATCATTTTAGGTTCAACAAAAATACCACCAAATAAACGGCGTAATTCATCGCTGTTCTTTGGTATAAAGAAGTCCTCTGGTTTATCGACAGCAAATCGTTTGTTTAACGCAGCAAGGTCATCATCACTGAAGTAGGGGCCAGGACTGGCGATGATGATGGCTTTATTAATTCGGCTATCTTGAGTGTTATTGAGCATATTAAAGGTGATAAAGCCGCCATAAGAGATACTGGCAATATTGACATTATCAAGCTGTAATTGATTGACTAACTGCCATATTGCTTGTGTTTCTGTTGCGAGGTTAGCTTCACCTGTGCTAAAAGAGTCACCAAACCAAGCTAGGTCTGGTGCGATAACATCATAATCTTTGCTGAGTGCCAGCATTTCTTTTTTCCATGTCGTGACGGCATTGCCACCAAATCCATGAAGCAGTAATAGTGGCTGTCCTTTACCTCCACGCCAATAACTCAGCGAACCACCTTCTTCTAAACTCATCAGGTGCTGCTCAAAGCCCACAGATTTTAAGCTATCTTCATCCGAGTCTATTTTCCAGCGAACAACCGAACAGCCTGTTAATAATGAAAAACATATATAAATAATGAATAATTTTAGCTTGTTGGAAATCATATCGTTTGGCCGATTACTGAGGGAATATAAAACAATACCTTAGATTGGAGGTAAATAAAATAACATTAATTTAACTTAGTGGTATCAAAAATAATATTATTTAAGTGGTAGGTATGAAAGAGTAAACGGTGATTTAGAATGAATGAATGGCAGAAATCAAAAAGCATACCAGCCATTTGATGTTGGCATGCTTTTTAATAAACAGTTATTTATTGGCGGTTAGCGCTTTTTCTTCGCTTGTTTCTGTAATGCCATATCAAATTCGTCAGGGAACATAATAAGACCTTCGTCATCAAGATTTGGGAAGACAACGATAGCTAAGTCATCATCCATTAAACCAGATGTCCAGCGGCTTTGCCATTTAGCTAATGAAATAGATTCTGTTTTACAGTGTTCCCATTCGCCAGTAGCCCAAGATTGTGCAAACTCTGCGTTAGGCCATACTGGCACACAATCTTCATCATCGTTATTTAGCATTACACAACCGTGTTCATCCGTTAAGATCCAGATTTTACGTTCGTTTGTCACTTCTTTTAATAAATAGCTAAGGCGCTTCTCTTCATCGTAAGCTTGAATTGTTGCTATTTGGTTCTCGTCGAGCGTGTTTGACATGTAATCTGTTCCTAATTTTTACTAATATGACGGTAATACTCATCACCGACATGTAATTGTTTATTAACCAAAGATGAGCTGCCAAATGCTAGGCTTACTTTTCTTGTGGTATTCTTTTCTTAAGCTATCAACGTCTTCTAATTTAGCTTTCGCAACGGCGAGGTTTTCGTCTGTGATATTGGCTTGTTGAATGCTGTTCAGTATTGATTCTACTTTATCTAAACCTTGATTTGACATTTCTGCACGGTCAGGTGAAAAGTTATAGCTTTGTGCTACGGCAAGCATTTTACTCATTTCATCAATGCGAGTAGAAAACTCATCCGCAGATGTTGTTTTCATTGCTTGAGTATACGCTAATCTCATTTGTTTCATGGTAACTTTAAGATCGATACTGTCTATTTCGGCACTGTTGACCAATGTAGAAAACAATAAGCTGATGATAAGGCCTAGCTGAGCAAAACGATTCTTCATGATTTATATCCATAAGTAATGATTAAATGCTGTTGTTAATAACACCGAGAGCGTAATAACAGTCAGGTTTGTATGGGGGATTAACCGCGATACATATTTTCGAATGATTTAATTGAGAAACCACGCAGTATTTGGTCACCAATCTTAAGTGTTGGTACACCTCGACCACCAATTGCGGCTAATTCTTTACTGCCACGTGGTTCATTTACGCTGCATAAACGGTAAGGTATTTTCTTTTCATCTAGGTAGCGCTTTGCCGTATCGCAATTTGGACATTTCTTTTGCGTATATAACACGACTCTTTTCATTTTAGCCCCACAAGGTTGATTGTAAAAAGGCGCATTATACCAAGCTAACACTGATTCACAATGTATCAATATGACCAAATGATTTGAAATACACTTTTTTACAAAATGGTGGAATAATAAGGCAACGATGTGCGGTTTCAATTGTTTAATTTATACGCGTTATTTTAATGGAATATGGATAAAGTAGTGGGTTTAGGTTTCAAGCTTAGGTGCAGGTATACTGTAATTATAAACATGATAATTGAAGATAATAAAGTATGAGTATTATTCTTGGCATAGATCCGGGTTCCCGGATCACTGGATACGGCGTGATCCAACATATACACGGTAAGTTCCAATATTTAGGCAGTGGTTGTATTCGTACATCAGGTGATACATTACCTGAGCGCTTAAAGCAGATCCATGCGGGAGTGAGTGAAATTATCATTCAATTTCAACCAGATAAATTTGCTATTGAAGATGTATTCATGGGTAAAAATGCAGCTTCAGCATTAAAGCTGGGCCAAGCCCGTGGTGCCGCTATCGTTGCTGCGGTATCTAATGATCTTGAGGTTGGAGAATATACCGCTCGTCAGATCAAGCAAGCCGTCGTTGGTCACGGTGGCGCAGATAAAGAACAAGTCCAGCAAATGGTGGTGAATTTACTTAAGTTACCAGGAACGCCGCAAGCTGATGCTGCCGATGGACTCGCCGTGGCATTATGTCATGCCCAGAGTTTACGTACCTTGATTAATATGGCGGGTAAGGTTAAAGGCACTGCGCGCGGACGTTACAATTAACCGAAAAAAGAAATTGATCTGGATATTTAACCAGTATTTTATTATGCTACTTAACATTATATTCGTATTTAAAAATGTTGGAAAATAATTGTGATTGGACGTTTACGTGGCACTTTATTAGAAAAGCAACCGCCCGAAATTTTACTTGAAGTGAATGGTGTCGGTTATGAAATTAAACTGCCAATGAGCTGCTTCTATGAGCTTGGCGATGTGGATAAAGAAGTGATCGTTTACACCCACTTTGTGGTTCGAGAAGATGCACAATTACTTTACGGCTTTAATAATAAAATGGAACGTTTAATGTTCCGAGAGTTGATTAAAGTGAATGGTGTTGGCCCTAAACTGGGATTAGCGATTCTATCTGGTATGACGGCAAACCAGTTTGCACACTGTGTTGAACACGATGATATTAACAGTTTAATTAAATTACCGGGTGTGGGTAAAAAGACCGCTGAACGTTTATTGGTCGAAATGCGTGACCGTCTAAAAAACTGGGTGACTCAAGATTTGTTTACCCCTGAAGCAGATAAAGCACAATTACAAGGTTATGGTAATACGTCATCGAATGCGATTGAAGAAGCGGAAGACGCCTTGGTTGGTTTAGGGTATAAACCTGCGCAAGTAGCGAAGATGATCAAGCAAGTTGCACAGCCAAGTATGAGTTGTGAAGATATCATTCGTCTGTCATTGCGTGCCACCTTACAGAATTAATTTAGGAAGTTACTTTAGTGATTGAAGCTGATCGATTAATTTCTAGCGGTACCGTCCGTGAAGAAGAAGTGATAGACCGTGCTATCCGACCAAAAATGTTGTCAGATTACCAAGGTCAGGACCATGTACGTAGTCAAATGGAAATTTTTATTGAAGCCAGTAAACGTCGTGATGATGCGCTGGACCATTTATTAATTTTCGGTCCTCCTGGACTCGGAAAAACAACGTTAGCAAATATTGTGGCAAACGAAATGGGGGTGAGTATTAAAACTACCTCTGGACCAGTGCTCGAGAAAGCAGGTGATCTTGCTGCATTACTGACTAACTTAGAACCCAATGACGTATTATTTATTGATGAGATACATCGCCTGAACCCGTCAATTGAAGAAATTTTATATCCTGCAATGGAAGATTACCAATTAGATATTATGATTGGTGAAGGCCCGTCAGCACGTTCGATCAAGCTTGATCTACCCCCGTTTACGCTTATCGGTGCAACGACGCGTGCGGGTTCGTTAACATCGCCATTACGCGATCGTTTTGGTATTGTCCAACGCCTTGAGTTTTATAAGGTTGAAGATTTGCAAGATATCGTATTACGCTCGGCAAAGTGCTTAGGGCTGAAGATGGATAGCGCGGGTGCGTTAGAAATAGCCAGACGTGCACGTGGTACACCGCGTATTGCCAATCGTTTATTACGTCGTGTACGTGATTATGCAGAAGTAAAACATAATGGCGATATAGATGCCGAGATCTCGTGCGCGGCGTTAAGCATGCTTGATGTGGATACTTGCGGGTTTGATTACATGGACCGTAAGTTGTTAATCGCGATTGTTGATACTTTCTCGGGTGGACCTGTTGGATTAGATAACGTTGCTGCGGCAATCGGTGAAGAACGTGAAACCATTGAAGATGTACTTGAACCGTATCTTATTCAACAAGGCTTCTTACAGCGTACTCCACGTGGGCGTATTGCAACAGCACGTGCTTATCTACATTTAGGCTTTGATTATCCAGAAAAATAACGGCTGAAATGTATTCTTCACATTAAATCAATTTCATCTCTTATTTTTGTCAGGTATGATTGTTGAACTTATAGCGCCAAATTTTAGATTGTAGCGTTATAAGTTAGAGTTATAGTGTTTAAAGATGTGGGTTTTAGAATAATGCAAAATGATATAGTAGAAAGTGCATTCAACGTGCGTGTTTATTTTGAAGATACAGATGCTGGTGGTATGGTTTATCACAGTAATTATTTAAATTATGCAGAACGTGCAAGAACTGAAATGTTACGTGATAAAGGCTTTTCACAAGCGCTGTTATTACAGCAAGATCTCGCATTTGTGATTCGTAAAATAGACATCGATTACCGTTATCCGGCATTTCTTGATGATTTATTAATTATAAAGTCACATATTAAGGAACTAAAACGCGCATCGTTGGTCTTTTCTCAGTGTATCTATCATGAAAATGGTAAGTTACTGTCAGAATTAACCGTTAAAGTGGCATGCATTCAATTATCACATAAGAAACCGTGTGCGATGTCTACAGAAATTATAAGGAAACTAACCAGTGGAAGCTGCTGATATTTCATTTTTTGAACTTTTTTGGGAAGCTAGCCTATTGGTAAAAGCAGTGATGTTAATACTGCTTTCCATGTCCGTAGCATCATGGGCAATGATTTTTCACCGCTCAAAAGCATTGAAGCAAGCCAATGAAGCGTCGAAACGATTTGAAGATAGATTTTGGTCTGGTATCGATTTATCTAAATTGTATAAAGAAAGCGAATCGCGGAAGAATAATATTCAGGGTATGGAGTTAATTTTCCACTCTGGGTTTAAAGAATATGTGCGTATTCATAATACTGATCAAGAAAATACCGATGCGATCATGGATGGCAGTTACCGTACGATGCGGGTTGCTTTATCGCGTGAAGTTGACGACCTTGAAGTTCACTTAAATAATCTAGCTACAATCGGCTCAATTAGTCCTTATATCGGTCTGTTTGGTACGGTTTGGGGTATTATGAGTTCATTTATTGCATTAGGTGCTGTGCAGCAAGCAACGTTGGCAATGGTTGCACCGGGTATTGCTGAAGCCTTGATTGCAACCGCAATGGGTCTATTCGCCGCGATTCCAGCTGTTATTGCCTATAACCGATTTTCTGATCAAGTGATGAGAATTGAAAATAATTATGCTAATTTCATGGAAGAATTTTCAAGTATTTTACATCGCCAGACCTTGGCTAAAAAAACACAGGATTAAGCTATGGAGCCTTATCGACGTAAGCGTAGACGACCTGTAGCGGAAATTAACGTAGTACCGTATATAGATGTCATGTTGGTGCTACTTATTATTTTTATGGTGACGGCCCCGTTAGTGACTCAAGGTGTACTTGTCGATCTACCACAAGCCCAAGCCGAAGCGTTATCACAAGACAGTAAGCCACCCATTGTCGCTTCTGTTGATAAAGATGGTTTATATTACCTTGATGTGGGTGACGGTGATAAGTCACCTATGTCGCCCGATGATTTAGCGACGTTAGTTGCAGCCCATTTAAAACTACAGCCGGACACACCTGTTGTCGTTAAAGGTGATAGCTCTGTGGCGTATGCACAAGTGATCCGTTTAATGGTTGTTTTACAACAGGCTGGTGCAACTTCTGTTGGATTAATGACAGATCCAGTAGAGTAGTTAAATTTAAAGTAGTTAAGAGTTAAGAGTTAGAGTTAAGGGTAGGGTATAAATAAAGATGAAGGATAATCGGTCTAAGTACTCAGTCGCTATTATTATTTCGGTTGGATTACATGTCGTTCTACTCGTGCTACTTGGTTTAAGTGCAACCTCGACACCATTAAAACAACAACCAAAGCCAAAAGTGCAAGCTATCCAAGCTGTCGTTGTAAGTGAGCAAGCGATAAAGCAACATGCTGACCGGATTAAACGTGCCGAGCAAGACAAACGCAGAAAAGAACAGCAACGAGTGCAGCAAGCGGAAGACCGTATTAAAAAGCTTAATGAAGAACGTCGACAAAAAGAAGCTGCAATTGTAAAAGCAAAAAATGATCAGCGAAAAGCAGAACAAGCAGCAAGACGAGCAGAGACCAAGCGCGCCGAAAAAGAAGTTGAACGTAAACGAGCTGAAGTTGCTGCGCTTAAAGCTGAGAAACAACGTTTGAAGAAAGTTGAAGAACGTAAACGTGCCGAAGCTGCAACGAAGAAAGCAGAGCAACAACGTGCTAAGAAAGAATTAGAGCGTAAAAAATCTGAACAAGCCGCTGCAGCAGCGGATAAAAAACGCAAAACAGCCGAAGAAAAAGAACGTAAACGTCAGGCTGCTGCTGTTGCCGAGAAGAAACGTAAAAAAGCAGAAGAAGCCAAGCTTAAAGCTGAACAAGAACGTAAGCGTGTCGCAGAACAAAAACGTAAAGCGGCAGAAAAAGAGCGCCAACGTGTCGCTAAAATAGAACGAGATCGACAAGAACGTTTGATGCAAGCGCAAATTGAAGCTGAATTTGCATCCGAGTTAGATAGTGAAATCCAACAACTCGATGCAGTACGTCAGCAAGAAGTTTTGAGTGAAGTAGATAAATACACGCTGAGAATTCAAAGTTCGATCCAACGAAATATGTTAACCAGTGACGCAATGAAAGGTAAATCTTGTGCGCTTAATATTCGTTTGTCTGACTCAGGTTTGGTACTAAGTGTAACGAGTGGTAAAGGCGATAGGGTTGTTTGCCGAGCGGGTGTTAACGCGGTGAACAAGGCTGGTTCTTTACCTATGTCTACTGACCCTGAAGTGGCAAGTAAACTTAAAAATATTAATTTGATTTTTAGACCAGAGATTTAATATGAGTATAACTAAACGATTTTTATCTTTCTTTATTGTGTGTCTCATGCAGATACAAATCGCGCATGCGGCATTAGAAATTGTAATTACAGAAGGCACAAACAGTGCCAGACCTGTTGCTGTAGTACCATTTAAGTGGTTAGGTGCACAGCCTAAACCAAAAGACATGACGGATTTCGCGCGTGTTATCGCGGATGATTTACGTAATAGTGGTCGTTTTTCGCCATTGGAACGAGGCTTAATGCCGCAAACGCCAGCAACAGAAAGTGCCGTTGACTATGCAGCCTGGAAAGAAACAGGTGTCGAAGCAATAGTGATTGGTACAATAAAACCACTACAAGATGGTCGTTTACAGATCCATTTCCAACTCATTAATGTGTTATCTGGTTTTAAAAATCAAACGCCACAAAAAATTGATGAGCAGTTAGTTAAAAATACCGATCATATTAAGCTTAATTTGAAAGGTAATTTCTCGACTCGTCGTCCTCGTCATATCTCACATCGTTTAAGCGATTATATTTTTGAAAGCCTGACCGGTACGCGTGGCGCATTCTTAACGCGTATTGCTTATGTCGCTATTAATTATGATGATAAATATCCATTTAAATTATTAATTTCTGATTATGATGGCATGAATCAACATGTATTATTCCGCTCAAAAGAACCTGTTATGTCACCGTCGTGGGACCCTACTGGTAAAAAACTGGCTTATATGAGTATGGAAGACAAAAAACATGAAATCTGGATTTATGATCTGGTCACACAGAAACGTGAGCTAATCGAACCGTATAAAGGGAGTAATATTTTTCCGGTATTTTCACCTGATGGCTCGAAGTTGTCGATGATATTGTCTAAATCTGGCCAGGCAGATGTATATGTCTATGATTTAAAGACCAAAAACTTGGAAAGGTTGACGAAAAACCGTGGTATTGATACCGAAGCAACCTGGGCGCCTGATGGTAAGTCGATTGTCTTCACCTCTGAACGTGGCGGGCGTCCGCAAATTTATCAGGTTAATTTAGAAAGTAAGAAAATTAAACGACTTACCTTTGAAGGCAACGCAAACTTAAATCCTTCAATTAGTCCAGATGGTAAAAATTTAGTGATGGTTAGTTTGCAAAAAGGTAAGTATAGTGTAACGAAGCAGGATTTGTCAGATGGATATGTTCAAAAACTGACTAACGGTCGTCTTGATAAGTCGCCAAGCATTGCGCCTAATGGCAGCATGGTGATTTACAGCACGGTTGTTAAGGGAAAACAGGTATTATCGTTAGTCTCAATGGATGGGCGCTTTAAAGCGGTTTTACCAGCAAGCGATGGAGAAGTAAAATCACCAGCGTGGTCACCTTTCTTGACATCTAAAAAGAATTAATTATTGATAGGAAAATGAAAATGCAACTAAATAAAATCTTAAAAAGTTTAGTAATTGCGTTACCAATGCTGACATTGGCTGCATGTAGCTCAACAACGGATACAACTGCAAATGATGCAGTTGAAAGTTCTGCACAACAAACAACAAATGACTCAACGGCTAATGCTGAATCAGATCCAACTGTTGTTAGTGGTAGTGATACTGACATAAGTATTGACGCAGTTGAAAATTTAACACCTGAAGAAGTTAAAAAACAAGTAATTGACGAGCTACGTAAACGCCATGTTGTTTACTTTGGTTTTGATCAACAAGCCGTTACTGCAGAGTACGGTGAGTTATTACAAGATCATGCTAATTTCTTAATTGATAATCCTGCAGTTAAAGTGTTAGTTGAAGGTCATGCCGATGAGCGTGGTACGCCAGGTTACAACATTGCACTAGGCGATCGCCGTGCTGATGCTGTGGTTAAATACCTAACTAACTTAGGTGTTTCTTCAAGCCAAATCTCGACAGTTAGTTATGGTGAAGAGAAGCCTGTAGATACTTCTCATACTCAAGCTGCATTCTCTCAAAATCGACGTGCAGTGCTAGTTTACTAAGGATTAGTCACCTTGATTCGAATTAATACTAAAACGGCCATGATCATGGCCGTTCTTTATAGTGGTTTCGGGCATGCCGCACCAGCAACCGTATTTGATGTAAATGCAAGTACTGAACCGGTGATAACTAAAAAACAGACTCGCTCTGTTGAGCAACGCTTGACCCGTATAGAGAATATCCTCCAAGCTCGAACGAGAGCACAATTAGAAACCCAGCAGAGACTTGATCAATTATCAATTGAATTAATGAATTTACAGGGTGCTATCGAAGAAAGCGAACTAGAACAAGGCAAAATTACGCAACGTCAACGTGATATTCTCAATGATATTGAGCGTATTCGTACAACACTCGTCGCAAAACCTGTCGTTCCTGCTGCAATTGATGCAAATATTCTAAATGCAACAAATCAGCCGGTAAATTTGACCGGTAAAGATGCTTATAACTACGCGATCAAATTAATCAAAAATGAACGTAAATATGATGAAGCAATTCCTGCGTTACAAAGTTTTATTTCTACGTATCCAGAATCTGAGTTAGCCGCAAATGCACATTATTGGTTAGGTCTGCTTTTTCGTAAAGATAATAAGAATGATGATGCTAAAGCTGAATTTGAGACGATCGTAACTAAGTATCCTACGTCAAATAAACGGGCAGACTCATTACAAAAACTTGGTCAACTCGCTAAGCTATCGGGCTCTAAGGGTGAAGCGAAGCGTTATTTTGAACTCGTGATTAAAGATTATCCAAATGATGCTGTTGCTAAGCTCGCAAAAAAAGAGCTAGCAGCACTGAAGTAATATTTTAAGATTGTTCAACATTAACGAACTATTGGTTTGTGCTATTTGTCATCTTATTGGCGTTAAACTGAACGGAATTCAGAGTTTTATCATTGAATTGTGATTCTGAGCAGATTTTACTTGCAGAGTTTTCTGAAAAAAGTATTATAGCCGCCATTGAGACAGGGGTTAGCGAAAACAACGTAAGTCGTTTAGTTAATTGATATCTTGATTATAGAATTGTCGCGGGATGGAGCAGTCTGGTAGCTCGTCGGGCTCATAACCCGAAGGTCGTTGGTTCAAATCCGGCTCCCGCAACCATTTCTATCACCAATTAATTGGTATATGTGGGTCCTTAGCTCAGTTGGGAGAGCATCGCCCTTACAAGGCGAGGGTCACTGGTTCAAGCCCAGTAGGACCCACCACATTTAATTACGTACCCTAGCGTAAGCTAAATGAAAACATATTGTCGCGGGATGGAGCAGTCTGGTAGCTCGTCGGGCTCATAACCCGAAGGTCGTTGGTTCAAATCCGGCTCCCGCAACCAATTTGTTCGCTATATAATAGCAAAATTTGTGGGTCCTTAGCTCAGTTGGGAGAGCATCGCCCTTACAAGGCGAGGGTCACTGGTTC